>NZ_CP048877.1:0-1200000 GCF_011207455.1 Thermosulfuriphilus ammonigenes
CCCTCTCAGGCCTTGTATTTTCTTGTTCAGCTTAAGTCAGTGATCCGGAAGGAGCTTAGGGGAAGTGATCCCGATGAACTGATGGAATTTTTCTTCCGGATAGACGAGCTTATTCTTAAGGCTTTTGATGTTTATGTGTCTTGCCGGGAGAAGTTGTATGAGCTTAAGGTAGATGAATGGAAGAGAAAGGCCTATTTGCTTCTTAAGCGGGCCAATATGATATATGATCCAGAACCAGATAACCCAAATTCAAGAAATACAGACAGTTTATGTGAAGCGAGGTAAGGTAAATGGGAGTTATATTTTCCCTCATAGTAGTTGGTGCCCTCGTTTTATTTGTTTATCTAGGTGTTGAGTTGGCTGGTTTGCGCTACTTGTTTGGGGTGGTGATCCCTTATGTAGCCTTTGCTACTTTTCTTGGGGGGATCATCTACCGGGTGGTTAAGTGGGCCCAATCGCCGGTGCCCTTCCGTATCCCTACCACCTGTGGCCAGCAGAAGTCTTTGCCGTGGATTAAATACAACAAGCTGGAGGCTCCGGCCAGCAACTCTGAGGTGGTTTTGCGGATGGCCTTGGAGATTCTCCTTTTTCGCTCTCTCTTTCGTAATCTTAAGGGGGAGCTTAAGGGTCGGCAGCTGATCTATGGCTCAACTAAATGGCTCTGGTTGGGGGCTCTGGCCTTTCATGTTTCCTTTTTTGTAATTTTTATCCGCCATCTGCGGTTCTTTACCCAGCCGGTGCCGGGTCTTGTGCAACTCCTTGATGCCGTTGATGGTTTCCTTCAGATAGGGGCTCCCCATATGTATGTTACTGATGTGGTTGTTGTTCTGGCTCTGCTCTTCCTTTTTGTTCGTCGTCTCTGGATTCCTCAGGTGCGATATATCTCTCACGCAGGAGATTATTTTCCTCTCTTTCTTATTCTGGGGCTGGTGCTCTCCGGTATTTCTATGCGTTATTTCACCAAGACGGATATTGTTGGAGTCAAAGAGCTGACTATGGGGTTGGCCACCTTTCACCCCAAGGTACCAGAGGGTGTAGGCCTTCCCTTCTTTATCCATCTTGGTTTTGTTTGTGCCCTCTTCATCTACTTTCCTTTTAGTAAGCTGGTCCATATGGCTGGGGTCTTTTTGAGCCCGACGCGGAACCTTCCCAACAACAGTCGGGAAGTCCGTCATATTAATCCTTGGAACTATCCGGTTAAGTTTGTCACCTATAAGGAGTGGGAGGAGACCTTCCGCGATAAGCTTATTGGGGCGGGTATTCCCCTTGACGAAGAGGGTGAGGCACAGCCCTCTTCTGAGGAAGGAGAAGGTCAGGAAGAGGCTCAAAAGCAAGAGGCCTAAATATTTCGGAAATTTTGGAGAGGATGAGGCATGGCTAAGACTCCCAAACCTGAAGAGCTGTTAAAGATAGATTATACCCCACCAGAGAAGGATTGGATGGACACCAAGCCCGACTTTCGGGAGGGTACTTGGTGTTATCCGGGCAAGGTAAGTGTTGTTAAGGAGTTGGGGCTTCCCAATCCTAGAGAGTGGTCTCCAAAGGATGAGGACTGGAAGCTCCCTTCCAACTGGAAGGAGATCGTCCTTGATGGCATCAGGGATCGTCTGGAGAAGTTCCGCAGCTTCAAGCTCTTTATGGATATCTGTGTCCGCTGCGGGGCCTGTGCTGACAAATGTCACTTTTTTCTGGGCTCTGGAGATCCTAAAAACATGCCCGTGTTGCGGGCCGAGCTTCTCCGTTCGGTCTATCGAGGGGAATTTTCTAAGGCTGGCAAAATCCTCGGTCGCCTAGCCAAGGCCCGGGAATTGACAGAAGACGTCATTAAAGAGTGGTTCTACTACTATTATCAGTGCACCGAATGCCGGCGGTGTTCGGTTTTTTGCCCCTATGGGATTGATACGGCCGAGATTACCATCCTGGCTCGGGAACTTCTTCATTTGGTGGGTTGTAATATTAACTGGATTCTTGAGCCGGTAAGAAATTCGGCCTTTATTGGAAACCACCTAGGACTTCAGCCTCATACCATCAAGGAAAATATTGAATATCTCCTTATGGATATTGAGGAGATAACGGGTCTTAAGATTGAGGTGCCCATCAATCGGAAAGGTGCAGAGATCCTTTTTATTACCCCTTCGGCGGATTTCTTTGCTGATCCCGGTATCTACACTATGATGGGCTACATCCTCCTTTTCCATCATATTGGTCTTGATTACACCATTAGCACCTATGCCTCAGAGGGAGGTAATTTTGGTCTTTTCACCTCCCACGAGATGATGAAAAAGCTCAATGCCAAAATGTACCATGAGGCGGAGAGGCTCAAGGTCAAGTGGATTTTGGGCGGTGAGTGTGGTCATATGTGGCGGGTGGTGCATCAGTACATGAACACCATGAATGGGCCACCACCGTCCAACCTCGAGGAGCCAGTATCCCCTATCACCGGTACAAAGTTCGAAAATGCCAAGGCCACCAAGATGGTCCATATTACGGAGTTCACGGCTGATCTTATTAAGCACAACAAACTCAAGATTGATCCTAGCCGTAATGACCATCTAACAGTGACTTTCCATGATTCTTGTAATCCCTCTCGGGCCATGGGGCTTTTTGAGGAGCCTCGCTATATTTTAAAGCATGTTTGTAACAATTTTTATGAGATGCCTGAAAACTGCATTCGGGAGAAGACCTTCTGTTGTGGTAGCGGCTCGGGTCTCAATACCGACGAGTTTATGGAGATGCGGATGCGGGGTGGTTTTCCCCGGGCCAACGCCGTGGAGAAGGTTAACAAGAAGCATGGGGTAAACATGCTTTCCTGTGTTTGCGCCATTGATAGGGCTGTTTTGACCACCTTGATGAATTACTGGGTGCCGGAAGTCTCTGTCTGTGGTGTCCACGAGCTGGTAGGTAACGCCCTGATTATGGAAGGGGAGAAGGAAAGAGAGACAGATCTCCGTTTCCAGCCCCTCAAAGGAATGGAGGGTGAGTAATGTACGACGGTGGCAAGATCATTCCAGGGTTGGTTATTTTTGCGCTTTTTCTCACCTTTCCCTTCTGGGTAAACATGGGCAAGGCCGCGCCGGCTCCTAAGCCCAAGTTGCCCAAAACGGAAAAACGTTGTGTAGAGTCCAAAGAGTTTATGCGGGCCGAACATATGAAGCTCCTCAACCATTGGAGAGATTGGGCTCTGCGTGATGGTAAACGTGTTTATGTAGGTTACTGGGGACGGAAGTTTAATATCAGTCTCCAGAATACCTGTATCAAACAGTGTCACACCGAGAAAAAGGAATTCTGTGATCAGTGTCACAACTACGTGGCCGTAAAGCCTTACTGTTGGGATTGTCACTATGTTCCGGAGGAGACGAAGAAATGGGCGTCACCAGAAGAAGCTTCCTTAAAATAGCCGGTCTATCTAGTTTGGTTGGCCTGGGAAGTGGCTCCATTGTGGAGCTCCTTGATCGGAGTCGGGCTCAGGCGGCCCAGACCCGAGTGGAGGTGCCAGAGGGGGCATTAAGGGCCAAAAGATGGGCTATGGCTATCTTCATTAAGAAGTGTCTGGAGCACGAACACTGTAATGAGTGTATTTCCGCCTGTCATTATGTTCACAACGTGCCCAACATTCCCAATAAGAAGCACGAGGTGAAGTGGATCTGGAAGGAGGAGTACAAGCACGCCTTCCCGGACCAAGAGCATGAATTTAACGAGGAACTTTTTAAGGAGCTTCCTTTTCTTCTGCTTTGTAATCACTGTGAGCATCCACCTTGTGTTCGGGTTTGCCCTACCAAGGCCACTTTTCAGCGTCCTGATGGAATAGTGGCCATGGATTATCACCGCTGTATTGGCTGCCGGTTCTGTATGGCTGCCTGCCCTTATGGTTCTCGAAGCTTCAACTGGGAAGACCCTCGTCCTTATATTAAGAATCCCTATCTTGAGTTTCCCACCCGGATGAAGGGTGTGGTGGAGAAGTGTAACTTCTGTGTAGAGAGGCTGGCTCGAGGATTGCGTCCGGCCTGCGTGGAGGCCTGTAAGGCCGGGGCCTTGGTTTTTGGGGATTTAGCTGATCCTGATTCGGAGGTCAGTGTGGCCCTAAGGGAAAATTTCAGTATTCGCCGGAAGCCCGAGTTGGGAACCGGCCCTTGTGTCTTCTACATCGTTTAACGGTGAGGTGATTTATGCTTGAGAAGGCGTTAGTCGGCAGCAAAAGATATTGGGGTTGGGTTGCCTTCCTACTGGTTATTATTGGTATTGGTTTTATTAACTACTTAAGGCAGCTCAAGTTTGGTCTGGGAATCACCGGAATGAGTCGAGATGTTTCTTGGGGTTTTTATGTAGCCCAGTTTACCTTTCTAGTCGGAGTGGCTGCCTCAGCGGTTATGCTTGTTATTCCTTATTACCTTCACAACTACAAAAAATTCGGAAAGATTACCCTCCTCGGCGAGTTTCTGGCGGTGGCCGCTGTCAGTATGTGTCTTCTCTTTATCTTTGTTGACATTGGTCAACCTATGCGAATCTTCAATGTCGTTCTTCACCCCACTCCGAATTCGATCCTTTTTTGGGACATGATCGTTCTCAATGGATACCTGCTACTCAATATCCTTATTGGCTGGTCCCACCTGCACGCCGAATATAAGGGATCTACGCCTCCTTCTTGGGTCAAGATCCTTATCTATATTTCTATTCCCTGGGCCTTTAGCATTCACACCGTGACGGCCTTCTTGTACGCCGGTCTTCCTGGACGTCATATGTGGCTGACGGCTATTATGGCCCCCCGGTTTTTGGCCTCAGCTTTTGCCTCCGGACCGGCTCTTTTGATTATCCTGGCTCTGATTGTCCGCCGCGTAAGTAAGTTTGACCCAGGCCTTGATGCTATTCGGGCCATCGGCAAAATCGTGGCCTACGCCATGACGGCCAATGTATTTTTCCTCCTCTGTGAGCTTTTCACCGCCTTCTATAGCAATATACCTGGTCACAAACATCCCTGGATCTACCTCTTTGCCGGCTTAGAAGGACATCGCAATCTGGTGCCTTGGTTGAGAATGTCAGCCATATTTGCCGTGGTTTCCTTAGTCCTCCTTATTCCTCCGTTTTTCCGAAACAGTATTCCTCTGCTTGTCTTAGGCTGTCTTTCAGTCTTTGCCTCTACCTGGATCGACAAGGGCATGGGGCTGGTGGTAGGCGGTTTTATACCCAATCCCTTCGAGAAAATCACCGAATATACTCCAACCTTACCGGAGCTCTCTATTTCTCTTGGGGTTTGGGCGGTAGGTTTCCTTATTCTAACTATCCTTTACAAGATAACCATCTCCGTAAGGGAGCGAGCGGCTGAGTAGTGAGTAGAAAGAAAAGGTTGTCTTTAAGGGGGGTGAGTTCTTAAGACTCACCCCTTTTTTATTGCCAGCCAAGGGCCTCTTTTTGACTTTTGAGCCCCCAACGAAGTTCTCTGCTATTGGTGTAGCGAAACTCATGGACTAAATATTTAGGGCCTAAATAATTAATGATTTCCGCGATTTTTCCTTGTCTGAAGGGACGATGTTCATCCATCTTGGCCACCCGTTCTCGGGCCAGCCGGTAGCGTTTCAAGGGATCCTTTAGCTGAAACAACTTGCTCAAACCCCGCTCATCGGGACGCCAAAGCTCTGGTCTGGAGAGAGAAAGATGGAGGTGAACCCCTAAGATGGATTTTCTTATCTCCGAGGGCATTTGGGTCAGAAAGGCCTGCAACCAGCCGATGGCCTCCTCTTCAGAAACCGTTCCCCCACGGGTGTTGAGAAGGTGACCGACATCAAGCATAATTCCCAACTGTTCTTTAGGGATCTTAAGACGTCCAAAGAGGTAATCCACCTCCCATGGCTCTCTGAGGGTGAGCCCCGGCCACCAAAGATTTTCAAAGAGGAGAAGGATTGTTGTCTCCCTGAGGGGTTCAGCCAGGGCCTCATTAACGAGATTGGCTACCTCTCTGAGGACAGTCTTTTTGTCGTAGCGGTGACAGAGGCTGAAGACCTCCTCTAGATTACAATTGGCGGCGTGGAAGACCAGGTATTGGGGCTTAAGCCGGAGAGATTTTTTTAACCAGTCCCTGACTAGCTGAATGAAATCCTTCTTTTGCGAGCCACCAAAAAAATGCCCCAGGTTCTCCTCTCCTGGAAAGACCTCTCGAAGGTAATTCCGATCCTCAAACCAGAAGGGAAGCCAAACCGGCTGAAAGGGGAGGTGAACTCCAGTCGTGATATCAGCAATGTCAGACGGTGGATTCCCAATAGGAAGGATTTCGAGGCCATCTAAGGCAAATTCTTCTTTTATCTCCTCAATAATCCCGGATTCAAAAAGGCTTAAATGCTCACCGTAGGTGGATAAGGATAAAAGTTCAAGGGGCATAAAAATTTTTTAACCCTGGAAAGGAGATTAAAAAGATAGGGGGCTCTTTTAAGAGCCCCCGTCTTTCTTAGAAGCTCTTTAGCTTCAGACCAACAAAAAGGGACAGCCCTGGTGCCTTGTATCCTTTAGCCATTTCGTAGTTTACATCAAAGAGGTTTTCGATGCGGCTGTAAAGTTCAATTACCCGGTTGACCTGATAAGATAGGCTTAAATCCACTCGGCTAAAATCAGTAATAATGTGTTTGTGATCATAGGCATAACGTCGGCCGGTGTACTGGTAGTAGATCCCGGCGGTAATCTTCTGCCAATTTATAGTGCCTCTTAGACCCACTTTATGTCGGGGTACCAGAGCCAGGTTTTCATATTTGTCTTCTTGTCCGTCGGTGTAGGTATAATTGGCTGATAGCTTTAGCCATGAGGTAAGGCCAGCCTCAAGGACGGTCTCCAGCCCCGAGACGTTGGCCGTTCCGGAGTTATAATAGCTCCAGGTGGTGTAATTGAAGCCGATACGATCTTCATAGTGGGTATTGAAATAGACTGCCTCCCAGTGAATCCTCCCTCCCAGGAGATTTTGTTCAATACCAATGTCGCCGCCGGTGCTTTCCTCAGGATCCAGGTTGGGGTTGCCGTAACGAGGATGGTAGAGGTTAAAGAGGGAGGGAGCCCGAAAACCAGTGGCCAGGTTACCTTTGAGCTTGAGACCATAAGGAAGAAGAAGAGCCGCTCCTATCTTATAGGTGGTATGGGTGCCAAACTCTTCATGGTCGTCGATCCGTCCGCCTAGGTTAAGGGCCAGACGATCCTGCCAGAGGAGGAGAAAAAGATTGGCATAATAAGCAAAGGTGTCGATCTCATCAGAATAATCAGCCGTACTGTAACTGGAAGCGTAGTAATAACGCCCTTGTTCCCGGTAATATTCAACTCCAGCCGTCAGAGTAGCCCAGTCCTGGTAGCGAAAGTGGTTAAGGAAGACCACCGGATAGGTTTTCCCCCGCGACAGGCCTTCGGAGGCCGAATCTGTCACCGCGCTTCCGTCTGGGCGATACCCTAGGATACCATCATTGGGGTCAAAACGATCTGTCCGAAAGAAGTTGTAACCCAGGTTAAGGCTCCAGTCCCACCAAGAAAAGGGCTTCTGGGAAATTTTAAGGTTACTGATGAGGATGGTTTGTCTTCTTTCGGCATTAGGGTCATTGTAGGCCAAAAAACTTTTATAGTCCCACTGACCATAATTGAGAAATGAGTAGGCATAGCGGAAATTTAAATCCAGCTCTAACTTTTTAGAGCCTCGGTCCTTAAAGATTTCGGTATTGAGATTGGTGTCAAAGGTGGTCTGGCGGAACTTGCTATCTTTATAGAGACCGCCGGCGTTAATTCCTGAAAGCCCTAGATAGTAGCCAACCCCTCGCATAGTTCCTCGGATACTTGAAGCCCCTCGCCAGGTATCATAGCGACCGAATTTTCCTTGAACATAGGCCCGGTTTGGCCCCCCACCTTTGGGAGTGAAGATCTGAATGGCTCCGGTCATGGCGTTTGAACCATAAAGAGAGCTCTGGGGGCCTCTGACGATCTCGATACGCTCAAGATCGAAGACATCCACATAGCTCCAGAAGTCTCCAAAATCGTTGGCTGGATTGGTGGGATTGTAAATACGGATACCGTTAAAAAGCACAGCTGTGTCCTGGTTTTTGCCGCCCCTTAAGCGAATGTAACCCCATTGTCCCAGCCAGCCATTGTGTTTGACATCAATGGCCGGATAGGTCTCCAAAATCTGATAGAGGCTCTCTACTCGACGATTTTCGATTTCCTTTTTGGAGATTATGGTTACCGAATCAGGAAGTTTTTCTACCGCCACCGGGGCTCTGGTAGCGGTGACCACCACCTCACCGGCCTCTATCGCCTCCTGTCCCCAGACCTCAGAGACCATAAAGACCAGTAGCACAAAAAGAGGGCCCAAAAAGACTGTCCTCCACGACATAGAACACCTCCTCGCGATTTTTTTCGTGAGGAGGCTTCAGGGAAGGTTCCTGGAAGGGAGGGAAACCCTTCAGGAACGAGGCAGTTAGCCCCGAAGCCTCGCTCCTTCAAGGGGCCGCGGGCCGGTCTCCCGGCTTCCGGATCAACCTACTTGCCGCGCCTTCCCAGGGCCTCCCGACCCCAGTGGCCTGTCACCCGGAGGCTTGTCCCTCCGGGCCTAGCGGCGTTCGTCCCCGGTCACGGTTGCGGGCCAGCGCCGGACTTGCACCGGACTTCCCGTTTAACCTCTCCTTGAAAGAGGCACCCGGGGCCCTCTTAAAGCCAGAATTTTTAAGGCCTGATTGGTAGCATAAATTTTTCTTTCTGTCTACACAGGGGGAGGCCAAACTCTCTTTGATCAATCTGGCCGGATGGCCTTTACATCCCTTGAGCCCCAAGGGTATAGAACTTTTATGGATATTCGCTACTCACAGAGACCGGACCCCGGGCCTCTTTTTTGTTGTTTCTGGCCGGGGCTAAAGCTCCTTTCGTGGGATGTCAACCAGACCCTGGTGGCTGAAAATACTATGGTAGCTCTGGCCCGTTTGGCGGGGCAAGAAGAGAGGGCCCGAGAGATTGTTGAAGCCCAGACAGCCGGTCAACGGCCGGTAAAGACCACTCTCTTGGAACTAGCCCGACTTTTGGCCGGGCTTTCCCTTGAGGATGTAGTCTCTTATGTTTGTTCTCTTCCTGAACTACCTGGCCTAAGGCAGACTTTAGGGGAGTTTGCAAGGGCCGGATTAATTCAGATCATTAACTCTACCGGCTATACCATTGTCCTTTCTCTCTGGAACGAACTTCTCAGGCAATCACTGGGACAGGCTCCCTTTGCTCGAATCTTGGCCAACCGTCTCGGTTTTGTGGATGAGAGAGGGCAAAAAGTCTCCGAGGAGGAGGTCTTCAAGGTCGGTCTTTCTCTTATAAGAGGTGAGACGCCAGGGAAAAATTTTTTTCTCTCCGGAGAAATTGATCTCCTTGTTGATCGGGAAGAGGCTAAGGCTCGCCTCTTGGCTGAAGAGATATTCCGGAGAGGGCTCCATATAACGGAGGTGGCTCATATCGGGGATTCTATGGGAGATGCCGCCGTCCTTGCTTGGTTAGCCAAAAATGGCGGATTAGGGGTCGCCTTTAATGCTCGAAGAGAGCTAGCTTACTACCTTGATCTCCTCCAGGAACACCGTCTTCCCGGCCAACTGGTCCTGGTGGCCTCAAGCGATCTTCGGGATCTAGCTCCGGTAATCCTGGGAGAGCTTTTTGAGGAGAAATGATATGAAATGCCGCCATAAGGATTGTCAGGGGTGCTATCAGCCAAGAAGACTGGTCTGGGCCGTGAAAGAGAAGGGGGAAGTCCGTTACTTTGAAGCCGAGGCTCTCATCTGCCTCCTCTGTGGGGATTTCCTCATCCTGGAAAAAACGGAGGTCAAACAGGAGGTAATTGTTCTCGGTTATTGACCTTCCGCATTTTCATACCCTTGTTCCTCTTTTTGCGGCGTGCTACAAGGCATTTCAAAAGTCTTTAGAGGGGGTAATCATGATAAGACGAGCCCTGATCAGTGTAACGGACAAGACCGGAGTGGCCTCTTTTGCCAAAGCCCTCCATGAGATGGGGGTGGAGATCATCTCCACTGGAGGTACCGCTCGGGTTATTCGGGAGGCTGGCGTTCCGGTAACTGATGTCTCTCAGGTAACAAAATTTCCAGAGATGCTCGATGGTCGGGTAAAGACCCTTCATCCGGCTATTCATGGAGGTATCTTGGCTATTCGGGAGAAATCGGATCATATGGAGGCCCTTCGCGAGCATGGTATCGCACCTATCGATTTGGTGGCTGTCAACCTTTATGCCTTTGAAAAAACGGTGGCTTCCGGGGCCGATCTGGATACTGCCATCGAGAACATCGACATCGGAGGCCCCACGCTCTTAAGGGCCTCGGCCAAGAACTTCCGTTATGTGACGGTGGTGGTAGATCCGGCCGACTACGAAATGGTCCTCAAAGAGATGAGAGAAAATGACGGCCAGACCACCTTGAAAACCCGCTTTCTTTTAGCCCGCAAGGTCTTTGAGACTACAGCCGCCTATGACCGAGCCATCGCCCAGTATCTGGCCGGTATCAATGTCGAGGGTATATAGCCTGAGGAGGTTCTGGGGGAAGGAAAAAGTAGAAAATCACCCCTTCATTACTTTTGGGGGCTGGAGAGACCAATCCCAACCTTCCCCCAAGGGCCTCCAGGACCAAACGGCAAAAATAAAGCCCTAGGCCAATGCCTCCCTTCTTTCCTCCGGAGGGTAACTGGACAAAAGGTTCAAAGACCGTTCGTTGAAGTTCGATAGGAATTGGTGGGCAATGATTAAAGATACTGAAGACAATCCCCCGAGCTGAGTCCTGGTTTATGAGGTTTGAAAGGTGGGCCTCCTCAAGCCGGAGATGGATGTCACCACAGCCATACTTCATGGCGTTGGCCAGAAGATTATCTATTACTCGGGTAAGAAGCCTTCGGTCACTGAGTATTTGCTGATCTCCGGAGAGATTCTCAAAGACAATTTGGCGTTTTTGTTCTTTTGCCTGTTGTTGATATAGGGCCACTAAGTTTTGAATGACTTCATCTAAGCGTACCGGTCTTATCTCCGGTTTGAGCCTTCCATCTCTGGTGGCCGCCAGAATGAGAAGATCCTCCAAAAACTGCCTTTGGCGATTCAGCACCTCATAGACTAGAGAAAGCCAGCGACGGTGTCGGGAGGAAAGATTCTCCTGGAGGATGAGATCCAGATAACCCATGGCCACCTGGAGAGGATTTCTCATGTCATGGACGATCATGTTGGTAAAGCTGATCAGGGCCTTAAGCCTTTCTTCCTGCTCTTCAAGCCTCTCTTCTAGGGCCTCTTTTTGGTGTTTTTTGGTGATTAAGACCTGAATCTTCTGTACCAGCAGGCGGTGGTCAATGGGGCGGGTGAGATAATCGTCAGCCCCGGCTTCCATCCCCAAGATGGCATCGCTGACCTCAAGTCTCTTGGAGGTAATAAGCACCACGGGAATATCCCTTAGTTTGGGATCTTTTCGCAGAAGTTGGCAAAAGTCATAACCAGAGATCTCGGGCATCATTACGTCGCAAATGATAAGATCCACCGCCTCCCGGCGGAGGATGTCCCAGGCCTCTCCGGGGCAGGAGGCCTTGATTACCCTGTAGCCAGCTCCGCAGAGAACACCCTCAAGGAGAAGGAGATTGTCTGGATTATCATCTACCACCAGAATTCGGGCTCCTTGGGGCCCGGCTCTTTCCTGATGGTCTAATTTTTGGGGAGCCATTTGTAGACCACGTTGATCAAATCTTCGGGAACAAAAGGCTTGGCAATGTAGTCATTACAGCCGCTGGCCAGGATCTTTTCTCGATCTCCGGCCATGGCCTTGGCTGTCAGGGCTATGATGGGCACGTCTTCCAGACCAGGAAGCCTTCGGATGAGTTGCCCCGCCTCCAGCCCACTTATCTCTGGCATTTGAATATCCATAAGGATGAGATCGGGCCTTTCCAGTGAGGCCAGCTCAATGGCCTCTCGTCCATTTAGGGCCCGGATGATCTTGAATCCATGTCTTTTAAGGATCTCTTCGATGAAGTATTGATTGTCAGGGTTGTCTTCGGCCACCAAAATCTTTCTCCCTCCAGGTCGTATCCTGGCCGGTGGTGGCTCCTTGACAAGCTCAGGGGAGGCCATGGAATCAAGGGCCTTCTTGATCTGATTTATTAATTCCTCCCGACCAATGTTTCCTTTGTAAATGATTCCTTGAATATTGCCCTTAAGTTCCCGAATTTGGGCTTCATTTAGATCCATAGAGGTGAGAACTATAACCGGGATATCAGCTATCTCGGGGTCTTTAACCAAGTGCTCCAGAAAGGTGAAACCATCCATAATAGGCATTTTGAGATCCAGAATGATGAGATCTGGTCGCTTTTCTTGGGCAATCTTAAGCCCTCCTTGGCCATCAAAGGCAAAAAAGAGCCGCCATCCGGTGCTCCTTAAAAGAACCCCCAGTTCCCGGATGACGATCATATCATCATCTACCACTAAGACTTTTTTCTCTTCACCGGAGGTTTTCACCTGGGGATCAACTTCTTTGTGTAAAGCCTGTTTGACCAAAGCCTTCCAAGATTCATCCGATGGACGTCTCTTACTGCGGCGATCTCGAGGAAGGGTGAGACTGAAGACAGACCCCTTACCGGGCTGGCTTCTTACCGAGATCTCACCTCCTAAAAGCTCGGTTAGCTTTTTGACAATGTGAAGTCCCAGACCAGAGCCACCATATTTACGAGTAATAGAGCCATTTATCTGGCGAAAGGCCTCAAATATAACCTTTTCTTGTCCTGGTGGGATACCAATTCCTGTATCCCTCACCTCAAAGCAGACAAAATCCCGCTCCGGCCCTTCTTTAAAGCGGATCTTAAGTTCCACCTCCCCCTCCTCAGTAAACTTCACGGCATTGGAGAGAAGGTTAATTAGAATTTGGCGGAGTCTTTTCTGGTCGGTGACTATAGTTTTGGGGGCCTCTTGGCTAGAGAGAATGAACCGGAGATTCTTTTTTTCCGCCAGGGGGCGGATGCTGGATTCAACATCTTTAAGAAGGTCATCCAGGGAGAATTCAGCAAATGAGATATCTATTTTGCCTGACTCGATGCGGTTAAGATCCAAAATGTCATTTATAAGCTCAAGTAGCGAGTTGCCATTGCGGATGATAACCTCGAGATACTCTCTCTGACGTTCCGTAAGGGGGCCAGCAGCCTCGTCAAGCATCAACCTGGCCATTCCCAAGACAGCATTAAGGGGAGTGCGCAGCTCATGGCTCATATTAGAAAGAAATTCACTTTTTAAGCGATTAGCCTCTTCTATTTCTAGATTTTTCTTTTCCAGGACATCCCGTTGAGCGGCCAACTCTTCGGCCTGGGACTGAATTTCTTCGGCCTGGGCCATAAGCTCCTCGCTTTGGGCCTGAAGCTCCTCGTTCTGGAGCTCAAGGAGACGATTCTTTTCTTGAAGTTCAAGGTTAAGTTCCTCAATCTTCTGACGGCTAACAGCATTGAACAAGGCGATAGCCAGTTGGTTAATTAGCCCTTTAAGAAAGGCCTCTTTGGGGGAGAGGTCCTGTATGCTGGCCAGCTCTACCAAGCCCACAAGCTGATCTCCGACCTTAAGAGGAAAGAGGGCCAAACTTCGTGGAGGACTCTCTCCCAATCCTGAGCCAATTCGAAAATAGTCTTCTGGTACCTCTCTCAAAAAGAGAGGACTTCCATCTTTGGCCACCTGACCCGAGAGACCCTGTCCTACAGAAAATACCGGCGGACTTCCTTCTATTCCCCAGGTTGTAAGGGGCTTGAGTAGTTGGTCACCGTCCTGGCCATCAAGAAGATAGATAATCCCCAACTGGCTTTGACTTTCTTGGACAAGCCCTTTTAAGGCCTTATGAGCTAAAGAATCAAGGCGTATCTCTTTAACTAATTCTGTGACAAACTGACTGTAGGCCTCAAGCTCTCTCTGAATAATCTGAAGGGATTGGTTAGTGGCCTCAAGTTGCTGGATAATCTCTACATGTTCTGTAAGATCAAAAGTTATCTCGATTATGCCTATTATTTTGCCTTCAGGATCTCTGAAGGGAGCAGCCATAATCTTGGCCGGAAAACTATGGCCATCAAAGGTTTCTCGGTCAGCATTAAGGGTTACTATCTGGCGCCCGGCTTCTATTTGGCGTAAGGGGCAGAGATCGGTCTGGCAGACTTCAATGGTGCGCAGGAGCTCATAACAATATTTCCCCTGATACTCATCACCGACCACCTTGACAATCTGGTTCATGGCTCGATTCTGGGAGAGAATCCGCCCATTTAGGTCTATAATCCTGGTGGGGCAGGGGGTAGCGTGGTAAGCCTGATCAAGCATGGCATAAGTAAGAAGCCCTTTTTCATCGTAAAGTCCTGAAGAGCGTATGTTATCCTTCATTTTGCCCCCTTTTTCTGTATATTTGGGCTTCTTTGTCTATAAGTTCAAAAAAATCACCGAGTTCTGGACAAACTGACTCTGCCTTACCCAGCACCAGAAAACCCTCAGGAGCTAGAGCGCGGTAAAGCTTTTTTAGGACTCGTCCTTTAAGGGTCTGGGAGCAATAAATAAGAAGGTAGCGACAGAGAATCAGCTGATATTCGTGGTAGATCCCTGGTGGCGGTGAGGTTGTTTGGGGGGAGGTAACATCATGATGGAGAAAATCAACCATTTTTTGGATCTCCGGGCGGACCTGAAAAAGAGGTTTGGGGCCAGATAAGGGAATAAAGTATTTTTCGATGATTTCCGGGCTGACATCTTTCAAAGCCTCGGGGCCAAAGACACCCTTTCTGGCTGAATCCAGGGCTTGTTGGTCTATATCGGTAGCAAATATTCGGCAGACGATCTCCTCCAAGAGGAGGGCCTCTTTTAGCTCTTGGATCAAAATGGCCAAGGAGTAAGGCTCTTCTCCACGGGCGCAACCGATGCTCCAGATGCGGATCAGTCCGAAGTCCCTTTTAGCCTGTCTGAAAAGCCCGGGCAGGATCTTTTCCTTTAAAAATTCAAAGACCTCTTTGTCCCGAAAGAAGCGACTCACTTTAATGGTAAATTCTTGGGCTAAGGCTATTCCCTCAGAGGGGGTGGTTTTAAGAAAATCCAGATATTCCTCAAGATGGTTGCAAGCCGCCAGGGCCATCCTTCTGGCCAGACGCCTTTTAAGGGTGTTGCGATTATATTCCCGAAAGTCGATCCCAATTTGCATCCGGACCTCCTGGAGAATGGCTTCCAGGATTTCCTCACTTTTTGAGTCAGAAAATAGTGTTAACCAGCCCACAGGCCTCATCCAAAATGGAATCCATGTCGTCTAGGGACAGGATCTCCATCGCCCTAGGATCAAGAGGATTAGAAAAACTACCCTGCCCCCCACTTACCCCTAGATAGGAGGCGACAATATTGGCCAAATGAACTACAGCTGCTACCTCAGGGTTTGAGGGGGCCATAGAAGGCTCATGGTGGAAAATTATGGCCTCAAGCAGGGCCGGGGGGAAACCCCATCTTTGGGCCACAATCCCCCCCACGGTAGCATGGTCTGTTCCTATGAGCTCTCTCTCAGCCTCTAAAAAGAGCCGATTGTGAAAAAGAACCAGGCGGATGATTTGATCAAAGAGATCGCGGGCAAACTCGTCTAGGAGAATCTTGCCTATATCATGGATAAGACCAGCGATATAGATCTCTTCTTTTTCCTTGATTCCTATTCTTCGGGCTATAAGCTCCGAGATCATGGCACAGGCTAAGGCGTGGCGGAAGAGTTCTTTTCTCTCAAGCTGGTAGCCAGGTAGGTCACGATCATACACACCCGCCAAAGCCGAAACCATAACCACCCTTCGGAAGGTCTCTAGCCCCAAAAAGGCAATAGCCTGGGAGAGAGATGAAACCTTTTCTTTGAGACCATAGAAGGCAGAGTTGGAAACCTTGAGAATATTGGCCGTTAAGGCCTGATCTTTAAGGATTTCTTTTTCAAGATTCTTAAAATTTACGGTTGGATCACGGGCTAACCTCCAGACTTTAAGAGCCAATTCTGTTTGAGGATGAAGACGGTCGATCCTTTCTTCAAGCCTTTGAATCTCCTCAATAAGTGGGGTTTCCTGAGGGACGGGTCCCTTTATGGCCTTTCGGGATGAAGAAGTAATTTTTACCTTAAGGGTGTTCAGATCAAGCAGGAGACGGCGAGGAAAGTGTCCTCCTACATCTTCTCTTATTACTGGGATGGCCAGTTCTTTTAGGTATCGTCGGCTGGCTAGAGCGTTTCGGGCCCCTACAGCATGACGATCTGGTTCCCTAAGTACCGAGGCGCCTCCAGTAACCACGGCTACCAGATCTTCGTTTTTTCCCCCAAGGGCTAATATCTCTTGGTAGAGAGCTTGAATCCCGCTTCGGACATATCTATAGGGGTATTCAGCTTCTTTCTCTGGTGATCCCTCCGGAAGGATGGCGTGGAGAAGTCCTCCGATGTTTCTTTTAAGATCATAGATAGCCACTCCTACACAGGCGCCCAGGATGGTTTCAAGGATCAGGTTTTTCCCCCAGGCTGCTTCTCCTGGTGATACTAATACCGGACTTCCGGTAAAAGGAAAATCTTCTCCATGGAGAGACCCCACTTTCAGACTCATATAGGAAACCCCACTTCGATTTTGGTTCCCTCTCCAGGACGGGAATGGATTTCAAAGGTGGCTCCTACAAAGCAGGCCCTCTGCCTAATACTCATCAGGCCATAGCCTCCCGGACGTTGCTGGTTATTCTCTTCTTGAGGATTGAAACCAATTCCATTGTCCTCAATAGTTAAGAGAATGCGCTTACCGTCTCTTTTTAAGCGGATACTGACCGAATCTGCCCGGGCGTGTTTTATCACGTTACTCAGGGCCTCCTGAGTAATGCGATAAAGGATGATTTTGTAGGCTTCAGGGATGGCCTCTTCCTCCACCTCGAAGAAAAGTTGGCAGGTGAGATTAGTTCCCGAAGTAACATGATCGATATACCAACGAAGGGTGGCTTCAAGCCCCAGATCGTCAAGTAAGGGAGGACGGAGATTGAGAATGATATGCCGTGTCTCCTGCATAACTTTGTCTAGAAGTTCCAAAGCTTCTTCGATTTTGGGAGCCTCAAGCCCTCTTCCTTGTTGATGACTCACCAGTACGTGCTCCAATGTATATCTCACCGCGCTGAGGACTTGGCCTATACCGTCATGAATCTCCATGGAGATTCGTCGACGTTCGTCTTCCTGGGCCTCTAGAAGGCGGTAGGTCAGGTTTTGAAGCTGTTGTTTAAGACGAGAGATGAGACGATAGTGGGAGTTGCGAATATCTTCGGCAGCCCGCTGGATTATCCTCTGGCGGACTTCTTGGCTGATGTCTCGAATGACACCGCAAATACTTTCAGGTTGTCCGGTCTGATCAAAGGTGAGGCTGGCATAGATAGCCCCCCAGAGAGGCCGCCCTTGGGGACCACGGAATCCCATCTCCACTCCCTTGATTATTTCTCCAGAAAGGAGTTGCTGGACCATTTTTTCCCAGGCTGAAACATCCATGGCAAAGGAGGCAAGCCTCTGGCCGTTAAGCTCATTTTGGCCCAGCCACTGCCTCAGAGCCTGGTTGACTGAAAGGAGGTGACCATCTGGTCGGGGTTCCATACGAAAGATCGGCAGCGGGAGGTGATCAAGGAGCCCCAAAGGGTTGAGTTCTTTGTAACCATCAACCTCCTTTAAAGTGTGGAGCAGGTAGCGCCCTCGACCTTCAGAGTCTCGGAATTTTTTAAGCAAGATAAGATATAACCCCCCTCGCCAGAAAAAGGGGATCCGTAAAGCGGGAGTACCCTTTTGGGAAAAGGGGCAGCTTGGGGGACGCTGATTTGTTCCGTGGATCAGCTTATAACAAGAGGCTCCTAGAATCTCCTGACGAGGGAGCCGGAGGCAATCTTCAAAGGCCTGATTGGCTTCGATAATCATCCCCATTTCGCTGGTTAGAAAGGCGGGCTCTGAGAGGGTGGTAACCTTACTGAGGAGTTTATTAAGGGGGACCTTCTCTGCCTGGGCCCAAGAAGAATCCTTCTCTTTTATGGCCTGTGTGGGGCGAGAAAGGCCTTTTTCAGAAGATTCACTAAGCACCATAATAATTTTTTACCGTCTTTGTCCCCCCTTGGGAATAAACAGGAACAAACAATGGCTCTAAACACTGATTAGGTCTCTTTACTGAGGAGGCCACCCCACCTTGTGAAGAAAGGAGAGCATTTCCAGTCGATTCTTCACTCCTAGCTTTTTCATAATGTTGGAGAGATGAACCCTGACGGTATGGGGACTTATACAGAGAATCTGCGAGATATCTCGGTCACTTTTACCTTCGGCCAGAAGATTGACAATTTCCCGTTCTCTCTTTGTCAGCGACTCGAGGGGAGTCTTGTTAATGCTTTTTTCTACCCGTAAGTAGCCATCTACCACTTGGTCTGCCACCATAGGGCTCAGATACCGATGTCCAGAGACCACAGCCTTGATAGCCATTTCTAACTCGGAAAAAGAGGCGCCTTTGAGAAGATAACCGTCCGCTCCGGCCTTAAGGGCTTGGTAAATGTATTCTCGATGACAATACATAGTTAAAACAATGACCTTGGTTTCAGGACAGAGACGCTTGATCTCCTTTGTGGCTTCTATGCCCCCTAACCCCTCCATCCGGATATCCATGATGACCACCTGGGGTTTTAACCTGGCAATCTCACTAATAGCTTTACGGCCTTCATCTGATTCCCCAACGACATTGAAGTCGGGATTAAGGGAAAGTAGCCCTTTTAGGCCTTCTCTGAGAATGGTGTGATCATCTACTAGAAAAATATTGATCTTAGCCAAAATTACCTCACCTTGACAAAGTCTGTCTTATAATCGACGTTTGACCCCAATTTTTAAATAGTCTCATTTAAGTATATTGATCTAAACAGATTAGTAAACATTAGCGCCGGGAAGGAAATAGGTCTGAAGACTTAGGAAATATTCAGATAGATTTTGGAAGGCCATAAAACCAGAAAGAGAGTCAAATCTTTAAAAAGATAGAATAATTTAAATAAAAAAACTTATCAACTCCCCTGGTACTGGAGCGGAGACCGACGAGGTAGTGTATTTACCCTGATCAGCCATCTGTCTTTTTTCTATAAGTTCTTTTAGAATCTCCTCAAGGGCCTCTCTTTCTTTTTGGGAAGCTTTAGCAGCTACCCGATAGTCTTGGGGGGAAGGATTGGCAGGGGCCAGAGCGGCTCTTTTGACTTGTCTCATCTTAGCAAGTGTGGCCCTCGGATCACCCGGGATACTGCTGGTGTCGATGGAAACCTCACCGCCAACAGCATATTTTCGGCCATCAGGCCCGGTTCGGTACTGATAATGGGGGCCACCTCGCACATACTGGCCACCTACAGTAAGATGGGCCATCTCATGGGCTCTTACTTGGGCATCGATTTGTTTGAGGCGACGAATTTCGGCAAGTTCCTCAGGACTTAAAGGTTGACCGTCTTTGCCCTTAACCCTAGAAAGGGAGAGGTGGTCAGAGCTCTTCGGGGCCTCAGACGAAGACTCTTTGACCCTCTGGAAGGTGGCTTCCCTCGGAGATTGTTCCGAGGGAGAGGAAAAGACCCTTATGCTGGCAGGGTCTATCTTTCGGAGCTCCATTCTATGATTTTTGGCCTCCTTTAGCTATGGCAGTGAGCAAATCTATCTGCCGGCTCAGGTAATCTGAGGTCTGCTGATACTGTCCAAGGATAAGTTCAAGGTTATTAAATTGTTTCCTTAATCGCTCTTCATAACGGCTGATCCGCTCCTCAAGGACTTCTTTTCGCTTGGCAATCCGGTCAAGGGACTCCTGGATTCCATCTTCACGGCTGGTGATAGCTCCATCTGTTTCATTAAGGAAGGAATCAAGGGTACTGTCCAGTTTGACCATCAAACCATTGGTACTATCAGTAAAAAGGGTGGAAACCTGATCAGGATAGTTCTGGAGGACTTCGGTTAGACGAGTGTCGTCTACCTCAAGCTTTCCATCTTCGTTAAAAGCAATTCCAATGGCTGCCAAACTGTTTACTTCTGCCGGCAAAGAGGTTACCTGAGTGGTGGTCACCCGCTGAAGCCTGGTTCGCATCATGGTGGTGGTAGCGTCTCCAAATAGGGCCCCCGTCTCCCCAGTAGCTGCGTCGTATTTTTGGAGTTCCTGAAAGGCGGAGACCACTCCATTATAAGCCTCCACAAAGGTCGCCAGCTTTGCCTTAACAGAGGCTATATCCCGGGAGATACTTATAGTGACAGTCTTGGTGGAGTCTGCGGAGACTAGGCTTATCTCCACCCCCTCGATAAGATCACTGAAGGTATTAGAGGAGCGATAAACAGTGAGACCATCAAATATAAGTTCGGCATCTTGGGCCGCCTGGGTTTCGGTCATGTTGGTGACCGAACTATTATAAGCCAAAGCCGAAAGGCCGGTGGTATCCTGCTCATCTGGGGCTTCATTAAATACGCCGTCACCGTCTTCGTCTATATCGATGGTGATGGTATTACTTGCCCCGGTCTGGTTGGCCGAAAGAAGGAGGTAATAATTGCCTGTTCCGTCGTTAACAACCTGGGCACTTACTCCGGCATTGGCCTCGTTTATGGCCTGAGCAATTCCCGAAAGGGAGTTGTTGGTGCTGGTGATTTCTATATCAACCGGGGTTCCAGAGCTTACGGTGATCCTTAAGGTTCCGGTGCCTATGGTGGCCGTAGAGGAGGAAAAGGCAGCGCTTTGGAGCTTTTGAGAGGTAGCCAGGCGGTTGACAGTAATTTCATGGCTTCCGGGTAAAGGGGTGCCGGTGGTTGAAACAGTAAGAATACTCTCATCAGAACTTGAGGCCTGATAGGCCTCAAAGGAGCTAGAATTTTTTAAGCTTGAAACCTCACTGGCTAGGGTATTTAGGGCTGCCCGTAAGGTTCCGTAGGCACTCAGTTTTACATTGTAGATCTCTTCCTGGTTCTCCAGGAGCTTTATAGGACGCCGCTCAAGCTCCACCAATTGTTGAATGATGTTGTCAACATCTAGGCCGGATACCAGACCACTTACGCTGATAGCCATAGGCACTCCTCCTTTTTCAAAGGGCCCGATACCCTTCGTAGGCCTTGAGAGCCTCTTTTTTTCGGGGAATCTGGGAGAGCTTCTGGGCTATGGCCTTTTTCTTCTCTCGAGCCAGTTGCTCTACGCTCTCCTCAAGGGCCCGGAGTTCCTTTAAAAAGGGGAGCATCTCTGGCCCTAATAAATCTTCTCTTTTTCTCAATTCTTCATAAAGGACAGCCCTTTGAGACATAAGGGGATTTAACTCTTCATATCGATCTTGGTTGAGGAGTTCGCCTATTTCCTGAGAAAGAGAAATTAGCTGATTTAAGAGGCTATAGAGGTTATTCATTTTCTTTTTCCGCCTTTCTTTCCTGTTTAACGGCCTCTTTCCAGGCCTCGTAAAGAATATTCAAGACCTTTTCGACATTTTTAAGGTGAGAGACTTCATTTTTGAGATTGGCCCAGGTGAGCTCCTGCTGGATAAATAGATAAAGCCCTTCAAGGTTGGCCACCAGCTCTTCCTGGAGGTTGCGATCCAGGGCGGCATTAAGCTCTCCGACAATGGCGATGGCTTTGGTAAGGTGTCTCCCCTTTTCGGCCATATTTCCGGCTAAAATGGCCTTGGTAGCCATACGGACAGATTCCAGTAGCCCCTCATAGAGTTTTAAAAGAATCCATCCTTTATCGGTAAAGGTGGTGGTTTCGACTTGTTTATATGTGGCAAGCGCCATGGCTGGGTTAGACATATAACTCCTCCTGGAACTCTCTAATTGATTATCGGCATCTCCGTTTTAAAGCCTGAGTCTGGATACACTTCTCCCTCTTTCTAGAAAATGCTACTTAAATGTAGATTAGAGCCAATTCCGGGGCACGGGAGCCCCCGTGCCCCGGTCTAAGGCCTTATCCCTGGAGGAGGGAGAGGGCCGCCTGCGGCAGCATGTTGGCCTGGGCCAACATGGCTGTTCCTGCCTGCTGCAGGATCTGAGCCCGGGTGAGCTCGGCCGTCTCGGCAGCGAAGTCGGCATCCAGGATCCGGCTTCTGGCCGCTGAGAGGTTTTCAGAGACGTTGGCCAGATTGGAAACGGTGGATTCAAGACGATTCATCACCGCACCAAACTGGCTTCGGATGTCACTTATCTGTTGGAGGGCCTCGTCGATAATATCAATGGCCTTCTGGGCCCCGGCCTTGGTGGAGATATCGATACTCTGGACGGTGCCAAAGTCGGCTTCATCAAAGCCGCCCACGGTGGCATCTTCACCACCGATACTGATGGGATCGCCGGTGAGACTCTCAAGGGCTACCGTTCCCTTGAAGTAATAGTAACCCACTGAAGAGTCGGTGGTGTCGACACCATCATGGGTGAAAAGATCGACGTTATTGGTATCAAGGCTGGTGCTACCATCTGAGGCCGTACCATTAAACTTGAGCCGGATATTCTGACCATATTTGGCCTCAATGATCAAATGGCTGGTACCATCACTCTGCTCCTCCATATAGGCCCTGATACCCGCCAGACGATAGGTTCCACTGGAGACGGCCTGCTGGATAGCGTTGTTAATGGCTCCAACCAGCACGCCGGTGGAGTCATCAGCCTCGATATCGGCCTCGATTTTTACCGTGACACCGTTTATCTCAAAGATAATGGAGTCGGAGCTGCTGGCATCAACGGCATTCACCCGACCCAGATCAACCTTGGTATAGGCTGTAGCCTTGACCACGTCTTTAAGACCCTCGGTGTTGTTGATCTTTCGGGCGATAGCCACTGCCGACCAGGCATCGGAGGAGTCGCCAGAGCTGGTGGTGTAGGCAGCCGTGAGGAACACCTCGCTAGTGGAGGAGTCCTCGTCAATGTTCCAGTAGGCATCGCTGGTAGAGGTGCTGGTAAGGGTGTAACCCACGTCACCTACTTTGATGGTGATATCACCGTTATCAATGCCGAAGGTAGAAGAAGTGAATTCGGTGTTGGTGAAGGCCGTATCTGCCTCGTAAGTTCCTTCAGCAAACCCGGCGATGTTAGGACCTGGTCCGGAGATGACAATGTCTTTTTGGGAGCGCAGGGTTACCGAACCCCGGATGACAAAATTATCTCCATTGTCGAGGTTATAGACGTTGGAGAGCCCGCTATCAGTGGTGAAGACATCTTCTCCAGCCCCAAGAGTGGCCTCGATTTCGATGTTGCGGCCATCGATGGACTTAAGGGTGATCTTATAAGGAGCCGTGGTGTTACCGGTGGCAGCGTACTCGGCCATAACGCCGGTGGAGTCACTGATTTCATTTATGGCCTCAACCAGATTCTGGGCGACGGTGACAGCTGAAGCATTTACTGTTACCGCCCCTACATTGACCCCGTTGATCACCAGGTCGCCGGCCTCAAGGTTATCTGTTCCGGCGGTGATACCGAAACTGACCTCGGCCTGGTTGACCACCGCCCGGACACCGGTTTTCTCCGCATAATCGTTGATGGCCGCTGCCAGAGCGATAGCGCTGGCCGCATGGTCGGTGGTGGAGTAGGGGTCGTCAGAGGCCCGGGTGCCCCGAATCTCATAACCATTGATAACCAGATCCCCATCCTCAAGGGCGGCGAGGCTTCCAGCGTTGGCCGGTTTGCCTATTCCAGGTCCGGAGTTGGTTACACTTACCAGACCAAACTCACCAGTCTGGGTGCCGCCGGTGGCTCCAAGCTTGTAGGCCTGGACAGCGGAGAACTTGGCCTCGATAGTCTCCCTGGAGTTAGCCCCAACCTGGAACTCGGCCTTTGTCAGGCTACCATCGAGGAGTTTAATCCCCGAGAAACTGGTGGTGTTGGCAATTCGGTTGATCTCTTCAATCCTCTGTTTGACCTCGAGCTGGAGCGAAGCTCGATCCTCGTCGGTGGCATCATCGTTGGCTGCCTGGACAGCCAGCTCCCGGATACGCTGGAGCATGTTAGTGACCTCATCCAGGGCCCCTTCAGCCGTCTGAAGCATGGAAATACCATTGTTGGCGTTACGGATGGCTTGGTTAAGACCCCGGATCTGAGCGGTCATCCTGGTGCTGATGGCCAGCCCAGCGGCATCATCCTTGGCGCTGTTGATCCTCAGGCCTGAAGAGAGCCTCTGAAGTGAACGCTGAAGCAAACTCTGGGTCTTGGTGAGATTACGCTGAGCGTTTAGTGAGGCGATGTTAGTGTTGACAACGATAGGCATGGTTACTACCTCCTCCTTGATTTTTGTTGGGCGTCCTTGCCCTTTAGTTAGGTGGTGCTTAAGAGCAATCTTTTAAAAACCTATGAACAATCCCGGGCTATCACCTCCTTAACTCTCTAATCTTTCATCTAGTAAAGATGGTCGGCTGGAAGGCAGGGAAACTTTAAACTTTTTAGTGGGTTCCACAGGCAACCTTATTCTTGGCCCAAGTCTCTATCTGGGAGAGAAATTCTGGTTGATATTGGATACCAAGGTTAATCCCTCTTTGGATAAGGTTAAGGACTCTTTCCACCGAGACTCGACGACCGTTTTGGATAAGATCTTCAATAAAGACCGGATCCGGATATACTTCGCGGGCGATCTCTAAGGCCAACCTAGCACATCCCTTTTTGCCCTGATCCTGATAGTTTCTCTTAAGCCCCACCAGGAAGGCAGCCAGTTCTTCAAGGGAGTTAAGCTCTACATGAGCCTTAAAGTCTTGGGCCTCTAGGCTTTTATCCAGCCACCGAAGACACTCTTCAAGATTTCCTTTCTGGGCTGAGATAAGGGAAGCAAATAGCAGGGCCTCTTCATTATTGGGTTCGATTTCGATGAGTTTTTCAAACATCTTCTGAGCTTCATCTAGATTCCCGGTCTCAAATAACATCTGGCCTAAATTAAAGAGGGTCTCTTCGTGGAATGGGTCTTCAGCAAGGGCCTCTCGATACCAGTTTTCAGCCTTTTGGAGGTCTCCAAGTTGATGATAAGCCACCCCTAGGTTACAGGCGTAGGCCGGGATCTTTCTCTCCAACCAGAGTTCTTGCAGAAGAGCGATGGCCTTACGGGGCTCTTTGTGGGCCAGATAATATTCAGCTAACTTGGCCCGCCATAGTTCCTTCCCGGAGATAGCGGCTAGTTTTTTTAGACAGTCAATTACCCCCTTTAGGTTCCCTCGGGCATCTTCTACGGCCATTTTGATGTGCCAGAACCCTTCATCTTGGGGAAAGTCTTTTAGGGCTTTGTTTACATAGTGATCAATTATCTCTACATCCACTTCCCCTTCGGCATCACTGGCCACCAGATGGTGCATTACTTTGGCATAGGTCTTTTCGCTTCGGTCCGCAGAGACCACAGCATCGAAATAGCGGCGAGCTCGGGACTTATCCCCAAGTTTTAGGGCCGCTAGGGCCATAAAAAGCAGAGCGTGTACTTGCTTGCCGATGGAGTAAACCAGATAGGCCTTGTAGAGAAGGTGGTCTTTAAACCCCACTCTCATTTGTTGGTTGTAGTAGGAAAGAGTCTCCAGGAATCTTTCTCCCCACTTGATGGCCCCTGGAAAGTCTTTTTCCATGAAGCTGGCATAGGTCAGAATCCAGAGGGCATCCACATATTTAGGATCCATAGAAAGGGCTTTAAGGGCGATCTCCTTGGCCCTTTTAAAGTTGCGAATGTTAAGATAGGCCGCTGCCGTGGCGTAAAAGGCGTTTATATAAACAGGGGGAAACTTCTTTTTCTTTTCTAGGAGTTCGATGAGCCGTTCACCGTATTCGGTAGCCCCGGCTGGCCGGCGGCACATATTGTAGATGTTTACTAAATTAAAGAGGGTAAAGAGATTATCCGGCTCCTCTTCTAACTGCTTGTGAAGCAGACCGGCGGTGCGCTGGAATTTTTTCTCTAAGCCCGCCTCATCAAGATCATACCCATAATGATAGATGGTTAAATCGACATCGGCAGTGGGTCCATCGCCTACTAATTGGTTATGAACGAAGCCTTCATAATGAAAAGTTCCGTCATTCGTAAACATCCGTACAGATTTCATGGCCATCCGGAGCTCACCACTGCGACTTTTGTCTACCACGGTGAAGCGAAGACTTTTGATCCCCTTGGGAATAGAGGCTAGCGTCTTTCGGAACCGACGGGCTGAAAGGGCATCGAGTTCTTCGTCGGCATCCATGATGAGGATCCAATCTCCGGTGGCGTAGGAGATGGACTGGTTTCTGTGGAGACTGAAGTCATTCTGCCAGGGATGAAAAAAGACTCGCGCTCCATAGCTTTTGGCAATTTCGGGGGTTCGGTCTTGGGAGCCAGTGTCAACAATGACTATCTCATCGACCACATTTTTGACGCTTTCCAGACAGCGAGGAAGATTCTCTTCTTCGTCTTTGACGATCATGCATAGAGAAACCCGGGGTTTAGACTGTCCTTTTCCGGCCATTTATTCCTCCTGGATACCTTTGAACTTGGTTGAGAAGTTAAAGAGCAACTTTTGTTCCTGAAAAACCAGGCCTCTTACTAACAGAGATCAGTATTGGCATGTTTTTTGGTTTATTAGAGATTTTTCGGAAGAGGTCTAAGACCTGTTTAAGGAGGAGATAGGCGTTGATTGGTGTCATTGGTGCGGGTTACTGGGGTAAAAATCTGGTGCGTAATTTTTATTCCTTAGGGGTTTTGAGCGCGGTCTGTGACAAGGATTGGGAAAACCTTTCCCGGGTGCGGCAGAACTTTCCGGAGATAAAAACCACCACTTCTTACACGGATATTCTCTCCAACCCCAACATAAAAGGGGTGGCCATTGCCACCCCGGCAGAACTTCACTATCTCCACGTAAAGGAGGCCCTGCTTGCTGGTAAGGATGTTTTTGTAGAAAAACCCCTGGCTCTAGACTTCACTCAGGCCAGGGAACTTTGTGAGTTGGCTGCCTCAAGGGGGCTCATCCTTATGGTTGGGCACCTGCTTCAGTATCACCCGGCTTTTCAGAAACTTAAAGAAATGGTCGCTTCTGGAGAGCTGGGGCGGATTGACTACATCTATTCTAATAGACTTAACCTCGGCAAGATTAGGCGAGAGGAAAACATCCTTTGGAGTTTTGCCCCCCACGACATCTCAATGATTCTCTCCTTGGCTGGAGAGATGCCCGAGTCAGTTTTTGCCACCGGGGGCAATTATCTTCATCGGCAGATTGCCGACGTAACCACCACTCACCTCGTCTTTCCCAGTGGGCTAAAGGCCCATATTTTCGTGTCGTGGCTTCATCCCTTCAAGGAACAGAAGCTGGTAGTGGTTGGTGAGGGGAAAATGGCCGTTTTTAATGATACCGAGCCATGGGAACGCAAACTTCTTCTTTATCATCACTCTATTGCCTGGAAAAATGGTCTTCCCGTACCTATAAAGTCGGAACCCCAGAGCATTGAGATAGTAAAGGCCGAACCTTTAAGGGAGGAATGTCGTCATTTTCTGGATTGTATTACCTCCAGAAAGTCGCCCCTTACCGATGGCCAGGAGGGGCTCCGGGTTCTTTCTATCCTGGCCGCGGCCCAGGAGTCATTGGAGGAAGGAAAGTTCATCCATCTACGCACCAATGGATCAAATAAGGGCTATTTTGTTCATGAAACGGCTGTAGTGGATCGGGGAGTGGAAATAGGCGAGGGCAGTAAGATCTGGCACTTCTCCCACATCCTTCGAGGGAGCCGGATAGGTGAAGGATGCATTATCGGACAGAATGTGATGATCGGCCCAGATGTTTCAGTGGGTCGGAAATGTAAGATCCAAAATAACGTTTCTGTTTACAAAGGGGTGACTCTTGAAGACGAAGTCTTCGTTGGCCCTTCGGCTGTTTTTACCAATGTTATCAACCCCCGGGCCTTTATTGAACGCAAGGATGAATTTCGTCCCACTCTAGTTAAGAGGGGGGCCACCATAGGGGCCAACGCCACCATTGTGTGTGGAATAACAATTGGTGAGTATGCCATGGTGGGGGCCGGGGCAGTGGTTACTAAAGACGTTCCCCCTCACGCCCTGGTAGTAGGGGTGCCGGCCCGACAGATAGGCTGGGTGTGCTGCTGTGGTTTTCGTATGGACAATGGAAAGCAAAGGTGTCCACAGTGTGGGTTTGAGATGGGAGCCAAAGTGCTCGAGGGAGGCCAAAGGTGATCCTCATAACAGGGGCTTTAGGGTTTGTGGGGCGGAATCTAGTTTTGAGGCTTCTTGAAACGGGGCGAGAGTTTGTGGCTACAGACACTTGGCCGGAGAGGGAGGCCAGAGAAAGCTTCGGGGGTTCATTCCCTTATCAGAGCCTTGATATTACCAATGCGGAGGCGGTGGAGACGGCCTTTTCTCAAACATCTCCACAATATGTGATTCACCTTGCCGCCCATCCCCTGCCGGCCTCGATTAAAGAGCCGGTAAGCAATGCCCAGGTAAATATTATCGGTAGCCTTAATCTGCTCGAGGCCTCCAGAAGACATGAGGTAAAAAGGGTAATCTTTGCCTCAGCTTCCTCCATTGTCGGAAAGGTGGAAAGAAATCCTGTCTCTGAGGATCAGCCATGTCTTCCTCAGACTCCTTATGGGGTGGCTAAGTACGCTGTAGAACACTATTTGCGAGTATTTAATCAACTCTACGGTCTGGATTATCTTGTTTTCCGTTTTTTTAACGTCTACGGTCCCCATCAGCGTCCAGAGAGCGGGGCACTCGTACCGCTGGTTATGAGCCGGATTATTCGAGGAGAAGAGGTCTTTGTCTTCGGAGATGGTTCCGTGGCCCGAGACTTCGTCTTTGTTGACGATGTGGTGGACTTCTTAATCAAGGCCCTGGAGGTAACCACCCCCACTCATCGGGTTCTTAATCTGGGGACAGGAAGACTGACTACAATCGCTCAAGTGATCGAAATGATCGGTAAGGTGGTTGGTTGCCGGCCTAAGGTGGTCCAAAAAACCCCAAGACCGGGGGAGATAACCAATTTCTCTGCCGATACATCCAGGTTGCGAGAGGTCTTTGGGCAAGTCCCGTCAACGGATCTTCTCTCCGGGCTCCAAAAGACTTTCCATTGGCTAAAGGAGGAGATTGGGTGAGTGAAAAGATTTTTCTCATGCGTCCTCTGGTGGGCCAGGAGGAGCTGGATCTTATCGGTGAGGTTCTGGAGTCAGGTTTTCTTACCGAAGGACCTCAGGTGGCGGCCTTTGAGGAGAAGGTCGCCGCATATCTTGGTGTAAAGTATGCCATTGCTACTACTTCCTGTACCACAGCCTTGGAACTGGCCCTTTGGGCTCTGGGGATAGGGCCTGGGGATGAAGTCATCATTCCCGATTTTACCTATCCGGCCACGGCTTTGGCCGTCTATCGTCTGGGGGCCACTCCAGTCTTGGTAGATGTGGATCCGGATACCTATAACATTACTCCTGAAGCTATAATCCAGGCTCGAGGTCCCAAAACCAGGGCTGTAATTCCTGTTTCTCTCTTTGGGCAGCCCCTTTCTCAGGAGATATATGACACCTGTTGTCAACTGGGGCTTTGGGTGATTGAAGATGCTGCCTGTAGTCTAGGAGCGGCCATTCAAGGAAAGAAGACTGGGACTCTGGCTCATCTAACCTGTTTCTCCTTCCATCCTCGTAAGGTTATCACCACCGGAGAAGGGGGGATGGTGGTTACCAATGATGAACATCTGGCCGAAAAAATTCGTTCTCTTAAGAGGTTTGGTCTGCGGCCGCTGAAAACGGGCCTGCATTTTGTGGACTGGGGAACAAACTACAAAATGAGCGACGTTCAAGGGGCCTTAGGAGTGGTCCAGATGGAGAGACTGGAGGCCATTGTGGAAGACCGAATCAAAAAGGCCTCATACTATCAGGAACTTCTTTCCGGACTTTCGGGAATCCTTCCTCCCAAGATAATTCAGGGGGGCAGGCATATCTTTCAGACTTACGCTTGCAGGCTTTCTGAGCCTCAAAAGCGAGATCCTTTAAGATCTTTCCTTGCCAAGAGAAATATTGAAACTCAGATAGGTACCTTTGCCCTTCATCTTGAACCAGCTTTTTTAAAAACTCCTAGGGTGGGAGATCTCTCTAATTCTGAACTTCTTTATCATTCTTTGATAGCCTTGCCCCTTCATCATCAACTAACTCCTGAACAACAGGAACAAATAGTAGCCTGTATTAAGGATTTCCTAAGGGAGGATCAGACTTAGATGTGCGGTATCTTTGGGGCTGTTTCCCTGGGAGAGACCGCCTTAAAAGATGTGGATTTTAAGTCTCTGCTGGATATTTTAGAACACAGAGGGCCCGATGACAGTGGCTTTGTTTTCATCGATTCAGGCCGCTTTAATCCCCGGGGGTACACTATCTGGGAGGCCTTTTCCGAGAGTCGCTTCTCTCATTTGTCTCCTCTCCTTCCTCTCATAGATTCTCCGGCAGGAAGTAAGGCAATAAAAGAAGGACACTGGGATGTTTTTCTGGGCCACAGACGCTTGGCCGTTATCGACCCTACTCCTACTGGGCATCAGCCCATGTCTGATCCTAGTCGAACTTACTGGATTATTTATAATGGTGAGATCTATAATTTTTCTGAGATTAGGGAAGAATTACTCAAACGAGGATATCAGTTTCGAGGTAGAAGCGATACTGAAGTCGTTTTATTCTCTTACATAGAGTGGGGCGCAGAATGTGTCAAGAAATTCAATGGTATGTTTGCCTTAGCTATATGGGATGGCAAACGAAGAGAACTTTTTTTGGCCAGAGATAGATATGGTATTAAACCTCTATATTATGCTATATGGAATGAACTATTTCTCTTTTCTTCCGAAATAAAAGCTATTTTGGCATGGCCTGGATTCCCTCGAGAAGTTAACCTTACTGCCCTTAATGAATATTTTACCTTTCAGAATCTTTTTAGATATCATACTCTATTTGATAAGGTTTTTCTCCTCCCTCCTGCTAATATAGCCTTTGTCTCATACGAGAAAGGTTTTAGACAATATTCTTACTGGGATTATCATTTTGTAGCCCAAAATGGCTCTCGTCAAGAAAAAGACATTCTTTGTGATTTGCATGATCTTCTAAAGCAGTCCGTTAAGAGACAGTTAGTTTCAGATGTTCCTTTAGGTTCTTATCTCAGCGGAGGAATGGATTCAGGAAGTATTGTTGCTCTCGCATCGCAAGAGATTCCACGTTTGGCTACCTTTACCGCTGGCTTTGAGGTTTCACGAGCTGAAGGAATAGAAAAAAGCTTTGATGAGCGCCGAGATGCAGAGCTTATCTCTTATCATTTTGGGACAGAACATTATGAACAGGTCATTCATGCTGGCGATATTTCGTGGGCCCTTCCCAAGGTTGTCTGGCACCTGGAAGATCTTCGTTTAGGTATGAGCTATCCGAATTTTTATATCAGTCGTCTAGCATCAAGATTTGTCAAGGTGTGCCTTTCTGGTGGTGGAGGTGATGAACTTTTTGGAGGATATCCTTGGCGATACTATCGAGTTTTTCGCTCCCTTTCTCGTGATGATTTTTTGAGACAATACTATGACTTTTGGCAACGATTAATAAAGGATGAAGATAAACGTATATTTTTCCATTCTCAAATTTGGCAAGATACTTTTCGCACAGAACCTTTTGAAGTTTTTTCTCAAGTTTTTACTTATAATCCTCTTCTTAAATACGATTCTCCCGAAGATCATGTTGCTAATTGTCTTTATTTTGAGGCCAAAACTTTTTTACATGGCCTATTTATTGTGGGAGACAAGCTTAGTATGGCTAATTCCCTGGAGGAAAGATTCCCTTTTATGGATAATGATTTGGTTGATTTTGCCATGCAAGTTCCCGTTAAATTTAAGTTAGGTAATTTAGAGAAGATGGTAAAAATGGATGAAAATGAGCTAAATAAATTAAAAAAATACTATTTTCAATTTGATGATGGGAAAAATATTCTCCGTAAGGCCATGTCCAGTCTTCTTCCTCCTGAGATTACCTGGCGACGTAAACAGGGTTTCTCTCCTCCCGAGGCCTCCTGGTATCGAGACGAAAATGCCGCCTATGTTAAAAAGCTTCTTCTCGATTCTCAAGTAAAATACAAAGACTATATAAACCAATCTTATCTGGAGAACATCCTAAGGGAGCATTTTTCTGGTAAAACTAACCATCGTCTCTTAATTTGGTCTTTGCTTTGTTTTGAAACCTGGTTACAGGTATTTTTTGATTAAAAATGAAAGTTGTTATTCTTGACTCTAATTTAGAAGATAAGTACCAAGACTTTCTGGAGAAAAATTCTTATAGTCTTTTTTATTATTCCTTAAAATTTAAATCTTTTTTAGAATCTCTTCTTTCCTGCCAATCCCACTATTTTGTTTGTCTGAAATTTAATTCTGTGGTAGGTATTTTCCCTTTGATGGGAAAATTTGGTAGATATGGTTATGTTTATAATTCACTACCTTTTTATGGTAGTTATGGTGGTCCTTTGGCTTTTGATAGACAAGTTTATTCAATATTGATTTCTGAATATAATCATTTTTTATCGCTTCATCAAAAACTGGCCTCTTCTGTCGTTGTTTTAAATCCCTTTCTTGATGATGAATCTATTTTTTCTAATATTGTTGCTTCGCTTTATGATCAACGCGTTATACAATATACTTTTCTTTCTTTTGACTCTTCTGATCCTTCTTCCTCTTTAATGTCGACTATTTCTCCATCTGCAAGGAGAAATATTAAAAAAGCTATTAAGTCAGGTATTAAAGTGTTTGTGGATAATTCTTGTATTCCCTTTTTGAAAAAAACTCATTATGAAAATATGGCCTCTATTGGTGGTCGTCCCAAACCTGAATCTTTTTTTGATCTTTTTCCTCGATTTTTTACCGAAGATAAGGATTATAATTTATACGTTGCTTTTCTCGATGGCATTCCTGTGGCTGCTCTTTTGCTTTTTTATTATAAAGATGTTGTTGAATATTATATTCCCGTTATAGTAAATAGTTTTAGATCTTTACAACCACTTTCTTTGATAATTTATCAGGCTATGCTTGATTCTTTTAAAAGGGGTTTTAGACTGTGGAATTGGGGAGGTACCTGGCTTTCTCAGTCAGGTGTTTATAAATTTAAAAAAAAGTGGGCCTCGCGGGAGAATATTTATTCTTATTTTATTTATGTGTCTAATAATGATTTATATGGCTCTAGTTCTTCTGAATTATGTTCAGAATATGGTAATTTTTATGTTTTACCATTTGACTTGTTAAGGAGAAATAAATGTCAAGGAAGGTTATAATTTTTGGTACTGGCACCTTTGCAGAAGTTGTTCTTTTTTATTTAAAGCAAGATACGCGCTACGATGTTGTCGCTTTTACAGCTACAGATAACTATGTTAACTCTGATTCTATTTTTGGTTTCCCTCTGGTGCCTTTTGAGGGTATAGAGTCTTTTTTTCCCCCTCATGATCATGAAATGTTTATTGCCATAGGTTATAGTAATCTTAACAAGATTCGTGAAAAATTTTATTATTTGGCCAAGGAAAAAGGATATAAATTATTAACATATATAAGTCCGATGTCTGTTGTTTTGACAGAAAAGATAGGAGATAATTGTTTTATTTTTGAAAATAATACTATTCAACCTTATGTATCTATTGGGAATAATGTTATTATTTGGAGTGGCAATCACATAGGTCATCATTCCATAATTGAGGATCATTGTTTTATTTCTTCTCATGTTGTTATTTCTGGTCTTTGTCATATAAAGAAATATACTTTTCTTGGTGTTAATGCTACTATTCGAGATTCAGTGGTTGTTGAAGAAGAGAACATCATTGGAGCTGGGTCACTAATAATGAAAAATACTAAACCTCGACAGGTTTATTTTGCTAAAAGAGCAGAGCTTTTCCCAAAAGATAGTAGTAAGGTTAGGCTTTAAGGTATGACAAATGTTTAAGGATTTTGATTTAGATAAAATAGATTTAAAAAAAATAGAAGAACTTTACAGTAAGTGTTTGAAAAAATATGGCTTTCAACCCCAGAGTGTTGGTTGGAATGACGAGAAAAGTCATTTTTTAAGATTTGAAAAATTGGTTCAGGTTATTGAGGATCCTTTAGTAGCTATTACTATTAATGACCTTGGTTGTGGTTACGGAGCTTTATTTTCTTTTCTTGTTGCTCGTCAATTTAATGTTTCTCTTTATCGTGGTTATGATATTAGTCAAGATATGCTCAATGCTGCTCAATCTTTTATTTCTGATAAGAGAGCTTTTTTTATTCAAAGTAATGTTTTGCTCCATCCGGCTGATTATTCTTTTGCTTCTGGTATTTTTAATGTCAAATTTGATATTGATGTTCAAGTATGGGAAAAATATATCATTTACATATTAAATAATTTAAATCAATTTTCTCTTAAAGGATTTGCTTTTAATCTTCTCACCACTTATGTTGATTTTAAAAGAGATCATCTTTATTATGGTGATCCTTTGTTTTATTTTGATTTTTGTAAGCGTTATTTTTCGAAAAAAGTTTCTCTTCTTCATGATTATGATCTTTTTGAATGGACTATACTTGTTAAAAAATAAACTTAGCGATGTTTGTTTGGAAAAAAATCGGTCTTATATTTAAGCCTAATTCTGAATTTTATTGGATGAAATCCCACGCTCAACTTCCAACTGTTGATCATCTTGATGCTAGTATTTATAGGGTTTATTTTGCTTCTAGAGATGAGTATAATATATCTCGCATAGGTTATTTTGATATTGATATTAGGTTTCCTGACATTATTTTAGATTGTTCTGTATCTCCTGTTCTGTCTCCCGGTCCTCCAGGTTGTTTTGATGAACATGGTGTTTATCCTTCATCTATAATTACTATCAATGGTATTAAATATTTATATTATATTGGCTGGAATAAGGGCTCAGAATATCCTCTGTTTTACTCTTCTATAGGTCTAGCTATTAGTGAAGATGGTGGGAAGAACTTTTATCGTTTCTCCTCGGCTCCTATTATGGCTAGAAGTCAATATGATCCCTGTCTTGTTACTTCCCCTTTTGTTTTTTATGCAAATGGTATTTGGAAAATGTTTTATGTTTCTGGAATAAAATGGGAGAAATACAATAATCGTTTGATCTCTTTTTATCATATTAAGTATGCTTATTCTTACAATGCTATTAATTGGTTGCCAACTGGTCATGTTCTTTTAAATTTTAAAGATGATTCTGAAACAAATATTGCTAGATGTTCTCTTTTGAAGATAGAAAATCAGTATCATTGTTGGTATTCTTATGCTTCTTTGGATTTTTCTTATAGCATAGGTTATGCTTTAAGTTCTGATGGTTTTTTGTTTATTAGAAAAGATAATTTGTCTTTTTCTCCTGAAACTTTTACTTTTGATGATCAAATGATGTGTTATCCTTATGTTATTCGTCATAAGGACACTTTATATATGTTTTATAATGGTAACCAATATGGTCATGATGGTATTGCTCTTGCTATTTTGGAGGGAATGTCGTGATTAAGGTTATACATTTGCCTATTATTATTGCTGGAACTTCTCCTATTTTATCTAAATATTTAAAAAAAATGGGCGTTTATTCTAAAGTTATTTCTTTTTATAAAACTTTTTTGGGATATTATGGTGATATAAACTTAGATCTTGATTCTCTATCTCCTAGAGAAAGATCTAATAAAATTAGAAATTTTATGTCTCATTTTTTAAAGCATGATCTTCCTAAATATGATATTATTCATATTCATTTTTTAAATTCCCTCTCTACTGGTGATTCTTTTGGTGGGTGGAATCTTTCTGATCAGCTTTTTTATGATTTAAAGATAGCAAAAGATTTAGGAAAAAAGATAGTTTGTAGTGCTTATGGTTCTGATGTTCAAAATATTTCTAAAATAGTATATTATCAGCTAAAGTTTCAATATCCTCATATTGATCTTCCTTATCCTCCTCTTAATAATTTTTCTCAAATCAAAAAGATTTCTGCTCTTATGTCTTATGTAGATGTTTTTGTTACTGGTACTACACTGATTAATCATCTTCCTTATGGTTATTATATAACTATGCCTTTTGATGTTGAATTTTATGATTCTTATGCCTCCAGTGTTGATTCTGGTCGTTTTACCATTCTTCATGCTCCTTCAAATTCTTTTGTTAAAGGTACTAGATTTTTGGATCAGGCCATTGAAAAATTGCGTTTAAAATACAATAACTTTGATTATATTCTTGTTAAGAATATGCCACATGATAAGGCTATTTCTTATTATCCTGGTTTTGGTGTAGCAGTTGATCAAATTAATTATGATTTCGGTTTGGTAGCTTTAGAATATATGTATTATGGACGTCCTGTTATTTGTTGTTTTCGTAAAGAAGAATTTCAACCTTTTGATGCTAAATATAATGCCCCTATTGTTTCAGTTTTTAACCAAGAAGAGCTTTTAGAAGTCTTAGAAAAGAGTATAAGAGGTGAAATTCTCTACAATAAAGAGGACTTAAAATCCTACGTTCTCGAGAATTTTGCTGCTTCACTGATTGCTTCTAAATATAAAGAATTATATGAAATTCTTATAGATGGAGGGAAAATTCCTCAATTTGTTAATCCTAATTGGTTTGCTCAATACCAACGCTTTCTTAATAAGGAACCAATTGATAAAGATAACTATTATTCAAAAGTAACAGACTTTTTGCTCTCCCAGAAGGAGCTTTCTCTTTTGTTGGTTGAAATTCAAAATGGTTTCAATCTGGCCTCTAATGTCGAGCTTTTGGCCAAACTTATTCTGGCCAAAGAGCTCCTTGGAGATCATAAATCTGCTAGTGCTTTGCGGAACCAAAATGCCTCTTTAGTCGCCTCGGAGGCCTTTCGCAGTCATTACGAAAGGGCCAAAGAGATTTATCAGAAAGAAGTTCCTGACCCATAAAGAACGTTTTTTGAGAAGAAAGGAAAACCAAAAAGATTTATTTTACAACAATTTCATTTTTATCTAATTTCTGACTCTTATCGTTCTTGACTTTTGAAGGGTGCCGATTCATAAAGGCAAGAGCTTAAGGAGAGAAACCAGTTTATGGTTCAGGCCATCAAAAAGTACACCTTTGATAAAGGTGGAATCCATCCTCCTGACCATAAGGAGTTAACCCGAAATCTTCCGGTAGAGACTATGCCCCTTCCTGATGAACTTTGGGTCTCCATGGCGCAGCATTTTGGGGCCCCAGCTACTCCCTTGGTTAAACGAAAGGACAGAGTAGGAGAGGGAGATCTTATTGGTGCCGTGGAGAAGGGGTTAGGGGCCAACGTTCATTCCCCGGCCAGCGGTGAGGTTGTGGCCATTGCCTCGGTGCCCCATCCTATTTTAGGAAAGGTACCGGCGGTGGTCATCAAGGTTGATCATTCGGCTCCTCCCAAGGATTATGAAGCCCGGCCCTGGGATGGACTTTCCCCCCAGGAGCTCCTTGGGCGAATTAAAGAGGCGGGTATTGTGGGTATGGGTGGGGCCGGTTTTCCTACCCATATCAAACTTAATCCTCCTCCTCAGGCCAAGGTTGATACCTTGATCATCAATGGGGCCGAGTGTGAGAGTTACCTTACCGCCGATCATCGTCTAATGGTCGAACACCCCGAAGAAGTGGTTGAGGGAGTGGCCATCATTATGAAGATTCTTGGGGTGGCCAGGGCCTACATTGGGGTGGAGCTTAATAAGCCCGAGGCCATTGAAGCCCTTGAACAGGCCGTTAAGAAATCCGCTCGCCAGATCACTGTTGCCCCCCTTGAGGTGAAATATCCCCAGGGTTCAGAAAAGCAGCTCATCCAAGCCATTACCGGAAGACGGGTTCCGGGGGGAGGCCTTCCAGCAGATGTAGGATGTGTGGTTCAGAATGTAGGCACCACTTGGGCCATTTATCAGGCGGTGGTCTTGGGAAAGAATCTTTACGAACGTATTCTCACTGTCTCGGGAAGGGGAGTTAAAAGGCCGGCCAACCTTCTCTGTCGCGTAGGGGTAAGAGTGGCTGATATCGTTGATTATCTGGGAGGGCTTTCAGAAGAAACAGTTAAATTTATCCTTGGTGGTCCCATGATGGGGTTTGCCATGGCTGATCTCTCCGCCCCGGTGACTAAGACCACCTCGGGAGTCACCTTTCTCAGTCGAAAGGAGGCCGACCTTTCAAATTATGGCCCCTGTATTCGCTGTGGTCGGTGTCTGGCGGTCTGTCCTATGGGGCTTTCTCCTAACGAGATCTCTATTTATATGGAGAAGGGACGCTTTGAGGATACGCCTCGCTTTGGTCTCTTGGATTGTTTTGAGTGTGGTTGTTGTGCCTTTATCTGCCCTTCCAAAAGGCCCCTGGTGCAGTTCATCAGGACAGCCAAAATGAAACTCCGTCAGAAGGCCATGGCTACCAAGAAAGGGTAAGGGGATGGAAAAACCCATCTTTTACGTCTCCATATCCCCCCACATTCGGGATGTTGACACCGTGCCCCGAATAATGTGGACGGTTTTTATTGTCCTCTTACCCCAGCTATTTTTGGCTACCTGGGTCTTTGGACCTCGAGTACTTCTGGTGGCTTTAGTAAGCATTCTTTCCTGTGTGGTTGTAGAGGCTATTAGTCAGCGTCTTTTGGGGCGGCCGGTGACCATAAAAGACGGTAGTGCTGCTCTGACGGGGCTCCTCTTGGCCTACGTGCTTCCGCCGGGAGTGCCTATTAGCCTTCCCCTTTGGGGGTCTGTGATGGCCATCTTCGTGGCCAAACAACTCATGGGAGGGCTGGGCTACAATATTTTTAATCCGGCCCTGGTAGCCCGGGCCTTCTTGGCAGCTGGCTTTCCTGTGGCCATGACTACTACTTGGCTTGAACCGTTTGCCTGGCGGAATCAGGCTGACGCTATCTCCTCGGCCACCCCTCTTTATCTCCTCAAACATTATGGGCCAGAGGCCCTCAGTGGGCGCTTTGGGGGCTATGAGAACCTGCTCAAAAACTTCTTCTTCGGCCTTCAGTCCGGCTCCATTGGCGAGACCTCAGCGGCCCTTCTTCTTGCTGGAGGGGTCTTTCTTATATATCGCCGGATTATTACCTGGCATATTCCAGTAGCCACCCTGGCCACGGTAGCTCTACTTTCCTGGATTTTTGGGGGAGAGGGCCTTTTTAAGGGGGATCCTTTGGTGCACCTCCTTTCGGGAGGCATTATTCTGGGGGCCTTTTTTATGGCTACCGATTACGTAACTTCGCCCTCACTTCCCCTTTCCCGAATTATCTTTGGAGTTGGGGTGGGGGCCCTTACGGTGCTTATCCGTCTGCGCGGAGGATATCCAGAGGGGGTCTGCTATGCCATTTTGTTGATGAATTGCTTTGTCCCGGCCCTTGATGAGTGGATCCGGCCCAAACGCTTTGCCCCTCCTAAGGTGAGGACCTGATGCGGGAGTTTTTAAAGATTACCCTTAATCTTTTTGTCATTTCCTTGGTGGCAGCAGCCATTTTGGGATTTGTCTTTCTTAAAACCGAAGCCGCACGTAAGGCCAACGAAAAGGCCCGGAAGGAGGAGGCCATGGTCCGCCTCCTTGGCCTCTCTGCTGGGGATAAGGCCAAGGTTCACTTTGTAAATATCTATCGCTACCTGATTGAGACTTCCGGGAAGACCCTGATAGGCTACCTTTTTGAGACCAGAAAGGGCCCGGCTTTTGTCGTGCTTACCCCCGAAGGAAACCTGAGGATGCTGGAGTATCTGGATATTTCAGCCAAGGATCTGGAAGATGAGACTTCCCGGGAAGAGGCTATCAAGAAAAAACTCGGGGCGGGGGAGCGCCTTACCTTTACTGACAACTATATCGTGGCCACTCTAAATGGCCAACGACTGGGATATTTTATTCTGGGACGAACCCAGGGCTTTAAGACCTGGATCAAAATGATGATTGCTCTCTCTCCAGATTACACCCTAAAGGGTCTAGAGATTCTGGAGCAAGAGGAGGATCCCGGGCTGGGGGGAGAAATCGAGAAAGAATATTTTAAAAATCAGTTTATTGGCAAAACCTTGCGGCGTCTGATGACCTTAAAGGTGATAAAAAGACCCCTGCCAGAGGAGTATCGCCGGTGTCTTGAGCGTAGTCGCTGGCCAAAGTTGGGGCTCTCGCCTGAGGAGGCTCAAAGGCTCTGTCAGCAATACGTTAACGACGACATCTATGCCATCACGGGGGCCACCATTTCCAGCACCCGGGTCACCGAGGGGGTCAAAAGGCTTGTTAAGGCCTTTGTCCATCGGATGGAGCTTATTGACCATCTGATAAAACAAAAGGGTCTTGAGGTTCCCTTTTAGGGAGGAGGCATGAACGACAAAGCCCCGGGTATTGGTCGTCTGCTGTTTAACGGCCTTTTTAAAGAGAATCCGGTCTTTCGTTTGGCCCTTTCCATGTGTCCGGCGGTGGGGGTAACGACCACGGTGCGCAATGGTTTCCTCCTTGGTTTGGCGGTGCTTTTTGTCCAGGTGGCCTCTAATGTCACGGTGGCCCTCCTCCGGCGCTTTATCCACCCTCGGATTCGCATTCCGGCCTTTATCATTATCATCGCCACCTGGGTGAGTGTTATCGATATGATCTTGGCCGCCTATGTGCCTACTTTCTATAAAGAGGTGGCCCTGTACGTGAAACTGATTGTCGTCTTTGCCATCATCATCTCTCGTCTGGAGGTTTTTGCCAGCCGTTATCCGGTATGGCCTTCTCTATGGGACGGCGTGGGAATGGGGTTGGGGTTTATGTTTGGGCTTATGCTTACCGGTTTTGTTCGGGAGCTTTTTGGGGCGGGGACAGTCTGGGGCTATGAGGTCCTGCCTGGCCGGGTTCTCTTCTTCCTGGCCCTGCCGCCGGCGGGCTTCTTCACCATAGGTTTTCTAATGGCCCTGTTTAACTGGGTGGAGAAACAATATCTCCGCTGGAGGTCACGATGAGGGCCCTGGGAAAGTTAGTCTTTTTGCTTCTTTTGGTTCTTATGTTTCGGGGAGAGAGCTCCTGTTGGGCAGCCCAATTTATTAAAAAAGGCAGCTTTAAGGGAGAAAAAGCTCTCTCCCTTACCCTGGCCGGGCCGATAGACAAAGGCTGGGAGCCAAAAGGGCGGGTTATCGTCTATGAACATTCAAGCCCCGATATCCCTCTTGATATTCAAAAGGTCGAGATCTCCCCTGATCGAAGACATCTTCTCCTTCTTCTCAAGGAGCCCATCTCTACAGCTGAGGCCTATGTGGTCAGGCTTAAAGATTTGTCTTCAAAAGGAATCAAAATCGAAGAGGCCCATTACGTTGTCCGGAAATCCTATCTGAGTATCATTATGGGGATCTTTCTGGCGGCCAGCCTGGTGCAGAATTTTGTCTTTACCCGCTATCTGGGGCTCTGCATCTTCTTTGGTACCTCTCGTCGCAAGGAGACAGCCGTCGGTATGGGAATCTCTTTCACTATAGTGATGGTTCTTTCGGCCATTATGGCCTGGGCCATCTATAACTTTGTTCTAAAACCATTTCATCTTTATTTTCTCCAGGTTCTGGTCTTTGTGGGAATCATTGCCATCTTTGTCCAACTGCTGGATACCATCCTCCGCAAAGTAAATCCTTATCTTTTCAAAAAGCTGGGCGTCTATCTCGTTCTTATCACCACCAACTGTATTATTCTGGCTGTACCCCTCATCTTAGCGGATAATGCCTATGATCTTCTGGAAAGCCTCGCTCTGGCCCTTGGGGCCGGTTTGGGCTTTGCCCTGGCACTATTTCTCATGGCCACGGTAAGAGAAAGGCTGGAGCTGGCCAATGTCCCGGAGGTCTTCCAGGGGTTGCCCATTGCCTTTATTACTGCCGGCCTTTTTGCCTTGGCCTTTTTAGGTTTCTCGGGGCTTAACCTCTTTTAAGGAGGATCAGGTGCTAAAGGATCTCATCCGAGCCTGCCGGAGCTACCGTCGTTTTCTTCAGGAGCCTATTTCTCGGGAGGTCCTTCTAGAACTCATAGATGGAGCCAGGCTTTCGGCCTCGGCGGCCAACCTCCAGCCCCTTCGCTATGTGGTGGTTCTGGATCCTGGGGTTAGGGAGCAGGTTTTCTCCTGCCTGCGTTGGGCGGCCTATCTCCAAGACTGGCCTGGACCAGCGGAAGGGGAGAGGCCTACGGCCTATGTAATAGTTCTCGGCGACTGTCGAATATCAAAGGACTTTAAGATTGACGCCGGCATCGCTATTCAAAATCTGCTTCTTCTGGCGGTAGAAAGGGGGCTTGGGGGGTGTATCATTGGTTCTATAGACCGTCACACCTTAAGAGAGATTCTAGGGATTGAGGGTCACTATGAGATCATCGTCACGGTGGCCTTGGGCCGACCGGCAGAAAGGGTGGTCATCGAGGAGCTCGGTCCTGCTCAAGACATCAGATACTGGCGAGATGAGGCCGGTGTCCATCATGTGCCCAAACGTCGTTTAGAAGATCTTATCATCAAGGTCATTTGAGGGGACTATGGAGCTTAAGGAGTTAGTAGTCATAGGCCTGATAACCTTTGGGACCATTGGCCTTATTTCAGGTATGGCCTTGGCCTTTGCGGCCATTAAGTATGCTGTGGAAATAAATCCTAAAATCGAGGCCGTTAAAGACATCTTGGCCGGAGCCAACTGTGGTGGTTGTGGTTACCCTGGCTGTGAGGCCTATGCTGAGGCGGTGGTTACAGATCCTAATGTCCCTCCAGATCTCTGTCGGCCCGGGGGCCCAGAGGTGGCAAGAAGGGTGGCCGAACTTACTGGAAAGACCTTAGGGGCCGTAGAGCCCACGATCTCCTTTCGTCGTTGTCAACGTAATGAGGGAGGGGTTAAAGAGCGGTTTCGTTATCTGGGAGTGGAAACCTGTGCCGCCGCTAATCTGGCCCTATCCGGGCCTTATGCCTGTCTTTATGCCTGCTTAGGGCTTGGTGATTGTGTTCAGGCCTGTCCCTTCTCGGCCCTCACCTTGAGGGAAGGGCTTCCGGAGGTAGATCCTCAACGTTGTACAGGCTGTGGTCTTTGTGTTCGTACCTGCCCCAAGGGCATTCTGGAGCTCCTGCCCCGGGGAGCCCGGGTGATGGTTCACTGTGCCAGTGCCGACCGGGGCAAAGAAGTGATGGCCGTCTGTCAAGTGGGCTGTATCTCTTGTGGTCTTTGTGTCAAGAAATGTCCGGCCTCGGCTATAGCCCTGGAGGGAGGCCGTATCAAGATAGATCATCAGCGGTGTCTGGATCATGGCCCTCAGTGTGGTGAAGTCTGTGTTGAGGCCTGCCCTCGTAAGATTTTAAGGCGCCAGCCGACTTTTGAGGCTGTATCTCAAGTAGCCTAAGGAGGTAATAATGAAACGTCGGACCTTAATCAAAGGTCTTCTTGCTGGGGGTCTTTGGGGGGTCGCTTATCAGGCCGTGGAGGCTATAGAAGGAGAATTTTCTTGGGGTAAAGGGGAGCATCTCGTCTCCCGGAGCCGTACGGCTATGGGAACCCTGGTCTCTGTCACGGTGATTGATCATTCTCGAGATTTAGCCGAGGAGGCCATTTTACAGGCCTTTGAAACCATGGATTCTTTGGTGGCCACGCTCAGTCGTCATCAAAAAAAATCCCCCATTTTTACCCTTAATACCACCGGCTATCTTAGAAACCCTCCCCAACCTGTGGTCGAAGTCTTAAGTTTGGCTAGCCATCACTGGAAGATAACCAGGGGAGCCTTTGATATTAGCGTAAAGCCTCTCCTTGATCTTTACCAAAATCGCTTTTCCCAAGGACAAAGACCCGATGTGAAGGAAATAAAAGAGGCTTTAGAGACTGTGGGCTTCGAGAAGGTTGCCTTCTCATCAAGGGGCATCTTTTTTAAACGTCAGGGCATGGGTATTACCCTGGATGGTCTGGCCAAGGGCTATATAGTGGATGCCATGGTAGATGAACTCAGAAAAATGGGGGTTAATCACGGACTGGTAAATGCCGGTGGGGATCTTAGAGCCTTTGGAGGGCGAGGCCCAAATCGTCCTTGGAGAATTGCCGTCAGGGATCCGAAACAAAAGAGCGGGATCCTCAAACGTTTTGAGCTTTTTGACGGTGCCTGTGCCACTTCTGGCGATTATGAAATATATTTTGATCGAGAGCGTCTCTTCTACCATATTGTTGATCCTCAAAGCGGCCTGTCCCCTAAAGGGTTGTCTTCGGCCACGGTGTTGGCCCGGTCGGCGGCCCAGGCAGATGCCCTCTCCACAGCCCTTATGGTTCTAGGGCCATCGGGGCGGGGTATGTTGAGTAGCCTAGGCTTTAGGGCCTACATAGTACCTAAGGTTTAATTTGAACCTTATGTCTTCTGTTAGCCCTTGAAGGAGCTCCCTTAACCTTAAAAGAAAGGCCAGTTTTTAGCCTCTTTAGGGACAAACTTTGTGAAACTTGTAATTTTTAAAAATTTTTAACCCTAAAACTAAAGACAATCTCAAAATTCCCTGCTAACTGCTATTGACTTTCCCCACCCACTCATGGTGAATTCTTCCCCGGCAGATGAGGAGAAACGCCCCGGTTTTGAATGAATATTCAATCATAAGCCTAGTTAGAAGAAGTTAGTTAGTAAGATAAGAAAGTTTTTCCTAATTTTTAGCGATTTTTCTCTATAAGACGGATTTATTTTATCAAACTTTAATTTATCTTTTATTCTTGACATTAGTTGGCAATTTAAGTAGAAGAGACTGAGCCTTGTTGCCGGTTGAATTGTTCGAGGTGCAGGGGGTTTGATGGGAGGTTTTGAATACATTGCTGCCTACCTGGCTATTGCCGCTGTAGTGGCAGCGGCAATGATCTTTTTCTCCTATCTTTTGGGGCCCAAGCGGTGGGATGCCGACAAGCTTGACACCTATGAATGTGGTGTCCCTCTTCTTGATCCTTCTCGCAAAAGGTATGACGTTAAGTACTACCTGGTAGCTGTTCTTTTCCTCATCTTTGATCTGGAGACGGTCCTTATTTATCCCTTGGCTTCCAAGTTTAGGGTCTATGCCCAATACGGCTGGGCCATTTTTATAGAGGTCTTCATCTTCGTCTTTATCCTTCTGGTGGGTCTTATCTATGCGCTGAAGAAGGGCGCTGTGGAGTGGGAGCGTTAATCATGGGTGTTGAAGGGTATACCGGAGAAGGCTGGTTTTTAACTCAACTCAACAAACTGGTTAACTGGGGGCGTAAAAATTCTCTCTGGCCCCTTCCTTTTGGAACAGCCTGCTGTGGTATAGAGCTTATGGCCACTTTGGCTTCCTCCTATGATATGGCTCGCTTTGGAGCTGAGCGGGTATCTTTTGCCCCCCGCCAGGCTGATCTTCTCATAGTGGCCGGGACCATTACCAAAAAGATGGCTCCGGTGTTGCGCAAGATTTATCTCCAAATGGCCGAACCCAAGTGGGTGATTGCCATGGGAGCCTGTGCCTGTAGTGGGGGTGTCTTCCGTACCTACGCTACTTTGCAGGGGATTGATCTCATTATTCCTGTGGATGTCTATATTCCTGGTTGTCCGCCAAGGCCTGAGGCCCTCCTTCAGGCCCTAATTATGATCCAGAAAAAAATCGAAAAGGAACGGCCTCTGTCACGGGTGGCCCAGGCTGGAGGTTAGGCAGATGGAGCTTCAGGCCCGCTTAAAGAGCCGTTTCGCGGATGATATCCTGGAGTTTATCGAGTTTCGGGGAGATCTGACCATAGAGATTCCCCGTGAGAAGCAGTTTTCGATTCTTAAGGCCCTTCGAGAGGAGGATGATTTCTCCTTTGATATGCTTATTGATGTCATCGGGCTTGATAACTACCCCCCGCCAGAAGGAAAGCCTCGCTTTGAAGTTATCTATCTTCTTTTGGCTACCAAGACTAATGAGAGATTGAGGGTCAAGGTTCGAGTGCCTGAAGACGATCCCCGACTTCAGTCGGTGACTTCTATCTGGAAGGCCGCTGATTGGCCGGAGAGGGAGACCTATGACATGTTCGGCATTGTTTTTGAGGGCCATCATAATCTAAAGCGTCTCCTTATGTGGGATGAATTTCCGGCGCATCCCCTGCGGAAAGACTACGCTCTCGAGGGTCAGGGAGAAGAAAGGGTTCTTAAGTATCGCTAAAGAAAGGGAGCCATGGCTATCAGGGAAAAGATCGTCGAGTTTTCGCCAGAACATATCGTCAAAATTAATATTGGTCCCTCCCATCCGGCCATGCATGGGACTCTCCGGGTGATCACTAAGATCGACGGAGAGTTAATCATCGATGCCCAGCCCGAGATAGGCTACCTTCATCGAGGTTTAGAGAAGCTCTGCGAGAACCTCAATTACCACCAGATAATTCCCCTGACAGATCGTCTTAACTATGTCTCGGCCATATGTAACAACGTGGCCTATCAAATGACAGTAGAGAAACTTCTTGATATTGAGGTCCCTGAAAGGGCCCAGTGGTTACGGGTCATCTTTATGGAGCTGGCCCGTATCGCGGATCACATTGTCTGTTTGGGCATTCTGGGGGTAGATATCGGGGCCTTTACCCCCTTTCTCTATGTCTTTATCGAGAGAGAAAAGATCTACGACATCTTTGAGGCCTACAACGGAGCCCGCCTAACAAACACCTTTGGTCGTATCGGTGGCCTGGATCAAGAGCCTCCAGAGAATCTTGAGGAGATGATTCGAGATCTTTTTAAGACCCTTCCCCGGGCCATCGACGAGATGGATAAGCTCCTTACCCGCAATCGTATTTGGATGGACCGTACCATCGGTGTCTCGGCCTTTACCCCTGAGCAGGCCATAGAATGGGGGTTTACCGGGCCTTGCCTTCGGGCCTGCGGTGTAAGAAGGGATCTCCGGAAGGACGAACCATATCTTACCTATCCGGCCCTAGAATTTGAGGTCCCGGTGGGCAGTCACGGAGATATCTATGATCGCTACATTGTCCGTCTGGAGGAGATGCGGCAGTCCATTCGGATCATCGACCAGTGTCTCAGGATGATGCCCAAGGAGGGCCCCATCAAGGCGGCTACCCCTATCAAGCCAGCGGCCAAGGCCAAGCTTCCCGCAGGGGATGTCTATTTTGCCCTCGAGTCTCCTAACGGGGAGTTAGGTTTTTTTATCCGGAGCGATGGTACAGAGCGTCCGGCCCGCCTCCATGTGCGGGCTCCATGTTACATGATATACCAGGCCTTTCCTGAGCTTACCCGTGGGGGGATGGTGGCTGATCTCATTGCCGTCCTCTCCAGCCTTAACGTGATTGCCGGAGAGCTGGACCGATGAATATCGAGATTCTCATTGCGGCCATAAAGATGGTTTTCATCTTTGCCTGGACTCTGACTATTGCTGCCCTTATGACCTGGGTGGAAAGGAGGGGATCGGGGCTTATCCAGAATCGTCTGGGGCCCAACCGGGTGGGGCCCTTTGGTCTGTTTCAGCCTTTGGCCGACGCCATAAAGTTCTTTTTTAAAGAAGATCTCATTCCCCTGGCCGCCGATAAGATACTCTTTCTGGCGGCCCCTTTTATTTTTGGGCTCACAGCCTTTGCTGCTTACGCAGTCATTCCCTTTGGAGACAAAATTGTCATCAACGGGCGAGAGATTTTTCTCCAGGTGGCCGATGTTAACATTGGCTTTCTCTATGTTTTGGGTCTTTCCTCTCTGGCGGTATATGGCCTGGTGATTGGTGGTTGGGCCTCAAACAACAAATACTCCACTCTTGGGGCTCTGCGTTCTACAGCTCAGATGGTTTCTTATGAAGTTCCCATTGGTCTTTCTCTTCTGGCAGCGGTGATGGTGTATTCCACCTTCTCCTTGAGAGAGATTGCCGAGGCCCAGACAGGAACCATTTTGGGCTTCCTGCCCAAATGGGGGATCTTCCTTCAACCCTTGGGTTTCCTGGTTTATTTGGTGGCAGCCTTTGCCGAGGCTAACCGTCTTCCCTTTGATCTTCCGGAGACCGAGAGCGAGATCGTTGCTGGTTATCATACCGAATATGGCTCTATGAAGCTGGGGCTTTATCTCTTTGGCGAGTACGTCAATATGTACGTGCTCTCGGCCATGATCACTACGGTTTATTTAGGCTCCTGGCATTTGCCTTGGATTGATCTTTCCCAATATTTACCTCCTCTCCTTTACGGAATTGTCTCCTTTTTGATCTTTTTTGCCAAGGTGGCCTTCTTTCTCTGGCTTTTTGTCTGGATTCGTTGGACCCTTCCTCGTTTCCGGTGGGACCAAGTTATGGGGCTTGGTTGGAAGGCTTTGATCCCCCTGGCCCTCTTTAACATCTTGATCACCGCCTTGGTGATCCAACTGACCAGCTAGGAGGCGTAGATTCATGGCCTGGGAGTATCAAGACAACAGTATTATCAAGGTCAATGATGTCCCCCGGAAATATAGATTTGCAGAGAAGGTCTATCTTATCGAGATACTTAAGGGGATGCTGATTACCATCTCCCACTTCTGGGAGAATTTCCGGGCGGCTTTAAGAGGGCGAGGACGCCCTCGTTATTTTACCACCAAAGAAGGAAACCCCAGTTATCCCTGGACATGGCAATATCCTGAGGAGAAGCGTTTTGTCCATCCCCGTTGGCGGGGCCTTCATATTTTTAAGAAAGATAACAAAGGTCTTGAGGCTTGTATTGCCTGTGGAATGTGCGAGAAGGTCTGTCCGGCCAAAGCCATTAAGATTAAGGCCGGCAAAAGCGGTGAGGAACAGGGGAAAAGATATTCTGGTCCTCGCTATGCTGTCAGTTACGAAATTGATCTCCTTCGCTGTATCTTCTGCGGTTTTTGTGAAGAGGTCTGTCCTAAAAAGGCCATTGAACTCAACCAGGAATATGAATTGGCCGCTTATCGCCGTGAAGAGACCATTTATACCAAAGAGAGGCTTTTAGCCAATTTTGAACGGGCCCAGGCTCGAGGCACGGTTAAGGTTATCCCCAAAGCTCCTCCGCCTAAGAAACCTGCAGCCAAGGCCGGGGCTAAGGCCGGGGTTAAACCGACTGCCAAAGCGGGAGCCAAGTCTTCTGAGGCCTCGGCGGCCAAGGAGGTTAAGGCCAAAGCCTCACAGACCTCTAAAGAAGCTAAAGAAGAGAAGGAATAGGGAAGGTTATGGACTGGACATTTCTTATTTTTGCTAATCTGGCTATTGTGGCTGCCTTTTTGATGGTGGTAGCCAAAGATCCCATCTTTGCGGCTTTAGCTCTATTAGTGGTTCTCATCAGTCTGGCGGTTCAGTATATCCATCTTCATGCCCCGCTTATCGCCATATTTCAGATAACAATTTATGCTGGAGCTATTTTAGTCCTTATTTCTTACGTCATAATGCTGCTTTCGCCTTCGGATACTTACAAAACACCCATCAAAAATCGTTTTTTCCGGGGGCTGGGCGGGGTTCTGGGGTTTGTCTCTATCGCTATTTTGGGGCTTACGGCTAAAGGGGCTTCAGATGTTATCGTCCACATTAGGGATCATGAATTCGGTTCTCCCGAGCAGATAGGCCAGATGCTTTTCAGTCGCTATATACTCCACTTCGAGGTGGTTTCCGTACTCCTTTTGGTGGCTCTTATTGGAGCCATTTATCTGGCTAAAAAACGACTTTAGCGAGGAGAAGATGGAATATACTGCCAGTCTTCATGATTACATCGTTCTTTCTTGTATTCTTTTTGGCATCGGATGTGTAGGTTTCCTTACCCGAAGAAATGCCCTTTTCCTCTTTATGTTTCTAGAGCTGATGCTTAATGATACCAACCTTCTCTTTGTGGCCTTTTCACACTTCAGGGGAGAGATGGACGGCCAGGTGGTAGTCTTCTTCATTTACGCTTTGGCCGCTGCTGAGGTGGCTGTAGGGCTAGCCATCATGATCTCCCTCTTCCGGCATCTTAAAGACGTTGATCTTGACAAAATCCGTCTCATGAAATGGTGAGGGCTCTGATATGGAGAAATACATATTCTTGATACCCATCTTTCCTCTTTTAGGATTTTTAATCAATGGCGTCTCCGGTCTTATCGCCGGTCGCTGTGGACGAGAGGTCTCTAAATCATTCACTTCCTTCTTCGGGGTAGTTTCTGTCCTTTTTTCTTTCCTTACAGCTTCTCTAGTTTTCTGGGAACTTCTTTCCCGCCCTGTCCACGAGCGTTTTCTCCACCAGACCCTTTTTTCTTGGATGGCGGTAAACGGTTTCTCGGTGAGTTTCTCTTTTCAGGTGGATCAACTATCCGGTTTGATGATGATGATCGTCACCGGGGTGGGGTTTCTCATCCATGTCTATTCTATAGGATACATGCACCATGATCGGGCGTATTGGCGTTATTTTGCCTATCTTAACATGTTTGTCTTTTTCATGCTCACCTTGGTTTTGGCTGACAACTATCTCCTTATGTTCGTCGGTTGGGAAGGGGTGGGCTTGGCTTCTTATCTTCTTATTGGCTTCTGGTACGAGGGTAAAGAAAACGCAGATGCGGGCAAAAAGGCCTTTGTTGTTAACCGGGTAGGGGATTTTGGCTTTGCCCTGGGAATGTTCTTGATGTTTGTCACCTTTGGTAGCCTCACCTATCAGGAGGTCTTTGACAAGGCCTTTCATATGTACGAGGCCGGCCACTTGTCCTTGAACGCCCCGATTCTGGTGGCTATCTGTCTGTTGCTTTTCGTGGGGGCTACAGGGAAGAGCGCCCAGATCCCTCTCTATGTGTGGTTACCTGATGCTATGGCTGGTCCGACACCGGTTTCGGCCTTAATTCACGCAGCCACTATGGTTACCGCCGGAGTATATATGGTTGCTCGGACCAATGTTCTTTATTCTTTGGCCCCCACGGCCCTGATGGTTGTAGCCTTTATTGCTATGTTGACAGCGGTCTTTGCCGCTACCATTGGCGTCCTCCAGAACGACATTAAGCGGGTTTTGGCCTACTCTACGGTTAGCCAGCTAGGTTATATGTTTATCGGAGTAGGGGTGACTGCCTACTGGGCCGGGATGTTTCACCTTATGACTCACGCCTTTTTCAAGGCCTGCCTATTTCTTTGTTCTGGGGCTGTAATTCACGCCCTGCACGAAATCCAGGATATGCGCCTGATGGGTGGTCTCAGGAAATATATGCCTGTGACCCATATTACTATGTTCATAGCGACCTTAGCCATTGCTGGTATTCCACCTTTCGCCGGTTTTTTTAGCAAAGATGAAATCCTCTGGAAGGCATTTAATTTTCCTTATAACCCTTCTTTAGGGCGTATTATCTGGGCCTTTGGCACTTTAGGGGCCGGTATCACCGCTTTTTATATGTTTCGCTTGATTTTTATGACTTTCTATGGCAAGGAGCGGATTCCTGAGGATGTAAAACCTCATGTCCATGAGGCCCCACCGTCTATGCGATATGTTCTCATTATTTTGGCCTTTCTTTCCATTGTAGGCGGCTGGATTGGTATCTCTCCCTTAATTGGTCATAAGATCGGGGTTCCTAATTATCTCGAACACTTTCTTGAGCCGGTTTTTGAACGCTCTATAGAGATTGTTCAGAATGAGGTTGGTTTTCCGGCCACTCTTCAGGACCATCATTTAGAGTCTATCCTTATGAAGACCTCGGTCTTGGTGGCCCTCGGCGGGGCTTTTCTGGCTTGGTTAATTTACATAGCCTTTCCGGCTATTGCTGATTCAGCCCGTCAAAGTCTGCCTATTCTCTATAAGGTTGTTTATAATAAATACTATGTAGATGAAATATATGAGTTTATTTTCGTTAGAGGTGGTCTGTGGTTAGGTAATTTCTTTTGGAAAATCTGTGACGCTCTTATTATAGATGGCTTGGGTGTTAATGGCACAGCTTATGTTATTCGGTGGTCTTCTGATAAAGTTAAACATGTTCAAAATGGTTATGTTCAAACTTATGGGGCAATCATGATTTTGGGTCTTATTGTGCTTTTAACTTACTATATGTTCTACTAATCTGGGGTGAGGCAGATGGAGTTCCCGATACTTAGTCTAGTAACCTATTTACCTTTAGTAGGTATTTTGCCGATTTTGTTTATCTCTCAACGTACTGAATCTGGTAAAAATTTTATTCGTATAATCAGTTTGTTAACTACCCTGATAGTCTTTTTGGTCTCTCTTAAGCTTTACCTTGCCTTTAATGCCCAGGTAACGGGTTTTCAATTTGTTGAACGTCATGACTGGATAAAGGCTCTGGGAATACGTTATCTGATGGGACTTGATGGTATAAGTCTGTGGTTAGTTCTACTTACCACCTTTATTATGCCCATCACTATTCTTTCTACCTGGTCTGCCATTGATAAGCATGTTAAGGAATTTCAAATCTCCATGCTTCTTTTAGAGACGGCCATGGTGGGCACCTTTTTAGCCCTGGATCTTTTTCTTTTTTATATCTTTTGGGAGCTAATGCTCATTCCCATGTATCTTATTATTGGTGTCTGGGGTGGAGAGCGCCGAATATATGCTGCCGTCAAGTTTTTTCTCTACACCATGTTTGGCTCCCTCCTTATGTTGGTCTGTATTATCGGTTTGGTGTATCTCCATTGGCAACAGACTGGAGAGATAACCTTCACCCTGACAGATCTTTATGGGACAAACATCCCTCGGAATCTAGAGATCCTCTTTTTTGCCGCCTTTGCCTTGGCTTTTGCCATTAAAGTGCCCATGTTCCCCTTTCATACGTGGCTTCCCGATGCCCACGTGGAAGCCCCTACGGCTGGTTCGGTTATTCTGGCCGGTATTCTCCTGAAGATGGGAACCTATGGTTTTATTCGTTTTGCGATGCCCCTTTTCCCCGAAGGCTCAGCGGCCTTAGCGCCCCTGATCATGATTCTGGCTGTTATCGGGGTCATATATGGGGCCCTAGTAGCTATGGTGCAGCCGGATATAAAGAAATTGGTGGCCTATTCTTCGGTCTCTCATCTGGGTTTTGTCATGTTAGGGATGTACGCTCTTACTCCCGAGGGAGTAGAAGGGGCCCTTCTTCAGATGATTAATCATGGTGTCTCTACTGGGGCCTTGTTCTTGTTGGTAGGTATTATCTACGAGCGCCGACATACCCGACTTATTTCCGAATATGGAGGCATTGCCAGGGTGATGCCCCTTTATGCCACCATTTTTCTCATTGTAGCCCTTTCTTCTATTGGTTTGCCTCTTACCAATGGGTTTGTAGGGGAGTTTCTCATTCTTTTGGGCACTTTTAAGGTCTCTAAGGTTCACGCCATCTTGGCCGCTACCGGGGTGATCCTCTCGGCAGTCTATATGCTCTGGATGTATCAGCGGGTCTTTTACCAGAAAGTTACCAATCCTAAAAACGAAGGCCTTCGAGATCTTAATCTCCGTGAGTTTGTTTATCTGGCTCCATTGGTGGTTATGATCTTTTGGATCGGTATTTATCCCAACTTTTTCCTCTCCAAGGTTCATACCTCGGTCAACTCCTTTATTAAGATGGTCAAATTAGAACCGGCCTGCCGGGTGCCGAGGAGTCATCTGGTCCGCCTGGAGACCACTGAGACGACCAATCTTTTAGAGAGGGCAGTGGAGAAGGAGCTATGAAAGCGATTCTTCCTGATTTCGATCTGCAGACTTTTATCTGGGTAATGGGACCACAGCTTATTGTCCTGGCCACCGGCCTACTGGTCATCATTATAGATCTCTTCATTAAAGAGTTTCGGAATCTTTCTCTTAAGGCCAATATCCTCGGGATTATCTCTATGATCGGCCTTATTTATGCGGCGGGCTTTGCGGCTACCGTGAGCTGGTCAGCCCCCAGGCACGTCTTTATGAATGTCTTCTCTATGGAGCCATACACGGCCCTGTTTTGTCTTATCCTTCTTCTGGCGGGGGTCATCGCCACTCTTTTGGGCATCGGCTACACCCAGAACAATAGCCAAGTGAAGGGGGAGTTTTTTGCCCTGCTGCTTTTTGCCGTCTATGGCAGTCTAGCTATGGTCCAGGCGGTGGATCTCCTGATGATGTTCATCGCCCTTGAGACCATGTCTTTAGCAGTTTATGTCCTGGCCGGCTATCTTAAGGGCTATGCTCGAAGTCAGGAGGCGGCCTTTAAATACTTTCTTCTCGGATGTTTTGGTTCCTCTTTTATCCTCTTTGGTATGGCCTTTTTGTACGGTCTTACCGGCTCCCTTAACCTGGCTCACATTGCCGCCAAGCTGGCCGAAGGGCACTATCAGAATATCATGGCCATGGCAGGTTTAGCCCTTATCTGTGCTGGCTTTTTCTTCAAGTCGGCTCTGGTCCCCTTTCATATGTGGACTCCGGATGTCTATGAGGGAAGTCCGTCGGTGGTTACCGGTTATATGGCTACTGCTGTAAAGGCGGCGGCTTTTGCCACCTTTATCAAGATCCTGACCATCTGTTTCACCCCTCTTCTTTCCCAAACCGGAGAGGGAATGTTTATTGATACCGGTGCCCTGGCGGTCTTTGTTCCTTATTGGAAGAATACCCTGGTGGTGGTTTCCTTTTTGACCATGTTGCTGGGTAATCTTTTGGGGGTTATCCAGCGCAACGTCAAACGAATGTTGGCCTACTCCTCCATTGCCCACGCTGGTTATATTGCCCTTGGGGTTCTTGCAGGTGACGACCTGGGGCGGACTGCTGTAATCTTCTATCTTGCCGTCTATACCCTCATGAACTTAGGGGCCTTTGGAATAGTTTATCTTTTTGACCAATATGAAGGACAGGCCCAAGAGCTTCCTGACTATGCTGGGCTGGCCTATAAGTACCCGGTCCTTTCGGCCTTGATGGCAATCTTTATGTTCGCGATGGCCGGGGTGCCTCCTATGGCCGGTTTTGCCGGTAAATTTTATCTCTTCGCAGCGGCAATCAAATCAGGCTACCTCCTTCTGGCAGCCATGGGTATTCTTACCAGTGCCATTGGGGCCTACTATTATCTGCGGGTAATTGTCTATCTTTACATGAAGGAGCCGGAGCGAGAGGTAAAAAGGGGACCGGTGGCCATTGCCCCGGCTTTGGCTATTGCCGCTACGGCGATAGGGATAATCTACCTAGGGATCCGGCCAGACACCCTGTATGCGGTAGCCGAAGTCGCCCAGAAGAGCATCCTCTATATTTTTTAAGTTCCTTCCGGTTTGTTAAATCTTCCAGGCCAGATTTCTCTCTATGGCTTAAGGCAAGGTGCAGGTCAGGCTGGAGCCGGCGAGGGGACTTGAACCCCTAACCTGCTGATTACAAGTCAGCCGCTCTGCCAATTGAGCTACACCGGCTCAAGTGGAGCAAAGAAACTAAATGGCGGAGAGGGTGGGATTCGAACCCACGGTACCCCTCTCGGGGTACACTCGCTTAGCAGGCGAGCACCTTCGGCCACTCGGTCACCTCTCCGCAGATGAGTCAAGTTTTGGCGGCCTGGCGGAGGGGGAGGGATTCGAACCCCCGTCCCGCAGGTGTGCGGGAAGCGGTTTTCAAGACCGCCGCCTTCGTCCGCTCGGCCACCCCTCCTGTTGGCAAAGAGCGTTGAGCTGTCCTTTAAAATAGCGTCCCTCTGGCCCTCGTGCAAGCGATAGATAAGGTGAATTCTTTAAGTGTTGCCTCTTTACTGTTAGACTTTTCGGAAAATTCATTGAACACTTCACCGCTAAGGAGGTAGCTATGGCCCTTAAACTTCTTATCCATGTGGCTGAGGACACTCGCTGGGAGGTGGCTGTAGTGAATGCCATTAACTTCCTTAAGAGTCTCAAGGAGGGTGAGGAGGGAGATCTGGTCATGGTGGCCAATGCCAACGCCGTGACCAGGTGTGTCCAGTGTGACCCTGAGCTCTTTAAAGGTATTCGTCAGGTGGTTTTGGATGGAGGACAGATCTATGTCTGTGAAAATGCCTTGAGAAAATTTGGTATTCCCAAAGACCGTCTTCCGGAGGTCTTTAAGACGGTGCCGGCAGGTATCCGGGCCCTGGTGGAGTTTCAGATCCAAGGCTATCATTATGTTCGTCCCTGAACCGTTTCCTTCTCTATAAGAAAGCCAAATTTTAAGGAGGGGTATTTTATGGATGCTCAGGAATACTATGAAGAGGGGGCCTGGCTTCTGGCCCAGCAGAGATTTGAAGAAAGTGTTGACTGTTTCACCAAGGCCATAGAGGCTGATCCTTCACTTGCTAAGGCCTATCATGCCCGAGGAGCAGCCTATTTCCGTCTGGGCCAGGACGAGGCGGCCCTTCATGATTTTAAAAAGGCCCTGGAGTTTGAACCCGAAAATCCTCGTCTTTACTACAGCATCGGCCTTATTTATTTTCGCCGTCAAGATTATGAGAAGGCCTTAGAACATTTTAATACGGCCCTTAAACACGATTCCCTCTATGCCCCGGCCTATCTGGCTAAAGGGCAGGTCTTTGAGGCCCTGGGGGAGGAGGCCGCCGCCGATATAGAATACGAAAAGGCCGCGGCGGCGAAGAGGGAGCAGATTAAGGCCAGCCGCATCGTTGACTTCTAGAGTTTGTCTTCCGGCCCCTTATGAAAGTCCTTTATCTTGACTGTTTCTCCGGTATAAGCGGAGATATGTTTCTGTCTTCTTTGGTGTCCTTAGGGGCACCGGAGATGGTAGTAGCCCAAGCTATCGGGAGGCTCCTTCCCGACCTTAGATGGGAGTTTCTGCTTCGAGAACATCAGGGTGTTAAGGCCCAGGGATTTAGAGTTTCCTCTGTTCAGTCTTTACCTCGGCCCCTGAGGGAGATTTTCCTTCTTATTGAGAGGGCAGACCTTTCTCCTTGGGTTAAGCTCAAGGCCCGGGAGATCTTTGAGCTTCTCGGGCAGGTGGAGGCCAGGGTCCACGGCTGCTCTCCGGAGGAAGTCCATCTCCATGAACTTGGGGCTGAGGATACCATTGCTGATGTGGTAGGTACCCTGGTAGCCCTTGAGGTCCTGGGGAGGCCTGAGGTTATCTCTTCTCCTTTGCCTCTGGCCCGAGGTTTTGTTTCTACGGCCCATGGTCGCCTGCCGTTGCCGGCCCCAGCCACTCTGGAGATCCTCAAAGGGGTGCCTACAATCGGGGAAGAGACCCCCTTTGAGTTTGTCACCCCTACGGGAGCAGCTCTGGTTAAGATACTGGCCAGAGGATTCGGCCCTCCCCCCACCGGGGTTCCTCTGGCTATCGGTTACGGAGCGGGGACAAAACCTCTTCCAGATCGGCCCAACATCCTTCGGACTGTTCTTTATCAGTTAACCGAGAGTGAGATTCCCCATCAAAGGGTAGCCGTTCTTGAGACTAATATTGATGATCTCAATCCTCAGGTTTATGGATTTGTAGCCGAAAGGCTTTTTGCTGCCGGAGCCCTTGATGTAGTTCTTATCCCCCTTCAAATGAAAAAGGGCCGCCCGGGGGTACTTCTTAAGGTCGTTGCCCCGCCAGACAAACTTTATCCCCTGAGGGAGATAATCTTTTCTGAGACCACAACTACTGGTCTCCGTTATTACTGGACAGATCGTCTAACTCTTCCTCGAAAGATCATCTCTTTGAAAACACCGTGGGGAAAGGTCAGAGCCAAGAAGATCCTTGGCCCTCGAGAGACAGTTCGTTTAAGCCCAGAGTATGAAGACTGTTTAAAACTTGCCCGGGAAAAGGGTGTCCCCCTTGAGGAAATTCTTTCTTGGGTTCGGGGAAGAGCCCCCAACGAGAAGACAGGAATAGACGAACAATGAGAAAAAAATTCTCTGATCGGGTGGCCTTGATTTTGGCCAGTGGTCTTTTTTCTGGTTATCTACCCCTGGCTCCGGGAAGCTGGGCCTCGGCCTTTACTCTTTTTCTTCATTGGTTTTTGGCCCCTTTAGGGCCTGGTCCTTATCTTTTGTTTATTTTGATCCTCTCCGGCGTTGGAGTTTGGTCAGCAGCCAGGGTGGCCAAAAATCTCGGCCTGGAGGATCCACGTTTGGTAGTTATTGATGAGATTGCCGGTATGCTTCTTACCCTGTGGGGGCTGGCCGCTGATCCTTTTCTTATGGTGGCCGGTTTTTTTCTCTTTCGTATCCTGGATGTCTTTAAACCCTGGCCTATCCGGGTAGCGGAGAAGACCTTTCCCGGTGGCTGGGGCATCATGGCCGATGACCTTCTGGCTGGCCTGATAGGTAACCTCTTCTTAAGATTGGCCCTTTTCCTTCTTCACCTCTTCTAAGGGGCGGGCCTCATCAATAAGCATAATAGGGATACCTTCTCTTACCTCGTAAAAAAGGTGGCAGTTTTCGCACACCAGCCCCCCAAGGCTTTCATCCAGCTTAATCTCTCCGCGACACTTGGGACAAGCCAAAATCTTAAGAAGATCTTCAGGAATCATTTCTCTCCTCCTTTTATCTTTAAAATGGGCCATCCTTGGAACGAGCTTGGCCCTCAAGGATGGCCTTAGCGGCCATAGCGATATCAGCCGTGATTCGCCAAGGACGGAAGGAGATGGCCTTAAGGCGGGATAGTTCCCGCTGGCCATATCCGGTGAGGACCAAGATTCCCCGGGCGCCCAGGTTATGGGCCAGATGGAGGTCAACCAGCTTATCTCCAATGACGTAGGCCCGGGTTAAGTCAAGGTCAAGATCTCTGGCGGCCTGTTGGGCCAGCCCGGGAGCCGGCTTGCGGCAGGAGCAGAGGACGTTGTAGGGGGGCCTGTCTCCCTCAGGGTGGTGGGGACAGACATAGATGGCATCCACAGTGGCCCCCTCCTTCTTAAGGAGTCTGAGAAGATGTTTGTTTACCCGGGAGACATCGCTGAGGTCAAAATAGCCTCGGGCTACCCCGCTTTGGTTGGTGATGACCACCAAGGCATAGCCGGCTGCCTTCAGGGCCTTAAGGGCCCCGGCGGCCCCGGGGATGAGCTTCAGGGACTCCGGGTGCCGTAAGTAACCGACTTCTTCGTTTATCGTTCCGTCCCGATCAAGAAAGACCACTGGTCGGCGTTTCATCTGTCTTCTCGCAGCTTATAATAAAGATGACGTTTTCCGCCCTAAATATCCGCGGCTTGGTTCCAGAATCTGTTCGATTTATCTGCACAGAGATTATCTCTGGCCGCAGCCCCTCGCCTCTTAGTATTTCATCAGCTTGACTTAGGGTATCAAGGGTTACCGCCGAGATAACTATCCGGCCTCCGGGATTGAGTCTGGCCAGAGTTGTTTGGATAATCTCTCTGAGCTTTCCACCTGAGCCACCGATAAAGACTCGATCCGGTGAGGGTAGGCGCTTGATGGCTGTTTCGGCGTTCTCAAAGAGGGCCTCTATCTGGAAGGCCTGATATCGCCGGATATTTTCCTGAAGATATTTGATCTGCAGGGGGTCCTTCTCTATGGCATAGACCCTGAGTTGCGGCGAAATTCCTAGGGCCTCAATAGCTACAGAACCCGATCCTGCCCCTATGTCCCAGAGTATCCCTTGAGCAGGAAGCCGCAGTTTGGCCAAGATAATGGCTCGGACTTCATCCTTGGTGATAAGTCCTCTCTGATAGGAAAACTCCTCTGTCCTTAGGCCCAATCGGGGGCGTGGGAGAGGGGACCAATCAATGATAACGAGATTCAAGTCTGAATAAGGTCCAGGGGGAAGGCTCCTGGCCCTGGCCTCGGTAATCCTCTGGCTGGGGGTTCCTAGATCCTCCAAAACCCAGAGCTTGAGATCTTCCAGACCGGCCGAGCAGAGCCTCTGGGCCATTCGGAAAGGATCTTTTCCAGATGAGGTAAGAACAGCCACTTTGGTTTGAGGAAGCGAGGCCAGCTTTCTTAATAGTTCATGTGAACGTCCGTGGAGAGAGATAAAGTGGGCCCTGTCCCAGGGCTCCTTGATAGCGGCGAAGGCCAATTGAATAGAAGAGACAGCCGGATAAAAGGAGAGTCTGGGGGCTTCTATCTCCTTGAGGAGCCGGCGTCCGATGCCAAAAAAAAGCGGGTCTCCCGAGGCCAGGACGGCCACCGACTCTCTGGAGAGGCGTTCTTTTATCTCCTTTATGGACTGATCAAGCGGCATAAGGGGCTTAAGGAGGAGGCCTGGGGGGAGCCAGGGGCTGTGGCGCTTGGCCCCAAAGGCCACCTTGACACCGGAGAGGGCCTGGTGTCCATCTTTCGTGGGACCGTGGGGGCCGATACCAATTACGTGGGCTAAAAACATCGGGAGAGAATCACCTCTTGGGCGTAAGAAATAAGATGATAGCAGAGCCTTTGTTCTCTTCTAAGGAGAGTTTTGAGTCGCCAGCCGGCCTGCTCAACGACCACTTTGAATATTTCTTGGGCGTCTTCACGTTGGCAGATAATTTCAAAGGTTTCCCGGGCGGTATTTGCCTCAGGAAATGAGATTTTTTTATGGGGAAGAAGCTCCTTGAGCAGTCTTTCCACCTCTTTGGGGCCGGCGATTCCATGGCGGACGTGGGTTTGATCAAAACCCAGGGCGGCCTTGACCAGTTTGGCCCACTGGGTGGTCAGGTGAATGGTGTTGAAGCGGCGTCTGCCTGCCTCTTTTAAAGAGAAGGCCAGATAATCCCCCATGTGGATGAAGGCCTCTTCTGGGAGCTGTAGGATTTTACCTACGGCATTTTCTGAGGTTCGGCCAGTAGCCAGAACTATTTCTCTGATTCCCAGGGCCTGGGCTACATTCATGGCTGTGGCTATGGTAGCACACCAGGCCTCAGCAGAGACGGGTTTAACAATACCTGTGGTCCCAAGAATAGATATTCCTCCGACTATTCCCAGACGGGCATTAAGGGTATAACGGGCCAGCTCTCGTCCTTTAGGGACTGAGATTATTACTTTAAAGGCCAGGTTATTTTCGGCCACTTCGGATAGAGCCTCCTGGATCATCTTTCTGGGGCCCGGGTTTATGGCCGGCTCTCCCGGGGGGATAGGGAGCCCCGGCTTGGTGACCGTTCCTACTCCTTCTCCGGCCTGAAAGTCTATGCCTTTGCCGTTTGGCAATGGCTTAAGTCCCACCAATATTTCGGCTCCATTGGTCACATCTGGGTCATCTCCGGCATCTTTGATGACCCCGGCCCAGGTAGTTTCTCCCTCTTGCCAGATTCGGTTTACAGGCAATCGGCGCCTTATTCCATCTGGAAATGGTATCTCTACTTCCCGGGGATATTCTCTCCGAAGAAGGTAAAGGGCAGCCGCCTTGGCGGCGGCGGCGGCACAGGCACCGGTAGTATAACCAGAACGAAGTCGCTTTTTCACTTATCTAAAAGGCCTTTTCTGTTTTTCGAAAAAAACTGCCGGACTAAGACCTGCGGCTTGCAGTTTTGACACCTGTGGCCAGATTTTTTGATCCCGAGGCAAGCCTCTCCTAAAAGATTTTTGACATCTCAAGCTCTATTTTTAAACTATTTACATGGTTCAAGAACAGTTTAAACCCTCAAAAGATTCTTCTTCCGCCCCTAAAAAAGGCCATTTTCTTCTTTCCTGTGGCATCTTTTTGGGCCTTGCCGGCCTGTGGTCTTTTTCTCCTTTGATCAACCTCTTGGGTCGTCAAAGGCTTCGGAGTCGTTTGTTTCCGGAGCGATCCCCCGGCCGAGATCCAAAATCCCAAGATCCGGGAGAGAGATAAAAAAACGGATCAGACTGTAGGATTTTCCCTTCGCTCTATTAGTATATTTTGGTATCTTCTGGTTAACCTCTTTGGATTTTTCCCCTTTTGCTCCTTCTTTGTTGGTGCATTTTAGGATTTTTTGTTCTGATCCGAGGGTCTTTTTCAGGAATAGTGATTGCTACTTGAGGATTATCAGCTATTTACCGAACCTTGTCTTTAAGGAGAGAAAATGCGGGTCTTGGTTCTTTCTCCAGAGGCAAATTTTCGGGAGTTTGTCTGTCAGCTCCTGGAGGGCTGGGGCCTTGAGGCCTTCTCTGGGACCAAAGAATGGAAAAGACCGGATCTTATGGTCACCCTTGAGGCCCGTAGTCAAGATCTACGTTTCCTGGATTCCCTGTTTGAAGGGCAAGGTCGGGTACCCATCATCAATATTTCCCGGCGTCCCCGGGGCCACCACTGGGAATTTAAAAACATCCATCCTGTAAACCTCAGACGCCCCTTTTTCCCGCACCAGCTTCTCTTAAGCATAGAGCGCCTTCTTAAGGCTAAATTAAGTGTAGGTCCAGACCGACGTCTTCTGGCCCTGGTAGGGCGCAGTCCGGCGATGATGAGCATCAAGAAGTTCTTACCCGCCGCGGCCAAGGCCGAACTGCCCATTTTTATTGAGGGGGCACCAGGCACCGGAAAGACCCTTCTGGCCCGGTTTCTTCATGCCTATTCGGATCGGGCCGATGGCCCCTTTGTGATCTTTGATCCCCGCAATCTTCCCCCTACACTTCAGGCAACAGCCCTTCTGGGGGCCGTAAGAGGAGGCTTTAAAGGACAGCGTCGGGCCTTACCAGCCCGGCTGAAAATGGCTCAGGGAGGAACCCTTCTTATTAAGAATATTGAGTATCTCTGCCCCGACCTGCAAAAGGCCCTTCTAAGGGTCCTTGAATCCGGTAAATTCACCCCCCTTGGCTCTCGGGCCTCAGAGATGGCTGATATTCGCCTGATCACCACCAGTATCTGGGATCGTGAGGCCATTATCAGCTCCGGCCGCGTCTTTCCCCAGTTGTTCTTCCGTCTGGAAAGCCTCCATTTTTATCTTCCTCCTCTTCAGGAACGTTTGCAGGATATTGGCCCCCTTATAGAATATTTTCTGGAGATTTATGCAGCCTTCTACGGATTCTCTTATCAGGCAATGGGAGGGCGAGCCGAGAGGGCCCTGCGTGAACATCGCTTCTCGGACAATGTCAGGGGGTTAGAGGAGGCGGTGAAGGTCTTCCTGTTGGAAGGTGAGGAAGGCCTCTCCCGAATGATTCCAGAAATATCCAGGATGCCTGAGATCCGGATTCGTCCTCTCAGCCAGATCGAAGACGAGCTCCTATCGGCTATGCCTACCGTGGCCGCCACCAAGGCCCTTAATCAATGATCTTTATCCAGCCATAGGGGTCTTCTTTTTCGCCGTACTGGTAGGCAGTAAGTTCATTAAATAGCCTCTGGGCGAGCGGCCCTGTCTGACCGCCGTTTATGACATACTCCTGGTCCTGATAGCGGAGGAGGCCAACGGGGGAGATAACGGCCGCCGTACCGGTACCGAAACACTCCTTGAGGCGACCGGTAGCAATACCTTCAATGACTTCCTCTATGCTGATACGCCTTTCGGCAACCGGGATTCCCCAGTCTCTGGCTAGCTTAATTACCGAATCTCTGGTAATTCCCGGCAGGATACTGCCGGTGAGCTCCGGGGTTACCAGCTCATCTTCAAAATAAAAGAAGATGTTCATAGTCCCCACTTCTTCAACAAAACGACGTTCTTTAGCGTCTAACCAGAGGACCTGAGTAAAACCTTTGGCCTTAGCCTCCTCAGAGGCCATAAGGCTGGCGGCGTAGTTGCCTCCTGTTTTGACATCTCCTACTCCTCCGGGTACGGCCCGGACATAGCGATCCGTAACGTATATTTTTACCGGATTGAATCCCTCGGCATAGTAGGCCCCTACTGGAGAAAGGATAACGTAATAGTAATAACTACAGCTGGGTTTGACCCCCAGGGTGGCCTGGGTGCCAATCATGGTGGGGCGGATATAAAGCGAAGCCCCCCGTTCGGAGGGGATCCACTCTCTTTCAAGGCGAACAAGCTCGATAAGGGCCTCAAGAGCAAAGGTTTCATTTATCTCCGGCATGACCATCCGCCGGGCCGAGCGATTCATACGAGCCATATTGTCCTTGGGGCGAAAAAGTCTTACCCGGCCATCAACACCTAAATAGGCCTTAAGCCCCTCAAAGATGGTCTGGGCATAGTGAAGGACAATAGCCGCAGGGTCGAGTACCAGGGGCTGGTACGGACATATCCGGGGATTATGCCATCCCCGGTCGCGGTCATAATCCATGATAAACATGTGGTCCGTAAAGTAACGACCAAAGCCTAAAGTCTTGGGATCCGGTTTGGGTTTGCGCCTTTCTTTGGGGACCAGCTCCAGGTTGATTTCCATAGGCCTTCCTTGAAGTTAAACTAGAGACAGGATAAATCTTGATGGAACAAACTGAGTTCTTACCCCAAGAGGTGTTTATGTTCAAGTGGTTCAAACGACTGGGCAAAGAGGAGGGAGCTGCTGAGGTTAACTCTTCTCCCAAGGAGATTGAGGCTTCTAGTCCGGTGAACCTGCTGGGCCGCCTAAAAGAGCGCCTGAGCAAAACTCGAGAGGGCCTTGTCCGCCGGATGGACAGTCTCTTTTTGGGGCGCAAAGAGATAGACGAGGATCTCCTTGAAGAATTGGAGGAGATCCTCATTACGGCTGATCTCGGCGTCTCCACTACTGAAGAAATCCTGGAGGATATCCGCCAACAGGTATCCCGGAAGGAACTTTCTCAGCCTGAGGCCCTCAAGGGGTTTATAAAAGAGCGAATAAAAGAGATCCTGCTTAAAGAGGCGCCTCCTTTTCCCGGTCAAACCAAACCCCATGTGGTTTTGGTAGTGGGGGTCAATGGGGTGGGAAAGACCACCACCATTGCTAAGTTAGCCCATTATCTTAAATCCCAAGGGCTGAAAGTCCTTCTGGTGGCCGCTGATACTTTCCGGGCTGCCGCCATCGAACAACTTGAGACCTGGGGAGAGCGTCTGGATCTGCCGGTGATCCGCCATCAGCCAGGGGCTGATCCTTCAGCAGTAGCCTACGATGGCATTGAGGCCGCTATGAAGAGAGGGGTCGATGTGGTTCTTATTGATACGGCGGGCCGTCTTCATACCAAGGTTAATCTCATGGAAGAGCTCAAGAAGATCAAACGGGTCATTGGTAAACGCCTTCCGGGGGCCCCTCATGATATCTGGCTGGTCCTGGACGCCACCGTGGGGCAGAACGCCATAAATCAGACAAAACTCTTCCATGAGGCCCTGGAGGTCACGGGTATCGTCCTGACCAAACTTGACGGTACGGCAAAGGGGGGAGTCATCGTCGGTATTTGCCATGATTTCGGTCTGCCAATCCGTTTTATTGGGGTAGGGGAAAAGATGGACGATCTTCAGCCTTTTGATCCTCAAGCCTTTGTGGAGGCCCTCTTTGACTAGACGCCTTGAGTCCCTACTTATTTTGGGACCCACCGGGGCCGGTAAAAGCCCCCTCGGGAGTCTTTTGTCCCGGAGGGGATTAGCCGGTCGGGCCTGTCACCACTTTGACTTCGGCCATGAGCTACGCCAGGTGGCTAATGGAGCCCCTGGTTTTTCGGAGGCCGAGCGGGCCTTTGTTCGTGAGGTCCTATTTCAGGGCCGGCTCCTTGAAGACAAGGATTGGCCCCTGGCCGCCCGTATTTTTGAGGCCTTCTTGGTCCGGGTTCAGCCCCGTCCTGCTGACCTTCTTGTCTTAAACGGTCTTCCGCGTCATATTGGTCAGGCCCAGGCCATGGAGGATCTGATTGAGGTGAAGTTCATCTGTCTCCTTGAGGCCAATCTTGAAGTTGTCTGTCGGCGGTTGGAGAGTAACGTCGGGGGCGACCGTGAGGGACGCGATGATGATACGCAGTCTCTCATCTTTCAGAAATACAAGACCTATTTGGCCCGTACCCATCCCTTGCTGGATTACTATCGAGAGCGGGCCAAGATTCTAAAAATACCTGTCGGGGCAGATACCCGACCAGAGGAGACTTACCGGGCGTTGCTAAAGCTTTTGGCCAGGGAGGGGGTTCTTGAGCTGGCGGCTCCTTAAGACCGGTCCATGCCAGGCTGATCCTAAACTCCTCCGCGCTGAGGTGGCCTTAGATAGGGCCTACACCAGACTCCTTCCCCTTCTTAATGCTGTTATCCCCGGCGCCCTCTATGACCCAGATATTCCTTCCCTGGTCTTTAACTTCGAGGGGGCCCTGGTGAGTATTCTTCCCGAGGAGATTAAGCTGGCCCAGGTAAAAGACGAAGAGACCCTCTCTCGGGCCATGGAATATCTTTTGCGCACAATCGCTTATGTGGAATCCCAGCGGGATAAAATTACTCCCCGGGAGACTAGGGGGTATGAAGTCTCTACGGTAGAGATTATTCGCTTGCTCCCCGGGCCCATAAAGGGGCGCTACTGTCGGGCCTGTGGTTATCCCAGCTGTATGGCCTTTGCCGCCAAACTGAGCCAACGGGCCGAGAGACTCTCCCGTTGTCGGCCTCTCTTTGAAGAGGAGACCTTTGACGAAAGATGTCGCAACCTTACAGCTCTTCTTAAGGAGGCCGGCTATGATTCCTGCCTCTGACGTCTTGAGAATCTCATTCCTTGCCAGTAAGCAGGGCTTAGGAGCACCGCCATAGTATAAAGCTCCAGCCTCCCAGCCAACATACAGAAGGATAAAACCACCTTGGAGAGGGCCGGAAGATGGGCAAAGTGTTGGGTAGGGCCAACTTTGGCCAGTCCGGGGCCAATGTTGTTTAGGGTGGCGATCACTGCTGAGGTGCCGGTTATGAGGTCCACTCCCTGAGCAGTGACAATGAGGCTGGCTACGACAAAGACGGTCATATAAAGAGCCAGAAATCCCAGTACTCCTTGAAGAACCTCATGGTCCACCCGGTGGTTGTCTATCTTAATGGTCCCCACGGCCCGGGGATGGATGAGGCGCTGGAGCTGGACCCTCATAAACTTGAGAAAAACCACCAGGCGGATCTGTTTGATACCTCCGCCAGTGGAGCCAGCGCAGCCCCCAAGGAACATGAGAGAGAGCAAAAGCAGTTTGCAGACCGGGGGCCAGAGATCAAAATCCGCAGTGCCAAAACCAGTGGTAGTCATGATTGACCAGACCTGAAAGGCTCCAAATCGGACAGCGGTTAGAGGGTCGTCATAGATACCGTAAATGATGGTGAAGACCGTACAGATAACGGTGGCTCCCAACCCGACCCAAAGATAAAATCGAAATTCTTCACTCCTCCAGAAGGCGTTCAAACGGCCGGTGAGAAAGCGGTAGTGGAGGGTAAAATTGATACCGGCCACGAACATAAAGAAGGTGATGACATAGTCCACATAGGCGCTGTTAAAGGCGGCCACAGAGGCCGTTCGGGTGGAAAACCCTCCGGTGGCCATGGTGGTAAAGGAATGACAGAGGGCCTCATAAACTGAAAGCCCCCCGCCTACAAGAAGGAGGGTCTCAAGGAGGGTGAAGAAAATATAGACTCCCCAGAGAATGCGGGCCGTGTCTTGGATTCTGGGGGCAAGCCGATCCTTGGTGGGGCCGGGCATTTCGGCCTGGTAGAGTTGCATCCCTCCGACACCAAGAACAGGCAAGATAGCCAAAGAAAGAATAATGATCCCCATTCCTCCCAGCCACTGGGTAAGAGAACGCCAGAAGAGAAGGCTTTTGGGCAGGGGTTCAATGCTGGAGAGTACGGTAGAGCCCGTGGTTGTAAACCCGGAGACCGACTCAAAAAAGGCGTCAATAAAGCCCATTGTGCCGGAGAAGACATACGGTAAAGCTCCCAAGAGACTGGCTCCCAGCCAGCCAAAGACCACAATGGCGAATCCATCTCGATGTCCAAGATCTTCTTTTTCTCCCAGATAGCGGACAAGTAAGGCCCCGGTAAGACTAGAGATGGCGGCTGAGGTCCCAAAGACCCACAGAGAGGAATACTCTCTGAAACCGATGGCTATTGCCCCAGGCAACAAAAGGGCCCCAGAGAAGAAGATAAAGAACCACCCCAGAACGTAGCTTACAGCCCCTGGCTTCATTACTATTCGGGAGCAAAGATCTTCTCGATTCCGGAGACGGCCTCCCGCAAGGAGAAAATTACCAAATCGTCACCGGGCTTAAGGATAGTTTCTCCAGAAGGGATAATGACCTCGCTTCCCCTGGTTACAGCGCCCACAATGGCCCCTGAGGGGAAGGGTAGGTCTTTAAGGGCCACCCCCTGCTGAAAACGTTTGCTGGGGGGAACGACAATCTCTACCACTTCGGCCTCAGAACCCAGAAGGGTAGCCACGGAAAGAATAGCTCCCCGACGAACAAAACGCAGGATTTGGCTGGCGACCACCAGTCGGGGAGACAGGGCTATGTCTATACCCAGCTTACCCAGAAGGGGAATGAAATCTGGTCGATCGATCCGGGTAATACATTTTCTGGCCCCATGGTGCTTGGCCAGCAGGCTGGCCAGGATATTGGTGGTATCGGAGTCGGTGACGGCGATGACCAGATCGGCCTGATCAATCCCCTCCTCGATAAGTTCCTGGGCGTCAAGACCGTCAAAATTTAGAATGATACTCTGGCTTAGCCTCTCAGAAAGCTCTTCACAGCGTTCCCGATTGGTCTCCACCAGGCGGACATCAATATGTTTAGCCTCCATTTGTCGGGCCACCAGGAACCCTACCCGGCCACCACCAATGATGAAGACCAATTTGGGGGCCCGACTGGTGAAGTTAAGAAGATATTCAATGGCTGCGATGTCGCTTTTTCTAACCACTACGTAGATCTTATCTTCAGGACGAATAACATCCTGACCTCGGGGAATAATGGTCTGCCCATCGCGGACAATAGCCACCACAACAAAGTCGTATATTCCCCGCAGACCCTTAAGTTCGGCCAGGCTGAGACCGCAGACGGGGTTGTCTTCCTTGACCTGGTAGCCCAACAGGGCCACCCGCCCCCTGACGAACTCCACCACCTCAAAGGCCTCAGAGACCTGGGATATTTGGACAATCTCCTCGGCCATCACCCGGTCGGGATTAATGAGGAGGTCTATCCCGAGTTTTTCTTCGTTAAGGGGGGATCCCGGAGAGAGATATTCCTCATTGCGGACCCGAGCTACCAATCTTTTAACCCCGTACTCCTTAGAGATGAGACAGGATATGAGATTAACCTCATCGCTATTGGTGACGGCGATAAAAAGATCCGCCCTATCTATGCCTGCCTCTTCCAGTATTTTGGCCGAAGCCCCAGATCCCAGAAGGGGAAGGACGTTTAGTTCTCGCTCGATCCGGCGGATACGTTCCGGATCGCGGTCAATAACCACTACGTCATGGCCTTCTAAGGAAAGGTGCCGGCTGAGATGAAAACCCACCTGGCCGGCACCAACAATGACAATTCGCATTTGCCTTTATCCTCTGACCCCTGGAGCCATGGCCCGGGCCCGCTGATAGAGTTCCAGGTACCGATGGACGACCTTATCCCAGGTGTAGTTCTCCAGGATGTGCTTTACGGCCTGCTGTTGCATCTTTTTTATCTTCTCTGGCTCTTGGCGAAAGGTTCTAAATGCCCGCCGTATAGTTTGGCTTAAGGCCGCCGGTGAGTGTTCTTTATAAGCGAAACCAGTTACTCCGTCGAGTACTTTAACCAATCCGCCAGTGTGCCGGACGATGGGCAAGTTTCCCATAAGGCTGGCCATATAATCAGTAAGGCCACATGGTTCATATTTTGAAGGAATTACAAAAAAATCACCGGCAGCGTAGATTTTATTGGCCAACTTAGGATCATAACCGATGAGAACGGCCATGCGTTCTTGATATTCTGGATTTTCGGCCAAAGATATAAGCTGGTCTTCTATCTCCCTTGTTCCCGTACCCAGAATGACGACTAGAAAGTCCTGATCTTCAGCCAGAAGCCCCTTAAGGGCCTCGGCCAGGATATCTATACCCTTTTGTTCGGTCAGGCGACTTATGGCCGTGATAAGTGGAGCTCCCGGACGATCTTTGATTTTTCCGTGACATCTGGCCCGACCGCTCTGGCCTCCGGAGAGCTCCTCAATGAGCCGCTGGCGGCAGATTTTCTTGCCTTCCAGGTCGCCGCTTAAAGGGTCAAAGGCGGCCGGAAGCCCCAGACGCTCTGGATGGCGGGGATCGTAGTCGTCTGGATTGATCCCATTGGTGATCCCCTCGAGCTTAATTCCCCGGTCTTTTAAGGCGTGCCCCAGCCAGCTAGTTAGGGCGTCAAGGTCAGTCTCCTGGAGTTCTCGGGCATATTCCTCGGAGACAGTATTGATTATTCCGTAACGGGCTCCGGCCAAAAAGGGATCAAAGGAGCCGTTTAAGAGGTTTTCGTTAATTACTCTCCAAGGAAGGGCGGTGATGGCCTTAGCAAAAGGCAGATCGGCTACGTCTTGGTGGTAGCCAATGCCGGCATTGTGCACAGTGATTACCGTGCCTGTGGCTCGAAAGTATTGCCTGAAGCCCTCAAGCTCCCGGACAAGGGCCGGAAAGCAGGCGGTGTGGCCATCGTGGCAGTGGATAATTTCTGGTTTTTCATCAAAGGTTATCAGGGCCTCAGCGGCTGTCTTCTGGAGCAGGATGTTCATTGCAAAGTAGTCAAAGTGTCCGGCTCCCTTCTTCTTCCAGCCCTCGGCGGCCTCCTCTTCTTCGGTGTAGGTGTAAACTCCCAGTTTCTCCCGGTATCGGTCGGCCTCAATGAGGATGATCCGGACTCCGTTTATCTCTCTGCTAAGAAGCTCCACCTGTTCGCGGCGCTCTTCGTGGGCGTAGTTCATGTCCACCTCAAAAGAGACCCCCATGTCCTTGAATCCGAGGGCCTCGTAGTCCACGAAACCGTAGCGAGGCATCATTACTGTGACCCGGTGTCCAGCCCGAACCAAGGCCTCAGAAAGCTCTTTAGCAACATCCTTGAGACCACCGGCTCCAGCCAGACCGGCATATTCTCTGGTTAGCATCCAGATATTCTCGATCTTGGCCATCTCCAATCCTCCTTTTGTTTTTTTAGAAGATCTTTCGACTCCTGGATAAAAAACTATAGATCTAAAGACTTGAAAAACCCTTCTGACGGGGTAAGGCTTGTTCGACAAATTAAGGAAGAGAAGCTTTCATGTCCAGAAGGGAACAGTCTCTCAAGATCCATTTACTTGGAGCCTGCGGCACGGGTATGGGGGCCCTGGCCGGCCTTCTCAAATCTTTAGGTCATAAGGTGACAGGCTCTGATGTCAATGTCTACCCTCCCATGAGTGAGACTTTAGCCCGGCTGGGTATTCCGGTCTATCCTGGTTGGCGTCCCGAAAACATTCTCCATCTTCGTCCTGATCTGGTCATTATTGGAAACGTTATCCGGCAAGACAATCCAGAGGCCCGGCAGGCCCTAGACCTGAGGATTCCTTATCTTTCCATGCCCCGAGCAATAAGGCATTTTTTTCTCTCGGAAAGACGCTCCCTGGTGGTGGCCGGAACTCACGGCAAGACAACCACCAGCTCCCTTCTTCTCCATGTCCTTGAGTCTTTAGGGCTCGATCCTGCTGGTCTTGTTGGGGGGGTGGTCCGCTCTTTAGGGACCAATTTTCGCCTGGGCCAAGGCCCCTTCTTTGTGGTCGAAGGTGACGAATACGACAGCGCCTTCTTTGACAAGGTACCCAAGTTTCTCCATTATGCCCCGTTCGGGGCCATCCTTACCAGTGTAGAGTTTGATCATGCCGATATATATCCTGATCTAGAGGCCCTGGTGCAGGCCTTTTCAGAATTTGTCACCCTTTTGCCCGAAGATGGTTGTCTGGTTTACTGGGCCGACTCCCCTCTTGTGACCGAGATTGCCCGGAAGGCCCGGGCAACGGTGGTGGGTTATGGTCGTCAGGGCGGCAGGTTTCGTCTTCTTGAACGCCGGCCGGAAGAGGGAGGGCAGATCCTTTTAGTCAGGACTCCTCTGGGCCCCATTGAATACCGGTTACCCCTTATTGGCCAGCATAACGCCTTAAACGCCACGGCAGTTTTGGCCCTTCTTTCCTCTCTAGGTTTTTCGGTCCGGGATGTGGCCCAAGCCCTGGAGACCTTCTCCGGGGTTAAGAGAAGGCAGGAGATTCGTGGTCAGGTTCGGGGAGTTACGGTTATTGATGACTTTGCCCATCACCCCACGGCGGTCAGAGAGACGATAGCTGCCGTTCGGGAATCTTGGCCTCAGAGACGCCTTATTGCTGTCTTTGAGCCCCGCACCAACACCAGCCGGAGACGCATCTTTCAGAATATATATCCCCGGGCCCTGGCCGGGGCCGATTTGGTGCTAATCCGGGAGGCCCCGGGCCTTGAAAAGATCCCCCGGGAGGAACGGATCTCTTCTTCTCGGCTGGCTGAGGACGTAAGGGCCCTTGGCACCCCGGCCCATTACTTTCCAGATACCGAGGCTATAATAGAATATCTGGTCGCCTCAGTGCGACCGGGAGACATTGTTTTGATTATGTCTAACGGCAGTTTTGATAATCTCCATGGCCGACTATTGGCCAGCCTTTAGGCCCTGGTGGACCTTCTTGAAACAACGATTCATGACTACAAAGGCCCCGGCGGCTCGGGCCTTTTGGGCGGCTTCGTTGTTGACAATACCCTCCTGCATCCAGATAGCCTTAACCCCTCGTTTAAGGGCCTCCTCTACTATAGGACCCACCTGATCCGGTCGACGAAAGATGATCACTACGTCGATCTTCTCTTCGGAAGGGATGGAAAGAAGATCCGGGTAACATGGCAGACCGGCGATTTGCTCCTGGCCAGGGTTTACAGGTATGATCCTGTAGCCCTGATCCCGGAGGTAAATCCCTACCTGGTGACTGGGCCTCTCCGGTTTGGGAGACATCCCTACTATGGCTATAGTTCGGGCGGAGCGGACCACCTCCGCCACCTCTGATTCCGGCGGAACGATTTCTGGAAGTTCACATTCTTTACCCATCTCTTGCCTCCTTAAGACGCCTAATATTCCAGCCGGTCTGTCTAATAAAGTTCAACGGTTGCAAAATATTCTTCAACTTTAAAGAGTTCGGTGTCTTCCAACAACTGGATTTTAAAAGATCAGCCTTAGAACAGACTATTTTTTAAAGCCCTGGCCCTCTTTTGTCTTATCCTGCTTTTGTCCTGGCTGTTGGCCTTTGTCTTGCAGAGAACATTAGAACAAAAGATTTTTGAAGGAGGATTTACCATGAAGAAGCAAGCCTTGGGTGTTCTGATTTTGGCGGTTCTTTTGGCTGTTCCCGCCTTTGCCCAGATGGGTGGCATGTGGGGTGGTGGCTCTGGAGGGATGATGCATCATGGCGACGGTGACCACCAAGGCAAGGCCAGCCAGCATTCAGAGATGTCCGGGAAGTCCATGATGAATGACAAACACATGATGTACATGATGCGGGAGTGGGGCGGCATGATGGGAAACATGTCTCAGATGATGCGTCAGGGATGCACTCCGGAGCAGATGAAGGAGATGTCCAAGATGATGAGACAGATGGCCGATGAGATGGACCGCATGTCAAAGATGATGGAGGGCAAGGCCAGCCCCCAGGAGATGCAGAAACTCCATCAATCCATGATGGAAATGAGAAACAAAATAAATAACATGAGTCAGCAAAATTAAATGTCTGGGGGGCCCCCTTTTTAGGGGGCCCCTTATAGGGGGTAGCAATGAAGGCCGCCAAAGATGAACATAATGGCCACAATTCTCATTTAAACAATAACCGACATCATCCTATGGCCCCGGGTCCGGAAGAAGGACGCGGCCACAAAGTCCAAGATGTGCACTCCCACCATCCGGACCCGGGTAACCATCATTTAGCTCACAGAGAACACACCCCCCCTCTCCATCAGGAGATGGCGGGGGATGGCGATCATGCTGGTCATGGAGAAAGCGCCCCTGCCGCCCACACCCATCATGACCACCATGCCCACATGGTAGCTGACTTCAGGCGGCGATTCTGGATCTGCTTGGCCCTTACCTTTCCTGTTCTGGTTCTCTCCCCAATGATTCAACGTTTTTTAGGCTTCGAAGGCCTTATCCGTTTTCCCGGAGAGAGCTACCTTCTTTTTTTCCTTTCCTCAGTTATTTACTTCTACGGCGGTTATCCCTTCCTTAAAGGTCTCTTTGAAGAGCTCGCCAAATTACGTCCTGGGATGATGACCCTTATTGCCGTGGCCATAAGCACCGCCTACGTCTATAGCACGGTGGTTGTCTTTGGACTGCCGGGAAAGGTCTTTTTCTGGGAACTGGCCACTCTTATCGATATCATGCTTTTAGGGCACTGGATAGAGATGCGGTCGGTCATGGGGGCCTCAAGGGCCCTGGAGGAGCTGGCCCGACTTATGCCCTCTGAGGCCCACAAAATTGGCCCTGGCGGTCAGATAGTGGATGTCCCCATCTCCGGGCTTCGTCCTGGTGATCAGGTTCTCGTTAAACCCGGGGAGAAGATTCCTGCAGACGGTGTGGTGGTAGAGGGGGAGTCCTCGGTTAACGAGGCCATGCTCACCGGGGAATCCAAGCCGGTAAGCAAACGGCCGGGAGATAAGGTTATCGGTGGAGCCATCAATGGAGAAGGCTCCATGGTGGTGGAGATTTCCCGTACGGGAAGGGATTCTTTTCTCTCTCAGGTAATTGATCTCGTTCGTCAGGCCCAGGAGAGCAAATCGAAGACCCAGGATCTGGCCAACCGTGCGGCCTTATGGTTGACCATAATAGCCTTGGTCGGTGGCGCGGTGACCTTTTTTATTTGGTATTTCTATCTGGGGCGTGATCTGGCCTTTGCCTTGGAGAGGACAGTCACCGTCATGGTCATTACCTGCCCCCACGCTCTAGGTCTGGCGGTCCCCTTGGTGGTGGCTGTTTCTACAGCCATTTCGGCCAAAGAAGGCCTTCTTATTCGAAACCGGGCCTCCTTTGAAAGGGCCCGTCTTATCCAGGCCATCATATTTGACAAGACAGGGACCCTTACCCAGGGGAGATTCGGGGTCACCGATGTGGTCCTTTTTTCTGAGGACCTGGACCGGGAGGAACTCCTCAAATACGCAGCCTCTGTTGAGGCCCACTCTGAACACCCCATCGCCCAGGGTATTGTGACCTCAGCTCCCGAAACTCTGCCGGTGGAAGAGTTCCAGGCCATTGCCGGAAAGGGGGCCCGGGGTGTGGTTTCCGGCCGGGAGGTCATGGTGGTTAGTCCGGGGTATCTGCGGGAAAAGGGTCTGAATGTCCCTGAAGAGATCTCTTCTCTGGCGGCCCAGGGAAAGACAGTGGTCTTTGTCTTGATAGATGGGCAACTCAAGGGGGCTGTAGCCTTGGCTGACATTATCAGACCAGAGTCAAAGGAGGCCATTTCCCTCCTTAAGGCCCGAGGAATCAAGTGTCTGATGCTCACCGGTGATAACCGTCAGGTGGCCCGGTGGGTGGCCGAAGAGCTGGGCCTTGATGAGTTCTTTGCCGAAGTTCTTCCTCAGGAGAAGGCTGAAAAGGTCAAAGAGGTTCAGAGTCGCGGACTCATCGTAGCCATGACCGGCGATGGAGTAAATGACGCCCCGGCTCTGGCCCAGGCTGATGTTGGTATTGCCATTGGAGCCGGCACAGATGTGGCAGTAGAGACGGCTGATATCGTTCTGGTCCGTAGTAATCCTCTAGATGTGGTGGCCATTTTGGACCTTTCTCGGGCTACTTATAAGAAGATGATCCAAAATCTCCTTTGGGCTACTGGTTACAATGCCTTTGCCATTCCCCTGGCTGCTGGTGCCCTTTACAACTATGGAGTTCTTCTTTCTCCGGCCATGGGGGCTGTCCTCATGTCTTTAAGCACGGTCATTGTGGCCATAAATGCCCGTTTTCTAAAGATAAAGCAGAGGGTAAAGCAGACCTAACCTTAAAAGAAGGGCCGGGAAAAACGGCCCTTCTGCCTGCTACTGGCCCAAAGGGCCTTCTCTGTCTCTCTTCCCATATCTGCTTGTCAAAGCTCAACAGGCAGGCTATTTTCCGGTTGTGAAAAAGGGAAATGTCCAGGATTTTTATTTTCGTAAGGCCAAAGCTGAGGCCTATCCGGCTCGGTCAGTTTATAAACTCAAGGAGGCCCAGGCTCGCTTTCGCCTTCTATTCAGGGGAGCCAAGGTCCTTGATCTGGGGTGTTTTCCCGGTTCGTGGCTTAAATATGCCTCCGAAGTGGTGGGCCCACGAGGTCTGGTGATCGGGGTGGATCTTAAACCCGTTACCAAGGTCCAGGCAAACAATATCAAGACCCTGCAGGAGGACATAACCATCCTTGAACCTCAAGATCTACTTGCTATGGCGGGAGGGCCTTTCGACGTGGTCTTAAGCGATATGGCTCCCAATACCATTGGGCACAAGACCACAGATCACCTGCGGCAGATTGCCCTGGCCAGGAGGGCCTTTGAGTTGGCTAAAGAGGTTTTGATCCCCACCGGTGCGCTGTTTGTCAAAGTTTTTGAAGGCCAGGAGTTTCCGGATCTTCTCCGAGAGGTCAAAGAGACCTTTTATCGGGTCAAAGTCTTTAAGCCCAAAAGTTCCCGATCTGAGAGTCGGGAGACTTACATCTTCGCCCAAAAAAGACGTTAAGGAGGTTTTTTAATATGGCCGGACATTCCCACTGGGCACAAATAAAACGGAAGAAGGCCGCGGTAGACGCCAAAAGAGGCAAAATTTTTACCAAACTTATCCGGGAGATCATGGTTGCTGCCCGTCTGGGGGGTGGAGATCCCAGCGGCAATCCGCGGTTGCGGGCCGCGATTCAGGCGGCTCGGGCTGTAAATATGCCCAAGGAAAATATTGAACGAGCTATCAAGAAGGGCACAGGTGAGATTGCTGGTGAGGCCTATGAGGAGGTGACCTACGAAGGTTACGGCCCTGGAGGAGTAGCGGTGCTTATCGAAAGCATGACAGACAATAAGCGCCGCACCGTCTCTGAATTGCGGCATATCTTTAGTAAGTGTGGGGGCAACCTGGCCGAACCCGGGGCGGTGGCCTGGGTATTTGAAAGAAAGGGGCTTATTGTTGTCTCTCGAGAGGCCATAGGGGAAGAAGAGCTTCTGGATCTGGCCCTTGAGGCGGGAGCGGAAGATGTCCGCGAACAGGAGAGCGAATACGAGGTTATTACCACTCCGGAGGCCTTTGAAGAGGTGAAGAAGGCCCTTGAAGAGAGGGTTTCTCTTATTTCGGCCCAGGTGACCATGGTTCCCAAAACTACCGTCCGCCTGGAGGATGAAAAGAGCGTTCAACAGATGATGCGTCTTATGGATATGCTCGAAGAGCATGATGATGTCCAAAAGGTCTATGCTAACTTTGACATCCCGGATCAACTTATGGAGAAGGTTGCCTGATGCGGGTGGTGGGGATAGATCCTGGTAGCCGTATTTGTGCCTATGGGGTGGTGGAGGAGGGTCCCAGAGGACTTAGTCTCCTTGAGGTGGGCTACTTTGACCTTACCCGGATCTCCTGGCCGGAGAAGTTGGATATTCTCTACAAGGGACTAAAGGAAATTTTTCTCCACTATGAACCCCAAGCAGCCGCTTTTGAGGATATTTTTGTCTCTCGCAATCCCAGGTCGGCCCTGAAGCTTGGCCAGGCCCGGGGGGTAGCCTTGCTGGCGGCTGTAAGTCTGGGTATCCCGGTTCATGAGTATAGCCCCGGTCAGATAAAGCAATCTGTTTCCACCTATGGCCGGGCCAGTAAAGATCACGTCCATCAAGCCCTTAAATTTTTCTTTCCCGATAAGGATCTTTCTGGCCTAAGGGCGGATGAAGCCGACGCTTTGGCTATAGCTCTGTGTCATCTTTTTACCTGCGGTTTTAAGTCCGCGGTCTCTCAAGTGTTATGATAAGCTACCTGGAAGGGGTCATCATTTATAAAACACCAGGTCTGGTGGTTCTGAAAACTGGGGGGGTTGGCTATCAGATTTTTGTTCCTCCCTCACATCATCAAACCTTGCCGGCCATCTCGGAAAATGCCTCCCTGTTTACTTCCTTGGTGATTCGGGAAGAGACCCTGGAGCTCTATGGCTTTTTAACTCCTGGGGAGAGGGATCTGTTTCTTCTTTTGCAGCACACTAGCGGAATTGGTCCCCGGACGGCCTTGAACATTGTCTCCGCTCTTTCCCCCGATGATCTGGCTAGGGCTATCCAAGAGAGAGATATCTCCCGGCTCTCCAGCATTCCTGGTGTAGGCCGGAAGACGGCCGAGAGGCTGTGCGTTGAACTTAAGGATCGCTTCAAAACGATGGTTTCTCCAGAAAAAGACCCTGATCTTTTTGCCGATGCTGTCTCGGCCCTGCTTAATTTAGGCTTTAAGCGTCGGCAGGCAGAGGATGTCGTCTCAGACCTTATCTCCCAGGGAAAGCGCGATCTTGAAGCACTAATAAAAGATGCCTTAAGGCTTCTTTCCCATGAGTGAGATGGATCTTGACCTTCGGCCCAAAAGGCTGGCCGAATATATTGGCCAGGAGGAGGTCAAACGAAATCTTTCGGTGTTTATTGAGGCCGCCAGGGTCCGAGGTGAGCCCCTCGATCATGTTCTCCTTTATGGGCACCCTGGCCTGGGGAAAACTACTTTGGCCTATGTGGTTTCTCGGGAGCTTAATGTGAATATTAAGGTTACCTCAGGGCCGGTGATCGAGAGGGCTGGGGATTTAGCAGCCATTCTTACCAACCTTTCACCAGGGGATGTTCTCTTTATAGATGAGATTCATCGCCTCAGTCCGGCGGTAGAGGAAATCCTTTACCCGGCCATGGAGGACTTCCGTCTCGACATTATGGTAGGGCAGGGGCCGGGGGCCAAGTCTGTCCGGATCAGTCTTCCCCGGTTCACCCTTATCGGAGCCACCACCAGAGCCGGCCTTATTTCTGCCCCCCTCAGGGATCGTTTTGGGGTCGTTCTTAAGATTGATTTTTATTCCGTAGAGGAGTTGGCAGCTATTGTGGAGCGGTCGGCCAGGATCATGGGCATAGATCTGGACCGCAGTGGGGCCTTGGAGATTGCCCGTCGCTCCCGGGGAACCCCAAGGGTGGCCAATCGCCTACTTCGTCGGGTTTGTGATTTTGCCCTGGTGGAAGGCCATTCACTGATCAACGCCCAGGTGGCCAGCCGGGCCCTTGGACTTATGGAGGTCGATGAACGGGGACTTGACCGGACAGATCGACGTATCCTTATGACCATTATTGAGAAGTTTGGCGGGGGGCCGGTGGGGATAGAAACCCTGGCTACGGCCCTCTGTGAGGATCGCCGAACCCTGGAGGATCTTCACGAACCCTTTCTTATCCAGAGGGGCTATCTCAAGCGGACCAAAAGGGGACGAGTGGTTACCCCCCTGGCCTACGAACACTTAGGTGTTTTCGGGAGGAAGGATGAGCTCTTTGACAGTTAAGGATATACGGGAGAAAAAGGGGCGGGAGAGGATCGTTGCCCTTACGGCCTACGATGCCCTGATGGCCCGCTTGGTGGATGAGGCGGGCTGTGATCTTATTCTGGTAGGCGACTCTCTAGGGATGCTTGTCCTGGGTTATGAGAACACCTTACCGGTGACTATGGAAGAGATGATTCATCACGCCAAGGCCGTTCGACGAGGGGTGAGGAGGGCTCTACTGGTAGGGGATATGCCCTTCCTTTCCTACCAAGTAGGAAAGGAGGAGGCTATTCGTAACGCCGGCCGTTTTCTAAAAGAGGCCGGATGTGCCGCCGTTAAGATAGAAGGTGGCCAAGAGATGGCGGATATTATCTCTGCGGTAGTGCGGGCCGGAATTCCCGTTTTGGGTCATATCGGCCTTACTCCTCAAACAGCTCAGAGCCTAGGGGGCTTTAAGGTTCAAGGACGAGATGAAGAAGGGGCCCGCAAGATCCTTGAAGATGCTCGGGTTCTGGAAGAGGCAGGAGTATTCGCCCTTATTCTGGAGTGTATTCCGGCGGCTCTTTCTGGCTTGATCACCGAGCAGGTCTCGATACCTACTATTGGTATCGGGGCGGGCCCTCAGGTGGATGGTCAGATTTTAGTCCTTCATGATCTCTTGGGGCTCTTTGAGGAATTTCGTCCTCGCTTTGCCAAGGCCTATGTTCAGTTGGCCCCCCAGATCCGTCAGGCTCTTTCAGCCTACACGGAAGAAGTTCGCAAAGGCGTTTTCCCACGAGAAGAACATTCCTTCCAGATAAAAGAGGATGTCCTCAGTCGAATAAAAGAATCTCTGGAAAACTAGGGGGGCGCGGCCGCGACGCAACGCACGCAAAACAAACTCGCGCTGCGCACGGCACCAGTTGCGCGCTCCCTTAGTTAGTTAAGGCTGGATAATCATCGATGGTTCATCATGGATTTTTACCAGACGAATTTTGAAGTGGAGGGTCTTTCCAGCTAGCGGAGGGTTAAGATCCAGGGTAAAGCTCTCTTCGCCGACATTTATCACCTGACCGGGAATTTGCATCTGACCGGACTCGGTCTCCACCACCAAACCGAGAACCATTCCCAGTTCGGGTTTTATGTTTTCACTTAAGGCATTCAGGGGGATTTCTCGGATAAGTCTTTCATCTCGAGGGCCATAGGCCTTTTCAGGAGGAAGGATAACCTCTTTTTCCTCCCCCTCACTCATGCCCAGAACCGCCTCCGAGAGGCCAGGGATAATCTCTGGGGAGCCCACCTCAAACTCAAAGGGCTCTCCTCCCTCGGTATTCTCGAAGATCTGTCCATCTTCGAGACGTCCTGTACAATGGATACTTACCGTGTCACCAAGCTTGACCTTTTTCATGAAAAAACTCCTTAGGATTTGGTCTCTTATCTTTTTACTACAGAAAAATCCCGCTGGCAAAGAAAAATGGAGGCCTTCTAGTTAATCTTCTTCCCTTCTAATTTAAATTTTAACTTTACTAACCCTTCTCTATTTTTTCCTCTAGAGATTCCCAAAGATTAAGGTGCTATTTGGTAAGTTTTTTCCTTTATTGAGCTATATCCGCCTCTTACTAACAAATCATTTTAAGTCTTCTTATGCTTTTTTCTGAAATGTTGACCTAATCTCAATTTTTTATTCTATTATAAATAGACGTTGATAACTTTTCTGAACGATAAACAATTTTATTTTTTCTTCATTTGAAATTATTTAAGTTATCTTAAACTTAAATTTAATGATAATTAAAATATTAATCGATATTTAGATTAGATTAAGATGGTCTCAGGGGGGAGCGATGTCAGCTAAGGCCATCATTTTTACCTTCTGTTTGTTAGTATTTGTATTTTTTGGTAGCAGTAAATCTGAGGCTCGTGTATCTGGTATCTGCTCTGATTGCCACACTATGCATAACTCTCAAGGTGGAAGTCTAGTCTCTAGTTCGGTAAATCCCTACTTATTAAATGATGATTGTGTTGGATGCCATACGGGAACCAATACTGCTGGGGGTAAAATTCCCAAAGTCTATGATCCTACAGGTCCTGTTTACGGGAACAATACTCTGGCGGGGGGTAACTTTTATTGGGTTCTCCAGGATGCCACCAAAGGGCATAATTGTTTATCCATTCCGGGAATGTCTGCTGACCCTAACCTCAACGATGCTCCTGGCCATCATGGCCCTGGGAGTCCGGTTAACTGTTCTGTTTGTCATAGCTGGAACGTCTATCCACCGGGGGCAAGTGGTGACTGCGCCTCCTGTCATAGCCGGATCTCTTCCTGTGAAAGCTGCCATAAACCGGCTCACCACGCAGATGATTCGGCTACTGTGGTAGGAGAATCTGGCGGTTGGTACCGCTTCCTTGTCTCCAGTAACCATCCTGATAGCCTTTTGGGAGTCAAAGGGATAGAGGACCCAGACTGGGAATTTACCGTAAGCCCTTCGGATCACAATGAATACAATGGTTGCGCTAATGCCGATGGGCGACCAGATAACTCTATCAGCCACTTCTGTGGTGGCTGCCATGGCTACTTCCATGGTACTCATAACTCTGCCGATGGCAATGGTCAGTCCCCCTGGCTGAGACATCCAAGCAGCATCCCGCTTCCCTCTTCTGGTGAATATGCTCTCTACAACACTCAAGACGGTGTAACTGTAGGGCCTTACAACCCCTTGGCTCCGGTAGCTCGGAATCCGGCTACCCTTTCAGGAATGAGTGGTCCGACGTCGGTGGTTACTCCTGGGAGTGATCAAGTAATGTGTCTTTCCTGTCATCGAGCCCACGGCAGTCCTTATCCGGATATGTTGCGTTGGGATTATTCCTCCTGTAGCTCGGGGGTGGCCAATTCCCAGTGCGGCTGTTTTGTCTGTCACACCACTAAAGATTAAAGAGGGTGGTGACGGACTTCCGTCGTCTCTGGGGAGATATTCTTTTTCTTCTTTCGGCGTCGTTTGCGCTTTGGAGCTGAGGTGACCAAGACTCCACCCTCGGCCCTCTTGATTATCTCAAATAGATGCCATAGTCGAACAAAATAACTCTTTTTGCGTAACCTTCTTGGTATCTCCCCCTGGCGAGAAAGATAGAACTTTAGCGGCCAAAGGCCAGCTAAAAGCTGGCTGGCCTCCTCAAACAAGGCTCGTTTGAAATCAAAGGGATAGATAACATCCGCTAAAACGGCTCGTACCTCAGAGAGAGGAGTGCGGGGTCGCTTGGGAGGTCCATGGGCTAAGCCCGTCTGAATCAGGACATAGGGATAGGCAAAGATAGCCATTTTCTCTGCCTCACCAAGCCCATCTCCTCGAGCGGTTTCTTTGTCAAGCTCTGCAAGGAGCTTCAAGACTAGTTTCCTGGTTTCTGGATTCTCCCGCAGAAGCCTTCCATAGGCGGGAAAGATTTCGTCAAATAGTCCGGTTTCAAACATCAGTTTGGCCCAAGGGCTGGCCCAGCCACCCTGAAGGTCCTTTAACCATTCATCCCTCACCCTCATGGGAGAACAGAGACGAATTTTGGTCTTCTGGCGACAGATGGCCTCATAGGTTTGCTGATCAATGGAGAAACCAGTCTTGGCCGCGTGACGGATGGCCCGCATCATCCGCACCGGATCCCGGATAATGCGGATATTTGGCTCTCCAATGATCCGAATAACCCCTCGGCGTAGATCCTCCATCCCTCCCACATAATCGATGATGGAAAAATCAGCGATGTTGTAAAAAAGGGCATTGATGGTCAGATCTCGGCGAAAGGCATCCTCAGCCGGGGTGCCATAGGTGTTTTGATCACAGCAGGGTTCATCTCCGTCTTCATCCCGCCCGCGGAAGGTGACTACTTCGATATATTTTCCTCCCTTAAAGAAGACATGGACAAGACGAAACCTTCGGCCAATGATTCGAGAGTTGCGAAAAAGTCGCCGGATTTCTTCTGGACGGGCGTCAGTGCCGACGTCAAAGTCTTTGGGCCTTTTGCCCAAAAGAAGATCTCGAACACTACCGCCTACCAGATAGGCTAGATAACCAGCCCCTTTAAGTCTATACAGAACCTTGAGGGCCTCTCGGTCGATATTCTTGCGAGAGATGGGGTGCTCTGGCCTGGGAATGATCTTCGGACGAGTAGCTATTTCTGGGAAGAGCTCTGGCTGTTCTAAGGCTGTATCTAAAGGCATTCGCTCTAACATAGTCTAGATTACCTGTTTAGCGGGGAACCCGGAAGTCTTTGGGATTGATTCCGTATTTGTGGATTTTATAGTTGAGGATCCGCAGACTGGTATCCAGAAGTTTAGCCGCTTGGCTTTGATTGCCTCGCGTTTCCTTGAGGGCCTCAATAATTAGTTCTCTTTCCAGATTCTCCACGGCCGCGCTTAAGGATCGCACCGAACCTGTATTGCTACTGCCTCTGGTCTGAAGGGTGGGGGGTAGGTGGTAGCTACGAATAACCTCCTCATCACAGACAATGACCGCCCTTTCAATAACATTTTGAAGCTCCCGAATATTGCCCGGCCAATGATATTGCATAAGGAGGTCAATGGCCTGGGTAGAGATACGCTTGATGGTTTTTTGGTGCTCCTGACAATAGCGTTCCAAGAAGTGTTCCGCCAGGAGAAGGATATCTGTTTTTCGTTCTCTGAGAGGGGGAAGATAAATGGGAAAGACATTGAGACGATAGTAAAGATCTTCCCGAAAGTCTCCCCTGGCCATAGCTTCCTCAAGGTTCTTGTTTGTGGCAGCAATTATTCGGACATCACAACGGATTGGTTGAGAACCCCCTACACGGTAGAACTCCTTTTCTTGAATAACATGAAGGAGCTTGGTTTGAACCGTAGGAGAGATCTCTCCTATTTCGTCTAAAAAGATGGTTCCACCTTGAGCTTGTTCAAAAAGGCCTCGTTTGGTCCGATTGGCTCCAGTAAAGGCTCCCTTTTCGTGGCCAAAAAGCTCACTCTCTAAAAGACTCTCCGGTAAAGCGGCGCAGGTAACAGTAACAAAAGGTTTTTCGGCCCGATTACTATTGTAGTGGATAGCCTTCGCGGCGAGAGACTTCCCTGTCCCTGACTCCCCCCTCAGGAGCACCGTAGCGTTACTCTTGGCCACCCGGTGGATCATCTCAAAGACCTCCTGCATCCGGGAGGAGCGACCAATGAGATTGTCTACGTGATATTTTTCTTCTAATTCTCTTTTGAGCCTCCGGTTTTCTGAAAGCAGTCTTTCTCTTTCCTCCTGAATAGCCTGAATATTAGAGACAGTCTGAGCCACCAACCCAGAGATAATAGTCAAAAGCCTCAGATCATCTTCAAGAGAGACTTCTTGGGAGAAGATTCGATCTACGGAAAGGGTGCCGATGACCTTCTGGCCGGCCTTTATAGGAACACAAATAAAAGATATCTCTTGGCGGCGCAGGTTCCCTCGAGAACGAGTCCGGTTAAGAAAAAGGGGCTCTTCGCTTATCTTGGGCACGACAATGGGTTCTCCCGTGGCTACTACTCGACCTGTGATTCCCTCACCGATCCGATAACGTCCCCTCTTTCTGGCTTCTGCTGAAAGACCATGGGCCACTTCTATTTGAAGTTCAGAGGTGTAAGGGTTGATAATGGTGATAGTTCCCCGGTTCATGCCCATTCTCTCAGCTAATATGCTCAAGACTTGAGACAAACTCTGATGCATGTCTAAAGAAGAGGAAAGGGCCTTGGTGATTTCATAAAGACAGGCAATTTCCTCTACCTCTCTCTGGCTTCGAGGACGAAAAGTCTTCTTTCTGGCGCTAACAGACATGGTCTCTAAAATTTACAAATTTACAAATTTGTTAAAGAATACCCCAAAAAAGGCTCCTCGACTAGAGGAAAAGACCCTAATTAGAAACGGCCCCTAAAAAATCTTTCTCTTAAGAGCCGGTAAATTCGGGAACAAATCCGTAGTTGGCGTAAATTTTTTGGGCCTCACGTCCTTTGATGAAGTTCAGAAATTTCTGGGCCGCCTCGGGGTTTCGGGCCTTTCGGAGGCTGGTAATGTAGTAGTTGACTTTATCCCTTTGATCAAGGGGGGCACCAGGGTCAACCATCTCTAAGGGAAGACCCCGACGCTGGGCCTCAATGACCTCTGTAGCCCAGACCGGACCCACATCACAGACACCTTCAAGTAGCCGTTTGGGCGTTTCTCGATGATGAACCACCGTAAGAAGGGTGGTGCCAAGGCTCCGTTTCTCCTCCATGATTCTGTGAACCAGCTCCTCTCCGCCGGCCTGTCGATACATTTCGAGGATATAAGTAGCGATGTCTTCAAACTCTGGGTTGGGCTGGCTTATGCGGACATCTTCCCGGGCCAAATCGGCAACTTCTCTTATATCTTTGGGGTTTCCCTGGGGAACCATAAGGACTATTCGGTTATGGAGGTAGATAAAGTAGTCTTCCGGTTGGATAAGGCCAATTTCGCTGAGACGTTCCATAGCTTCAAGGGATACCGAAGCATAAACATCTGGTATTCCAGGGATGAGGCGTCCTTTAAAGAGGGCTCCACCGGCCAGGATCTGTTTGAGTTCCAGTCTTGGAGGAAGGGTTTCATAGAAGATGCGTTTTATCTCGGGGTGCTTTTTCTGGAAGGCCTCAAGGAGTTCTGGCATGACCATGAATTGATTGCCGGCCACAAAGAGGATCAAGTCTGCCTCTTCGGCCCATTCAAGACCGTGGAGATCATCACCTCGTTCAGATGGTATTTCTGGCAGTTCCCTATCTTTGGCCATCCTCACACCTCCTTTGGGGGATGGCCTATTTTAGTAAAAAACCTTACCCTTTGTCAGGCACCTTTTTACACGACAGTTATGAAGATGTTTGCGAATGAAGCCGATCAGGTGCCTTTGAGTAAAGGGTTTTTGAATAAAACCATCGGCGCCGAGGGAGAGGAGCTTCTTGGCCGGGCCGTCGCTGGAGTAGCCAGTACAGATGATGATTTTGGCCTCAGGGGCCGCCTCGCGGAGGAGGGGGTAGAGATCCACGCCGTCCATCTCTGGCATGGCGATATCAAGAAGGATGAGGGCCGGCTTCTTACCCGTCAAATATAGGGCTTCACGAGCATTCTGGGCCGTGTCCACCAGAAAGCCGAAAGGCTCCAAATATTCTTTGATGACCTCAAGAACCGCGGGATCATCGTCTACTACTAAAATGCGGCAGACATCCCCCTCTTTTTCTTCCAGTTCTTCGGCTCTGTGCTGAACGGCTGTCTGAGGATCAAGACTGGGAAGATAAACGAAGAAAGATGTTCCCTTACCCGGCGTGGAATCCACCTGGATATAACCACCATGGTTGGAGATGATTCCATAGACGGCGGCCAGCCCAAGCCCTCTTCCGGTAAACTTGGTGGTGAAAAAAGGTTCAAAAATATTGGCTAAAGTCTCTTGATCCATACCATGGCCGGTATCTGTAACCTCTAAGATAACATAGCGCCCCGGGGAAATATCTCCACACGGGGTATCAAGAGAGCTATTGAAAGTCCGCACGGTCAAGCGACCGCCATTTTCCATGGCCTCTACCGCGTTGATGATCAGGTTCATAACAACCTGGGCCATCTGAGAGGGATCAGCATAGATTGGCCACAGATCGGGTTCTAAATCTACTTCTAGTTCCACGTTATGGCCGATGGAACGTTCATTAAGTTTGATAACATCCCGCACAGTTTCGTTGAGGTTTATGACCCGGGGAGCATATTTTCCCCCCCGGGCATAGGCCAGAAGCTGTTGGGCAAGGCCACTGGCCTGCATGGCGGAGGTAATGATCTTGTCGGCCCGGTCGGCCAGTGGAGAGTCCGAGGGAAGGGCCAACCTGAGGAGTTCGGCCTGTCCTAATACGGCGGTCATGAGGTTGTTGAGATCGTGAGCCACCCCGCCGGCTAGTCGGGCAATGGATTCCATCTTCTGGGTTTGAAGAATGCGTTCTTCAAGCTCCTTTCTGCTGGTGATGTCCCGATTACTTCCCCGGATTCCTAAATAACGCCCGTCTTTTCCGTAGACGGGATGGCAGACGTGACCAATCCACCGCTCGCTTCCATCGGCCCGGATGATGCGGAAGTCTATCTCTTCGGGCTCTCCCGGGGAGGTTCTTTTGGCCCGTCGATGCTCCTGGACTTTTAACCAGTCATCAGGATGGATGATGCGATCATAGAGTTCGTGGTCCCTTAAAAAGGCCTCTGGCGGATAACCGGTAATCCGCTCGCAGGCTGGCGAAACATAGATAAAATGGCCATCTGGGGCCCGCCAGTACTCCCAGTCGTAAGTAAATTCGGCTACCGTTCGAAAGCGTTCTTCGCTTTCTTTAATGGCCTCTTCTCGTCGGCGGAGGTCCTCGACCATATTATTGAAGGTCTGAATAAGTTCGGCGATCTCGCCAGTGACATTGTCTTCCGGTACCCGGACATCGAAGTCTCCAGAGCGAAGCTTTCTGGCTCCATCCACCAGGCGTTTAAGAGGAGAGGCGATCTGTCGGGCCTGATAATAGGCCAGAAGGGCGGCCAGGGCGGCCATAAGGGTATAAGTCCCGACAACTAGAGCTAGAAATTCCTTATAGTAGCCAAGAAAGTGCTCCAGAGATAGATCAACCCGCACAAAACCCAGAAGCTCTGGAGGCGATTCGGTGAGCTCTTCAGACAGAGGAGAAGAGCGTACCGGCTCAAGGAAGATTCTGATTCTTTTCATTCGTGGTTCAAAGTAATCAATGCTGTTTTCTATATCTTTGAAGTCCTCCAGCATGAGAACCGGGTCTTTATACCTGGTTTTTTTCTTTACAAAGACTACTTGCCCATCTTTGTTGTAGATGACTACCCCGAGGACGCTTTCATCTTTAAAAAGACCTTTTATAGGGCTGTCGAGATAATCAGATATTCCAGTGAGCAGGGCCACCTCGGCAGGTTGCTGAAGATAATGAAGTATATAGCGTCCCATACGTTCTACCAGGATGTCGGCCTGCTTTCGCAAAAGATAGGGGGTAAAGATGGTGGAAAAGAGGGCTCCGGCTACTAAAAAGATGAGATAGCTTATCAGAAGCTTGGTGCGGCAGCTGTTACTTTTAAAAAGGCTAAAAATATTTTTCATTTAGAAATAATTTCTGGCTCCGGGAAAACTTCGGTCTTCAGCCCCATAAATTTTAAGGTCTTTTCGTTTATATGGACTTTATACGGAATCTCCGGACAAACAAGCCTTCCAGTTTTAAAGTAATCCTTTAAAACCTTTCGGCACTGAGAGAGAAGAAACTCAAAATCGTAGTCCACTGAGAGGAGGGCTCCCAGGCGAACAGTACTCCGAGAAGGACCGATGATAGGTTTTTTGTAAATAAACCCCTGGCGAATGATATTTTCAAAAACTGCCCGGCGTAGGAGTAGGGGATCAGGTAGCAGAAGGAAGGCCTCACATTCTTTAATGACTTCAGAGACAGCCCGAATGATCTCCTCAGGCCCGGCACGGCGCGAAATTAATTCTATTCCTAGTGTCTGGGCCGCCCTTTCGGCCTCTTTATAATAAATCTGGCTCCTGGATGTATATATGAGACCTATTCTTTTGAACTGGGGAAATATTTGATGGACTTTTTCCAATACTAAAGAAGGAGGCGTAAAAAGTCTGACCTCACAGTCTCTATTCTTTTGGGCTTCCTGAATAATCAGGGGATTGGAAATCAAAAGAAGAATCTTACGGGAGCTAAGGGCCTGGCAGTTGTAAGAGGCTAGGTCACCCAAGGCAATGACTAAGGAAGGGGTAATTCCCCCCAAACGGCTCTGGTTTCCCTTGTTTCGACTATCGAGGGCCAAGAGATGTATTCGGTCGCCGAATTCTCCTTCAATCGTCTGGGCTATTTTCTGGTAAAGGGCGACGTCCTTTCGATAGACAATCAAAATCTCTTCAGCTGCTTGAGAGGAGCAGACCAGAGAGAACAAGAATACAGGCAGAAGAATCCGTAAAATCATCAAAAAGTCCAGCTCAGGCGGCAATCAATGGTCCTTCCTGGCCGCAGAAAGTCATCGGGAAAGCGATTGTTGGGATCCGGATAGCGATAGTGTTTATCAAATAGGTTGTGGACAGAAAGGCTGATCTCCCAATGGGGTTTGAGGAACCGGAAACATACATCTGTAATCCAGTAGGATCCCAGCCCTGTTCCTATCCTTTGGCCAACATAATTGACCGTAAAGTTAAGGTTCATGGTGGGACGGAGACGCCAGTTGAAAATCATCGTTCCCAGGTCCCTAGCAGACCCTGTAAGAGGCGTATGATCCTTATAACGGCTGTCTTGATAAGAGTAGTTCAGTTTTAAATAGTTAAATCTCCCTAGCCCCCAGCGGAGGCGACCTTCAAGTTCCACACCGACGGTTCTGGCCCGGGCCCGGTTTTCAAAAAGGGTAGTCTGGGGATTAACCATGATTAGATCCTTATAGTCATGGCGAAAGAAAGTGGTCGAAAGGCTCAGATCGCTAAAAGGGAGATACTCAAGGGCTAGCTCATAGGCCACCATATGCTCTGCATCCAGGTTTGGATTTCCCTTTCGGGGGGACTCCACGCAGCTTTGGAGATAAAGTTCACAGAAGGAGGGGGCCCTAAGACCATGTCCATAGAGAAACTTGACAAAGGTCTTTGAGGTGGGGCTGATAACTAACCCCCCTCTTAAGCTAAGGTCCCGGCCAACGTCATCATAGTAGTCAAACCGTCCTCCCAGGGTAAGTCGGGCCCAATAGACAGGGCTCCATTCTTCTTGGAGGTAAACAGAGGTGTGGAAGCGATCGGCCCCTTTAATCCAGGGATAGGGGACCTCACGAAGATATGGAAAATTATTGGTCAGACAATAGTTACTCAGGGTGCGAATCTGACCCAGGCTACTTTGATTGGCCTCTAGACCAAGGGTGATCCGGTGGCCACTTAAGCGGCTGGTTAGCCGCCCCTCTAAACCGTATTCTTGAATCTGAGCCCTTCTTTCCCGCCGCCAACCATAGGGATAGGTGGTTCCCTGGACCGTTATCCCCGGTGGATAATAGTCCAAAAAGTGTTGATACCAGAGGTGGCTAGAATATATGCCCAGTCGGGCCTCAAAAGGGCCAAAATGATCCTCGTAGCGAAGCCTACCCCAGAGAAATTTACGGGTTGGCCGGGTACCATTGGTTCTAGTGACAGCCCCACTGTAGTTGTAATAACCACCATCGGCATGATTTAGATACTGGGCCTCTAAGATAAAAGGTCCCCGCCTTAAACCGGCATAGATCTCCCAACGTCTGAACCACTCCTGACTACGTCCTGGTACCTGGGAGACAGTTTGGTTGGTGGGATCCTGGCTTAGATAATCACGAAAGATGGGAAGATTGGCTCCGTTACTGTCTCGATAACTAAAGCTTCCCCAAAATCTTGTCTGGCCATCTCCTTGAGCCCCGGTAAAAAATATCTCGTCAGAGTCAAAGCTTCCTCGCCGATAGGAGACCTTGGGGGAGGGGGAGCGGGAGAGGATGATATTTACTACTCCGACAAAGGCATCAGAGCCATAAAGGGCAGAGCCGGGCCCCCTGATTATCTCTACTCGGTCAATGGCCTCTACCGAAAGATCGGCAAAAAAGAACGTCCCGCCGGCGATAATGGGGCTATTTACCGGTTGGCCATTGATGAGGAATTTGACACTCTTGCTCCCAAAGGAGTTGATCCCCCTCATCGTGATCACCGGCAGGCCGATACTATCCAGAGAGACCTCAAGATCCGGGACTGTCCGCAAAACATCAAGGAGATTGCGGGCCCCCATGTTGCGAATCTCCTCAGCCGAGATTACGGTTACGGTTGCCGGGGCTAGATATCGCTCTTGGATATAACCAGTGGCCACCTCGGCCACATCCAAAAAGAGCAGTTCCTGGCAGGCGATTTCCTCCTTCTGGGAGGGGGAACAGATGTCTTTTCCGGCAAGGCTGAAATAAGGGAAGAAAAGAATTGATATTAGCGTTGTCAGGAATATATAAATCCTGTGGTTTGCCATTTTATTAAACATTTTAATTTTACATTATTTGTAACTCACAAAGAAACTCCTTTCAACTCATCTTAAGTAAGCTCTTTTTGTATAAGTCGGTTTCAATAAGATATAACTTAAGAGGAAAATATCATATTTGTTCTTCTAACCTCAAAAATGGTGAATCAAAGCTTTCTGGATTCAGAGAGGTTGGTAAGTTAGCGGCAGACGATTAAGGAGGAGACCTTCTTCCCTTCGGACTACAACCATATTCTCTAATCTTACGCCTCCCCAGTCAGGGATATATATTCCCGGCTCGATGGTCACTACCGCGCCTTCTTTAAGCTTCCGGCGGCAGCGACTTGAGATGGCTGGAGCCTCGTGAATGGCCAAGCCCACTCCGTGGCCCAGAGAATGGATGAAGTATCTTCCAAGGCCTGCTTTTTTGATCACCTCACGGGCAGCGGCGTCTATTACTCGAGCCGGGACTTTGGCTTTGATAGCCTTCTGGGCTGTCTCCTGGGCTTCGGCTACCAAGTAGTAGATATGTCGGTATTTGTCATCAGGCTGGAGACAATAGCTTCGAGTAATATCAGAACAGTAGCCTGAGAACTTAACTCCCATATCAATAATGATTGGATCTTTTAAGGTCAGTCTTCTCGAACTTGGTTCGGCATGAGGCCGGGCCGCGTTTTCTCCAAAGGCCACAATGGGAGGAAATGAAGGCCCTTCTGCCCTTTGAAAAGAGGCCTCGATGATCTTCCAGGCGATTTCTTTTTCACTTACTCCCGGCTTAAGCGCCTGACCGATATCCCGCAGAATGTCTTCGGCAATCTTTAAGGCCCGATTAATCTTTTCTATCTCCTCTTCTGTCTTGGCCTCTCTGAGCCGTTCAATTATCCCTTGGCAACCCACCAATCTCACCCCGGTAAGGCCAGCTTCGAGGGCCTTTTTTAGAGCGCAGCTGACAAAATCCTCCTCATAGGCTAAAGCCTTAAGGCCTTCTTTTTTGACCAGGCGAGCCAATTCCCTGACCACTCCCTTTTTGTAGATTATGGAAACAAAGGGGGGGAGAATCTCCTTGGCCTCTTCAATAAAACGTCCATCAGTGAGGAGATAGGCACTCTGGTGGCTGATAAGGAGACATCCTGAAGATTCGGTTATAGAGGTATCGGGAGGGGTAAATCCAGACAAATAGCGTCTGTTCTCTGGCCCTCTTACCAAAAGGGCGTCAAGCCTTCGTGCTTTCAGCCAGCGACGTATCTTCTTGAGGGCGCTTTCCATAAATGGCCTCCTAGACCTCTAAATGCAGACCATCATGAGCGGCCATGACCGGTATCCCCAGTTCCCAGGTAAGCTCGTCGGCTACTTTTTCTGGTCTGGCCCGGAGCATAGTCATACCAAAGTGGGTAAGCACCGCTCTCTGGGGAGCAATTTCCTTAAGAAGCCTTTTAACATCGGCTATATGGAGGTGCTCCAGAAGATATCCTTTAGGAGGATGATAGCGGACAACGTTGATCACCAGAGTTTTAACTCCTAGGTAACTGGCAGCTAGTCCCTTAAAATAGGCGGTATCTACTAAAAAGCCCACCTTATGGCCGGAGAAGTCAAAGATCAGCCCATAGGTTTCTACCGGATGCCGGTGTCTGACCGAGGTCCAGAAGGAAATATTCCCCAAGAGGTAGCTAGTTTCAGCCTGAAGAATCTCTATCCTTTCTAGATTATTTCTTAGGTATCTCAGGATGACGGGATTGTCACCCTCCAGACAATCCCGGGGGCAAAAAAGGGCTCCAGCCTTCCTTAGCCCTCCCTGGTTTATGGCATCAAGAAGAATATTGGCGTCATTAGAGTGATCTAGGTGGGCATGGCTTAAAATGAGACCATCCAATTTGGTGACGTCAATGGCCGGCCTTACCCGGGCACAGCGGACAAGGGTTCCCGGCCCAGGATCCAGGATAAGAGATGTCCCCTCATGAGAAATATAAATTCCAGCCGAGTAACGGAGCTGTCGGGCAACTACAAATCGCCCCCCGGCGGTGCCCAGAAATTTAATAAAGGCCATGGCTTCTTTTAGACAGAAACCCTATTAAAGACAAGTTTAAGGAGATCTGAAAGGGGGAGGCGAGCGGGGCGGGGGGAGTCGCCCCGCTCTCTAAGGGGCTGTTGGGTGCTTGCCTTTGTTTCTGATAAGAAAGCAGACTCCGTGCCACTTTTATTCTGTTTAAGGTAACCTTGAGGAGGTCTCTTTGCCGGAAATAATTCTTGATAAGGCCTTTCTGACTGTCAGCCTTTTGACAGAGAGAGTCAAAAATGTGACTCTTTTTTTCTGGTACCTTCCTTATGCTATTTAGCCCCCTAGAGGAGGAGACAATGACCCTTTTTATTTTGGCCCATGGCTGTCCCAATTGTCGGGGGGCTATAGATGATAACCGCCTGACCAGAGGTTTTCCCTGTGAGGCCTGTCTTCCTCGGGCCGATAACGGAGTCTGTGAGAGCTTAAAGAAATCAGGAAAGCTTAAGTCCCTTTCGGTTTATTGTCAGGCCAGGGATCTAGCTCAAAATTTTGAGGCCCAATTCGTTCGAGCCCTGAAAGGCCCTCCTTCTAGAATCCAGCTCTCCTGGGCCTTAAGGCTTTATCTGGGAGAATCCTTTGCCATTGTAGCTCCAACCGGAGTAGGGAAGACCACCTTTGGTCTTATGGCCTCTCTTCTAGAGCCTGGGAAGGTTCTGATCCTTGTTCCTACCAGACTTCTGGCCGATCAGCTGGGAGGACGTCTGGAAAAAATGGCCCAGGCGGCGGGACTCAGGCGGCAAATTCTTGTTTATCGGAGCCGCAAGGCAGAAAGACAACGATTGGAGACCGGAAATTTTGACATATTAGTGGCCACTACAGCCTTCTTTTACCGGCGTTTTGCTGCCCTTTCAGCCTTTTCCTTCCGGCTGATCTTTATCGATGATGTAGATTCCTTTCTTAAACGGTCTTCCCAGGTGGATCTCCTCTTTAAACTTCTTGGCTTTGATGAAGAAGAGATCGCCCTAGCAGTAAAGTTAAGACTAACAGCCGAGGAGGAGCGACGTTTGGAAGAGGCCCGAAGACGTCTAAGAGACCGAACTCTCATTGTCTCCTCGGCCACCCTCCGTCCCCGGACAAACCGGCTCCTTCTCTTCCGCCGTCTGCTTGGTTTTGAGATCCAGCGGGCTACAAGCACTCTGAGACGAATAGAAGATACATATCTGGAATTTCCTTCCTATGAGACGGCCCTTAAGAAAGTTCCTAATCTGGTGCATCATCTGGGGGGCGGAGGTCTTCTTTTTTTGGCTGGAGATCTGGGGCGGGAGGCGGTAGAAGAGGCTGCTTCTTATCTTCGAAATCAAGGCCTGTCGGTCCTCTCCTACCTTGAGCTCTCCCCTGAAAGACTCTATGAGGAGATGAGCCGGGGAGACTTTCATCTGGCCCTGGGGCTGGCTCATCCTACCAACCCCCTTGTCCGGGGGATCGATCTCCCCCAAGTCCTTCGTTATGTTCTTTTTTTAGGGGTTCCTAAATATCTCATCCCTACCAAGTTAACCTTGGCTCCAAGGATGCTCCTTCTGGTTCTTCAGGCCCTGATGCCTCTTTTGGAGGACAAAGAGCGCTCTCAGGCCTTGGCCGATATTATTTACCTTAGGCGATATCAAGGGGTAAAAGAAGAGGCCCTGGAGCGTTATCCCCGGCTTAAAGAAAGGTTTACAACCATAAGGAATCGCCTTTCGGATCTCCTCAAAGACGAGAAGTTCCTGTCCAGGTTACGGCAGAGCCCAGAAGTCTTTGTTGAGGAGCGTGATGGGGAGCTCTTTCTAATAGTGGCCGATACTACCTCCTATCTTCAGGCCTCAGGTCGGGTCTCTCGCCTCACGGTGGCTGGTCTTACCCAGGGTCTTTCCGTGATTTTGAGTTGGGAACCAAGGGCCCTGACCAGTTTGAAAAGGCGTCTCCGTCTTTTAGGGCAGGAGGTAACCTTAAAGCCCTTTGAATCCGTGGATCTTGAGAGACTCCTGGAGACCATAGACAAAAGTCGGCAGGCCGTTTCTTCTTCCGGGGCCCCAGATCTTTTCCGGACCACTCTTGTGGTGGTGGAGAGCCCCCACAAGGCCCGAACCATTGCCTCTTTTTTTGGTCGGCCTACAGCGCGTCGAATAAGGGAATCCCTGGCCTACGAGATTCCCCTTGAGGATCGAATCCTGGTAGTTACCGCTAGCCTTGGTCATCTGGTCAATCTTTCACGACTTAAGGGAATCTTTGGGGTCATAAAGGAGGGAAATCGCTTCTTACCTATCTACGATACCATCAAAATCTGCCGGACTACGGGAGAAGAACTGATAGATCCTGAGGAAACCAAGGATTGTCCTCCGGGGGAGCTTTGGGACAAGGCTGATCTTGTGGCTGGCCTTCAACACCTGGCCTTCTGTGCTGATGAGGTCTTGGTGGCTAGTGATCCCGATGCTGAGGGGGAAAAGATTGCCTATGATCTCCAGGCCTTCCTTCGCCCCTTTCAAAAAAACATTTATCGCTTAGAGTTCCACGAAGTGACGCCCAGGGCCCTAAGGGAGGCCCTTAAGTCCCCTGGCCAGTTTAAAACCTCCCGGGTCAAGGCCCAACTTACCCGCCGTTTGCTTGACCGCTGGGTGGGATTCGGTCTTTCCCGTCAGCTCTGGAAAACCTTTGGTCGCCGGGGGCTTTCCGCCGGTCGCGTTCAGAGCCCGGTTCTGGGCTGGATAATAGAAAGGGCTCTTGAGGCCCGTCAAAAAAAGGCCCGCCTAGAGTATCTCTTAGGGGATAGAAGACAGGTACTGGAGATAGAAGACATTTCTCTGGCCAAACGCCTCTTTGAAGCCCTTCCTGCCGCTAAGATTCAGGTGCTAGAAAGAGGCCAGGAATTTAAACACCCTCTTCCTCCCTTTACCACAGACCTCATTCTTGAAGAGGCCAACCGTCGTCTTCGCTTTTCAGCTCGCCAAACCATGGCCTTGCTTCAAGAGCTCTTTGAGACCGGTCTGATTACCTATCACCGCACAGACTCCACCCGGGTCTCTGAGTATGGTCGTCTTCAGGTGGCTCGTCCTTACATTGTGGAGACTTTGGGAGAGGAGTTTTTTTATCCTCGGGGTTTTTCCGAGGAGGGAGCCCATGAGGCCATTCGTCCCACCCGACCAGAGCCTTCTGAGAGACTGCGGCTTCTTCTGGCCGCAGGCCTCCTTGAACTTAAGGATCCCGAAGCGGCTTTAAGCCTTTATGACCTTATTTTTCGCCGCTTTATGGCCAGCCAGATGAGACCATCGGAGGTGGAGGTGGCCCGGCTTCGTTTTGAGCTTGAGGGGTTCAGTTGGGAAGAGTCAGTAGTTACCAAAGTTCTTAGACCGGGGTTTGAACAGCTATGGCCAACATTTTTCCCTCTAAAAGGGGAGGATTTCCGTCCCCATCCCCTGAATTTTCGTCTTGTTCCTCGCAAGTCCCCTTTTAGCCAGGGAAGCCTTATCCGGGAGATGAAGGAGCGGGGCCTTGGTCGCCCTTCGACTTATGCCGAGATAATAAATACTCTGCTGGCCCGTGGCTACATAGTGGAGCGCCGGGGCTTACTTTTCCCTACGGCCTTGGGGAAAAGAGTTTATCGCTTTCTTAAAGAGCATTATTCCCACTTAACCGATGAGGAACTGACCCGTCAGGTCGAAGCCGCCATGGATCATATCGAAGCCGGAGAGTTAAGCTGGCAAGAGGTTGTCAGAGAGGCCTATCAACGGCTTCGTCCTCTTTTAGAGGCGGTAGGTGATCACTCCAAGACTTAAAAGATCCTCAATCGCCTCTGTTAAGGGAAGACCTACAACATTACTAACTGAACCCCTGACCCGACGAATCATATAACTGGCTAGCCCCTGAATGGCATAGGCTCCGGCTTTGTCCCAAGGCTCTGGAGTGCGAAGATAGGCTTCTATTTCCTCAGGAAGAAGCTTCTTAAAGACCACCGAGGTAATAGAAAGACCCCCTCGACTTTGTCCTTGGGGTCCCAAAATGGCATAAGCCGTAAGGACTTGATGCTCCCGCCCCGAAAGCATAGAAAGCATCTCTCGGGCTTCTTGAAGACTTTCCGGTTTACCTAGGATCTTTTCCCCGATAACCACGGTGGTATCAGCGGCGAGGACGAAGGCCCTGGGCCTTAAGGAGGCTACTTTCTGAGCCTTTTTGAGAGCCAGGCGGCAGACATAATTCTCTGGCGACTCAAGGGGCCTTTGGGCTTCCGAGACCTCACTCGGAAAAGTTTCAAAAGAGATTCCCAGGCGAGCCAGCATTTCCTGCCTCCTGGGAGAACTCGAGGCTAACACTAAAGGGGCTAGATTCCGAAAAGGTCCCGGGCGTTCTGAGTGGTCCATCGGGCGATCTCCTCCAGAGCAATTTTTTTAACCCTGGCGATTTCCTCGGCTACATGGATGACAAAGGCGGGTTCATTGCGTCTTCCTCGATGGGGAACCGGGGCCAGAAAGGGACAGTCTGTCTCAATGAGAAGCCGGTCAAGGGGGCAATAGGCAACAATCTCTCGGATGTTTTCGGCCTTAGGGAAGGTGACAATTCCAGTGATAGAGATGTAGAAACCGAGATCAAGTACGGACCGGGCCATCTTTCTGTCTCCGGCAAAACAGTGAAACACTCCCTGCCACCAGCCAACCTCACGAACAATGGCTAAGACGTCTTCATGGGCCTCACGATCATGGATGATTACCGGCAGTTCTTCCTGTTTGGCTATCTCCAGTTGACGCCCGAATACCTCCTGCTGAATAGCCCTAGGGCTTCTTTCCTTGGCATAATCAAGGCCGATTTCTCCAAGGGCAACGGTTTTATCCTCTTTAAGTAGTTCAAGTAGTTTCCTAAGATCCTCTTCATCGGCCCGATGGGCCTCATGGGGGTGAAAACCGGCCGTGGCCCAGAGATCAGGATATTTTCGGGCCAAATCGATAGCCTTTTGGCTGCTTTCAAGGTCTATCCCTACGTTTATAATGGCCCTTAGCCCTGCTTCGCGGGCCCTTTGGATGGTGGGCTCGAGATCCTTTTTGAACTCCGGAAGATTAAGATGGGCGTGGGTGTCAATTAGTTCCATTAGAACCTCCTCCAGGATTCTTCCAGGCGCCGAAGATTATCAGGAAGATGCCTCCCTGAAAACACCTTAAGGGAGACAAAAACTCAAGCCCCCGATGGTATTGATCGATAACGTAAAAGGAATCATCGAGCGGACGTAAGAGTTTTTCACTCTTCATAAACTTTACCTAACCCCTTTAAGGCCGGACAGAATGGAAGAAGTTAACCGCCGCTTTGGTTTCGATACCTTAAAGGCTATAGAGGATGAACTTGCCAAGATTCACCCCATTTCTCCTTATGTCTTTGAAGTCCTAGAAGCTGCTCAACGGGATGATATTTCCCTTCTTGATCTAGGAAGGCGCCTCAGTTTTGATCCGGTTATATGTGCTCATTTGTTGCGAGCCTGCCGTTCGGCCGCTTATGGGATTCGCTTCCCTGTAGAATCCCCCCTTCATGCTGTGGCCCTCCTGGGAGCTGAAAGGGTTATTCAGATTGTCCTCTCCCTGACTATTAAGGAGCAGATAGGGGTTTTTCTGGCTTCAAGTTTTGAGCATGAGGTCTGGGAACACTCCTTGGCCGTGGCTTTCGGTATCCAGGGAATGATCAGGCTTTTAAACTCCCCCCTGAGCTTGGCCGTAGGATTTACAGCTGGTCTTCTTCACGATCTGGGTAAACTCGTTCTATATCGAGCCAGCGGTGGCGATCCGGATTTGGCCCAGGCCCAACTAAAAGGGGGAGAGGTGGGACTTAAAGCGGAAAGGGAGCGCTGTGGCAAAGATCATATCCAGATTATGGCCTCCATCCTTGAACAGTGGGCCCTGAGTAATGAGATAAAGCAGGCCATTTTAGAACATCATCTTTCCCCTAGAGAGATGAAGACCTCCCTTGGCCGATTTCTCCTTTGGTCCCATTATCTGGCCCGTAAGGCCCGCCACGAAAGAGAAGATGGCGAACCCCCTCCCTTAAAAAACAAAGACCTTCAACAACTTGTGGGTTGGATAAGGCTCGAACTGGAGGCCTTAAGCTGTTTCTTCAGTTAAGAGCCCGTCCTTTTCCTAAGGGAGGCGCACCGGCTTAAAGAGGCGCTTTGTATTAAAAATTCGCTTGTTTATGAATTGCCGCTAGTCCTTAATTTTCACAAAGTACCTTCCATCCTAAAGATCTATCAGCAAGGGAAGAAATTTTACTCCTATCTTTGGTTATCAATCTTTGACTGCTTTGTCTCTTTTTTTGAAAATCTCATTCATTGAACATTTATTATTCAACTTTTTTTGTCTGATTTTTTTCTGAAATCATGAAGCTTTTCTTTCTTTAGAATCATTCCCTTTGTTTTATTCCTAATTTTCACTTGACAAACTTCACAAATTACCCTAAAGGAAAGGGATCAAATAAATAGCATATTAAGCATATATGATTATATGGGATTATTTCCGATTATATAAAATTATTTCAGATTTAAGAGCAAAATTAAAATTTTGTTTCATTTTGTTACATTAAAGTTTTGTTCACTTTTGAAACATGGATTATTTAAGAGTGATAAAAAGTGAAATTTGTTGCAAATCGGATGTCCCGAAAGAGGGAAAGGGCTAAAAATACCTAAATAAGGAGGTTTTTATGAAAAGGGGGTTGATTAGTTTTGTTTTGGGGGTGTGTTTCTTTCTTTGGGTATCGGCCGTGGTCCAGGCAGGACCTCCTCTGACCAACGCTGAGGGTGTCGGTGGTTGTGCCCTTAACCCCTTTGCCTATATAGGCAATCCTATTCCTAAAGATGGTAAAGGGTTAGGTGGTTCAGCTTATGTAGGAATGCCTCAGATTGGGATCTGGAAGATTGGGCTTTATGGTAACAAGTCTCCAGGAAGCATTGGCCGGATAGATTGGCTGGCCTTAGGGGCCAACATCAGTCTTTTTAATCGGGTCGAGCTTGGCTATAGCCATGAGTATGTCGATATCGAACATCTCCAAAATGTAGGCAAGGATAATTTCTCTGTTAAAGCTAATCTTGTCCGCGACGGTGATTTCGGTCTTTCTTATATGCCAGCCATTTCCGTAGGGGCTATCTATAAAACTACTAGTTATAACGCAGCCAGTGATGATAACGATATTGATTATTATGTTGTGGCTACCAAGATGTTGGGTAATCTCCCTGTTCCCGTGCTTCTGAATGCCGGTCTACTCTCCACCAAGGGTATCGTTCGCGGAGTTCTCGGTTTTGGTGATGATCGGGACACGGTCTTTTTTGGCAATATTGAACTGGTGGTTCTTAAAAAGTTCATTCTTGGCTGGGAATTTGAAGACAATGTCGATACTGATGATGCTAAGACCCACTCTATGTGGGAGACTCACCTAGCCTATATGTATAATTCTGACCTCATGTTGGTGGTCTCTTATGCCTTTACCGGCGACAATGAAAATAACGAAAACTCCTTTGGGGATGGCTTTGTCTTCTCCTTACAGTATAGCTTCTAAAGCTTTAGGGGCTCTAGAATAACCTTCCTTATCCCGGGGTGAGGTTTTCTCTTCGCCCCGGTTTTTTTATTTGACTATCAGAACAGGAATCTCCGAGAATTCGATCACCCTTTCAGCCACGCTACCCAGGAGAATACTTCTTACTCCCCGACGCCCCAATTTTCCCATAACAATGAGTTCCGCCCCCCAGGTATCAGCCTCAGCCAGGATTTCCTCATGAGGGGTCCCTTGGGTAATAGCCACTTCTATAGGTATGGCCTCTTTCTGGGCCTCCTGCTTCATATCTGCCAGGAAGCCACAGGCCTCCTGATAAAGGGCTTCCCGAATGGTTTTTTTATCTTTGCTTGAAAAACGGACCAGTTGTTCAAATACTGAAGTATCAAGAACATGGAGAAGCTTGATCTCTGAACGATGAATCTTGGCCAACTGGGCGGCTAGTTTGACAGCATCTAGAGAATAGGGAGAATTATCCACCGGAACGAGGATACGTCTAAAGAGGGCCATAAGCGGCCTCCTTTCGGCCTTTTAGACGTTTAAGTTGGAAAAGGGCCTCCCTTTCTTTTTCTTCAAGGCTTTCCTGAATATGTCTGACGGTGGCCTGATAAAGGGGAAGATAAATGTTTTCTAAGGCATTGAGCCGACGAATGGTCTTGCGGATTTCGGCTACAAGCCGAAAAAGTCCTACCTCTAGTTCGGCCAGCTCGGCTATCGTTTCTAAGGTCTCTCTGATTATGACTCCTGTGATATCCATGGCCATTCCTGTCTCCTGGAGTCCGTAGGCTGGTCTAGCAGGAGAAAACTCTATCTTTACTAAAGGCAACACGACTCCCATGAAACTCCGTTCTCTAATCTGAACCCTTTCATTAAGGACGTTTGAGAGAGCGGCCCTCTCACAGGCTAACCGACCATGGAAGAGGAGGGCCTGATCCAAAAACGCATAGGCCTCAGCCAGGGATCGATTCAAGTGCTGGCGCAGGCGATGGGCCTTGGTGGAAAGAATGCTTATCTGTCCCATGAGGGCCTCTTTTTTCTGATCAAGGAGATCAAGGCCCTCTCGGGCAAAGGAAAGCTCTTCCTTAAGGCGAATGAGATTACTCTTGGTGGCCGGGATATTTAGTCTTTCGGCCATCGGTCTCTTCCCTTTTGACCGTATTGAATGATTTCTTCTGGTTTGACTCTAGAGAGCTCTCTTTCCGGAAGAATCATGGCCAGCTGCCAGCCGAGATCCAGAGTGGTAAAAATGGATCGATTCTCTTGAGGCCCTTGGTTGATAAACTTTTTTTCAAACTCACGAGAAAAACTAAGGTACCGTTTGTCAAGTTCGGAAAGGTCCTCTTCGCCTATAATAGCTGCTAAACGTTCTATTTGTTTAGATCGAGCGTAGAGGGCATAGAGCTGGCTGGCTAGATTACGATGATCTTCCCGAGTGTGTCCTTTACCAATACCATCAGCCATAAGGCGGGAAAGGGAAGGTAGAATGTTAATGGGAGGATATATTCCTTTTTGAAAAAGTCCACGGTCAAGAACAATCTGCCCCTCGGTAATATAACCGGTAAGGTCTGGGATGGGGTGGGTAATATCGTCATCAGGCATAGTTAGGATAGGAATTTGAGTGATGGATCCTTTGGCCGTACGGATCCGGCCGGCCCGTTCATAGATGGAGGCCAGATCACTGTAAAGATACCCCGGGTAACCTTTACGACTGGGCACCTCTCCCTTAGAGGTAGAGACTTCCCTTAAGGCCTCACAATAATTGGTCATGTCTGTAAGAATTACCAAGACATGTCTATCTTCCTCATAGGCCAGATATTCAGCTACCGTAAGGGCTATACGAGGAGTGATGAGCCTCTCAATGGAAGGGTCATCGGCTAGGTTAAGAAACATAACCACGTTTTTAAGGCGGCCGCTCTCCTCGAAGTTCTCTCTAAAAAAATCCGCCTGTTCATGTTTTATACCCATAGCTGCAAAGACAATGGCAAAGGATTCTTCCTCCTTGAGGAGCCGGGCCTGGCGAACTATTTGGGCCGCTAGCTCGTCGTGTGGAAGACCGCTTCCAGAAAAAATGGGAAGTTTTTGGCCGCGGACAAGGGTATTAAGGCCATCAATGCTTGAGATTCCCGTCTGAATAAAATCTTGGGGATAGACTCTAGCTACCGGATTAATGGGAAGGCCATTAACATTACGAGGTTGCCCTATCACCGGAGGTGGCCCTCCATCAAGGGGGCGTCCCAGACCATCAAAGACTCTTCCCATGATCTCTTCTACCGAAACCCGAAATTCAAAGGGCCTTCCCAAAAAGCGAATCTTTGTTCTAGTGATGGAGAGCCCCACCGTACCCTCAAAAATTTCTAAAACCGCAGCCTCTTCAGAAACTGCCAGGACCCGGGCCAGTCTGACCCGTCCGGTCTCATCTGTAACCTCGGCCATCTCATGGAATCCCACTCCCTGGACTCCTTTTATCACCACTAAAGGCCCCTGGACCTTCTCCAGGCCGATATACTCTACAGAACCCTTCATGTGATTTCTCCGGTAGCCAGGAGATCATCAAAATCATGGTCTATTTTATGGAGAATTTCCTCAAAAGGTCCCAGGTCATCGCCAGAATAAGTGAACTTCATGCGGTGTATTTCCTCGAGCACCGGTAGTTTCATAAGGCGATAAACGGGAATTCGTTTGGCTACGGCCTCTTTCATGCGTCGGATAAAACGAAGAATGATCTCCAACATGATGATTTGTTTTTCAGCCGGGCAATAGGTGTCTATGGGATCAAAGGCGCTCTGCTGAAGGAAATCCTCTTTGATAAGTCTGGCTGCTTGAATGATTACCTTTTGGTCATCGGGAAGGGCGTCTTCACCAATGAGTTTGACAATGTTTTGGAGTCTGGCATCCTCTTTAAGGATAGAGAGGGCCTCCTCTCGGGCGGCTAAGAAGTCAAACTTTCTCTTATCCTCCCACCAACGAGCTACTGAGGCCACGTACCCGCTGTAGCTGGTGAGATAATTTATGGCCGGAAAATATCGGGCACTAGCCAGTTCCTTATCAAGGGCCCAAAATGTGGCCACAAAACGCTTGGTATGCTGGGTGACTGGTTCCGAAAAGTCGCCTCCCGGAGGTGAGACAGCCCCGATTATTGAAACCGACCCCTTTTTTCCGGCTAGGGTTTCAGCAGGTCCAGCCCTTTCGTAGAATTCAGCCAACCTAGAGGCCAAATAGGCTGGAAAACCTTCCTCTGCAGGCATCTCCTCCAGACGACCCGAGATTTCCCTCAAGGCCTCAGCCCAGCGGCTGGTGGAATCAGCCATAAGGGCTACATGATAACCCATATCTCGGTAGTATTCGGCTATTGTAACCCCGGTATAGATGCTGGCCTCCCGGGCAGCTACTGGCATGTCTGAAGTATTAGCAATGAGAATAGTTCGCTGGATAAGGGGTTGTTTGGTGCGCGGATCCAGGAGACGAGGGAAATCGGTCAGGACCCCGGTCATTTCATTGCCTCGCTCACCACAGCCAATGTAAACGATAATGTCTGCGTCAGCCCATTTAGAAAGCTGATGTTGGGTAACGGTCTTGCCTGTGCCAAATCCTCCGGGAATGGCTGCTGTTCCTCCCTTGGCTAAGGGGAAGAAGAAGTCTATCACTCTTTGTCCCGTGAAGAGGGGTTCTTCCGGACGAAGACGCCTTTTGATCGGCCGGGGTTGCCTTACTGGCCAGCGTTGGTAGAGTCGAATCTCGTCTTGTCGGCCATTGTGTTCAATTAAAGCCAGGCGATCTTCCAGACTATAAAGACCTTCAGGAGCGATCCAGATCAGGCTTCCTTGCAGGGAGGGAGGGACCATCACCTGGTGAGTAATCCAGTCTGTCTCCTTTACCTCCCCGATTATCTCTCCGGGGAGCACCTTCTGTCCAACCTTAGCCAGAGGTTTGAAAGGCCAGACCTTTTCTCGGGACAGGGCGACAGCAGCCTTGCCCCGATGGATAAAGGCGCCACTGGTTTCATAAAGAGAAGTCAGGGGGCGCTGGATTCCATCAAAGATGTGACCTATCAAACCCGGTCCCAACTCCACAAAGAGGGGAATTCCTTGCCCAAAGATAGGGTCCCCAGGCTTCAGTCCGGTGGTATCCTCATAAACCTGAATGGTGGCCTGATCTTCCCAGAGCTCGATGACTTCGCCTACTAAACGTTCTTGGCCGATCTCTACCATTTCGTTCATGGACAGTTCCTGGGCCCTTTTTGCTTTGACCACCGGACCGCTGACATAGATGATGGTTGGGTTAGCCTCCCTCACGGACGCCCTCCCAGATTTGGCGCTGGATTGTCTCCTTGAGTCGCTGGAGACGGGCCTCAACCGTGTTGTCATAAAGGATGCGGCCATCAGCAGTATAAACCTGAAGACCACCGCTTATGTGGGGATCTTTCTCAAGGTCTATGCTTGCTCCCCTCTTTTGGGCCAGTTCCTTAAGTCGTCTCTCAAATCTTTGGTCTTCTGGATTAAATCTGACTATAAAATTCTTCCCCGGAAGGGCATCCATGGCCTCTTTTAAGGCCCTTTCCATAAAGGATTTGTATTCTGGATGGTGGCGGATGTCTTTTAAGGCCCTCTGCAGTTCCTCCATGGCCTCGCGAACTATGGTCTCTCTGGTGGCAACGATCGTCTTTCTAGCCGCCAGCTCGGCGGCGTCGATAATCTTTTGAGCTTGAAAATGGGCCTCGGCTCTTTGACGTTGGCTTTCTTCTTCAAGTTCCCGTTGGATCCTTTCCTGAATGTCCTTCAGCTCCGCTTCGGATCTGGTGCGGGCTTCAAGAAGGATCTTTTCCGCCTCACGCTGGGCTTCTTCTTTTATGGCATGGCAAAGAAGTTCTATTTCTCCACCAATAAGCATCTTTATCCCTTAAGTAGGGCGGCAATTCTCTCTGTAACACCCGCTCGGGGTCGAGGTCCTTTATAATCTGGGATCTCAACGATCAGAGGTCCGCCAGGACGGAGAAGAATATTGTCCACTAAGAGGCGATTTTCTTCGGCCAAAGACTCAGTGATTAGGACTAGGGAGACTTCGGAAGGTAGATTCTGCAAGGCTTCTTGGGCCTCAGCCCCGGAGCGAACAATCTGACCAGCCATCCCCGCCAGGGCAAAGGCCAGATAAGTTCGCTCGTCGGCAATGACGTAAATTTTACCAGACATCAAAGGCGAGTCAGGATCATAATGGCCACTATGAGGCCGTATATAGCAATTCCTTCAGCCAATCCCAGAAAGATAATTGCCCGTCCGGCAAGTTCTGGTCGTTCGCTGATAGCCCCCATCGCCGCTGAGCCTACGATGGCTACTGCCAGACCAGCACCCAGGCTCGAGGCCCCTACTGCAATGGCCGCAGCTAAAAAGCCTAGGCCCTCACCTGATTCACCAGGACTTCCGGCCATGGCTGGTGAGGCCCAGATGAGGATGGCCATCAACAAGATCCAAATCAGAGTCTTCATATTTTCCCCCTCATCATGAGGCTTTGATCTCTTTAATATCTTGGGTAAAGGGGCGAAATGGCTCCCCTCCGCCATGAAAAAAGCGGCTAAAGAATTCGTAATACTCCAGACGCAAAACCTGAATAGAGACCACTAATCCCTCAAGAAGAATGATAAACAGGTTTCCTACAGCCACTACCAACCAGTACCCTAGTCCTTGGCCTCCTTGGCGAGCCAGAAGATCAGCTAGAGAGAAGACAGCCACAAAGAGGGCCGCGTGGGTAAGGGCGAAGGCCGCTACTCGAACAAAAGAGACGGTGGCCGTAAAGTATCTGAGCAGGCCATCAAAAACCTCAATAGTTGCTTCTACCAGATAGCTAAAGATTCCTCTCTCAAAAATTCTCTTGGGGGACTTTCGGCGAAAAAGGAGATATATGGGGCGGTGGAGGATCATTAAGATCACCAGGGCAGCAGCTGTCCAAGCAAAAAACTCAAGCTCACGGGCCGAAACCTGACCACTCAGGAAATAACGAACAAGAAGGCCCATGGCTAGCCAATAGAATAGAGCCCCGGCTAACCCTCCGGTAGAAAGGAGGGCCTCATAACGTTTTTGGCGCAAAATGTTAATCAGGTTAAGAACCACTCCCAGAGAAAGAATAATCAAACCCCAAAAGATAGAGGCCTTGAGAAAAGAGGTGATGTCTTTTAGTGGCTGCATCCAGAGGGCCGGAATGATATTCTCTAGTCCAAATAGGCTTCCATAAAGAAGACCAAAAACCATCGAACTCAGACCACATTCCATTAAGATGATTCCATAGTCCAGATAACGTGGAACCTGACGAAAGATGTAATATCCTAGAAGGGCCAAAATGCCTCCCTGCCCCAGATCTCCAAACATCATCCCGAACATCAAAAGGAAGGTGATAGCCAGAAAGGGAGTAGGTTCTATCTCTTCGTAGGAAGGTGTTCCATAGAGACCAACCAATCTTTCAAAGGGACGGATTAAATAAGGATTGTTAAAAAGGACAGGAATCTTGATGATCCCTTGACGGACCTCACGGATTTCCTGGGGATCTAGTAATTCTATCTGGGCCTGGTTTCTGGTGATGGCTAAGATTTCTTTTTTGACTTTCTCTACCAGCCTCTTGGGAATCCAGCCGGTGATAACATAGATTTTCTCTATCTTACCAAAGAAGCGTCTGGCTGAAAGAATTGTACGTCCCCAGAGGGCCTTTTCTCGGAGAGAGAGGAGTTCTGGTCCGTAACGTTTTCTTAAATCTTGAATTTCTTTTTCTAAATGTTCCCTTTCGACCTCGAGGTCCTGGATCTTTTTCTCTTCTTTGGTCAGAATTTCAGTCACCTTACCCTTTAAACTAGAGAGAAGTTCAATCTTTTCTAAAAAGACTCCCTTAAAGGCGGCCTCAAAGGTTGGCCAATCCCTCTTTAGACCAAAAACGAGAACGACAGCCCGTTCTTGTAAGGTGCTCAGTTTAAAGGTTGCGTGGTGAATCTGGGACAGGGCCTCCTCTAATTTGGCCAAAGCCGCCAGTGGGATGAGTCCCAAGGCAAACCCTGTGTAGTGGAGGCCTTCTAAGGCCTCTGGCTCCAAATCCCCTGGTAGAAGACGCAACTTTTCAATTAGACGCTGACTATCACTTATTCTTTGCCTTAGTGCTATCTTCTTGTTTATTATCCGGGAGGCTTTTTTTTCGATATTTTGAAGACATTCTCGAAGATGGAATATCTCCCTTTCTGGAATAACTTCTTCTCTAAGCGGAGGAGGGACCATCGGGATCTCAAGGCCCTTGATAAGAATATTTAGCCTGTGGATGATGGCCTCATATTCTTTAAAAAGGTCAGGGTCAAGCTCCCCTCGGTAACCAAGTTTCCCCAGTGGAGTCTCTTCTAGCCGAACAAGATGAAGAAGTTTTATGCGGGCTAGGATAGCGGTAACCGAAGAGATAAATTCTTCCGGGACCTTGATGACTATTCGAGTTAGTCTCTCAGGTCTAAACACCTCAACTCTCCGAGATGCGTTCTAATTCGGCCACCAGAGGTAAGGCCCCCTTTTTTAAAGTCAGCCCCCAGCCAACAGCCGTCAAGAGGCGTTCAAGATTCTTAATCTCTAGTTCTTTAAAGAGGAGATAGGCTCCCTGAGTTCCGATTTGAAAAGGATCTTTTCGTCCGATTCGGATTAGTTCCCTGGCAATGATCTGTTCCATAAGGAGAAAAATCTCCGAAAAACTTCGAGCCGCCTTAAGGTCGTTATAACCTCGAGGAAGAAGGGAGAGGAATTCCTTAAGTTTTTGGGCCCGAGCAAGACCTCCTAGTTTCTTAAGATTCAGTCTTCCGGCCCCAGTGATCAGATAACCAATAATCTCTTCAGGGGAAAGGCGAAAAACCTGTTTTAGACGGCAAATGGTATTCAGATTCTGTTGATCAATCAAATGATTGACAAGCCTTTGAGCCTGGTGGCGGTCACCTTTTTTAAGCCCCTTCAAGGAGACTACCAGGGCCTCATAAGTGGCCAGATCCACAGTGCGCTCGAGAGGAAAGACCCGCCCCTGTCCCTGAAAGAGAGGAAGAACCTCCTTAAGAGGGGCATAAAAAAGACTTTCTTTGAGTCTTTCTACCAGCTCTATCACCCCTGGGGCTTCCAAAAGACTCTTGAGATCCAAGCCGTCAATTTCTTCGAGGGGATAAAGAAGTTCTCTAATCTCTTTCTTTTGGTGTCTGAAAAGTCCGCGGATGATTAATTTTAGATTTTCAGCCTCATAGCGTCGCCTAAGGGCCTTAAGAAGACCTTTCCCCTGGGAGGGAACAAACTTCAAAAGGCGTTTATAATCCCGAAAAAGGCTGGCATAGAGCTGTAGGGTTATCTTTTGGAAGCCGGTCTCTGGTCCGAGATGGCCGAGATAAGGACCATAGGGCGTGCCAAGAAGATAGCGAAAAATTTCTTTAAGATTCTTGGCCGACAGGAGATAGTGCCAATCTTGGGCTGAGAGGCTTCCGGCCTTTAAGGCCTTGGTTTTGGCCTGGACAAAGGAGTATTTAAGGACCCGAAGGATCATACTTTAAGAATCTGGTCGATAATTCCAGCCAGGATGATCTTTTTACGGGCCTTCCAGCTGCTCTTCAGCTCAGCGACATAGGCTTGGCTGTTCTTTTTAATTTCCTGAGCTTGTTTTTCCGCCTTAGAGATGACTTCTTTTAATTCTTCTTCTCTAAGTCTTTGAAGATAATGGTCTCTTTCTATTAAAAGCTTTTTGATCTTTTCTCTGGTCTGGCGATTTATCGCTTCAGCCTCTTCCCGGGCCCTTTTTATCTCTTCCTGAGCCAAACGGTCGGTTTTGATTATTTTTTCTATTCCCCGATCCATATCTTAAAAGGTTTGTCCCGAATGGCCTTCCTCGCCGTGGCAGAGCTGATAAAAGGGACAGTGATGGCATTCGTGGATCTTTTGGGCGTAGGTGCCCATGATCCTTCCTTCACAGAGAGTTCCAGCGATGGCCCAGCATATACGGCCAAAATAGGGATAGGCTGGACAGCGTCGCGAGGGATCCTTTTCGATTCCGCACTTCATGTATTCCCAGCAAGGGGTCTTTTGATCCTCCTCTTCACTTTGGTAAGGAAAATAAAGGATAAACGTGCTTCCTTCTCCCAAACGGCTTTTTACCCGGACAAAACCACGGTGCTCTTCCATGATCTTGCGGACAATAGAAAGACCTAATCCGGTACCAATACCGATTTTTTTAGTAGAGTAGAAAGGTTCGAAAATGAGTTCTAATTCTTCTTCTGGAATTCCCGGTCCGGTGTCACTCACCGAGACGGTTACCCAGGTAATCTCGTTGCTAAACTCTGTCCCGGTGCGCACAGTTATAGTCCCTCCCTGGGGCATAAGGGCATCGATGGCATTGGTGATCAGGTTCCCTACCGCCTGTTTTACCGAGTCATGATCAAAATAGACTCGGGGCAGCTCGGCCGTATAATTCTCGATGATCTTAATCTTTTCTTGGGAGCAGATGTCACAAAAAAACTCCACTCCCTCCCGTACCGGTTGATTAATATCTCCCCGCTTAAGCTCAAAATGGCCTTCGGCTGAAAGAATGAGAATGTCTCGAAGAATCGATTCTAGACGGGCGGCTTCAGAGAGGATTACCTTAACGTATTCTTTCTCTCGGCTACCTTCGGGGATCCGTTTATTGAGTCTTCTGGCCATTCCCCCTAAAGCGGCCAAGGGATTTCTTATTTCATGAGCGATGTCTGCCGTCAATCTTCCCAGGGCCGAAAGCTTTTCGGCTTCAATGAGTTTTTTTTGCATCTTTTTCAGATTTTCTAGAGAATCAGCTAACTGGCGGTTGAGCTTTTCTATTTCTTCTTTGTCACGGCGGAGCTTTTCCGAAAGGAGCCCCAGGGGAATGGCAATAAGGTAGAGAAAGGAAACCCTTAAAGCCAGATCAGTCCAATGGATATGCCCAGGATATCCTCCGACGTTGATCAAATATAATACAGCGGCCACACTAGCCACCACTAAACCAAAACGAAGACCGAAATAGAAAGTGTGGAGGGCGGTTAGAAGGTAATAGCCCAGGAAAAAACTGTTGTCGAAACGACGTTGAAAATTGACCAGATAAAAGACAAAGATGATGTCCAGGACTAGCGACAAAAGATAGATCTGACGGATTCGCCAAGGCCTCAACCAAATAAGAAGATAAAGAATCAAGCTATAGAGGCTAAAGGCACTGAGAGCCCCAAGAAGAGCTTTGGTTTCATCGACTGAAAGAGGGGCCAAAATAAGCCAAGCTAATCCACCAAGGATGGTTACCACCCGAAGGGTGAAAAAGACAGCATCAACAATGGAGAGCCTTTCTTTGAGGGCTGACCAATGCCTTCCTTTGAAATGTTCAGAAAGTTTAAAATTCATGATTAGGATAGCCCTCAAGCTGGGTTAAAACGTCCTGATAACTCAGGTCAAACCAATGGCGATAGGCATCGGCGACGGCAAAAAAAGGCCCCTCTCGTATGTTAGGACAGTAAATCTCATCCACCACCGAGGCCAGGCGCCCGATACTAGAGAGGGAGGCAGTGGGCACAGCTACTATTATTCGAGAGGCCCCCTTGCGTCGAACCATATTGGCTGCCGCCAGCATAGTGTAACTAGAGGCCAGGCCATCATCGACTAAAACAACCGTTTTTCCTGTTAGATTGGGGAAGGGACGACCTTTACGGAAGAGTTCATCGCGCCGCCGGAGTTCTTCTTTTACCTCTTGGGCTATCTGCTGGATGGTGCCTGGATCCAGCCGGAGTCGGGCCACTAAATCCTGATTAAGAAAAAGGTCTCCTTCCATTGTTATGGCTCCGAAACCAGCTTCTGGATTGCCAGGGACAGGGAGCTTACGGATAATAATAAGATCCAATGGGGCCTCTAGGGCCCTGGCCACCTCAAGGCCTACAGGCACTCCTCCGGCCGGAATAGCTAAAACTAAGGGGCTCTCATCTTTTAGGGTAAGGAGCATCTGGCCCAGCTTCTTTCCAGCCTCGGTCCGATCAAGAAAGACATACTGGCGGTTTCTTAGTTTGGGGTCATCAAAGATAAGGGCCATGGCTCTTTCCCCTTTTCTTACCATAGGAAAGAGAAGAGGCCTTTGTCAAAAGGCAAACAGAACTAAAGATCAGCTTCTTCGATCTGTCTGAAGCGCTTAAGGATTTTTTCTCCCGTGGAGACAAGTTTCTGAGCCTCTTGGTAGGTCAGATCAAACCTCCGGAGGAGTTTTTCCATATGATCCTGAAAGCGGCTAAAATCTTGGGCTAGATACCCCAACTCCTGACGGATCTGGGCCATCTTCTCTCCGGCTGAGTAATCCTTGATTACGGCCAAAGCAGTAGTCAAGACAGCCATCAAGGTGGTAGGTGAGGCCAGCCAGACTCGTTTTCTCTGGGCCAGTTCTACCAGGTCTGGATGGTGAGCTTGAATCTCGGCAAAGATGGCCTCAGCGGGGACAAACATTACCGCCCCCTCAGCGGTCTCACCAGGGATAATATATTTTTCAGCGATATCCAAGATGTGCTTACGAACATCGGCCTTAAATTGACGAATCGCCGCTTCTTTCTCGCTAGTGGATAGGTCCGGATCTGTTAGTCGTCGGTAGTTCTCTAGGGGAAATTTGGCGTCAATGACCAGGGCCTTAATAGGTGGAGGCAGGAAAACAACACAATCAGCCCGGCAACCATTAGAGAGACGCTCCTGTAAGGAAAAACATCTTTCGGGCAAAAGTTCCCGAACGATAATGCTCAACTGGGCCTCACCCAAGGCCCCTCGGGCTTGCTTGTTCTGAAGGATCTGCTGGAAGGAAAAAAAATTTTGGGAGATTTCTCTAAGTTGTTCCTGAGTCTGATCTAAACGGTAGAGGAGTTCTCTTAACCTTTGTTCTTGGCCGAAAAGACCCTGGTCAAGCCCTCGGGAGAAGGTATCTTTTACCTCGGCTAGCCCACGATTGATCTCTTCTTTGGTGATCTTTTCAGCCGTTCGAAGACGTATAACTAACCAGATAAGGGCTACCAGGAGCAGACCATCAACCAGGAGCAGAAGCCAAAGACCCTCCTTCATGGAGACTTTCCTTGAGGGACGTAAAGACAGAATGACTGTTTCCGGGACAAAAGGGCCGTCTTTCTAGCGGCCTTAGACAGGGAATCATGGATGATTCCTTCCCGATAAACCAGGTTGGCCGTGTCTTTAGTGGATAGGCCGAAAAGAGAAGGATAAGCACTTCTGTCGTACCCATTGTCAGCCTTTTGGGTAGGCAGGATGGCCTTCAGGAAGGCAACTAATTTCATGGGGAAATTACTACCGACTAGGGCGGGAAAAGACAAGCCTTTTGGCTTCAGGCGGCCTTTCTCTCCTCTACTTCCTGTCGAATGCGCTGATAGGCCTGACGACGTTCTTCCTGAGCGCGTCGCCTAATCTCGTTGATTTCTTCAAAATTTTCTAAGGCCAGAGAGACTACTCGGGGATCAAGGGCCGCACCAGCCATGTCTTTAAGGATACTGGCCACTTTTTTACCATCCATGCTCTTTCGGTAGGGGCGGTCTTCGCAGAGGGCCACGAAGACATCGGCCACGGCCATTATTCTTGACCCCAGGGAAAGGTTGGTATCGTTAAGACGGAAGGGATAACCGCGACCATCAAGCCTTTCATGGTGAAAGGAGGCCCATTGGTTAACTGTCTCAAGGTGAGGGATGGTCTCCAGGATGTGATAGGTAAAATAGGTGTGCCCCCGCATCACACTCACCTCTTCGGCATTAAGGGGGCCAGGTTTGTTAAGGATCTCCTCGGAGACGGCCAGCTTCCCCAAGTCATGAAGATAGCCGGCTACCCGCATAAGCCTCCTTTCCAGCGGTGAGAAGCCGAACATCTCTGCCAGTTTTTCGGCTACCGCGGCCACTCCAGCCGAATGGGTAGCTGTAAAGGGGCTTCTCAGATCGATAATCAGAGAAAAGATACTTGTTAGCTGGTCAAGGTGTCCAAAACCAATGGATGTTCCGGCTTCCGGAAAGAGCTGAATGATGACGGAGTAGATTCGCGAAGAGGTAAGATCCAGCCAAAAGGACTCTCGGGAGGAGATTTCCAGGAAGGCCTCTACCACCTCAGGGGCAAACTTTTCCCCTATCTTGGAACCGATAGCCTTGCGGAGGCTTGGGGCCTGAAGAAGAACGGGACGGTTGCGCCAGATCATGGTTTCCAGGCGGTCGGCCAGTCGGATAATATTAGCCCCCAAAGGCAGAGGTTCGCCATCAACACCCCGGGCCTGTCCATAAGACCAATCCACATGATGATAACGGATAAATTCTGCGGCCCGCTGAAAGGGAGAAAACTCTCTCAGAATCAAATAGCCCAGCTCCATGTGGTGATGGATATTTTGCTTCTCCTCCTCAATGCGCAGGCCTTCTAGTTTTTCGCGGATGGTGAACAGGCCAATATCATGGAGACTGGCCGCATAAAGAAGACTCTCTATAGTGGCGGGGCTGAGGTCCAAGGCCCGGGCAATAGCCACCGAGGCATAGGTCACCCGTAGCTGATGGTCCACCAGCGAGGGATGAGCACAGTCCAGGGCATCTGCCAGCGAAAGGATAATCTTCTTCAGGGCAATAGTGGCCTCTTTCATCCTGTCTGTTTTTATCGGTTTAAAGTGGAAGACTCTTTAGGAGAGACGGTAAAAGCATCGACCGGAAAAAGGATAGGCTTTTAAGCGCCCTGAAGTTGTTAGGGCCTCGATGAGTTTTTCTACCTCGCCCGGTGAATAACCCAGAGCCATGGCCAGCTCCTGAACATCGGCAGGCCGGCGGCGCAAAAACTCCATTACGGCTTCCTCCGGGGGGATGTGGCTTCTGGCCCGAGCCACTCGATTTTTGGCGACGATGATTTCAGCTCGAGGGCCGAAGATGTTCTGGGCCTCCTCAAGCACTTGATAGGCTACGGGCCTGGCTCGAGAATCAGCCGGAGGGCGGACTACGGTATTTATCTGTATCTTGTCTGGATTTATAGCTTGGAGGGCCTCGGAGAGCCTTGTGAGCTCTTGCGGAGAATCGTTAATCCCAGAGGCCAGAAGAACCTCCAGCCAGATTTGCCCCCGGAACTCTCTTCGCAGCTGAACAAGCCCCTCGATGATAGATTCGATCTTCAAGCCAGGTGCCGGGCGGTTTATGGCCAAAAAAGCCTCTTGGCTGGCAGCATCCAGGCTGGGGAGCAGGATATCAAACCCCGTTACAGCCTCACGAACCTCCCTTAAAAAAAACAGGGAGCTGTTGGTCAAAAGACATAGTGGTTTTGAGGTCAGCCGACGAATCTCTTCTAGCAGTGAGGTCAGTTCTGTGTTGAGAGTAGGTTCTCCAGAGCCGGTGAGGGTAATGACATCCAGGTCCTTTACCTGCTTGAGGACTTCTTTTAGCTGGCTAATTATAATCTCTTTGGAGATGTAAGGGGCCCGTTGACAGGTAAGTTTGGTGGTGCGTCCTACCTCGCAATAAAGACAATCAAAGGAGCAGATCTTACTGGGGACCAGGTCCACCCCCAGAGAAAGCCCCAGACGTCTGGATTTCACCGGGCCAAAGACATATTGCATAGGAAAAAGATACCCCGACTGCTCTTTTGGTCAAGCCAATAGCCGTTTTCGGCGGGAAAGCCTTTTCCTGGCTGATCTTTTAGGTTAAAGATCTTAACTGACCGCATTTCAGCTCTTCCAGGAGGAGAATATGGGGAATCTTCACATCGGTCTTGATGTCGGCTCTGGCGGGGCCAAGATCGTTGTTCTTGATGACCAGGCCCAAATTCTCTTTGAGGATTATCGCCGCACCCATGGTCAGCCCATTCAGACGGCAAATGCCATGCTTAAAGAGATGGAAGAGGCCATTGGCGAAGCAAATTTTACCATTACCTGTACCGGTACCGCCGGGAAATTTCTGGCCCGACTCTTAGGGGTCAACTTTATAAACGAGGTTATCTGTCATACCAAAGGAGTGGAGTTCTTTCATCCCGAGGCCCGGACCATTATTGATATTGGTGGCGAGGATTCTAAGCTCATCTTTGTTGGTCATGGTCAGGACGGCCGCTTTTATATTGAAGACTTTGCCCTCAATACCATGTGTGCCGCGGGCACAGGGGCCTTTCTTGACCAACAGGCCGCCCGTTTAGGTTATTCTATAGAGGAATTTAGCCGGTTGGCCTTAAAGGCTAAGACTATCCCCCGAATCGCCGGTCGCTGCACGGTCTTCGCTAAGTCAGACATGATTCATCTCCAGCAGGCCGCTGTTCCCGACTATGAGATTATTGCCGGTCTATGTTTTGCCATTGTTCGTAACTTAAAGAGCAATATTGCCAAAGGTCGGCGTATCCGGCCTCCCCTTGTCTTCCAGGGAGGGGTGGCGGCCAATTATGGGGTGCGCCGGGCCTTTGTAGAGATTTTTCATCTCAAAGACGGTGAACTAATTATCCCTAAACACTTTGCTACTATGGGGGCTATCGGGGCTGCCCTTCACTCTCTGGAACAGGCCTCTTGGGCCAGCCCCTATCCAGGGCGTAAGCCTCTTATGGACTATCTCTCGGGAACCCGGGAGAAGACTAAACGGTTCCCCCCTCTTAAGTCACCTCAGGGACGTCCCCGGACTTTCTCCTCTCAGGATGAGGCCCCATCTGGCCCCATTGAGGCCTATCTTGGTATAGACGTAGGTTCTGTTTCCACCAAGGTGGTGATTATCGACAAAAATCTTCGGCTCTTAGCCAAGAAGTACCTTTACTCTTCTGGAAGGCCTCTTGAGGCCATTAAAGAGGCCTTAGAGGCCATTTCCCGGGATCTTCCCCCAGAGGTAGAGATTTGCGGGGTGGGCACCACTGGTTCGGGGCGTTATCTAACGGGGGATTTTGTTGGAGCTGATATTATTCGTAATGAGATCACAGCCCAGGCCACAGCAGCCGCAGCCGTAGATCCCGAAGTGGACACCATTATCGAGATCGGGGGGCAGGATTCGAAATTCATCCGTCTGGAGAGAGGAACTATAGTAGACTTTAACATGAACAAGGCCTGCGCTGCTGGAACCGGTTCCTTCCTTGAAGAGCAAGCCGTCCGACTGGGTATTTCGATTGAAGACTTTGGCAGATTGGCCTTAAAAAGTCAGGCTCCGGTGAAGATGGGGGAACGGTGTACAGTCTTTATGCAGAGTGACCTTGTCCATTATCAACAGCGAGGCATCCCTAAGGAGGACCTTTGTGCCGGTCTTTGTTACGCCATTGTCTATAACTACCTTACTAAGGTGGTGGAAAAGCGTCCCCTTGGTCGGAAGGTCTTTTATCAGGGGGCCACGGCCCTTAATCCTGGTGTAGTGGCCGCCTTTGAGGCTGTGCTGGGGCAAGAAGTGATTGTTCCACCCCATAACGAGGTTACCGGGGCCATCGGGGTGGCCATATTGGCTATGCGAGAGCGAAACTGGGCGAAGAGTCGTTTTCGGGGGTTTGATCTCTCTAAGGTCTCTTATGAGATCTCCTCTTTTGAATGCCAGGCCTGCCCCAATTGCTGTGAAATCAGGAAGGTCTCCATAGAGGGCCGGCCGCCACTCTTTTATGGAGGGCGGTGCGAAAAGTACGAAACCAAGCGGATCACCAAACAAGAAGCTATCCCTGATCTGGTAAGCGAGAGGGAGGCCCTCCTTCTCTCTTATCTTGACCAGGACACGGAAGGGAAAGTAATCGGGATTCCTAGGACTCTTTTCTTTTTAGAGTGGCTACCCTTTTTTGCCACCTTGTTTCAGGAGCTGGGATACCGAGTAGTGGTCTCTGGGCCTACCAACAAGCGCCTGGTAGCTCGAGGAATCGAATCCATGGTGAATGAAACCTGTTTCCCTATCAAGGTGGCCCATGGCCACGTGATTGATCTCATCGAACAGGGAATAAAGACCATCTTTTTACCCCAGATAAGTGATCTTCCTTCAGGTCATCCCCGGCTGCCTTCCGGACATGTCTGTCCCTATTGTCAGAGTCTGGCTTGGACTATCCATGCGGCGGTGGACTTCAACGCCCACGGAGTTAAGGTTATTCAGCCGGTGCTTCATTTTGGTGATAAAAAGACCCTGGCTGGTGATCTCCGGCAACTGGCCAAAATGCTCAAATTAAGGCCGGCCAGGGTGGAAAAGGCGGCTCGAAAGGCCTTTGAGGCTCAGAAAGATTTCTGGAACCGTCTGAAGAAAAGGGGCCAGGAGATTCTTAACGGTCTTAAAGATGGAGAGAAGGCTATAGTGATTGTTGGGCGGCCTTATAATGCCCTTGACCCCGGATCAAATCTTTATATTCACAAGAAACTTCTTGATCTGGGAGTCAAAGCCATCCCGATCGACTTTTTGCCTCTTGATGAGATCAACCAAGATTTAGATGAAATTGCCCAGGTCTATTGGCGTTATGGGCAAAAGATCCTCTCGGCGGCCGTTTTCTGCCGGGAGCATCCGGCCCTCTTCCCCATCTTCATTACCAACTTTGCCTGTGGTCCAGACTCCTTTATCCTTCATTTCTTCAAAGATCACCTAGGTGATAAGCCCTTTCTTGAACTGGAAATAGATGAACATTCAGCCGATGCTGGAGTCCTTACCCGCATCGAGGCCTTTTTGGACAGCCTGGGTGAGGCCCGGACAGGCAAGCGTCCTGAAAAAAGGCCCAGACGTCAGCCCCGACCCACCGATGGCCGGATCCTCTATGTTCCCTATATGTGTGATCATTCTCACTCTTTGGCGGCGGCCTTTAGGGCCTGTGGCCTTGAGGCCCAGGTGCTCCCGGTATCCGATGAAGAGGCCCTGCGTCTGGGTCGGGAGTATACTTCAGGTAAGGAATGTTATCCGGCCGTTCTTACCACCGGTGACATGATAAAAATGACTCGTCAGAAGGAGTTTGATCCTGATCGGGCGGCCTTTTTTATGCCGTCAGGGACAGGTCCCTGCCGCTTTGGTCAGTATAATCGGCTTCATCGAGCCATCCTGGATGAGTTGGGCTACTCTTCTGTACCCATCTACTCTCCTAATCAGAGCTACACCCTTTATGAAGAGATGGGTATGGTGGGTAAGGACTTTACCCGCTTAGCCTGGCAGGGTGTGGTAGCTGTGGATGTCCTGGACAAAATGCGGCGGGAGATCAGACCGTATGAGACCGCGGCCGGGATGACTGATCAATGCTACCAACATTATTTAGAGCGGATATGCCAGGCCATTGAGAAGCGAGAGGATCTGGTGGCTGTACTTATGGAGGCCAGGGAGGCCTTTGAACATATTCCTGCCTCCGGTCGCGGCAAACGGCCCATTGTGGGGATCGTCGGAGAGATCTACACCAGGGCCAATGACTTTGCCAATGAAAACATCATTCGGACTTTAGAGGCTTTGGGGGCCGAAGTCTGGACTCCAACCATCTCAGAGTGGATTCTTTACGTAAACTTTACGGCCAAACGCCGGGCCAGGAGACATAATCAGTGGCGTCACTACGCCAAACTTCTTATCGAGCACAAGGTGCAGGTAAGTGATGAAAAACGATTCGAGCAGGTGGTAGAAGGCCTGGTGCGTTCAGTGCCAGAGCCTGATGCCGCTGAGCTGGTGGAATGGGCCAGTGCCTACGTGAGCCCGGAGTTTGAGGGAGAGGCCATTTTGTCGGTAGGAAAATCCCTGGATTATATCCTCCGGGGAGTCCACGGTATTGTTAATGTCATTCCTTTTACCTGCATGCCCGGGGCCATTGCCGCCGCCCTGCTTAAACGTCTTAAGGAGGAGCATCAAAACATTCCCTGCATTACTCTGGCCTACGATGGTCAGCGGGAGACAACTACTATCACTAGGTTGGAGGCCTTCATCTACCAGGTAAACCAGTTTCGCGAAAGGCGTCTGAGAGCGGCGGCGTAATCATGGCCAAGGAGGGCCGTCGAAGTAAGCCCAAGAAGGTTGTCCTCATTAATGCCGACCAACCGGAGGAGATCCGGGTGGCCCTGGTGGAGGACGGCCGTCTGGAGGCCTTTGATCTGGAAACAATAGTCCGGGAACATACCCGGGGCAACATCTACAAGGGCCGGATTGTTAATATCGAGCCCAGCCTTCAGGCCGTTTTTGTGGATATTGGTAGCCGACGAAATGCCTATCTGTCTTTTGATGAGATTCACCCTGAGTACTACGGTTATGCGGCGGTAAATAAGGGGGGACGCAGTCGCCTCTCAGAATTTCTGGAAGTAGGCCAGGAGATTCTGGTTCAGATAGTTAAGGAAGAGACACCTACCAAGGGGGCCAATGTAACCACTTATCTGGCCATACCCGGACGTTATACCGTACTTATGCCCGGAAATTCGGCCACCGGGGTCTCTCGTAAAATTGAAGACGAGGCTGAAAGGAAAAGACTAAAAGAGATTATTCTCTCCTTTGATCTTCCAGAGGGAGTAGGGGCAGTAGTCCGGACAGCCAGTGCCGGGGTGCCAAAGAGAGAGATACATAAAGATCTCCGTTATCTTCTACGGCTTTGGCGAGAGATTAAACGTCGGGCGGCCACCATGGAGCCCCCGGCGCTTCTTTACAAGGATCAAGACGTTATCATTCGCTTTCTGCGAGATTATCTGACCGCTGATGTAAGCGAGATCCTGGTGGATAGCAAAGAGGCCTACAAAAAGGTCAAGGACTTTCTCAAAATAATCTCTCCTCGTCAGAGCAAGGTGGTGCGTCTCTTTCGCAAAAGGCAGCCCATTTTCAGCCTCTACGGACTTGAAGAGCAAATCGAAAGTATTTACCAGCCTAAAGTAGAGCTTCCCTCCGGAGGCACCCTAATCATTGAACCTACAGAGGCCCTGGTGGCCATTGATGTCAATTCAGGCAAAAACATCCAGGGTGAAAATCTGGAGGAGGTATCCTTTAAGACCAATCTGGAAGCGGCCGGGGAGATTGCCCGCCAGTTACGGCTTCGAGATCTGGGGGGGTTAATTGTCATTGATTTCATCGATATGAAGAACCCTCGCCATCGTCGAGAAGTGGAGAAACATCTGCGAGAGAGCCTCAAAAAAGATCGGGCCAAGGTGGATATGACCAGGATCTCCAAGTTTGGAGTCTTGGAACTGGCTCGACAAAAGCTTAAGGCCCCCATTGTCTGGGGAAGCCACCGTCTGTGCCCATATTGTCGAGGTGAGGGAATGATTCGGACTGTGGAAACCCTGGCCCTTTCTCATCTACGGCGATTGCGGGCCAAAATGGCCAGCAGTGGTCCGGCCCTGTTCCGTCTGACCGTTCCTTCTGAGGTCGCCTTTTACCTTCTTAACCGCAAAAGGAAAGAACTTCTTGAGTTAGAAGAAGAATACCAGGGCCACATTGAGATAGAGGCCTCAAAGGAGATGTTCCCTGAAGATGGAAAAATAGATACCTTTCCCCTGACCTGATTATCCCCAGACCTTTTGTCGTAGATAGTGTTCTGTCTTAAGGATGGCCCGATCCTTTATGAAACGGACAATCTCCGTGGGGTCATCAAGGAGTTGGACGATGTCCATATCTTCTGGAGAAATCATTCCTTCCTCAAGCACCCTCTTTTTCAACCACTCAAAGAGACCAGCCCAATAGTCACTGCCAACGATGACTACTGGAACGGGTCTGATCTTATGGGTTTGAACCAAAGTGACCGCCTCAAAGAGTTCGTCCATAGTACCAAAGCCACCAGGGAAACAGACAAAGGCCACGGCGTACTTGACCATCATCACCTTGCGGACAAAGAAATAGCGAAACTCCAGTTTGACGTTGGAGTAAGGATTGGGCTGTTGTTCCATGGGGAGCTTGATGTTAAGGCCTATACTATTGCCCCCAGCCTCAGCTGCGCCCTTGTTGGCGGCCTCCATGATTCCAGGGCCACCGCCGGTAAGGACAGAAAACCCCTCTTTTACCAGAAGGCGCGCTACTTCCTCGGCCTTTTGATAATAAGGATGGTCGGGTTTTACCCTGGTAGATCCAAAAAGGGTTACGGCGGGATAGTAATGGGGCAGGACCTCAAAGCCATCTACAAACTCGGCAATAATCCGAAAAAGACGCCAGCACTCCCGAGCGTGAAGTCCATTTAGGACATATTGATTGAGACGATCTTCTTCAGACATTGTTCCTCCTCAATCCAGGTTCTCCATCGGAGGTTATATATTCTTCTTCGCACAGATCCTTATAGACCTTAAAGGCCACCGGACGCTCTCCCAAGATCCTAAAAAGCATGGTCTCAAGCAGCCGCTCTCCGTGCCTGAGGAGGCGGAAATCTATATTTAATGCCTCAATAGGCCAGAGGGAAGCCCGGGCTAGATCCCGAAGATATTTGAGAAGGGGCCAGGGTAGGGAGTGGGCCCCTCCCTGATAACATCGAAGACAGATAAGGCCACCGTCTTCAGGGCTAAAGTAGGCCTGCTTACCCTCTACTCTTTTTTGGCAACGCCGGCAGCCCCAAAGCTCTGGTCCGAACCCGGCCACTATAAGCGTCCGGAGCAGAAAAAAAAGATGGAGTCTTTCCGGAGCAAGCCCCCGATTAAGACCAGAGAGAACCAGAGCCAGAAGATCAAATAGCTCCGGCTCCTTCAGGCCTGGTTTTAAAAGCCTTTCGGTGACTTCCAGCCACAAGGAGGCCAGAGCAAAGGACCGCCAACTCTGGCGGATACCGGGGAAGGGATCAAGAAGATCGGCGGCCTCAAGGAGAGGCAGGCTCCCTCGACCACGTCTGATAACGGCCCGAATTAACCCCGGGCTCTCTAGAGTATTGACAAAACGTTTTTGGCTCCTTTTGGCCCCTTTCGCTATAACGGTTACCTTGCCTAAACTGCGACTAAAGAGGGTGATTATTCGATCACTTTCTCCGAAATCACTACCACTTAAAACCAAAGATCTAGTTATTCGATGCATGAGGGATCTGACATCTAGGACCACCAAAGCCCTCGGGGGCGCAAATCTGATTGTGAGGCCCTAAATTCTGAATAAGAGGGAGAACAGTGGTGGGGAGTGTGAATTCCTCCTCCGGCGGAAGTTCAGGAGGTGAAGGAGATATCAGAAGATCGGCTTTATCGTTTAACCTTTGAGGAATTTGAGAACTAGTGGCCTCAGGGACGATAGGAGACATCTTTTTGGTCTGCCAGAGCCGAAAACCAAGGACAAAGGCAACAACGATAACTACCAGGATGACTACAAGCCAGAGCCATTTTTTGGATCTGGACCCTAGGGAGACCTTTTCTTCATCTCCTGAGATTTGGACAACGTATTCGTCATCTTCCTCCTCTTTGGGAGGGTTGGCCAAGGTCTCATAACGAAGAATGACTTCGTTGGGATCAAGGCCAATTACCTGGGCATAATTGCGGATAAAACCCCGGACAAAGACCTGAGCCGGTAGCTTACCCCAATCCTCAGCCTCAATTGCTGCCAGAATGGAGACCGAAATTTTGGTCTCTTCAGCAATGGTCTCAAGGCTTATGCCCCGCAGCTCCCTTTCTCGTTTTAGATATTCACCAAAAGTCTCTTTGGCCATCAGAGGAGAACCTCGATATAAGATTGACTTCGTAGCTCTTTAAGCCATTGTTTGAAACGCTGGTCAACCTTTTCCTGATAAAGTTTTCGCCTGATTTCATCCTTGACGGCAGAAAGGGGCTTCTTGACCTCCTCATCTAAGGCCTTAAGCCGAATGATCTGGATAATTCCGGGGCCCTTTATAATTCCGGAGTATTCTCCCGGAGTGAGGGTTTTGACCACTTCTCGGACCTCAGGGGAGAGATCCTTGAGGTCAAAGTAACCCAGATCTCCTCCGTCTTTGGCCGTGGGGAGTTCAGAGTAGCGACGAGCCACCTCGGCGAAGGGAACCCCCTTTTCTAGTTCTTTCAAGGCTGCCTGGGCCTTGGCCATTTTTTTCTTTTCCTCCGAAGGATTCCGGACCAAAAAGCCTATTTGTTGAAGAAAAAAGCGTTTATGTCCGCTAACGTAATGTTTTTTCCAGTATTCTTTAATCTCTTCATCGGTGACTACAATTCGCCCCTTTACTTGAACATTAACCAACTTGAGACGGAGAAGCTGATCGGCCAAGCGTTGGCGATACTCCTGAGGATCAATTCCTTGGGCCTTAAGGCGTTCTTGAAATTCGGAAAGAGTTAAACCGTTTTCTCGGGCCATGTTCTCCATGGCTGATTCAATCTCGGCCGGGGTTACCTTAATCCCTAGACGTTTGGCCTCTTCTCGAGTCAGCTCCTCATCTATGAGTTGCTGGAGAACCTGATGGCGGATCCTTTCTAACAAAGCTTCCCTTTCAGTTGGGTCAATGCTCCGGGAGAGAAACTTTTGGTAGTAGGGTGCGGCAGCCTGGTCAAGCTCTGAGAGGGTGATAACCTGATCATTAACCACAGCCACCACCCGGTCCACCACTTTGGCCGAAGAAGGAAATGGCCACAGGAGAACGATCCACAGCCACCAAGTGCTAAATATGATCCTCTGATGCCACATTCTTTTAATGCCTAACATTTTCACCTCTTTTGCTCAAGTTCTTGAAGAATAGAAAGTGTTTCTTCAAAGATTTTATCTCCTTTTAGACGGACAAAGAGCCGGCCTTCAGGGGTGAGTTTGACGCCCTTTCGCTTTTGACTAAGGGCCAAAATCCGATCCGGATCAAGGCGGGTCTCTTCATCTACAGATAAGACCACCTGGTGATCGGCCCGGTCAAGCCTTTTGATCTTAAGGGCTTTGAGGAGAAGTTTTAGCCTCTGAAGTCGAAAAAGGTTTTCAACCTCCTGAGGCAGTGGTCCATAGCGATCTAGCAACTCTTCTTTCAGATGAGAGATCCCCTCCTCATCCCGACAAAGGGCCAGGCGGCGGTAGAGAAGAAGGCGTTGATCCACGTCCGGAACATAGCTCTGGGGAATGAAGGCCGGCAGTCGAAAGTTTACCTCTGGTTCAAAATCCTCTTCCGGGGCCTCTCCTTTGAGTTCCTCAATGGTTTTTTGAAGGATTTCCAGATAGAGATCGTAACCCACGGCAGCGATGTGGCCGGATTGAGAGGTGCCTAAAAGGTTCCCGCCTCCTCGGATTTGAAGGTCGGAGAGGGCCAGTTTAAAGCCTGCCCCCAACTGACTAAAATCCATAAGGGCTCGCAGTCTTTTCCGGGCATCTTCGGAAAGATCGCTAAGAGAGGGAACCAGGAGATAGCAGTAGGCCTGCTCCTCCGCCCGGCCTACCCGACCGCGAAGCTGATATATTTCAGCTAAACCTAAACGATCGGCCCGATTAATAATGATGGTATTGGCACTGGGAATATCTAGACCACTCTCAATAATGGTGGTGGAGACCAGAACATCTATTTCGTGCCGGAGGAAGCGGATCATGATCCGTTCAAGTTCCTCCGGTGGCATCTGACCGTGGGCAACCTCTATTCTGGCCTCCGGAACTAGACGTCGCAGATATTCAGCCAGGGAGTGAATTCCCTTTACTCGGTTGTGAACAAAAAAGACCTGCCCCCCTCGTCTCAACTCTCGCCTTATGGCCTCTCGAACTATGGCTTCCTCAAACTTGGCAATGTAGGTCTTGATGGGAAGCCTTCCCTCGGGAGGGGTGTTGATGACAGAAAGATCACGGACCCCCAGAAGAGAGAGCTGAAGGGTCCGGGGAATGGGAGTGGCCGTCAGGGTCAGGACATCCACGGTGCTCTTGAGTTTTTTGAGACGTTCTTTATGTCGGACACCAAAACGGTGTTCTTCGTCAATGATAAGCAGTCCCAAGTTCTTAAAGCCCACATCGGCTTGAAGCAATCTGTGGGTCCCGATGACTACATCTATTTGGCCACTTTTGAGCTCAGCGATGATCTTGCGCTGTTCTTTGGGACTTTTGAGGCGAGACAAGCCAGCCACCCGGACCCCAAAGGGAGAAAGTCTTGAGGAGAAAGTTCGCAGATGCTGTTCGGCCAAAAGGGTGGTGGGTACCAAGACCGCTACTTGGCGGCCGTCGGAGACGGCCAGCATGGTTGCCCTCAGGGCGACTTCGGTCTTGCCGTAGCCGACATCGCCACAGACGAGACGATCCATGGGACGTTCGCTTTGCATATCTGCCAGCACTTCCTCGATGGCCGCTGCTTGGTCAGGTGTTTCTTCATAGGGGAAGGCTGCTTCAAACTCCTGGAAAAGGGCCGAGGGTGGCGCAAAGGCGTGTCCTCGTCGGACCTTCCGGGCGGCATATAGTTCCAAGAGTTCTTGAGCCACTTCGGCGATGGCCCGGGCCACCTTCTTTTTGGTTGTCTGCCAGCTTTTGCCCCCAAGCCGATCAACCCTGGGTTCATGTCCCTCGATTCCGATGTATTTTTGGACCAGAGAAAGACGATCCACCGGAAGGTAGAGTTTGTCGCCGTCTTTATAAGAAAGCAGCAGAAACTCACCTGGAATTCCCTGAAGATCAAGCTGAACAAGCCCTTCATACCGGCCAATACCGTGATCGCGATGGACTATGTAATCCCCGGGACGGAGTTCTTCCAATTTGAGCTCTTCAAGGAGCCTCTCGCGCCCCCGGCCTCGAGGCTGGAGTCGATGTCTTGTCCCTAAAAGTTCCTCCTCGGAGATCACCCATAAGGCTAACTCTGGCCAGTAGAAACCACTTCCTAGGGAGCCAATGACTATCTCAACCCGGCTCTGGGCTTTAAGCTTTAAGGGGGCCGAGCAGATGGGTATGGAAACTCCCTCAAGGGGACCGGTTTCTAATAGATTTTTAAGCCTTTCGGCCGTCCGTTGGCTGGGTGAGGCCAGGATCACCGAGTCTCCCTCATCAAGGACACGGGCGACCTCCTCTCGTAAGATTTCAAGGGCCTGGTGGGGACGGGCCTTAATTTTAAGGGCCAGATCAGAGCTGTCTTTTATGTCAAGTTCGAGATCTTCATTTCCTTCAGCTAATGAAGGAAGTTCAAGAAAGGCCCTGGCCTTGATCTCCCGCCAAAACTCTTCCGGGCTAAGAAAACTCTCGAAGGCCTCAACCAGAAGTCTCTCTTTAGCCCTTTCAAAAAAACCCCTTATCCTTTCAGCCTCGTCTTTTACCGCTCCCTCAATAGCCGCTGGCTCCACCAAGACAATGGCGGCTTCTTCTGGCAGATAGTCAAAAAGGCTCTGAGGATGCGGATAAAGCAAAGGAAGATAGTGTTCTGGAGTCTCAAGGAGTCTTTGGGCGGAAAGGTTTTCAAGAAGGGTGTAGATCATCTGCCCAGGGGCAGAGAACTTCTCGGCCCGGGAAATTATCCTTTTTTTGGCCCCTTCAATAACCTCAGAGGAGCAAAAAAGCTCTGAGGCCGGCAGAATAGTGGCCTCTTCAAGGTGTTCTAAGGATCTTTGGGAGACCGGATCAAAAACTCTGATTGACTCCAGGGTGTCTCCCCAAAAGTCTAATCTCAATGGTTCTGTGTAGAGGGGAGGGAATAGATCTACCAAGGCCCCCCTGACACTCATTTCTCCCCGGCCTTGAACCAGCCCGACCTGTTGATAGCCCCCCTCTATCAACCGTCTAAGGAAGGCCTCCCGGGGAATTTCCTCTTCCGGGAGGAGATAATCGGCGGCTTCATCGAGTATCTTTTGGGGAATGGTGCGCCTGAGGAGGGCTGATACAGAGGCTACAATTAAAGGTGGCTCCGGCGATTTGGCAAGTTCGTAGAGGGTGGCCAGACGACCAGCTGCTGCCTCTGGCTCAGGAACAAGGCTGGCGAAAGGAGGCGCATCATAGGTAGGAAAGTGCCGAACCGGGGCCTCAAAAAAGAAAGAAAGGTCCCGGCTTACCTGTCGGGCTAAATCTTGATCGGGAACGATCAAAAGAATTGGCCGCTTTCTCTGTGCCCAAAGAAGAGCCAGGATGAGCCAGGGCGAACTTCCCCTGGCCCCCAAAAGACGAAATCTACCCTTTGGGCTCTGCCACCAAGATATTAGCGGGTTTAAGTGTTTGGGCTCCCACATAAAAAGGACAAACTCCTCCCTTTCCAGGAGGCCTGGGTGGGGAGGGAATCTCAAGGATTTTTTTAAAAATACCCCTTTGAGGGGTTCTGACAAGGCCCCTAGAAAGGGGCCTTGTTCTAGGATATCTTTGGGAAAATTTGGCATTTGACACGGAGATAAATAAATGGACAGGGTCAGATCTTCAGGAGAGGGCTTTGAACGTCTTGTAGAGATTGTCCGTCGGCTTCGAGCTCCAGATGGTTGTCCTTGGGACAGAAAGCAGACTCCTTTAAGCCTTAAAAAGTATCTCTTGGAGGAAGCCTATGAGGCTGTGGAGGCCATTGATGAGGGTGATGCCGCCCATATAGCTGAGGAGCTGGGGGATCTTCTTTTTCTGATTATTTTTGTGGCCTATCTTTATGAAGAAAAGGGAGCCTTTGACCTCAGGGGGCTTCTTGAGCAAACAGCCGCCAAGATGATCCGCCGACATCCCCACGTATTTGGGGAAAAACAGGCTCAAAGCGCCGAGGAGGTTATCAACAACTGGCAAAAGATAAAAGAGGCAGAGGCCCGAAAGACCTCGGAGCCCCGATCTTCTGTTCTGGGAAATCTTCCTCGCACCCTTCCGGCTCTCCAACAGGCCTACCGAGTCGGGGAAAGGGCCAGTCGGGTGGGTTTTGACTGGTCTGGGCCTAAAGACTTATGGCCCAAAGTGGAGGAAGAACTTAACGAGCTGAAGGAGGCCATAGCCAGGGGAGAAAAAGAGGCCACTTTTGCCGAGCTAGGGGATTTACTTTTTACCCTGGTCAACCTATCTCGCCATCTAGGGATAAATCCCGAGGAGGCTCTACGGCAGACCATAGAGCGTTTTATCCAGCGTTTTATCCTTATGGAAAGAAAGTTTGAGGCCCGGGGCCGAAGGCTGAGAGAGGCCTCTTTGGCTGAGATGGACGCTGTTTGGGAAGAAATTAAGTCCGAGGAGGTCTAGGGCCAAAGATAGCCGTTCCTAGGCGGACAATAGTTGCTCCCTCTTCAATGGCCACCTCAAAGTCATGACTCATGCCCATGGAAAGATCTTTTATCTCTACACCGGGTATGGCCGCTCTTTTGAGCTCTTCGGCTAGCTCCCGGAGCTGACGAAAATAGGGCCTTACCTCTTCTGGGTCTTCCCGAAAAGGGGGGATGGTCATTAAGTCGCAGACACGGAGGTTGGCAAGGGGGGCTATCTCTCCTATGAACTTTAAAAGATCTTGGGGGGCGACCCCGGCCTTACTTTTTTCACCTCCAATGTTCACCTCTACCAAAATGGGCATAATTTTCCCTCGAGCCCTTGCTCTGCGGTTGAGTTCCTCTGCCAAGGAGAGGGAATCCACCGTTTCGATAAGATCAAAAAGTTCTACGGCCAGCTTGGCCTTATTTTTTTGAAGGTGGCCAATGAGGTGCCAGGTAAGCCCCAGGTCCTTAAGTTGTTTGATCTTTTCGCGGGCCTCTTGAACATAATTCTCACCAAAGATTTGCACTCCCGCAGCGGCTGCCTGGCGTATTTTCTCTACGGAGACGGTTTTACTGGCGGCAAGGAGTTTTATCTCTTTCGGGCTTCTACCAGCTCGAAGGGCCGCTTGGGCTATTCTTTCCCGGATAGCCTTCAGACGTTCAGCAATATCTTTCATTTTGGAGACTGTTCCTCTTTTTGCAAGGTCCGCCGAAGTTCTTCCAGTTCATCCGAAAGACAGAGGCATCGTTTAAGACGGGATTCGATCAGGTCAAGCTCTTGGCCAACCTCTCGAAAACGATATCTAGTTTGTTCTTTGAACTCCCGAAGCTCCTTGTGGAGATTAGTGATTTCTTGACGGAGCTGGCGAACTTCATCCCGGATATTGACCAGGATTTCCAAGGTCATATTGTGGACTTTTTCCTCTCCCACCAACCCGCCTTGTGATCAATTTGAGGTCTTATACCCATAGGTGTTGGGGTGGTCAAGGTTCCCATTTGATAAAAAACGTGTTATTATCTAGCCAATTTAGCGTTTTATTTGGGAGGAAGATGGTCATGTTTAATGTCGGAGACTTAGCGGTTTATCCTGCGCACGGTGTAGGGGTAATTGAATCTATTGAACAAAAAGTTGTCGGTGGTGTGGAACAGACCTTTTACATTATGCGCATTTTAAGCACTAACATGACCATAATGATTCCCAAAGCCAGTGCAGATAGGGTGGGGCTGAGAACAATTATCTCCGACGATGAAGTCTCCCGAGTCTACGATGTATTAAGGGAGCGTGAGGTGACCATAAACACCCAGACCTGGAACAGACGCTACCGGGAATACATGGAAAAAATCAAAACGGGGAGCATTTTTGAGGTGGCCCAGGTCTTGAGGGATCTTTATATTCTAAAAGCAGATAAGCCTCTTTCCTTTGGTGAAAGGAAGATGCTCGATACCGCTAAGAGTCTCCTGGTAAAGGAGCTTTCTATCGCTAAAAACACCGATGAAGAGGAGGTCGAGAGGGAGATTGAGGCCATCTTTGCTGACACCTGCCCAGAGAACGCCTCTCAAGGAGGTTAAATAGTTGGCCAAAAATGTCCTCCGTTTCTTGCTCATCCTGATCTGTTCGGTATCTGGTTTTTTTGTCTTCCAGCAAATGCCTCAGGCCGGAGAGCATCGGTGGCTCCCCTGGTTGGGATCTTTAGTCGGGGCCTCGGTGGCAGGATTGGCCATCCTCATTGAGCGTTTGGTTCGTCGAGTTCCCCTAAAGCTCATCATTGGGGGCACCTTGGGGCTCTTTGTCGGTCTTGTCCTGGCCCGGCTTCTGAGCTTTGTCTTTGAGGGGCTCAACTCCGGCCTGGTAGGAACCCTGCTTTATGTAATGCTTAGCGTCTTCTTTGGTTATTTGGGGTTGGTTTTGGGGCAGAAAAAAATTGAAGAGGTGGGCTGGGCCGCTCCTGGTTCTTCTACTGTGGCCAGCGCTCTCTCCTACCTTTCTCGCCATATTCCCAGACGGGAGTGCCCCAAGGTGGTGGACACCAGTGCCATTATTGATGGGCGTCTTTACGATATTTGTGCTACGGGTTTTGTTGATGGCCCTCTAATAATTCCCCGGTTTGTCCTTGAAGAGCTCCAGTATATTGCCGACTCGACGGATCCTATCAAACGAACCCGTGGCCGTCGAGGGCTTGAACTTCTTGAGCGGCTCCAGGAGGAGGATTTAATCGAGGTTCGTATTGTGGACCAAGATTACCCTCAGATCAAGGAAACCGACGCTAAACTAATTGCTTTGGCCAAAGATCTCCAGGCCAAGCTGATCACCACAGACTATAATCTCAATAAAGTGGCCCGCCTTCAGGGCGTACCGGTAATGAACGTTAATGAGTTGGCCAATGCCCTTAAGCCGGTGCTTATTCCCGGTGAATCTCTCAAGGTAACGGTCCTCAAGGAGGGTAAGGAGCCCAATCAAGGGGTGGCCTACCTTGAAGATGGTACCATGGTAGTTATCGAAAATGGTCGCCGTTTAATTGGTCAGGAAATCGAAGCTGTTGTTACCAGTGTTCTTCAGACCCCGGCCGGCCGGATCATATTCGTTCAGCCCAAGTCGGAATCCCTAAAAGAGGTTGTCTCGGCTTAAGAAGCTGCTCATCGTGGAAGATCCCGCCTCTGGCCAGCGTCTAGATGTATATCTAGCTGGCAGACTCTCCCTTTCTCGATCCCAGGTAAAAAAGGCCTTGGAGGCTGGTCATATTACCGTGGGCGGAAAGAGGGCCAAAGTCAGCCATAAGGTCCGTCCTGGAGAAGAGATCAGAGTTGATCTTCCTTCACCAGAACCACTTCCAAAGATGGAGCCAGAAGATGTTCCTTTTGAAATTCTTTATGAGGATGAGGATCTAGCGGTAATAAATAAGCCTCCCGGGGTGGTAGTCCATCCAGCAGCCGGCCATTGGCGAGGGACCTTGGTCCATGGTCTTCTAAAAAGATTAAAGGATCTTTCCGGAGTTTCCGGAAAGATCCGGCCGGGTATCGTTCATCGACTAGATAAGGACACCTCCGGAATTATGGTGGTAGCTAAGAACGATTTTGCCCACTTAACCCTTGCTCATCAATTTAAGACTTCTCAGGTTACCAAGATCTATCTGGCCTTAGTCCATGGATGTCCTCGGGACCTTGAAGGGAAAATTGATCTTCCTATTGGAAGGCATCCCGTTCATCGTCAAAAGATGTCGGTACACTGTCGGGTATGTCGGGAGGCTGTTACCTTTTGGCGGCTTCTCAAATCTTTTAAGGGGGCCACTTTGCTTGAGGTTCGGCCGCTTACCGGCAGAACCCACCAGATAAGGGTCCATCTTTCGGCTATAGGGCATCCCATAGTGGGAGACCCCCTCTATGGGGGGCGCCGTCCCACCGGACCTAAGGCTTCTCGGCAGTTGCTCCACGCCTATCGGCTAACATTTGTTCATCCACGCACTAAGGCCGCCGTGTCGTTTGAGGCCCCTTTACCAGAAGATATGCTTGCAATTATTAATAACCTAGAACAAAAACAACGGAGAAATGATTAAAATAGGCCTTACTGGGGCGCAAGGGTCCGGTAAAACGACTGTTCTGGGCTTTTTTCGGGATCAGGGTTTTAAAACCCTCTGCTGTGATGAGCTGGCTCGAGAAATCACCGCCCCGGGACAAGAGGCCTTTTGGGAGATCGTATCCCTTTTTGGTCCAGAGATTCTCTCTGAAACTGGAGTTCTTAATCGGCGCCTCATTTGGGAAAAGATTATTGCTGATTCCAACTTGCGTAAGGCCCTTGAGGCTATCATTCATCCCCCTCTCAAGGTATTAATTGAAAACTTTTTTCAGCAGGCCTCACCAGGAGAGATTATTGTCGTTGAGGTTCCCCTCCTTTTTGAGGCTTCTTGGAAGGATCTTTTTGACTATACGGTGGCCGTCTATACTCCAGTATCAATTATTGTTAAAAGAATTGCCAAACGGTATAACATCTCTGCGGATGAGGCCCGGAAGTGGCTGGAGATCCAGCTTCCTCCAGAAGAGAAGGCCCGTTTGGCTGATTTTGTCATTGATAACTCCGGTAGCCTTGAGGCCACAAAGGAACAAGTCAGGGAATTGAGCCTCTTTTTTAAAGAGCAGGCTAAAGTAGTTGATCCTTAGTTGACTTTCTCCCGGATTCCTTTTATAGCTTGAAAGCCCTTAACCTGTAGAATCAATCGGAAAGACCTTTCTTGTAGGAGGAGATATGGCCAGACACAAGAAGATAGAACGCAAAAGGGAGATAGAGCGCCGACGTCGGCGGCGCGCCAAACTGGCCAAACTGCGAGCCAAAGGACTTTTCCCCCGGCCGGAGGGTTATGATCCTCGGGTCTATTCTTATGTTGCCTACGCAGTAGCTAAAGGGATTATGTCCCTTGATGAGGCCAATCGGCGCCTAGAGACCGCCAAGCTCAAGGAGGCCGTTTAGGCCTGATTTATCAGGCTGGCGATACAAGCGGCCCCGAAGCCATTGTCAATGTTGACCACCGCCACCCCGGGGGCACAACAGTTGAGCATGGTCAGGAGGGCCGCCAGTCCTCCAAAGCTAGCCCCATAACCCACACTGGTAGGTACGGCAATCACCGGGGCCTTGACTAAACCGGCTACCACTGAGGCTAGGGCCCCTTCCATTCCGGCAACCACAATTACGACCCGGGCCTGAGAGATAGTGGGGAGCTCTCCCAAAAGGCGGTGGATTCCGGCCACACCGACGTCGTAGTGGCAGGTGGTCCGGTTCCCCATTGCTTGAGCGCAAACCCGGGCCTCTTCAGCCACAGGAATATCTGCCGTGCCAGCGCTGACAATGGCTATCTGGCCCTTGTTGGGATCTCGGGTACCGTAAGAAAGGACCTGGGCCAGCCGGTGATATCTCAGATGGGGCAACTCACTTAAGATTGTTTGGGCCTTTTCTTCGTTGACCCGGGTTATAAGAAGGGGCATTCTTCGGGAGATGACCTTTTTAGCAATAACTACAATTTGATCAGCTTCTTTGCCTTCACCGTAGATAACTTCAGGGAATCCCTTTCTTAGCTCTCGGTGATGATCGATTCGGGCAAAACCAAGGCTCTCGTAGGGCAGATCCCGTAGCCTCTTAAGAGCCTCTTCAGGTGAGATTCTTCCCTGAGCTATTTTCTCCAGGAGATCCCTTAAGGCCTCTTCGGAGAACATCTAAAGGGTTAGAAGGGCAGCCTTTAATTGGTTCAGCTGTTGTTGAAAGCGTTCCTTGAGATCGGCCTCCACCTTTTGCCACTCTTCTTGGAATTGTGGCAGAGCCTCAGGGTCTATGGGCCCAGAGAGACCATATTGCTGAGCTATAGCCTGTTCTAGACCGGCCATGTTGCTCTGAAACTGCTGGCGAAACCGCTGATAAAGGTCTGATTTCATCTGAAGATAACCTAACAAAAGGCGCTCTATCTCTTGAAGAATTCGAGAGGCCTGGGGTCCCTTAATGAGCCTAAGGCCTTCTAGAGCCCGACTTATCGTGTGGGTTAAGGAGTCTTGGTCCCGAGGCAGAAAGATATTGCGCAGAAACACCTCTTCCAGGCCTTCAAGAAGAACATGGATTTCCTGAGGGGGAACTTTTTTAATCTCTTCCTCTAGGTTGAGTTCTTTTTCTTTCAGAAAGCGGGCCGCTAGTCGTCGTCCGCGATCCATGGCCTCCAGGCGGGACATTTCCTCTGTGGAGGCCTTGCCAATCTTCTCGGCCTTCTCCATAGCTATTTCCAGGGCACTTTTTATTTCGGCCATCTTTTACCTCCTTGGATCCGCAGAAAGATAGCCATTGTCTCTAGTTCCTGTCAACGGGAGGAAATCTTGACAGGAGCCTTTAAGTTCACCATGCTATAGGTTAAATCACTTCTTGGGTGGTCTGGTGTTTATCGAAAAACACAATAGTTGCCTTAATACCCTGGCTATTATTGATTATATTCGCGAAGAACATCCTGACCGGGTGGAGGAACTTCTTGATGGCCTCGGCCCGGAGATCGAGGGTCTTGATGATCCCTTGGCCTTTCTCTCGGACCCAAACAATTGGGTTTCTTCCTCCCTCCTTATTAAAATGTATGAAAATGCCCGAAGAATTACCGGCGATGATCTGGTAGCCTTTAAGATTGGCTTTGAATCTGTCCGCCGTCAGAAGCTGGGATATGTTCAAAAAATAGTCCTCTTTGCCCTCCGGGATCCTCGAATTGCCCTAAAGAGGGTTCAGGCCGTTAATGATCGCTTTAACCGTAACAAGGTCATCAAGCTCCTGGAAACCAAGCGGGACAGGGCCGTTATGCAACTTCATTGGGCCAAACACCTCCCCCTTTCGGTGGATTTTTGCCTGATGAATAAGGGGGTTTATAGCGCTATTCCTCTTATCTGGGGACTTCCGCCGGCCAATATCACCGAAACCAAATGTTTTTTTCGGGGAGACAACTATTGCGAATATCACTTGCGTTGGCAACGAAGGAGTCTCTTCAAGGACATTTTCAATCGTATTTTTGCCCCCTGGAAGGTAGTCGAGGAAAGTATTGCAGAACTTGAGCGAGATAAAGAAATCCTAAAAGAAAAATACGATGAGGTTCACCAGTTAAACTTAGCCCTTAAGGCCAAAATTGACCAGCTTCTTTCCCTTCAGAAGGCCGGAACAACTATTCTCTCTACTCTAGATTTGGAAAAACTCCTTGATCGTATTCTTACCGAACTGACCAAGGTGGTGGGGCTTAAGCGAGCCGGAATCTTTATGCTTGATGAATCCCGCTCCTGGCTTCAATTGGTTCATGCTATTGGGGTAGAAAAGGAGGTCATCCAGAGTTTTCGTTACTACCGCGTGCCCCTCAACAAAAAAGATAATATCATCGCTCGAGCGGCCCGGGAAAAACAACCCATTCTTATCGATGATCCAGAAAGGGAGTCTCTTAACCGAAGCAACCCTCTTCTTCGGCATTTTCGACCTCAGGCCTTTATTTTGGTGCCCCTGGCTGTAGAAGGAAAGACCTTAGCTGTGGTGGTAGGAGACAGAGAAAAATCGAGATCTCCACTGGCCAAAATCGACGCCGAATTTCTCAAGCTATTTGCTACTCAGACCGCGGTAGCCCTTCAAAACGCTTCCCTATATAACCGTCTGGAGAGCAGCGAACGGCGCTATCGTGAGCTGATAGAAAATGCCCAAGAGGGTTTTTGGGTTCTTGATTCCAGCGGTCATCTAGACTTTGCCAATCAGTATCTCCATCACCTTTTAGGTCGGGACAAGCTTCTGGGGCTTTCGGTTTATGATCTAGTAGATGACAAAGGTAAGAAGGCCGTTCTCAAGCTCTTCATGAGGAATATCCAGGGTTTGCCCGCTAAGGGTGAGGTAGCCTTTAAGCGTCCAGATGATACCTATGTCTATACCTTGGTCAGTAGTGTTCCCTTGTTTGAGGAGGGGGAGTTCAAGGGTAGTTTTGCCTTGGTGGCTGACATTACTGACAAGAAGAAGATGGAAGATCGACTCCTTCATACCCAGAAGCTTGAGGCCTTGGGGACACTTGCCGGAGGTATCGCCCATGATTTCAACAATATTCTTACGGGAATCATGGGATATTTGACCCTCCTTCGCCAGAAGATTACCGACCCCGAACCACTCAAATTTATCGATGTAATTGAGCGTTCCAGTCTTCGGGCTGCCGACCTGGTGCGACAGATTTTGACTTTTAGTAGAGATCTCAAACCAGCAGGCGAAGAGAAGACCATAAATCTAAACGAGGTTGTTCGAGAGACAGAAGCCCTTCTCAAAGGCACTTTAGAAAAATCTATCATTTTAGAGCTCAATCTGGCCGAGTCTTTGCCAACTATAAAGGCCGATTCTACCCAGGTTCAACAGGCCCTGCTAAATCTTTGTGTCAACGCCAGAGATGCCATGGAGGGGCGGGGGCGGTTGGTGATTTCTACATCGACCATTACCCTGGGGGAGGAGGATGGTCCCTTTTCAGAACTCATGGCTGTCCCCGGCCTATACGTGATGCTTAGCGTCTCTGACTCGGGTTGTGGCATCCCTGAAGAGATTCTCCCCCGCATCTTTGATCCCTTCTTCACTACAAAGGGGATCGGTCAGGGAACAGGTCTGGGTTTGGCCATGGTTTACGGCATTGTACGAGGGGCCGGTGGCTATGTCCATGTAGAGTCTGTAGTAGGACAGGGGACAACATTTTATCTCTTCTTCCCGGCCTCAGAGGACCGGCCTACAGTCTCCGAGCCTTTGCCTACCCGGAGAGAGCTTACTGGACGCGAAGGGATCTTGGTGGTCGACGATGAAGAACTCATCAGGCATCTGGCCCACGAAATACTTACTCGGTATGGCTACAAGGTCTTTTTGGCTAAAGATGGCTACGAGGCCCTGAATATTTACCAGGCCTTTCGCCAGGAGATAGATCTGGTAGTCCTTGATCTTATCATGCCGGAGATGACAGGAGAGGAAACTTTGGAGCGGCTGCGGCAGCTTAATCAAAAAATAAGGGCTGTTTTTATTACCGGATACAGTCGTAAAGAAGAATCTTCTCTCGGGGTTCCGGTGATCTACAAACCCTTTAATGTGGAAGAATTCCTCCAGGTAATTAGGAATCGCCTCGAGGAGCCATCCGGAGAACTTGTAGATAGCCTCTCAGCTTGAAGCTCTCCTCCGGTCATATTATTTTTCAATCTAAATGATTGTCTTTGATCTTTCCTGTGAAAACAATCATGTCTTTGAGGGCTGGTTTGCTGATCGGGCCTCCTATGAAGAACAAGTGGCCAAAGGGCTTATTAACTGTCCCTTCTGTGGAAGTCAAAAGATCCGCAAGATCCTTTCCCCGGTGGCCATAAAAAAATCCCGTGACAGTCAGCATCAGGCCTCTACACCAGAGGCCAAAATGCTAAACGTTCTCTATCAGATATCCCGTTATGTAGAGAAAAACTTTGAAGATGTTGGAGCACGTTTTGCCGAAGAGGCCCTTAAAATACACTATGGTATCGAGGAGCCTCGAGCCATTCGAGGGGTGGCTACCGAAGAGGAAGAAAAGATTCTTAAAGAAGAAGGAGTTGAGTTTCTTAAGGTCCCTGTGATCCGAAAATCCGAACACTGATGGAGACAAAGATCATTGCCAAAGGGGCCAAGGTGACTATTTCCTACCGCGTTCTGGCCGCAGGTAAAGTAGTTGATGTCTCTAAGTCTCCAGTTTCTTTTATCTGCGGAGAAGGGCAGTTTATGCCTTACGTAGAAGAGGCCCTTATTGGAGCCAAAGTCGGGGAGACACGGCATATTGTTGTTCCCCCTCAGTATCACTACGGGCCTTATGATCCACTCAAATTGGTAGCTATTTCCCGGGAACGTCTCCCCCAGGGGGCCAACCCGGGAGAGGTGGTTCGGCTAGTAGATGAGTTTTGGGTCTTGAGGCCAGCGCTCATCCGGGAGATAAACGAAGGCTATGCCTTTGTGGACTTTAATCACCCCCTGGCCGGAAAGGAGCTCCAGTTTGAGGTAGAGATCTTGGGGATCTCTTACGATGAGGCTTCTGCTCCTTCGGATTCAGAATCGCCCTCGTAGGGCTCCCGATGGCCGCAGTCTTTGTTTAAACATTTAAGATAGACTCCATCTCGCTTTGAACGCTTTATGACCATAAGGGGGGCTCCACAGGAAGGACAGCCCCGGGCCACTGGCTCATCCCAGATAGCGTAGCGGCACTGTGGATATCGGCTACAAGAATAAAATACTTTCCCCTTTCTGGTTCGTCTTTTAACCAACTCACCATTACAACCCGCCTCAGGGCAGGGGACACCGGTAGAAAGAGGACGGACATTTTTGCACGTCGGATAACCGGAGCAGGCTAAAAACTCCCCAAAGCGACTTCGCTTGACCACCATGGGACGACCACACTTTTCACAAACGCCGGCCTGTTTTTGTTCTGGCTCTATGATTTTGATATGACCGCGGTCATCTCGGGTGAAATCTCGGCTGGTTTTACATTCTGGGTACCGACTACAAACAAGAAACTCTCCAGCCCGTCCCAGACGAATAACCATGGGAGAACCACAGGCTGGACACTTCACATCAGTGGCTACTCCCTCTTTTTTAATGGAGGTCATTTCTTTCTGGGCCACTTCAAGTTCTTTAGTAAAGGCCTCATGGAACTCCTTGAGCACCTCTACCCGAGTAATCTTTCCCTCTTCGATACGATCCAGGGCCTCCTCCATCCGGGCAGTAAACTCTACGTCAATGATGTCCGGAAAATGGGAGGTGAGAAGCTCATTTACTAGAAGCCCTAACTCCGTAGGACGCAGTTGATTTTGCTCCTGACGCACATAGTCTCGTTCCTTAATTGTAGAGATTATAGTGGCATAGGTACTTGGTCGGCCGATACCTTTCTCCTCTAGGGCCTTGATGAGACTGGCTTCCGTATAGCGGGGAGGAGGCTGAGTGAAATGTTGTTTGGGAATAAGTTCCAGAAGGGACAATACCTCTTCCGGGCTCACTGGCGGCAATTTTTCCTCGTCTTCCCCTTCTTTATTTTCTACATAAAGGGTCATAAATCCCGGAAAGACGATCACGGTTCCGGTAGCCCTAAGGCCGTAGGGCCCGGCCTGGATTTCTATAGTAGTTTGTTCTAATTTGGCCTGAGCCATTTGAGAGGCCACAAATCGCTTCCAAATAAGGCTATAAAGGGCCAGTTCGTCCTTAGAAAGATAGGGAGCAACCTGTTCTGGAGTGCGATAAACAGAGGTTGGCCTTATGGCTTCATGGGCCTCTTGGGCTCCGGAGCGGCTTTTATAGGTGTGGGCTCTGGAGGGAAGATAATCTGGGCCAAAGGATTCCTTGATAAAATCTCTAACCTCACTTATCGCCTCCGGAGCGGTGCGGGTAGAATCCGTGCGCATATAAGTAATGAGTCCCACCGGTCCTTCGGGCCCCAGATCTATCCCTTCATAAAGACGTTGGGCTATAAGCATGGTCTTTCTGGCTGGAAAACGCAGCTTTCTGTAAGCCTCCTGTTGAAGGGTGCTGGTGATGAACGGGGGGGCCGGACGACGACGCCTCTCCTTGCGCTTGACCTCAGAGACAATGAAGGTAGCCTTTTCAAGATCATCTACTACAGTGCGAGCTTCCTTCTCTCTCTTAAGCTCTAGCTTTTTGCCGTTTCGTTGGATAACCTTGGCTAAAAACTCCTGCCCCTCGGCGCCCTGGAGCTTGGCCGTAACTGTCCAATACTCCTCAGGGACGAAGGCCCGGATCTCTTTTTCGCGCTCACAGATAATCTTTAAGGCTACTGATTGAACTCGCCCGGCAGAAAGGCCTCGTTTGACCTTTTCCCAGAGAAGAGGGGAAATCTGATAACCAACCAGGCGATCCAGGATTCTCCGGGCTTGTTGTGATTCATAGCGATAGCGATTAAGATCGGTAGGGTTTTTAAAGGCCTCTTTTATCCCTCTTTCGGTGAGTTCATAAAGAAGAACCCGATGAAACCGGCGCTTTTTATTTCGGAGTTCTTCAGCAATATGCCAAGCAATAGCCTCTCCCTCGCGATCTGGATCTGGGCCTAAATAAATGTCTTCGACTCCCCGGGCGGCCCGACGAAGTTCATCAATGATCTTTTTCTTACCGCGAATTATCTCGTACTGAGGGCTAAAACCATTGTCTATATCCACCCCCAGTTTACTTTTGGGCAGATCCTTAATGTGACCAACCGAGGCCCTGACATCATAATCTTTGCCAAGGATTTTTTTGAGAGTTTTAACCTTTGTGGGAGACTCAACAATGACCAGTCCCTTTTTCATAGCCTTTCCCGTCTCTCTTTCTACTCGGGTCAGCGAGGCCTTCGCTGATAGTGTCCTCCCGGAAGGGCCTCTACTAAGCCCGCAAGCTCAAGTTCTAAGAGGATGCCAGCGATTCTAGAAATATCAAGTCCAATCTTTTGGGCAATTTCTTCTAGATGAAGGGGATAAAAATCCAGGACCTGCCATATTTGTTGGGCATCTGGAGGTAGATCTGGATCATCCAACAAGGGGGAGTCGTGCTCTTTATCTTCTCTGAGCCCCAAGGAAAGAAGAACATCTTCCGGAGATTCAACCAAGGCCGCCCCTTCTTTGATAAGTCGGTGGCACCCACGACTTTTATAGGAGTAGACACTTCCGGGAACAGCCATTACCTCCCGTCCCTGCTCACCAGCCAGCCGGGCTGTTATCAGGGAACCACTTTTGGGGCTGGCTTCAACCACTACCACCGCCTGACAGAGGCCGCTAATGATCCGATTGCGTATTGGAAAGTTTTCCCGACGAGGACCAGTGCCCAGCGGGAATTCACTAATCAGGGCCCCAGTATGGGAAATCTCTTCCAGGAGACCTTGATTGCTCCGGGGATAGACCACATCCAGCCCCGTTCCCAGAACGGCCCAGGTGACTCCTCCGGCCTCAAGGGCCCCTTGGTGAGCCGCCGTGTCTATCCCTTGGGCCGCCCCACTGACGATGATAGTGCCAGTCCGGGCCAAATCTCTGGCCAGCTCCCTAGCTAGCCGCAGACCGTAGTTGCTGGGATGCCGTGAGCCAACGATGGCTATAGCCTGCCCAGAAGGGACAAGATTTCCTTTAAGGTAAAGAATGGGCGGCATCAGGAATTTGGCGGAGAAGCTCGGGGTAATGGGGCTCCCCAAGATGGACGATCTTTAGCCCCATATCTTCAAGCCTCTTGAGTTCTTCTTCGGCCCGAGACCAGGTGATTTTTTGGCTAATGGCCTCAACCAACCTTTCTGGAAGTCCAGCGACCCGGAGCTCTTCCGAAGAGCTCTCCCAGATCTTTGCCGGAGGGCCTATTTTTTCTAAAAGTCGTTTAAAGCCTACAGGACCAAGGCCAGGTATCAACCAGAGGGCGAGCCAGAAGAAGAAATCCATATCAGTGGAAACGGAAGATGGCTTCGTTTCCTTTAAACTCCAGATTCCCAATCTCTTGGAAGATTTCCCTGGCCAGGACCGGGTAAAGGGGCCAGGGATCACCCCTTCTAACCACCTCTCTTACCGAGGTCTGCTGAGGTATGGGGGTGCCTTTATAGGCAATTACCAGGGAGGGATCGGGGCGAGTCTCAAAGGTGATCACTTTTTCCTCGTCGAATCCGTAGTCGATAATCCAACAAAGGACAAGATCTACAGCCCCCCTTAAAAGGGGGTAAATGGTCTTAACCGTTACCCCAGAGGGGAAAAGGCTTAGCTCTTTTTTTACCTCATGTTTGAAGAAGAGATTGGCCTCCCAGAAGATAATTTCCTCCCTAATAAAGTCGTTAAGTTCAATGAAAGTTCGATCTGGGTTGGTCTTTAAGGAGAAGGCCGAAAGGAGCTGGTTTATTCTCTCTACTTGTTCAACGACGTTCTGAAGCCTTTCATCTTCTCCCTCTAGCATCTGATAAAGTTTTTCCCGCGTGTCTGGATCCATCCCTTTAAGCAAGACTCCCTCAAGGAGTTTTTTCTTTTTCTGTCTTAAGAAACTTAAGAATTCTAGCTGCATGCTGAGGATCTGAAGGGGGCCGGAGAGATTGTGAATAAATCCTTGAACAAGACGTCCCATGAGGGCCGGTCGAATATGTTCTACCAAGAGTCCGCTCCAGACCTCCTCTGGCTCCTTAGCCATGGTCGCTCTCCTTAGAAATAATCTTCACCAAGGCCTCTACCGCCCGGCCATCAAACTGAGTCCATTTATTGCGTTCAAGCTCGGCCAAGGCCTCTTCATAGCTCATGGCCTTACGGTAGGGGCGGGTGGACGTTAGGGCGTCAAAGGCGTCAGCTACGGCCAAGATTCGGGAGAGAAGAGGGATTTCTTCTCCTTGAAGACCATCAGGATATCCCTTACCATCCCAGCGTTCATGATGGTGCCGGATAATGGCCTTTTCCTGAGGCAGAAGGCCCAGATGGCTGACTATTTCCTCCCCAATGACGGGATGTTTTTTGATGATTTCATACTCTTCTGGAGTAAGACGTCCTGGTTTCATAAGAATGTGGTCTCTTATACCAATTTTGCCTATATCGTGCAGCTGGGCAGCAAAGCGAAGAGAGTCGATTTCCTCTTCAGGAAGATTCATCTGCTTAGCAATTTTGACAGCCCATTCTGTAACCCGCTGGGAGTGCTCCTTTGTGTAAGGATCCTTGGCCTCAAGAGTGGTTACCAGAGCTCGAAGAGTAGAGTGAAGATTAAGGAGAATACTCTCATAAAGGATTAAATTCTCTACGTTGAGAGAGGCTCGTTCCACCAGAAGATGAAGGGTAAATAGGTCCTCTTCACTAAAGCTAGGACGATCCGGCTTGCGAGCGGCGGCCAGAATTCCCAGTGTCTCTTCTCGAATGGCAAAAGGAACGGCAATCAGAGAACCGCTAAAGCCCTGAAGTTGTCTGCGTGAGTCCTGGACATACATGGCTGGAAGGCCCTCCTTGAAGACCTTCACCAGCCCAGAGTCGCTGGACAGAGAGAGACATCGGTAGGGAGAGAGGATTTTCCTCTCCCCCACTTCAGCCATCGTAATTAGTTTGGCTTCATCGGTATTGGCTATCCAAAAGAAAGCGGCGTCAGCCTCGGTTAGACGGTGGGCCAGATGGGTGACCTTTTGGTAGAGTTCGAGGGTGCTCTTAACCCGACTTAAGGCTTCACTAATAGAAAAAAGGATACTTTGTTCCCGGATTTTTTTCTTAAGACGATCATTGAGCTCTCTTAAGACTGCTTGCTCGGCGGTAAGATTAAGGTTTTCGACGATGAGCTTGCGTTCACGGGAAAGCCTTTCTACGGCCAGCTGAAGATCAGTTAATTTAAAAGGTTTGGGAAGAAAATCCGAAGCTCCAGAACGAATGGCCTCCACCAAACAATCAAAGGATGGATATCCTGTCATCAGGATAATTATCAGGTGGCGGTTTATCTTCTTTAGACGTCGCAATAGCTCTAGGCCATCCATACCTGGCATGTAGATGTCCAGAATGACTCCGTCTATCTCTTGGGTCTGGACAATCTCTAAGGCCTTGAAAGCATTGGCTGCCTCAAGGGTCTCGATGTTATCAAAACGAGAAAGGTATTCCCTGATAAGTTCCCTTATATGGGGCTCATCATCCACCACCAGGATACGCAGGTGCTCCTTTGGGGTTTCTTCGGCGCTTTTAGGGTAGGTGTCCGTAGCAATCAACTTAGTTGCTCCAAGAGGTGTTTTTTGAGGGTCTGGAATTCTATTTCGTCAAGAAAGCCTTCCTGCTTTAGTCTGATGAGACGTTCCAGCTCCTCAAGAAACTTGGACCTCTTGGCCTCAAAGACTTCAAGGGGGGGACTGCCATAAACCATAGGATAAGATTCCGCCGGAGAGAGTTCCTCCTTGGAGGGCTCCTGAAGACACTCTTTAAGTTTTTGGAGTAAGAGGCGATTTTCTCGCTCCAAAGTAACCTTTTCACAAGCGTTTTTAACGCTTATCTTGATTTCGTCTAACCGGAAGGGCTTTTTAATATAGTCATATGCCCCTTGTTTAAGGGCCTCAATGGCTGTCTCCAGGGAGGCAAAGCCTGTGACTACAATAACCACTAAGTCGGGATATAACTTGCGCCCCTCCTTCATTACCGTTACCCCATCAGCTCCAGGCATCTTGAGATCGGTAATGAGGATGTCATAAGGACGCTGACGAAGGGTCTCTATAGCTTGGTCACCATCAGTAACCAGATCTATTTCTCGATCTTCTTCTTCGAGGACCTCCACCAACAGCTCCCCGATGGAACGTTCATCTTCAGCGATCAGAATACGAATTTTCTGGTCGGTGGTTTCTTTTTCCATGGAGTTTTCGTCTAGTGTCAACTTTCTCTTTTAAAACACTCTTTTGGCCAGACCCTAATTAAGCAAACCACCAATAACACCAAACTCGAATTTCCACAAGATACCACCAAATACGAACAAAAAGGATAAAAATGGAAGGAGGCTTAAAAAATGGTGGGTCCCTTTATATTTTTGGCCAAATCAGGCCTTTTTTTCGAAGAGGAGGCCAGTTAACTCGTGCAACTTTTCCTGAATTTTTAGGAGCTCCTCTGGAGGGATTTGCCGTATAACCTTACCACTCTTGGGATCTACCACCTTGACAATAATCTGATCAGTATCCTCATGAACGCTAAACTCTATTTTGAAATCCAGGTGCTGGAGATACTCCTCGATACTTTCGGCCAATTTTTCTAGCTGGTTTTTGTCTAACCCGGTAAGGGTAGGTTCTGTTTCCTGATTCCTTGCCCTCTCTTCTCCTTTAATGAGCGGCCCTGGTCCCCGTTTTTCTATCCGGTTGCCTTCGGTTTTAGGAACAGGACGGACCGGTGGCTCCTTTACGGATATTTCCCGGACCTCTTGGACTTGAACAACGGGGACAATCTTGGCACCCACACTACTAATATCCATGGCCAGGCCTCCTTCCTTGGACAACCTCTAATCATTTTATCGGTTGGCCTTTTCCTTTTCCTTAAAAATTTTATGAACGAGCTGGAGTTCTTCTTCTTTATTTTGTACTAGACCATCAAGTCGAGCATCCCGGACGGTTTCCAAAATCTTTTTGTATATGGGGCCCTCTGGAATACCCAGTTTTTTGAGATCTTGACCGGTTATCGCCGGGCGCACCTTTCGGAGTTCTCGCAGAAAAAGGGTGATGGCCTGCTTGCTGGCCTGATCTCTGGCCTTAGCCAGACCGTAAAGGAGCATTTCGGAAGAAAGCCCCTCTAAAGACCGATAGATGGCACTCTTAGAGATAGAGTGAGTTTTTTTGAAGTGTTCCAAGGCTCTAAAAAGACGGCCTCTTTCTTCAAGCAGGGTTCTTATCTTCTTCTCCGGTATCTCTAGCCGGGCAAGGGCTGTTGCAAAACGTTTCTGATCAAGTCGGTCAAAGAGACTTAATAGATAAACCATCCAGATTTTTAGATTCTCCTCTCCAAACTGAAGACGGTACCAAGAAAGACTGGCCTCGGTTTCTTTGATCAGGCCTTCTCCTTCCTCCGTTAGCTTTAGGTCAGGATGAATGAAACGTAGAAGATCAAGTTCGGCCATCTGCCTGATGGCAGGGAGGGGATCTCGCTCGCTGAGAATATGGCGCAGTTCATTGAGAAGACGGCGTCCCGAAAGGCGATCCACCAAATTGAGTTTTAGGGCCCCTTTGAGAAGATCCAGGGTATGGCGGCCAATGCGAAATCCATAGCGGGCGGAGAAACGAACAGCCCTAAAGATACGGGTTGGATCCTCTACAAAAGACAAACTGTGAAGGACACGAATGACTCCATCTTTTAGGTCTCTCAAACCGCCAAAGAAGTCCACCAGCTGGCCGAACTCTCCTGGATTGAGTTTGATGGCCAAGGTATTGATGGTAAAGTCACGCCGAAAAAGATCCAGCTTAAGAGAAGAGAGTTCTACCGTGGGCAGGGCCGCAGGATAGGCATAATATTCCCACCGGGCTGTGGCCACATCAATCTTAAAACCAGAGGGAAGAGTTATTACTGCCGTCTTGAACTTCTCGTGGACAGAGACTCGGCCAGAGAAGGTCTCCGCCAATCTTCGGGCAAAAATAGGGCCATCGCCTTCTATGACCAGATCAACGTCGAGATTTTTTTGGCCAAGGAGAAGATCGCGAACAAAACCTCCGACCACATAAGCGCGGTATCCCAGGGAATCAGCTATTTTGCCAGCCTCGCGAAGAAACTCTACCAACCACTGGGGCAGAGACCTCTCTAAAGTCCGTGAGAGATCTCGCTCTCGGCTTCGCTGGGGAAGAAGTTTTTCGGGCCGTCTTTCCTTTTCCTGAGCCAGGTGATTAAGAAGATCCGTTCTGGTAACCACCCCCACAAGTCTTTCTTTCTCAAGCACAGGGACCAGCCTTTGCCTCTGACCAACAATGACCTCCATGATTCGGGAAAGGGGGGTCTCCGGAGAAAAAACTTCGAATTCAGTGGTCATGAAATCGGCCACCCGGCTCTCCCCCAGGTTATGGTAAAGGGCCTTTTCTACTACCTCCCGGTTGATGAGACCTATGACCTTGCCCTTTTCGACAATGGGCAAAACGGCCACACCGGTTTCTGTAAAGCGGCGATGGGCCTCTTCTATGGTTCGCTCTTTTTCTATGGTGATAGCCGGGTGACTGAGAAGGTCCTTGGCGGTCACCGGTGGCTTTATGGTTTCAGTAAGACGATTGACAATGGCCTCCTCGGCCTCCAGGATAGTCATCCCTTTGATACTGGCCGCTGCTGCTTGAGGATGACCACCGCCGCCAAGTGGTCTCAGAATCTCGGCCACGTTTACCTGTTCTAGCCGACTGCGACCAACCACGTAAATACGGCCATTCATCTGGGCAAGGGCAAAGACCACCGGAATATCCTCAATATCCATGAGTTTCTGGGCAACCACAGCGAACTCATCAATGTAGCGTGAACTTTTGGCCCGAGCTATAACCACCTCTACCCCCTCAATATGAAAGCGAACGGCCGTTTCCAGAAGTTGGTTTAAGAGATCTACCTGTTCGGCGGAAAGATCATGTCTGATTATCTGGCCCACGGTGTTAAGATCCGCCCCCAGTTCAACTAACCAGGCGGCAGCCTTAAGGTCTGCCGGGGTAGTAGAAGGGTAGGTAAAGGACCCCGTATCTTCATAGATGCCCAGAGCAATAATAGTGGCCTCGTCTGGATTGGGACGAATACCCCGCTCCTTCAGGAGCTCTACCAATACAGTGGTTGCCGAGCCATAGGGCCTAATGACTTGATAATCAGCCTTAATTCCCGACCCTTTATCCGGAAGGTGATGATCATAGAGATGAACCTCAACGTCGTCCCGGTTTAGGAGCCCTGTGAAAGGCCCCAGGCGCTCAGGATCACTCACATCCACGATAACCAATCGCCCCACGTGATCGATGTCTATTTCTCGGGCCGGCCTGACCTCAGCCAAGTAGGAAGCCGCTTCAAGAACAAAGTGTCGGAGGCCCTTTTCAGTGGCCCCGGGAAAGGCCAGAATGGCCCCTGGATAGAGAAGCTTGGCAGCCACCATGGCCGAAAGGGCATCAAAGTCAGCATTGACGTGGCTGGTAATAAGGGTGATCTTCTTAACCACGAGGATGCGTCCGTTTAAAAATCCGAATCAGATGGGCCTTGTCCAGATGGGTATAAATCTGGGTGGTAGAAAGGCTGGCATGGCCGAGCATCATCTGCACGGCCCTAAGATCGGCCCCTCCGGCCAGGAGATGACTGGCAAAAGAATGACGCAGGACATGGGGAGTTAGTTTTTGGGCAATGCCCACTTTACGGGCATGGGCCTTGATTATCTGCCAGAGTCTCTGGCGGGTGAGAGGCTTTCCACCTTTGCCAAGAAAGATGTATTCAGATGATCGCCCCTTAAGGAAGTATCCCCTACCATCCCGGAGATAACGAAGAAGCCAGTTCCTGGCCACCTCTCCCAGGGGGACAACTCGTTCCCGCTCTCCTTTGCCAAATAGTCGAATATACCCCACCTCAAAGTTTACTGAGGCCAGCCTGAGACCGGCAGCCTCACTTATCCTAATACCGGTAGCATAAAGGAGCTCTAAGAGGGCTTTGTCTCGAAGACCAAAGGGATCCCTGGGATCAGGACTCTCCAGTAGAGACCTGATCTCCTCATAAGAGAGAGTTTTAGGTAAACGGCGGGGCAGGCGAGGCCCCTCCAATAGTTCACTGGGATCTTGGGCAAGGATCCCTTCGCTATTAAGCCAACCAAAGAAGGTTCGAAGACTGGAGATTTTTCGGGCCAGAGTTCGCCCTGAGGCCCCGTTGCTCTTTAACCAGGCCAGAAAGGTCAGTAGGTCAGAGGTGGTGGTCTGCTCAAGATTCCGACCTCGGTCCTCTAAGAAACCCAGAAGCTGATTGATGTCTGAAAAATAGGCCTGAACGGAATTTTTTGAAAGGCCTTTTTCCAAGATCAGGTATTGGCGAAAGGCCTCCAGAGTCATCTCGTCCTTCATAGGCTACGGACTTCCTCCAGTGTATTTTCGGCCTCGGCCCGGAGAAACTCATCTTTGGCTGTAAGGGCCAAAATCTTTACTTTACTCACAAATCCCTGCCTTTCTAGAAGACCTTTCTGGGGATAAAGGGCCTTTAAAGCCTCCAGGGCCTTTCTGACTATCTCGGGTTTTTTATGGTCTAGTAGGAGAATCAAGGTTCCCCAATCTTCAGGAAGCCCATATTCCTGGAGATACTTTTCTACCGTGCGATGGAACTTGTTGCTGCCGTAGGTTTTATGAATGGCCTGATAGAGCTTTTGATGTTCTGGACTGGCCTTTTTCCCCGAAAAGAGCTTTTCAAGTTCCTCCATGTACTTATGCTTTAGCCACGGAGACTTAAGGGCCCTTTCTACCTGGGAGAGGGGCTCCCGTTGACGAGAGGTGTGCCGGCTACGATCCCGCCGGCGATCTATTTCCCGCCAGGAAGGTCTTTCTCGATCGTCATCATAGGCTGCCATATCTACCTCCCTCCTTGGTACAAAAGCTATAGTAAAAATCCATCTCTGGGAGGACGACAGCGGTAAGACGCCCCCCATAGACGCACCCGGTATCCAGCCCCACTTTGTTGGCCATGATTAAAGGTTCGCTAAATGGAGTGTGACCAAAAATGATCCGTTTGCCAAAGTCAAAATCCGACCAAATAAATTCTCCTCTGATCCAGAGGAGATCTTCCAACTCCTGTTCCCAAAGGTCTTTTCCCGGGCGCAGACCAGCGTGGACAAATATATAATCTTCCGTTTCGTAAAAAGGCCTCAAGGTTTCAAAAAAATGAAGATGCTCTGGGGGCGGAGCTTGATCACCGTAATCGGCAATGGTGGTTTGGCCTCCGTTAAAGAGATAGATTTCAATATCCTTTCCCCTTAAGTATCGCAGAAACATCCACTCATGATTGCCCATTAAGGTGATTATTCTTTGAGGATTCTCTTCCCTTAGCCGAAGAATCTCCTCTACTACCGCCCGGGGGCGAGGACCTCGATCTATATAATCTCCTAAAAAGATGACCAGGTCTTCCTCCCAGTTTATAGGGAGCCTTTGCAGAAGATCTTTAAAGGGCTTTAGGCAGCCGTGGATATCACCTATCGCGAATATTCGTCCCACTTCTTCCTCTAAAGCCAGTAGGCCAATCTGGCCCTGACCCGACTGTCAAGACGCCGCAAGCCGGCCTCCTCTGCCGCCCGGATAGCTTCGAGATATTCTTGGCTGGTTATCCGGCGGTCAAGAGGGGGGTAACGATAGGCCTCCCCACAAGGACGATACTGATCCATGATATTAACATAAGTATTCGGCGAAATTTCCTGGGCGATCCACTGGAATATCTTTTTACTTCCGGCCAGGCCCCCAGGAAGAACAAGGTGTCGGATGATAAGTCCCTTTACAGCAATCCCCCGGTGGTCAAGAATTAAATCTCCTACCTGTCGATGCATTTCCTTGATGGCCTTCCGAGCTACCTGGGGATATCCGGGAGCCAAGGAATACTTAAGGGCTATTTTTTCATCCCAATATTTGAAATCCGGCATGTAGATGTCAAAGATTCCCTCAAGAAGCTTTAAGGTCTCTAAGGAATCATAGCCTCCGGTATTATAGACTAAAGGGACGGACAACCCCCTTTGAGCGGCTATAAGTAGGGCCTCAAGGATCATAGGCACTACATGGCTGGGGGTGACAAAATTTATATTGTGGCAACCGCGGGCCTCAAGGGTTAGCATCATTTCAGCTAGCTCTTCGGCCTCTACCGGCTCTCCCTCTCCCAGGTGGCTTATCTCCCAGTTCTGGCAAAAGACACAGCCCAGATTACACCAAGAAAAAAAGATGGTCCCCGATCCTCCCTGACCCACTAAAGGCTCCTCCTCCCCAAAGTGGGGCCCAAATGAGGCCACTATGGCCCGATCAGCTGTGCGACAGAACCCCACCTCCCCCGAGAGACGATCTACCTCACAGGCCCGGGGGCAGAGCCTACAGGGAGAAAGGAGTCTCCTGGCCATCTCGGCTCGTTTTTTAAGCTCTCCAGATTCAATAAGTTGGCGGTATGCGGCCATTGGCTTTAAAACTCCCGGAGATAGCAGACGTGACTGGCCAGCGGCACACCTAAAGCCTTGGCCACTGGATGACACTTGGCCTCCAGGATAAAAAGAATCGGTACGGCAAGAGAAAGGGTATCCATGGTTTCAAAATGTCCCATTCCTTTAGCAACGATAAAATCGACTTCTTTAAGAGTGTTTTTAAACTCTTGGGTGGCCCGATCAAGGTCAAGCCCAACAAAGGCCCCCGAGGGGATCACTTCTACAGGCAGAGGACCAATATCTCCGAGATCGGCCAGACAGAGATCATTCTGAACTGGTGCCGCCTTAACAGCCAGGATAACCCTTTTCCCTCCGGCCTGCAGGTGCTTCATAAGAGGTAAGTCGAAGAAGATCTCCCCGGCGTTATCGGCCAGGTAAAGGATTGAACCGGCCTTCTCCAGTACCCTTTCAGCCAGGTGGCGATCATCTAGAGCAAAGGAGAGGCCAGCCCTCAAACGCCTTTTCACTTCTCCAAGGTTTCGGAAAAAATCTATGGCATTTCCCAGGGCCGCCAGAGCCAGAAGGTCTGAAGTTCCTCCGCTATATTGACCGGCCACTTCAAGGGCCAGCCTTTTCCCCCAGCGGATCTCTTCTCTTTTGACCTCCCGGAAAGGATCATGGTCTTTGGTGACCTCTTTGATAATCTCCAGGAGTTGTTCGGCCATCCGTGGAGGAGGATCTTCTAGGCGGAAGTGGGTTTCAAGGTAACTCAGGGCCCGCTTCTCAGCCTCCCTTTTTCTTTCCGCAGAAGTCCGGGCTACGGCTATAGCCTTTTTAATTAACCCAGCCAGACAGTCCCGACAGATGATCTGGGACCGCACCGTGTTATCCTTTTTCTCTTCTTGACAAGAATGTCCCCAGGACCTAGTCTCGGCTAAAAATAATCTTGGGAAGAAGCAATCGCGGGTCCAGGAATCCTTAACTTAATTACTATTGATGCACAACTGGCCTCAAAGGTCAAGGAGGGTAAAGGGAGGGGGAGATGATTGTTGCGGTGGCCAGCGGCAAGGGGGGAACGGGCAAGACCACTCTTTCTGTGGCCCTGGCCCAGGTCTGTTCGGAACCGGTAGTCTTCCTTGATGCCGATGTTGAAGAACCCAACGGACACCTTTTCCTCAAGCCGGAAATTAAAGCCGTCCAGAGGATCTACCTCCCTATTCCCGAGGTTGACGAATCTCGTTGCAACTATTGTGGGGAGTGTCGAGAGATCTGCCGTTTTTCGGCTATTACTGTCATCGGCCGGACAATTCTTTCCTTTCCTGAGATGTGTCATGGCTGTTTAGGTTGCATTCTGGTCTGTCCAGAGATGGCCATTAAAGAGGGGCAACGGGAGTTGGGGCTGGTAGAGAAAGGAAAGGCCGGAAGGATAGGCTTTGTCCAGGGGCGGTTGCGGGTTGGTGAGGCCATGGCCTCGCCTCTTATCCGGGCTGTAAAGACCGCCCTTGAACCAGAAAGTTTTAACATTATTGATTGTCCTCCCGGGACAGCCTGTGCGGCCATTGCGGCCATAAGGGGCGCAGATTACTGCCTTTTGGTTACAGAAGATACTGTCTTTGGTCTTCATGATCTCCAGATAGCTCTAGAGATGGTAAAACTTATGGACATCCCGGCCGGGATAATCATTAATCGGTCTGGAATAGGAGAGGGGAGGGTAAAGGAGTTTGTTCTTAAACATCAACTACCTCTTCTCCTGGAGATCCCCCATGACCGCCGCATCGCCACAGCCTGCGCTCAAGGCGAGTCTTTAATCAGCATCAGACCTGATTTGGCTCCCGCCCTTAAAGAGGTCTTAAGAGTCATCCGGAGAGAAAAGAGATGAAGGAGATTGTCGTTGTTAGTGGCAAAGGAGGGACGGGAAAGACCACTCTTGTGGCTTCTTTAGCGGCTTTGGTCAAAGAAAAAGTTCTGGCTGACTGTGATGTCGATGCCTCAAATCTCCCTCTTATTCTGAGGGCCAAGATCCGCCACAGAGAGGGATTTATCTCCGGTGAGGAACCCTGCAAAGAAGAAGAACTCTGTACCGGTTGTGGCCGCTGCTTTGAACTATGTCGTTTTGGAGCCATAGATCCTGAAGATTTTTCTATTGATTCTCTATTGTGTGAAGGATGTGGGGTCTGCGCCTGGTTCTGCCCGGAACAGGCTATCGAGATGATTCCCACCAAGGTTGGGGAGCTTTTTATTAGCGAAAGTCCCTATGGCCCCCTGGTTCATGCCCGACTTTTCCCGGGACGCGAAAACTCTGGCAAGCTGGTCGCTAGGGTCAAGAAGGAGGCTCGGCGCCTGGCAGAGGAGGCCGGCAGTGCCTTTGTCCTGGTTGATGGTTCTCCTGGTATAGGCTGTCCGGTAATTGCTTCTGTCTCCGGAGCTTCGGCTCTTTTAGTGGTCACCGAACCGGGGGTTGCTGCCATCCACGATCTTGTTCGTCTCCTCCATCTGGCCAGACACTTTGATCTACCGGCCTGGGTAGTCATAAATAAATGTGATCTTTCCCCAGAAGGAACTGAGCATATCAGGGAGACTGTTTCCCTTCAGGAAGGAAGACTTTTGGGAGAAATTCCCTTTGATGAAGACGTCTTCCGGGCCATCGCCGCCGGTCGTCCCCTGATAGACTTCTCAAATGGAGCGGCCTCAAAGGCCGTAAGGGCCATTTGGGAACGATTGATTGAAGCTATCGACCAGAGCTGGTAATTTCTTGGTCTGATATAAAGCTTTTATCAAAAATATTTAGGAGGATAACAATGGCCGAAGAACCAAAGTCTGCCGCCGGCAGCCTCATTCTTGAACAGCAAGATAAAAAAATAAGGGAGCGTCTGGCCCGAATAGAGAACAAACTTCTGGTCCTCAGTGGAAAGGGTGGGGTAGGGAAAAGCACTGTAGCCATCAACCTAGCCATTGGTCTCTCTCTTCAGGATTTTCACGTAGGGCTTCTTGATGTCGATCTTCATGGTCCCAACGTGCCCAAAATGCTAGGTCTTCGAAAGGGTAAACTTCAGCGGCGTCCTGACGGCTCTCTGGGACCCATTGTTTATTCCCCCAATCTTAAGTTTATCTCCATTGAGCCCCTTCTTCCTCGAGAGGACGCCGCCGTTATCTGGCGCGGACCGATGAAAATTTCGGCCATCAGGCAGTTTATCTATGATATAGACTGGGGTGATCTTGATTATTTGGTTATTGATGCCCCGCCTGGTACCGGTGACGAACCTATGACCGTAGCCAAGACCATTCCCGATGCCTACGCTGTTATTGTCACCACTCCTCAGGAGGTCTCTCTTATCGACGTTAAAAAGTCCATCAGCTTTTGCCGTCACGTAAACATGCAGATTCTGGGAGTGGTGGAGAATATGAGCGGCTTCATTTGCCCTCACTGCGGCAAAGATGTCGATCTCTTTAAGGTCGGCGGGGGGGAACGTCTGGCCAGAGAGCTAGGAATTCCCTTTTTGGGGCGTATCCCTGTAGATCCTCGGGTGGTGGCCGCTGGAGATGCTGGAAAACCCATGATCGCTGCCTATCCCGAGTCAAAGACCGCCGAGGCCTTTGAAAACCTGGTGCGCAACGTGATTGCTGTCACGCAACAGATGAACAAAGATCGCCAAGAAGGCCGCATTATGCGGATTGCCATGCCTGTAGATGGCCCTCGGCTTTCGGAACACTTTGGCCAAGCCCCTCTTTTTGCCTTCTACAATGTTGAGGGTGGCCGGGTGGTGGCCAAAGAGGTTCTTAAGCCCCCTCCACACGAGCCCGGGGCCATTCCCCGCTGGCTTTCGGAACAAGGGGCCACTCATGTTATCGCCTCTCATATAGGAGCCCGGGCCGTTGAACTTCTTAAGGAGGCGGGGATTCAGGTCCTCCCCGGGGCCCCTAAAGAGAACGCCGATCAGGTGGTGGAGAGCTTCCTTAAAGGGGAATTCAAAGGAGATGAATCGGCCCTTTGCCAACACGAGGAGGGTCGGGCCTGTACCCATTAGTGGCTCCTTAGCCAGATAGCAAACATGGGGTCAACCAGGCACCACCCCCCCTTATCCGGTGGCCAAACAAGCCCCAGGTCCTCCAGATTTCTTAGGGCTACGCTTACCGTGGAAGGGGCCAGGTTGTAAGGATGAAGGAGGGCTCCAGAGAAGCGCTTCACTGGTCCTTTCTGGGCCAGAAGCTTCAAAATTTGACGAGCCCGGGGTTGCCGGGCCAGAGTATCCCAAACAAGTTCGTACTCTGGCGTGAGCTGAGTTACGGCCTCACTAAGGACTTCTCTAAAGAAGATCTCCTCATCTGTGGGGGGTCTTTCCTTCAGCAGACCGTAGGCCACTGAGCCAAGAAGCTGAAGTATATATGGGTGTCCTTTACTGGCCCGAGCAAGCTTCTCCAGTATGACCTGGGAGATAGGGGCCTTTGCGGCCCTGAATCGCTTCTCAAGAAAGTCTCGGCAATCTTTCTGGGGTAGGGGGCCTAGCTCGTAAAGTTTGGCCGCCCGGAAAAATGGTCTGCCAGATTCGGAAAACATCGCCCTCAGGAGCCGATGCTTGCTACCGGAGAAGATAAAGGCTGTCCGGGGAAGGGATTCAGCTATCCTCCGGAAGAGGGCCTCGGCCCGGCCCTCAAGACCGGGCAGAAAGAGGACTTCTTGAAATTCATCTAGAGCAACCACCGCCTGTTTTCTCCGGCGAGACACAAAGCTATTAAGGCCCGCCAGAATATCTTCAAGATCTCCTTCTGGCTCATCAGGACGGAGGGTAAAGCTATAAACTGGCGCCCCGGTGACCGGATCAAGGCCAAACTGAATCCCTACCCGCCGAAAAAGGCGAGTGGCCTGACGAAAGGCCCGGGACAGGCCTCCCAGGGATTCCACCATGGCCGACGTGGTCGCCCGGGCCAGAGAAGTGACAAGTTCTTCTAGAGAACTTATCCCCATAAGGTTGAGATAGACACAGATCACCTTCTGTTGGGCCAAACGATCTAAAAGGACCTTGATGAGCGATGACTTACCCAGACGTCGGGGGCTATAAAGGGCCACACTCTGAGAGCCAAGCAGATCTGACTCTAACCGGGCCAGCTCCTCATAACGATTACAAAAGAGCTCATCAGAGACTATCTTCCCGACTACAAAAGGAGTTTTCAATATCATTGAATTTTTTAATACACCTATAACGTTTCAAAATCAATGAAATGCTTGTTTTCTGTATTTTCTGATTGACTGGTTTCTTCTCTCCTGTCTATGCTTTTATTAACCCCCTAAAAGAGGTGGCCATGGCTCGATATCCGATCCGGTATCTTTGTCTTTCTGATATTCACCTGGGGGAAGAGGACGGACTTTTAACCAACCTTGTTCCCGGCCAGGATGAGGTTGATCCCCTGCGCCCAAGCCCTGTCCTTATGGCCCTCTCGGATGCTCTTTCCGAGCTGGTCAGGGCCGCAGATGAACTACCATCCCTTATCATTCTAGGAGACGGCCTAGAGCTGGCTCTCTCCGGTCTTAATCAGGCGGCTATGGTTTTTGAACGTCTCCTGGAGGTCTTCTTCTGTGGACCAGAGAGGCTTTTTAAAGAGATCATCTATATTCCAGGAAACCATGATCATCACATCTGGGAGGTAGCCCGAGAGGTCCAATATGCCGGCTATATAGCCCGACAGCACCCTCAGGGCTCCCTTTTGCCCCCGGCCTGGCATCATTCACGGATGTTTATGGACAAACCCCATTACTGGGTAAAACCGCTCTTCCTTGAGGCCTTCGTTCACCGAATAAAAGGGCTTGAAGACCTTTCGGTAAAAGTGGCCTATCCCAACTTTGGTCTATTAAATAAAGAGACTAAAAAGGCTGTTTGCTTCCATCATGGTCATCTCTTAGAGCCCATATATCTCCTTATGAGTATTCTCAAAAATATCCTTTTTCCCCAGGGAGAAGCGCCGGAACAAATTGAACAGATAATCTCCCGGATATATGCCGAGATGGATATTGATCAGATAGAAGGGGAAAACTTTGCCTGGATAGACTTTTTCTGGTCCACCATGGGACGCTCTGGTGAAGCTGGCGAGAAAGTGGAGACTATCTACGAAAGGCTTCAGAGTCTGGAAAGTTTAAAGGAGATGATAGACCATCTGGCCCAGGCTATAGCCCAAAAACTCGATATCCCTTATATCCCCGGTGACTTTTTGGAGAAAAAGGCGGTAGAGGTTTTCCTTAAAACCTTGATAGAAAGAGGCCTGGCTCAAGAGCGTCACAGGCCAGAGATGGCTCTGGCCCCCGAACTTTCCTGGACCATGTCTGCTTATCTATCTGGTCCTCTTAAACGACAGCTCACTGAAGAATCAGACGTTGATCCGGCCGACCTGGATCTTTGTTTTGTCTTTGGTCACACCCATAAACCATTCTCTCGCCTCGAAAGGGTTCCTGCTTTCTCTGGTTGGACCAAGGTCTATAACACTGGAGGCTGGGTGGTAGATCGCTTGGAACCTCTTCCGGTCTATGGAGCTAGTCTTATTTTGGTAGATGAGGCCCTTAATGTAGCCGCCCTTAAACTTTTCACTCAGGGCCGCTGGGGGCCGCCTGAGCCCGTAGAGGTCCGATCTCCGGAGGCCAGAGAGAGCCCCCTTTTCCAGTGGCTAAAGGGCTTTGATTTCCAGAGCGACCCGTGGCTGCGTTTGGTCAGACTAGCCCAGGAGGCCGTTGAAGTCCGGGCAGCCCACCTGAGACGCCGGGCCCTACTAAAACGACCTTAAGGGTGCCAGATATCCCGATAGGGGGCCTCAACTTCTTTAAGCTCCTCTTCCTGATAGACACTAAAGGGCAGAGGATCCGTAAGTGATCTTCCCGGTCGGTAATTAAACAATTCTTGGCTTTTTTGGGCCGCCAGAGAGAAGAGCTGGGCAATGGGCAGTCCTGCCGGACAGGCATCCTCGCACTGTCCACAGGAAACACAGGAGAGACTCATGTGATTCATTCGCCCCAGATGGAAAAGAAGCATATCCGAAGGTAGCCTCAAACCATTTTTACGCCTCGCCCGGCGGAGATAGTTGTCGGCAGAGCCTTCAAAGGCTGGAGAGTCAAAGAAACACTGCCGGCAATAACAGATAGGACAGACTCGCATACAGCTATGGCAATTAATGCAGGAGGAAAAAAAATCAAGGAGCCCGTCGGCTCCGGAAAATCTTTGATAAAGATCCCCTAGCTGTTTTTCTCTTTGAGCCTGGCGTTCAGCTCTGAGGCCATCAAGGGCTTCGGTCCGGGAAAGAAGGTCTCCAGCCTCTCCGGGAGACCGGGAGAGAATTTCCTCACCCCTTGGGCTGAATGCCAAAAGGGCGGTCTTTCCAGAGGGAAACCCCAGAGAACCGAGAACCAGGTCGAAGCCTTCTCCTGCCTGGTGAAGGCACATCTTACAGCTGGGGCGATATCCAATAAGCTCCTCCGGCCGCCGGAGAAAAGTCTCAAGAAGGGTCTTCCTATCTCCCTTTTGCCAGACTTTAAGGCTGATGACGCCGGGACAATCCAATCCAATGGTTAGAAGACCATCTAGGTGGGCTTGGCGAAGTTTTACTAACTCCCTGAGAGCAGCCATTTCACAGGGACGAAGCACCACGGCTATAGACTGGCCGACAGGACCACGGATAGTCATGCGAGAGACAACCAGGGCCATTTGATGGGCCATGAGCGGCGGGGCAGGCCAACTTTGAGCGATAGCCTCCAGATCCCGGGTTAGGGCAGGGACAAAAGACCGATATCTAGGCAGGGCCATATGAACAAGGGCTCCTTTAATAAATCCCTCCTTAAGAAGCCAGGAAAGGAGGTCTCGGGCAGCCTGGTTGAGGTCTCCGTTCCAGAGGAGAGTCTTCATGATTTCCTCCCTCATCAGGTGTCCCATCTCTGTTTCCAGGGATTAGGTCCTATTTTGGTGATATGATGATTGAATTCTTTGGCTGTATCGGCCAGTCGTTTTCCTTCACCGTGGGCTACCCACCGCAACCAAATCCGCTCTGCCTCCAGTCCCAGAGCGGCAAAAATGGTCTTTAAGACAGCAATCCGACGTCGGCCGCGGAAATTGCCTGTATTGTAATGACAATCTCCCGGATGACAGCCGCTCATGACAAATCCGTCGGCTCCTTCAATGAGGGCTCGGAGAACATAGACCGGATCAAGGGCCCCGGTGCACATGACCCGAAAGGGACGGACATTTTCGGGATATTTGAGGCGAAAGGCCCCTGCGGTCTCCGAACCTCCAGAGCCACACCAGCTACACAGGCCATAGATAATTTGGGGGACAAATTTTTCTTTATTCATGCTTCACCTCATTCAAGAAGGGCATCAATAGCCGGCATTATCTGCTCTCCCCGGGCATCCCGAAGGTAAGCGGCCTCCGAGGGACAGGCCACCAGACAGGCCCCACAGGAGTCACAAAGAAATGGTCGTACCCGAACGACTCTCCTGTCGGGATCAAGTTCTCTGGCCCGGTAGGGACAGACCTCGACACATAGCCCGCATCCAACACACCTGCTCTGGTGAACTTCGGAGACAAACATGGCGTTGGGAGGAGGAAGCTGGCCCTTGGGCAACAACACCAGGGCCCGTCCGGCGGCATCTTTAGCCGTAAGCACAGCCTCAACTACCGAACGTGGCGAATGGGCCAGCCCCACAGGGAAGATCCCGTTTGAGGCCAACTCAAAGGGTTTCATTAGACGTTTGATAGCCTCCTCAAAAGGACAGGCGCTGGTCTCTGTCTCAAAGAAACCCTCAGGATCCAGGCGACATTCAAGGAGTTTGGCCAGACGACGGTTGGTTTCAAGATCAGGCTCAACTCCCACCGAGAGAACCAGGGCCTCGGTGCTCAAGGTAACTTCTTTTTCTTTTGAGAGATCAAAGACGGTGATCTTAAGGGCCTTGTCTTCGGCCTTAACCCGAGGATAGTTCCTTTCTGGGAAACGAATGAAGGCAATGTCTGCCTCCTGGGCCTGACGGAGATAGTCCGCTTTGAAACCATAAGTATTAAGGTCTCGATAAAGAATGGTGACCTTCTTTCCCTGCTGGCGAAGCTGGAGGGCGTTTTTAAGGGCCTGAGAGCAGCAGAAGCGAGAACAAAAGGGCCGGGCAGAATTTCTTGAGCCTACACATTGGATCATAACTACCGATTCGGCCGAAATTCTCTTATCAGCCAGGGCCTTTTCTAATTCTCGCTGAGTCATTACCCGGGGGTCTTTGCCATGCAGGAAGGCCCCTCGAGGGTTAAAGGGCTTAGCGCCGGTGGCCACGACAACCACCCCGGCCGAGATCTGGCTCACCTTTTCTCCCTGGATTACTTCGGCCATAAAGTGACCAGCATATCCCCACAAATCTCTTATCTCTGCCCCCTTAAGGAGGGTTATTTGCGGGTGATTTTCTACCCGTTTGGCCAGGTTTTTAACGAAGGTGGCCAGATCATTTCCTTCAAGATCAACCGGGAGGTCCCGGGCCAAGCCACCAAGTTCTTCTTCCTTCTCCACCAGAGTTACCGGAAAGCCCCGTTCGGCAATGGTGATGGCCGCCGTCATTCCGGCCGCCCCACCACCAATAACCAGGGCCCGCCCTTCAAAGCTGTCGGTAGGAGGTGGGGCCGCCTGGGCCCGACGCACCTTTTCCACCCCCGCGGCCACCAGGGCCAGGGCCTTATCCAGCATCTTTTGGCCATCTTCATGGACCCAGATGACATCTTCCCTCAGACGCAAGATTTCAAGAAGCAGGGGAGAGAGGCCGGCCATCATCACTGTCCGGCGGAACCTAAGAAGCTTTTGGAGGGGAGTGCAGACCGCCAAAACCACCCGGTTGACCCCAGAGTCTTTAATTTTGCTGGCGGTCTCCTGCATGGTGGCTGGAGTGCAACAGGCTTTGATGATTTCTACATGGGTAACCCCAGGAAGATTTTTGATTCGCTCAGCCAGGGTCTTGAGATCAAGACTTTTTTCAAACTCCCCAAAACAGGAACATAAAAACACCCCGGTCTTGGGTTCCTCCCCAGAGACAGGACGAAGTTTTGGGGGTGTCGGTGGAGTGACATTGGGGCTTCCCAGAAACTCAAGAACCTCACTGGCTACTCCATAGGCCTCCCAGACTGTCTCCGGATTGCCTTTTGGGCCAGTAAACTCGCCCACGGCAAAGACTCCGGCTACATTGGTTCTTCCGGCAGAAAAGGGCTCCACCCAGCAGAAACCGTGTCCATCATCCCGAATTCCAAAAAGTTTGGAAAGATAATCCATCTGGCTGGGAGGGACCTGACCGGTAATCAGGATCACCAGATCAGCCTCAAACTTATCCCTTTGGCCTCCCAGCTGATAAGAAATGAGGAGTCCCTTATCGGGAGTTTCTTCCAGAGAAAGATAGTCGGCCCGAAGGATCCGGGCCCCGGAATCAAGGGCCTTTTGGTACCAGAGATAATGTCCCTTGCCGAAGCCCCTGAACTCCCGAAGAAAGACGACCACCTCGGTCTCGGGCAGGAGATCCCGAATTTTCCAGGCCCGATAGACGGCAGAGACCGAACAGTTGTAATTTTCATACTCTATTCCGGTGCGGTTATACTGGGGAGTGACGATTATGGCTACTTTTTGGGGAATGGCTCCGTCTGAAGGCCGCTCTAAGGAACTTTTAACAAAATTGGTGAGTAGAGAGCGTCGGGCCAGATCACTGTTTTTAACTACGTTGATATACCTTCCATAACCAAACAGAGAAAGGTCTTCTCTCCCCGGCTCATCGAACTCTGGAGCAAGGATGATGGCCCCGGCTTTGATCTCGATAATCTCTTCCGGTCGATCTAGCTTAAGGGCCCCGGTAGGGCAGACCTTCTCACATTGTCCGCAACCGGTGCACAGATCCTTGTCAAGGAGGAAGATATTCTCCCAGCCCGGCTTGGGTAGACAGAATATGGCCCGCCGTTTTTCCCCGGCCACTTCAGTTTCTTCCGGGCAGGCCCGAATACAGGCCTCACATTCAGTACAGGCGAAGTTATTAACTACAGGATCACTTTTCTTAAACTTTACCCGGAAGGCCCCCGGTCGTCCGGTTACCTCCAGGATCTTAGCATTGTAGAAAACCTGAAGGGCCCCTAGGGCGATGAACATCCGCTGGGGCATGGCCCCACATACCCAGCAGAAATCAAGGGGGAGCTGGGAGAGAAGCTGGTTGCGATACTCGTCCACATAGGTGCCCCGGTTGAGGAGGACACACTTGTAGCCCATCTTACCGAGGGCATAGGCGGTCCGATACCCAGAAAGACTGGTGCCGTAAATAAGAACCGTGCTTTCCTTCTTTGCCATAGGGCTCCCCCCCTTAAGTTTTTTCTCCCACCCAATGGCCACTAGAAATTTTTATGGCTTCGGCCAGGGAACCAATGTAGACGTAAGTCCAGGCCTCTTGTCTCCCCCCAACCTCTCTTTCCACCCCAACCCTGACTCTCCTGTACTCCCGCCCCTCATCTTCGAGCTGATCAAGCACCTTAAGGGTGGTCTCATCAATTAAGTAAAGCTCTCCTTCCACCTTAGCCCCCTTCTCGGGGACAATGCCCGGATACCAGGAGACTTTATAGAGACCAAAGTTTCGAAGCTTGCCCCGCCCCAGATATTTAGCCCCCTTAAGGTGACCGTGAAGCCTTTCGCCTCGTTTCAGGGTGCCATAGACAAAGACCACCTCGCCCATGGTTCAGAGGAGATATTCTTTGGCTCTGTTGGGCCCTATGGCTTTGAGCTCCCGCGTAAATTCCTTCACCACCTGGGCCAGTTTAGTTCCTTCGGAGGCCGAAATCCAAGAAAGGCGCACCCTTTGGGCCTCAAGGCCTAGAGTCTCAAGAAGTCTGTGGATCATGGCCAGGCGACGTCGAGCGTGATAGTTTCCTTTTTGATAATGACAATCTCCCGGGTGGCACCCAGCCACCAGAACGCCATCCGCCCCCTCAAGAAGGGCCTTGATAACAAAGACTGGATCCACCCGGCTGGAGCACATCACCCGGATAATCCGGAGCCCTGCCGGATACTTTAGCCGGCTTACCCCGGCCAAATCGGCGGCCGTGTAAGAACACCAGTTGCAGAGAAAGCCGACTATCTTGGGTTCTTTCTCCATGATCCCTCCTAATAGAGGATCCCCTCAAGCTCGGAGATAATCTCGTTGTTTCCGAAGTGCCTGACTCCTATAGCCTTACTCGGACAGGTGCTGGCACACAGACCGCAGCCCTTGCACAGAACCTCGTTTACCTGACAAATCCTATTAGCCGTGTCATAGGTGATCGCCCCAAAGGGACAGACAGAAAGACACTGCCGACAGCCCACGCAAAGGTCAGGGTCTACCACCGCTGAGGTAGGCTCTAGCTCCACCCGGCCCTTCATGATGAGGGAAAGCGCCTCACTGGCCGCAGCCGCCGCCTGGGCCACTGTATCAGGGATGTCTTTAGGCCCCTGGCAGCAACCGGCAATAAAGATACCATCAGCGGCCGTAGCCACAGGAGCCAGTTTGGGATGAAGTTCGCTAAACCAGCCATCAGCATCCTGGTTAATACCCATCAGGTGGGCAATCTTCTCAGCCCCAGAGGCTGGCTCTAAGGCTACTGACAGGATAACCATGTCTGTAGGAATACGCCTTTGGACCCCGGCTAAGGTGTCTTCCACCACAACAATAAGTTTACCCTTTTCGTGTTTATAAAGAGCGGCATCGGTCACCTCAGCCACCCGCCCCCTAATAAAATGAACTCCCTCCTCCTGGACCCGGTTATAGAATTCTTCATAGCCCTTTCCGGGCGCTCGAATGTCAATATAGAATTCCCAGACCTCGGCTCCGGTCTTTTCCCGGACAAGGTGGGCGAACTTCATGGAGTACAGACAACATACCCGGGAGCAATACCGGTGGGTCTGCTCGTCTCGAGAACCAACACAGTGAATAATAGCTACGGATTCTGGACGACGGCCGTCTTTGAGTCTGATCTCCCCTCTGGTAGGTCCGGAGGCATTGTTGAGCCTTTCAAACTCCAGGCTGGTATATACCTCCGGGAGGCGGCCATAGCCATAGCGGCGAAGACCAGAGGGGTCAAAGGCCTTGAAGCCGGTGGCCACAATAATGGAGCCCACCTCAAGTTCTAAATCCTGGCCCTGATCCTGATGGTCTATAGCCTGGGCTTCACAGACCTTAAGGCACTCCAGACATTCACAACAGCCGGCACAGTCCAAACACCGATTGGCCTCAGCTTGAGCTTCTTTTTCGCTTAAAGTCAGTTCCACCTCGGCAAAGCTGGTCAATCGCTCTTTCAGAGACCGCCGGGGCAGAGTGATAGGCTGACTCTTGCGCGGTGAACGTCTACTTAAGACCTCTTTGGTGGAGACGGGCCGCTGGCGAAGGTCAAACTCTAGCCCCTTTAGCGCCTGACCAGAAAGATAAGCGTCAATATAAAAGGCGGCCTTCCTCCCCTGAGCAATAGCCCGAACAACGCTTCCCGAACCGGTTACCAGATCGCCACCGGCAAAAACCCCGGGGACTGAAGTCATCAGGGTGGCCTTGTCCACCAGAATGCTGCCGTCGGTCTTGGTCTTCAGAGAAAGCCCCTGGATAAATTCTTCATCTGGCGTCTGCCCTAGGGCCAAGATGGCGGTCTCGGCCGGAACAGTAAACTCTGAACCTGAAAGGGGGATGGGTTCCGGACGACCACTTCTGTCTGGCCGGCCAAGTCGCATTTTCTGACATCTCAGGCCCACAAGGCGACCATCACGACCTTCAAAGGCCAAAGGGGCAACCAGAAATTCAAACTCTATCCCCTCTTCTCTAGCCTCAGCTATCTCTTGGGGGAAGGCCGGCATCTCTTTTTCGGTGCGGCGATAGTAGATGGTTACCCGGCGGGCCCCAAGCCTTAGAGCGCAGCGGGCGGCATCTATAGCTGTATTCCCTCCACCAATCACAGCCACCGTCTCCCCCACCTTATTTATCTGACCGGTATTGACCCTCCTGAGAAACTCAAGGGCGTAATAGACTCCGGCTAAATCCCCTCCCGGAATCTCAAGACGGTGCTCTTTATTCAGACCGGTGGCTAGAAAAAGGGCGGCAAAATCTTCTCTGAGCTCTTGGATTCTGTCTGGATCTATCCTCTGGCCGCAGCGAATCTCTACCCCCGCTTGCCGAATAAGTTCAATCTCCTGATCAAGAAGGCTGTTAGGTAAACGATACTCAGGGATGCCGTAACGGAGCATGCCTCCAGGTTGTTTCTCGGCCTCGAAGACCACCACCGGGTGGCCAGCAAGGGCCAGATAAAAGGCGCAGGCAAGCCCTGCCGGCCCGGATCCCACTATGGCCACCGGACGGTCTTTTTTCTTCTTGGGGACCGGAAAGGGAGGAATTGGGCCTACATTTTGATAATACCAGTCAGCAATGAAACGCTTCAGGGCCCGGATCTGAACAGCCCCTCCGGCCTTCTCCCGACTACAACGTCGCTGACAATAGGCCGGACAGACACGGCCCAGGGCTCCGGGGAATACGACCTTTTCCATGATCTTGGCAAAGGCCTCTTTATATTTGCCTCGACTGGCCAACCTGACGTAAGCATGGACATTGATTCCCGCCGGACAGGTTACCCGACAGGGGCTTAGGCCCTGTTTGTCTATTATCGCCACATTGGGCACAGCCTGGGGGAAAGGTTTATAGATAGCAGGTCGATTCTGAAGCCGGCAATCGAACTCGCTGGGAAGGGACACGGGGCAGACTTCAAAACAGGCTCCACAGCCGGTACACCGCTCTTCGGAGACATATCGGGGACGACGGCGAACCTTTACCTTGAAGTGGCCCACATAACCGGAGAGGTCGGTAATTTCACTCCAGGTAAGAAGGCGAATTTTTTCATGTTGCCCTACAGAGACCATCTTTGGGGTGAGAATACAGGCTGCACAGTCCAGGGTGGGAAAGGTCTTATCAAAGCGAGCCAAGTGCCCCCCGATGGAGGGCTCTCTTTCCAGGAGATAGACGGTCTTTCCAGCCTCGGCAATCTTTAGGGCCGCTTCGATTCCAGCAATACCCGCCCCAACTACTAGGACTTGATCCTTAATCTCTACTATTTGAGGGCTTAACGGCTTATGCTGCACAACCCTATAGACGGCAGCCTTGAGAAGATCTTTGGCCTTTTCTGTGGCCAGATCCAGATCTTCCGTCACCCAGGAGACCTGCTCCCTGATGGAGGCCATCTGGAAGAGATATGGGTTAAGGCCAGCCCGCTGGCAGGCCTCTCGGAAGGTCTTTTCGTGCATCCGCGGTGAACAGGAGGCCACCACGACTCGATTAAGTCCTTGACTTTTGATGTCCCGGATAATTAGTTCCTGACCAACGTTAGAGCACATGAACTTGTAGTCCCGGGCCACGGTTACGTGTTCCAGGCGTGAGGCAAACTCCCGAACCTCATCCACCCGGACAACACTTGCAATGTTAACCCCACAATGGCAGATATAGACGCCTACCCGCGGCCCTGTCCTTCTTCTGTCCATGATCCCTCCTAAAACCCCACAGCCGGTTCAAAGGGGATCAAAAGTCTCTTCAGGCCCAGGGCCTCAAACTCCAGGCCCAGGGCCAGACCTATCAATTGGCTAAAGAAGATGACCGGCAGCTGACGACGTAATTGCCCCTGGAGCTGGAGGGTCTCCAGGTTGAACTGACAGAGGGGGCAAAGAGTGACAATAAGATCCGCCCCTTTGTAGCGAGCCTCCAGGACTATCTTTTTGACCATCCGACGGGCGACTTCGCTGTGGATAACCGCCTGGGCTGCCCCACAGCAGGCCGTTTTACTGGAAAGATCTATGACCTTGGCCCCGGTGAGGGCAGCGAACCTTTCAAGACCGTTGGGGTTCTCTGGATCCCTTCCAGCCCAGAAGGGCGGACGGCTGTACTGACAACCGTAGTAGGCGGCTACCGTGATATCTTTAAGTGGTCTCTTCAGGGCTACCTTAATAAGAAGACGGGTCTTTTCCTCCAAAAAAAGATCCAGGAGATGTATCAGCCTTGGAGGATTAAATAGTTGAAGTCGGTCTTCAGCCAGGGCCCAGTTAACCTTCTCAAACAGGCTCTGGTGCTTAAGGAGTTTCTGCCTGGCCTTGGCGCTGGTAGCCAGGCAGGCGTTGCAAGGGGTAATTAGCTCCTCGGCCCCCAGGTTCTCGGCTAAGGCCAAATTACGAGCGGGAAGCATTAAGGCCGGAAGCTCATTAAGACTAAAATAGGCCGTGGCTCCACAACAATTCCAGTCGGGGAGTTCAATAAGGGGGAGTTCTAAGACCTCAGCCACCGCAGCTACCGAGGTATCATAACCGGCAGCGGTGGCAAAGGTGCACCCCGGGAAAAAGAGTCTCTTCATGGATTCTCCTCCAGTTGCCAGGCTCGGGAAAGGGCTTTTTTAAATCCCTCAAGGTCCACCAATCTGCGAGCCTGAAACTCAAGACGCCCCTTTTCTTTAAGTTTGAGGGCTAGGGGGATCCGGCTTAAGGCCTCTGCAGGATGCCCCAGCAGAAAGCGACGCATGAGTTGTCCTTCTGATAGACGGCCATCCTCCGCTACCACGGCGGCAAAAATTTGGTAGAGCCGATAGACCTTATTTGGTGGCCTTATTCCGACCTTAATGGCCAGACGCTTGAGGGCATACATGATTTCCGTAATCTCTATCCCCCGGGGGCAACGGACACTACAGAGATAACAGGAGGAGCAAACCCAGCAGGTATTACTTCTAAGGGCTAAAGTAATATCGCCTCCTTTGAGAAGGGCAAAAAGACGTCGGGGTCCATAATCCATAACCTCAATCATGGAGCAGGATCCCGAACATGTCCCGCACTGGATACACTTGAGGATCTGATCCCCACCTGGCAGGGCCAAAAGATCTCGAAGATGGCCGTGGCTATGCATATTTAACTCCTTCAGCCTCCGATATCCTGAAACTCATCGGTCCGGAAGGTCACTAGTGGCATGGGCTCATCGAGCCTTTTGCCCGGTTCATATCCAAAGAGCTGTTGGATTTCGGCCCCTATGGTTTTAAAGATCTGGGCTATGGGGATAGCTGCCGGGCAGACATCCTCGCACATGCCACAGGCCACACAGGATCCAGCCATGTGGGTCATTCGACCCAGGTGAAAGAGTAAGCTGTCCAGAGGCAGGCGGGTGGTTCGACGGTGCTGAAGTCGATGGAGATAGACCTCCGGTGGATAATCAAAACAGGCCGAGGTAAAAAAGCAATCCCGACAGTAACAAAGAGGGCAGACAGATCGACAATTGTGACATCCAATACAGGGGCCAAAGATCTCTGTGAGGCCTTCAAAACCCCTTATGGTCTCTTTAATCCTTTGGCGCATTCGCTGGGCCTCTTCACCACGTCGGGAAAGAATCTCGTAAGAGGCGGCCGGAATTTCGACCTCTTCTAGGGGCGAAAACATGGTTTCAAGGGCCCGGGCCCCTTTGGGACTGTGGGCCAGTAGCAGGGGAGAGGCCTGTCCCCGAGCCCAAACTCCGAGGTCAGCCAGATCAGGCAAAGGGTTTTCACAGGCCCGACAAATGGCCCGAATACCGGGGATATCTTCACCGGCCCGAAGATGTTCAAGGTAGTCTCTTTCTACCTGGAAGATCTCTGTCTCTTCGGAAAAAATCCTTTCCAGGGGAAAGACTCCTAGACACTCCAGGCCTATGATAAAGAGACAATCCAGATTGGTCTGACCCAGCTTGGCCAGCTCCCTGAGAGCCCGGATTTCACAGGGTCTTAAAACCACACCCAGGCGGGAAGAATTATCCATCTGCTTGCTAAGCCGCGAAACTACCTTCGCCCCATTTTGAGGCATGGAAGGGAACCAGGGATGCACCGAGGAGAGGGCTTCAGGGAGGGGTACTAGGGACCAAACTACGGATCTCTCTTGAGGCACAGATCTCAGAGTCACCACGGCCTCTATTATCCCTGCCTCCATAAGATCTCGAAGGAGACTGACTACTCCTTCCTCTAACCTAACGGCTTTGGCCATAAGTTCTCCCTATATTGTGTAACAACTTTGATAGCTTTACTAACTAAGTAATTAGTTTGTATCTAAATAAATATTCGACTCTTGTTATTTATATGATCTTTTTTGTTATAAATAGCAATGTTGTCTTTCGGATATTCTTAAAGCTTTTTAAGATTATTTGTTTTTTTATGTTTCCGTTCTTTTTATTTCTCACCTGATCTTATATATCTTAAGAACCAAATAGATTAGTTCTAAACAAAAAAGAAGGGCTATTATTATAAGTTTATAAGCTTAGATTTCCCGAGAGGATAGATACGCAAGAGAAGTTTTGAGACAAACAGAATTAAGTATCCATTAAAGTTGCTAACTGTCCTGGTGGTTCTAATTAACTACTTAAGATAATCTACAAAGCTGACAGGGAGCTCAGGAGAGACTTAAAAGCTATAAATGTCGGCAAGTTTTTTAAGATTATAGAGAATCTGATGAAAACTTACAGGTATCAGATTACCAGAAAAAGTTTTCTGAACGATAGGCCTTAAGAAAATCTTTGACCTCAGCCTCAGGCATGGGTTTGGCAAAATAAAACCCCTGAACCTCGTCCACCCCCAGACCAGCGAGGAAGATGAGCTGTTCTTTCCTTTCCACCCCTTCGGCCACCGTCTTCTTACCGAAATTTCTGGCTAGATCCATAATGGCCCTGATGATGTCCACATCCTCACGGTTATCTGGTACTCCGAAGACAAAGGTGTAGTCTATTTTGAGATAGGAAAAAGGCAATCTTTTAAGATAGGCCAGGGAAGAAAATCCCGTGCCGAAGTCGTCGATAGAAAGACTGAGCCCCAGGTCTGCCAAGGCCATAAGCTTCTTGATCATCTGTTCTGTTCCGTCTATTAGGGCATTTTCGGTGATCTCAAGGCGAAGTCTCCGGGGATCCACCTGGAAAAGTTCTATTATTTCTTGAAAGCGCTCAACAAAGCCCTCTTCCCGCAGTTGGGTAGGGGAGACGTTGATGGAAAAGACCAAAGGATCACTCAGATCAAGGCGGTTGTCTCGAATTAACTTACAAGTCTCGGCCAGGACCCACTCCCCAACTGGCACAATCAAACCACTTTCCTCTAGCAAGGGGATAAACTTCGCCGGAGGATAAATCCCTCGTCGAGGGATATTTAGCCGCAGAAGGCTTTCGAATCCTACTACCTTGCGATCTTTTACCCGAATTTTGGGCTGATAGTAGAGGGTGTACCAGCCCTCTTTCAGCCCCTCCTTTAAAATGCTCAGCATCTCCCAACGGGTCTCAAAAAGCTCTTCCTGATGGGCAGAGTAAGCCGAAAAGCCGGAGGCCCCTTTCTTACGAGCTGCTCTAAGGGCAGTTTCGGAAGCTACAAAGAGCTCCTCAGCGCTGCGGCCATCCTGAGGAAATATGGCTAGCCCCAGGGAGGCGGTTAACATGAACCTTTCGCCCCCTTCTTCAAAAGGTTTTTCCAAGCATTCTCTTATCTGCTCCAGGTACCACTCAAGTGGGGGACCGTTGGTCTCCAGCGGAAGAAGAAGGGCGAACTCATCGGCTCCGATGCGGAAGGCCTCTATCCGCATTCGTCGTAGATTGGCCAGCCTTTTGGCCACTTCCCGCAAGATATGATCTCCTTTCCGACGACCGAAACTCCGGTTAAAGAAAGAAAACTGGTCTATATCTAAACAAACCAGGGCCAGGCTCTGTCCTCTGGTTTCCGCCTCCCAGACTTCGTGCTCCAGGGTTCTCATTAGGGATCTCTGGTTGGGCAGGCCGGTTAGTTGATCACGATAAAGGCTCTCCTCCAGACTTTCTCCCCGAGCAATGTAACTGAGCCCTAGAGAGAGATCCCTGGCGATCTCCTCAAGAAGCTCCCTTTCTCGAGACGAGAAAAAACCGGAGCGATGATGATATAAAAGAAGGACCCCCCAGACATTGTCCTCTATCCACAAGGGTAGGCCTATAACCGAACCGAAACCGTGCTTCCGGGCTCGAAGGGCCCAAGGTCTAAAGAGGGGATCAGCCGCAATGTCGGTAACTATAATGCTCCTTTTCTCCCTCAAAGAGCGAGCTGCCGGTCCTAGACCCTCTGGAGCCTCAGGAGAAACTTTGAGAACTATTCCTTCAAGATAAGAAGTTTTGCCAGCCGCGGCCAAAGGCCTGATTTTCTCGCCCTCGGCAACACCTATCCAGACAAGATCAAACCCTCCTTTTTGATAAAGAACTTCACAGGCCCTTTTACAGAGTCGCTGACGATCCTTTTCCTCAAAGATGAGAAGGTTGATTTCCCTTAGGATTTCATAAATCCGGTTAAGTTTTTTAAGGTCTTTCTGGGTCTTCCGAAGCTCCTCCTCTTTGCTTCTAAAATAGGCCGAAAGGCTGAGCTCCAGGTGCCAGAGGAAAACTTTATTGAGGGCCAGGATAATCTCTTCCCCCACTACATGAGAAAGACCAAGGAGCTCTTTCATCAGAAGCTCAACGTAGACAATAAAACCCTTTAAAAAAACCTCTGGAGGCACTCCCACACGGGCGTGAACTTCTCCTATCCGGAGGCACCCTTGACGGAAGTCATCATTGTAAGGTCCAAGGAGTCGCTGGAAATGGATCCTCTGGTGTCTTTTAAGGGCCTCAAGATCCCGACCTTGAAGAATCTTCCGGGCCTCGGGAATCTTCTCTAACTCTTTGTAAAAATTTTCCCAGAGCCGTAAGAGTCTTTCCTCTCCTAATTGGTGCTTCAGGCCCTCCAAAAGGGATCTTTCTGCTTGGGTAAGAGGGTTTTTTCCCATTGGGGCTCTCTGGTCTTTTGTCAATTCTTGAATCGACCACTTTGATGAGCCCCCTTAAAAAGAAAGCCTAAAATGTTCTTTTTAATTAAATTTTACTAAACGAAAGTTTAGAGGGTTTTGCGTATTTAAGGATCAGGAATCCCATCATTCCCGAAAGAAAAGAGCCAATTAGGATGGCCGCTTTATCTAAATATTGAAAGGTCTTTGGGTCAGGAAAGGCCAAGGAGCTGATAAAGAGGCTCATCGTAAAGCCTATACCTGTTAAAACAGAAACACCATAGAACTGAAGCCAGCTTGCATCTCGTGGAAGCCTGGCTATACCCAATTTGATAGCCAGCCAACTGAAGGCAAAGACCCCTATTTGTTTTCCCAAAAAGAGACCCAAAATAATCCCAAGGGAAAGCGGTTCAAGTAAGCTAGCTGGGTCAATCTTTTCTAGGTTTACGCCGGCGTTGACAAAGGCAAAAAGAGGCAGAATGAAAAAGGCTACCCAGAAATGAAGGTCATGTTCTATTTCCTTGGCCAGAGATCTGTTGTCTTTACTTTTGAGCGGAATGGTAAAGGCCAAGGCCACTCCGGCCAAAGTGGCATGAACCCCAGACTTAAGCACCGAGACCCAGAGGATGGTTCCCAGGACAAAATAAGCGGCCTTTTTCGTTATCCCCAAACGGTTGACCACGATAAGCGCTACCAAGGAAATGCTGGCAATAATAATGGAGAGCATGGAGAGCTCGCTGGTATAAAAAAGGGCGATGATAATAATGGCCCCCAGGTCATCAATGATAGCCAAAGACATCAAAAAGGTCTTCAGCGAAAGGGGAATTTTGTCGTTAACCAGGGAGAGAATACCCAGGGCAAAGGCGATGTCTGTGGCCGCAGGGATGGCCCATCCATCAAGGGCCGCGGGGTTGTTGTAGTTAAAAGCCACATAAACTAAGGCCGGAATGGCCATCCCTCCGAGGGCGGCGATTCCAGGAAGAGCCAGCTGGGCCGGTGAAGATAGATGCCCCTCCAGGATTTCCCTTTTTACTTCTAGGCCAATTAACAAGAAAAAGATGGCCATAAGGCCGTCATTTACCCAGTGAAAAAGGGGCTTAGCCAGATATAGATCCCCCAGACGAATCTCTACCGGCACATATCGAAAACCATTATATAAGGATACTAACTGGGTATTACTAAAGAGAAGGGCCACAATGGTACTAAAGATCAGCAGAATTCCACTGGTTGATTCCTTCTTAATAAAGTCTTCCAGAATCTTAAAAGAGAACTCTCTCATGAAGGCTCCGTCTTTTTGTGTTTTAGCTATTATCTTTATCTCGGCTATACTGGTAGGGTCTTTAAGAGGCTTAAGAGGCGTTTCTCGCCGAGAAAGTCCGGCCAACCCTCTAAATCCCTTGGGGGCAAAAGTCTATCAGAGACAAGGCCGGCCCGCTAGTAGCCCCCCTTAACAACGAAGGGGCCTGCTGATGCCCTTAAGCACTTCCCGAACGGGTTTCTTATCAACTTATGAGCCACTTCATAAAGACATAAAACCATTAATCAATTAATATGTAGGATTGTCTTTAAAAAAAACGTAGAATCTTATCAGCCTTATTTTTAAGGTCTCTTCAAAGTTTCCATAATTGTAAAATCAGGCCGGCTAAAACCCTTCTAAAATCCTTAAACTTACTATTTAAGTTTAGGCACTAATCGAAGATCTTTTCGTTAAATTTTATAAATTTGGAGGCAGCAATGGGAGCAGAAGAAAGAAGTGTTGACCCCGCAATTAAAGGGTTGCTTAAAGTTTCCCAGAGCTATGAGACTGTTTGGGATAGGCTGGATTCTCAAACTCCCCATTGTAAGTTTGGCCTTCAGGGCGTTTGTTGTCGCAATTGCATCATGGGGCCCTGTCGGATTAGCCAAAAGACCAAATTTGGTGTCTGCGGTGCCAATGAGGACACTATAGTAGCCCGCAATGTGGTGCGAGCCATCGCGGCCGGGGTGGCGGCTCACTCTGATCATGCCCGGGCAGTAGCCATTTTATTGGCTGAGATAGCCAGCGGCGAAAATCAAGATTATCGAATAGCAGATCCCGAGAAACTCAAGGCTGTAGCTGGGCGCCTGGGCCTTGAGACCCAAAAGGAGCTTCTTGTCCTGGCCAAAGAAGTAGCCGGGGTGGCCATGGAGGATTTTGGAAGACAGGCCGAGGAGGCTTTAAAATTCCTTAAGTCGTATGTCCCCCCTCAAAGACTGAAGCGTTGGCAGGAGTTAGAGAAAAATCTCTATAAGCAGACTGCCAAGAAAATGGGAATTCTCCCCCGCAATATAGATCGAGAAATCGCTGAGTCTCTTCACCGAACTACCATGGGGGTGGATCATGACCCTCTTTCTCTTTTGCTTCAGGGGGTAAGGACCTCTCTGGCGGATGGGTGGGGAGGCTCTCTGATGGCCACGGAACTCCAGGACATCATCTTCGGGACTCCCAGGGTAAGAGCCATTTCGACTAATTTAGGGGTACTCTCCGCGGATAAGGTCAATATTGTTATTCACGGACACGAACCCATACTTTCTGAAAAGATTGTAGAAATGGCCAGCCACCCCGAGATGGAGCGGTTGGCCCACGAAGTGGGGGCCGAGGGGATAAATGTAGTTGGAATTTGTTGTACCGGAAACGAAATCCTTATGCGTCAAGGGGTACCGGTAGCCGGAAATGAACTCCACCAGGAGATGGCTATTCTTACCGGGGCAGTAGAGGCCATGGTGGTGGATGTACAATGTATTTATCCGGCCTTAGGTAAATTGGCCAAGTGTTTTCATACAAAGTTTATTTCCACCAGCGATCGGGCTAAGTTTCCAGAATCATTACATATCCAGTTTGAAGAAAAGAATGCTGACGAGGTGGCCCGAAAGATCATAGAGACTGCTATTAAGGCCTTTCCCCTGCGGAATAAAAACCAGGTAAATATACCTAACCATACGTCAGAGGCCATAGTAGGGTTTAGCAACGAAGCCCTTATTGATCTTCTCGGGGGAAGCCTTACGCCCCTGATAGAAGCTATGATCAGTGGTGATATTAAAGGGGTTGTAGGTATCGTTGGTTGTAACAACCCCAAAGTGAAACACGATTATCACCATACCACCCTTACTCAAGAACTGATCAAAAGAGACATTCTGGTCATCGGAACAGGTTGTTGGGCTATTGCTGCCGCCAAGGCTGGTTTAATGCGGCTTCAAACCCAGGAGATATCCGGTCCAGGGCTAAAAAAGGTATGCAAGGCCCTTAAAATCCCCCCGGTTATACACATGGGTTCCTGTGTGGATTGTTCTCGAATGCTTAATTTGGCCGGGGCCCTGGCCGGCTATCTGAAGTCCGATATCTCTGATCTTCCTTTGGTCGGATCAGCTCCGGAATGGACTACCGAAAAAGCTATGGCCATAGGGACATATTTTATAGCCTCCGGGATTCCGGTACATCTCTGGCCTATACCGCCCGTCACCGGGAGCCAGACGGTGGTAAAGATGTTAACGGAAGATATTAATCAGAGCACAAAATAGTCGACATCAATCTAAGGCATACCTTACCATCGGAGCACGAAAGTAACTCCTTACTATCTCCGGCTGCCTCTGCGTGCTCATAAGATAGCTGCGTACATTACCCTCCATCTCCTCCATGCTCCGCTTCCGGCGCCTCCCCCCCGCATTCGTCTTCACATCCTGGTTCAAATACTCATCCGGATTAAGCTCCGGACTGTATCTCGGCAAATAATGCAGTTCCAACTCGTCCTCTTTGCCCTTCAACCACTCCTTAATCCTCTTTGCCCGATGCACACGGTGATTATCCACTATAAGATAAATCTTCCGCCCCTTTTCTCGTGATCTTATCAGCCTTCTTAAAAATTCAAGAAAAACTTCTGTCGTAAATCTCTCCCTAAAAATCATAAACTTAAGCTTCCCCCGGTTGTTGATGGCAGAAATCATATTGAATCGAAATCTCTTGCCGCTCACCTCCACCACCGGTGTCTCTCCCCTCGGCGCCCAACTCCTCCCCGCTTGATGATCTGACCTGATCCCTGTCTCATCTCCCCACCAAATCTCTGCCCCTTCCTCCTTGGCCCTCTTCCTTATCCGGGGATACTCCTTCTCAAGCCAGGCCTTTACTTCCTTCGGATTTCTTTCATAGGCCCGTTTCAAAGGCTTCTGCGGCGTGAAATTCCATCGCCTCAAATACCGGCCCACCGTCCATATCGAAAGCCTTATCCCAAACTTCCTCTCTATCAGTTGCCCCACCGCCTCCCTGGTCCAAAGGGAAAAGGGAAGCTTCAACTGATCAGGACAACGGTCCCGGATGATGCTACAAATGGTAGCTGCTTGCCAGCCCAAAAGTTTTCCTCCCTTAGGACGTCCGCGAGGCTTGATTTTAAGGGCTTCCTCCCCACCTTGGCGATAAAGTTTTAGCCAGTAAGTCACAGTGGTTCTGGCTATTCCCAACATTTGGGCCACTTCTTCCTGGGTTTTTCCTTGTTCCAACACGGCGTGGACGGCTCTAAAACGCAAAGCTTCTTGAGCTTTGGGAGGAAGTTTACGTGCGTCTATTTTGGGAACTTTTGGAGGGCTAGAGTCCATATCCTTGTATACCAGAGATTGGCCCTATTGTCGAGTGTTTTCTGCTCGAATTAATATTAAGGACCTTCTGGGTGGGTACTTCTTTCTGGAAGAAGATCCACTGAAAACTGTGGATCTTATGGAAGAAATTATTTTGCAAAAAAGGAAGGCCTTGGGCTGGAAAACTGACTAGAAAACAGCGGAAGCAGAGGTTATAGTTGTTATAAAACTCTGCTTCCGCTGGAAATGTTATCTCTTGATTATTTAAGACAAAGTTTCAGTATAGGCATAGTTATCTTTGATAAAGAGTTTAATATTTTATGTGTTAATGAAACCATAGAAAGAATTTTAGGATTCCGCTTAACTGAAGGGGTTTCTTCCTCCCTCCCCGAGCTCCACTCAAAAGAGGCCTTCTATAAAATTACCCAAATGATAAAAGAAGCCCAATTTGCAGGAAAAAGTGATAATTATATCCTGAAAATTCTCTCTCAGAAAGAGAAAAAGGATATAATCCTTTTGGGAAAGGTATTCACATTAAATGGTAAATATAAAGAAAACTTCATAGCTTTACTCTATGACCTTACCGATATCCTGATTGGAGAAAATAAAACAATTATCAAATTGCCGGCTTATGAAGGTAAAGATTTGCTATTATTAGATATAGAAGAAATTGATTATCTAAAGGCAGCAGGAAATTATACGGATATTTATGTTTGCAATGAAAAGTACTTAAGTCCTTTACCTATGGGAAAATTTGAGAAAAAATTAGATACTTCTAACTTTATGCGAATACATAGAAGCTTTATTGTAAACCTCAAGAAGATAAAAAAGCTCTCAAGAGAAAGAGGTAAATATTTCGTCTTACTCCAAAACGGACATAAATTACCTATAAGTAGGAATAGGCTAAAAATATCTTTAGAGAAGTTTGGCCTTAAATAAAATGGCCTTGCAAGAAAACCAATCTTGGCGCGCCGGGGAGGACTCGAACCCCCAACCTGCGGATTAGAAGTCCGCTGCTCTGTCCTGTTGAGCTACCGGCGCTCTGGATGCAAATTCTAATGGCTATCTTGGTCTTGTAAAGAGAGGTCAGGCAAGCTTTTCCTCTTCATCTGTTGGGGCAGGAGCTCGGACCAACTCACGGATTTTTTCGATCTCGTTGGGAAGGGCTTGGTCTGTCTGGCAGACAGGACAGCGCTCTATATGTCTCTTAATAAATTCCATCATTCTCGCCGGGGCCAAGGCATCCTCCATTACCTGATGATACCAGTCACGAACTAATTGTTTTAAACGGCGGCATTCCATAAACTCACAATGACTCCTTGTAGCATGTGCTTGGCACCTGTTACCTAAAATCGGCCCTTGAGGCAAGGGCAAAAAGCGATTATTTGTGTCCTCCGGTATGGGCAACCCTTGGTTTGAAGAGCGCCGCGACCTTTTCGAACGTCAGGCCCTGGCCGGGTTTATCGAGGCGGCCCTTTATTTTCACGAGATTAAAGAAAAACCCTCCATTTTTGAGGATCTTAAGGGCTGGCTGGGTTCAGAAAAAAACAAAGGTCCCTTATGGCTTCTTAAGGATATCTGCCATGCCCTCTGGCGCGACGACCTCGAAAGAACTCCTCGAGGGGTCTTCTTTGACTGGTTGATAGGTTCCATCTTTCATGAGGCCATGAAACTTAAAGAAGCCGCCTATCTTCTGGAAAGATACCGGCCTCTTTATGAGGCCTTAGAAAGAAACTACGACTATCTTCCAGAAGACTTTAGCTACTCGGAGTTCTTTGAAGATATAATCGAAGATAGAGGTCGGCACCTTCGGCGGCTACAGAGGCTTTTTCAACGGGCCAAAAGGGCCCTCTTTGATCTTCTCCCTCAAATGAAGGACAATCCGCTGGTTTTACGATTTCTACTAGAGGCTCAAAAAAATCTGGAAAAGCTCTGGGGGCCAGATAGTTTACTTGAAATCTTCGATCTTATGTTTCCCGGCCAACCAGAGATGGGTTTTATCTTAGCCGGAGAAAGCTATCTCGAGGGTCACTGGTTTGATCGGGCCCGGGGGGCCTTTCTTTCCGCCTTGAACCTCAACCCCCAGGCTCGGGAGGCCCAAAGCGGTCTTTCTCTTCTGGAACGTCGTCTGCACGAAGTTAGATCTAACCTTCGCTACGTCTCTTTATAGATTCCTCTTTGAGACGACGCCAGCGCCAGAGCCTGCGCTTAATTTCGGCCTCTTGGCCCCGGTCTGTGGGCTCATAGTAGCGACGCCCTTTGAGTTTGTCTGGAAAATATTCCTGGGGGACATAGGCTCCAGGCCAATCATGAGCATAGCGATAACCCCGTCCATAGCCCAACTCTCGCATTAATTCCGTGGGAGCATTTCGGATGTGAAGAGGCACAGGAAGGGAGCCGTGCCGCTTTACGTCGGACCGGGCCTTTTTCAAAGCCAGATAGACGGCATTGCTCTTGGGAGCACAGGCCAGATAAACGGCCGCCTGGGCCAGGGCCAGCTCTCCCTCGGGTTGGCCAAGGGCCTCGTAGGCCTCTTTAGCCGCCACGGCTATCAGAAGGGCCTGAGGATCGGCATTGCCAATATCTTCAGAGGCGCAGACAATCATCCTCCGGGCAATATAAAGAGGGTCCTCCCCGGCAGCCAGCATTCGGGCCATCCAGTAAAGGGCCGCATCTGGATCACTACCCCTCAGGCTTTTATGAAAGGCCGAGATGAGATTGTAATGTTCTTCGCCCTGACGATCATAAAGGAGGGCTTTCCTTTGGACGGCCTCCTCAACTAGCTCAAGATCGATAGTCTTCTTGCCTTCTCTGAAGGCCAGCTCGGCCGCCAGCTCCAGGCTGTTAAGAGCTACTCTGGCATCTCCCGAGGCCTGAAGGATGATGTGTTCTAGGGCCTGTCGTTCTATCTCCAGCCCCAGACTGCCCAGACCCCGCCGGCTGTCTTTTAAAGCTCGAAAGAGAAGAACTTCTATTTCTTCTGGCTCAAGGGCCTTAAGGACCAAGGTTTTGGCTCGGGACAAAAGAGGAGCAATGACCTGGAAGGAGGGATTTTCTGTAGTTGCCCCAATAAGGGTGAGAAGACCTGTTTCCACGTGAGGAAGAAGAAAATCCTGTTGGGCTCTGTTAAAGCGATGTATTTCATCAATGAAAAGCACCGTTCGTTGGCCCCTTAAAGCCTGCCGTTTGGCCTCCTCAACAATCTCCTTGAGTTCTTTGACTCCAGAGGTTACCGCCGAAATGGAGACAAAGTGGGCCCCGGCGGCCTGAGCGATAAGGCGGGCCAGGGTAGTCTTACCACAACCTGGGGGCCCCCAGAGAATAAGGGAGGGAACCGTTTTTCCCTCAAGAAGGCGGGAGAGAATCCGGCCTGGGGCCAGGAGGTGTCTTTGGCCCACGAACTCTTCCAGGCTGGCCGGACGCATCCGCTCGGCCAAAGGGGCCTTAGGGGAGAAGAGACTGACTTCTAGCGATCTTCCTTTAGACACCGATCGCTCTTTGAGCCTTTTTTCTTACCCATAAAAAGACGGGTGAAGCAAAAGGTGGTCAGGCTGGCCACAAAGCACCAAGAAAAGAGCATAAACAAAAGGGCCTGCCCGCTCATCGATGGTTCCTCCTCTGAGAAAGATAAACCAAAAGGCCCAGGAGGAAAAGGATTCCCACCATGATCTCTCGGGCCACCCAGGCCGTCCAGTGGCTTTGAAGAAGATAGTCAGGAAGAACCTTAAAGAACCACCAAATAAGGATGGCCAAGAGAAAGGTCGGGGTTACGTAGCGCATGATATAGAAAAACAGGCGAGGAAGCTTGATTATCCCCCCCCGGTTAATCTCTCGCCAGGCCTTGTCCGCTGGAAAGAGCCAGAAGAAAACGATGACCTCAATGAGGGCGAAAAGAACTACAAAAAAAGTCCCGGCCCAGAAATCCATTTCATCCAGGGCCCCGGCCAGAAAGATGGGCACATGGGCAATACCAAACAGAAGCCCCATACTGGCAAAGACAGCAATTTTGCGAGAAAGTTTAAATTCGTCTTCTAGGAAGGCCACTACCGGCTGAATAATGGCCACCGAGGAGGTTAGACCGGCAAAGAAGAGCAGGAAGAACCAGAGGAAACCAAAGATCTGTCCCAAGGGAATGTTGGCAAAGATGGCCGGGAGACTGACAAAGGCCAGGTTAAAGGCCCCGGAGCTGGCGATAGTCTGGGCAGCAGCCGCTCCAAAGAAGGCTGCGGCAGCAGGAATGGCTATGGACCCTCCTAAGACCACCTCGGCCAACTCATTGAGAGAAGAGGCCGTGAGGGCCGAAAGGGTAATGTCGTCGTTTCTTTTAAGGTAGGAGGCATAGGTAATAATGGCCCCGAATCCTAGACTCAGAGTGAAAAAGACCTGTCCTGCCGCCGCCAACCAGACCTTGGGATTAGTCAGCTGGGACCAGTCCGGCTTCCAGAGAAAATTTAATCCCTCCACCGCCGTGCCATTGGGGGTCTCCAGGGTAAACACCCGGATCATCAACACCACAGCCAGAATGAAGAGCAGGGGCATGGCCACCTTGGCCAGTCGCTCTATTCCTCCGGAGATGCCTCGCACCAAAATAAAGACGTTAAGGGCCATGGTAACAAGAAAAAAAATGTAGGCCATCAGAGAGGGCTTGAAGATCTCGGTCCCCCGCATACCGGTATAGTCGGCCAAAAAGTCATTAAAAGGTTTAAGGTATTCCTGGGCATTTACCCCGGAGGCCATCATGCTGTTTGGGAGTTTACCAAGGGCAGCCATAATAGCGTAACCCAAGGTCCATGATTCGATATAAACGTAGTAGCAGGAAACCACAAAGGGAACAAAGAGCCCCAAGACCCCCAGATATTTGGCCAAAGGATGGGGCCAAAGAAGTTTAAAAATGGCCGGGGTGGTCCCATGGCCTCTTATGCCACCATAGCGGCCGATCCCCCATTCGATCCACATTAGGGGAATAGCTATTAGGGCCAAAGAAATCATATAGGGAATCATAAAGATACCCCCGCCATTCTGGGCCGCCTGGGTGGGGAAACGGAGGAAGTTTCCCAGCCCCACGGCATTACCAGCCATGGCGAGGATGAGCCCAATTCGACTGGCCCAATGCTCTCGTTTAGAGCCCATGCGCCCTCCAGACCTGCGTTTTCTGCCCATAATCGGGCTTAGTAATTAAACTTTATCCGGCCTTCAAGTAAAATCTTATAGCCTTTAATGTGGCGCCAGGAACTTTTCTGGATTCTTTTTCGTCTTATAGTTTGAGAGTAGGTTTTGAATTATTAACCAGGGGGAGCGAGATGGGAGTTTATAAGGAGATTCGGTTCGATGGCCATACCGTTTTGGTAGGGTTTCCCCGGGAGACGGACTTAGAGAAATTAAAGAAAATGGGCTATGAGGTGATTATAGATATTGAGGCCCGAGAGAGAGAAGGCTCTCTGCTTGCCAGATGGGCCCAAGAACACGGCCTAAGATATATTCCCATAAGAATCGGAGAATGTGATTTTACTCAATGTGAGATTGATGACGAGCGAGTGTTAGAGTGGTTCAGGTTGACAGACGAGCTTCGCGAACCCTATATCCTGAGCACCCATGATGAAACCCTGGGAGTCTTGCTGGTGATCATTCATCAGGCCCTTCATCAAGGCCATGATCATCAGTGGATAAAGAAGCGCTTTGAGTCCCTAGGTTATAGTTTGAGGCCGGATCTGGAGGGGTTTTTCCGAAAGTTTTGGGCCCACTACGGGGTGGAAAAGGCCTGAAAATGACACCTGAAGAGCTGGCTGCCCGCATTGATCACACCCTTCTTCGCCCCACAGCCACCGCCAATGAGATCAAACGTCTTTGTGAAGAGGCGGTAAGGTTCGGTTTTGCCTCTGTCTGTGTCCCTCCAACCTTTGTCCCCTTGGCTCGAGAGAAATTAAAGGGAAGAAAGCCTCGTGTCTCCACTGTAGTGGGTTTCCCCTTGGGCTTTGAGATGACCTCGGTCAAGGTCTATGCGGCCCGCGAGGCCTTCTTCGCCGGGGCCAGGGAGCTTGATGTAGTCATTAATCTGGCCTGGGTTAAAGAGGGGCGCTTTGATTTTATCGCCGGAGAGATTGAATCCATTTGCGAGGCCGTTCCCGAGGCCACGATAAAGGTAATCATTGAGTGTGCCTACCTGAGTCAGGAAGAAAAGGTTGCCGTTATTGAAGCCTTAAGGGAAGGTAGGGCTCACTACATAAAGACTTCCACCGGCTTTGCCTCTCAGGGGGCTACCGTAGAGGATGTAAAGCTCATCCATGACCTCACTTTAGGGATGAAGAAGGTCAAGGCCGCCGGTGGCATCAGAACCCTCCCGCAGGCCCTAGAGCTTATCAGAGCCGGGGCTGACCGCCTGGGAACCAGCGCCGGGGTTCAGATCATGAACGAAGCCCTCTCCCCCTCCTGAAGTTTTCCTTGCAAAGTCTGCTCTTATGTGTCATAGCCCCTAATTTAAAATCTTACGGTCACTCCGAGGCCCTTTAGGGCCAGATTTAGGGCACTTGAGGAGGGAGAGATGGAACAGGTTTCTTTAGTTGTCGTAGGTGCCGGCCCGGCAGGAATCGCCACGGCCTGTGAGGCCAAAGCCGCGGGTATTAAAAAGGTGGTAGTTTTGGAAAAGGCCCCTCACTTTTGCGACACCATTGTCCGTCTCTATCATGAGGGCAAGAGGGTGGATCCGGTCTTCCTTAAGAAAAAGATCGATCCCATCGGTCTTCTCTCCTTTGACACCGAATCCAAGGAAGAGTTCCTGGAAAGGATGAAGGGATTTATCTCAAAATATGATCTTGATATTCGCTACAAAAGTGAGGTCACCAAGATCGAAAAAGACAACCATCGTTTTATCATCTGGGTCAACAACCAGAAGGCCTTTGAGGCCCCGGTGGTGGTAGTGGCTATAGGGGTCTTCGGTCGTCCGGTAAAACCAAGTTATCCCATCCCCAAGGAAGTCCGAGACAAAGTCTTCTTTGGCATGCCTCTTTCAGCCCCCGAGGGCAAAAAGATCCTAGTGGTAGGTGGTGGGGATACCGCGGCCGAGACGGCCTGCTTTCTGTGCGAAAAGAATGAGGTCTATCTCTCTTATCGCCGACCGGAGTTTTTCCGGATAAATCAGGAAAACCTTTGCGCCCTAGAGGGCAAGTGCAAGGAAGGCCGGGTTAAGTTGATGATGGCCACCGATATCGAGAGTCTGGAGGCCGAAGGGGATAAGGTCAAAGTAAATTTTAAAGACGGTCAGTCTAAGGTGTTTGACGCTGTCTACTATTGCCTGGGAGGTTCAACCCCTGAGGCCTTTCTTCAGGCGGCCGGAGTGGAGCTAGATGGCAAACGTCCCCGAGTGGCCCCAGACGGTGAAAGCAACATCCCGGGGCTCTTTCTGGTAGGCGATTTGGTGGCTGATAAGGGAACCATTATGGCGGCCTTTAATTCAGCCAAGCTGGCCGTTGAGGGGATCCTCTCTAAATATGGAGATCGCCTCAAAGGGTAGACGAAGGTTCCGGTTTCTTCACAAAGGCGTGGACCCCTTCTTTTTTTCTTTGGCCTTAAGAAAGCGCTTAAGCTGGGCCCGGTAGTGCTCTTTATTCTTCTTGGCCAGGGAGAGGGCCTTTTTCTGGGTGGCTATAGCTTTTTCCAGGTCTCCGTTTTCAAAATAGGCCAAGGCGAGGGTGTCCAGGACATAGGCCTCCGGGGAAATTCTGGCGGCTTTAAGGGCCAATCGTAAGGCCCGGGTGGGATTTCGTCGCTGAGGGTCTTTTATAGTCAGATAAAGCCAGGCCAGATTGTTGAGGATCTCCGGATCTTCTGGGGCCAGAGATAGGGCCTCTTCTAAAGTCTCCAGGGCCTTTAGCTCTTCTCCAATTTCCAGATAGAGACTGGCCATAATCTTGTACCAGAGAGGTCTTCTCTGGGGGTCAGAGTTTAGCTTCTCCTCCACCATCGCCAGAAGGAGCCTGGCCCTGCCGCCGCTTTCGATCTTCTCAAGAGGCAGACTCCTTAAAGAGATAATGATCATCATCACCGCAAGGAGATATATCCCTAAGGATCTCCTGACCTTTTTATGATGTTTTTGAACAAGGTCGGGGTGATGACGGCAGGCCTCAAGGAACTCCACTCTTTCTCGAATACTGAAATGGTGCCAGCTTGGCAAATCCCTTATTCCGCCGGCCAGATAGCCGATCTTCTCCAGGGCTCGAATAAGCCCATCCGGCCTTCCCAAGGTCAAGAGGGCATAAAGATCGGCCTCTCTTTCAAAGTTTCGCATAAAAAAACCCACTATATATCGGAAATAAATCACCAGAAGAATAAGCACCGGCAGAGAAAATCCCAAAAATAAGAGGTCTTCTCCCCGCTGGGGGTGGGAGACAAGGTAGTCCAGGACCGGCCTCCAATAGGTAAGGGCATAGAAGGCGGGTTCAAGGAGGAAATAGCCCAAAAGGCCATAAATGAGAAGAAAAAACAGATAATAAAAGAGATGGTAGCGCTTTATGTGTCCAACCTCATGGGCCATTACGGCCAGAAGTTCTTCATCATCAAGGATACTTAACAGTCCGGGAGTAATGAGGACATATCTCAAGGGACCGATAAGTCCCATAACCCCGGCCGTGTAGAGCCGGCCGGAAAAAATGGGCCATACGAGAATATCCCTAAAGGAGAGCCCCTGACGCCGGAGAAAATTTTCAAGCATATCCCTTAAAGGGCTGGCCGGTAAAGGCCGGCACCCCCAGAGATGGCGGATAAGAGGGGGGATGAAGAGGGCCATAATAAGGAGAAAGACAATGAAGAATCCCAGCTCGTAAAGAGGACTCTGGCTTAAGGTCTTTAGTAGCGGCAGGGGCAGGGTAGGAAGAACGTCAGCCAAAAGACTCACCAGAATCCAAGGGATAAGGGCCGGCAAAAGGAGACGAAACTGTCCAGCCACATAGCCCTTAGGGGCAGGGCGTTCACCTAGGCGGCCCTGGCAGGCGGCCACCTCATGCCAGACAATAAACAAATAAAGTAGAAAAAAAACGATTCCTCCCAGATCAAGAAGGGTAGGCCAAAGATTGGTAGCCAGGGAGAGTATTTGGGTTTTAAGGTCTAGGAGGTAGACGTCTAATCCATAAAATAGCAGGGCCAGGATGGAAAGCCTCTCCTGATAGATCAGGGCTCCGGCTATACTGCGAACCCTTCGCAGAAGATGGCGGCAGACAAAAAAGAAAAGGAAGAGCTTGGCCAGATAAAGGCCGGCGGCCAGAGGCAGGGGAATAATCGGAGGGCCAGCCGGCCAACTGGCAAAAAGAACCATGGCTACCAAGAGATAAAGGATAGTTGAGGTGAACATTATGGCAGGTTTATACAGCCATTTGGCCTGGGTGGCCAGGGAGAGTTAGCTGACAATGGCGTTGCTTAACCAGGATTCAACAATTACCGGACCCAGGGCTTCAAATTGATCGGCAAGCTCCGAGAAGGTCTCTTCAGAGAGCCCCAGACGCTTTAGCACCGGGCCAATGGCCGCCTCCTGACCCCCGGGGATCCGGCCTATCTGATATCGATGGGCTAGGTGATCGGCCACCTGACAGATGGCGGCAACCTCTTTGAACCCCTTTCTGGTAAAGGGATGATGATGATAGCGAATGGCCTCAATGACAAAACCGGGGAGTTTCCAATACCTGGCCAGCCAGCGGCCCACCCAGGTATGGGGGACATCCAGGGAGGCCTCGGCCTCAAGTAGGTGGCAGCCGGTTTCTCGCTGGACTTTGAGAATGGCCCGAAACTCATCTGGAAACTGAGTAGCCAGTACCGCCCGGCCCAAATCATGGAGAAGGCCACAGACAAAGAAGACCTCATCGTCAGGGCGACCAAGGGCTCCGGCGATGATCCTGGCTCCGAGGCCAACGGCAATGGAGTGGAGCCAGAAATCATTAAGGCTGAAGTCCTCAAATTCCTCCGGGGTTTTAAAAATGCTGATCATCATGATGGAAAGAGCAATGTTGCGAACCTCATCGAGGCCAAGAGCAATTATGGCCCGCTTAACAGTAGTAATGGGGACACGATGGCCATAAAAGGCGGAATTGGCCACGGAAAGGACTTTGCTGGTCAGGGATTGATCATAACGAATGATATCCTCAAGCTCCTCTACTGTAACTTCAACGTTGCCCAGGCTCTCAATAAGGCGAAGAATAGTGGCCGGAACGGTAGGAAGATCTTCCACCTGAAGGATACGGTTGCGCAGATTCTGATAGGGAGCCAGCTCCTGTATCTTAGTTTTTATTTGGCTACCGCTCTGCTGAGTCTGGGTCATGTTTGGGCTGAGTTTCACTTAGGGCCTCTTTAAGTAAGTATGATGTTATTCTTTTGATCGGTTTCTTTTTAAAAAAGCTAAAGTCGGCCGTCTTGACCCCTTGGGCATCATGGCTACCTTCTCCTTGAAAACCGCCAAATCTAGGTAAAACCGAAAAGGGGAGGTCAGTTATGGCCCGATGGATATATGGCCCCGTAAATGGCCCGGCTGACATCAGGCGAATTAACTGTATTATCCGCGATGAAATGCTGGAGATCGAATCAGAGGACAAACTTACCGAGCTCAAAAAACGTTCTGATTATCTCTGCACCCTGACCCACAGCCCCTTTTGGGCCAAAAAGTTTGGCCCTCGTCTGGAGGAACTTCGTCAGGTTGCCCTGGAGGAAAATGCTGCCACCACCAGAGAGGCCAATTTCCTGGCCCGTTTTTATGGCTGGGAGAGGGAGTACAGGCCTTTTGGCCAGGCCGTAAACCTTGAGACTGAGCTTGAGGACCTTGATGATGCACTGATCAAAGAAATCGAAACGGCCAACCCGATAGAGATAATCCGCTTGGCCGAGGCCCTCGAATTTCGAAGGGAGTTTTGTTCCTTAAGAAAGGCCATGCTCTATGTGGATTCGGCTGAGGAGCTGGAAAAGCTAAAGGCCTACGCTGACTTCCTGGTTACCCTTACCTATCTGAAGGAGATGGAAGCCAGGCTGGGTGATGATCTCAAGCCTTTCAGAGAGGCCGTCCTCAAAGACCATGCCCGAACGGTGAGGCTGGCCAATGTTATTGCCGCCGTAGCTGGTTTTGAGATCCTTTTTGAAGACTTTAACGAAGACCATCTCGTCCAGGAAGAAGACATCGAGGCCTATGTCTCCCGAACCATCGAAGAGGAAAAGCGAGGTGATGTCTATATCCCCTCTGAGTCCCGCTATCGCCAAGGGCGGGTAATCTGGCTAGAGTATGTGAGCCCTCACGAGTACAAAGGCGGGCGCCGGTACCCCCGACGGAGGGTAAAGAGAATCTACTTACCCGGAGATGCCCATGATCTCCAACTTGAGGGACCGGGCTGGTTTATTACCCGTTTTGGCCGCAAGGTCTTTGGGGTAAAACTCACCTACAAGACAACCCTTTCCCCCACCACCATTCACCGGGCCGGTCGGGTGATCAGGCTTCCGGAGCGTGAAATAAGACGAAGTAAGATAATCACTCTGGATGAAGGGGCCACGGAGATTAAAATCCTTGAACAACGCCCTGAAGGGGCCTATCCGGTGGCCTAAGACCACCGGCTTGATTCTTGTTGGCACTATCCACCGCCTCCCCAGGGGGGAGGAAATGCTCTTCCAGGTTCTCGAGCATCTGTGCCCAGCGGCCATTTCCCTGGAAATGAGCCGTTTTTCTTACCGTTTTAGACAAAGACAACGCCACCGGTGGCTCAAGCGCCTCCAAGAGCTGGCCTTTGCCCTAGACAAGGCGGCCCTTGAGGGGCTTCAGCGTCTAATAGACCTTCCCTTTGAATTTAAGGCCGCTCAAAGATACGCCCGTAAACATCGTCTTCCCCTTTATCTGACAGATCTCTCAGCCCCAGCGCAAAAGTATCTACGTCAGCTTGATCATCTTCTTGAAACGGGGGATATCTCTTTTCTTAAGCGTCTCGGGCAGGCCCTGTGGGAGGAGCCCCAAAAACATCTCTCTCTGGCCCCCAGAGCAATTCAAAATCCAGAACGTTTCTTTCTCCATTTTAACTGGCGCTGGAAGCCCGAAGACTTAAGGCGAGATTCCATCCTCGCATCCCGGATCAGACGGCGCCTGCGTCACCGAACCCCCCTGGTCCACATTGGGGGTTATGAACATCTTCTGCCTTATCCAGGACGCCTCCTGAAACAACTTGAAGACCTGAAACCAGCGGTGATATTCCTCTGGGAGAGAAATCCTGCCAAGGAGGCCGAGGGATGATTAAAACTATCTCCGTTAAGTCAAACCAGAAGACAGAGTTTATTGATATCACCGAGGCTGTAAATCGAGAAATAGACATAGACGAGGGCCTCTGTATAGTCTACTGCCCTCATACCACCGGCGGGATAGTGGTCAACGAAGGGGCTGATCCGGCTGTGGCCGAGGATGTGATGGCTGTTCTTAACGAGATTGTTCCCTGGAGGTTTCCCTATCGGCACCTTGAGGGCAATTCCCCCGCCCATGTCAAGTCAAGCCTTACCGGCCCTTCGGTCTGCCTTATAGTAGAGGGCGGGAGACTCCGGCTGGGGACATGGCAGCGGGTGTTCTTTTGCGAATTTGATGGCCCCCGAAACCGAAAAGTCTGGATCAAAACCATTCCAGGTTAGGAATAGTCCCCTCGGCGAATCTTAAGGGCCTCCACGGTGGCCAGAGTGGCGACCTCCTCCATGAGGCTTTTGGCCGGGCCTGGCTTTAAAGTCTCTGCCAGACGGGAGAGCTCAAGCCCTCGCTCTTCAAGGCTCTGAGCCGAAGAGCTCCCGGAAAGGGGCCCCTGGCTTGCGAGCCGAGCGATATTATCCATAATAGAGAGAATTTCTTCAGCCTGTCTTATGCCTTCCAGCTCCTCTGGCTCAAGGGAGATAACCGGCGGGAAGGAAACCGGTGTCGAAGGATTTGTCTCTGGAGGCGAGGTCAGGGCCTGATCCAGTATCTCTTTGAAGCCCCCTGTCTTGGTTTTTTCTTGAGGTCGAGAGGAGCTCTCAACTCCGAAAGAAGGGAAGATCTTTTCTATCTTCATGGCGTTCTCCTTTTGTAACCTGACCAGAGTTTACAACGGATCAGGTTGAGTTACCATAATCACGTTACTTCTTTCAGGGGTATTTGTTTATGATATCGGCCAAACCCATTTATCTCTCTATCTGGATAAAGCCTCTTTTCGTCTTCCTTGTGCTCTTTGCTGTGGGGGGATTGCTTTCTTCCTGTGGTCCAGTAATTGTAGGGGCCGGAGCCACTGGGGCCTATAAGGTAGCCACAGACGAGCGAACCCTCGGGCGTCAAGTGGACGACGCTACCATTACTGCTCGGGTAAAGGCGGCCCTGGCCAAAGATCCTCAGACTAAGGCCCGAAAAATAGACGTCGACACCTTAGATGGGACAGTTACCCTGACAGGAATAGTCTCCAGCAGAGATGAGGCCCAAAGGGCGGTAGAGATTGCCCGTAAGATTCCGGGGGTGGTTCGGGTTCGCAATAACCTTCAGGTGGGCAAGCGATCCTTGGGTCGCCTTATTGATGACAAGACTCTAGGGGCCAAGATTAAGGCCAAGCTTCTGGTCGAGCCGGGAATAAGGTCTCTTTCTATTGATGTTGATGTCTTAAATGGTGTGGTTACCCTGACAGGGATAGTCAATAACAGAGATCAAATGCGGCGGATTCTGGAAATTGCCCGCCAGACCAGGGGCGTTAAGAAGGTGATTAATAACCTTAAATTAGAAAAGAACTGAAGATGTCTGTTTATCCCAAAGCCTTTGATGTCATTGTTATTGGTGCTGGTCACGCCGGTTGTGAGGCCGCTTTGGCTGCGGCCAAGATGGGCTGTGAAACCCTGGTCCTGACTATCAACCTGGATAACATCGGAGCTATGAGCTGCAACCCGGCCATTGGTGGCCTGGCCAAAGGGCATCTAGTCAAGGAAATAGATGCTCTCGGTGGGGCCATGGCCAAAAATATCGACGAGACGGGGATTCAGTTCCGAAGACTTAACACCAGCAAAGGGCCGGCCGTCCGAGCCACCAGAGCCCAGGCGGATCGGCTCCGATATCGTCTTCGGATGAGGCGGGTCCTTGAAGATCAGCCCAGACTGGAGATTAAGCAGGCCAAGGTGGCCAAAATTTTAGTAAAAGAGGGCCGGGTGGCAGGAGTGGAGAGCTCGGTGGGAGAGATCTTTCAGGCTCGGGCCGTGGTCGTTACCACCGGGACCTTTCTCCGGGGCCTTATTCATATCGGCCTTAATAACTTTCCGGCCGGTCGCATGGGTGATCCGCCTTCAAATAAGCTTTCTGAGTGCCTTAAGTCTTTGGGGCTAGAGATGGGCCGCTTAAAGACAGGCACTACTCCTCGCCTTGATGCCCGAAGCATAGATTTTTCCCGGCTAGAGATTCAGTACGGAGACGATCCTCCACCGCTGTTTTCCTTCGCTAATCAGGGGAAACGTCCCCTACTTCCTCAACTTCCCTGCTATGTAACCTACACCAACGCCCGAACCCACGAAATCATCCAGGCAGCCACTGACCGCTCCCCTCTCTTTACGGGAGTCATTAAGGGGGTAGGGGCCAGATACTGTCCCTCCATTGAGGATAAGGTCTTTCGCTTTCCGGAAAAGCAGCGGCACCAGGTCTTTTTAGAGCCAGAAGGGATAGACTCTATAGAAATCTATCCCAACGGGATCTCCACCAGTCTGCCGGTGGATGTCCAACTGGCCATGGTTCGAAGCATTGAGGGGTTAGAGGAGGCTCGGATTCTAAGACCAGGATACGCCATCGAATATGATTATGTCGATCCCATCCAGCTCAAGGCCTCTCTGGAAACCCGAACCGTGGCCGGGCTATTTCTGGCTGGTCAGATAAATGGCACCTCAGGCTATGAAGAGGCTGGTGCCCAGGGACTGGTAGCCGGAATAAATGCCGCCCGTTATGTAAAAGATGAAGAGCCGGTAATCATTGACCGCTCTCAGGGATATATCGGCGTCCTTATTGATGATTTGGTGACCAAAGGCACCCAAGAGCCTTACCGGATGTTTACCTCCCGGGCCGAATATCGACTCCTGCTTCGTGAAGACAATGCTGATCTCCGGCTCACTGAGCTTGGCTGGCGTCTTGGGCTGGTATCCGAGGAAGACTATCGCCGCTATGAGTCCAAAAAGGCTCTCATAGAGGAGACCCTCTCCCGACTTAAAACCGAGAAGGCCAGTCCTGACAGGGTCAATGGTCTTCTGGCCTCCCTTGGGAGCTCTCCCCTTAAAGAATCAATAAGTCTCTTTGATCTTTTACGTCGGCCGGAGGTAAGCCTCTCAGCCCTGGCCAAAATTTATCCATTTTTAGCCCAGCTTCCCCCTCCAGTGGCCGAAACCGTAGAGACAGAGACCAAATACGCCGGTTATGTGGCCCGTCAGCGGGAAGAAATCGAACGTTTCCGCCGCTGGGAAGCTATGCGTCTTCCAGAAAATCTTAATTACTGGGAGATACCCGGCTTGTCCACAGAAGTACGGGAGAAGCTCTCCCGAGTACGCCCAACCAGTCTGGGGCAGGCCTCAAGAATCTCGGGAATCACTCCGGCGGCCATCTCGGCCATCCAGATTTATCTTAAAAAACATGGCCTCAAGGGGAAAAGGGCCGCCTGATAACAGTTTTTTTCAGATCAACACATGGAGAAACAGACGGACAAAGTGAAAGTTTTGGTCTTTGACCGCCCCTGTCTGGTGAGTGAGTGCACCGGTGAGGCCTGTATGCCCGGACCGGCAGCCCGGTGCAGTCTGGGTAAGGAAGTGAGAGATCAGTTCGAGATTCTCAAAGAAGAAGTTGAGCGTCGGTTTGGCAATCAGGCCGAGGTTATCTATATTGACGTTAATCGTGACGAAAGGGCCAACCGATACGAGGCGGCCATGGCTGTCTTGGCCCGGATGGTAGAGCCCCCCGTGGTAACCGTTGAAGGGGAGGTCATTGGCTCCGGGGAGATCCCTGTAAAAAAGGTCATCGACTATCTTCAAGGCTTCTTGGCGAGGAATTGATTGTCTCACCTGGAAAAACCTGATATTTTGGTAACTCGATCGTCTTTATTCACTATGTTCAGCTCACCCATCCGACCACAAAACCAAAGATAAGGGAGTTTCATGGTCAAAGCTGCCAAAGTGAAGTCGGCCAAGGTATCCCCAGGCAAAAAAAGCCGCCGAGGAAGAAAAAAGTCAGAGTCCCAAGACGAATCCAAGTTTCTCCCTCTTCCACTGGAGAACAAGATTCCTGTGCCTGCCGGCCAAGATGAGGAACTGGCGCCGGCAGTCGCTGATCCTCTGCAGCGGTACCTGGCGGAAATAAGTCGCTACCCCCTTCTTTCTCGGGAGGAGGAAGAGAGGCTGACTAAAGAATATTACGAGACCAGGGACCCTCGCCTGGCCTACAAGCTGGTAACCTCTAATCTCCGCTTGGTGGTCAAGATTGCCCTTGATTTCCAAAAGTTCTGGATGCAAAACTTCCTAGACCTTATCCAGGAGGGTAATATTGGCCTGATGCAGGCGGTCAAGAAGTTTGATCCCTACCGAGGGGTCAAATTTTCTTATTACGCCTCATTCTGGATCAAGGCCTATATACTCAAGTTTATCATGGATAATTGGCGCCTGGTAAAGATTGGCACCACCCAGGCCCAACGAAAACTTTTTTATAATCTCAAAAAGGAGAAGGATCGCCTAGATGCCCTTGGCTTTGAACCCTCTTCAAAGCTCATCTCTCAAAGGCTCAAAGTCAAAGAAAAGGATGTCATTGAGATGGAGCAGCGCATGGGAGCCTGGGAGGTCTCCCTGGATGCTCCGGTCAGAGAGGACTCTGACGAGAAATATCAGGATTTTCTCCCCAGCAATGATCCCCCGGTAGAAGATCAGGTGGCCCGGGATGAAGTAGGCGAAAGGCTTCGTCAGGTGCTGGCCGAATTTGGCCGGGGGTTAAAGGACAAAGAAAAAGTAATTTTTGAAGAAAGATTGTTGGCCGAAGAACCCCTTACTCTGCAACAGATAGGCTCTCGTTTTGGCATCTCACGAGAACGGGTGAGGCAGATTGAAGAGCGACTTCTTAAAAAACTCAAAAAATTTCTACAGGAGAGACTACCCGACATTGAGAACTATCCTCTGGCCCTGGAAGCATCTTAGCCTGGTATTTGGTCTTCTTCTTTTTCTGATTTCCCCAGCCGGGGCCTATCCAGACTTAAGTCCGCGGGCTGAGGCCTATTACCAGTTTCTTCGGGGGGAGTATGAGGCCTTTAACGGCCGTTTTGATGAGGCCACCCTTTGTTTTGAACGGGTTGTTCGTTTAGATCCAAAGGCTGTTTTACCCATGGTGGAGCTGGCCCGGCTTTATGCCTCAGAGGGCCGCTTTGACGAGGCCCTTCGATATGCCGAGAAGGCCTCAAAAAAGCGGCCCAGGGATGTCTCTATTCTTATCCTTCTGGGACGCATCTATGCCTCTCAAGGGCGGTATCAGCGGGCCACTGAGACCCTTTCGCGAGCCCTGGAGATAGATCCTGGTCAGACCGAAGCCCTTATGCTCATCTCTAGCATCTATGCCCAGAATCGGGACTATAAAGGGGCTATAAAGGCCCTGAAAGATTTTCTTAAGGTCAAAAGAGATTCCTTCATGGGCCATTATTATCTGGCCCGTATCTATCGCCAAATGGGCTCCTATGAAGAGGCCATTAAAGAATACCGCCGCACCATAGAACTTAATCCCCACTTTGAGGGGGTCTGGTTGGAGCTGGCCGGCCTGTATGAAAAGCTCGGTCAACCCGATAAGGCTCTGGCCACTTATAAAGAGTGCCTGGATAAGAATCCCCAGAGCCAGGAGGCCCGAGAAAGGTTGGTGGAACTTCTCATCCGCCAGGGAAAGCGAGAAGAGGCCCTGGCAGCTATAAAACGCCTTTCCTCGAAGCTCAATGATCAAAGGGCCCTTAGACTCAGGGGAGCTCTGATCCTGCTGGAACTCAATCGGACTGATGAGGCCATAGCCGAACTTAAGGAGTTGGTCCAAAGGGCCCCTGAAGACAACCGGATCCACTTTTATCTGGCCCTAGCCTATGAAACCAAAGGAGAGCTAAAGAAGGCCCTTTCCGAATACGCCTTGGTCTCCCGGGATTCCAACTTCTTTCCTGAGGCCATAAATCGCCGGGCTCTCTGTCTTGTCCGTCTTGGCCACAATCAGGAAGCTATTTCCCTTCTTAAAGAGGCCATAAAGACCTTTCCCGACCGAATCCAGTTTCGCCGCACTTTGGCCTCCATCTATGAACAGGACGGACACCTTGATCTGGCCGAGGAAACCCTTCGGGAGGCCTTAAAGCTTCGTCCGGAAGATACAGAACTTTTACTGGAGTTGGCCTACGTTTTAGAGAAGGCTGGCAAAAGAGAGGCGGCTCTTTCGGCGGCCCAGAAGATCCTCCAAAAGGAACCCGATAATCCGGCGGCCCTTAATTTTGTTGGTTATACCTGGGCCGAGATGGGGATAAACCTTGATCAGGCCGAGAAGATGATCCAAAAGGCCTTAAAGGCTCGTCCTAACGATGGCTATATTATCGACAGCCTGGGCTGGGTTTACTACAAAAAGGGAGATTACAAAAAGGCCCTTGACCAGTTAAAAAAGGCCATCTCCCTGGTGCCCGATGATCCTATAATCAACGAACACATGGCCGATGTTTACCTCAAATTGGGAGAATACAATAAGGCCCTCCGCTTCTATCAAAAGGCCTCCTCCCTTTTCAAAAAGGATAAAGATCGGCGTCGGATAAAGAAAAAAATTAAAAAGACCCGTGTACTTCTGGAAGAGGCCCAAGACTTTCTTCCTTAGTCTTTTTGTCCTTTTGACCTCCTGCGCCCTCTCTCCCCTTAAGGAGGTACCCCGTTTGGAGCGGGAAAGACTCCAGAGGCTGACTCCCCCGGGGGCCTTGGCCATCTTTGACTTCCAGGCCCAGGTCCTCTCTCGCAAATTTTATGGTTCGGCCGTTCTCAACTCCCAGGAGGGGTGTCTTCGTCTGGAAGTGCCCTCGGTGTTAGGCCCGCCGGTCATTATAGCCTATCTGGCCCGGGAGAATATACAAATAGCCCTTCCCCTTGAGGGACGGGCCTTGATAGGAAGCCTTGATAAAACCTTACCCCAGGGCCTCCTTCGCCACCCCCAGGGGCTGATCCAGGGGCTCTTTGATTCCCGCTGGGGAACCTTAAAAGACCTTAAACAAAAGAACAATTGGCTTTATGCAGTCTTATCCTCTCCACCACATTCTATTCGTCTAAAGATGGATCGTGAAGGAAGACTTTCCTGGCTTAAAGTTCTCAACAGCCAAAAACAGATTATCCTTAGTATATATTATCACCCCTCTGGACTAAACCTTGATTACTGGCCTCTTTCCCTTTCCCTTAAAGTCGAAAACCTTCACCTAGAAAGATCACTCCTTGACTGCCAAGATTTATCATTTAAGATTCCTTCTAATTTTCAGATCTCAATCCTCAAGGAGAGGCGATGAAGGCTATTGTCTTTATGGGAAGCCCCCGGATAAACGGCAACACCCATTTGCTCTCTTGGGCCTGGTTTGAGGCCTTTAAGGAGGCCGGAGGCCAGGCTGAATTTGTGCCCCTGGCCCAAAGGAAAATCACCCCCTGCCTTGAATGCGGGGGCTGTGACGAGACTGGAGAGTGCATCCTTGAAGATGACATGACCGAGATCTACACCCAACTGGCCGAAGCAGACACCATAGTAGTGGCCTCGCCCATATTTTTTTACAATATCACCTCTTTCACCCAGGCCCTGGTGGAAAGGAGTCAGGCCTGCTGGGTAGGAAAGTATCGTTTAGGCCGCCTCTTAGGGAGCAAAGGCCGAACCGGAATTTTTCTTTCCCTGGGAGCCACCAAGGGAAAGAGGCTTTTTGAAGGCCCCCAACGGACTATCAGGTATTTTTTTGACGCCATCGATGCCACTTATGTCGGTGGACTTTTTTATCGAGGAATCGAAGCCCGCGGGGCTATCAAAGAGCACCCCCGGGCCTTGACCGAGGTTCGAGCCTTGGCTAAGGCTGTAGCCCAGGGCCTTCCTGTAGAATCCTGGCCTCTAATCAACGACCCCTGCCCCTGAAGGTGAGCTCAGAGAAGATGAAGACGATTTCTTATAGCCAGCCCCGGAGAGTGATAGGCAAAATCACCCTTTTTCTGCAAAAAAACAGAGTGGCTTTCCCCAAGACCTTGAGGAAAGATAAGAAGTTTTAGTTGGTTCATCTCCTTTGGGCCCTGAGGGGGAAGGCGAGAGAGAATCTTCTCCAGCCCCACAGAGACCAGATAAGTTCCTTGAGGAATAAATCCCAGGGGCTCAAGCCCTAGGGGTTCTCCCCAGCGTTTAAGGGCACTGAAATTCACATGGGCCGTGATATCCTGTTCACCTACCCGCTGGTAAGGATCCTCCACCAACCGATGTCTCCAGTAGCTCATAAGGGTTCCCCGTGCCCGGTACGGTGCGTAGTAGATGGCCTCTGGGTAGCCGTAGTCGATGGTAATAATCAGGCCCCTTTTCAGGACTTTCGCTAGGGTAGTCAAAAGCTGCCTTGAGGCGGGATGAAGCTCAGTACGGTATCCCTCGGGCCAACGAGGAAAGAATTGAGCCACCTCCGAAAAGAACTCCTCAGAGGAAAGAGGGCCCAAGACTTCAAAGATGCGCCCTGACTCAGCCGAAACATAGACTTCCTTTAGCTCGGAGCCTCTTTTCTCCACCAAGTGGACAGGAAGGGCATCGAAGACTTCATTGCTGAGAATAACACCGGTTATCTCTCCAGCCTCCTCCGGCCTCAAAAGCCATTGCACCTGCCATGGGCCATCAAGACGGGCCTTCTGGGTAGGGATCATCTTCCGGCGAGGTTCGACAATAACGTAGGTAATGGTTTGGGCCAGCTCCGGGATAAGGCTAGAGAGAAAGTCCCGGGCCAGATATCCCTCACCAGCCCCCAGCTCCATCACCGTGAAATTTTCTGGACACCCCAGGGCCTTCCAGAGGGTTTCGGTTTCAAGGGCCAGGGCTGCCCCAAAGGCAGGATGGACATGGGGGCTGGTGTAATAATCTCCCGTCTTTCCAATCCGGCCGGGCCGGCTATAGTAGCCCTCCTCAGGGTGGTAGAGAGCCCACTGCATAAATTGGGCAAAGGTTACCGGCCCTCTTTCTGAAAGAAGACGAATAATTTCTACCAAGTTACTGGCTGACTACCCTGACAATATCGATGGCCGAGAGAATCCCCACCGGGAGAAGGCGTCCCATATGAGAGGAGAAGACAATAAGACGATGGACACCATTATTAATCATCTTTACTGCTGCCTCTTTGAGAGAAGCATCTCCTTTCACATAATAGGGTTTGGGGCACATGATATCCTCGGCGGTAAGTTCGAAGATCTTCTGGCCCCGACGGGCCAGGGTCTCGATTATGTCCGAATGGCTAACAACCCCCATAAATTCCCCATCCTTGGCGGTAACAATTACTGCGTGGACCTTGTTCTCCAAAAGTTGATTAAGTATCTCCTCCAGACGGGCCTCAAGCCCTACGGTTACCACCCCACGACTCATAACCTCTGAGACTTTGATTTTGGCGATGTCCATAATCCTACCCCCTCTGGCTGGTTTAATTTGCTTCAATTTGAATCATATCTCAGCCAGCAATTGCTGCCTAGAAGTTTTTGGCCATCCAAACGCTGTCCTCAATGGGGTAAACTCCACAGACGCCTTTCCCCGGGGGGTTCTTCATGATATTAGGCTCTTCCGTGAAGAAGTTTGTCTTTCTCGACACCGCAAGAAAAGATAGCGAAAATACCCAGAGTCTCCTTTTTACGAATCCCATAGATGAGATCTGGCTCCGAGACCTCAAGGATCTAAGACGCCTCAAAGAGGCCCTAAATGAAGGCCTCTTTGTCGCCGGATATCTGAAATACGAACTGGGATATCTCCTTGAGCCGAAACTTTACTCCTTGCTCCCTAAAGAAGAGCACTTAGGATGGCTGGGAGTCTTTAAAGCCCCCGAAGCCATCTCCCCCGGCGAAGTCCCCTGGTCGAAAGAAGAAACGGTAGAAATAGACCATCTTCAGGCCAACCTAAGCAAGCAGGAGTACCTTTCCTGCATAAGGAAGATCAAAAATTATATCGCTCAAGGCGACACTTATCAGGTAAACTTCACCTTTAAGCTTAAGTTTTCCTATCGGGGCTCTCCCTTCGCCCTTTATAACCGCCTGCGACGCCAGCAGCCTGTAGCCTACGCCGCCCTCATTAATGACGGACAGGGCTACTGTCTTTCTCTCTCTCCGGAACTTTTCTTCCGGATGGTCCCTGGAGAGATCTGGTCCCGGCCCATGAAAGGCACGGCCCCTCGGGGTAGGACTTTGGCCGAGGATGAGCTTCTCAGAAAGTCTCTGGCCTCTGACCCTAAAAATCGGGCCGAAAATGTGATGATCGTTGATCTTATAAGAAACGATCTCGCCCGTATCTGTGAGCCTGGAAGTGTCTATGTCCCCCGTCTCTTTGAGGTGGAACGTTACCGAACCGTTCATCAAATGACCTCCACTGTCTGGGGAAAGCCCGAAGGCCGGCCTGACCCCGAGATTGTCCTTAAGGCCCTTTTTCCCTGCGGTTCGGTTACCGGAGCTCCCAAGATCCGAACCATGGAAATTATTGCCGAACTCGAGAAAGAGCCCCGAGGAATCTATACCGGGGCCATAGGTTACTTCTCCCCCCAAGGAGAGGCCTGCTTTAACGTGGCCATCAGAACGGTAATCCTTCGGGAGGGTAGGGGGGAGATGGGAATTGGCAGCGGCATCGTCTATGATTCTGATCCTCCGACCGAATACGAAGAGTGTCTCTTAAAGGGGCGTTTCCTCTGTGAGAGGTTGCCAGAGTTTGCCCTCATAGAGACCATCCTTCTTGAAGACGGAAGTTTTTACCTTCTCGAAAACCACCTAAGGCGCCTTAGGACCTCGGCGGCCTATTTTCAGTTCTCCCTTGATGAAGGCTCTATTCGCAAGGATCTCTCGTCCCTGGCCACCTCCCTTGGACGTGGAAGATTCAAGGTGAGGCTCCTCCTTGAGGAAGACGGCCGTCACCAGCTCGAGGCCTCTCCCCTTAGTCATTCTCCCCCGGTTCCCCTACGTTTTACCCTGGCCCCAGAAAGGGTTAACTCCCTAGACCCCTTTTTCTACCATAAAACCACTTACCGGCCTCTTTTTAACCTCTGGCAGAAGAGGCTTCAGAAGCTGGGGCTTGACGAGGTGGTCTTTCTCAACGAGCGAGGGGAGCTCACCGAGGGCACTATTTTCAACCTCTTTTTGGAGCTTGAGGACGGGATGGTTACTCCGGCTCTTACCTCGGGACTCCTTCCGGGAACCCTAAGAGAGGAGCTTTTAAGAAAAGGAATCTGTAAGGAGAGGGTCCTTTACCCCGATGATCTTCGCCGGGCCCAGAGAATCTTTCTTGGCAACTCGGTAAGGGGACTTCTGAGGGCTGAATTTGTGGAAAATGGAGTAGGGTAAAGAATTTTTTGCGGTTTACAGAAAGCCCTCTTTTGCGCTAGTTCTAAGGCGGCCTAGTCTCTTTGCGAGGTGGAGCAAAATCATGGTCCTCAACCGGCAAAATGGCCAAAGGCTGGCCCTTTTTTTCCTCTTTGCGGCCCTGATTGGGGTGCTTGTTTGGGCCTTTGTCTTTATCCGCCACCGAATGAATTACGCGGTGACCAACGCCGTCTTCGTGGAGACCAACAATATCATTAACCTGGGGTTTAACCGGGTCTCAGGACGTCTTCTTTATCTGAGCAAAGAAGAGGGAGATCCGGTAAAAAAGGGAGAGATCCTGGCAGAAATCGACCCCAAAGACTATCAACTCAGAGTGGAGAGACTTAGCCGGGAGCTCAAGGCCCTTGAGAAGGAGCGAAGCCAGAAGGTTATTGCCCTTAACCGCTTAACAAAAGAGGTTTCCCTCAAGGAGGCCATGGCCAGGGCCGGTCTTATGTCTTTAAAAGAGAGGCTCTCGGCTATAAGGTCTCGGATAGAGGGCCTTTCAGCGGTGGTAAAGCAACTTACCCGAGACAGAGACCGTTTTGTCTCCCTTTATCAGGCCAGGGTGGTCTCAAAGCGGCGGCTTGAAGACATCCAAACTCGCCTGGCCCAGCAGGAGGCAGAAAGAAAGGCCCTATTGGCCCGCGAAAGGGCCCTTCTGGCCCAGATCAGGGCGGCCGAAGATAAAATCCGTCTGACCCAGGCGGAGAAGGCCCGAGTAGAGGAGGGGAGGAAGGCCCTGGCGGCCCTTGATGAGAGGCTGGCCTCCCTCAGGGCCCAGCTTCTTGAGGCCCAGCGCCTGGTAGCCTACTGTCGCCTTAAAAGCCCTATCTCTGGCCGGGTGGCCAAAAAGTACGCCAGTGCCGGAGATGTGCTTCGCCCTGGGGCTCCGGTGTATGCCTTGGTTAATCCCAGAGATGTCTACATCTTGGTGCTTCTTGAAGAGAACAAGCTCCAGGGGATCAAGATCGGGGCACCGGCCAGAATAACCATTGACGCCTTTCCCAGAGAAGTCTTTCAAGGGGTGGTCAGCGAGATCTTGCCCACTTCGGCGGCTAAGTTTGCCCTGGTCCCTCGGGATATCTCTGCCGGTGAGTTTACCAAGGTGGCCCAGAGGATCCCCATCAAAATTAAGATCACCAAAGGTCCGGTGGAGCTGCTCCGCATAGGTCTTGGAGGCGAGGTAGAGATCAAACGCCAGCCATGAACCAACAAGGGGTAAGGCCCATTTATGAGACCATTTCTCCCGCCCTAAGAGCCCTTTTGACCTTTGTGGTCATGACCGGGGCTTTTATGGCCATTTTGGATACCACCATTGTCGATGTAGTCATCCCCAAGATGATGGCCCCTTTGGCCACGGATCTCTATGGCATCCAGTGGGTGATCACCGCCTACATGACTGCCGCCGCCGTAGGCCTTCTTCTTATCGAATCTTTGGCCCGGGTCTGGGGTCTCAAAAGACTCTTTCTTACCGGATTAGCCACCTTCACCGTCTCTAGCGCCCTCTGTGGTCAGGCCGGCAGCCTCCCGGAGATGATAGTCTCCCGGGTGGTCCAGGGCCTGGGAGAGGCCTTCATTATGGCCTCAGCCCAAACCATTCTTCTCTCTATCTATCCCCCGGAGCGCCGGGGACTGGCCATGGGAATCTTCAGTCTCGGGGTAAGCTTCGCCCCGGCCCTGGGGCCCACCCTTGGAGGGTGGCTTACCGAACACCTCTCCTGGCGGTGGGTCTTTTATGTCAACCTGCCGGTGGGCAGTCTCAACTTTCTGGCCGGTCTGGCCCTTTTGCCTTCGGCCTTGGGCAGGAGGGGAGGCTTTCAGTTTAATTTCATAAGTTATTTTTTTCTGGCCGGCTTTACCGTCTCTCTGCTTATTCTTCTCTCCAAGGGCCAACAACTGGGGTGGTTTCAGGCCGACCTTATTGTTTACCTGGGGTTTGGGGCCGCCGTACTTCTTATTCTCTATCTCATATCCGAGCTTCTTTCACCAAGGCCTTTGATAGATTTTTATATCTTTACTCTAAAGGAGTATGGTCTTTCCATGGGGTTTTATTTCTTCGTTCTGGGCTTTTCCATGTATCAGATCTTCTATCTTCTGCCCCTTTATTACGAAGGCCTCAAACAACTGACCACCTTCCAGACCGGCCTTCATATGCTGGCCTTTGCTGTCTTTATCGGCATGTTTTCTCCCATCTCAGGCCTTCTGAGCGACAAGATTGGTCCGGAAAAGGTTCTAAGCCTCTGCCTGGCCCTTTACCTTTTTACCGCCTATTTTCTTGTTCCTTCTCTCAACTACTACACCCCGGCCACCAGGGCGGCCCTTCTGACCATCCCCTTTGGCATCTCCCTGGGGACCTTCTTTGCTCCCCTTACCACTTTGGCTCTGAGGAATCTGGGAGAGAAGACCAGCCTAGGGGTCAGTCTCATGCATTATTTACGTTTTGTCGGTGGATCATTTGGCACAGCCATTGCCACCAATACCCTCAAGCATCGCTGGGCCCTTCACTATGACGAGATAAGCGCCCTTCAGAATACCACTTATCTAGCCAGGTTCATTGAAGAGGGGAGCCAGCGGCTCAGGGCCTTCTTTCCTGAGACCCTGGCCACAAAAAAGGCCAAGGCCCTGATGTATCATGTTCAGGGGCTTCAGAGTCTAAGTCACGCCTTCCAGGACACCTTCAGGCACAGTTTTTATTTTGCCCTTCTGGGAAGTGCCTTTTTAGTGACCCTGATCATCCTAAAGGCTAAAGAGGGGCCGCCTGTCTCCAGGCGACCCCGGCAGGTGGGGAGCTAAACAACGAATGAACCCAAAATTTCTCTCAGCTTTACAGCCTGCTCCTTTAGCTGGCTAGCTGTCTTCTGGGCCATCTCCGAGCCTTGGGCTGTCTGAGAGCTGGCCTCCGTAATCCCCTGACTCTGATGAACAAGATCAGAAGCATGGCTGGCCACGGTCTGGGCGTTCCGGCTGACCTCATTGACTACCGCTGTTTGCTCCTCGACGGCGGCGGCCACGTTGTTAGCCAGTTCGGTAACGGATTCAATGACCTCGGCGTTGCGGGAGGTAGCAGAAGAGACTTCCTCCACCCGGCCAAGAAGGGTGCTTACCGCGGTCTCGATCTCTTTGACCAGTTTTTCTGTCTGCTGAGCCAGATCCTTGACCTCGCCGGCGACCACGGCAAAGCCCTTGCCGGCCTCTCCAGCCCGGGCGGCCTCAATGGTAGCATTTAAAGCCAAAAGATTTGTCTGCTGGGCGATGTCACCGATGAGTTTGCTTATCTCACCGATCTTCCGGGAAGCGCTGTTTAGTCCTTCTACGGCATTTAAGGCCTGGGCCGACTCTTCTCGGGCGTCCTGGGCCTTCTGACTGGCCGAAGTTGTGTGCTGGGAAATCTCGGAGATGGTCGCTGTCATCTCCTCCATGGCCGCCGCCACGCTTTGGACTTGTTCGCCTACGGCCTGGGCCGCCCGGGAGACTTCTTCTGACTGGGCCTGGCCCTCCACAGCCGTGCTGGCCAGCTGCTGGGCCAAGCTACTCAGTTGGACCACCTCCTCGGCCACCCGTTCTCCAGCACCCCGGGCCTCTTTAATAAGCTCCTGAATACGCTGGATGAAGGAGTTAACCAGGCTGGCCAGCTCGTCAAGCTCGGTCTTCCCCCGGACAGGAATCCTCTTGGTAAGATCGGCCTCCCCGGTGGCCACCTCCCGCACCCGGCCGGTAACCTCACCGAGCTTGCCGCTTATGCCAAAGAAAACAGCCAGCCCTCCTAAGGCCCCGATAAGGACAATGGCTCCCAGAGAGACAATGAGATCTTTAAGGATCTTTTCATTCTGGCGGCGGGCCAGAAGAGAGGCATCCTGGTTGAGCTTTTCGACGATGGCCTTAAACTCTGTGGCCAGGGAGTCAAGCCTTGAGGCCGGCTCTTTTAGGCCCTCTCTAAGACCACTGGCCTCTTCCTGCCCCTCTTCTCCCAGGGCCTTAAAATAGGTGCGAGCCTCCTGATCATAGCGAGAGTATACGCCCCGAAAGTCTTTGACGATCCCCTTGGCCTGATGGAGAAGCCCGTCTTCGAGATCCGAGAGACGGTCATACTTCTCAAGCAGCCCCTCGGTCTCATCGAGCAGGCGGCGAATCTGGCGGGAGTTTTCGAAAAAAACGGCACCGCTGGTATCAGCGGTGGTCAGACCGGTCTGGACTTTCTGATTGGCCAGGAGGCTCTCGATCCCGGTCATAAGGGCCATAAGAGGAATATTTCCCTGAACAATGGTGGTCACGGTGCGATTCATGGAACGGGTGCTTGAAACTGCCAGGGCCCCAACCAAGACCAGCATCAAAGAAAAATATAAGATTAGTCCGGCTAGAGTGTATTTAATCTTAAAATTCTCAAGAAGTTTCTTAAAAACGTTCATCTTGCTACTACTCATAAAAAACCTCCTTAAAGCTAAGAATTTGTGAAAATTATATCTTTTATTTTTTAAACTTAATAATTAACTAAACCAAATGGTAAATAGTTAATTAGTTAAACAACTAATTAATCCAAATCTGTCTAAAGGCTCCACACAGATTGCTATATCGGTCTTAAAAAGAAGAAGATTAATATACACATTTAGGCACAATAAATCTTAAATAGATTAAGATTGTTTACCAAAACCAATCAATTGATTAATTACAGTTAGAAAAAGCATTTAGTGATTATGGCTGAGGGTAGCAGGAAAGGACCTAGGGAATACCACTAAGAAAACTAAAAAGAACTCTATCTTTATGACTTAGCTTAAAACAGCTAACCTTAGAGAGCCGGGCAAACAATTTAAGAAAATCAAAAGATGTAACTTATTGGTAACAAAAAATTAAAAAAATAGCAAATGATTGACCTTTTTCGGCCAAGGTCTTAATTTTGCTCTGATATTAGAAAGCGGTCGTCTTTTCGTGGATCCTAAAGGACTAACCTCCATGAAAATCGGTATTCTCTTTAAAAGGCCGACCCGGCTCGAAGGAATTCTCACGGAGATCTCAAGCTTGGGTCTAAGTCCTCTTTTTTTAGACCCAGGCTCCATCCCAGCCGGGCTTGATTTGCTTTTCGTAGATGATGACCACCTCCCTCTGGTGGAATCCTTCTTTAAGGAGAGGAGGGCTAAGCTTCCCCTAGTGGCCCTCTTTAGCGACCAGCAGAGGAAGAGCCCCCCTTCTGGGCTTATCTCAGAGATTTTCTTCCTCAATGAGGACTCAGAGAAACTGATCTATCGTCTAAGACGCTTTCTTCATTTGGCCCGCTGGATAACAAGACTTCAAGAAACCCAGCAGATGTTTGCCGCCCTTACCGACCAATCCTTGGTGGGGATATACCTTTTTGATGGCCAGCGTTATCTCTATGTCAATCGGGCCATGAGTACCATTACCGGGTACCCCGAAGAGGAGATCCTTGGCCACTTAAGGCCCCTTGATCTCGTCCACCCTGATGATCGGCCTCTGGTGGAAAAGATGATCCGGGCCCGACTGGAGGGCAAAATGGAGGCTGTCCGCTACACTGTTCGGGGGCTCCGCAAAGATGGCCAGGTGGTCTATGTGGAGGTCTTCAGCCGCCGAATAGACTACTCCGGCCGGCCGGCCATCCTTGGGGCCTTAGTGGACGTGACCGAAAAGGTCCAGATCCAGCACAGGCTCCAGAGAAGCAACCGGGCCTTAAGGGTCCTTAATCTCTGCAACCAAGCCGTTATCAAGGCCCGAGAAGAGAGTTGGCTCCTCAAGGAGGTCTGTCGTCTCCTGGTGGAGGAGGGCGGATACCGTCTGGCCTGGGTAGGTTACAAGCAGGATGATCCCAACAAGACTGTTCAGCCCGTAGCTCAGGCCGGCTATGAGGAAGGCTACCTGGAATCAGTGTGGATCTCCTGGGGGGAAAACCCTTACGGCCGGGGGCCTACTGGAGAGGCCATCCGCCAGGGCCGACCGGTAGTAAATCAGGATATTCTCTCCAACCCTCTTTATACGCCCTGGAGAAAAGAGGCCCAAAAGCGGGGATACGCCTCCTCGGTGGCCCTGCCTCTGGTAGGAAACGGTCAGATCTTGGGGGCCCTGAACGTCTATGCCGCCGACCCCCAGGCCTTTGATGAAGAAGAAGTTCACCTCCTTGAAAGTTTAGCTCGAAATCTGGCCCACGGAATCCTGTCTCTCAGGGCCCGGGCTGAGCAGAAAAGGGCCCGCCGGATTTTAGAGATCCAAACTCGACAGCAGAAGGCCGTGGCCGCCCTTGGTCAACTGGCCTTAAGGATCAGGGACCTTGACACCCTTTTTCTGGAAGCCCTCAAGACCCTGCTGGAGATCATCGAGGTGGATTACGCCAAGGTTCTTGAACTTCTGCCCGACGGCCAGGAACTTCTCCTTCGCTGTGGCCTTGGCTGGAAAGATGGCCTGGTGGGCCGGGCCCGGGTGCCAGCGGATATCGGTTCCCAGGCCGGCTATACCCTGATCTCTAAGGGCCCGGTAGTGGTTGAGGATTTTAAGCAGGAGAGACGCTTTAAGCCCCCTCAGCTCCTCATAGACCATAAGGTCCGAAGCGGCATAAGCGTCATCATTGGCCCTGTGGACAAACCCTACGGTGTCCTCGGAGTCCATTGCCGCCGCCCCAAGTCTTTCAGCCCCGATGATGTAAGCTTCTTTCAGGCCATAGCCAATATCCTGGCCGAGGCCATCGAGCGAGAAGGGGCCCGAGGGGCCCTTGAGGCCCACGCCCAGAGACTGGAGGTCCTCCACCAGATAGAAAGGTTGATCCTGGAGGCCCGTTCTCTGGAAGATATCGCTCAGGTAGCCCTTCCAAGGGTCTGCCAACTAACTTCAGCCCAGAAGGGGGCCCTCTTTCATCTGCCCCGAGAAGGGACAATCCGGGGCCTGACTATTCACACCTGCGGCAAACCCGAACCAGACAGGGACTGGATGGCTTCTCTCCCCCTGGCAGAAGAAGACCTAAAGTCCCTGACTCGGTTTAAGATGGTCAACGACCTTAAAGACCACAACCCCCTTTCTGCTTTTGAAGCAAGGCTTAGGGACGAAGGGGTTCGTTCCTATGTCAACATTCCCCTCTATGTAGCCGAAAGGCCCATCGGTCTGCTTCATCTGAGTTCAGAGAAACCGGGATTTTTGGCCTCTGAGAGCCTAGAGATCGCCCGGGAGGTGGCTGATATTTTGGCCATCGCCTTTCAGCAGGCCGAGCTCAACGAACAGATCCGTCGCCACGCTAAGGAGCTGGAGCAAAAGGTGGCCGAAAGAACGAAAAGCCTACGAGAGACGGCCCAAAGGCTCCGGGAGGCCAACAAGGAGCTTGAGGCCTTTGCTTACTCCGTCTCTCACGACCTTCGGGCTCCTCTGAGGGCCATGGAGGGCTTTGCCCAGGCCCTCCTTGAAGACTACGGTCATCTGCTTGACTCTACCGGCCAGGATTACGCCCGCCGGATTGTGGCCGCGGCCGAGACCATGGACAACCTCATCCAGGATCTTTTGGATTACAGCCGTCTTCTTCGTCAGGAGATAAGGCCCCGGAAGGTTAATCTTGACGACGTCATCGATCAGGTTCTGGCCCAGCTGGCCGGAGAAATCGAGACCTCTAAAGCCAAGGTCGAGGTCAGACGCCCTCTGGGGCTAGTCCTGGGACAACCGTCAGTGCTCGTTCAGATATTTAGCAACCTTCTGAGCAACGCCCTGAAATTTGTCCCCCCGGAAGTGCCGCCGGAGGTCACTATCCGCACCGAAGACTTAGGAGAAAGACTTAAAATCTGGGTGGAGGACAACGGCATCGGAATCGCCCCTGAGTATCAGGAGCAGATATTCCGTATCTTTGAACGCCTCCACGGAGTGGAGAGCTATCCGGGCACTGGAATTGGCCTGGCCATCGTTAAAAAGGGGGTGGATCGCCTCGGTGGCCGAACCGGGGTGGTCTCCTGGCCCGGGAAGGGAAGTAAGTTTTGGATCGAGTTAAAGAAAGGAGAGTCTCGATGATTCCTTCTTCCCTCATTCTCCTGGTAGAAGATGATCCCAATGACGTCATCCTCATCAAAAGGGCCTTTGATCGGGCTAGAATCGCCAATCCTATTCAGGTGGCCCAGGACGGAGAAGAGGCTATAGCCTATCTTGCCGGATCTGAACCCTACCACGATCGAAGTCTCTACCCCCTGCCTATGCTCGTTCTCCTGGATCTCAAGATGCCCCGTAAGTCGGGCTTTGATGTCCTGGCCTGGATCCGGGCCCAGGAAGTACTCCGCAGGCTTCCGGTAGTGGTCTTGACCTCTTCTAAAGATACCCCTGATATCAACCGAGCTTATGATTTAGGGGCCAATTCATATTTGGTAAAACCGGTGGCCTTTGAGGCCCTGATCGAGATGGTCAAGACCTTAGGGCTTTACTGGCTGATACTTAATCAGAAACCCACCTTAACTCCCCCTGAGTAGCATGGAAAAGATTAAGAAACTGAGAATACTTCTCCTAGACGACAGCCCAGATGATCGCCTGCTGGCCAAAAGGGCCCTAACCAAGGCCTTTGAAGAGGTCCAATTCTTGGAGCCCATAGACGAAGGCCAGCTAGCCAAGATCATGGACGAAGGTGGTTTTGACCTTGTCATCACCGATTACCAACTTCGCTGGACCAACGGGATTAAGGTCCTTAAAACGGTGAAGGAACGTTATCCTCTCGTGCCGGTGATCATGTTTACGGCCACCGGGAGTGAGGAGATTGCCGTCTCGGCCATGAAGGCCGGCCTGGACGATTACATACTGAAATCGTCCCGACAGTTTGTTCGTCTGCCAGCCGCTGTCCAGTCGGCCTTGGTCCGGGCCAAAGAAGTCCGGCGCCGCTGGAAGACCGAAGAGGAGCTCCTTAAGGCCCGGAGGGAGTGGGAGGCCATCTTTCAGGCTATCGGCCAGCCGGCGGTGGTCATTGACCCCAACTTCAACATTCTGGTGGCCAATCGGGCCGCTATCGAAAAGGCCGGCGGCCCGGAGAAGATCATCGGACATCACTGCTACCAAGTCTTCTACGGTAGCCAGGCTCCCCGGCCCGGATGCCCGGTGCACAGGCTTCTTTCCTCAGGCACAGCCGAGACCGTCACCGCCGAGATGAAGGTCGGCGATCGCTTCTATATTATCTCCTGCACCCCCCTTTTTGATGAAAAAGGCCAGATCAGCAAAATAATCCACATTGCTACCGACATCACCACCCAGAAAAGAACAGAACAGGCCTTAAAGGAGGCCGAAGAACGCTACAGCGACTTACTGGAGCGAGCCACCGATCTCATCATCAGCCTAAGCCCTGAGGGGCGTTTTATCTATGTCAACCGGGCCGGCCGGGAGGCCCTTGAGTATTCCCAGCAAGAGCTTAAGGGGCTCTCCATCCTTGAGGTCATCCATCCGGAGGCCAGGCTTCTCTTTAAAAGCGTCTTAAGGCGCCTTCTTAAGGGAGAGGCCGTGGATCAACTCTCCCTGCCGGTGATCAGCAAATCTGGACGCTCGCTAGAGCTTCTTGGCAACCTCAATGTCAAGATGGGCCCCAAAGGTCCAGAATATATCCGGGGTATCTTCCGAGACATCACCCGAGAAAAGGAGATGGAGGAAGAACGCAAACGTCTTCAGGCCCAGCTCCTCCAGGCCCAAAAAATGGAAGCCATCGGGACCCTGGCCGGTGGTATTGCCCACGACTTCAATAACCTCCTTATGGCCATTCAGGGATACAATGAATTGGCCTTAATGAAAACAGACCCCAATTCACCCGTTTATCGTCATCTCCAGCAGATGAGAGAGGCCTGTCATCGGGCAGCCAGCCTCATCAAGCAACTTTTGCTTTTTACCAAAAAGCAGTCCCTGGAGTTCAGGCCCCTTAACCTGAATCGCATCATCCACGAACTCTCCCAGATATTTCGGCGTCTGATTGGAGAAAACATCAAGGTGGATCTTCAGCTGGAGGCCGAGCTGTGGCCCATTAGGGGGGATACGGCCTCCCTGGAGCAGGTCATTATGAACCTGGTGGTCAATGCCCGAGATGCCATGCCCCACGGAGGGGTTCTCACCATCAAGACAGAAAACCTCCTTCTTACCCCCGGCAGCCCTCGACTGCATCCCGAGGCCCGGCAGGGAAGATGTGTCCGGCTGGTAATCGAAGATACCGGTATCGGCATGGATCGAGAGGTCCTCGAACATATCTTTGAACCTTTTTTCACCACCAAGGAGGAAGGCCGGGGGACTGGTCTGGGGCTTTCGGTAGTCTATGGAATTGTCAAACAACATGGGGGCTGGCTCAATGTCAACAGCAAACCGGGCGAGGGTTCAAGTTTTGAGATTTATCTTCCGGCAACCAGGGCTTCAGCCAGAGTTGAGGCCGAAGACGAGGGGGCTCTTCCGGATTTAAGGGCTCAAGGGGAGGGAGTCCTTCTGGTGGAAGACGAAGATATGGTTCGGGAGATGGCTGCCGACTTCTTGAGAGAACGGGGGTTCACGGTCTTTACGGCCTCTTTGGTTAAGGAGGCCTGGGATATCTTTCAGCGTCATGGAAAAGATATCCACTTACTTTTTACCGATGTGGTTCTGCCAGATGGAACAGGTCTTGATCTGGCCGAGTCTCTCCTGGCCATCAAATCCGATCTTAAAGTGCTGGTAACCACTGGCTATACCGAACAGGAAGTCCCCAAGGTCAAGGGAGATCAGAGAATCCGTTTTCTCCAAAAGCCCTATCCCTTGAGGACCTTGCTAATGGCCCTTAACGAGCTCCTGCAACCGGCCTCTGTTCAGCAATCTGCGGAAGAGGGCAGGGGATAAGAAAGACGAAACCAGGGCCAAAAGCACCAGGGCGTCTCTGGTCTCGCCTGGGATAAGGCCTTCTTTAACCCCGATGGTTGCAGCCGCAATTAGAAGACTCAGACGGGCCGAGAGCAAAACTCCAGCGGCCGCTACCTCCCTGAGACCAAAGCCCTTTAGCCTTAAGAGCTGGGCGGGGATAAGCTTGACCAGGAAAGAAATGAACCACAGCCCGACAAAGGCCAAAAGGGCCTCTCGGTGGAGAAGGCCCTTAAGGTCCACCTCGGCCCCTATATGGATGAAAAAGAAGGGCGTCAGAAAGCCATAGGCCAGGGCCGAGATTTTTTCCTCCAAAAGTCGCCTTTCCCTGAAGATGAGGCTCAGAACGGTCCCGCCAAGAAAGGCTCCCAGCACCGGTTCAAGCCCTACCAGCTGCGAGAGTCCCACCAGAACAAAGAGCACGGCCAGACAGAAGCGGACCCCAAGCTCGCTGGCCTCAGTCCGGCCGAGGAGAAGGGCCGCCTTATCTGGATTCCACCATACCCATTGCTTGATACTCCAGAGCATCAGTCCAAAGAAACCGAAAACGGCCAGGGGAGCCAGAAGCCTTAAGGTAGCCCCATAACGGACTACCAGAATATAGAGGGTAATGGAGAAAAAGGTTAAAAAATCTCCCAGGGTGGCCGAGACAAGAATACTCTGCCCCAGAGGGCTCCGGACAATCCCCCTGTCTTTAAGGCAGGAGAGAACCACCGCCAGAGAGGAGGTAGCCAGGGAAAGCCCCAAGAAAAGGCTCCAGCCGAAGATAATTGCGGCGGCCAGGGCCAAAGAAAGAGTGACCCCAAAAACAGATAGGTAGAGAAGAATTCCGCGGGCCGACTCCCGCTTGAGGGCCCAAAAATCCACCTCGGCTCCGGCCAAAAACATAAGCATCAGAAAGCCCAGTTCTGCCAAAAAGGGCAACCAGTGCCCTCCTATCTCCAGGCCAAGGAGGCCGCCGCCAATAAGGAGCCCAAAGAGAATCTCCAAGACAGCCGAGGGTATTTTAAGGCGCTGAGCTATGCCGGGCAGAATGGCCACGGCCGTAGTGATGATCATCAAGGAAAGATGAGTTGACAATCCGTCCATCACCTAAGAGGTAACCACCACGGTTGTGATCGGAGATCGGCGAACAATGGCCTCACCGATGTGGGGCCTCAAAAACGGAACCTCCCTGGTGCTGCTTCCCAGCACCAGGAGATCAAAGTCCCGGGCCAGACGGACCACCTCTTTTACCGGATTTCCCTCAAGAAGGATGACATCTATGGCGAACTGAAGGATCCTGGCCGTCTCCTGGGCCCTATCCAGGGCCTCTTTGGCCCAACGGCGGGATTCCGGTCCGGCGATAAAGGTTGGTTCAGCTACGGTAACCACCGAAACTTCGGCCTTGAGCTGGCAGGCAAGATCAATGGCTAACTCCAGGGCCAAAGAGGCCCTGGAGGTTGCGTTATAGGGGATTAGAATCCGGTGATAGGGATGGCTCTGGCGACAGACCCAAAGAGGACAGGCAAGCTGATGGGCTAAAGGAATAATGGCCCAGGGGCCAAGGATACGACTCCAGAGTCCCTTGGCTGGGGGCCAGAGGAGGACCGAACCAATGCTTTGTCGGACACTTAACCGGGCCAGCTCCTCGACCAGGTCGCCCTCTAAGGTGAGGACCTCATATTCCGTGGCCCCCAGCAAGTTTCGAATCTCAAGATCAAACTCTCTTTGGGTCTCTTTAAGCATAAGAAGGGCCACGACCTGGGCCCGGGTATTTTTCAGGAGATAGGTGGCCTCTTTGAGCAGAGAAAGTTCTCCCTTACCCCTTAAGACTACCAAGAGCTTCTGGCCATAGAGGAGAGGAAAGGCCGGCTCCCGGTGAGAGAAAAGCTGGGCAATGGCTCGATAAAGATCGGAGTGTCCGATAAAGACCGCCCGATCACCGGCCTCAATAACCGTATCTCCATGAGGAATTATGAGTTCGCCGCCCCGGTAAATGGCCGCCACAAGCCAGTTTCTGGCCGAAAGCTCCCGCACTCTCCGCCCCACCACCGGGGCTGTGGGAGGCACCTTGATCTCTAAGACCTCACCCTTTCCTTGACCAACAGTAGTCACCAAAAGATTGGGGCTTTCCAGGTAGAGTTGAATTTCCCGGGCGGCCAGATAGCTCCAGCAAACCACCCTTACCCCCAAGTCCTCGAAGGCGGGGAGGTTGGAACTGTCATTAACCATAGCCACAATATTTTCCGGACCCCTCTCCCTGGCCTGACGACAGACTTCCAGATTGACATCATCTCTGTTGGTAGCCGCCACCACAAAATGACTCTCCGTAAGGCCAGCCTCCCGGAGGACCAGAGAGCTGGAGGCATCTCCCAGTACGGTTTTCACCACCTGGGGGAAATCTTTCTCTAGATGAAGAAGTCTGTCCGGGGTAATATCCACCAGGGTGACCTGCCAGGTCTCCCCCAGGCGCCTTAAGATCTCTCTGGTTACTTTACCGGCCCCGGCAATTAGAACCTTCATCACCGCTCCCGTTTTTGAAAACAAATTAATCATTGACCGGGGTTCAGGAGCCTTAATGTCCTTAATAAGGAGGTAGCCCATGGTGGGTTTTGTCCTTCAGGTGCTGATGGCCTTTCTGGCCATCATGAATCCCATAGGCAACACGCCTATCTTTCTCGGTCTGGTAGAGGGGCTGGAGGAGAAGGCTCAGCGGGAAGTGGCTCGTCGGGCAGTCACCGTGGCTTTTTTTATTGTGGTCCTCTTCGCCTTGGCCGGAAATGTTATCTTCCGTCTATTTGGCATCACTCTGGCCGCCTTCCGGATTGCCGGGGGCATTCTGGTTTTTCTCATCGCCTATCACCTTTTGCGGGGCAAAAGATCCCGCCAGCATCATCCCGCGGCTGAGGAAAGACCGGAAGACAGCAGTGAAGATGTAGCCATCACCCCTCTGGGCACCCCGATTCTGGCCGGACCTGGCACCATTACTACCGCCATGTCTTACGTGGGCAACCACACTGACGCTACCAAAATAGGGTTGGTAATTGCGGCCTTTTTTGTGGTCTGTCTGCTGACTTATTTGTCTTTTTTGTACGCCGAAAAGGTCCTGGAAAAACTGGGCGGTTCGCTTATCGGGGTGATGACCCGGCTGATGGGGCTCATCCTGGCCGTAATCGCCGTTCAGATGGTCATCGAGGGGCTAAAGGGAGCCTTCCCCATGCTCAACCAGCCTTAATCTATGTATCTGATCTCGCCAGAGGGAAGGGACAGGCGGGTACCGTCATCGAGTTCCAAGATGAGGGCCCCCAGGGGATCAATATCGCAGGTAACTCCCTCAAAAAGAGGGGCCTCAAGGACGTTTTCTCCATATATCACCCGACGGCCCAGACTGCTGGTCAAACGCTTGAAAGAATCTATCAAGGGAGAACAGGGGTGGTCTTCCTGTTCTAGTTGAGCCTGATATTCCCGCGCCAGCCCAATGTTCCAGGAGAGTTTGGCCAGGAGCCGGGCCAAAAGCTCCTTAAGATCCACCCTACACTGCAAAATTTCCCTGAAGCTGGTAGCCTCTGAGGCCAGCCAGGCTGGCAGGGAGTTGTTGACGTTTATACCCAGCCCCAGAATGAGATAGCTTCCTTCTTCGGTCGGGCACTCCTCGATAAGACAACCGGCCAGTTTCTTCTCTCCCACCAGACAGTCGTTCACCCAGCGAACAGTGGCCATAAGCCGGTAGTCTCGGGCCAGTTCGGTCAGGGCCACGCCGCAGGCCAGACTCACCAGACCAAAGAGTTCAGGGGCAAGATCCGGATAAAGGACTAGGGCCAGCCAGAGCCCTCCATGAGGGGCTACCCAGGCCCGACGGAAACGCCCCCGGGCTCGGGTAAGAGAGCCGGCCCAGAAGACCACTCCTGAGGGAAAGGCCTCTCCGGCTTCGGCCGCCTCCCGCACTGCCTGGCGAGCCAGATCCATAGCCCGGGGAACCTCCTCCCAGTAAAGGATCTTACGCCCAATTTCCTGGCCCCGGGCCATGATTCTGGAAGCCGCTGCCCCAAACTGTCTCTGACGCCGGTAGAGCTCTTGATCCCGGACCTGCCGGAGAAGCTCTTTAACCCCACTCAGATCGGATGCGGCTGATAATCTTGTCAATGTAGGGCAACTGATCCTCAGGGGCGATACCCAGAAGGGGTTCACCCTGTTCGACGATCTGGTTGATGGTGAAATAAACTTTAAAGATAACCCCCGGCTCCCCCTGATAGACGATGGGGGTCTCCCGCTTCATAAAAGACATAAGAAGGATCTCATCCCCCGGGGAGACATTGGCCCGTCCCTTCTCCAGGGCCTGGGCGATCTCTGAGGTGAAGTAGTATTTGGCCCTCTCCGGGGCGGTAATGATATAGAGCACCTCCTTAAGGACAAGGTCAATGACCTCCTCCCGGGAGAGGGGATGCTTGATGGAAAGGACATATTCATTGGCCTCTACAAACTGGCCTTCAAGGTCCTGACGGAGATTGGTCACCGTACCCTCTACCTGGGCCCGAATAACCTTGACGTTTCTTTCTCTCTCCAGCTCAAATAAAGGAGTGCCAGGCCGTTCACCCCAGCGGCCCGCAGGGCCAAAGACCTGCTGACCCTCGGCCACCAGAAGGCGGTTTATTCTCCCGGTATGGGGAGTCTCCACCCGATAGATCTCATAGGGACGGGCCCGATATCTCTCCAGGATGCGGTTTATTTCAAGATCTTTCATCTCTACCGATAGTAAAGGTTTTTGCCTCCCATACGAACCAGGGCATCATAGAGATTCTTACGAAACTCCCGTCTGTCCCAGATGCCCTGGATGTGTCCTCGTCTGAGGGCGTTGGTGGCACTATGATAGTCTGGAGGGACGTCCTCTCCGGTGGTCTCCCGGATGACCCTGGGGCCGGCAAAACCTATCCGGGAGCTCCGAATGGCAAACTGGTAAGGAGCGGCCCCCAGAAAACTGGCTACCGGTCCGGCATATGAGTTGTTGTCATAGACAACGATATAGAGCCCCCCGGCATCTACATACTCCCTTACAGCCATGGTACACTTGGGCATCTGAACCACCCCGATGGTCCCCTCGTGGATCCTTATGCCACCGGTGGTATGAATATAGGCCAAAAAGGGCCGGCGCATAACCCGGGCCTTATCAATAGCCCGGACAAACTTCTCCCCTTCGGCAGCTCCTACCGTACCCTGGCGAAAATCGGCGATGAGCATAGCCACAATCAGCGAAAGCCGGTTTATCTGGGCGTGGAAGGTTAACATCCCTGAGAAGCGGCCGGTGCGTTTGACACTCTGCTCAAGTTTTTTGTCAAACCCCTCATAACCCAGGGGGTTAGTGGAGGCCACGTCCTGATTAAATTCCCTAACAGACCCGGGATCAAAGAGGTTGCGGATATACCAGTCGTATTCCAGAGGAAAATGGTGCCCACAGTTGGGACAGACACCGCAGAATTCCCCATAGAGGTCTGGCACCCAAATGTCCTGGCAACCATACTTGGCGGCATTGGGGCAGGAGACCGTCCGGTCCTCCAGGGCGATGGGGGAGACGTAAAGCTCACCCCATTCTTCCCGGAGCTCTGGTTCGATGATCTTTATCTTGCTGGGGCGCCTCGATCCGGCGATGACGTCATAGACAGCCTGGATAGGCTCGGTTACTTGAGACAAAAGGGCCGTGGCCTCGCTGGAGACGTCCTCCAAGATCTTCTGGACCTGCTTCTGGTGGGTTTTAAGGATGCCGTAGCGAATTTCATAGTAGATCTGACTGGCCTTGTCCCGGAAAGATTCCATGCACTTCTTAAGTGAGGAGTCTCCCTCACGGTAGGCCCAGGTGGCCATCTGACGGTATTTTTTGGATCTTAAATCGAGAAGTCTCTCGACCTCGGTCTCCGAAAGTTCCCAGGAAATATGAACGTCAAACTCCTCTGGGGGATCGGCCTCTTCCTTTTTGCGCTCCAGGGCATAGGCCCTAAAGGCCTTGAAGCTCTTGGTCTTTAAGACCACCTCATCGGTGGCCCTAATAATCTCGTAGCGCAGGCGTTTAAAGAAACGAAAATCATCCCTCTTGGCCCCCAAGGGAGGTTCGGGAACGATACGGTCTATTGTCCCCAGCTTGAGGTTATCTTCAGCCGTCAGCTTTAGCTGACGGGCACACCATTCTAGAAGCTCAGGGGAAGCCTTCTGCCCCTCTTTGAGTTTGGCCTCAATCGCCGCCGCCCCTTCAGGGGAGATAACCGAGTAGTAGCCCCGACTGGCCATAAGCCTTAGATCTGTAAGCCCAATAGCCTCTGCCCCTCCGGAACCCCCTTCAGAGATGAAGGAAACCATGGGAACCCTGAGTTTGGCCATCGAATAAAGATTGCGGGCAATCTGCTGTGCAGCTCCCGGGTAATCCTCAATGGGGTAAGAGCCCGGGGTAAAGATATAAAAATGTATGGGAATCCCCTCGGTCTCGGCCACCTTCATGTAACGGAGGGCCTTCTCATTACCCCAGGGTTTGGCACACCCACCGTTGCGATACTCTTCTCCCTGACCCTTCTCGTGGCCAATAACCATAACCTGATGGTTATAGACCCTTCCTTTGACCACCCGGGTTATAGTCGCTCGGGCCACTACCACCGCAGGATCGATATTAATTTCGTTCTCTCCTCCCAGCTCGGTGTAGTGGTCATAGACGTTTTCCAGAATGTCCTGAAGGGTAAACCGCTGAGGATTGCGGACAATCTTGACGATCTCCCAGGGGGTGAGGTCTTCAGCAGCTTTGGTCTCAAGGAGACTTAAGTGGCTTTCCAGACGGTTGGCCTTCTCCTGGAGTTCCTCTTGAGGGAGATCATGGACCTGGGCCCTCAAGAGCTCAAACTCCTGATGGAGATAAGAAAGCTCGGCCCAATTAGGGCCCTTTATGTCTTCCAGATAAATTACCCGGTCGATGAGGCCTTTGAGCCTCTGGATAAGCTCCTTCATGAAAAGATTAAAATCTCCTCAAGACGCTCTTTAAGGTAGGTAATGTTGGTCAGAAGGGGTTGGCCATGGCTGTCTTGCCCCTCAATGGTTGTTTCGGCCAAAAAAGTCCGCCCTCTGGCCTTGGCCTCGGTGGTATCTTTCCCCCAGATCACGGCCAGGGCCAGGTTGGGATCGTACTCGGTGGGAATACGATAGGGACGATCCCGGGGAACATGGCTGTAGATTGTCAGCCAGTCGTAGTCTGGATAGGCGAACCTGGTAATCACCCCGGCCGAAGGGATAAAACCTCGTTTGGTATCTTCGGCAATAAGACGAAACTCGATGCTGGTTCCCTCAAAGGTGATATCCTCTTGAGCATAGCCCATCTTATCTCCCAGGGCCAGACGGATCTGCTCCTCCACCAGATTGGGAACCCGCCCCCCTATGCGGGAGATCTTGGCTGAGACATCGTTTTCTACCTGAATGCGGGTATTAATTTCCATCAGGTAGGCGTTTCCATCCCGGGTAACCAGCCATTCCCAGGTGCCGATGTTATCATAGCCCACGTGTTTGGCCAGCTTAAGGGAGTCAGAGATGATCTTATCCAGTACGGCCCGGGCGTCAAAGGGATAGCTGGTGTATTCCGGATCAAAACCGGGGGCAATCTCGATCCGCTTCTGTCGGCCAGTACTCTGAATAGTGCAGTTGCGACTGCCAAAATGGACGTATTCACCGTGCCGGCTGGCCAGAATCTGGACCTCCAGATGATGATAGTCCTTTAGGCAAAGCTCAATGAGGACCCCTTCGTCACCGAACTGGCGACGGGCGTAGTTGCGCACTCGCCGCCAGATGCGCCGAAACTGCTCCATGTTGTTTACTTCTTCAATTCCCATACCCCCGCCGCCGGCGGCGGCTTTAACCAGAAGGGTGGGGTTCTTGATACCTGAATCCTCCAGGCTGTAGAGTATCTCCTCGGCTGCAGCCTCGGCCTGAAGCTCATTGTAGAGCGGACCGGCTGTCCCAGGAATGGTGGGGATATTGAGCTCCCGGGCAATCATTTTGGTGTTAAGCTTATTGCCCAGATCCCGGATAACCTCCCATCGGGGGCCAATAAAGACAAGGGGACGACTCCTCTTTACAACCCGACGGGCAAAGCGGAAATCCTCGGCAAAGAAACCATAGCCCGGGTGAATGGCTGTGGCCTGGGCTTCATCAGCCACCGCCAAGATATCGTTGGGATCTCGGTAGCTTGAGACCCGATAGATGCGACGCCGGTCTCCAGAATCTTCCTGGGCCAAACGCACATGGAGGCTCTCCTCATCGCCTCGGGTGTAAACACAGACATAATCGAGCCCCAGGCGTTTGCAGGCCTCCATGATACGAATGGCTATCTCTCCCCGATTGGCAATCAGAATTCGATCCTTCATCTGGCCAGCACCAAATACCCGATTTCCACGGAGGCGTCAATTTGTTTCATTTTGCGCTTGACAAGCCCAGGGAATGCCTTTATATGAGGCGCGCGAAGTAAAACTAAACCAACAGTTTAGAGATTTTATGAGCCTGAGAATCGGTGAAAGACTGCGTAAATTGAGAATTGCCAATGCCCTTACCCAGGAGGAGCTGGCTAATCGTGCCGGGTTGACCAAGGGCTATATTTCTCAGCTTGAGCGAGATCTTACCTATCCGTCAATCCCCACGCTCAAGGAGATTCTGGATGTCCTGGGGGAGGACTTGGCCTCCTTTTTCAAAGAAGATGGTGAAGAACGGGCCGTCTTTCGCCGCAACGATCGCCTGGAGACGGCGGACTCCCACCCTGGCTGCCGGGTGGAGATACTGGTACCCCAGTCTCAAAAAAAAATGGACCCGGTCCTGGTAACCCTGGCCCCTGGAGAGCGCACCAGAGAGGATGGGTCTCACGAGGGCGAGGAGTTCGGGTTTGTCCTCAAGGGCACGGTGGCCTTGCACCTGGACCAGAAAATTACCAAACTACGCAAAGGGGATTGTTTCTATTTTCGGGCCAATCGGCGCCACTTTCTGGAAAATTGCGGTCGGGTGGTTGCCCAGATCATCTGGGTCGTCTCCCCACCGACCTTCTAATTTTGGGAGCGGCCTTTTGAGGCCGAGGCTAGCGGCCGGAGTGCCGAAGAAAAACATCTGAGGAGGGATTGCCATGGAGAAGATCGAGTACGGCTTCGGCCAGCATCTGATGCTAGATGGCTATGGTTGTGATCGGGAAAAACTGATGGACATCGATCTCATCTACGATTTTTTGAGCAACTATCCGGCCGAGATCAAGATGACCAAGATCATGCCCCCCTATGTTTTCAAGTATGCCGCACCGGTGCCTGAAGACTGGGGGATCTCCGGTTTTGTCATCATCGCTGAAAGCCACATCAGTATCCATACCTTTCCAGAAAAGCTTTACCTGAGCCTGGACATCTTTTCCTGCAAGGACTTTGATGTAGATAAGGCCATCCGGGATGTCACCAGGATCTTTGATATCAAGAAAAGTGAGGTTAAGCTCCTGGATCGAGGCCACGAATTTCCTCGCTCTATCCGCACGGTGGAACGGTTCATCAGAGCCGAGAGAAGTCAGCTCACTGTTTAAAAGGAGAGGCCCCGATAAGAGGGCCTCTCCAGCAAGATAATCTTGAAAAATGCTCTCCTATCGCTTCCTTGGGCTCCCGGAGCCTCTAGCCGACATTGAGCGGGCTGGCATAGTGATTTTGCCAGTAGCCTATGATGCTACCGCCTCTTATCGGGCGGGCACTAGAGAGGGACCGGCCCGCATTATCGAAGCCAGCCGGTATCTTGAGTGGTATGACGAAGAGACGGAAACCGAGGTCTATCGTTTGGGGATTGCCACCCATCCGGAACTTGAGCCCGTGGCCACAGGGCCGGAGGCTATGGTGGAGGAGGTCTATCGGGCCGTAAGTGGGATCTTGGCCTCCGGGCAGTTTCCCGTAATTTTGGGAGGGGAGCACACTGTTTCTCTGGGGGCTATAAGAGCCGCTATTGAGACTACCCCCAATCTGGTCGTTCTCCAGCTGGATGCCCACGCTGACCTCAGAGACACCTATCAGGGAAGCTCCTTCAGCCATGCCTGTGTTATGGCCCGGGTGGCCGAAATTTGTCCTTTTATTCAGGTAGGGTTGCGCAGTCTCTCCCGGGAGGAGGCCCTCTGGCTTAAAAAAAGGGGCCTGCGTCCCTACTGGGCCCGGGAGGTGGTCGGCAGGGGAGAGGAGGTGGCCCGGCAGATCGTCTCTCAGGTGGCCGGACGTCCCCTTTACGTAACCATAGACTGCGATGTCTTCGACCCGGCCATCATGCCGGCTGTGGGCACGCCAGAACCAGGAGGGCTAAGCTGGTTTGAAGTCATCACCATCCTCAGAAGTGTTTCTCAAACTACTCAGATAGTGGGTTTTGATGTGGTTGAGCTGGCCCCTATCGCCGGCCAGGTAGCCCCGGACTTTCTGGCTGCCAGACTGGTCTATAAATTTCTCTCTTACATTTTCTCTCGCTCTTTACGGAGCGAGGCCTGATTGTTACCTTCCACAACTATTATGGCCCCGCTGGTGGAAGTTAAAGAGGTCTCCTTTAAGTACGGTCATCTTCAGGTGCTTGAGAGGGTCAGTTTAACCATAGAGCCAGGAGATTTTCTGGCCATTATTGGCCCCAACGGAAGCGGTAAGTCCACTCTTATTAAGATCATCCTCGGACTCCTTGAACCTACAGAAGGGGAAGTCTTTCTCTTTGGTCAAGACCTTCGTCACTTCCATGATTGGTATCGTTTGGGATATGTACCCCAGAAGGCGGCCCATATGATTGACCCCGTCTTTCCCCTAACGGTGGAAGAGGCCGTCTCCCTGGGCCTCCTTTCGCGAAAACGCTTTCCCCGCCTGATTGGTCGGGCTGATAGACCAGCCATCAAAAAGGCCCTGGAGACAGTAGAAATGGCCCCCCATGGGGAGAGACGGATAAGTGAGCTGTCTGGCGGACAACAGCAACGGGTTCTTATTGCTCGGGCCATTGTTAGTGCCCCGGACATCCTCTTTTTGGATGAACCCACCGCCGGGGTAGATGCCCGGGGCCAGGACCGGTTCTATGGCCTACTTAACCAGCTAAACCAAAAAGGCCTGACTATTGTTATGGTTACCCACGATATCTCTGTGGTCAGCCGATTTGTGACCAAAGTGGCCTGTCTTAATCGACGTCTATATTTTCATGGAAGCCACGAAGAGTTTTGCAGTTCTCCCCGGATAAGAGAGCTTATTGCCGGGGAGGATCACATCATAGTTCATCGGCACTAATGGACACCTTGACCTTCTTTTCCCTTTTTACCTACGGATTTGTCAAAAGGGCCCTGGTGACCGGGGTCTTTTTTTCCTTTACCTGTGCCTTACTGGGAGTCTTTCTTCTTTTGCGCAAGGAGGCCATGATCGGCCACGGTCTTTCTCATATCGCCTTCGGCGGCGTGGCCGTAGCCCTCTTTCTGGGCCTTGCTCCGTTACCGGTTACCCTGGCAGTGGCCGCAATAGCAGCCCTGATCATCTTGGGGGTAAGGGAGAGGGCCGGGCTTTATGGAGACACCATTATTGGTATTCTCTCCAGTCTGGGAATGGCTGGTGGCATTATCCTGGCCAGTATTTCGCGCCATTTTAATGTTGACCTTTTTGGCTATCTCTTTGGCAATATTTTGGCCATCTCCCGTCTGGAGATGGGCACTGCCGTGGCCCTGTCTCTTCTCAGTCTGGCCCTTATTGTTCTCTTTTACTACGAGCTTATCTACGCCACCTTTGACGAAGACTGTGCCCGGGTAGCCGGAATTTCGGTCAGAAGGCTCGATGCCGTTTTGGCCGTCTTGACCGCCGCCACCGTAGTAGTAGGGATGAGGGTGGTAGGGTTGCTTTTGGTCTCGGCCCTTTTGGTTGTGCCGGCGGCCACCGGATTGCTTCTGGGAAAAAGCTTCTTCCGGGCCATCGGTATCGCGGTGGCCACCTCCTTTATCGCCGTCTTGTGCGGCTTGATTCTGGCCTTCTGGTTTGACTGGCCCGCCTCAGGAACGATTGTCCTCTTCTCTGGTATCCTTTTTGGCCTGGCCTATCTTCTCAAGCGATTAAAGGACTAATCCTCCATACACACTAAGGCCAGGGTGGGATTGACTATCCGGTGAAGAACGGTGGCGCTGACACTCCCCAGGACAAACTCTTTGATATGGGAGCGACCGCGGCGCCCCATGACAACCAGATTAAACCCTCCCTCTTCGGCTAGGCGAACGATTTCCTCCGCCGGCCGGCCAAGACGAACCTCTCTTTTTAGTATTTCATCAGGGATACCAGCCTCAAGGAGAATCTCCCTGGCTGTGGCCAGGATGTCTTCCCCCTCTAAACGTTGACCGTCGTTTAACCTCTCTCCCAGGGCGATATCAATGACATGGAGGAGAGCTATCTCTTCGATCCAGCCCCTGCCGGCGATCTCCGCCAGACAGGCCACCTCCTTTACCGCCGCCAGCGAGTTGGGGGAGCCATCTATGGGGATAAGAACCCGAGGGATGGGGCAACCATTTACCAGAACCTTCTGGCCTACGACGTAGGTGGTGTGACACCCGGACCGGTGGATGACACTCTGGGTAACGCTCCCCAAGACAAATTCTTTAAGGGGAGAAAGCCCCCGGCGCCCCATAATAATCGTGGAGTAGCCATTTTCCTTGGCGAAATTGACGATCTCCCGGGCCGGATCGCCATCAAGGACCACCTCCTCTACCGGAACAGTCAAGCCCAGAGAGCGGAGGGTTTCTTTGGCCTCCGCAAACATGGGCCTGATATTTTTCTCTAGATACTGCTCCTTTAGGCGTTTGAATTGCGCGGTCTCTTTTAGGATCTCGGCCCGGATATCAATATTGGCCATATGGCTGGAAAGATAGCCCCCGCCTAAAACGTGAATCAGGGTGACCCTTTTAACCTTCTCCTTAAAGGGAGAAAGAAGACAGGCGGCAAACTCTAGGGCCCTTTTGCTGGGAAGACTGCCATCTATAGGAAGAAGAACCTTCTCTATGGTGCAGACTCTCATATGCTCACCCCTTTAATAGAAAATAAGCAGCCAGATATTGCTGATGGCCACACTAATAACCATATAGACAAAACCAACCTTCATGTACTCGAAAAACTTGACCGGGTAACCGGCGCTTTCGGCGATCCCCAGGGTGACCACATTGGCGCTGGCCCCAATCATGGTGCCATTTCCTCCGAAACAGGCTCCTAAGGCTAGGGCCCACCAGAGGACATTGTTTTCGGCCCCTGGAATGACCCGGGTAAGATAGGCCGTGATGGGAAGCATAGTGGCCGTAAAGGGGATGTTATCTACAAAGGCGCTCATGATGGCCGAAACCCAAAGGATAAGGCAAATGGCTGCCACCAGATTGCCGTGGGAAAGCTTAAGGACCCAATCGGCAATAATGGCCAAAAGACCGGTTTCCTCCACCGCCCCCACCAGAATGAAGAGGAAGATAAAAAACAGGAGAGTCGTCCATTCGATGTCTTTTTCTACTAACTCCAGGAGTTTGATCCGCTTGGTAACGATGCCGTAGGTAAAAAGCAATGAGGCCCCAAAAAGGGCGGCCACAGAGACCTCCATATGCCAAATGCCATGGGTGATAAAGAAGAAGATAACCACGGCCATGATGATAAGACCCACGGTAAGAAGGGTGGCGTCAGTAATACGATACTCCTCTCGCAGCTTGGCGATGTGGGCCTCGACATCGGTGATGGTCGCCTTTTTATATTCCCGGCCGTAGTAAACCTTGAAGAAACCATAGAGAACAATCATAGATATAGCCACCACCGGCCCCAAATTGATGACAAAATCCATAAAGGTGAGGCCGGTATAGGAGCCAATCATAATATTCGGTGGGTCTCCAATAAGGGTGGAGGTGCCACCTACATTGGAGGCCAGAATCTCTGGAATCAAAAGAACCGCCGGATTAAGGCCCAGGGAAAGGGCTATTTCTATAGTCACCGGAGTTAAAAGGAGCATGGTAGTTACATTATCTAAAAAGGCCGAAGAGATGGCCGTAAAGGTAGTCAAAATAAGGCAGAGGACAAAGACATTACCCCGGGCCATCTGGTAGCTCTTGTAGGCACACCACTGAAAGACCCCGGTGTTTTTAAGGATGCCAACGATGATCATCATCCCCATAAGGAGGAAGATGACGTTCATATCGATGGCGGCGATAGCCCGCTCATAGGAGATAATATGATACTGGGGGTTAATGACCCCCACGGTATAGGTGATGACAAGCATAATGGCCGCCCCCAACATGGCGGCTACTGTTCGGTGGAGGAGTTCAAAGCTGATAAGAATATAGGCCAGGAGAAATACTACGGTGGAGATCCAGAAGGCCGGCCCGAGACTCCTTTCCAAGATGACGTCCTTTACGGCAAAGTAGTGCTGGCCGTTGTAGGCGAGGTGGTCTTGGGGAATCTTGACCCGGACTTCCTTAAAACTGGGTTTGAAGATGTCTATTTCAATCTCGGCCTGAGGCAAGAGCCCCTTTTGGACCTCGATAACCACCTGATAACTGCCGTCGCTCTCGCTCTTGAAGTATTCCAGCACTTGATGCCCGTGAGCCCCTTTGCGGACCTTCTGAAGCTGGCCATTGATAAAGACCCTGATCTCGGCCTCATCTACTGGCTCTTTATGATTGTCAAGGATGCGTCCTGAAAGATGAAGTATCTCTTTGTCTGGAGGAGCTGCCGGTGCCTCATCAAAGGCCTCAACCCCGCTACCAATTACAAGAAGCACCATAAGAGCCGCAAAGCACCAGAGAACCTTTCTCATAGAGAACCTCCTCCATAGGCTGGATCTTCCCACCTAATATCGGCAGGGGAAGTTGATTACATAACCTAAAGAAATGGCTATTTCTAGTCGATTTGAGGACCTTTTAAGAGATCTTCGCTGGCTTCAGGCCTTACAAAAAGATGGACGTCCCGCTGGGGGAAGGGGATGGTTATTCCTGCCCGGGCAAAGGCCTGATCAATGGCCTTGATAAGCTCATGACGGGCCAGGCCCTTTAAGGCCGGCTCCTCCACCCAACACAGGAGTTCCAGATTGATGGAGGAGTCAGCAAAGGCCCGAAGTCTTACCCGGGGAGCCGGATCCTTGACCACCCGGGGATGCTGGTGGGCCACCTCCAAAAGAACCCTCTCCACTAGATCAAGATCGCTTCCATAAGCTACTCCTACCGGCACCCGGAGGCGGAAGCGGGGCACCGGGGCACTTTCATTGATGATTTTGGAGTTGGCCATAATGGAGTTGGGGATCGTAATCAGAACATCATCTCTCGTCTTTATCTTGGTAGAGCGGATGCCAATATCTACCACCTCTCCTCGCTCACCAGAATCAATAATAATGTAGTCTCCCACCCGGTAAGTTCGGTCAATAAAGATGCTTATCCCGCCAAAAAAGTTGGCCAACGTCTCCTTGGCCGCCAGGGCCAGAGCAATCCCCGCAATGCCTGCGGATGCAAAAAGAGGGGTTAAATTTATCTTCCAGATGGAAAGGATTACCAATAAGCCAACGATAACGGCAATGGCCCGGAGGAGGTTTTTAAAGAGATAAAGTATATCCCGACCAATGCGTCCCTGGGCAATGAGGTATAGAAGTCTTTTTTCTGTCAGCCAGTTGATAAACCGGAGGGCCGTTACCCACCAGATAAGGGCGATGAGCGTCTTTATGGCGGCCAGAAGATAGGCCTCAAGCCTATCTTGAGTCAGAAGGTCCAGGACATATACGGGGCCAAGGAGACTTATTGTCCAGAAGACCGGACGATGGACAAGCTCCAGGATTTCATCGTCAAAGGAAAAGGAGGTCCTCTGGGCCAATCGTTTTAAGACCTGGTCAATGAGGAGATCAGCCAGTTTTCCTAAAACAAAAAAGCCCAAAAGATATAAGACGGCTTTGACCCAGATGTTTGTCTGAAAGAGCTGTTCTAGATAAATTTTCAAGTCGGTCATATTTGACACCGCCTGCGGCCTGTATTATATAGGCTGCCGACCAGAATAAAGCAACTAAACAAGGAGGAGTTACCTTGGCCAATCATCCTTCAGCCAAAAAACGGGCCCGGCAATCTGAGAAAAGACGTCTGCGCAACAAGGCTATAAGAACGAGGGTTAAAAACGTCAGCAAGGCCGTGCTGGCAGCTGTTAACAAAGGTTCGGTGGAGGAGGCCGAGGCCGCCTTTCGCAAGGCTCAGAGCACTATCCAGTGGGCCGTTTCCAAGGGGGTGCTTCATTGGAAAAAGGCTGGTCGGAAGATCTCCCGTCTGGCCGCCAAGGTCAACAACCTTAAAGCAACCAAGCAACAGGCCGCTTAGAAATACTCCATAATCTGGTGATAAATCATCTCTGCCAAATCATAGGCCATCTTCTCTAAAATTCGTTCTTTATCAGCCTGAGAGCCGGTGGCATAGGTCTCTTCTCGATAAAGAGAACGGTTTTCCCAGATGATTTTCCCATCTCGGCGGGAGGTAAGCCTGGCCCGGGCCCTGAGGATAAGCCGGTTTTCTACTCCCTGGGCATAACTTTGATAAGAAAGCCCCCTTTGCTCAAGGGAGACTATCTCTCCGGTAAGGATCACATCGGCCTTATCTTCGGGGGCCAGCCTGAGCTTCCCTCCCCTCTCAAATTGATTGCGTATTTCTGTGGCTATCAGGGCCCCAAAACCAGCCTCCTGACTGCGATCTTCCCAGGTGGCTACATAGACCGTTTTTATCCAGGGAGGGAGGTTTGACCCTGTACCAGCAAAGTGATAGCCGCAACCAAGAACAAACAGGCTAACCAACCACAATATTGACCAGTTTCTTAGGAACATAGATCACCTTACGGAGACTTTTGCCTTCGAGATACTTCCTGACATTGGTCAGGGAGAGGGCCTTGTCTTTTATCTCCTCATCAGAGGCCTCTGCTGGAACCAGCACCTGCCCCCTCACCCGGCCGTTTACCTGAACAACTATCTCTATCTCTTCCGCCGTGGCCACCTGCGGGTCGTATCCTGGCCAAGGCCTCTCAAGGATAAAACCTTTCCCCCCAAGAAGGTGCCAGAGTTCTTCACATATGTGGGGCACAAAAGGAGAGAGAAGGACAACAACCGTCTCTAAGGCCTCCCGAACCACCGGCCAGAAGCCCTCTGGCCGATCTTTGCGGTTGAGCAGGGCCGATATCTCGTTGGTCAACTCCATAATGGCGGCAATGGCCGTATTAAAACGGTACCGATCCTGGATGTCTTCCGTAACCTTCCTGATGGTCTGGTGCGTCTTGCGACGCAGAGAGCGCAGGTCAGCAGAAGGTTTGGTGGGCAGGTCACCTGCGGCCAGAAGATCATCTCTGTTTTCGGCCACCAGACGGAAAATCCGGACAAGAAAGCGGTGAGCTCCTTCTATACCCTGCTGGCTCCACTCAAGGTCCTTTTCTGGAGGGGCGGCAAAGAGCATGAAAAGTCTCACCGTATCCGCCCCGTAGCGTTTGATCATCTCTCCAGGATCAACCACGTTGCATTTGCTCTTGGACATCTTCTCTGGAGAGCCAAACTCCACCGGAGCGCCACAACCCTCCCGACGGCAACGCCCCTCAGGAGAAACCTCCTCAGGATAAAGCCAACCGTGGACCGGACAACGGTGGGTCTCCTTAAGAACCATACCCTGGGTAAGAAGGCGTTTAAACGGCTCATCTATAGAAAGGTACCCCAGATCTCTGAGGACCTTGGTAAAAAAACGGGCATAGAGGAGGTGAAGAACAGCGTGTTCAATCCCTCCTATGTACTGGTCCACCGGGAGCCAATAGTCTACCCGGGTCTTATCCAGGGGGCCTTCATGGTAGTCAGGACAACAGTAGCGGGCAAAGTACCAAGATGATTCCACAAAGGTGTCCATGGTATCGGTCTCCCGCCGGGCCGGAGAACCGCAACGAGGACAGCTAGTCTTCACAAAAGACTCCAGTTCGGCCAGTGGACTGCGACCGCTTCGATCCAGGTTGGCCGACAGGGGCAACTCCACCGGAAGACCCTCCTTCCTGACAGGAACAATCCCACACTCCGGACAATAAACCACCGGGATAGGGGCCCCCCAATAGCGCTGGCGAGATATCCCCCAGTCTCTAAGACGATAGGTGATCCTGGCCCGGCCAACCCCCTTTTCCTCCAGGTATTTAACAACTTCCCGCTTTCCTTTTTCGCTTTCCAGACCGGTAAAGGGCCCGGAATTGACCATTACCCCCGGGGCCTCATAGGCCTGGGTCATCTCCTGAGGACGAAGTTCCTCACCGGGAGGGGTGATGACCACCACGATGGGAAGCCCATATTTTTTGGCAAACTCAAAGTCCCTCTGATCATGGGCCGGCACAGCCATCACCGCCCCGGTCCCATACTCCATGAGGACAAAATTGGCGGCGAAGATAGGGACTTTTTTCCCTGTCAGGGGGTGAATGGCATGAGCTCCCAGAAATATCCCTTCCTTCTCGAAATCTCCCTCCAGAAGACGGCGACGGTCAAGGCGCCTCATTCTCTCCAAAAAGGCGCTCACCTCGGCCTCTCGGCCGCTTTCTCTGGCCAGCTCAAGGGTCAGGGGGTGTTCTGGGGCCAAGGAGATGAAAGTCACCCCATAGAGGGTATCTGGCCTGGTGGTAAAGACCTTGATCTTCTCCGAACGGCCTTCCACGGGGAATTCTATTTCCGCCCCCTCACTCTTGCCGATCCAGTTCTTCTGCATGAGAATAACCTTCTCCGGCCAGCCCCCCTTGAGTTTTTCCAGATCCTCCAGGAGTTCTTCGGCGTAGGCCGTAATCTTTAAGAACCAGCCCCACATCTCCTTCTGGACCACCTGACTGTCACAGCGCCAGCAGGCCCCCTCGATAACCTGCTCATTGGCCAGCACCGTCTGACAGCTTTCGCACCAGTTGACCAAAGTCTTCTTACGATAAGCCAGGCCCTTTTCCAGCATTTCAATAAAAAAGAGCTGCTCCCAGCGATAATAACCAGGGTCACAGGTGGCCAGTTCCCGAGACCAGTCATAGGAGAATCCCAGACGACGCAGTTGCTGCCTCATGTAGGCGATGTTTTCGTAGGTCCACTTGGCCGGATGGGTCCCATGCCTTATAGCCGCCCCCTCTGCCGGGAGCCCAAAGGCATCCCAGCCCATAGGGTGAAGAACATTCTTGCCCTGCATACGGAGAAAACGGGCGATGACGTCTCCGATGGTATAGTTGCGCACATGCCCCATATGAATACGCCCTGAAGGGTAGGGGAACATCTCCAGGACATAAAACTTTTCTTTGGCGGGATCTTCACAGACCTTAAAAATCTCGGCCTCTTCCCACCTTTTCTGCCACTTTTCCTCTATCTCTTCAAACTTATACGCTTTTGACTTAGCCATGCTCATCGCCTCCTCTGTCTCACCGAAAAGCAGTTCTTCAGGAAACTCTGGCCGCCCGGCTCATCCCGCCCAGCTCCTGCCGGTAAATAGCATCCAGGATCCCGTTGACAAAGGAGGCCGACTCCTCGCTACCAAACCTCTTGGCCAGTTCGATGGCCTCATTGAGGCTCACCTTGGGGGGGATATCCGGACGGAACAAAAGCTCATAGGTGGCGATCCGCAGAATATTGCGGTCAATGGAGGCCATCCTCTCCAGACGCCAGTTACGGGAATGTCTCTGAATAATAGAGTCTATCTCCTCCCTCCGGGCCCAGACCCCCAAGACCAGTTCCCGAACAAAGTCCTTGGCCACTGGACGGACAGCAAAAGTTTCCATATAGGAGGAGAGGGCCTCCTCAGGGGAGGTTCCGGTGATCTCCATTTCGTAGAGGATTTGGAGGGCCGCCTCCCGGGCCCGACGTCTGGCACTCATCTCTAGGAGGGAATCTTTTGGAGCAAGTTGGCCATTTCTATGGCCACCATGGCCGCCTCAAAGCCTTTATTGCCGGCCTTGGTGCCGGCCCGTTCTATGGCCTGCTCAATGGTGTCAGTAGTCAGAACACCGAAGGCAATAGGGACTCCGGTCTCCAGCATCACCTGGGCAATACCCTTGCTGGCTTCGGCAGCCACATACTCAAAGTGGGGGGTAGCCCCCCTTATGATGGCCCCAAGGCAGACAAGGGCCTGGTAGCGGCCGGAGGTGGCCAGCCTTTTGGCCACCAGCGGGATTTCAAAGGAGCCCGGAACCCAAAAGACATCTATATCTTCCTCCCGAGCTCCGTGGCGTTTTAGGGCGTCTAGGGCCCCGGCAAGCAGTTTCCCGGAGATGAATTCGTTAAACCGCCCCACGATGATAGCCAAACGGAGCCCCCTGGCCTGAAAATCTCCTTCGAATCTCTGATAAGACATCCTACCTCCCGATAGAAAAACTTTTGCCCGCCCTTTATACCCCAATAGTGTGTCCGAGCCAACGAGGTCTTAGTAATCAGAAACCACGCTAAGAAGGTGCCCCAACTTCTCCCTCTTGCAACGAAGATAACGGATATTTTCCTTGTGTGGCGGGATCTCAATGGGAACCCTCTCCACCACCTCCAGGCCATAGCCCTCCAGGCCGACGATCTTGCGGGGATTATTTGTCAGCAGTCTAAGCTTCCTTACGCCCAAATCTCGCAAAATCTGGGCTCCGATACCATAATCCCTGAGGTCGGCCTTAAATCCCAGGGCCTCATTGGCCTCCACCGTATCTTTACCGTGGTCTTGAAGAACGTAGGCCTTAAGCTTGTTGATCAGACCGATACCTCGTCCCTCCTGACGCATGTAAAGAAGAACCCCCTGGCCCTCCTGGGCGATCTTCTCCATGGCCCGCCAAAGTTGAGGGCCACAATCGCAACGGAGACTGCCGAAGACATCCCCTGTGAGACATTCGGAATGAACCCGAACCAGAATGGGCCGGTCAGGATCAATCTCTCCCATGATGAGGGCCACGTGGGTATGGGGATCAATGTCGTTGGTGTAGGCCACCAGGCGCCACTGCCCAAAGTCATTAGGGAGCCTGGTTTCCACCTCCCGGTGAACAAAGCTTTCGGTACGCAGGCGATAGGCGATAAGATCCTGGATGGTGACAATCTTAAGCCCGTGCTCCTCGGCAAAGCGTTCCAGATCCGGTAGCCGGGCCATGGTACCATCGTCTTTCATTATCTCACATATGACGCCGGCCGGTTTAAGGCCGGCCAACCTGGCCAGATCTACTGAGGCCTCAGTGTGGCCGGCTCGCACCAAAACCCCTCCCTTTCGGGCCTTGATGGGGAAGACGTGTCCCGGGGTGACGATATCCTCAGGGCCGGCCTCATCGGCAATGGCCACCTGGATAGTCCGAGCCCGATCGTGGGCTGAGATGCCGGTAGTCACCCCGTGGCGGGCCTCAATAGAAACAGTAAAGGCCGTCCCATAACGGGCATGGTTTCTGGCCGGCATCATGGGTAGTTCCAGCTTTTCTACCTGTTCTGGAGTCAGGGTGAGGCAGATGAGCCCCCGACCATAGCGAGCCATAAAGTTTATGGCCTCCGGAGTGACCTTCTCCGCTGCCATAACCAGGTCGCCTTCGTTCTCCCTGTCTTCGTCATCGACAACGATAATGATGCGCCCGGCTCGGATTTCTTCAATAGCCTCTTCTATGGTATGGATGGGCATGGCAGGCTCCTTTAGTCGAAAAATCCGTGCTGCTTAAGAAACTCTTGATCTATAGCCGTGCTATTTTTCCAAGGAGAGAGCAGCTTTTCGATATACTTACCAATAATATCTACCTCAATGTTTACCAGATCTCCTGGTTGACGGTAGCCGATGGTTGTCAGGCTAGCGGTATGAGGAATAATGGCCAAAGAGAGTCGGTGATCGCGGATATCGTTTACCGTAAGGCTTATACCATCTATAGCAATAGAGCCTTTTTGAATTACATAGCGAGAGAGTTCAGAGGGAATCTGGACCTCATAAAATAGAAAATCTCCCTGAGAACGACGAGAAAGTACCCGGCCAACACCATCCACATGACCACTAACAATATGCCCTCCCAGCCGATCTGAGGCCCTAAGCGCCCGTTCGACATTTACCCTGTCTCCCGGTTTAAGGCCCCCCAGGGTGGTTCGAGAGATGGTCTCTGGCGAGATGTCAAAGGTTGCCGTCTGGCCATCTATATGGGTTACGGTAAGACAGACCCCGTTTACAGCTACGCTTTCACCAAGTGTAAGTTCCTGGGCAGAAAATGGGGGGATAAGGCGGATTTTAAGCCCCCCTCCTGACCTCTCCAGCCCTCTTATCTCCCCTAGACCCTCAATAATCCCCGTAAACATCTTCTTCTCTCAAACGGCTGAAGCCTATTTTAGCCCAGAATGAAATTTTTGTCTTCTCAAAGGCTAAAGATATTCTTGTTGCGGCCCTCAAGATCCCTTAGCCAGTCTTTAAGAGAGCGGATATATCCCCGAACAAGAAGGGATTTGCCTATACGCCTGGTGCTTATCCGGGAAAGCCAGAAGGCCTCCCCCAGGCTTCCGGCCCCCTGGCCAGCCACTGCTGCCGGGGCCTGGCTCCCGCCGATGACCACCGGACCATAATAAAAAGCAATTTCATCCACCAGACCGGCGTCGAAGAAGGCCCCGTGGAGGGTAGCCCCGCCCTCAAGGAGAAGGGAAAGGATCCCTCGATCTTTAAGTTCGGTTAAGGCCTGGAGTAAATCAGGACGCCCGGCCCTAAGAGGAACCCTGATGACCTCGGCTCCTCGATCCCGAAGGGCCTTCTCCTTGACCGCCAAGGCCTCAGGACCACAGATAATAAAGACTCTGGCCGGGGAATCGGCAGCCAGAATCCTGGCCGAAGGGGGTGTTCTTAAATGGGTATCAAAGATGACCCGATGGGGATCACGCCCCCGGGGAAGACGGCAGGTAAGCCGGGGGTTATCAGCCAAAACGGTGCCAACTCCAACGGCGATGGCGTCTAAAGTCTTCCTTAAGCGATGGCCATCTTGCCTGGCCTTCTCATCAGTGATCCACTTTGAGTCGCCCCTGTAAGTGGCAATACGGCCATCAAGGCTCATGGCCGCCTTGGCCAAAACCCAGGGACGTCCTTCAGTGACCGCTTTAATAAAGAAGCGGGTAAGCTCTAAGGCCTCCTCGGCCAAAACCCCGCTTTTGACCTCAAGGCCGTGGGAGCGCAAAAATTCAAGCCCCCCGGCGGCCTGGGGATTGGGGTCTCTTAAGGCCACCACTACCCGAGCGATACCAGCCCGGAGAATAGCCTGGGTACAGGGGGGGGTGCGACCATGGTGATTACAGGGCTCAAGGGTAATATAGATGGTGGCTCCGCGAGCCGCCTCGCCAGCCTGAGCCAAGGCATAGACCTCGGCATGGGGCTTACCGGCCTGAGGATGGTAACCCCGGCCAATGATCCTCCCCTCCTTAACCACCACCGCCCCCACCGGGGGGTTGGGACTGGTGCGCCCCAGCCCCCGGCGCCCCAAGGAGAGGGCCTTTTTCATAAAATAAATGTCCTCGTCCATGGCCCCTTCTGGTACCAGATCTTAAGAGGATGACAAGGACGAGAAAGAAATTTCTTTCTCGGAAGAAAAATCTTTCTCAAGTGGAAAACATTTTCCCGAAGCTCCATCCAGAACTTGGCCTTTTATTTATGAGAAAGTGGCCTCTTTTTAAAAGAGGCACCATACATAAGATGGCCTGCCACTTGCATAATGAAGGCTCTCGCAAATTATAGAATTTTATAGAGGAGGTTGATGCATGAAGCGGTTTTTGTCTCTGATGTCTCTGGTCTTTCTGTTGGTTTTAGCCGGTATCAACCCGGCCAGGGCCACAATTTACGTCCCTGCCGGGGGAGACACTGGCTGGCAGACCTTCTCCTTCACCTTTCTCTATGACTTTAGTGGAGATTTGACCTTTCTGGTCAGCGACTATGGCGACACCGTTGTTTCTTCCTACCTTCTCCTAGACAACCTTAGTGCCGGCCCCTCGGGCAACACAGGTTTTGAGCTGGGAGATTTTACAGGTTACATCCCTTTAGGAGTGACCAGCGTGGTTACTAGCTTTACCAGCCCCATAAATCCTTCTGCCTCATATACTCCCACCGAGGGAAGCTACATGGCCCTTCTTGACTCCTATGACGGCGACACCGGGGTTTCCACCAGCGCCTTAGGGGGAACAGACGGTTCGCTTCTTTACCTTTCAGGGATGAGCTTTGCCTCTGGAGAGACCTTCTCCTTTGACTGGGCCTTTATCACCGAAGACTATCCTCCATATCAGGATTTTGCCGCTTTCATTATAGAGGGAAGCTACTCCCTGCCTGGAGGAGGAACACTTCCGGTATATGAGGAGTACCGGCTGGCCCAAGTGGCTCTTCCAGAGCCTGCCACCCTGGTGCTTGTTGGCTCAGGTCTCTTTGGTCTGGCTGGCTTTGGTCGCCGGAGAAAATAGTTTTTATTGAAAATATCTTACTTAGGGGGGCCGGGGTGCCCCCTTTTTTATTTTTGGCTTCCAGAGCCCGGCCTACTCTGAGGCCAGAATCTCTGAGACCTTAGCTAAAAGTTCGTCCAGGTAAAAAGGCTTTCTGAGGTAACCATCAGCCTCCCTGAGGAGGGGATCCATGCGGGGGTCAAGATCAAGACCGCTGGCGATAAGGACCTTTACCCCGGGAATTTTTCCTCTTAGGCGGTTAAAGGCCTCCCGGCCGCTGAGAAGAGGCATATTTATATCCAGAATAACCAGATCCAGGTTTTGCCCCTCCTCATCGGCGACCTCTAAGGCCTCCTGACCATTGGCGGCAGTAACCACTCTGTGGCCGGCCCGCTCAAGAATGGTCTTTAGCATCTCCCGAATAGGTTCTTCATCATCCACCACCAGAATGAATCCCCGAGCTCGAGCCCCTTTGGCCAGCGTTACCTCTTTAGGAGAAGGGGACTCTGCTTTCTGGCCTTCGTCCACCGGAAGATAGATATGAAACGCGGTTCCCCGACCGAGACGACTTACTACCTGACAGTGGCCTCCGTGCTCATGAATAACGTTGGCCACCATGGCCAGCCCTAGCCCTGTCCCCCGACCTTCTTTGGTGGTGAAAAAAGGTTCAAAGATGTGGGCCAAGGTCTCCTCGTCCATCCCTTGCCCGGTATCAGCTACCACCAGATGAACATATCGACCTGGCCGAACCCCTACAGGATTGTTCTCATCCATATAGACGAGAGAGGTCATCAAAGAAAGAATCCCTCCCTCAGGCATGGCCTCACAGGCGTTAAGACAGAGGTTCATGATCATCTGTTCCAGTTGAGTGGAACTTCCCTTTATCGGGGGCAGTTCTTCAAGCTCAAGCCTTATACGGATACGCCGATCGATAGTATGTTTGAGAAGATCAACCACATTTTTGACTGATTGGTTGACATCAAGGGGTTTAAAGTCCCACTTTCGCTGTCTGGCGAAAGACAGAAGACGACGGCTCAACTCTGCCCCTCTCTCGGCGGCCCGCTCTATGGTCTCCAGAGCCCGAAGCTCGCCCTTGTCCAGGTGGGGGCTTTCTTTGAGGATAGAAATATGACCCATTATGGCACAGAGGACATTGTTGAAGTCGTGGGCGATACCACTGGTGAGGGTGCCGATAGCCGTAAGTTTTTCGGCCTCCACCAACTGACGCTGGGTGGCATTGAGCTCTTTAATCTTATCCTCAAGATCAGTGTAAAGATCGATATTTTCCAGGGCCACAGAGATACTGCTGGCCAGAATACCAAAAAGATTAATCTCCTCCTCAGAGAAGCCCTGCGGATGATTGATAAAGACCAAAGCCCCCAAGACCCTGCTTTTGGTCATCAGCCAGAGAATCAGAAAGTTCTTCAGTTCAAAATCCGGGGGAAGGGATCCTAGAGGCCATTTGGTGGCCGCATCTTTTTGGCAGACAAGGGGTTTCCCCTGACCTTTGGACCAGGCGCCCTCCAGAGTCTGAGGAGGTATAGATATCTTGATCTCTCTGCCTTCCTGGCTTCTTAAACGGAGCATATAAGGAGAACCCTTAATGGCTATACCCCAAAGCTGGGTTTCAGTAAGATCTTTTAACTCCTCCAGACATCTTTCGATTATATATTCTTTGTCTAACTTCGAATGAATTAATATGGTTAATTTATGTAGATTATACAATCTATTTAAGTATGTTTTTATTTTTACATCTCTTTCATTCAATGATGACCTCATTTTATCTATAGCCTTGAATATCTGCCCAAATTCATCTTCATATAGTGGGAAGTCTTTTGGAGTATAATCTTCTTTTTCGATACTCTCTATGGACTTCAATAAATCTTTTACTGGTGATATAATGCTAGTCGTTAGATATTTTGCTACCAGGAGAGCAGAAATTAAACTTATTATTAAAATAATACTTAAATCTTTAATAGTTTTCTTGATGGTAGATATTAAAGTTTGTGTCTTTTTATGTAGATCTATCGATGCTTTGTGGATTATATTATGGACATGTTTTGTAATATCTTGCCCTAAAGATATTATTTCTTTAATCTCTTCGGTTTTGATTTCTTCATGACTTATGATTTTATTTATTCTTTCTTTATAATTTTGAAATTCTCTTTCTATATGTTGAATTTTTCTTTTGGTGTTTGGCTGATGATGACACCCTTTACATTCCAAAATGATTCCATCTATTTCTTCTAAATCAAATGATATCTTGTTTGGTCTTTTTTCTTTGAAGCTAAATTCATATAAATTGTTTTGAATATTCTGAAAATGTATTAAAAGATTCTGACGGAGACTTTCTACCTCATGAATCTTAAGTTGATACCTTAAATTGGAGGAAAGGAAGAGGAGGTTATAGAAGGCGGCCCCTATAGCCACACTAAAGAAGAGAAATACGCCTAAAAAACTTAGAATTATGCGTTTCTTCATCTTGAAAAAGGTATGTTTAAGAAATTTTACCAATCAGACCTTGAGCTTCAAAATACTTGCTATCTTTTTAATTTTCGTAATCAAATTAACTATGTTTATATAATAAACCTGTTTATTTTATGCTACATATTCAATATTAATGCCAAAAGCTGATTTTAAGTTTTTAAGAATCTCAATTCCTAATAGGAGAATTTGGTTTCACAATCAAGTATTTTGACAAGGCTAAAAAATCATTCGCCAGGTAAGGCCCTGGTTCAGGGAAGTTTAACTGCCGGGGTAGGTCAGATGACATATAAAAGTGGCCGCCAGGATCCCGGCCAGATCGGCGGCCAGGGCAGCCCAGATAGCATAACGGGGGTCTTTGATACCTGCGGCCCCAAAATAGACCGCCAGGACATAAAAGGTTGTCTCTGTAGAGCCTTGAATGGTGGAGGCCAGATAGGCAGCAAAGGAATCCGGAGCCCGAGAGACGATCTCGCTCATCAGGGCAAAGGCCCCGGAGCCAGAAAGAGGCCGTAGGAGAGCCACAGGGAGAACTTCTACCGGAAGGCCCACAAGGGAGGTCAGGGGCTCAAGCACCTTGGCCATAGCCTCAAAACCTCCCGAGGCCCGGAACATACCCACAGCGGTAAGAATGATCACCAGGTAAGGGATAATCCTTACGGCCACCTTAAATCCTTCCTTGGCCCCCTCGCAGGCGGCCTCATAGACGGGAACCTTCTTTACCAGACCATAGCTGGCCAGAGCCAACATAAGCAGCGGGACAAACCAGTTGGAGAAGACATCAGCCAGGGCCGCTCGAGAATCATCCGCCTCCAGAATACTCCAGGCAGCCCGAATCAGGAGAAAAAAGAAGAGAAGAATCAAGCCCCACTTGATGAGGGGCTGACTGGCCGGAACATCATCTAACTCTTCCGCAGTGGTTTGAGGGGGCTGGTCTTCAAGTATGGGAGGAGGCTCTTCATGTTTTCGAGCCAGGGCCTTGGCGGCCACAATGGCCACCAGAGTGGAGACACCAGTGGCAAATATGGTCGGTAGAATAATGGCCGCCGGGTCCTTGGCTCCGGCTGCCGCCCTGATGGCCATTACTCCTAAGGGAAGAAGGGTAACATTGGAGGTATTTATGGCCAGAAAGAGGCACATGGCATCACTGGCTACCCCCGGGCGAGGATTTATCTTCTCCAACTCCACCATAGCCTTCACCCCAAAAGGGGTGGCCGCATTACCAAGCCCCATCATGTTGGCCGAAAGGTTTAGGATCATGGCGCTCATGGCCGGATGTTCTGGCGGGACCCGAGGGAAGAGACGAACCATAAGCGGTCTTAAGGAACGGGCTAAGACCTTAAGAAGCCCTCCCTCTTCGGCAATCTTCATCAGCCCCAGCCAGAGGGCCATCGGGCCGATGAGCCCCAGGGCCAGATTAACGGCCGCCTTGGCCGTATCAAAGGAGACTTTGGTCACCTCTTCCATCCGGCCGGTTATGGCTGCGGCCAGGACTGCGGCCAGGAGAAGACCAAACCAGATGGCATTCATGGGAGATCTCATCCCTAAGCCCGACCCTCCACCTCGTCTGTCAATCGGCGGAAAAATTCCTCCATAAAACGATGCCTGTCCTCGGCCATCCGCCGGCCGGTCTCCGTAAGCATGGAATCTTTTATGCGGGAGAGCTTGACTACAAACTCCCGCCAGGCCGTATCTTCCGGGCCATAAGGCTGGGTTTTGTCTATATCCACCTCAGGGTTATGAAGTCTGGCTCCGACCTCACCGGCAAAAAGAAAGGCCCGTCCGATGCCCACGGCCCCCAGGGCGTCAAGTTTATCGGCATCGTAGAGACAACGGGCCTCCGGTGTTTTGGGAACCTTATTGTTGCGAAAACGGTGAGCAGCGATGGCCTCACAAACAGCAGCAATGATTTTTTCATCTAGGCGGTATTTTTTGAGGATCTTGGCCGCCTCCCGGGCCCCCCACTGGGCGTGACAGACCCTGCCCCGGGTCTTCTTCTCTTCGTTGCGACCAATATCGTGAAGAATGGCCGCCAGACGGACAACTAATGGGTCCGCCCCCTCGGCCTCGGCCAGCCTTAAGGCCAGACGTTCGACCCTCTTTACGTGATCATAACGATGACTGGCCGGATCACTTTGGTAATAGGTCCGGGCCTCGGCCTCAATGGCCTCCAGAACCTCCGGAGCCAAGAATTTCAAATCTTTCTGGGCCATTTTTCACCTCTGCGCTTTCCCTGCCAAAGATCACGGCTGACAAGGGTGGTCTCAATGGCTGAAAGAATGAGATTCTTCTTCAGGGTCCATTCCGGGGCCACAAGCCTGTCCCGGGGTGGATCCGAACTTAGACGCTGAATAACTACTGACCAAGGAAGAAGGGAAAGGGCCTCGGCGACAAGATCCACATACTCTCCCAGAGAAAGAGGATGGTATTCCCCCCGACGATAAAGTGTTTCAAGGGGCGTTTTCTTAAGTACGTAAAGGGCGTGAAACTTAAGCCCATCTATCGGGGCTTGAGACAGGGCCTCGATGGTCTCCAGCATCATTTGGTAGTCTTCACCTGGAAGCCCAAAGATCACGTGGACACAGACCAGAAGCCCGGCCTTCTTGGCTAAATCAAGGGCCCGATAAAACTCGGCCACTCCATGGCCACGGTTTATCCTCCGGAGGGTCACTTCGTGAATAGACTGAAGCCCGAGTTCCAGCCAGACCTCAAGCCCTCTTTGACGATAAGAGGCCAGAAGGTCTACTACCGCCTCATCAACGCAGTCTGGCCTGGTGCCTACGGAGAGTCCGATAATTCGGTCATCAAGGAGCACGCTATCGTAGAGACCCTTTAGTTTTTTTATAGGACCATAGGTATTGGAAAATGACTGGAAATAGACCATAAATCGCTGGGCCTTAAAACGGCGCGAAAGCTGCTCCAGACTTTGGAGAACCTGATCCTTAAGGCTTTGTCCCCGGAAATAGGCCCCGGAGCCGGAGCCAAATTCGTCACAATATATACAACCGCCCCGGCCTCTTTGACCATCTCGGTTAGGACAGGTAAAGCCAGCATCCAGAGATATTTTATGGACCCGGAGCCCGTAACGCTTTCGGAAATAAAGGGAAAGGGAATGAAAGCGTTTAAGTTCTTCCAGCCTCTTTGCTCCAGCCTGCATTCAGACCCTCTTGCCTGAGGATTTGGGCCACCAAGGAAAGGGCCTCGTGGCGGTCTTTAATCTCTCCCAAAATAGCCGCCTCCTCCACGGCCTCAAGAAGCCGCCGAAATATGGGCCCCGGGGTAAGACCGAACTCAACAATTAGATCATCTCCCGTAATAAGACGGGGGGCCCTGATCACTGGCTCTACCTGTTGATGGTAGAAGCGATCAAGCTCCCAGAAGAGGGCGGCCAGGGTCTGCTCGGCATCTTTTGGTTTGGCCGGGCCAGCGCTGGCCAAGGAATCAGCCATGGCCACTAAAAAGAGATCAGGATAACTTTTTCCCGTCTCCTTAAGAAGCCTTCTTTGGGCCCGGCCAGTCAGGCTCTGGGCCTTAAAATCTCGCAAAAGATAAAAGGGCCGCATGTGGAGCCGGATCAGATGGGCCACCGTCTCGGCCTCTTTAAGATTCATCCGCCATCTTTTGGCCCAAAGGAAAAAAAGCTCGGCCCCCACTCGATCGTGATTATAAAAGGTGGGCCGATGCCCTTTATAGGCCAAGGTCTTGGGCTTGCCTACGTCATGAAAGAGAGCGGCCAGTTTGAGTAACCTCTGCCGATCAGACTCCGCCCCGGAGGGAAAGGCCGGGTGGAGGCGGCCAAAATATTTCTCCGGGGCTTTTAGGACAGCCTCCATCATATTTAAAGACTCAAGGGAATGTTCCAGAACATCTAAATGATGAAAAGGGGGTTGCTCGATTCCCGCCCCATCAAGAAGTTCGGGAAAGATAACCTCAAAGAGACCATCTTTCCGTAATTCGGTGACGGTCCGAGCCGCCCTTGGAGTTTCAAAGATGAGATTCAGTTCGTAGATAACCCGTTCGGCAGCCACCTGGCGTAAAGTTTTCCGAAGGCAGGATATGGCCTCCAAGGTCTTGGGTTCTATCCGGAAGGAGAGCTCAGCGGCCAGGCGATGGGCCCTTAAAAGGCGCAGGGGATCCCGCTTCAGGGCCTCCTTTGAGGTGGCGCGAATTGTCCTTCTGGCTAGGTCAGCAAGCCCACTGGTGGGGTCAATAATAAGGGCCCGGGAAGCCAGAAGACTCCTAACCTCACAGGCCATGGCGTTTATGGTAAAATCTCGTCTTCTTAAATCCTCTTCAATGCTCTGACTTCCCTCCCGGAAGTCAGAAAAATCAAGGACCAACCCTCCTTTGACCACCCGGGCCACGCCCTCGGTCTCGTCAAGGAGGACGAAGACCCCGTTAAGCTTTTGGGCCACCTCTTGGGCCAGGGAGATGGCTCCCCTGGGCACAGTAAGATCAATATCCCGCACCCTTCGCCCCAGCAGAAGATCCCTTATCGTGCCCCCGGCCAGGTAGGTAGGGGAGGGCAGGGGAAGTCTGGCCAGAAGATCCCTGGTTGGAGAAGGCAGGTCAAGTTTCATAACCCAAAAATAAAGGCGGGCCCAGGCCCGCCCCAAAAGCAAATTGACCTTTAAGGCTACTTCTTTTGCTCTGTCTTCTTCTCAGACTGGCCTTCTTTCTTTTCGCCGCCTCCTTTCCGAGCATAGTCTGTGACATACCAGCCTGAGCCTTTAAGCTGAAAAGAGGTATGGCTAATGAGTTTTTTTACCGGCCCCCCACAACTCTGACAGACTTCAAGAGGCTTCTCGGAGATCTTCTGCCAGACCTCAAAGATCTGACCACAGGATTGACACTGATACTCATAGATGGGCATGGATAGGCACCTCCTTCGCTTCAATTGGTGTTGAGATAAAGTCGATCGAACCTGACCATAACCCGATCAAGGTTTTTGATTTTAACTCCAGCCAGGACCTTTTTCACTATCTGATGGACCCATCTTTCTTCGGAAAAGTCTCTAAGCTCCGGAAGATGTTCAAAGCGGCTAAAGCGTACCATATGGATCAACTCATGGGTGAGGATGTAGATCAAAAATGGCAAAAGAAGACCGGGCAATCCCCCACCGGTGGCCCTCAGGATCCGCCCATCGTTTAAGGCCACTAGATAAAGACGATCTCTTGCCTCCGGAAGATTCCGGGCCTCAAAGGGAACCTGAAGGATCAAAAGCTGGGCAAAGGCCTCGAGCCCCTCTGGCCAGGAATACCGTTCAAGGGTCAGAATATCATACGGCAACCGAAGCCAATCTCTGGAGGAGAAGGCATAATAATCATGCACGGCCTCTTCGGCAATCTCTTGAGCCTCGGCCAGAAGGGTCAGATCTTCTTCCCTGAAACGGATCATCTCTTACGAGAAGCTAAAGGAACATCTTAGCTTGTCAAGTTTTTCACTTACCAAAAATAGTTATCTTTTTCACACTTCATATTGGCATTTTCGATAGCCTTTATTAGTTTTTTAAATTAAAAATTATCTTGTTAACTAAATGTGGTTTTGCTAAGTTTTGCCTAAATAAATTTTATAAGGAGGTCTTTTTATGAGGAGGTCGTTTCTTTTCGCCCTTATCTTTTTGTTATGGGCTAGTCCTGGTTTTTCAAAGTTAACCTTTCCCAACAAACCTATCGATGATTTCGAAACTTTTGTTAAAACCTATGACTCCAAACGTTGCATGGAGTGCCATGAAGACATTTACAACGAGTGGAAGGAGTCTTTCCACTCCCGGTCCATGGTTTCCTCCATCAAGGGAATAGCCAATTTCTTCACCGTCGGTGTCCCCAAGGAGTGGGAAAAGCCCCTTAATAAGCAGGAAATTCTCAAGTGTCTTGATTGTCACCTGCCCCAGATCAAATACGCTACCGAACGTCTGGCCTTAGAGATTGCCGGCTACATGATTGACGCCAAAACGGCCAAGGGGGCCAAGAAGGAGAAGGCCATTGCCAAACTGAAGCAGCTCAACATCACCTGCTATGGCTGCCATAACATCAAGGCTGCCGGTACCGCCCCCGGGATCACCGGTCATATCGACCCCAATATTATTTTTACCGGTGGTGAGGGTGATTCTGACGCCCACGAGACCGAACATGCCCCCATCTTTAAGCGGTCCTTTTTCTGCACTCAGTGTCACGGCGTCTATATCTCTCCCGATGGTGAGAGCACTATGTGCAACACCCTCTCCGGTAGTTATGTTCACAACTATATTGGTCAGGGAGGTCGTGAGACCTGTCAGGACTGCCACATGAAGAAGAAAAATCGTGGCCACCGGATGCCCGGAGGACACGATCTAGAGATCGTTAAAGAGGGTATCGAGTTCCAGGCGGAGATAAAGGGTTTTCGTTACGGAATCGGTAAGTGGATTCCGGCGGGCAACGTGGAGGTCTTTTTGACCAACAAGGCCGGCCATCGCATCCCCGATGGGTGACTGTGGTCTGGCAAGGTGGTCCTGGAAGTGACCGCCAAAGATACCAAGACCGGTAAGATCCTCTACAAAGACGAGAGAAAATACTTCGAGATCGGGCTCGACCTTGATGGTTACATGCGGTACGGAGCCTGGCAGATCAAAGAAATTGTTGATCTCACCCTCCAGCCCTTAAAGACCCAGCACGAGCGCTTCTTCTTTGTCCTGAACAAGGGCGTGGAAGAGGCCGAGGTCACCGTCAACGTTTACTACTACATAAGCGGGAAAAAGGGTGACCTCATCTACCAAAAGAAAAAGATCCTAAGCTACAAAGAGCCCGAATAAAGCTTAAAGATAAAAAGAAAGGGGGGGCATTGGCCCCCCTTTCTTTTTTCAGGGCAAAGCCTTACAGGTCTAAAGGAAGACAGACGTGGAAGCTGGCCCCTCCCTCAGGACGGTTGTGAACCTCTATCAGCCCTCCCATTTCCTCCACTAGGCGAGCAGCAATGGAAAGCCCCAGACCGCTTCCCTTATCTCTGGTGGTAAAGAAGGGGTTGAATATTCTATCTAAGACCTCCTCGGGGATGCCCGGCCCGGTGTCTTCTACATCTATTAGACAATAGGCCCTCTTTCCCCGCTGAACCTTACGGCAAGAAACCCTCACTTCTCCCGCAGGGGAGACGGCCTGAATGGCGTTCAGGATAAGGTTCATAAGCACCTGGGCCAGTTGATTTTTATCCACCCGGACAATATGCCCCTGGCACGAACCCTGAACCAAGGCCACCCCGGATTTGCGGGCCTGAGGCTCCATGAGCTCTAAGACCTCCTCGATGACAGTAGAGGCACTCACTAGGCTAGGAGACAGGGGCCTTGGCCTGGCAAAAGAGAGAAAACGATCCAGGATTTGATTAAGGCGGCTAATTTCTTTGATAAGAATTTCCACCATCCGCCGCCTGGGCGATTGAGGTGGAATCTCATCGGAGATGATCTCCGCCGCTCCCTTAAGGGAGGCCAGAGGATTTTTTATCTCGTGGGCCAGACCAGCGGTAAGCTCTCCCAAGGCCTGGAGCTTCCCAGAACGGATAAGCTGTTCTTCCATAATCTTCATCTCCTCCAGGGCCTCGGCCAGTTGTCGGGCAATCTCCTCCTGACGGCGACGCTCCCGATGCTCACGATCAGCCAGAACCCCCACCACAGCTCCAACCACATTGTAGAGAAGGATCTCCAAAAACTTCTCCGTAGGAGGGGCCGGATCGTGGTGTAGCAGGTGGGAGAAGGCGTGGGGAAGATAGACAAGGGAAGTGACCACAGCCGCTCCCAGGGAGCCCTTAAGGCCAAAAATAAAGCCTCCGGCGATAATGGGCAGATAGTAGAGACGACGATAGATGTCATGGAGCCAGGAGATGGATGGGGCTGTGCCGTAGTGAAGAATAGTGATCAAAAGAATCGGCAACCAGAGGTAGATCCAGGCCGGCCGACTCAGGATCCACCCCAGAGAGCGGGGATCATTTACCCTTTTCATCACGTTTAAGGGGTATTTGATACTTTTCTATCCGGTAAAGGAGTACATGGCGGGGAATACGCAGGAAGCGGGCTGTCTGGCTCTGATTGTAGTTGTTCATCTCCAGGGCCTTAATGATAACCTCCTTTTCAATGTCCAGCAGGGAGATCCCCTCGGGAGGAAGGCTGATTCCGGTTGAGGCAAGGTTAGACATTGGGGCCTCAAGGTCTAGATAATCGAGAAGTTCTTCGGTGATCTCTTCCCCTTCGGCCAAAAGGACCATCCGCTGACAGATGTTCTCCAGCTCCCGAACGTTACCCCGCCAGGAAAGGCCCTTTAGGCGATTCATTACTGCCGGAGAGATTCGCCACCGACGACCTGGACCATAGACCTTCAGAAAATGCCTTATAAGGACGGGGATATCCTCAGGACGTTGCCTAAGAGGTGGTATCCGAATGGGAAAGACGTTCAGACGAAAGTAAAGGTCCTCTCGAAAGGCCCCCTCTTTGACCATCTTTTCCAGATCTCGATTGGTGGCCGCGATGATCCTGACATCTACCGGTCGGGGGCCCTCGGCTCCCAAAACGTCGATGGTGCGTTCCTGAAGGACCCGAAGAAGTTTGACCTGAAGCTCCAGAGGAAGCTCGGCTATCTCATCCAGGAATATGGTTCCCCCGTTGGCCAGTTCAAAGCGCCCTTTCTTGTCTCGATCGGCCCCGGTAAAGGCTCCCTTCCTGTAGCCGAAGAGCTCAGACTCAAGGAGATCTCGGGGGATAGCTCCGCAATTTATAGCTACAAAGGGCCCTCTGGCCCGGGGGCTCTGGTGATGTATGCGCCGGGCCAGAAGCTCCTTGCCTGTCCCAGACTCCCCCAAAATAAGAACTGTCGCCTCATAGGCAGCTACCTTGTCAGCCAGGGCCACCACTTTCTCCATGGCCCTGGACTGAAAAACAAGCTCCGGAGGGCCTCCGGCCAGCTGTTGCCTGAGATCCTGGACTTCTCTTTTGAGCCTAAAGTGCTCTAGGGCCTTTTTGACCACCAGCTTGAAGTGGTCCCGTTCACAGGGTTTGGGGAGAAAGTCGTAGGCCCCCTCCTTCATTGCCTGGACAGCCGTAGCAATATCCCCAAAGGCGGTGATAACCACCACCGGGACTTCAGGAGAACGCTGCTTGATCGAACGGAGGACCTCCATTCCGTCAGCTCCAGGCATCTTAAGATCCGTAATAACCAGCTGGTAGTCTTTTTTGAAAAAGAGGTTCAGCCCTTCGTGGCCATCTCGGGCCACGTCAACCTCAAGGCCCTCCTCCTGGAGGTTGAAGAGCATTACCTCCCGGAAGCTCTCATCGTCGTCGATCAGAAGGACCCTTGCCTTCACCAAAAGTCGGCCCCCGATAAAAAGTCTTTATTTGAACTTAAACCGTTTCCAGACAAAGTAAACGGCCGGAAGAATAACCAGGGTAAGGATAGTAGAAGAGATCAGCCCTCCGACCATCGGAGCAGCAATACGTTTCATTACCCGGGTGCCAGTCTCGGTGCCAAACATAATGGGCAAAAGACCAATGGTAGTGGTGGAGACAGTCATCAGCTTGGGACGGACTCTTTCCACCGCCCCCTCAATGACCACTTCCTTAAGATCGGCAATTCCTTTAAGAAGCCCTTTTTCCCGGCGTCTTTCATAGGCCTCATCCAGATAGACAAGCATAACCACACCGGTTTCCGCAGCCAGACCGGCCAGGGCGATAAAGCCCGCGGCTACCGCTACCGAAAGATTGTAACCCGCCAGCCAAAGTAGCCAGACACCACCTACCAGGGCAAAGGGAAGGGCCAGCAGGACGATCATGGTCTCGGTCAGGTTCCGGAAGTGGATAAAGAGAAGGACAAAAATGATGGCCAAGGTTATGGGGATAACAATAGCCAGTTTGGAGCGAACCCTCTCCATGTATTCATACTGCCCGGACCAGACCATGGAGACTCCAGAGGGGAGCTTGATGTTTTCGGCTACCAATTTTTTGGCCCGAGCCACAAATCCGCCGATATCTGAGGTCTTAAGGTCAACATATATCCAGGCCGTCCGGCGAGCATTTTCACTCTTTATGGCTGGAGGGCCTTTAACTACCTTGATATCTGCCACCTCTCCCAAAGGGACCGTAAAGCCCAGGGGAGTAGGCACGGCAAGCTCACGCAATTTATCAAGATTATCTCTTAACTCTCGCGGGTAACGAACATTTACTGGATATCTTTCTAGGCCTTCCACCGTCCAGGTGACGTTCATTCCCCCCAGGGCACTGCGGATAACCTCCTGAATATCGGCTACCGAAAGGCCAAATCTGGCCGCCTCCTCCCGACGGATATCGATATCGATGTAATTACCTCCCACTACCCGTTCAGAATATACTGAAGAGACCTCGGGCATCTGCCGCAAAAGGGCCTCTATCTCCTGGCCCACCTGAGAGAGCTTGGTCAGATCGTCTCCAAGAAGCTTTATCCCCACCGGGGTCTTGATACCTGTGGCCAGCATATCGATCCGGGTCTTGATAGGCATTGTCCAGGCGTTGGTTAGCCCGGGAAACTGAACCATCTCATCAAGCTCTCTGATTATATCCTCAATGGTTTTGCCCTCAGGCCACTCCTCTTGAGGCTTAAGGATGATGGTTGTCTCGATCATGGAAAGGGGAGCCGGATCGGTAGCCGTTTCGGCCCGGCCTATCTTACCCCAGACATGGGCCACCTGGGGATGGGAGGCAATAATCTTGTCGGTTTGCTGAAGGAGTTCCCGGGCCTTGGTGATACTTATCCCTGGCGGAGTGGTGGGCATGTAAAGGAGATCTCCCTCGTTAAGGGGGGGCATAAACTCCGAACCCAGGCGCTGATAAGGGAACCAGGTGATCACGAGAATTATAACGGCCACGGCAATGGTCAGCCAGGGGAAGCGAAGCACGGCCCTTATTATCGGCCGATAAAGACCGATAAAAAGCCGGCTTAAGGGATTCTTTTTCTCCGATATGACCTTCCCCCGAACAAAATAATACATAAGTACCGGAACCACGGTTACCGCCAAGACAGAGGAGGCGGCCATGGCAAATGTTTTAGTAAAGGCCAGGGGTCTAAAGAGACGCCCCTCCTGCTGTTCCAGAAAAAAGATGGGAAAGAAGCTGATGGTGATGATCAAAAGGGAGAAGAACAAAGCCGGGCCCACCTCCTGGGTGGCCTTAAGGACCAGATCAAAATGACTGGCCCCGGGTTCCCGCTCCCGATACTTATGAAGATTTTCCACCATCACCACGGAGGCATCCACCATGACCCCAATGGCAATGGCGATTCCTCCGAGGCTCATAATGTTGGCGTTTATTCCCAGAATATACATGAGCAAAAAGCTAATGAGGATCCCCGCCGGCAGGGTAAATACGGCCACCAGGGCCGAAGGGAGATGTAGAAGAAAGACGGCACAGATGATGGCCACAACGATAATTTCCTCGGTGAGTTTGCTTTTCAGGGTGTCTATGGCCCGATAAATAAGCCCGGAACGATCGTAGGAGACCTGGATCTTTACCCCTTCAGGGAGCCCGGCCTTGAGTTCCTCCAGCCGGGCCTTGACCCGCTTGATAACCTCAAGGGCATTTTCCCCGTAGCGGATCACCACGATACCAGAGACAGCCTCTCCCTTGCCGTCGATGTCAATAACCCCCCGCCTGATCTCCGGCCCCAGGTGTATCTGGGCCACCTGGGAGAGGAAGATCGGGGTGTTGCTCTGGGGATCAATTCCCACGGGTATCTTTTTAAGATCGTCCAAAGAGCGGATATAGCCCTTCCCCCGAACCATAAACTCCGTCTCTCCCATCTCCAGGAGCCGGCCTCCGACATCCAGATTGGCCCGACGAATAGCCTGATTTACCTGGCTCAGGGTGAGGCCAAAGACGCGAAGTTTTTCGGGGTCTATCTCTACCTGATACTGCTTGATATAGCCGCCAGCACTGGCCACCTCCGCCACTCCCGGCAGGCTCATCAGCTCATAGCGAAGATACCAGTCTTGAATGGAGCGAAGCTGGGCCAGGTCGTGGCGATCTGAAGTCAGGGTATAGATGAACACCCAGCCCACCCCTGTGGCATCAGGGCCCAGCTGGGGAGAGACTCCAGGGGGAAGCTTTCCCTTGACAAAGTTAAGGTATTCCAACACCCGAGAGCGGGCCCAGTAGAGATCTGTGCCGTCCTCAAAGATCACATAGACCAAGGAAAAACCAAAAAAGGAATAGCCCCTAACATTTTTGGCATAGGGCACCGAGAGCATAGCCGTGGTCAAAGGGTAGGTAACCTGGTCTTCCACCACCTGGGGGGCCTGCCCGGGATACTCGGTATAGATGATCACCTGGACATCGGAAAGGTCAGGAATAGCATCCACCGGGGTGTGCCACATGGCCCAGGCCCCCAGGGCCACGAAGATAGCCGTAAGGAGGATTACCAGAAGACGATTTTCGAGGCTCTTTTGGATGATCCAGTTGATCATTTCTCCGACCCCACCTTCTTCTCCACCAAATCCATGCCACAGATCGGACACTCTCCTGGCTCAAACTTGACCACCTCAGGATGCATGGGGCAGGTCCAGTAAGTTTCTGCAGAGGAGGGGGCCTCAGGGGGTGTTTTCTTGCCGCCTGTCTCCTTACCCCCCTGGTGGATGCCGGTAGAATCAGATGATGTCTGGTGCTTATTGGGGGATGTTTTGTCCTGATCTTGAGAGTCTTTGGGGCCGCCAGGGCTGCCTCCATGCTGGTGGCCTCCCATGAATTTACCGGCCGCTTCCTTAAGCTTGCTTTCAGAATCAAGCAGGAACTGGCCGGAGAGGACCACCAGCTCCCCTTCCTTGAGCCCCTCTCGCACCTCTACCAAACCGCCATCCCCGGTAAGGCCGGTGACAATCTCCCGGAGGGAAAATCGCCCCTGGCCCTCGGCCACGAAGACCACATCCCTCTGCCCGGTAGGGATGACTGCCTCCTCGGGAATAATCAAGACGTCATCAAGAACAGGGGCCTTAATCTGCACGGTAGCAAACATCCCGGGCAGAAGGGCCAGATCCTGATTTTTGAATGTCAGGCGAACCCCCAGCGTCCTGGTCTTCTCATTGAGGCTAGGGTAGATAAAGGAAAGGCGCCCCACCCACACCCGGCCAGGGTGGTAGCTTAATTTAAGGACGGCCATTTGATTCATCCGGATCCAGGGAACGTCTTGCTCATAGACCTCAGCCCGGACCCAGACCTGGGTGAGATCAGCCAGCCGAAAAAGGTCACTTCCGGCCGGGACGTAATCTCCCTCAAAAATCTTCTTCTCCAAGATGAAGCCACTTATCGGAGCCCGAATGACCACGGTCTCTAGAGCCCGCCCCCGGCGGCGGATCTTTCGGAGGTGTTCCTCAGGGACCCCAAGAAGTCTGAGCCTTCTGGCCGCTGCCCGAGCCAGAGCCCCCTTAGGGCCAGAACGTTTAAGGGCCAAAAGATACTCCTCCTGGGCGGTGAGAAGCTCCGGGGAGTAAATCTCCAGGAGCCTTTCGCCTTTTTTGACAAACTGGCCCGTCTCATCGGCAAAGAGACGTTCCACCCAACCGGAGAACCTGAGATTAACCACCACCGTCCTGTCTTCAGGGGCCTGAATCAGGCCGATGGTCCTTATGCTGTGGGTCAGGCTACCTCGACTCACCCGGGCCAACCTGACACCCATATTTTGAACAACAGCCGGGTCTATGATAATGGTACGGCCAGATTGAGATTTTTTTCGCAAAGGGACCAATTCCATGCCACAAATAGGACAACGGCCTGGGCCTTTTTGGATCACCTGGGGGTGCATCCCGCAGGTATAAAGGACCTCTTCTTCCGAGGCCCTCGGAGGGGGTTTGGGGGTGTGTTTTTCGGCCCAGGCCGGTCCTATACTGAAGACAACGATCAAGACAAACAAAAAGGGAACAAGGACCCTGGATACATCTCCTGTAAGCATATCTATCCTCTCTGGCATCTAGGGTTTGAGCTCCAGACCAACAAGCCCTTCTATCTCTGCCCTCCTTATGGCGGTCTCTACCGTGGCCCTAAGGAGGGTTCTTTCAAAATCAAGCAGCTCCAGTTCGGCCTTAAAAAGGGATTCAAAGTCGGCCTTTCCTGTCTGGTAGGCAAAAAGGGTAGCCTCTAGAGTCTCCCTAGCCTGAGGGACCAAAGATCGGCCATAAAAACGGGCCTTACTTGCCGCTCGCTGCCAGGCGGAAAGACTGGCTTCAAGGCCGGCCTTAATATCATCTAGAAAGCTCAAATAGCGGGCCTCGGCCGCCTGAGCCTCGGCCAGGTACTGCTGACGTCGGGCCTTAAAGCGCCCCTTGTAATCAAAGGGAAGGGGAACGGAAACCCCTATGGAGACAAAGTCCGTTCCCGGATCCACCCCTGCCGGACGCCGGTAGCGGTAACCGGCCCACAGGGTGATATCCGGCCATCTTTCCCAGCCGGCGGCCTCGGCGGCCAAACGCTGGGCCCGGGCCAGCTCCTTCTCTCTTTTTAGAAGGGGACGATTTTCAAGGGCCAGAGCAACAAGTCTATTAAGAGAGGTGGGAGGACTAAAGGGCTTAAGCTCATTGGGACTAGCAACCGGAGTAGTCACTTTCTGATGGGCGGCAGCATTGAGGGTGGCCACCAGTTCCCGGTCTTTTTGGTCGAAGTCTGAAAGGTCATCAACAAGCTTGTCCCTTAGATTTTCTAGACGGCTGAGATAAAACTGCCTGGCCTTACCGGCCTCATAACGGGCTTTTACGGCGGCAATAAGCTCCTCTACCAGCTGAACATGCTCCGCGGTAAGCTTTTTAAGCTCCCGGATGAGATAAAGCTGATAATAGGCCTTTTTAATCAGACTGCGTAACTGGACCTTGGTCTCCTCAAGCTCCCAGCGCTTGACCCGATATTGTCCTTCAGCCGCCAGACGGCGTCTCTCGTTTTTACCCGGGAAGGGTATCTGCTGAGCCAGCCGAAACTGGATTCCTGACATGGCTGACTCTCCGAGAGACAGGGAATCATGGGGGACATTGCTATACTCTATTGAAAGGACAGGGTCCATCCAGACCTGAACGGCCCGAGTCCTGGCCTCCAGGGCCTTGAGCTGGGCCTTCAAGGATTCGATCTGGGGATTGACTTCCAGGGCGCGCCGAATAAGCGTCTGAAGGTCATCGGCGGCACAGGCCCCCGAGGCCGCCAGAATGAGCCAAACAAAAAATAAAAACCACAAACTAGAGCCCCACTTTTTGGAGGTCATAACCGCCCCTTTTCATTTTGCTGTTAAGCCTTAGTGCGAAGAATATGCCAGACCTGTGAAGGATGTAATCAGAAGGGAAAATCTAGAATAGCCTATTCGGAAAGGATGGGGTTATTTTAAAATCCGGGAGATCACCAGATTGGCCTGAAGAATAATATCCCTTGCCTGTAGAAAATTCTCAATTATCTTGGCAGGTCTCCTACTGGATAGGATCCTAACCACTCAAGGTGGGTACAGCTTTCGGACATTTCATCAATGCCTTCGCGGACAATTTCTTCCTCTATGTGGCCAAGGATATCAATGAAGAACAGGTAACGCCAAGGCTCGCCCTTGACCGGCCTGGATTCGATCTTGGTCATGTTTATTCCCCGACGGGCAAAGGGCTGAAGGGTGGCAAAAAGGGCCCCCGGTTTGTCGGCCAAACTAATAATGAGAGAGGTCTTGTCCCGTCCGGTTGGTCGGGGACTCTCCTTGCCGATGACCAAAAAGCGGGTGGTATTTCCTCGAAAGTCTTCAATGTGGGCGGCCACCGTCTGAAGATGATAGGTCTTGGCCGCCAGAGAGCTGGCGATAGCCGCAATGGAAGGATCAACAGCGGCCCAGCGAGCGGCATAGGCTGTAGAGGAGGCCTCTTCTGTGGGCACCGAGGGAAGATGTTTTCTGAGCCAGCGCCGACATTGGGCCAGAGCGTGGGGGTGAGAGATCACCTTTCGGATATCTTCTATCCGGCCGGTCTGGTTGATAAGATCATGGGCCACGGGCACGTAAACCTCACCACATATCTTAAGACGATACTCAGAGAAGGCATCCAGGGTAGAGGTAACCGTGCCCTCGATAGAATTTTCCACGGGAACGACTCCGAACTGGCACCGCCCTGACTCCACCTCCTCAAAGACATCCATAATGGCCTCAAGGGGTACAAAATCTGCCGCCTGGCCGAAAAAGTTTATGGCCGCCACATGACTGAAGGTGGCCTCCGGCCCTAAATAGGCCACCTTCATGGGTTGCTGAGCCGTCCGACAGGTGTTGATGATCTCCCCATAGATGGCCTTAAGGGACTCCTCCGGGAAGACACCAGCGTTGAGATCTATGATTCGGGAAAGGATCTCCTTTTCTCGAGAGAGATCAAGGGCCGCCCGGGCCGACTGACGCTTGATCTCCCCGATGCGTCGGGCAAGGGAGAAACGCTCCCCAAGGAGACGAACAATCTGCCTATCTATCTGGTCGATAGCCTCTCTCAGTTCAAGGAGCTTGTCTTTGTCTGCCATGGTCGAGAGTTTAAGGCATAGTCAACCTTTTGCCAAGCATCTCCAAAGATAAACGCAGGCAATCAAAGGCCAAGGGGGAAGGTCAAAGGGCAGGGTAAGGGAGGGGGAAAGCCTCCCCCTCCCCAAAGAGCTCTCTTAGAAGAAGTAGTAAAAACTTCCGCTTAACCGGTTAAGCTCACCATCGCTGGTGTGATAATCGGCCTTGATGTACATATACTCGGCTCCCAGGGCGAACTCTTTGGTTACCCGATAGAGAAAGTTGGCATAATACATCTGCTGCTGAAGGCGAGCCCCGTCTACACCGGAGAGGTCGTCGTTGTCGGGGTTATCAATACCCCAGCCCAGGTGGGTAACCAGCTTGGGACTCCAGAAGACCTCAAGCTCAATGTAGCCACCCACGGCATCGATCTCATCGACACTGATGATCTCCTCCCCAGTTTCAAGCTTATCAAGCCGGGTTACGTATCTCTTCGTGCCTTTATTGTTATTTATAGTGTAGAACCGCGTTCCCTGATTCACTCCGGCAGAGTAGTAGCCGTCAAAGTTGCGACCATACCAGAGCTCGCCAAGGAGAAAGGCCTTGCGGGCCACAGGCAGGGGGATTTTAGCCTCCAGCCCCACTGAATAGCTATCGGCCTTTTCATCTCCGCCGCTATTTACAGCGTATTCCTCCTGGGAGTAGTGCCCCCAGAGGGCCACCATGGCCGGCTTACCAAAGAGCCGGCTCTCGTAGGCTACCCGGCCCTCAACCCCGGGAATGCCCGTCTTGTTGGAGGGGTCTTCATCCATGACAATGCTGTTGTCTTTGGGAAAGGCATAAGGTTTCTCCAGGGCCACCTGGAGACGAAGGGTATCCTGACCCACCTTAAACCACCTGGACAAACGAATCTGAGGCATCCGGTAGCCGGGATTGCCCATGAAGGTCCCGGAGGGAAAGTTAGACAGGTGTGGATAAAGCTGAGAGATGGTCAGCCAGTCAAGGCCGGCTAAAAGCTGCCAGTTGTCCTTCTCCACCCCCAAAAACACCCGGCGCGCCCTTACCGGAGAGTGATTGGGGTTCCAGGGCAGAGTATCCTCACCATGGCTATCGGTATAGAAGTCCATCTCCATTTTGCCAAAAAGCTTCCAGGTCTCATAAGGCTTTAGGAAGTTAAAACCGAAACGGCTATGGCGAAAATTTATGGTCGCCGAGCTGTTTTTGTCTTTGGGACGGACATAGAGGACATAGATATCACCGACGGCACTGGCATCCTGCCAAACGGCGTCAATCTTAAAGAAACCATAAAAATCAATGGCACTGGGAGAGGAACCGTATCCGCCCTTGGTAAAGAAGGAATGCTTCTTTTTGGAGGGTGCCGTAATGAGGGCCTCGGCCGGAGCCGGAGCTGCCGTCTGACCCTTTAGCTTTTCTACCTCTCGCCGCAAGGCGGCATTTTCCCGCTTGACTTCCTCCAGCTCCTTCTTGAGTTCAAGGATCATCTGTCTCAGATCATCGCTGGCCCAGGCCATCTCCACCCTGGAGAAGCCAATCAGGCAAGATACCACCACCAACACCCAAAAGGTTTTCGTAAAGATCCTCATTCACAAACCTCCTTAAGACTTTAGAATAAAAGCCCTCCGGCTTGCTCTCTGACGGAAGCAGGCCATAATAAGCTTCTAGAGGTAAAAATCACAAATGAATTCCCATTCATTTAAGAATATCAGGCCTATACCGAAACTGGCCAAAATGGTCAAGTTTATTTTGACTTTCGGGCCAGGCAGAGAGTCTATACTAGCTAGGAGCCAAAGATGCCCCCGCTGGTCTCGGTGATTATCCCCACCCATAATCGGAAGGGTTTCCTCAAAGAGGCGGTAGAGAGCGTTTTGGCTCAGCGTTACCGACACTTTGAGCTCATCGTCGTTGATGATGGCTCAACTGACGGGACAGAAGAGGTTATTAAAGAGTATCCATCAATTATCTACCTCCGTATCCCCCAGGGGGGAGTCAGCCGGGCCCGCAATCGCGGGCTTGAAGTCTCCAGGGGTGAGATCATCGCCTTTTTAGACAGTGATGACCTCTGGCTGCCGGAAAAACTTCTCTACCAGGTAGCTTTTTTCCAGGCTCACCCTTCGGCCCTTATCTGCCAGACAGAAGAGATCTGGTTCCGGCATGGACGGCGGGTCAACCCTCGTAAAAAACACCGCAAGCTGGATGGCTTCATCTTTTTTGAGTCTCTTAAGCTCTGTCTGGTCAGCCCCTCAGCGGTAGCCATGCGTCGGGAGCTCTTTAAGCTGGTGGGGACTTTCGACGAAGACTTCCCGGTCTGTGAAGACTATGATCTTTGGCTGAGGGTGACCTCTCGCTTTCCCGTCTATCTTCTGCGTCGGCCTTTAGTTATAAAAAGGGGAGGGCATAAGGACCAGCTATCTCGACGCCCGGGGCTTGACTTCTACCGTCTAAAGGCCTTGGCCAAGATCTACCAGGCACCACATCTTAGCCCGGCTATGCGGGAGGCCATAGCCCAGGAGGCCATCCGTAAGGCGGCCATCTTTATCGCCGGGGCCGAAAAAAGAGGGCGTTTTGAGGCTGTCAGGGCCGCCAGGCAGATCCTTGCCTTGTTTGGCAAGGCAGCGTAATCTAAGCCCGAGAACTCAAGGAGGGGCCAGCATCATGATCGGGATAGGACTCCGGCCAGTTAAGATTGGTTTCGCTCAGGAGGAAAAAGAGCTCCTTTTGCGAAGCCTCTATGATTACTACGACCAGATAGTCTCTCGTCTAGAGCTGGCCTGCCGGCCCCGATGTTCGGCCTGTTGCACCCACAACGTCACCTTAACCAGCGCCGAGGCCTTTTATCTCTTAAAGGGGCTAAGGAGCAAAGGGCGTCTTGATCTTATTGATCGCCTAAAGACGGCGGCCACCAGGCCTCGCTACCGGCCGGCAGTAACCACTAACGAATTGGCCAAAATCTGTCTTCGTGGAGAGGATCCTCCGGCCGAGGGGGAGCATACCCCCGGCGCCTGCCCCTTCCTGGAGGATGATCTCTGTCCGGTCTATGAGTTTCGGCCCTTTGCCTGCCGGAGCTTTATCTCCAAGGTACCCTGTCCAGAGCAGGGAGAGGCCCTAATACCGCCGCATCTCTTCACCCTCAATACGGCCTTAATGCAGGTTCTTGAGTACCTTGATCTGGGGGGTCTCTACGGCAATATGATAGACTTAATTCTCTTCCTTGAGGCCTGGGAGAATAAAAAGGAAGAGACTGTACCCGAGGAGCTTCTCTCCTGTCATCCGGTACCAGAGTTCGCCATCCCCCCCGAACACGATCACATTGTCCGGCCGGCCATCGGTCGTCTCTATCGTCAGGAGGTCTCCGGCAAACGTTTCATTGACCGCCTTGAGGAGATTGAAGCCTCTTTAGGGGAGGAGCCTCTGAGTTTCTTGACTCAATTTTAGGACCAGCTCGCCAGGGATGAAACCGACCAGGCTAATCCTTATCCGCCATGGGGAGGTAAAGGGTCCTAAACCCGGGGCCTTCCACAGCCAACAAGATGTGCCTCTTAGCCTTGAAGGCCAACAAAAGATGGCCGAAATAGCCAGAGCCCTCAAGGTGCTCAACCTTCCCTGTGTGGCCAGCAGCGACCTTTCCCGAACCACCTACGGGGCCGATCTGGCAGCCGGCGACGGGACCTATCGTCTCATCGATCGCGACTTTCGGGAGATAGACTTTGGCGCCTGGAGCGGCCTTACCTGGGAAGAAATAGAAGAACTCTGGCCAGGGGCGATGAAACAACGCCTCCAGGACCCGACCGGCTATCGTCCCCCCGGCGGAGAAAGTCTTCTCGATCTTAAAGAACGGGTCGTGGTGGCCCTGGAAAGACTGCTGGCGGGCTATCCGGGAAAAACCGTGGCCCTTTTTGCCCACGGCGGGGTAAACCGGGTTATCCTGGCCGAGGCCCTGGGGCTTCCTTTAGAGAACATCTTCCGGATCCAGCAGGACTATGCCTGCATCAACCTGATAGATTACTTTCCAGACGGTCCTTCCCTGATAAGAATCATCAACGCCCCCCATGACATAGACCTTAAGAAAATTCTTTTGCGTCATGATTGGCCTTAGGGGAGAGGATGCTTAAAGGACACGGTGGAAATATATATCAAGCGGCAAGGGAGGCCGGTGTTTCACCCGAGGACTTGGTCGATCTTTCGGGAAACATCAATCCCCTCGGACCTCCCGAAGAGCTCTTTGCTTACTTGAAGGACCGTCTCTCCTTGATAACCCGGTTGCCAGAACCCGATCTGACCAGCCTTAGGCAGGCGGTGGCCAGGCGTCTTGAAATTTCGCCAGATATGGTCTTTCCGGCACCGGGGACAACTGACTGGATCTACCTCCTGCCGGCCATCTTAAGGGCCGAAGAAGTAATCATCTTTGGCCCCACCTATGCCGACTATGCCGATGCCGCCACCATCTGGGGGAAAAAGGCCTTTTACCTTCTGCCTGATAGCCCAAGAAACTGGCCCAATCTAAACCTGCCTCCCAAAGGAGGCCCTAGAGTTTATTTTCTCTGCAATCCCAATAACCCTACCGGGGGCCTGCTTTCCCGGGACAAGGTGCTAGACCTGGCCCAAAGGCTGACAGGAGATATTCTGGTAATCGATGAGTCTTATCTTCCCTTTGCTGCCTCGGATGAGGCCTCTCTAGCCTGGGGGGGACTTCCAGGAAACGTCTTGGTTCTAAGATCTTTTTCCAAAATCTACGCCATTCCGGGCCTGAGGCTGGGCTGTCTCTTGGCTCCAGAGAGTCTTTTTCCCCTTGTTGCCCCCCACCTTCGTCCCTGGTGGGTGGGAACTCTGGCCGCCGAGGCCGGGGTTTTCCTCCTTAACCAAAGAGGCTTTGAGGAGCAAACCCGAAATTATCTTAAGGCCGAAAGGGAAAGGATCTACCAGAGGTTAAAAGGGCTCCCCGGACTTGAATTTTTTACCTCGGTAACCACCTTTATTCTTTGCCGACTCAAGGCCCCCCGGGCCTCCGAACTTTGTCGCCGTCTTCTTAAAAGGGGTTTTCTGCTCAGGCCCTGCGGAAACTTTGTCGGCCTTGATGATCACTATTTCCGTTTCTCCCTCAAGGATCCAGAAACCAACAATCGTTTTCTTCAGGTCCTGACTCAAGAACTGGTTGACATGGCTTGAAGATTAAAGTTAAAGGCCGAAAGAGTTTTTTTCTCTTCTCTGAAGGGAGGAAGTTATGATTCACAGTCAGGCCGAGACTATGAGTCGAGAAGATCTAAGGGCCCTTCAGGCCCGCAGGCTACGGGAGACAGTAGAAAGAGTCTATCATCTGGTCCCTTTTTACCGGCGTAAGCTGGAGGAGGCGGGGGTAAGACCGGAGGATATCCGTTCGGTAGATGACCTAAGACGCCTTCCCTTTACCCTGAAACAGGATCTCCGAGATCACTACCCCTTCGGTCTCTTCGCCACTCCCCTGGAGCAGGTGATTCGGATCCATTCCTCTTCGGGGACCACCGGCAAGCCCACAGTGGTGGGATACACGGCCCATGACCTTGAGGTTTGGACAGAGGTGATGGCCCGCAGCCTGGTGATGGGTGGAGTGACCGCCGCTGACGTGGTTCACAACGCCTATGGCTACGGATTGTTTACCGGAGGCCTGGGTTTTCACTACGGAGCCGAAAGATTAGGGGCGGCCGTTGTCCCTTCAAGCGGAGGGTTCACGAAACGCCAGCTTATGCTCATGAAAGACTTCGGGGCCACCGTCCTCTGTTCCACCCCCTCCTTTGCCCTTCATTTGGCTGAGGTGGCCAAGGAGGAAGGCTACGATATCAAGAAGGATTTCCGTCTGCGGGTAGGCTTTTTTGGGGCTGAACCGGCCTCAGAAGGCCTGCGTCAGGCGGTACGGGAGGCCTGGGGAATTCACTATGTAGAGGCCTACGGCCTTTCAGAAATTATTGGTCCCGGGGTGGCCGCCTCCTGCCCCCACGGAGGGCTGCACGTCTTTGAGGATCATTTTATCCCTGAAATTATTGATCCAGAAACCGGTGAAGTCTTGCCAGAAGGTCAGGAAGGAGAGCTGGTCATCACCCCGATCACCAAACAGGCCCTGCCCCTGCTCCGGTATCGCACCAAGGACATCTCCCGACTCTATTACGCCCCCTGTCCCTGCGGCCGGACCATCGTCCGCATGGAGACCATCAAAGGCCGCACCGACGACATGCTGATTGTCAACGGCGTCAATGTCTTTCCCTCTCAGGTAGAACACGTCCTGACCCAGGTCGAAGGGGTCACCCCCAACTATGTTATTGTCCTGGACAAAAAAGGCGTTTTAGACAAACTTGAAGTCTGGGTAGAGGTGGACGAAAACGTCTTTACTGACGCTGTGGGTGGCCTGGAGGAGCTTAAACGCCGGCTGGAACAGGAGCTCCTCAACAACCTCTACATAAATGCCAAGGTCAAACTGGTGGAGCCCAAGACCCTGGAAAGGAGCATGGGTAAGGCGAAAAGGATCGTTGACCGACGGGAACTTATCCAAAAATAGACAGGGAGGCCGTATGTCTGAACTTCGTAAGCGTTATGCCATTAAGCAACTTTCCATCTTTCTGGAGAACCGCAAAGGCCGGCTTCTTGAAGTCACTGAGGTGCTTTTTAAGGCCGCCGTCAACATTCGGGCCCTTTCTTTGGCCGAAAGTGCCGAGTTTGGCATCCTTCGCCTGGTAGTCAACAACCCCGAAAAGGCCAAGAATCTGCTGGCCTCCTCGGGCTTTACCGTCAAACAACAGGACGTCTTTGCCGTAGAGGTAGACGACAAACCAGGATCGTTCTATCAAGTGGTCAAGCTTCTGGCCGGAGCAGATATCAACATTGATTACACTTATGCCTTTGTGGGTAATTCTGACCGGGCCATTCTCATCTTCAAGGTGCCGGAGGCCAAGTTTGATGCCGCTCTGGAGGCTATCTCCCAAGGGGGCATCAAGTTGGTAGAACCTATCTTTTTCTACGATTAGTCTCTGAGGCTTTAGTAAGGCTATTTACGGCTTCTTTAGGAGATAAAGGTCCCCCCTGGGGGAGGATCACCAAAAAGGAAACATCACCCTGGGGCCCGCGGACTGTCGAGAGAAAACCACGATGGGCTTTTATTAGATGGGCAGCATAGCTCAGAAGACCTGGAAATGGCTGTCCAGCAGGACGGAAAAGGGGTGGCCTTATTCCTCCTCCCTCTTTAGAGCAGACGAAACAGCCGGTATAGGTACTAATGAAGACAAGGGCCTGAGAATCTCTCCGTTCAAGACAGATTCTCATGTGGGCTCCGGGAACAGCCTCCATGGCCGAAAGCAAAAGGGCCACCAGGGCTGATTCTAAGGCCTGTCTGTCGGCATCAACAAGTATATCCTCTCTTAGAGAACAAATGATGTAGTGTCCTCCCCGACGGGCCAAGTCCCCCAAGATGTCTAGGACTCCCTTTAAGACCTCACTCAAAGGAATGGGGCTTTTGGCCTCAGTTTTAAAGGAGAGTTGGGTGTAGCGAAGAAGGGTCTCTAGCTCCAGATTGACTATCTCGGCCTCTTTAAGGACGGATTTAAGAAGTCTGCCGCTGGCACCGGTAAATCTTATCCGGGAAATCAGTCGAGAAAAGAGGACTCCAGCCCTCTCAGACGGGGAAACCTGCGGAGAGGATCTTGAAACCATTTCCCACCTCCATTGGTTTACCCCCCTTAGCTCCCCCACAGATCAGGGTGCGGGAAAATAAGGCAAAAGTCAAGCGATAGTTGAGGCCTATTGGCTATTTTTGTGGGTCTGGGAGTTTTTATAAAGATCTCTCTCCGGGCCTCAAGAGACCACTTTTCTTGACCGTCTATAATGCTCATGGTAAAGATCTCCAGTCTTTTGGCAAAATGGAGCCAAAAAGTGGATAAAGAGAGCCCCGGTGCTGCGACTCTATCAGGTAATAAATGGAGAAATAAGGCCTATTCAGGCCCTAGAGAAAGGGTGCTGGGTCAATCTGGTATCCCCCTCAGAAGACGAGCTTCTTTTTGTCCAGAGAGAGCTTAAAGTTCTGCCGGAATTTCTTCGTTACCCTCTTGATGAGGAAGAAACCTCTCGAGTTGAAGTCGAAGAGGATCAAGTCCTAATTATTATTAAAGTCCCCGATGCCCGGATGGAAAATGACGTTATTCGCTACGAGACCATCCCTATCGGGATTATCCTCACCGAGGAGGCCTTCATCACCGTCTGTCTTAAGGAGTCTCCCGTCTTTGAAGAAATGGTCTCCGGTCGACATCGCATTCTTATCCAGAATGCCGCCCAGTTTGTCTTTGCCTTCTTTCTTAAAGTAGCTGGTCTTTATCTCCGGTACCTGAGACTAATAGACAGACTGATCAACGACTACGAGCAGGAACTCCACCGCTCTATGCGCAACAAAGAACTCATCAAACTCCTTAATCTGGAAAAGAGTCTGGTTTATTTTAACACCTCTCTTCGGTCTAATGATCTAGTAATGACCAGACTTCAAAGCGGCCGTTTTTTGCGGCTCACCGATGAGGATCTGGAACTCCTGGAGGATGCCCAGATTGAAAACCGCCAGGCCATCGAGATGGCCAAGATCTTCAGTGACATTCTCTCCGGCACCATGGATGCTTATGCCTCGGTGATCTCTAACAATCTCAACATTGTTATGAAGTTTCTGACGGCGGTGACTATAGTCCTCATGTTCCCCAACCTTGTAGCCAGTATTTACGGAATGAATGTCCATCTTCCTCTCCAGGATTCCCCTTATGCCTTTGTCATCGTCATGGGATTTGCCTTTGCTCTTTCCACCCTGGTGGTGGCCATTTTTATCAAAAAACGGCTTTTCTGAGGTCTGCTGTGGAGTTGACCTTGGTCCTGGGAGGCCTCTCCTCTGGCAAAACAGCCCTGGCCCTTTCCCTGGCCCAAAGATTCATCCCCCCTAGAGTCTATATTGGTACAGCCGAACCAATAGACCAAGAAATGGCCCAAAAGATCGCCCAACATCGAGCCGAACGGGACGAAAGCTGGCAGACCGTGGAGGCTCCTTTAGAACTAGGCCGGGCCTTAAGGGAAAGTGATAAAAAAGAAATCAGTCTGATATTAGTGGATGGTCTTGGGGTTTGGCTGGGAAATTTATTCGCCAAAAAGATAGATTATCAAAAATATATAATTGAATTTCTAGACACCCTGTCTTTTGTTGAGACTCCTCTGATAATAGTTTCGGAAGAGGTTGGTCTCGGAGGGATAAGTCCTTCTCCAGAGGTAAGGCGCTGGGGGGAGGCCCTCGGAAAACTCAACCAGGCCCTGGCTGAACGGGCCAAACGGGTGGCTTTAGTGGTAGCCGGGTTTCCCCTCTGGCTTAAGGGAGGAGATTATGAGCCTTCTTGAAAAAACGATTAAGTCCATTGAGCCCGTTAATAGCCAGCTGGAACGGAAAGCTCAGCAACATCTTGACAACCTCACCAAGCCTCGGGGTAGCCTGGGGCGTCTGGAGGAGTTTGCCCGCCGTTACTGTAGCATTATCGGAGATCTTGATCCTCCTTATCCCCGCAAGGTGATCTGTGTCTTTGCTGGAGATCACGGGGTGGCCGAAGAGGGGGTTAGCGCATTCCCCAAAGAGGTCACCTTTCAGATGGTCCGGAACTTCCTCTCTGGGGGGGCGGGAATCAATGTCTTGGCCCGACACGTGGGGGCTGAGGTTCGAGTAGTGGATATCGGAGTTGACCACGACCTTTCAGGTCTCCCGGGCCTTATCCTTCGCAAGGTTGCCTGGGGTACGGCAAATTTCACCAAAGGGCCAGCCATGACCAGGGAACAGGCTATTGCGGCCATTGAAGTTGGTATCGAAATAGCCCGGGAAATGGTTGCCTCCGGCTTCCGTCTTCTTGGCACCGGCGAGATGGGAATCGCCAACACCACGCCGGCAAGTGCCATTACCGCTGTACTTTGTTCCGAGTCTCCGGAGACGGTTACCGGCCGGGGAACAGGGATAGATCAGAAGGCCTGGCAAAAGAAGGTAGAGGTCATCAGGGCGGGCATCGCCCTTAATCAGCCGGACCCGACAGACCCCATCGACGTTTTGGCCAAGGTAGGTGGGTTTGAGATCGGCGGCATCTGTGGCTTTATCCTTGGCGCGGCCGCTCAGGGGTGTCCGGTGGTTCTTGATGGCTTTATCAGTTCGGCCGGGGCCCTGGTAGCCTACAGACTAGCTCCTCAGGTAAGCCAGTATCTTTTTGCCGGTCACTGTTCCGTGGAGCAGGGACACCGAGTTCAACTTTCCCACATGGGCCTGTCCCCCATCATTGATCTTAACCTTCGTCTGGGAGAAGGCACCGGCGCAGCGTTGGCCATGGGCCTCATTGAGGCCGGGCTCAAAATTTACAAAGAAATGGCCACCTTCTCTGGTGCCGGGGTTTCACCTGGAAGCGAGGCCGAAGACATGGGGCCATGAGGAGCCTCCTTTTAGCCCTGCAGTTCCTGACCATCTTTTCCCTAAAAAAAGACCTCTCTCCCCGTTCAGCCAGCGAGATGGCTTGGTCCCAGGCCTTTTTTCCCCTGGTGGGAGGGCTGTTAGGAGGGATTTTGGCCGCTACGGCCTGGGGGGCCTCGAATCTTTTCCCTTCTTCTATTTCAGCCGTCTTGGTCTTAACCCTTCACTTTCTCCTTACCCGAGGGCTCCATGTAGATGGCCTGGCGGATAGTGCTGACGGTTTGATGGGCGGAAGCGACCGAGAAAGGGTCTTAAAGATTATGAAAGACAGCCGGACTGGGGCCATGGGGGTCTCCAGTGTGGTCTTGATGTTTTTGATCAAATTTGCTGCCCTAGAAGTTATAATCTCCCGGAAGATATTTTGGGGAATCGTAGCCGGGCCCATAATTGCCCGGGTGGCTCCGGGAGTATTCTCAGCTATCCTCCCCTATGCTCGCAGCCAAGGTCTGGCTAAAGAAATGGTTTCCCAGGGAAGATGGAGCATTGCTCTGGTGGCCCTTTCTCTGGGGGTAGGGGCCCTTTTTCTTTTCCTCCCGCTCCAAGAATTACTTCTCCTGTTTGTGGCTACCCTTCTCCTGTGGAGCCTTCTTATCTATTACTACTGGCTACGTCTTGGGGGAGTCACTGGAGATCTTCTAGGAGCCACTATAGAACTTACTGAGTCGTTGGTTTGGACTATTATCTGCTGCAACTTAACTAGATAAATTATCGCCATTTTTTGTTTGACTGAAAAAGATAAAATGCTAAGATGGCTTCGTTTTTAAGGAAAAAATAATATTTGGTTTCTTTCTTAAATCCGGGGGTTTTAAAACCAGCTTTTTTAAAGAAGGAGGTAGATTTTATGAATAAGGCGGAACTAGTAGAAAAAATGGCCCAATTGGCTGATGTCTCCAAGGCCACGGCAGAAAGATCCTTAAACGCCTTTATGGAAGCCGTTACCGAGGCCCTCAAGTCTGGAGAGAAGGTCACTCTCGTTGGTTTTGGAACCTTTATGGTAGCCGAAAGGGCAGCCCGAACAGGACGTAACCCCCAGACCGGTGAGAAGATTGAAATCCCTGCCCGGAAGGTGGTTAAGTTCAAGCCCGGTAGCAAGCTGACTTTGTAAAAGTGTCTTTTAGAAAGACGCTTATCGAAAAAAGTTTTCCTCCTCGATCAAAAAGAAAGGGACGCCTAGGCGTCCCTTTCTTTTTTTCGTCTCCCAAACAGAAAAAAATCTTGGTTAAAAAGGTAAATTTCTGGAAAATCTTAGAATTTTTGGAAAAAGAATTTTGCTTTTTATCTAAGCACCATAAATATCTTAACAAAGATTCTCCAATCTTTTATAAAAGAGCTAAATTATAAGCCATTGCTAGCTGGCTAATCTTCTCTTTGATAATCCTTCTTGACAACAATAAAGCTGAGGAGTAAAAGGCTAATTTCATTAATAAGGAGTGCCATATGATAATAGACAAAGACAAAGAACTCATTGCCCAGTGGATAGATAAAGACCCCGAACTCCGCAAATATTATGAAGAACATCAGCGATTGGAGGAACAAATAGAGGAGTTTGTCCGCCGACCATATTTAACTACCGAGGAGGAGATAGAAAAGAAAAGACTTCAGAAAATGAAGCTTGCCGTCAAGGACAAAATACTGGAAATCCTTGAAAAATATCGAAAGGTAGGTGGCTAAAGACAATGAAGATGACCGGTGCTAAGATGATCGTTGAGGCCCTGAAACGGGAAGGAGTGGAGGTGATTTTTGGCTATCCCGGAGGGGCCATAATTGATGTCTATGACGAACTCTACAAAACCCCGGAGATAAGACATGTCCTTGTCCGTCACGAACAGGGAGCTACCCACGCAGCCGATGGCTATGCCCGGGCCTCAGGTAAGGTGGGAGTAGCCATTGTTACTTCCGGGCCGGGGGCAACCAATACCGTTACGGGAATAGCCACGGCCTATATGGATTCCATCCCTATTGTGGTCTTGAGTGGCCAGGTGCCCACAAAGCTCATAGGTAATGATGCCTTCCAAGAGGTGGATATTGTCGGAATCACCAGGCCTTGCACCAAGCACAACTTCTTAGTCAAAGATATCCGGGATCTGCCCCGAATCATGAAGGAAGCCTTCTATATTGCCCGGTCAGGTAGACCAGGCCCCGTCTTGGTGGATCTACCCAAGGATATTCAGCAGGCCAAGGGCGAGTTTGACTACCCGGAGGAGATCAGACTTCGATCTTACAACCCTGTCTACAACCCCCATCCCAAGCAGGTAGAACGGGCCTATCGTTTATTGGAAAAGTCTAGTCGGCCCATCATTCTTGTTGGCGGAGGCGTCATTCACTCTGGGGCCCACGAGGCTGTAAAGGAGCTGGCTGAGCGCCTCAATCTCCCGGTGACCATGACTTTAATGGGCCTTGGCGGATTCCCAGGCACTCATGAGCAGTCCCTGGGAATGTTGGGTATGCACGGCACCTACTACGCTAACATGGCCGTGGCCAACAGTGATCTTATCTTGGCAGTGGGAGCCAGGTTTGACGATCGGGTCACCGGTAAGGTGGACGCCTTTGCCCCCATGGCCAAGATAATCCACATAGATATTGACCCCACCTCCATTCAGAAAAACGTCAAGGTGGATGTCCCCATCGTTGGGGATTGCCGTCTGGCCATTGAGAAACTTCTGGAGATTGTCAGAGAGGTAGATCGGCCGGTCAAGGTTTGGAAGGAACAGTTCAAGGAGTGGTGGGAGCAGATCGATCTTTGGCGGCGACGCTACCCGCTTTCTTATAAGCAAGAAGAAGGGGTTATCAAACCTCAGTTCGTTATAGAAAAGCTTTATGAGCTCACCAAGGGCAGAGCGGTAATTACTACCGAGGTAGGGCAAAATCAGATGTGGACGGCCCAGTTTTACAAATTTGACGAGCCGCGGACCCTTCTTTCATCCGGTGGTTTGGGGACCATGGGCTACGGTTTTCCTGCGGCCATTGGAGCCCAGTTTGCCCGGCCCGATCGGCTCGTTGTGGATGTCGCCGGGGATGGCTCCATCCAGATGAACATTCAAGAGCTGGCCACGGCCATGGAACAGCGCCTGCCCATAAAAATTGTCATCCTCAACAATGGCTTCCTGGGCATGGTTCGGCAGTGGCAGGAGCTCTTCTATGAGCGCCGCTACTCGGCCACCGCCTTTCAGCTAGTGCCGGATTTTGTCAAACTGGCTGAGGCCTATGGGGCTACAGGCATGAAGATTACCCACCCCGATGATGTAGAACCGGCCCTGAAGAAGGCCTTAGAGATCAATTCCCTGGTGATTCTGGATTTTATTATCGCCCCGGAAGAAGGGGTCTTCCCTATGGTTCCGGCCGGAAAGGCCACCACGGAAATGATCCTGGTCTAAAGGAGCTGGGCATGGAAAAAAAGCACACTCTATCGGTTTTGGTTGAAAATACTCCGGGGGCCCTTTCGAGGATCACCGGGCTCTTTAGTGGCCGAGGTTTTAACATAGACAGCCTTTGCGTGGCCGAAACCTTAGATCCCACCCTTTCTCATCTCACCTTGGTCACCCACGGTGACGACATGATCATCGAACAAATCATCAAACAGCTCCGGCGTCTTATAGACGTCTACAGAGTAGTGGATGTCACTGGAGAAGGTGAGTTTGTAGAAAGAGAGATGGCCCTGATCAAGGTCCGGGCCGAGAAGGACACCCGGGCCGAGGTGCTCCGAATGTGTGATATCTTCCGCTGCAAGGTGGTCGATGTTAGTCCCAAGACTTATACCTTGGAGGTCACAGGTCCAGAATCTAAGCTTAAGGCTGTCATTGAGCTTCTACGGCCTATAGGGATAAAAGAGATCGTCAGAACGGGTATCATCGCCATGCAGCGAGAAAAAAAGAGCCTCTAAAAGGAGAGTACCATGAAGATATATTATGAACAGGATGCTGATCTTTCCCTCCTTGAAGGGAAGAAGATAGCCGTCCTTGGCTTTGGTAGCCAGGGTCATGCCCACGCCCAGAATTTAAGAGACAGCGGCCTAGAGGTTATCGTGGGCCAGAGGCCGGGCTCCAAAAACTATGAACGGGCCGTGGCCGCGGGTTTCAAGCCGGTATCGGCAGCAGAGGCCTGCGCGGCGGCAGATGTGATCGTGGTCCTGGTGCCGGATCAGGTTCAGCCAATCCTCTATGAAGAGGCCATTCGGCCTAATCTCAAACCGGGCAAGATGCTCATGTTTGCCCACGGATTCAACATCCATTTTGGTCAGATTGTTCCTCCTGAAGATATAGATGTAACTATGGTAGCCCCCAAAGGGCCCGGGCATCTGGTTCGCCGAGAATATGAACGGGGAGCCGGGGTGCCGGCTCTGGTGGCTGTCTATCAGGATGCCACCGGTAAGGCCTTGGATAGGGCCCTTGCCTACGCCAAGGGTATCGGGGCCGCCCGGGCGGGAGTAATTGAGACCACCTTCCAGGAGGAGACCGAGACTGATCTTTTTGGAGAACAGTGTGTCCTTTGTGGGGGAGTCTCTGCCCTTATCAAGGCCGGCTTTGAGACCTTGGTCGAGGCGGGCTACCAGCCAGAGATTGCCTACTTTGAGTGCTGCCATGAGCTAAAGCTTATCGTTGATCTTATCTACGAAGGTGGACTGGCCTTTATGCGCTATTCCATTAGTGATACTGCAGAGTATGGCGATCTCACCCGGGGCCCCAGGGTCATTGGTCCGGCGGTTAAAGAAGAGATGAAGCGTATCCTGGAGGAGATTCGCTCTGGACAATTCGCCAGGGAATGGATTTTAGAAAATCAGGCCCAGCGTCCGGTAATGAAGGCCCTCAGAAGAAGGGAGGCCGAACACCAACTAGAGGAGGTAGGAGCCAAGCTTCGGGCCATGATGCCCTGGCTGAAGAAATAACTTCTTTTCCTTATTTACCTTGTGGGAGGCGGCATTGAGCCGCCTTTTTTGTTATTCCCTTTAAGGATTGCCCCTTTGATCATCTTTGGATAAGAAAAGGGACATGTTTCCGGCGACAAAGATAAATCGAGAAGGCCTTCCCTTTGTGGGTGGGGCCTTTTTGACGGCCCTTGGAGCCTGGCGCCTTGGCCGGAAGCGACTGGCCCTGGCTGCCTCAGCTACCGGTCTTTTTCTGGCCTATTTCTTTCGGGATCCCTATCGTCGTCCTCCCGAAGATCCGTCCTTTATTTTGGCCCCGGCCGACGGAAGAGTTATTGAAATCACCAGGGCCTATGAGGAAAACTTTCTTAAAGATTACGTCTTTAAGGTGAGCATTTTCATGACCGTCTTTGACGTTCATGTCAATCGAGCGCCGGTGGCCGGAAGAGTTCTTTCTTATATCCACCGACCGGGATGCTTCCTGGCCGCCAACAAGCCAAAGGCCAGCCAGGTAAACGAACGGGCCTATCTTCTTCTTGAGCGAGATGATGGCCAGCGGATCTTGACTGTCCAGGTGGCCGGCCTTCTGGCCCGACGCATTGTCCGCTGGGTCAGGGAAGGCCAGAGCCTGGAGGCCGGAGAGCGATTTGGAATGATCCGTTTTGGTTCTCGACTGGATGTTTATTTTCCCACCCGGGCTCAAATTTTGGTTAGAGAAAAGGAACGAGTCCGGGCAGGAAAGACACCTATTGCTTATCTTCCTATAAGAGACTAAATAGAAAAGATGTCTGTTAGTCGAGAGAGGCACTATCGTAAAGGCCAGGAGCCTCCAAGCCGAAAGGGAGTCTTTTTGCTGCCCAGCCTCTTTACCACAGCCAGTCTTTTCTCTGGCTTCTATGCCCTTATTGCCGCCATAAATGGAGACTTCCTTCGGGCCGCAGTGGCTGTTATCTGCGCGGCCATCTTTGATATCCTCGATGGCCGAGTGGCCAGGGCGACCCACACCGTCTCGCGTTTTGGCACTGAATATGATTCTCTCTCTGACCTGGTCTCCTTCGGAGTTGCTCCAGCCATTTTGGCCTTCCTCTGGGCCCTCAAGCCTTATGGTCGCTTTGGCTGGCTGGCCGCCTTTCTTTATGTGGCCACTACCGCCCTAAGGCTGGCCCGTTTTAACATCCAAACAGGGATCGATCGCCGCTTTTTTGTCGGGCTTCCAAGTCCGGCGGCGGCAGGAATGGTAGCAACCTCTGTTCTCTTCTCCCACTATCTGGGGGCCGATGGTCCGGTAAAACATATCTCTGTCCTGGCCATGATTTACCTTCTTTCATATCTCATGGTCAGTAATATTCGTTACTATAGCTTCAAAACCCTGGGCTTTCTTAACCAGAGGCCATTTTACACCCTGGTAGCCTTTGTCCTTATTTTCATCGTGGTGGCCACTGAGCCCCAGGTGACTCTCTTCTTTTTGGCCGCAGCCTATGTCCTCTCTGGCCCTCTCTTATTCCTCTCCTACCTTCTCCGGAGGAGAAGGGAAGAGTCCTCAGCGGCTACATCCTGATTTTTGTCTGTTTCTGATTTATAATTTAGAATGATTCTAGATTATTTAAAGGAGAGTAAATCATGTCCGAAAGAGTATATATCTTTGACACCACCCTGAGAGACGGGGAGCAGTCCCCCGGGGTTTCCCTCAACGTAGAAGAAAAGCTCCGTATCGCCCAGCAGCTTGAGCGTCTTAAGGTAGATGTTATTGAGGCAGGCTTTCCGGTAGCCTCTCCCGGAGACTTTGAGGCTGTAAAGAGAATCGCCGATGAGGTTAGGGGGCTAGAGGTAGCCGCTCTGGCCCGGGCTAATCAGAGAGATATAGATACCGCCTGGGAGGCCATAAAGAGAGCAGCTTCTCCCCGAATTCACACCTTCATTGCCACCAGTGATATTCACCTGAAATACAAACTTCGCAAAAGCCGGGAAGAGGTTTTGGAGCTAGCCGTATCTGCGGTAAAACATGCCTCCTCTTATACATCCAATGTGGAATTTTCAGCGGAAGATGCCACTCGAAGCGATCTGGCCTTTCTGGCCCAGGTGGTAGAGGCGGTCATTGAGGCCGGGGCCCGGGTGGTCAACATTCCGGATACCGTAGGCTACACCGTGCCCCATGAGTATGAGCGGATCATCTCTTATCTTAAGGAACACGTGGCCAATATCGACCGGGCCATCATCAGTGTCCACTGTCACAATGATTTGGGGCTGGCTGTGGCCAACTCGGTGGCTGCCATCCGGGCCGGGGCCCGACAGATTGAGTGCACCATAAATGGTATTGGGGAGCGAGCGGGCAATGCGGCCATGGAGGAAATCGTTATGATCCTTCGCACCCGTCAAGACGTCTTCCCCTACCATACCGAGATAAATACCCGGCAGATTGTCCCTACCAGTCGTCTGGTAAGTCATCTTACAGGGATGGTGGTTCAACCCAATAAGGCCATCGTGGGGGCCAATGCCTTTGCCCACGAGTCCGGTATTCATCAGGATGGCGTTCTTAAGGAACGAAGCACCTACGAGATCATGAGCCCCGAGGACGTAGGCTGGAGCAAAAGCGCCATTGTCCTTGGGAAGCACTCCGGTCGTCATGCCCTTAAGGCCAAACTGGAGGAGCTCGGCTATCATCTTGCTGATGAAGAACTTGATCGGGTCTTTAGAAGATTTAAAGAGCTGGCAGACAAGAAACAGGAGATCTTTGACGAGGACATCGAGGCCATCGTCGCCGACGAAGTCTTTCGGTTGCCGGATAAATACGAACTCAAGTACCTTAACGTTATCTCGGGGACGACAACCATCCCTACGGCCATGGTTGAAGTCTCTATAGAAGGGCAGGGGACAAAAAGGCTGGCCGGTTTCGGGGTAGGGCCCATCGACGCCGCCTACAATGTCCTGGCTCAGATCACCGGTACCGCCAGCCGGCTTCTTAGGTTCTCGGTGACTTCCATCACCGGTGGCACCGATGCCCAGGGTGAGGTAACGGTACGGCTAGAAGAAGGAGGCCAGGTGGTTATGGGGCAGGGGGCCGATTCAGACATCATCGTGGCCGCGGCCAAGGCCTATCTCAACGCCCTCAACCGCTTGGAGAGGCTAAAGAAGAAAAATGAACGCCAGGTCCAAGGAATGTGCCCAGCAAAAGTGTAGGAGGAAGCTATGCCCAGACCAATGACCATTGCCGAAAAGATTCTTGCCAGTCATGCGGGAAAAGAGTGGGTAGAACCGGGAGAACTCATCGAGGTAGATGTAGATTTGGCCTTGGGGAACGACATCACTGCTCCCATTGCCATCCGGGTTTTTCGGGAGACAGGGGTTCCCCGCGTTTTTGATCGGGAGAAAATTGCCTTGGTGGCTGATCATTTCGTCCCCAATAAAGATATCAAGAGTGCTGAACAGGCCAAAATGCTTCGGGATTTCGCTAAAGAGCAGGGGATTGTCCACCATTACGATGGGGGACAAATGGGCATCGAACACGTCCTTCTGCCGGAAAAAGGGCTGGTTCTTCCAGGCGACGTGGTCATCGGAGCCGACTCGCATACCTGTACCTACGGGGCCCTGGGGGCCTTTGCTACCGGGGTGGGATCCACCGATCTGGCCGCTACCTGGATCTCCGGGAAGACCTGGTTTAAGGTCCCAGAGACCATCCGTTTTGTTTACCACGGCCAAAGGAGGCCCTGGGTCACAGGGAAGGACCTTATTCTCCACACTATCGGTGACATTGGGGTAGATGGGGCCCTTTACAAGGTGATGGAATTTGCTGGAGAGGCCATCAGGAAACTACCCATGGCCGACCGCTTTTCCATGAGCAATATGGCTATTGAGGCCGGGGGTAAGGCCGGTCTCATCGAACCTGATCGAATCACCCTTAATTGGGTCCGTCGGCGGGCCAAAAGGGATTTTAGGGTCTTTAAAAGCGACAAGAAGGCCCGGTACCTGGAGGTAAGAGACTATGATGTTGCCCGAATTGAACCCCAGGTAGCCTTTCCCCACCTACCATCTAACACCAAGCCCATCTCTGAGGTGGGGCGAATAGACCTGGATCAGGTCTTCATCGGCTCCTGCACTAATGGACGTCTGGAAGACCTGGCCATTGCCGCCAAGATTCTTAAAGGCCGCCGGGTCAATTCCAACCTGAGGCTGATTATCATTCCGGCCACCCCCCATGTCTGGTCAGAGGCCTTAAGGCGTGGTTACTTGCGGGTTTTTATGGAGGCCGGTGCGGTTATCGGCCCTCCTACGTGTGGTCCATGTCTCGGAGGCCATATGGGAATCCTGGCCCGCGGCGAAAGGGCCCTGGCCACTACTAACCGCAACTTTGTCGGTCGGATGGGGCATCCTGAAAGCGAGGTCTATTTGGCCAGCCCCGCCGTAGCCGCGGCCAGTGCCGTTCTGGGCTATATAGCCAGCCCTGAGGAGCTAGGAATCAAAGAATAGGAGGAGAGAATGAAGTTTCGCGGGCGAGTCTTTAAGTTTGGAGACAATATCGACACCGATGCCATTATCCCGGCGCGTTATCTGAACACCTCAGACCCAGATGAGCTGGCCAAACACTGCATGGAGGATGCCGACCCCGAGTTTGCCCAGAAGGTCAGGCCGGGGGATATCATTGTTGCTGGGGCCAACTTTGGCTGCGGCTCCTCCAGAGAGCATGCCCCTATCGCCATCAAGGCCGCCGGAGTCTCCTGTGTCATCGCCAAAAGTTTCGCCCGGATCTTCTACCGCAACGCCTTTAACATGGGGCTTCCTATTTTTGAGAGCCAGGAGGCGGCCGAGGAAATCAAAACCGGCGATGAGATCGAGGTGAATGCTGAAACAGGGGAGATTCACAATCTGACCACTGGCAAGACCTACCGCTGCCAGCCGATTCCCGAATTTATGCGCAACCTGTTAAAAGAGGGCGGCTTGATCCCATACATCATGAAGAAGTATCAGGACAAAGCGGCCACCAGCCCTTGATTGACAAGGACTGAAGAGGTGGTTAATTAAAAGCACACTTAACGAGGGCACGTAGCTCAGTAGGACAGAGCGTTGGCCTCCGGAGCCAGAGGTCGTGGGTTCGAATCCCGCCGTGCCCTCCATTCAGCCCTTAGACCTTCCTTAGACCAGTCTGATTTAAACCCGGCCGCCCCTCAGGGGAAGAAAAAATTATCTGGGTTCTTTAATTTTACATAATATATCTTATCAGACGTTTTATGCTGGGGGAGTCGCGAATGCTTGCCCTCTGGGCCATTGACGGCTATCTTCGGTCAAGAACACCGGGAAGTACCGAGAGATCATGTCAGAGTGTGATTGCTGCCTGGGACCAAGCGGAGAGATTATAGATCTCCTCACAGGAGAACCGGTTCCCGACCTTGATCGGGAAAGGATCAAGCAGAAGATCCTCAAATTTCTCCTTGAACAAAAGGGCTATCGCAAAGAAGACTTCCTCCCCAACGTGGACCTTGATGTTCGGGCCGGCGACAAGATCCTTACCGCCCGCCTGGATCTGGTGGTCCAAATAGACGGCCGACCGGCAATGATTATCCGTTGCGCTCCCGGATCCGTAGTCAGCCGAGAACGCGGAACCATTGCCGCCGCCAGGCTTCTCAAAAAGGAGTACATCATCCCGGTGGCTATTCAGGCCTCGGCCCAGGAGGCAGCCATCCTGGACCCAATCAACAAAAAGGCCGTGGCCTACGGCTGGGAGCACATTCCCTCAAGAGAAGAGCTCACCTCTCTCCTTAAAGGCTGGACTCCTACCGCCCTTCCCCCAGGCCGCCGCCCACAAGAAGAACGAATCCTTTTCGCCTACGATGCCCACACCTGACCAGGCACCTGTCCGGTGCGGCCCGCACCGAAAGAAGAGCAGCCTGCAACCTAAAATAAAGTTTAAAAATCAAGCACAACTATTCATTTTAGCGAAAACATTTTCATGAACATATCTGCCCAGATCCCTTGGATCTCTTTTCGTTGACACCGGCAGTCTTTGAAAGCTATCATCCCGGCAATCTAAAAATTTTCTATAAGGAGGGATTCCATGAAGAGATTCTTCTCGCTTGCCTTGCTCCTGGCCTGGCTGGCCGGTGTCGGCTCGGCCCTGGCGACCCAGGCCTACCGAATAGGTGCTGTCTTCTCCATCACCGGCCCGACCTCCTTTATCGGGGAGCCAGAGCGCAATACCCTAGAGATGATGGTTGAGGAAATCAACAAGGCCGGCGGGATAAATGGTCACCCCCTGGAGGCCATCATATATGATACCGAAGGTGATGAAACCAACGCCGTCAAAAAGGTCCAGCGGCTTATTTCCAGGGACCGGGTTCTGGCCATTATCGGCCCCAGCCGTACAGGAACTACCATGGCCGTGATCCCCTTTGTGGAACGTTATCGAGTCCCTCTGATCTCCTGCGCCGCTGGCGTTAAGATTACCGAGCCGGTAAAGCCCTGGGTTTTTAAGACCCCTCAGACCGATCGCATGGCCGTAAAGCGCATCTATGGCCACCTGAAGAAAAAGGGCCTTAAGCGCGTGGCCATCATCACTGCCTCCACCGGTTTTGGTCAAAGCGGCCGAGAGGAGCTGAAGAGATTGGCCCCCGAGTTCGGCATCGAGCTGGTGGCCGACGAGATCTTCGGCCCCAAAGACGTGGACATGACCCCTCAGCTAACCAGGATAAGAGGGCTTAAACCCCAGGCGGTCATCTGTTGGGGAACCAATCCTGGGCCGGCCATTGTGGCCAAAAACATGCGTCAGCTAGGGTTCAATGTTCCCCTTTATATGAGCCATGGAGTGGCCTCGAAAAAATTCATCCAGCTAGCCGGGCCAGCCGCTGAGGGAATTATCCTTCCGGCAGGGAAAATCTTGGTAGCCGATAAGCTTCCCGACTCTGACCCCCAGAAGGCCATCCTTTTAGAATACATTGCCAAATACAAGGCCCGCTACGGCCAGGAGCCGTCTGCCTTTGGTGGTCATGCCTATGACGCCCTTGGGCTTCTGGTAAGGGCCCTTAAGGAAGCCGGGGCCGACCGAGCCAAGATCAGACAGGCCCTGGAGAACATTAAAGGCTTTGTCGGAATCCATGGAATCTTCAATATGTCTCCCCAGGATCACAACGGTCTTGATGAAAAAGAGGCCTTTGTCATGGTGGTAATCAAAAACGGCAACTGGGAACTCCTCAAAGACTGATATCTTCAAAGGGCCCGGGGAAGAGCCCCCGGGCCCTGCCTTGATGGTCGCCCTTCCCTGTGGCATACTCCGGCCTCAAATCTCTGAGGCCTTTTCTCTATGAGTGAACTTCTACAATATCTGTTCTCCGGACTCACCAATGGGGCCATCTACGCCCTTATCGCCCTGGGCTTTACCATCATCTTTAACGCCACCGAGGTTATAAATTTCGCCCAGGGTGAATTTGTTATGTTGGGGGCCATGATTTTGGCCACCCTCTGCCAACACACCTCTCTCCCCCTGCCCCTGGCCTTTGTGATCACCATGGCCATTGTGGCCGCAGTGGGAGTAATGATGGAACGCCTCACCATTAGGCCCGCCAGAAAGGCCAGCCCCCTGGTTCTGATCATCATCACCATTGGGGTATCCATCCTCATCAAGGGAGTGGCCATGCTTATCTGGGGCAAAGACCCTTTACCTGTTCCGGCCTTCTCCGGTGAGAAGCCCATATTCATTATGGGAGCCACCCTGATCCCCCAAGGCCTCTGGGTCCTGGGGGTAGGGCTGGTAGCTGTAGCCCTTACCCAGTGGTTCTTTCAGGGAACCATTATGGGTAAGGCCATGAGGGCCTGCGCTGTGAGTCAGCGGGCAGCCAGCCTGATAGGGATTAACGTCTCCCCTCTTGTTCTCATCTCCTTTGCCTTGAGTGCAGCCACCTCGGCCATTGCCGGCATGGTCATCTCACCCATTACCTTTGCCACCTATGATATGGGCACCATGCTGGGCCTCAAGGGCTTTTGCGCCGCTGTTCTAGGCGGCCTGGGAAGTGGATTGGGGTCCATAATGGGAGGCTTCCTTTTGGGGATCCTTGAGTCCTTAGCCGCTGGCTTGATATCTTCGGCCTATAAAGACGCCGTGGCCTTCTTCATCCTCATCTTGGTGCTCCTTCTCCGTCCCCAGGGTCTTTTCGGACTCAAGGAGGTTAAGAAGCTCTGATGCCTGGCTTCAAGAAGGATCACCTCGGAGTTTTAGGACTTTTGGTCTTTACCCTGGTGGTTCCTTTTGCCATCCAAAATGACTATCACCTTAACGTCTTGGTTATCCTGGGCATAAACGCCATTATCGTCGTAGGACTATCTCTCCTCATGGGCTATGCCGGTCAGGTCTCCCTTGGACATGCCGCCTTCTACGGTTTAGGGGCCTATACTTCAGGGATCTTGACCGCCACCTATGGTCTCAACCAGCCCCTGGCTTGGCTGGCCGCGCTCTGTTTTTCCGCTCTGGTGGCCTTAATCCTGGCCCTGGCGACCCTGAGGCTAAAGGGACATTATCTGGCCATGGCCACCCTCGGCTTTGGGGTCATTGTCTATGTCTTCTTTAAGGAGATGACCTGGCTCACCGGCGGGCCCTCTGGTCTGGTGGGCATCCCCTTGCTCAAGATCATGGGCCATGAGCTAACCAAACCGGTGGAATATTTTCTTCTTATCTGGGGGATCCTGACTTTTGTTTGTTTCATGGCGGTAAATCTGGTGGATTCTCCCTTCGGCAAATCCCTTATGGCCATCCACACCAGCGAGGCTGCGGCCCAGGCCATGGGCATTAATACCATGAGACTCAAGGTGATTGTCTTTGTGCTCAGCGCTGTTCTGGCCGCCCTGGCCGGTGTCCTTTACGCCCATTTCGTTACCTTTATCTCCCCTACTTCCTTTGGTTTTATCTTCTCTGTCAAGCTAGTGACCATGGTGGTCATTGGAGGAATGGCCAATCTCTGGGGGGCCCTAGCCGGCACAGTCCTTCTAACGGTGCTGCCAGAGTTCTTAGTAGTTCTGGAAGACTATGACGTAATAGTCTTTGGTCTCATCCTGGTAGTGGTGATGATTTTCATGCCTGAAGGCCTCATTCGGGGTCTTTTAGCCCTAACCAGAGGAGGAAACCTGTGGCGAACCAGGTAATTCTCTCGGTAAAGGGGCTTCAGAAGGCCTTCGGCGGCCTTATGGCCGTATCCCAGGTGGATTTCGACATCCGGGCCGGGCAAATAAAGGCCCTTATTGGCCCCAATGGTAGCGGCAAGACCACCACCTTTAACCTCATCACCGGCCATTATCGACCAGATGCAGGGGAGATCCTCTTTGAGGGAGAACAGATCACCGTACTGCCGCCCCACGAAATTGCCCGCCGTGGCATCGCCCGAACATTCCAGAACCTGGAACTTTTTGAGAACATGACCGTCTTAGAAAATGTTCTCATCGGTCTCTACCTCCGGGCCGGAGTAAGCACCCTTGGGGCCCTGGTAAGGGCGCCCTCTTGGTGGCGCAAGGAAAAGGCTGCCCAAGATAAGGCCCTGGAGATCTTAGAACGCTTCGGTTTGGCCGCCAGGGCCCAAGAGCCGGTGGCCAACCTGCCCTTCGGACTCCAGCGCTTTGTGGAGATCGCCCGGGCCCTGGCCACCTCTCCCAAGGTCCTCCTTCTGGATGAGGCCGCCTCCGGCCTTGACGGCCGGGAGAAGGAAATCCTCTGTGAACATATCCTGGAGATACGTCGCTCCGGGGTCACCATCTTCATGGTCGAACACGACATGAATATGACCATGAACCTGGCTGAAGAGGTGGTGGTTCTCGACCATGGTCAGAAGATAGCCGAAGGCACCCCTCGGGAGATCCAGCGTCATCCAGAGGTCATCGCCGTCTATCTGGGGTAGCTGTCATGCTGAAGATCAAAAATCTTTACACTGCCTATGGAAGGATTCTGGTCTTAAAGAATGTCTCTCTTCATGTGGATCGGGGAGAGATAGTCTGTCTCATAGGGGCCAACGGAGCCGGGAAGACCACCCTGCTCCTGACCGTCTCCGGCCTGGTTTCAGCCCGGGAAGGAGAGATTTTCTTTGAAGGGGTCCCCATCCACCACCTTGCTCCCCATCAAATTGTCCGCCTGGGAATCTCCCAGGTGCCTGAAGGTCGCCAGATATTCGCTCCCCTTACTGTCCGGGAGAACCTGGAGCTGGGGGCCTATCATCGCTGGCGTCAGGAGGGCAAGAGGGCCGTTCTGGCCGATTTGGAAGAAGTCTATCGGCTCTTTCCTCGCCTTAAAGAACGCGAAAAACAGCTTGCGGGAACCCTTTCCGGTGGAGAACAGCAAATGTTGGCCATTGGTCGGGCCTTTATGGCTCGCCCCAAACTGCTGCTCCTTGATGAGCCTTCCCTGGGGCTGGCCCCTAAGCTGGTGGACTTTATCATGGAAAAGATCCTGGAGCTCAATCGCCAAGGGTTGACCATTCTCATTGTGGAACAAAACGCCCGCCGGGCCCTGGAGATCGCCCACCGGGGCTATGTGCTTGAGACTGGACGCATTGTGCTCCAGGGATCCGCCCAGGAGCTGGCCCTAGATGAAGATGTCCGTCGAGCCTACCTGGGCCGAGACTATAAAGAATTTGCGGAGGTCTGAGATGGACCGCAATATCGAACACCTTTCCCCAGAAGACCTTAACCAATGGCAGGCCGAACTCCTCCAGAGCACCATTAACCGTGTCTATGAGCGGGTCCCCTTTTATCGCAAACTTATGGACGAGGCCGGAATCGGGCCAGAGGAGATAAAAGGCCTTGAGGATATCACCCGCCTACCTTTCACCACCCGCCAGGAACTGGCAGCAAACTATCCCTACGATCACTTTGCCGTACCCCTGAAAGACATCATCCGCATCCACGTTTTCCCCGGAGTCCACGAACGACCAGTGGTCAGGGGCTACACTCGAGCCGATGTCCTGGCCCGCCAGGAACTGGTTACCCGTTTTCTCAAGGCCTGCGGGGTAGGCCCGGAGGACATCGTTCAGATATGCCTTGAAAGAGGCATGGCTGTCTGGGGAGAGGAACTTCGCCAGGGGGCCGAGTCCCTGGGAGCAGTAGTTATTCCCCCGGACCCGGTTTCGCCGGCCAACCAGCTCCTGGTCATGGGGGATTTTAAGACCAGCGTCCTTATCACCACCCCTTCATATGGGCTTCATCTCCTGGATTGGCTGCGGGAAAACGGGGTTAAGAAACCCCTTTTTCTCAGGAGAGGCATCTTTGTAGGAGAGACCTTGACCGATTCGGCCCGCAGAGAGCTTGAGGAAGGGTTCGGCATCGAGGCCCTATCGGGCTATGGCATCATTGAGGCCGCCGGCCCTGGCATGGCCTATGAATGCGAGGCGCGAGACGGACTCCATCTGGCCGCCGACCACATCATCGCTGAGATTATTGATCCCGAAAGCCAGGCCCCCCTTCCCCCTGGAGAAGAGGGAGAGCTGGTGGTCACCACCCTTTCAGTTAAGGCCAACCCCCTTATCCGCTTCCGCACCGGGGATCGAACAAAGATCATCCCAGAGAAGTGCCCCTGCGGCCGCACCACTCCGCGGATTGCCCCTATTAGTGGGCGCACCGACGAACTTCTGGTTATCAGGGGAGTTAAGCTTTCGCGGGAGATTCTGGGCAAACTGATCTCCCAAACCCTAAAAGAGAGGGAGGTCTCCTTTGAGGTAGAGATCAAAACCAGACGTCATCTTCAGACCTTAGAGATAAAAATAGCCATGTCACCTGATATTTTTGTCGAGAGCATCCCCGGTCTTCACCAGCGTCTTTCCCAGGTGGAGGCGGCCATTCTGGAGACGGTGGGCCTCCCCGTCAAGGTGACCTTCGTTGAGGCCACCTCCCGTAATGGCTAAAAGAAGAGCCCTGTCCCCTGCCCTCCCTCATGTCCCTTACGGGGGGTGGGAAGAAACTCCACGGAGGGTTGCTGTCTTACCGGCTGGGGAAAGAGGCTCATCAGCTGGTAGATCTCCGTAGGCATGTCCTTACTTACCGGAAGCCCCAGACGCTGGGCCTCATCAAAGGTGATGGGATAATCGTGGGTCCAGCGGCCCTGAGAGAGCGTCTCGGCCAGCTCCTCCACCCTTTGGGGCTCATATTTGCCGGCCAGAAGCTCCGAGAGGTTGGCCTTCATCTGCCTTAAGGCCTTTTCGGCCATGTCAGCCATAATCAAGGTCTGATCATCGACTTTATCCAGAGGCTTTTCCCTGACCACCCGAACCAGAGAAGCCGCCGGAAACTGACCAAGCTGAGGGTCCACCGGACCAAGGACGGCGTGCTCGTCCATGACAATCTCATCAGCAGCCAAGGCGATAAGGGTGCCTCCACTCATGGCGTAGTGGGGGATAAAGGCCGTTACCTTGGCAGGGTGGCGCTTAACGGCCCGGGCTATTTGAAGGGCTGCCAGCACTAACCCTCCCGGGGTATGAAGAATCAGGTCAATGGGGACGTCCTTATCGGTGAGGTGAATAGCCCTGATGACCTGCTCAGAATCATTGACGTCTATGTAACGAACAATGGGAAAACCAAGGAGACTCATGGTCTCCTGACGATGCACCAGGAGTATAACCCGTGAACCCCGAGATTTTTCGATCTTGGCGATCATTCGCTGTCTGGCCGCCTCCAGAAAACGCTGCCTCAAGATGGGCTGAAGGGCGGTAATCATAAAAAACAGCCAGAAAATATCAAAAACGTTCATCTCTTGCCTCCGAGGTCAACGATAGTTTTGGTGTCCCTGGGGCCAGTTAACCCCCCAGGGTATAGATTCGTCTGGATAGTAGCGACACGGTCTCCCCCGACTGAGGAAGAAACGATAAAGGATAACTCCGGCCACGAACCCTCCGACATGGGCCCACCAGGCGATTCCTCCGTGGGCGGCCGGCAAGGCCAGACTCAGGGTGCCACTGGTAAGCTGGATGAGGAACCAGAGACCCAGATAAAGGATGGCCGGAAGTTCAAAGAAGAAGGGAAAGAAAAATATAGGAATCATAACAATTATGCGGGCCAGGGGGAAAAGGGCATAGTAGGCCCCCATGACGCCAGATATAGCCCCCGAGGCTCCGATAGTGGGAACAGTAGAATGAGGGTTTAAAAGCACGTGGACCACCCCGGCAGCCAGGCCGCAGAGGAGATAGAAGATCAGAAAACGCCAGGGCCCCATCTGATCTTCGACGTTGTCGCCGAAGATCCAGAGTGTCCACATATTGCCAATGAAGTGGACCCAGCTTCCGTGAAGAAACATGGAGGTAAGAAAGGGCCAGTAGTCATCCATGGCCAGCCCAAACCAAACGGCCCAGTCAGGGTGGGTATAGCGGGCCGGGACTATACCAAACAGGTAGAAAAAATGCTCCAGACTCTCCCTGGGGAGACTGAGCTCGTAGAGAAAGACCAGGGTGTTAAGACCAATAAGGCCCCAGGTAACAAGAGGGGGACACCTTCTGGGAATGCTGTCCTGAATAGGTATCATCTCGGCAAAAGATAAGCCCGCCCTAAAAACTGACAAGGGGTTAACCCAAGGCCCCGATGGCCACCCCTCTTACTGCCTTACGGGCGTTCTCGCTTATTTCTATTAAGCGGGGGAGATCTTCCTCCCTGACCTCGTAGATCTCAAAGGGTTTGTCCAGCCCGCTCTGGATCTCCGGAGGCAGGAGAGACAGAAGGGCTGAATCTCGCCGAAGCCCTCTCAGGGCCTGACGCCCCCTCTGACGATAGATTTCTACCATCAGGGCAATCACCCGGACATCATAGGCCACCACGGCCACCTCCGCCGCCCGGAGGGCATAGCGATTCCCGTTAAAGGAGACCGAAAGCCCTCCTGCCCGCCGCACCTCCTCAAGGGCCGGAGCATCGGTAATGCTGTCTCCCACGTAGATGGCCGATGAAAGCGGAAGCCCCACCCTTTGAGCCGCTTCTTCTGTGGCTCGGGCCTTCTCCTGCCCCCCGACAGGATTGACCTCCTTTAGAAGGCGCCCTACCGAAAGTCGCGGAAGAAGAGAAAAGAATATCTCATCCAGACGCTCAAAGACCTGACGCATCTCAGGCTCGAGATCATCCGGCCCCTTGGCCCCCTCAGGCCAATCCAGAAGAGGCATGGCGGCGATCTCCTGGGCCAGCTCCTCAAGAATTCGCCTTTCTTCTTCGGAAAGCCCCTGGGAGTCAAGATCAACCTCGGTGCAGAAGACATTCTCCGGAGGGAAGGAACAGGCCTCACAGAGGGCATCAAGATAGGGACGATAGCTGGTAGAGATAATAAAGGTAGGGTACCTCTCTTTAGCCCAGGCCAGAAACTCGCAGGCCCCGGGAAGAAGCCTCAAAGTCTTGCGAGAAAAGCGCCGGATCTCCTGATTGGTAAGGCCAAAGGCCTTAAAAAAGGGAAGGATAAGGCGCAAGGTGTCCCCGGCCTTATAACCGGGGCGTTTGAGGACATCGGCCAGAAAGTCATCGTATCGGCTCACCCGGGCAAAAAAACCTCCCCCGTGGGGGATAAAGGCCTCGGCCATCTCAAAGGCGTTGTCGTTTTGAGTTATGGGACCCTCACAGTCAAGGCAAATGAATAATCGAGGAAGGTCACTCATAACCCTACCACCTTCCGCTCCTCAGATGCTCTTCGATCTCCTGATTTAGACAATAGGGGTGTTTCAGAGGAAGACCCCGGCTATCAAGAACCTCTCCCTGACCTACCCTCACCCTCCCTTCGGCCAGGGCCTTAAGGGTATAAACAATAAGGGGAAGCTCCCTTTTAACCCCCTCTTCCCGAATAGCGGCAAAAAGGGGCTCGCTCTCCCCCTCCTCGGCCATAACAGCCGGAAGGCCCTTTTCGGCTACCTTCTTCTCAAAGGCCTCCCAAAGAGGCTCAAGTTTCCCTCCCCTGAGGCTAAAGGTGCAGTAAGTAAGCGGAGGCCCTTTGTCGAGCTCCGGAGTTACCAGGTGCATCATTACCCCGGACTCCGGGGCCCTCATCTCCAGGAGCTTCCAGATAACCTCCTGCCAGGTACCGGCAGGGCCTCCCGGTGGGGCCGGATGGAGGTTAATCATAGGAAACTCCTGACACATCCTGGCCGAAACAATGAGCATGTAACCGGCCAAGACGATGACCTCCACCGAATAAGGACGGATAAGGGCCGCTACCTCCTGGTGGTAGCGGTCTCTCCACAGTTCCCGATTCTCCTGGCGGAGATCAGGGGCAAAATCCCGGGCCGAAAGGTGAAGAACCACCGGGGCCACCTTCCCGGCCAACTCAAAGAGCTGGTCGGTAACTGAGGCCTCTCCCGGGGCCCGGGAAACAAAAACATAGCTGATCTCCCCGGGGATAATCCCCTCTTTTATGCGCTCCCAGACACAATTAAGGAGGGCAAAGGCCGCCTCATCCCTGCCGGTGGTAAACCAGCCGATACGGTAAGCCATAAGATGAGATGAGAAATGTTATCTCTGAAGATGCCTTTTCAGCATCTGTTCGAACTCCCCCTTGGGCATGAAGCCCGCCTGGATCAGACCGTCGGGGAAAACTACCGTAGGAGTGCCACTGATCCCATAGCGCCGGGCCAACTTAAGGCTTCCTTCCACCAGCTTTTTACCCTCGGCACACTGGTTATTGGATTTGTAATTGGCGATAAAGCCTTCCAGACCTTTGTTATCACAGATGATGGAGATGGCCTGCTCCTTGGCCCCGGTGTGAAAGGCCAGAGGCATAAAGAGAACCTTGATCTTTACCTTTCCCTCGTCAGCCAGCTCCTTAAGGACCTTGGCCGATTTATGACAGTAGGGACACTTTGGGTCAATGAAGAAATAGATCTCGGGGCCAGAGTCCCCATAAGTAAAGGCCACAAATTTATCCAGCTCTTTAAGATCGGCTTCGGCCAGCCGGTTATATTCGGCCAAACGCTCCTTGGTTAGATTGCGACGTTCCTTAACATCAAGGATCTGGCCGTTAATTACGTAGCGGCCGGTCTCATCGATATAAAGAATAAGCTTTGGACCGTTTAGCACCTGAAGCCCCACCTCACACAGACCAGGAAACGGCCCCGGCTGGACATTTATTACCTCTACAGGGTGATTAAAGAGGGGGGTTAGCTCTTTGCCCAGATCTGCCTTTGAGGGACAAGTGGCCAGGGCCAAGCCGGGCCCCAGAAGCCAGAGGGAAAGAATACATGCCGCTACGGCCTTCTTCATGAAAAGACCTCCTCTCGTAATCGTTTGGCCTTTCTCAGACCTTCTCTTCCATAACCGGTAAGACTTATAGCTGCAAGCCTGGCCCCAGCCAAACCGCAGCGAAAAATATCCTCACCTTTTAGCCAGGCAGCCAAAAAGCCGGCATCAAAGGCGTCTCCGGCCCCGGTGGTATCAACCACCGACTGAACCGGAACCGCCGGAACGGGAACCACCCGGTCCTCCTTCCATACTTCGGCCCCCTTGGCCCCCTTCTTAACCACCACCAGCTCCGGCCCCAGAGAAAGAAGCTCCCTCGGGCTCAGGGAAAGAAGCCGGAGCTCCTCGGAGGTGAGAAAGACAAGATTGGCTCTCCTTAAGAGGGAAAGAAGGCTCTCAAGGCCTCTCCGGCAATATATCTCGCCAGGATCAATACTTACGGTAATTTGATTACTTAATTCTTTAAGTAATCTGATCTGACCCTGAAGACCAGCCGCGCTGACGAAGGATGAGAGGTGGACGTGGGCAAGCCCTTGGGGCGGAGAGAACTCAGGGACACCCTCTTCAGGGTTCGGAGAGACGAAAAGGGCCCGGTCTCGACCGGGGCCGATAAGGGAAAGGCAGAGGGCCGTCTTACCCTTTCTTTCGATAAGACCCCGGCCCACCTCTCCGAAGAGGGAAAGCACCTCCTCGCCCTCCCCGTCCTGCCCCACCCGGCCCAAAAAGATTGTGGCAAAGCCGAGAAGGGACAAGGCAAAGATGGTGTTGGCCGCCGATCCACCGCCGTCTTTATGAATTAAACTGGTTGATGGAAGCCACCCAATTAGGGCCTGGGCCTCTTCCCGAGAGCCCCAAACCTCCCTGCCAGGGGTAAGGTCTAGAGGCAGACCGGCAAAGTCATCGACCTCATAAAAAAAATCAAGGTTAAGAGCCCCACAGCCCAGAATCAGCTTTTTCTCCAAGACCGCCTCCTTGCCCCCTCCGGGGACCCCGTGTCATTATATATCCCCTATCCCCTCTGGGGCCAGCAAGTTTTTGGGAGCTCAAATGAAGATAGCCATTTACGTCGGTCCAACCAATGGAGGAAGCGTAGCCCGAATCTCCACCTATTTAGCCAACGGATTTCTGAAAGAGGGGCTGGAGGTAGACCTTCTCGTCCGGCGGACCAAAGAGAACCTGATCGGAGACCTGGCCCCCGGGATTCGCACTCTTGACCTAGGAAGCTCCAACGCCGCCATCCAGCTGGCCAAGCTGGCCTGGTACCTGCGAAGGAAAAGGCCCCAGGCCCTGATTACTCACCGCATTCGTGAAAACACCCTCTGCCTGCGGGCCAGAGACTTGGTCGCCGGGAAGACCAGGATCTTTAGCGTCATCCATGGCCCCATGTCCGTCAAGCTCAAAAACCTCCGACCATCCAAGCGGAAAAGACGCCTTAAAGACCTCCAAAAATACTACCCTCTAAACGATGGCCTCATCGCTATCTCTCGGGCCACGGCCGAAGACACCCGAGACCTCCTGCGTCTTTCCCCGGAAAAAATCTGGACCATACCCAACCCGGCCTTTGACGATACCCTCTTCCATCTGGCCCAGGAGCCAGTGGATCATCCCTTCTTTTCTCAGCCCGGGGTCAAAGTCATCCTGGGGGTGGGACGCCTGGAAAAGGAAAAAGACTTCCCCACCCTTATTAAGGCCTTCTCCATTCTTGTCTCTCAAGACAGATCCTGCCGTCTTCTCATCCTGGGGGAGGGAAGTCTTCGCCCTCAGCTAGAGGGCCTGATCCGGGAGTTGGATCTTCAGGGCCTGATTGACATGCCCGGATTCGTCAAAAACCCTTATGCCTACATGAAAAGGGCCCATCTGGTGGCCCTTTCTTCTACCTGGGATGCCTTGCCCACGGTTCTCATTGAGGCCCTGGCCCTGGGAACCCCGGTGGTCTCCACAAGCTGTGGCCCGGGGCCAGAGGAGATCCTTGAGCAGGGTCGATTGGGTATGCTGGTCCCGCCAAAAGAGGTCGAGGCCCTGGCCAGGGCCATGGAGGCGAGCCTAAGTAGCCCCCCGGATAGAGAGGCCTTACGCTCAGGGGCCATGAGATACCACGCCAGCCGGGTTATCCCTCTTTATCTTCGGACCCTGGGACTTGCCGAGAGATGAAGGAGCGTCTGGGAATCCTCATTACTGACTTCGACACCGGAGGGGTGGAGCGGGTCCTCTGCAATCTGGCCCGAGGCTTACATAAAACGGGCTGGCAGGTGGATTTTCTTATCCGAAAGGGCGGCCCTTTTCTGGAAGCAGTAAGAGAAAAAGTGGGGCTTATTACCCTAAAAGAGGATCCTTTGGCGGCCCTTGTAGCTTATTTAAAGAAGGCCAGACCTCAGATCCTTCTAACCGCTAAGTTGAAAGACGATCGCCTGGCCATCCTGGCCAAAGGTCAGGTCCCCGAAGCTCAAGTGGCCATCCTGGTAGGCACGGTCCTTTCCCAACGCCTAAGAGAGGGAGGAGGCCTGAGGCGCTTTACCTGGAGATTTAAGGCCTGGAAAATCGCCCGCCTTTATCGTCAGGCCGATGTGGTTATGGGTGTCTCTAAAGGGGTTCTTGAGGACCTGGCCCAAAACTTCGCCCTGGATAAAAAACGCCTTAAGCTGGTCAGGAATCCGGTTATCGTCCCGGAGCTTGAGGCTCTGGCCCGAGAGGATCCAGGACATCCCTGGCTGAGGGAAAAAGGAGTCCCGGTAATCCTTTCCGTTGGCCGGCTCTCGGCGGTAAAGGACATTCCCACCTTAATCCGGGCCTTCTCTCTTCTTAGAAGGCGCCTTAAGGCCCATCTCATCATCCTTGGCCAGGGCCGGCAATATCCGCGAGTAAAGGCCCTTGTCGAGGAGCTTGGTCTTGGCCAGGATGTCTCACTGGTCGGCTTCCGGGCCAACCCTTACCCCTTTATCGCCCGGGCCGACCTGGTGGCTCTTTCCTCCATCAGGGAGGGGTTACCCACGGTTCTCATCGAGGCCCTGGCCCTGGGAACCCCGGTGGTCTCCACCGACTGCCCTCACGGCCCCCGGGAGATCCTGGCTGAAGGGCGCTATGGTCCTCTGGTGCCGGTCGGCGATGCCACTTCCCTTGCCCAGGCCATGTATCAGACGCTAAGCTCCCCGCCCCAGCCGGAGTTTCTCAAGGAGGCCGCCCGTCCCTACACCCTTCTTGAGGCCACCAGGAGCTACCTGGACGCCCTCTTTTAAAGCGCCGGAGTTCTTTGAGAAAGGCCCTTCATTGGATTAAAGATAAAAGCATGGTGATTCTTTCAACTGGTCAGAGGAGGTGCTATGACTCCAGCGGGGTCCCCATCCCCTGCCGGGGCACCGGACAGGACGGAGAATTAAGGATTGGAGCCTTTCTCAAGGGGCGTTTTAAGACCAAGGGCCCTCTGGTTCACGACCTCCTTACCGGGCTTACCTGGCCCAAGAGGGCTGACCACTTCCAGTTTCCACTCACCTGGCAGGAGGCCCTGGAGACGGTCAAGGGATTAAACCGCCAAGGGTTTCTGGGCTTTTTTGACTGGCGTCTTCCCAACCGGCGGGAGCTTCGCAGTCTCCTCTGGCTGGAGGCCAAAAATCCCGTTCTTCCCCCGGATCATCCCTTTGAGGGTGTCTTTCACGGCTGGTACTGGACTTCCACCACAGCGGCAATCAACCCCCGTTATGCCTGGAACATCCACTTCGGCGGCGGTCGGATGTTTTACAGCCATAAGGAAGACGGCCGTCTTCTGTGGCCCGTTCGGGGCCAAAGTTCCATTCTCCCAGCCACCGGCCAGAGGAGGTGCTATAGTGCCAACGGGGCCCCCATCCCCTGCCGGGGCACCGGACAGGACGGAGAATTAAAAATGGGTGTCCCCTGGCCTTACCCTCGTTTTGCGGTCCAGGAAGAGGCTGTTCTGGACCGCCTAACCGGCCTTCACTGGACCATTTCGGCTGATCTGGCCCCGGGGCTCACCACCTGGGAAGAGGCCTTCGAGGTGGTAGAGAATATCAACCAAATGGCCCTGGCCGGGTTCTCCGACTGGCGTCTTCCGAATATTAACGAACTCGAATCTCTGGTTGATGCCCAGAACCACTCCCCGGCCCTCTCCCCGGACCATCCCTTCCGGGAGGTTAAAGAGTTTTACTGGTCATCCACCACCAGCTTCTACGACCCTCTGTGGGCCTGGGCCCTTTACCTAACCAAAGGGGCCGTGGGAGTGGGTCTTAAAAAGGGACGCCATTTCTACGTTTGGGCCGTCCGTGGTAGATTAAAATAACTTCATAGTGAGGAGGATTCCATGCCCCAGATGACCATCAAGATCTCGAAAATGAGCTGTCAGCACTGTGCCAACCGGGTAATTAAGGCCTTAGAGGGTATTAGTGGTGTGAAGGATGTCCGCGTAGATCTCAAAGCAGGCACAGCCACCTTTGAACGATCAGAAGGGGTAAAAATGGAAGAAATTGCCCGGGCCATTAAAGAGGCCGGCTATCAGGTGGTAAGCTAGATGAACGATTCTCCTGAGACCTGTTCTCTGCCCGGAGAAAGTAAGGCCCCCCTTCAGAAAACCGATTTCTTTAAAGTTTCGGGCATGGGGTGTGCCGCCTGCGCCGCCCGCATTGAAAAGATCCTCCGTCACGCCCCCGGGGTTTTTGAGGCCTCGGTTAACTTTGCCGCCCAAAAGCTTAAAGTAACCTATGACCCGCAAAAAATCTCCCCTGAAGACATCGCTGCCCTGGTAAAGAAGGAGGGCTATGAACTCATTGCTCCCCGGGCTCAGAGGGAAACGGCCCTGGTCACCATATCGGGAATGAGTTGTGCGGCCTGTGCGGCCAGGGTGGAAAAGGCCCTCTCCAAGATCCCCGGGGTTTTTGAGGCCTCGGTTAATCTGGCCTCGGCCAAGGCCCGCATCATTTACGACCCCGGGCTTACTGGTCCGCCTCGGTTTCGGGAGGCCATCGAAAAAGAAGGCTACCGGCTTCTAGAGTTAGGCCCGAGACCAGAGACTTTGCTGGCCTCCTCTGAGGCCGAAAGACTCTCTGAGCTCAAAAGACGTCTTCTGGTGGCCTGGAGCCTTGGCCCCCTGATCTTCTTTCTTTCCATGGAGAAGGTCTTCCCTGTGGTCTCCCAGATCCCCCCGGATTTGAGAAGGGTAATTCTTTTTGTCCTTACCTGTCCGGTGGAGTTTTATGCCGGCTGGGAGTTCCTTAAGGGGGCGTTTGAGGGCCTCAGACATCGCCGGACAGACATGAACACCCTGGTCTCTCTGGGCACGCTTTCGGCCTTTTTTTATTCGGCCGTAGTAACTTTCTGGCCAAAGCCCTTTGTCTCTGCCGGTCTGCCCCTTCACGTCTATTATGACTCGGCGGCCATGATCATCGCCTTTGTCCTTCTGGGCCGTTATTTGGAGACAAGGGCCCGGGGACGGGCCACCGAGGCCGTCCGCAAGCTCCTCAGCCTCACTCCGGCCATGGCCCGGGTCATCCGGGAAGGTCAAGAGGTAGAGATTCCAGCTGAGGCCCTGCTTCCTGGAGACTTGGTCCTTGTTCGCCCCGGAGAACGCCTTCCGGCCGACGGAGTAATCATCGAAGGAGAGACGGCTATCGATGAATCCATGCTCACCGGGGAGAGCCTTCCGGTGGAAAAGGCCCCCGGGGCCAAGGTCATTGGCGGAACCCTCAACCTCTATGGGGCCTTCCGCTTCCGGGTGGAAAAGGTTGGCCAAGAGACCACTCTGGCCACCATCGCCCGCCTGGTCGAAGAGGCTCAAGGTTCTAAGGCCCGAATTCAACGTCTGGCTGACAAGGTGGCTGGCATCTTCGTCCCGATTGTCTTGAGCATCGCCGCTTTGACCCTGGCCGTCTGGCTCCTTCTGGGGCCCGAACCCAGATTAACCAATGCCCTTCTGTCTTTTGTTTCCGTACTGGTTATTGCCTGCCCCTGCGCCATGGGTTTGGCCACTCCGGCAGCGGTTATGGTAGGCACCGGCCGGGCGGCCGAAACCGGAATTCTGGTCAAAAATGCCCTGGCCCTGGAAGAGGGGGCCCGGGTCAGGGTCTGTCTTTTTGACAAAACGGGCACCCTGACCAGAGGGCGTCCTGAGGTAAGGGGCATCTTTCCCGCCGAGGGCCAGATGGCCGAAGAGCTTCTTCGACTGGCCGCCGCCCTGGAAGTCCACTCAGAACATCCCCTCTCTAAGGCCATTGTTGAAGCCGCCAGAGGGCTTGAACTGCCAAAGGTGCAAAACGTCTCTGCTTACCCCGGCCAAGGCCTTGCCGGCGACCTCAAAGGCCATCGACTTCTGGTGGGAAAGCCAGACTGGGTGGGGAAAAGGGCCCCTGTCCCCCAAATCCTTCAGGAGAAAATGACCTCAGAGGCCGCCAGTGGCCGAACAGTCATCCTGGTGGCCCTAAGGGATGAGGTCCTGGGTTTTCTGACCATTGCCGATACCCTTCGGCCGGAGGCCAAGGAGGTAGTCAGAGAACTCAAGGAACTGGGGCTTAAGGTGATGATGATCACCGGAGACAATCAGCCCACCGCAGCGGCCATCGCCAGAGAGCTGGCCCTCGACGACTTCCTGGCCGAGGTCATGCCCCAGGCCAAAGCCGAAAAAGTCCGGGAGCTACAAAAAGAGGGGCTCTCCATTATGATGGTCGGTGACGGCATCAATGACGCCCCGGCCCTGGCCCAGGCAGATCTGGGGGTGGCCCTTTCTTCGGGAACAGACATCGCCCTTGAATCGGCCGACGTGGCCCTTATGCGAGAAGACCTCAGACTGGTTCCCCAGACGATAAGTCTCTGCCGGGCAACTTTGCGAATAATTAAACAGAATCTCTTCTGGGCCTTTGGCTACAACATTCTGGCCATTCCCCTGGCCGCCGGACTCTTTTATCCCCTTTTTGGCTGGAGATTGAATCCCATGGTGGCCGCGGCGGCTATGGCCATGAGCTCTGTCTCGGTAGTCGCCAACGCCCTGAGATTGAAAAAGATAGCCATACATTAGCCCCTTTAGCCTTATTTTCCTTGTCAAAGGGTTCAAGCCTTGGGTAGATTAGCGAAAACCTTAAAGGGCGCGCACCAGGGAAACCCCAAGGAGGTTCTGATGGCCAGAGGTGAAAGGTGGCGACTTCCAGCAGATAGGCTCCGTCTTCAGGTGGATCCAGACTCCCTGGGGGTGAATTCCACCGAAGAGATCCCTCCCCTTGAAGATGGAGTCATGGCCCAAGAGCGGGCGGTAAAGGCCCTTCATCTTGGTCTGGGGCTCAAGGATCTGGAGTTCAACATCTTTGTGGCCGGTCCGGCTATGACCGGGGGGGCTTATATCACCAAACGTCTGGTCTCCGAGACTGCCAGACGGCTCCCTCGCCCCTCAGACTGGTGTTACGTACACAATTTTAAAGACCCCGATCATCCCAAGGCGATCGAGCTTCCTCCAGGCAAGGGCCGCCAATTCCAAAAAGATATGGCTGAGCTGGTGGAAAACCTAAAGACCAAGATTCCAGAGATCTTCGAGAGCGAGGCCTATATCAACCGCAAAGAAGAGGTTATCCGCCAGTTCAACCGCCAGCGGGCCGAGATCTTTGAAGGGTTAGAAAAGAAGGTTCGGGCCGAGGGTTTTGGCCTTAGCGTTGAACCCACCGGGATGATGATCTTCCCCATAAAGCCGGATGGGAAACCCTTTACCCCCGAAGAGATTATGGCCCTTCCCGAAACCGAACGGGAAAAGATCAAACAGACCGGTGACGCCCTTCAGAAGGAACTAAACGCCACTGCCCGTCGCATCCAAGAACTGGAGAAGGAGCTCCGCCGTCGTCTGAAGGATTTAGACCGGGAGGTGGCCCTCCAGGCCATCGGCATGTTCATCCAGGAGATCAAGGACCGATATCAAGAAACCCCGGCTGTCCAGGCCTATCTCGATGAGGTAAAAGACGATCTTCTGAACCACATTGACGAGCTAAAAACGCGCCCTCCGGCCCATCCTCCGGGCCCTATGCCCATGCCGATGCCCTTTCCCCCGCCAGGGCCGAGCTTCACCCGCTATGAGGTCAACGTCATTGTTGACAACTCTGAAACCGAGGGGGCCCCGGTAGTCTTTGAGGCCAACCCTACCTATCCCAATCTGTTTGGTTTCGTAGAGAGAAGGGCCCTCTTTGGAGCCCTGGTGACAGATTTCACCATGATCAAGGCCGGTGCCCTTCACCGGGCCAACGGGGGTTTTTTGATTGTCAAGGCCCTCGATCTTCTTCGCCACCCATTCTCCTGGGAGGGGCTAAAGAGGACCATTAGGGCCGGGGAGATCAAGATCGAAGATCTCGGGGAGCAGTTTGGCCTTTTCACCACCAAAACCCTTCGCCCCGAACCAATCCCTTTAAGGGCAAAGGTGATTCTCCTGGGCGACCCGTTTGTTTATCATCTTCTATTTCTTCTTGATGATTCCTTCAGGGAGATATTTAAGGTCAAGGCCCATCTGGATCACTGGGTTGATCGCGACGAGCCTCACACCCGTCAGTTTCTGGCCACGGTGGCCGCTATCGTTCAGCGAGAGGGTCTCCTTCACCTCGACAAGACAGGGCTGGCCCGGCTAATTGAGTTCTCCTGCCAGCTCGCCGGGCGACAGGACAAGCTCTCTCTTAAAATCCAGGAGATATATGATCTCCTTAAGGAGGCAGATTTCTGGGCCCGGGAGGAAAAAAGCCCTCACATTACGGCCAAGCATGTCCAGCAGGCCATAGAGGAGAGAGAGTTTCGGGCCCGGCTTCCCGAGGAACATCTCCACGAGGCCATCATCAAGGATCTCATCCGTATCCCCACCGATGGCCAGGCCGTGGGCCAAGTAAACGGCCTTTCGGTCTATGACCTAGGAGACTATGCCTTCGGTCGGCCTACAAGGATCACCGCCAATATTGCTATCGGTCGAGAAGGGGTGATTAATATCGAACGCGAGGCCGATCTCTCGGGGAAGATTCACACCAAAGGAGTGATGATTCTCTCGGGGTTTCTACGGGAGCGGTTCGCCTACGACAAACCCCTTACCCTTACAGCCTCCCTTACCTTTGAACAGAGCTACGGCCTGGTGGAGGGAGATTCGGCCTCAGGGGCCGAACTGTTTGCCATTATCTCGGCCCTGGCCAATGTCCCCATCGATCAGGGGATCGCCGTCACCGGAGCCGTGAGCCAGAAGGGAGAGCTCCTCCCTGTAGGCGGAGTCACGGAAAAGATCGAAGGGTTCTTCAGGGTCTGTCGGGACAGGGGCCTTACCGGCAACCAGGGGGTGATCATCCCTAAGGCCAATATTGCTGATCTGATGCTCAAAGAAGAGGTCCTTGAGGCTGTATCCAAGGGGCTTTTTCACATTTGGGCCGTAGAAACGGTAGAAGAGGCCCTGGAGATTCTCACCGGCTACCCTGCCGGCAAACGCCAGCCCGACGGCTCTTATGAGGAGGGAAGCCTCTTTTATCTCGCTGATCAACGTCTCCGAGAGATGGCCAAAAGGGTGCGCACCTTCATGAAGGAAATCAAGAAAGAGACTGAAGAAGGCGAGGAGGAAAGAGGAGAGGGATCTTGAGACAATATCTTATAGATGAACTTAAAACCGAAGAGGTAAAACGTATCCGGGAGCAACTGGAGCGTTACTGTGAGCCCTCCCCCATGGAGGGGCTTTATTGGCTACCGGTACCAGATGATCTTCTGGCCGAGATCCAGTGTCAGCACCCCCAGTGCCGTCCCTATTACTTCTCCATTGAGCTGGGAGAGCGCTTCGTGAAGTTCGAGCTTCTTATTCGAAGTCGAGTCAACCTGAGGTGTTCCTGTATCGCTTATGCCAATAGAGCCCAGAGAGACTTTCTCTTTCACTTTGCCGACAAAATTCTGGAAGAAGCCCGAGTGACCATCTAAGACATGAGTAAGGCCAAGGCCCTCATGCTCCAGGGCACCGGCTCTGGAGTGGGGAAAAGTCTGCTGTCTGCTGGTCTATGCCGACTTTTGGCCCGGCGAGGCTACCGAGTGGCTCCCTTCAAGGCCCAGAATATGGCCTTGAATTCGGCTGTCACCCCTGAAGGGCTAGAAATCGGCCGAGCCCAGGCCTATCAGGCCGAGGCCGCCGGGATACTCCCTGAGGCCCGCATGAACCCTATCCTTCTCAAGCCCACGGCCGATAGCGCCTCCCAGGTAATTATCATGGGGCAAGCAAGGGGTAACTTAAAGGCCAAAGACTACTACCGACGTTTTGAGGAACACTGGCGCGTCGTTCGCCAGGCCTACGACTCTCTCAGCCAGGACTACGAGGTAATCGTCATTGAGGGAGCGGGAAGCCCGGCGGAGATAAATCTTCAGGCCCGAGAGATAGTCAACATGCGCATGGCCGCCTACGCCAAGGCCCGGGTCTACATTGTCGGCGACATAGACCGTGGCGGAGTCTTTGCCTGGCTTAAAGGCACCTATGACCTTATCCCCCAGGAGTATCGGGACCTAATTAAGGGGTTTATCATCAACAAATTCCGGGGAGATATTGCCCTTCTCAGACCGGCCCTGGAGATGTTTGCCCAGATAGTGCCTGTGCCCATAATCGGAGTGGTGCCTTATCTTCATAATCTTCTGGTCGATGAAGAAGACGGAGTCTATGTCCGGGACGGAGGATCGGAGAGGGCCGAGCTTAAAATAGCCATTGTTCGGTTACCCCGAATAGCCAATTTTACCGATTTTCTACCCTTGGCCCTCGAACCCGATGTAGCTATTAGCTATATCCGCCGCCCGGAGGAACTGGACGGGGCTGATTTGATAATCATTCCTGGGAGCAAGGCCACGGTGAGCGACCTCATCTGGCTTTGGGATTGTGGCCTGGCCCGGGCCATAATTGAGGCCGCCCAGGCTGGAAAACCGGTCGTAGGTATCTGTGGAGGATACCAGATGCTTGGGGAAGAGGTCCTTGACCCTCAAGGAGTAGAGGCAAAAGTCTCCCGGGCCCGGGGGCTGGGTCTTCTGCCTCTTAAGACCACCTTTGAAGGCGTCAAAGTCCTGCAAAACCTTGATCAGGAGCTTGAGGTCCCTCTTCTCAGATACCGAGGACGCACCAGAGGATACGAAATACATATGGGAAGAAGCCACCTTCAAGGGGAGGCCGAACCCCTTTTTCCCGAAAGACCGGATCTCGGATTTTGGCGATCTCGTCCCTTTGTTATAGGGACCTACCTTCACGGCCTATTTGACAACGATGAGCTAAGGCGGGCCCTTCTCAACCAGATCCGGGCCTTAAAGGGCCTCCCCCCCCTAAAAGATGGAATAAAATACCGGAAGCTTCGCCAGAAAGAATTCGACCGTTTGGCTGATCTGGTGGAAAACCACATCGACCTTAAAGCCCTCTTTGAGGCCCTTGAGCTTAAATGACACCCTGGATCCTGGCCCCAACCAAGCCTCTGGCCCTTACAGCCGGAGCCTTAGCTGATCTTATCTGGGGAGATCCCCCTCACCTCCCCCACCCGGTAAGACTCATGGGGTCAGCCATCGAAATAGGTGAGCCTTTGGCCAGAAGGCTCCCCCTGCCACCACGGCTCCAGGGGGCCATACTTACCGGATCTCTCCTTCTTCTTACCGCCGGCACCGTCTTTGGGCTTCTTAAGGTTGCCTTCATCCTTAATCGCTACCTGGGCTTTCTCCTGGAGATGGTTCTCATATACTATGGGCTTTGCGCCCGGACCCTGATGGGTGAGGTTGCCTCCGTGGCCCAAGCCCTAAAAAGAGACCTTTCCCTGGCCCGCAAGAGGCTCTCTTTCTTGGTTAGCCGTCAGACGGCCGATCTTTCTCCAGAAGAGGTCGCCAGGGGGGCTATTGAGACCGTGGCCGAGAATCTTATCGATGGCCTGATAAGCCCCCTTTTTTATCTGGCCTTAGGGGGGCCGGTGCTTCTTTACACCTTCAAGATGGCCAGCACCCTGGATTCCATGATTGGCTACAGGAACCAACGCTACCGAGAGTTTGGCTGGGCCGCCGCCCGACTTGATGATCTCCTGAACTTCCTTCCCGCCAGACTGGGGCTGGTCTTTATCCTTTTAGCTACAGGAGTTCTCTTCCCCAGGGCCGTCTTTAAGACCTTTAAAGGTGCCCTTAAGGAGGCCAGGTATCACGAAAGCCCTAATGCCGGAGTTCCAGAAGCAGCCTTTGCCTGGGCCCTTAACGTAAGATTAGCCGGGCCAACCATCTACGGAAAAAGCCTCATTAAACGCCCCTACTTCAACCAGGAGGGGCGTCTGCCCTCGACTAAAGACATCTTTAGGGCCTGCCGGCTGGCAGCCTTAAGCTACGGCCTGGCCCTAACGACCCTCATCTTCCCCGGCCTGCTAACATTCTTAAATCATCTCCTCTCCCTTTATTAGGAAGCCCCCGATCCAGAAAAAGAACATTTCCTTTTATGATGACAAGAATCTTTATCATCCTGGAACAGAATGACGATTAGGTGAAAAAAACGAGGAGGCTTGGTGGTGGGAGAAGATGTCCACAAGGATAAAATGGAGGTCATCTTCCGGCTCAAAGAGCTCTCGGTAGCCCTGCTAAAAGCCCTCCATGAGAGGCGTCTTAAAGAGCTAAACCAGCTAATGGAGGCCCGAAACCGAGTCCTGGAAGAGGTTCGGGCCATGAGGGATCTTCCCCCGGAGGCCGTTCCTCTTCTCCGGGAGATCTTAATTATTGAAAGGGCCTCAGAGAGGCTGGCTCGGGAGATCAAAAAACAGCTCCTGGAGACCGCCACGGCTCCACCCAGCCTCCACTAACGCCAACCTACTTAAAAAAAACCTCCCTAGAGTGGATCCTTGGCTTTTATCACCAGTGAGGTCTTTTTATCTGAGCGGATAAAGGAGTTTAAGGAATAGTTACCAGATTTCGATAGTTTTGGTTAATAAATCCCATCTTAGCGGGAGGTCGTCTGATGTATCCAATTTGGGAACTCCCTTCCATCACTTCGGCCCTGGTTATTGCCATTGTCGCCAGCTTTCATATTTTGCCTTCCCACCTGGCCACCGGGGCCTTCTGGTTCAATGTCTACATAGAGCGACGGGCCTACTATGAAGGTCGGCCGGAGCTCAAGGAATTTCTCAAGCGCTACACTCTCCTTATCTTGGTTTTCTGTTTTGTAATCGGCTCCCTTACTGGTGTGGGGATATGGTTTGCCGCCACCCTGGCCAGCCCGAGATCCATCTCTGCCCTCATCCACAACTATGTCTGGGGGTGGGCCACGGAATGGGTCTTTTTTCTTATCGAGGTGGTGGTCATCTATGTCTACTACTACACCTTAGACAAGGTTGATGATCAGACCCACCTCCGTCTGGGCTGGATATACGCCTGGGCTGCCTGGATAAGTATGGTTATTATTACTGGCATTCTGGCCTTCATGCTCACCCCTGACCGTTGGCTCCAAACGGGGAGCTTCTTTGATGGCTTCTTTAACTCCACTTATTGGCCCCAGCTCCTGGCCAGGACTTTCTTAATGTTAGCCATAGCCTCCCTCTATGCCACTATAGTGGCCGCAACCATCAAAAATCAGTCGGTAAGACTGGAGATTACCAAGCAGGCCTCGCTCTGGGGTATGGCTGGATTGCTGGGCGGAGCCCTTTTTGCCCTCTGGTATCTTCGCAGTCTCCCCCCTGAGGCCAAGGAGCTGGCCTTCGATGGCAGCCTGGCCTATCTCAAAGTGTTGCTCAAGGTAGCTGTGGCCGTCTACGGGGTGGTCTTTGCCTACTTTCTTTTCTTTGGTCTCCTGCGGCCCCAGATGATCCGGATTCCTCTAGGGCTGATAATGCTTTTGGTTCTGTTTGCAGGAATTGGGGCCGGCGAGGGCTTCAGAGAAGGGGTCAGAAGGCCCTATGTGATCAATAAGTACATGTATGGCAACCAGATCATTGCCCACTCCGTCAAGGCCAAAGGGGTTAACGAAGAGCTAACCCGGTTTAAAGAAGAAGGGTTCCTCAAATCTGTCTATTTTCGTCCTCAAGAGGACCTTAACGACCCCCAGGCCCAGCTGGCCTTAGGAAGGGTGATAGTCCTCCACCAGTGCAGTAATTGCCACAGCCTTAAAAGGGGCGGTTTACTGCGCCCTATCCCCGATCTTCTCGAGCGCCTGGGGTTGACCTCCGCCGAAGATATATACGGCCTCCTTGAGGCCTTGGGTGATTATCCATATATGCCACCCTTTGCCGGAACAGAGGCCGAAAAGGAAGCCGCCGCAGCCTATCTGGCCACCTTAGTAGAATAGGAGGTTAAAGGATGACAATCGTCGAATATATCCAAAGCGTCCGTGACCCTATGGGGCTACCCTTCTACCCGCTTGTCTTCCAGATCCTCATGGTCCTTACCTTTGCCCTTCATATTATCTTCGTCAATTTGGTCATAGGAGGGGTGACCCTGGCCCTCTGGGGAGAGATCAAAGGAGGCCCCTACCCCAAAAGGCTCTCCCGGGCCATGGCTCGGGCCGCCACGGTTAACCTTTCCTTGGCCATTGTCCTGGCGGTGGCTCCCCTTTTGTTTGTCCAGACCCTCTATGATCCTTTCTGGTACACGGCCAATATAATGTCGGCCCGATGGGTATGGACATTTCTTATAGCTGTCATCGTGGCCTTTTATTCTATCTATGCCTTTTATCTGAGAGGAGCAGAAAGAGGGAAAAATCCCCTCTGGTTGATTTTGGCCTTAGCTGCCCTGACAACAGCGGCGATAATCATCCACGCCCTCACCATAGAACAGCTTAAGCCGGAGTTCTGGCGAGAATGGATGGTTAGGGAGAGGTGGGTGAACACCCAAGGAGATCTCCTCAAGGCCTTTGATCTCCCTCGCCTACTTCACTTTGTGTTCTCCTCCTGGGCCGTGACCGGTATCTTTCTCATGTTCTACGCTCGCTACTTTCAGCGGCGCCCAGATTATGACTCCAACTACCTTAAATGGGTAGCCACCCTGGGTGGCAAACAGGCCCTTTTCTTCTCTGCCATTTCCGCAGGGACAGGAATAGCCTGGCTTATGGAAGAACCAGCTGCCCTCCTCTCAAACCCTATTTTCTGGACAGCCCTTTTTCTAGCGATGGCCCTTCTGGCAATCCTTATCTCCGCCCAAAGCGACCCCCTCCGATATGTCTATCCTGTCGGGGTGGTGGGGCTGTTGACCGTCTTCTTCATGGCCTTCAGCCGGGAGGCTCTCCGGGAATATCACCTGGCCAGGGTGGGCTACAGCATCTTTGACTACAGGCTCAATATAGACTGGGGAAGCACCGCTTTGTTTTTGGCCACCTTTATCTTGGGCCTGGTCATCTTGGCCTATCCGATTTTGGTGGCCTACAAGGCCGGCCAGAGAAAAAATCCTCACCGGCCAGCCGATCTCAGAGGTCTTGAACCCTTGGGACGACTGGCTACGATCCTTCCGGTAGTCTGGCTGGGAGCCGTAGTGTTGTTAGGACTTTATATCTCTATAAGAAATGGAACTCTCTTTTAAAGTCAGCCGGCAAGCATCAATTTGGGGGCCAAATGGGAGATGCACAAAGGGATCTAAAACATGGCTTTCCGGCAGCCGTTAAGTGTAGTTTACCTCCAAGAACATATCAGTTATATTCTTAACAAATGGCCGCTTGGCTTGACAGTCAGAAGGCCGCATGTTAGTTTTCTCGCGCTCTCTGGGTCGGTAACTCAGCTGGCAGAGTATCGGCCTTTTAAGCCGAGAGTCGCAGGTTCGAATCCTGCCCGACCCACCACAATTTGTTTTTAAGGTGTCCCCGTCGTCTAGCCAGGTCCAGGACACCGGCCTTTCACGCCGGCAACAGGGGTTCAAATCCCCTCGGGGACGCCAGCAAATCTGGTCTTAAGGTGGGCCGCTAGCTCAATTTGGCAGAGCAATGGACTCTTAATCCATAGGTTGGAGGTTCGAGTCCTCCGCGGCCCACCAAATCTTCGTCTTCTTCAAGGCTTACAAGTCACGCTAATTGAGACCACTTCTCAATAAGAGTTCTGATGACTATCCCCTCATTCCCTTGACTGTTCATTGCAACTCAAAATTGGAAAAATTGCAGTCTAAACTTAGACAGTTGCAGGATAAGTTTGGACTAGTTCACAAATAACGGGATTTGACGGGACTTGGTGAGACTTTGCGGGACGTTGAAAATCAAAGGGTTCGGAGGGGCATGGGTGTTTTCGCAGGATAACTTTAGACTGTTTCGCAAGGGGCTACCCGAAGCCTGGAAAGGCTGCGGCCAGAAAGATTGATTTAGTTTTTGGCTTTTAAGCTGGGGAGGGTCTCCCTGCTTGCCGATGCCTCGCGAACAATCTCCGCCGCCTGCTCTTCGCCGTAAGTAATATTCAGCGCCTCAAAGACTCTGGCCGCAAGGTCGTACGGGTGGCCTTCATCAAGGGCGGCGATGCCGTGAGGCACGGAAAGCGCTCTCAGCCTCTCCGCGATCTCATCTGCAAACCTCCCGCGGCCAAGGGCCCCGGAAACACCGGGCCTGAATCTCCCCAGCACAATTCCCACCGCGTAGCTTATCCACCTTTTTGCCAGTTCCTGACGGTCCATCACCAGACTCCTATCAGCTTCACCCCGTATTTTTCAAACTTCCTGTCCGCGGTGATAATTACAAGGTCCTCGGCCAGGGCCTGGGCGATGAGCATCCGGTCAAAAGGGTCACGGTGGTGCCCGGGAAGTTTTAACACCCGGTCACCGTGATAAAGGTATACGGGGAGCTCAAGGAAACCCCTCTCTTCAACGATACGGGCTATGTCATCCGGGGCCTTAAGCTTTCCCAGGCTCTTTTTGATGGCTATCTCCCAGCTGGTAACTGCACTCACGAAGACCGGATTGGACGGGTCGGCGATGATCTTTCTGGCCTTCGGGGTGAGCCGGGGGCTATCTATCAAACACCATAGAAAAATCTGCGTATCAAGAAGATAACCTTTCACCCTGGCCCTCAAAAAGCTTCACTATCTCCTCATCGGTTTCGTCAAAATCAGGCGGGATGTAGATCTGGTTCTCGTAGCCCCCAAAGGGCCTCGGCTCAAGATGCGGCCTGTAGGGGACAAGCTTGGCCACCGGTTTCCCGGCCTTGGCGATAATTATTTCCTCCCCGGCCAAGACTTCCTTTATAAGCTTTGAAAGCTTGCTTTTGGCCTCGTGCATGTTAACCAGACGCATAACTCTCTACCTTTTAGCTAAGTTTAGCTAAGTTTAATCTATTCTTTCCCCCTCCTTCAACCCCCCAGCTCCTCCTCAATCGCCCGGCGGTCTTCTTCGGAGATTTCGTAAAGGCGATAGACCTCTTCGTCTATCTGGCGCTTTATTTCGGCAAGCTCGGTGTGGCGCCTAGCGACCGCCTCTACCCCATCCGGCCAGTCCGGCGGAGCGATGAAGTCCCAGGTGGTCTCGTCCTCTTCGGCGTCTTTACGGACAAGTTCTATGGCCTTTTCTACCAGCTCACGCAGGCGCTCGCTTGATTTTCGGAGAATGGGCAGGCGGGCGGCAAACTTGGCTAAATTTTTGGTTTTGGAAGCCTTTTTAGGCTTTTCCCTAAAACGAGCCTTAAGCCCTTCTCGGAGAATCTCCTCTATCAAAGAAGATTAAAGTACGATTCTCCCTTTCGGTCCAGACACTGAGTTCTTGAGCTAAAAGGGGATCTATGGAGATAGAAAGTTTGGCCTGCAAATGATCCTTTTGCTTTTTCATTTTTAATTTTTTTAATTTTATGTTTTTTTACTCTCCCTCAGGTGGCCATTTTCTGGCGCCGTGAAGCACCCTTAAGATCTCTACCCTACGGCCCTTGACTCTGTAAACCAGAATGAAAGGAAGACCTGAAATGGCAAGCTCGCGCGTTCCAGGTACTCGGTCAAGGCGTCCCATGGCGGGATGATCTCGAAGATTTAGAGCCACCTCATAAACCCTTTGCACTACTTTTTGCGCCGCGGTGGGATTGTCCTTAGCAATGTAGGAAGAAATCTCGTCCAAGTCTCTCAAAGCAAGGCGCAGCCACTTGAGGGAGGCCTTAGACATCTACTCCCCACTTGAGAAAAAACTCGCGTACTTCCTCTTCGGTGGCGAAATTGCCAGCCTCGGCTTCCTGAACACCCTCAAGAATTGCCTCTATCTGCCAGGCGTTACGCTCTACATAATTTTGGAGGGCTTCGCGCACAATGTGGGCCAGGCTACGCCTTGTAACCTTGGAAAGACGATCCAAAGATTCTTTAAGCTCTGGTTCTATTCTGGCTCCAACTAAAACCTTTTTCATGTTTACAAGTGTAGCAAATAGAAAAACTTTGACAAGCTAAAGGGGCTCCATCCCTAGGCTCCAAAGCTTTCCCCAATCATAGTTTATGCTGATGACCGCAAAATCCGGCTCTTTGCGGAAAGGGCGCCATACATAACGTATCCGGCATTGGGAGAGCACCTCTTCCGGAAACTCCGTGGCCTCTCCCTCAAGCTCAAGCCCTTCTAGACGAAACTTAACCATTTTATTCCGCCCAATTTTCCAATTTTAACCCCTCTATGCGGCCAAAATGTCTAACATTATTGGTAACCAAAGTTAAATTGTAGCATAGGGCGGTAGCGGCCAGAATCAAATCGAAATCGTCAAGGGGCAGGCCTTCCCTTTCCAGTCCGGCTTTGAGATCTCCAAAGGTTTCGGCAATTTCAGGGCCCACGGGGATAATTTCAAAGACCTCTTCTATGGCTCGGATTCTTGCCAGATTGGCCCGCACTTTCTGCGATTTGTAGGCTCCGTAATAAAGTTCCATTAAAGTTGCCGCACTCAGGGCCATGGGATCATCACGATGAGCTTCAAGATGGGCTAAGACGGGAGGAATGCCTTTTAAGGCATAGATCACTATGTTCGTGTCAAGAAGATACATTTAAGCCCTTCTCGAATTTTCGTGACGGTTTCCGAGACGCTTTTAACTCTTCAATTATGGCCTCGGCCGGTCTTTCGTCCTCCCAGGAGCCTGCAAGCTCAAGCAAAAGAGCTCCGGGGGTTTTAGCTTTTGAAAGCCTCTTTTCTTTAGCGAGATATTCCTTAAGCATAATAAGAACTTGCTGGGATAACGAACGCCCTTTCTCTTTGGCTAGAAGCTTCAGGGCCTCGTAAAAATCGTCATCAACGCCTTTAACTTGAAGATTAGCCATACATACCTCTCATGAATGCGCATGAATTTTCATGAAAATTTATATCATATGGTTATTGGAACGGTCAAGGAGGGGCTCCACCCCTAGGCTCCAAAGCTTTCCCCAATCATAATTGACGCTGATGACCGCAAAATCCGGCTCCTTAAGGAAAGGGCGCCATACATAACGTATCCGGCATTGGGAGAGCAGCTCTTCCGGAAACTCCGTGGCCTCTCCCTCAAGCTCAAGCTGAAACCTTCTAGACGAGGGACTTCTACCAAAGCCAGGCCCCAATCATCCGGCTTATTGAAGGCACAGAGAATTTCGTTGCGGGTGATGGTCACCGTAGGGGCGCCGGAAACCCGGCCCTTGACCTCAATGAAGCGCAATTTTTCTCTCCCGCCATCCAGGTGAATAACGGACTCTATGTCATAGCCAAGATTTTCTCGGCTAGCGTCAACGGGATCATGGCCGAGCCGGCGCTCAAGGGCCATGACCGCGGCCATGGCCACCGGGATCTTTCTCGTCAACCAAAATGGCGCCTTGTTTCAGGAGGTCCTGGTAGCGTTCCAGAATAAGATTGATCACCGTATCAAGGAGAGGGTGGCCCGGAGCGACAAAGTCTGCGGTGGGCTTTCCGGGGACCTGGCGCAGTTCTTTTTCAAAGCAGATGCGCTCATAACTGCGCAGGATGTGGTCGGAAAACCCCAGACGCCTTCCTCTTTCCCGGATGATGGCTGGCACATAGCGAAGCTGGTAACGCCCGGGCTCCCGCTCCACGATGGTTCCGCCAAGGTGTTTGAAGGCCGCTTTGAAAAAGGCGGCAATAAAATGAGGCTGAAGCCGAAGGGCCTCCATGCGCTCCATCATCTTCTTGATGGCAAAGACCTGGACCACGTCCATGATCTCGTGGGCCAGCGCCTTCTCTTCGATAAGGGCTTGTAAACGACGGTGATCCAAAGCCCCTTCCACTTTCTCTCTGAGGCGGGCGCGCACCTCGGGTGTATCTCCATACCGGATGGCTTCTATGATAAGCTGGCGAAGCTCTTTGCCGTCTATGGCCTTGCCTAAGACATCAAAGACCGCGCCCCCCAAAGTCTTGCTTCCTGCTCAAGCTTTTTAAGAAGGGTCAGATAAACGTCTCCCTCTCTGGTCTCCTCGGCCACCAGGTTCCATAGATGGCATACTTCGGTTTGACCGATCCGGTGAATGCGGCCAAACCACTGCTCTATGCGGTTGGGATTCCAAGGGAGATCGTAGTTGATCATCAAATGGGCACGCTGGAGGTTGATACCTTCTCCAGCGGCATCTGTGGCCACCAGGATGGACACTTCTTCGTTTTGGATAAATTGCTCCTGAACAAAGCACCGCTGGTCGCGTCTCATTCCGCCGTGGATGGTGACGACAGCTTCCGGACGACCAAGTAAAGTCCGAATGCGGGAGGCCAGGTAATTCAGAGTGTCACGATGTTCGGTGAAGATGACAAGCTTGCGGCGTCGGCCATGACGATCAAACATGATTTCTTTTTCCTGAAGGAGCTTTGAGAGCTCTTCCCACTTTCGGTCAACACCGCTTGCGCGCACGGCAAGGGCCAGCTTTTCAAGGCGCTTCAAGGTCTCTATTTCACTGCGCAATTCTTCAATGGTCTGAGCCGCCGTGGCCTGATCTATTATTTCCTCTTCCAGAGCTTCCATTTCTTCGGCCGGAAGATCCTGGAGATCTTCCACTTCCTCTTCGGTAAAGGAAATCTCTTTCGTTTCCTTGGGGAGGGAAACAAGGGAACCACGGTAAAGCACTTCGGCTTCACGCAGGCGAGATTCTAAGCGCTCCCGGCGTCTTTTGAGGGATTGATAGATAGCCTCAGGTGATGAAGCCAGTCGCCTTTGGAGGATGGTCAGCGCAAAACCTACGGTGCCTTTGCGATTCGGGTCCTTAAGCCTTTCCACGCGGTTAAACTCATCCCGCACATAGGCCGTTACCTCTTCATAGAGCTTGGCTTCAAGGTCATATTCATATCTCCTTAACCTCCCATCCCTTGTAGTTACCTCTTCATAGAGCTTGGCTTCAAGGTCAGAAAGCTCGTAGGTGACGGTATAGGCCCTTCGTTCGGGGAAAAGACGGGTACCGTCGAATTTGAGAAGCTCCTCTTTGAGCATCCGGCGCATTAGATCAGAAACATCCGTATCGTGTACGCCGGGCCGATAACGGCCTTCAAACCGGTCCGGGTCAAGCAGGGCCATAAAGAGCTGAAAGTCTTCCTCTTTGCCGTTGTGGGGAGTAGCAGTCATTAAAAGGAAATGGCGAGTGATCTGTGAGAGGCGCTGTCCCAAGCGATAACGTTTGGTATATTTGACCTCGCCTCCAAAATAGGTGGCGGACATTTTGTGTGCTTCATCCACCACGATCAGGTCCCAATCTACCTGGGCGAGTTTTTCCTGAAGGTCTTCGTTTCGGGCAAGTTTGTCGAGACGGGCGATCACCAGAGGCATTTCCTGGAAAACGTTGCCGGTGCGGGCCGATTCAATGCGATCATTGGTGAGGAGCTCAAAGGGCAATTGAAAACGCTGCCAAAGTTCGTCTTGCCATTGTTCAGCAAGATTGCCCGGGCAGACGATAAGGCAACGCTGAAGGTCGCCACGGATCATCAATTCTTTGATGTAAAGCCCGGCCATGATGGTTTTTCCGGCCCCAGGGTCATCCGCCAGGAGAAAGCGCAGGGGCTGGCGGGGCAGCATCTTTTCGTAAACCGCAGTGATCTGGTGAGGAAGAGGGTCAATCATCGAGGTGTGCACGGCAAGGTAAGGGTCAAAGAGGTAAGCCAGACGAATGCGCTTGGCCTCGGAAACAAGCCTCAAAAGCTCCCCGTCGGCCTCAAAACTCCAGGGCTGCCCTTCGGTAACCAGCTCAAGCCGTTCTTCATCGCTTCGGAAAAGGAGCTGGTTCCCTACCCGACCGGAGGCGTCTTTGTAGGTGAGTTCAATGGCATCGGTTCCATACCACTGAACACTAACTACCGTGACGTCCTGTCCAGGAAGGACACCCCGAATGGTGGCTCCTTGCTTAAGATCCTCAAGCCTGGCCACTGGATCCTCTCATCCCTCGTAAGCCTGCCATCAATATAAAAGAGCACTAGCATAAAACCAAAGGAAGGAGGCCCCGGTAAAGAAGGATACCCTCGTGGGGTTGGTACTCAAGCAAGAATGGATAGACCCCTACTCCGCAGGATACAGCCTCTTTGAGAAGATCCGCAAAGTGAGGGTCAACTTCTCGATAAGGGGCAAATCGCCGGGCCTCGGGCCGAAAAACAAGAAAAAAGACTGCCGCTCCCTCGCCCTCCTCTTTTAAAGAGATGAGTTCCCTGAGGTGTCCTGCTCCGCGGGCGGTGGGGGCATCTGGAAAGAGGGCTAGATCTCCGCGGGCCAAAGTGCAGCCTTTTACCTCTAACCAGATCCGGGATCCCGTTTCAGCCGTGAGGAGAAAGTCCAGCCGGTGTCGGCCCCTTCTTGGTTCGGCAAGCCTTTCTGCTGGCCCAAAGGGGTTTGTCAGGCTATGGGCAAGGAGCATCTCCGCTATCTGGCGGTGAAGACCGGAGTGGACCAAAACCCAATGATCATTTTTTCGGACAGCGATAAGATCCCAGGCTGTCTTTCGGAGCCGAGGATTTCGGGCCCGGCGGAGAAGGACCTCCCTTTCGGGAATAAGAAGATCCGGAAGCCGACCCGGGTCATGGACATGAACTTCAACTGGCCCTTTTTCCTTGCCCCCCCTGATCTTTACCCGGGCTAAAAATCGATTGGGCCTCTCTAGAAAGACTCCCGTAGCGTCAGGAAGAATAAAAGGGAATTTGACCACGGAAGGAAGTTGGGGGGCCAGGGTTTCCCCTGCCCCCCTTGATCGCTAACAGCAACCACCGGCCCCACAGGAGCTACCACACCCGGAGGCCAGTTCCTTTTCTGAGGAGATAGAAAAACCGCTGCCCCCGCAACCACAACCGCAGGAGTCGTCGGCCTCGATGAAATCCACCTTGATCTGGCCGGTGTGGTCTAAAAGAGAATCGTTGACGACAAAGGTAAGACCGTCTATCTCAAACTCCTTGTCTCCAGGACGGCTCTCATCCAAGACAAGCCCCAAAGAAGGCCCCATGCATCCACCACCCATAAGGGTGACCCGAATGCAGCCGGAGACCTTATTGGCACTGATGAATTCCTTGATCTTGCTGATGGCTGTAGGTGTCACTTGAAGCATTCCTTACTCCTCCTTAAGGACCTAAAAATTAAAGGGGTTATTATACTTACGGCCACCAAAATGTCTAGATTTAAAGAAAAAAGAGAGAAAGCAAAAGGACAAGCCCTCCCATAAGGAGGAGAAACCAGTCGGCCCGCCGGAGAGGAAGAAGGAAGAGCCCGGTAAGGGCCAGGATAGCCATCATTAAGGCCAGGGCGTCGGCCAGAAAAACCCACCAGAATGAAAAGCCAGAGGCCCGATGCAGATCATTTAGGCGGGAGATCACCGGCCAGGGGGATTTTTCTATTATCTCCATTTTTCCTCGAAGGGGATCAATGACATAAGTCACCTTTCCATGGGTTCCATAAAGGAACTCAATTAAGCCATCGCCCCTGATACGGATCACCCGAGGGCTATCCGAACGACCAATCTGCTGACGATAAAAATCAATAAATTCTTTAATGGAAGAGTCATCGTGGGGAGCCACACTCTTGAGAGTGCGATATTTGTGGAGGAAGTAGCCAAAATCCCGGCGATGATTAAGAAGAACCCCTGTCAAACAGTAAAAGAGAAGAGGGAAGAGAAGGAAGAAACCAGACCAACGGTGGAGTTTAAGAAACCATCTTTTCATAACCGTCCTAAGATACAGAAGCCTCCAGGGGCTGCAAGCCGCCCCGAGACCCAAAAACACTAACTTCTTCAATTCAATAGCTTTATTCTATTGATGGTATCTGCCCAATTTATAATTTCTATTGGACGCCTCCCCAAAGACTCGCCTATAAAGGCGAGCATGACCACGAGACGAGATTTTCTGAAGATTGCCGGGCTTTTGGTAATTTTAGGGCCGGATCTGGCAGATGGCAGGATGCGGGCCGGAGAGGGCTCCCTGAGAAGGCCGGCGCTCATTATCGATCAGACCAGGTGTCTTGGGTGTCAGGCCTGTGCCGTTGCCTGCTACAATCAGGCCCCGGGGGCCTATCGCTTACGGCTGGCCTTAAAGGAAGAAGGAGGCTATCCCCAGGTAAGGCCGGTCTTTGAGCATCTTGTCTGTCGTCAGTGCCGTCAACCCTTATGCCTGCCGGCCTGCCCCCAGGGGGCCCTTGAAAAAAGGGCCGGCGTTGTGGTGGTTAATGAGAAACGCTGTCGAGGTCTGGGCCACTGTCTTAAGGCCTGTCCTTATCCAGGGGGGCTAATCATAAGGGGCAGGAGGGCCCGGAAATGTTCTCTCTGTCTTGATCTGGTAGGTCAGGGTCTTGTTCCGGCCTGTGTCGAGGTCTGCCCCTCGGGAGCCCGGATATTTGGTGATCTCCTCAATCCCTCAGGGGCTTTACTCGGCCTTCTGGCCAACAAAGACGTCGCCCGGGCCCTGGCTGATCACCTCCAGATAAAGATCCCTCAGGGCCGGTTTTCGCCAAAGATCTACTCCCTGTGGCCCAAACACCAAAGGCGCGATCTTCCCCTTGGTGGTCATCACCGTCTGGTCCATACCGTCTGTTTGGCCTGCAATGCCCGGTGTGGTCTCAGAGTCTGGGCCGCTGGAGAGAGGGTGGTCAAGGTTGAGGGTAACCCATACCATCCTTACAACCGTCGAGGTCGGCCCATTGACTACCACACTCCCCTTAAAGAAGCCCTTCGGGAGACGGCCAGCACCTGTGGCAAACCCCAGTGTGATCAGGATTACCTAGAAAATCCTTATCGGCTCCGGGTTCCCCTTAAACGCAACGGGCCTCGGGGTTCGGGGCGCTTTGTACCCATCTCCTGGGAGCAGCTCATCCGCGAAGTGGCCGAAGGGGGGCGGCTCTTTGCCCACCTTGGGGAAGATCGCCATGTTCCTGGCTTAAGAGAGGTACTCAGCGACGAGCCAATTTCCCCACGAGCCCCCGAACTTGGGCCGCGTCGGAACCAGCTGGTCTGGATTACGGGACGTTCTCAGGCCGGTCGGAAGCACTTTATCAAACGTTTCGTTTGTCAGGCTGTGGGATCAACCAACTATATCGGCCACACCGACATCTGTGGTCTGGGGTTTCGTATGGGAAACTGGGCCTTTACCGGCCAGAAGGAGGTAGAGCTTAAGGCCGATCTCTGGAATGCTCGCTATATTCTCATCTTTGGCTCCAACATTTATGCCGCCCTTCAGCCGGGGGTCAACACCGCCGGGGCCACCCTGGCCGAAAGGGCGGCCAAGGGAGATCTCAAGTATGTAATTATCGACCCCCGGGCCCATGAGGCCGTGTCCCAGGCCCACCTTTGGTTACCGGTGCGGCCCGGGAAAGACGGAGCCCTGGCCATGGGGATCATGCACGTTCTCCTCAAAGAGGGGCTCTATGACCGGGAGTTCCTCTCTCTGGCAAACCAAAGAGCCGCCGCTAAAAAGGGGCGTAATGTCTTTAGCAATGCCACTTATTTGGTGATCACCAGCCCGGGGCACCCGGCCTGGGGGCGCTTCATAAGGGCCAAAGATATCGCCCCGCCCCCGGGAAATGAGAATGACCCGCTGGTGGTCTCGGCCTCCGGAAGGGTGGTTCCGGCCAGCCAAACTGACCGTGGCCTTCTTGAGTGGCAGGGAGAGATAACCCTTAAGGACGGCTCGCGGGTAAAGGTCAAGACAGCCTTTTCTATCCTCAAAGAGGAGGTCCTCTCCCGGAGTCTTTCTTTCTATGCCCGAGAGTCTGGGGTGGCCGCTTCAAAGATTCGCCAGGTGGCCCGGGAGTTTGCAGAGCATGCTCCTCAGAGTGCGGCTTTTGCCTACCACGGCGGGGGAAATTACGTTGGAGGCACCTACGCCAGCTACGCCATTGCCCTTCTTAATGCCCTGGTGGGCAACATCAACCTTCGGGGCGGCTATCTTCCGGCCGGCGGGGGTGCTGGCCCCTGGCGGAAGGGTCGATATGATCTCCGAAGCTTTCCCGGAGCCATAAGACCTCAAGGGGTAAAGATCTCCAGGGAGCGGGCCGCTTATGAGAAAAGTCGCGAATTCAAAGAGAAGGGGTATCCCTCTAAGCTGCCCTGGTTTGCCTTTACCAAGGGAGGGCTTTCTGCTTCGGCCATGGCCGGCATTGAGGCCCGGTATCCTTACCCTATAAAGATTCTCTTTACCTACTTCTTTAATCCCGTCTACAGCATTCCCGGGGGGAAACGCTTTGAGGAGACCCTAGCCAGCCCGGAAAAGGTCCCTCTTCACGTTTCTATTGACGTAACCATCAACGAGAGCAACATCTACGCCGACTATATTGTCCCTGATGTTACCTATCTTGAAGGACACTATGGGTTTCTGACCCCTCACGCCCCGGGCCAGAAATTTACCGCTGTGAGGACGCCGGTGGTGGCTGCCCGCACGGGCCAAACGGACGATGGTCGTCCCTTCTGTCTGGAGACCTTCCTCATTGACTTGGCCGAATACCTGAAACTTCCGGGCTTTGGGCCCCGAGCCATTGCCGACTCCAGGGGAGGGCTCCATCCCCTACACCAGGCCGAAGACTTCTACCTCCGGGGAGTGGTCAATCTGGCCGAGGGTCTGGGAATCCCCCCGGCCTCTCCTGAGGAGAGGGCCTACGTGGAGGCCAATTATCCTGTGGCTGCCCACCGCCGGATACTCAGCTCCGAAGAGTGGGCACGGTGTTGCAGTATTTTGGCCCGCGGTGGGGTCTTTTTGCCCCCGGAGGCTGCCTTCGATGAAGGGGGCAATCTCAAAAGGGGCATTCCCCAGGTCTTTATCTGGAACGAAGATCTGGCCACCAGCCGCAACAGCTTAAATGGCAAACCCTTCTGGGGAACAGCCAGATATCAGTCGGCCCATCTGGCTGATGGCCGCCTGGTGGAGGAGGTTGATGCCTCCTATCCTCTGGTCCTTATCACCCACAAACTGGCCCTTCACACCCAGTCCCGAACCATCTGTTATCGCCGGGCCCTTGAACTTTTACCTGAGCCCAGAGTCCTCCTTAACCCTCAAGACGCCCGGGGGCTTAAATCCGGGCAATGGGTGAGGTTGATCTCGGCCTCAAATCCTCGGGGCCTTAAGGCCCGGGTGGAGCTCTCCGAGAGGGTTCGCCCCGGGTGTCTGGTCGTGCCCCATCATTTCGGCCACTGGCAACACGGGGCCTCGGAGCTTGAGATTGAACGCGGCCAGGAGGCCCTCCTGGGGGGCAAAGACCTGGTCTTCGGCTCAAAGGTAAGGGCTGACAAGAGCCGGGCTCGGGGGATAAGCCCCAATCTGCTGGCCAGGTTAGATGAAACCCTTGATAATCTTCCCTTGGTTGATCCGCTGGGAGGGATCCCTGACTTCAGCAGCACGCGGGTGGCCATTTTAAAGGAGGAAAGGCCATGAGGACGGTGATCTTCATCTTGGTGGCCCTTCTCTGGAGCCTTCCGGCCTGGTCTGCAGGCCTCCAGAGGGGGGAGGTCACCTGGGTTTTTCGACCCCAGGCTGATCCCGGGGCCAAAGAGGCCAGGCTCTGGATCCCCTATCCTCCGACGACGAAGTATCAGCGAATCAGCCGCCCGGAGATCTTTGGTAACTTTGCCTACCATGGGGTCTTAAACGACGTGCGGGGCAATCTGATCATCTACGCTGAGTGGGATCTCAGCAAAACTCGCTCCCCGGAGATGAAGGTCCGTTACCTGGTAGAAAGAAAGGAGATCCACCCCCAGGATCTCCCCCAGGGGACGGCCCCCTGGAATCCGGTCCACTTTGCTCCCTATCTTCAGCTTGACTCAGAGCTTGAGGGGCTCTCAGGGCTGGCCGCCCAGATAACCCGGGGGAAGACAACCCCCTTGGCCAAGGCCCGGGCCATCTATGACTGGGTGGTGGAAAACATGCGCCGGGACCCCAAGGTCAGGGGTTGTGGCCGGGGAGATGTTTCTCGTCTAATTAAGGTAAAAGCCGGCAAGTGCGCCGATATCAGCTCGGTCTTCGTGGCCCTTTGCCGGGCCGCCGGCCTACCGGCCCGGGAGGTCCTCGGCCTGAGACTCGGTGGAAAGGAAGAGGCGGAAATCACCAGCTGGCAGCATTGCTGGGCCGAATTTTTCCTGCCGGGCTACGGCTGGGTCCCGGTGGATCCAGCCGATGTCCTTAAAGCCCTTCTCATCAAAAAAACCAACCTCTCTGACCCAGAGATCGTTCGGTTAAGGGAATATTTTTTTGGAGGTCTCGATCCCTTTCGTCATCAGCTGGCCATCGGACGGCGGCTGAATCTAAACCCTCCCCCTGAAGAGCCTCCCAGGACTTTCTTCATGTACCCTCATCTGGAGATAGACGGCCAGGCCAAAGACCCCCTTGACCCCAAAGGCTTCGCCTATCAGATCTACTTTCGCCCCCTTGTCTCTGAGGAACCCCTGGCCAGATAAGCTACTCTTGCCTGAAGGATATTTTCAGGGCAGGTAACATCTATTTAAGATAAATAAAATCTTGTGTTACTAAATTTAATTTGATATTAAGAATTCATGTCTTTCGCGGATCTTCTTAGCTCTGACTTCTGGAAGAGCTACACTGGAGAGGCGGCCGAGTGGTCGGTGGTGCGAAGGGGGTTTGAATCCCATCGCTGGGACGTTATCGCTGACAGTTACCAGGATTTTGTTCGTTCCACCAGCTACGGAGAGACCGTCAAAAGGGTTGTCTCCATCCTCCAGGCCAAAGGGGTTCTGGGGCCGGATAAGACGGTCCTGGATGTGGCCTCTGGCCCGGGAACTTTCGCTTTGTTGATGGCCCCCATGGTGTCCCGGGTCACTTGTATCGACATCTCCCCGGCCATGATTAAGGAGCTTGAAGCAGAGCTCAAAAAGCGCAGGCTCACCAATGTCCGGAGTATCTGCCAGGATTGGTTTACCTACGAGTCTGAAGAGGACTTTGACCTGGTCTTCTGCGGCATGAGCCCTATTCTCGATGATCTCAGGGCCCTTGACCTAATGCTTAAACGTTCTCGTCGTTATTTAGCCCTGCTTTACTGGGCCGGCCCCTATGAAAACGACCTCTTTCTCCGTCTGTACCGGGAGGCCACCGGGGAGGAGTTGCGCTGGTTTTCGGCCAACGCCGTGGCCCTCTTTAATTATCTTTACGGCCTGGGCTACCTTCCGGAGATCAGCTTCTTTAAGCAGACTTGGGAGCTAGAGCTACCGATAGAGGAAGAGGTCTCTTATCTTCTCTGGTGTTTGAGCTTCTATAAGGAGCCCTCTCCCCTTGATGCCCAGATTGCCCACCGCCTCGTCCAGGAAAAGGCCTCAGAAAAAGGGCTTATCAAAGACGTAACCCGCACCAAACTGGCCTTTATTTTCTTAGACAAGAAGGCCGACTAACCCCACCCCAGGGGCCCATTCCTCAGCAAAATTTTTTTAAAAAAAAGTGGTAGCACTTTTTTTATTTTTTTGTTATTTAGGGAGGCCACTTGGTGTTATAAATTTTAAAAACATAGCAAAAAGGAGGTTTTCCATGCGCTTTCTTTGGTTGTTGGTTGCCCTTTTTCTCCTTCTTCCTGGCTCCTCTCTGGCCCAAGAAGAGGGCGAGAGTCTGGGAGAGATCGTGGTCACTGCCACCAGAACCCCCCATCGTCTTAAAGATGTCCCGATAGAGACCGAAGTCATCGATCGTCGTCAGATCGAAGACTCAAACGCCCTCACCATAAGCGACCTTCTTCGCTATAGCCCGGGACTCTTCATCCGGGCCGAAGACCTTCCCGGCATCTCGGCCTGGCGCTCCCGGATAAGGGGGCTTGACCTCAATAGCGGCTACGGCCTTATCCTCGTCGATGGCCAGAGGGTTAAGGGAGGGGGCATGGGAGAGTATGGCTACGGACTCAACCAGATCCCCTTAGAGCTCATCGAACGAATAGAAATCGTCAAAGGCCCGGGATCTGTCCTCTACGGTAGCGATGCCGTGGTGGGGGTTGTAAACATCATCACCCGGCCCACTCCCAGCAAGACCTTTCTCACGGCCTCGGGGCTTTACGGAAGCTACAAAACCAAGATGGTCAACCTCACCGGAGGAGGCCCGGTAGGTAATAATTCTGGAATCCTGCTAAGCCTTGACCGGGAGGAAGCAGATCGACGCAAGTATGGTGGCCCGGGAGATGAATATCAGCGGGATCACTTCTGGGCCAAAGCCAGTCACCAAATAAATAAAGATACCCTGGTTGACCTGACCTTTAAGTGGGAAGAGCGCGACCGTCTTTACGCTGACGAAGAAAAGCTGCGTCTCTCCCCTGCCCTGACCTGGGACCTTAAAGGCGACCTCCGGCTCCGCCTATCCGGATATCTCTATAAGTGGGATTTCCATCATTTCACCCCCGGGTACACCGAACGCAAGGGGAACATGACCTATCGTCAGGGTGAGTTTCTTCTAAGCGGCCCGCTGGGAAGACACCTTCTCACCCTGGGAGGGGAGTTCCTGGAGGAGTCTCTGGATTACAACCTGGCTGAGAAGACCATCGATACCAAAAGTCTTTTTATTCAGGACGAGCTGGAGGCCCTTGAAGAAAGGCTGAGTCTGGTAGCCGGAGTGCGCTACGATGACCACTCCGTTTTCGGGAGCGAAATCAACCCCCGAGTGGCGGCCATGTGGCGTTTCGGTAAGACCGGAAGACTTAGGGCCTCTGTTGGTCGTTCATTTAAATCACCCACTGTCCGTCAGCTCTACTATCGAGAGCCCTTCCTACACGGAAGCTATTACATAAAGTCAAACCCTAACCTTGATCCTGAGACTTCCTGGGGCTTCAGCCTGGGGGTGGAGGGAGTGATAGCCTCCGGGATCTGGACCTCGGCTACCCTGTTCCGTCATGACGTAGAGGATATGGTCGTAAGGGTGGAGACCAACGAGAGCATCGGAGGAATACCCGTAAGAACGTATGAAAATGTCCAGGAGGCTTACACCGAGGGCCTGGAACTAGCCCTGAAGATAGTGCCTACAGCGGCCAGCGAGATCAATCTCAGCTACACCTTCCTGGAGACAGAGAACAAAGACACCGGAAAGGATCTGCCTTACAGCCCCCGTCACTCTCTGGCTGTGCGTTTGGGCTACCAAGGCCCCTGGGGTCTGAAGACTTTAGTCGGAGTCCAGTTTGTGGACCGGGTCTATAGCAACACCACCAACACCAAAAAGATCGACTCTTACTGGCTGACTGAGGCCAAAATCATAAAGAACTTTGGCAAAGGCTGGGAGATTTTTATGGAAGTGGACAACCTTTTTGAGACCAGCTACGGCGAACCATCCAGAGATTGGGCCGGAAGGAGCGTTTTTGTGGGGACGAAAATGAGATTCTAAAAAAGCAAAATTAACAAGGAGGTTGGAAATGAGACACCTGATAACCTTTTGTCTTTTAATCTTCTCGGTGACCGCCTTGCCCCCGGTAGCCGAGGCCCATTTCATGTGGCTAAACCCTCGTACCTATGCCTTTATGCCTGGAGAATCCCTCCAGATGACCCTGGGATGGGGGCATTCCTTTCCTGGCCAGGGGGGTGACTTTCTGCCTCAAGAAAGGCTTAAAGAGGCCTTTGCCCTCTCTCCTTCGGGGCAAAAGATTTCCCTGTCAGCCTCAAAGATCCCCATCATCTTTCGCGCCCAGACAGCCTTCGAGGAGGAGGGAAGCTATTTATTGGCCGCCCAGCGTAAGGCAGGATTCTTTACCAAGACGACCTCCGGTTACAAGCGACAACCCAAAAAGGGCCTTAAGGGGGTCATTGAATGTAAGTTCTCCAGAGGATATGCCAAGGCCATTGTCAGCGTAGGAAAGGCTGGCGGGCAGGTTTACCGAAAGGTTCTCGGTCACGAGCTAGAGATAGTACCCCTTAAGGACCCTAACATCCTCCGGCCGGGAGACTACCTTCCCATACAGGTAACCTTTAAGGGAAAGCCCCTGGCCAAACATTTTGTCTATGCCACCTACGCCGGTTTCTCTCCCACGGGGGAAACAGACTTTGCCTACGCCACTGAAACCGACTCCCAGGGTCGGGCCCAGATTCGGCTTGATCGTCGCGGAGTCTGGCTAATAGTGGTCCGTTACCTGACACACTATCCTGATTCTCGGGTGTGCGATCTCTACAAGGTGGTCTCTACCTTGACCTTTGAACTCCGATGATAGCTCTCAGAAGGGTCCGGCCGAAAGGTGGCCGGACCCTAATAGCCTTAATTCTGCTGGGAAGTATCCTTCAGGCCTCTCCGCTATGGGGTCACCGGGTGGGGTCCCGGGTAATTCAAGGCGGAGTGGGACTTGAGGCCTTCTACGGTGACGGCTCTCCCATGGCCTACTGTCAGGTGGAGGTTTTCCGCCAAGGGGACAAACTCCCCTTTCAAACCGGGGCCACTGACAAAAATGGCCGTTTCCTCTTCTTTCCTGATCCACCGGGTAGCTACCAAATAGTCATCAGCGACGGTCAGGGACACCGACTGGAGAGAACCATAGCCACCGGAAGGAAGAGCCAGCCCCAGCCCGGAGAAGAGACCTCAAAGAATCAACTAAAACCTGCTCTCCTGGATATTCTCAGGGCTGGATCAGGCCTGGTCTTGATTTTGATCTTTTATTTCGTGCTTAAGAGATATCTCAAGTAGTCTTTTCTCTGATCCTCCTTTGGGGCCGATCAAATCTAAAAGGCCTAAAGGGCCCAAAGGAGGAAAAAATGTTGCGAATCACCATTGCCAGCCTGCTTATAGTCATCCTTCTTTCCTGTGGTCGAGAAGCCTCCCGGCCCGGAGTGCTCGACGAAGCCGGCCTTCTTAGCAAAGAGGAAAAGAAGCGCATCGGCCGCATACAAGAGGTCCTCCTCAGGGATCTGGATATAGAGCTAAGGACCGTTGTTCTCAAAAAGAGGGCCCCGGATATAGATCTTCTGGCTGTCCAGATCTTTGAAAAAGAGGCCCTCGGCTCAAGGACCAAGGGCGCCAGGGGCATACTTCTCCTGATTGACCCAGCCGGAGAAAAGGTTCGGCTGGAGATAGGCTATGATCTTGAGCCCATCCTTACTGATGTCTTCGTGGGGTATATCGAACGCAAACAGATGGTTCCCTTCTTTACCTCCGGCAAGATAGGACCAGGAATAGAGGCCACCGTAGAGCTTATCGCCGCTAAACTTCTTGAGGCCATAAATGAAGGGGACTATCAGCCCGAGGCCTCCCCGGAAAACCGCCCTGAATACCTCTCCGGAGGAGGAGGGGCCAAGGCCTCCCTGAGGGTGAATCAGCCTCTAAAGACCCCTGAATCACCCAATCTCAGGGACCTCTTCGGCCCCCAACCAACCCCCTTAGCCGCCCTTGAAAAATACAAGCAGGTCCTCAAACTCCACATAAAGGCCGCTGACCTCGGGCTCTATACCCCAGAGACCCAGAGGTTTTTTCGTCAGTGGCTGGTAACCGACGCCCAGCAGGAAAATGCCTTAAAGTCTCTTCTAAAGGCCCCGCCGGCTGAGGTCATCATCCTTGGAGACCGTGCTGTCATCCGCTTTCCGGTGGAACAAAGGGAATATCCCCCCTATTTTCTCCGCCGAGGCCAGCAAGGTTGGATGCTCGACTTTGCTACCATGAACCGGGCCATTCAGTTTAACCACCTTAATCAATGGCACTTTCGCACCCTAGAACACCCTTATATGTTTGGCTTTAAAGATTTGATCTTTGATGATAACGGCTTTCCCCATAAACCAAGCCGCTAATTAAAATTTTCTCTAATCAAAAAAAATTCTTGACACCCCGCAAATAAACAGGTATTAAAGATCCTAAATATTATTAAGGATGAAACCTTAAAATGAACAACATCATCAGGCTATCCGAAGCCGCCTCTCTGGCCCTGCACGCTATGGCCTTTCTGGCCTCTCGGGAGGGAAGGCCCACCCGGGTAAAGGAGATAGCTAGCAGCCTGGGGGTCTCTGAATCCCACTTGGCCAAGGTTCTCCAGCGCCTGGGGCGCCAGGGGCTACTAAAGTCCACCCGGGGGCCCAAGGGAGGATTCATCTTAGGACGGCCAGCCGAAGAAATTCGGCTTCTGGAGATATATGAGGCTATCGAAGGGCCACTGCTGCCAGAAAAATGTCTTTTTGAGACCCCTATCTGCGATGGCCTCTACTGTATTTGGGGAGGGTTGCTGGAGGAAATCACCAAAGTGGCCCGAAACTATCTGGCCCAGACAAAACTGATAGAAACCAAAAGGGTCTTTGAGAAGAAGGCCCAATAAAAACAAAAGACAAAAAACAGAGAAGGAGGTTCATTATGCTCAAGGACGGAGAAAAGGGTGCGGTGCTTCAGCGAGACAAGACCACCTACGCCATTGTTCCCCACGTGCCTCTGGGAGTGGTCACCCCGGAGTTTCTGCGGAAGATCGCCGACATCGCCGAAAAGTATGGGGCCAAGGCCCTCAAGCTGACCAGTGCCGACCGGATTGCCATTGTCGGCGTCGCCGAAGAAGACATAGATCGCATCTGGGAGGAGCTAGGAGTCAACCCTGGCGCTGCAGTAGGAGCCTGTGTCCGGAGCATCAAGGTCTGTCCCGGCACAACCTTCTGCCGCCTGGGGCAGCAGGATTCCCTGGGTCTGGGGGCTGAACTTGATCGCCGTTATCACGGCTATAATCTGCCGGCCAAATTCAAAATCGGCGTGGCCGGTTGCCCCAACCAGTGTTCGGAGACCTGCATCAAGGATCTGGGGTTCATCGGCAAAGGCAAGGGCTGGACAGTAACGGTTGGCGGATGCGGCGGTGCCCGGCCGCGTCTGGCCCAGACCCTTATCGAAGGGGTTTCCACTGAAGAGGCCCTGGAGATCGCCGATCGGATCATCAAATTTTATGAAAAACACGCCAAAAAAATGGACCGGCTAGGACGACTCATTGACCGCATAGGCTTCGAGGAGTTCAAGAAGGCCATTCTGGGAGAAGAGGCCGGAGAGAAAAAGGTAGCCTAAAATAATAAAGGGGGGGATCTCCCCCCTTTATTATTTTAAAGAAAGTGTTTGGTTATTTTCTTTGGGAGAGAAAATCGATGATCTCCTTACGCTCATCTGAGGTAAGTTCTGCCCCGTGTCGGATCATCCGATCGATGGTCTGCTCCCACCAGGCACGCCCCTGGCGAGCCTTATAAATACGCTCTGTGGTATGACAGATGGTGCAGCGTTTTTTGATCAAGGCCTCAACCTCTCTGTTCTCCCCCGGACCACGATCGCAGGCCCAGAGAAAGATAGAAGCAAGCAGAAAAACAGCCATCAACAATCTCCTCATACAGAACCTCTCTCGAAAAGTATTTATTAAAAGATTTTAATTATTCTAAATCAGTCCGAACAGGCTTCAATTAAAATCTTCAACCTCAACCCAAGACCTCGCAAAGCCGACCAGATGGGCTACAATTAGGAAACCCCAAGACCGGAAAGCCTTGATCTAAGGAGTAGCTCATGGGGGCCATTGTTCGACTCATTTACGCCATTGTCCTTACTGTCTGGGTCCTTCACCCTAGCCGGGGGTTTTACGCCTATGCCGGGGCCATCATCTCTACCCTCTCCTGGCTTATCTTTCTTCAGAGACGAGCTGAAGAACAGATCCGCCCCTTTGAACCCCGGCTTAAAAGAGAACTCTCCGAAGAAGATCTCTCCAGGCTCAAACAATACGGGGCCTTTTTCCTGTGGCCCCATATCTGTCGGGCCTTTTCTTATTCCTGTAGTTTTTTTGTCTATGGGGCCTACCTAGCCGCCATTCTCTTTGTCCTCAGGCACTATTACCTTCAGACCGTAGTAGCTATTCTGGGAACATTCCCCATGGAGTGGGCTGCCAGACAGTTTCATCCCATCCGCCACATAAATTCCAAAGCCAAGAGGAAACCGGCCCGCTATCGAGCCCTTAAGGAATCTCTTGAACGAGTGGCCGAATTTATGCGCACCCGCTGGTCCGAAGTAATCTCCCATCAGTAGACCAGCCAGGGCCGGGGGATGAAGAGCTCCTTGTAGAGGTTAAGGGCATAACGGTCGGTCATTCCGGAGATAAAATCGCAGGCAATACGATGACGCGAAGTCTCCGGCCCATAAAGGGTGGCCTCCTTTTCCCAGATGTTCTCCTGGGCCAGAAAATATTCATAAAGCTCACGCAGGAGTTTTTCGGCCTTGATAAATTCGGCATGAACGGTGGGAGATTCATAGACATTCTCGAAGAGAAAATCCCTCAAGGCCTCCATGGCCTCAAGGACTGCCGGATCAAGATGAAGCCGGCCATCGTCGGCCTCTTTGGTCTTTTCAACCAGAGAACGAACCATGGTTCCGATACGCTGGGAATGACGGCTCCCTAAGATCTTAAGGCACCAGCGGGGGATATCATCCATGGTAATCACCCCCGCCCTGAGAGCGTCATCCAGATCATGATTGATGTAGGCAATTATATCGGCCACCCGCACCACCTGGCCCTCCAGGGTTGCCGGCCCATCTTCTGGTCCGGGAATAATACTGGCCCGGCCCTTGGAGTGTTTGAGGATTCCATCCCTTACCTCCCAGGTGAGGTTTAGCCCCCGGCCGTTTTTCTCCAGAAACTCCACTACCCGAAGCGACTGCTCATAATGGCGAAAGCCGCCAGGATGAAGATCATCAAGGACCTTCTCTCCGGCATGTCCAAAGGGTGTGTGGCCCAGATCATGGCCGAGAGCGATAGCCTCCGTTAAGTCTTCATTAAGCCTTAAGGCCCGGGCGATGGTCCGGGAGATCTGGGCCACCTCCAGGGTGTGGGTCAACCGGGTACGGTAATGGTCTCCGGTAGGAGAGAGAAAGACCTGGGTCTTGTGTTTAAGGCGTCTGAAGGCCTTGGAATGAATAATGCGGTCACGATCACGCTGAAAGGCCGTTCTCAGAGGGCACTCGGCCTCAGCCCTCTGGCGCCCTCGACTTCGAGAAGACAGAGCGGCATAGGGCGAAAGCGTTTTCTCCTCAAGCTCTTCCAGGTAGCCCCTGAGATTCATATCCTGGTCTGCTCTCTCTCTCATCTGCCGCCGCTTGTCAAGGCCTTGGGCCCCCTGTAGCATTGTCTTTTATGGGACGAATTATCTTTGGCTATATCTTCCGGGAGCTTTGGAGCCCCTTTCTTATCTCTCTTTTCTCACTTACCAGTCTTCTTTTGACCATAAGGATGATCCCTCTCTCTGGTCTGCTTCTTAAAGAGCGGGCCGGGGTTTCGGAGTTTTTCCAGGTCTTTCAATCCCTTTATCCCTATTTTTTGGTCTTCTGTCTGCCGATGTCCGCCCTGGTGGCCAGCCTGGTGGCCTTCTTGCGCCTTTCTCAGGACAGTGAACTTCTGGCCTTTGAGGCCCTGGGGGTAAGCTTCTATGAGCTTTTGGCCCCGGTGACCACCTTTGCTCTAATCGTCTTTTCTCTAACCATGCTGGTCACCGTCTATGTCTTGCCCCAGAGTAAGGCCAATTTCCGTCAGTTTATGCGTCATCTTTTAAGTCAGAAGATCGCCCGAGGCCTTCCGGAGAAGACCTTTGCCTCAGAGATTCCTGGTCTGACCATCTACGCCGGCCAGACCCACGGGGGAGGGCTAAGATTACGGGAGGTCTTCCTCTACGACGGCCGGAAAAAGGATCCGGAAAGCCTTATCCTGGCTCAAAGTGGTCGAATAGACCCCAAAGGCCCTACCCTTATCCTTAAAGACGGTGTTATCCACCGCTTTTATCAAAAGCAGGACAAAGGAGAGATCATCCGTTTTGGCACCATGACCATCAAGCTAACCCTTGGTGCCCCCCCAGGTACTGCCAAAAGGCGGGGTGAGATGGGGCTCCTTGAGCTCAGAGAACGGGCCAAAGATTTTCCTCCAGGAAGCAAACGTCGTCTCAAGCTGGAGAGCGAATTTCACAAAAGACTGGCCTTCCCCTTTGCTTCCATAATCTTTAGCATCTTGGGGGCCGCTCTGGCCGCCCAGATAAAAGGATCAGGCCGGTCGGCCGGAGTCAGCCTGGCCGTAATCCTCTTTCTTCTATATTACGGGGCCCTAGCTGGAGCCACAGGATTGGCTGAGACGGGGAGGATCCCTCCTGTTTTATCCCTCTGGCTTCCTAACATCTTTTTCGGCCTTCTTTCTGGAGGGCTGGTCCTGCTCTCTGGCCAGAGTCTCAAAATTACCCTCGGCAGGAAGAAACCATGAGGCTTATAAGTCGCTATATTCTTCAAGAATACCTGCGTGTTCTTTCCATATTGGCTCCAGCGGTAGTGGGGCTCTATCTCCTGGTAGATTTCTTTGAAAAATTAGACGAATTCATGGCCGTTAAGGGAGGACTCTCTCTTGCCTGGCGATACTATCTCTATCGGGTTCCGGCGGTGATTGAGGAACTCCTGCCCTTGGTGCTTTTCCTCTCGGCCCTCATCACCCTGGCCCTCCTGGCCCGGGGGCATGAACTCCTGGCCCTGAGGGCCTGTGGCTTTTCTCCCTGGGAGATCCTGGCCCCTTTAGTCTTGACCACACTGGCCATGGCTACTCTTTCCATCCCCCTGTCTGAGGCCCTGGTCCCCTGGGCCACGGCCAAGGCCGAAGAGCTCTGGCAGGTAGAACTTAAAAAGGAGCGTCCCCGGGGAATCCTTATCGGTGAAAGGCTATACTTTAAAGGCGAAGATGGCTTTTACCTGGGGCTGGTCCTGGATCCGGAAGGCCGAAGGCTCAAAGACTTCTGTTTCTTGGCAGTAAGTTCCTACCCTCTTCCGAGGCTTATCCTTTGGGCCAAGGAGGCCACCTGGGAGGGAGGAGTCTGGCGGCTAAAAGATGGAGAAAAGCGCCAACTTGAACAACAAACCTACCAACGAAGCCTCTTTGAGGAGAAGCTTGTCTCCCTTAAGGCCTCCCCTGAGGATTTCCTGGCCCTTAAGCGCCCGCCAGAGGTAAAGGATCTCTTTGCCCTCTGGGGACAGATAGAACTCTTTTCTCGAGCAGGCCTTAAGACAGCCCCCCTGGTTACCGAGTTTTTCAGGCGCATCATCTACCCCTTTATGGCCCCGGCCCTCTTTCTCCTTGGCGGAACGTTCTTTGTCTCCCGGAGGGGAAAGCACATTATCGCCACAGGTATCTCTCTAGGACTGGTCCTCGGCGTGGCGGCCTGGATCATCTGGGGGCTGGCTAATACCCTGGCCACCTCAGGAAGGATATACCCCCCCTTGGTAGTAGCCACTCCCCCCCTGCTTTTTGCCCTGGGAGGTCTGTGGCTTCTGAAGAAAAGTTCAACCTGATTCTAATGTCCTCTAATTAGAATCTTCTTTTAGTATTTTCTTATGGGCGGTATCATCCGGTGCCTGACCAAACCTCTTAGTTAACTCCTTCCAGAATTCTCGGTCTCTCATGTATCCATGACAGGCAGCACAGGTGTTCACCCGGAGAATTCGATCCAGCTCTTCTTTATTAAAGGGTCTGGCTCCCTCAGCCCAGCCCTTTCTTCTGGCACCTGAGCATCGGTGTCCTCCACCGCAAGATTACCATAGAGCGACTCCCTGGTCTTCTGAGCCACCCAGGTGTAGCGGGCCCCGCTTATGAGCCCCGCACTGGTAGCATGAAGACTTTTTTAAGCCGAGAGACAATGTCCATATGGCATTGACCAAAGGCTTTATCAACCACTCTTGAGTCAGAAGGGTTTCGCCAAAGACTCCGATGGGCCTCGTCTTTGGCGGTGGCTTGGGGATTGCCGCGGTAACATGTTTTGCAGAACACGGGGATATCTAAACCGAACTCTGGTCCGGGAACAACCGACACAAATTCTCTTTTAGGCTGAAAAAAAGCCTCTGGCCCCCAAAGGAAGGCTTTACGATCTAAAAGAGACTTTCCTTAAGCCTTAATATTCTTCTGGAGAGTAGCCGGCCTCGGAGGAGCGGTGGATGTCCACCATCTTCATGCCACCAGGATACTCCTTACTCTCATAGCGAACAATGCGGCCAATCTTCTTGGTAATGCTAGCGATACGAAGGGCCTGCTCCTTGATCACCGAAAGCGAGGTGTAAAGGGGATGGGATGGATCCAGCTCCATAAGGAGAAGCTCTATCTTGCCCAGGATGATCTGCAGGGGCTGATTAAGTTCATGAGAGGCCGCTCCGGCCATCTCTAAGATCCCTTCAAGGCGGATTCGCTCCTGTTTTTCAAGCTGGAAGTCTTTGATCCGAAAGGCCACCCGGATGCGGGCGATAAGTTCTTCATAGTTGATGGGTTTGCGCAAAAAATCATCCGCCCCGGCCTCAAGGGCATAGACCTTACTGTCTTGAGCATCAAGGGAGGTGACCATTATCAGATAGGTATCCTTGAACTGGTCATCAAGACGCACCTGGCGACAAAACTCGATACCATCCATCCCGGGCATCATCCAATCGACAACAACTACCGGCGGATGGTGCTCTCTGAGGAGATTCAGACCCTCGAGGGCGCTTCTAGCCGTGATGGCCCGATAACCCGCCTTTGTCAGCCTTTTCTCAAAGATCCGGAGTAACATTTCGTCATCGTCCACCACCAGGACGGCCTTCTCCGGCACCTTTTGGTCACTATGATCCATAACTACGCCTATATGTTTTTTTCTCTCCAAACCAGAAGTTATGTCCATCTCTTTCATTTGGTCCTCAAAACAATAGGTCATAAAAGAAAAAAATCAAATCTAAACATAGTGATTACAGATCAATCCTTCTTCACTTAGAATCGAGAAAACATGAATAAAAATTTAATTCAATCCTGTTACTTTTTAGTTAGAGTGATGTTGCTTTTTGGTTAAAGCCAGAATAATTATTCCTGCCCGGCGATCAATCCCCGGTCGGGGTGTCTCCTGCCCTATCCTTTGATGGTCAGGTGGATTAAAGATGGCCGAAACGGCCGTCTTTATCTCAAAGCCGACCCGACCTACTAGTAACTTCACCTCTTCGGGATCAAAAAAGTGGGCCAGGCTATAAAGGGGATGACCCTCTTTGGCCTTCTCCTGATACCATCTCCCCCAGGAAGAAGCCCGGTTGATAAAGGCCAATCGGAGTTCACCTTCCCGGCCAAGAACCCGGCTAGCCTCTTCAAGGGCCTTTACCGGGGAGACCAAAAAACAGAGACTAAATAGACAAAAGACAGTTCGAAAGACTCCACTTCTGAAAGGTAAAGCCTCCGCCTGCCCACAAATAACCGTAATCCCCCGTCTCCTGGCTATCTGGAGCATGGATAAAGCCGGGTCAAGACCAAAACCCACTTTAAGAGGCCCGGCGAATCGGCCCGTTCCCACTCCCACCTCTAAAGAAGGCTGAGAAAAAGGCCCTAATAGATCGAGGGCCTTGAGCTCTAGGCCATAGAGAGGATTTTTCTCATACCAGGCATCATAGGCCCGGGCCTGCTCATCAAAGGCTCGAGCTACCTTTTGATATTCCACCTTTAGGGAGAACAGGCCTTAAGTCTTTCCAGCTCTACAGCCCTAGCCCTTACTTTTTCGGCAATTTGGGCAAAAATAGCCCCAACATTACTGGTAGGGTCTAGGGCGGCCGGTTTACCTCGATCCCCTCCCTCTCTTACTTGAGGTTCGAGAGGGATTTTGCCCAAAAAGGGAACCCTTAGTTGCTGGGCCATTTTCTCTCCCCCACCCTCACCAAAGATATCTACCTTTTCCTCAGAGCCGTCTGGACGAATCAATCGCAAAAAGGACATGTTCTCGATCAGGCCGATCGTCGGCACCTTGAGATCCTCAAACATGCCTACACAGCGGGCGACATCAGAGAGGGCGACTTTCTGAGGGGTGGTGACAATAATGGCTCCCCGGAGGGGAAAACTCTGGGCCACGGTTAAGGGAGCATCACCTGTGCCAGGAGGAAGATCGACCAGGAGGAAATCCAGAACACCCCACTCCACGTGAGCCGCAAACTCTTTAAGGGCCTTCATAATGAGCGGCCCCCGCCAGACAATAGGTTGCCCCTCCGGGGCCAGAAGCCCCATGGAGACCACCTTCACCCCGTATCTTTCTGGAGGAATAAGCATACCCTCTCGGGTAAAGGGCCTTTCACCCTCCAGGCCCATCAAGATATGGACATCTGGACCATGGATATCGGCATCGAGAATGCCGGCCTTAAGCCCTTTCTGAGCCAAGGCTACCGCCAGGTTGACGGCTACAGTGGTTTTGCCTACACCGCCTTTTCCGCTGGCGACAGCTATTATATGGCGGACATCTTTTATCCCCCGGGCCTCCTCTTCCTGAGACCGGCGTCCAAAGATCTTCTCCCGCTCTTCAGGGGTCATAGCCGTCAGCTCCACCTCCACCGACTCCACTCCCTCAAGGGAGGCTACGGCGGCCCGGACATCCTCTCGAATCTGGGACTTCAGCGGACAACCGGCAATAGTTAAAGCGACAACCACCTTCACCCGCCCCTGGTCTATAAAGAGGTCTCTGATCATCCCCAAGTCCACCAGGCTCCGACCAAGTTCGGGGTCCTTTACCCCCTTGAGGGCCTCAATCACTTGCTCCCTAGTAACCATATCTGGCTCCTTTTTATTTAAGAGATCTCTCCCAAGTTGCCCGTCCGAAGGGCCTCCTCTACCGAGGACCAGCTCCCAGTAATTACCTGAATTCCCAGGCGCTTAAGAGCCTCTCGGGCCTTTGGCCCCACCCGTCCAGTAACTACCACCCGAGCTCCCTTTTCAGCCACCAAAGAGGCGACTTTTATTCCCGCCCCCTGTGACTCAAGATAAGGATTCTCTAAAGTCTCCACGTTGCCTGAGCTGGTCTCATAGAAGAGAAAATACGGGCTTCGACCGAAACTCTCCTCCATAGGAGCAGAAATTTCCTTACCCTTAGCCGTAAAACAGATCTTCATGGCCCCCCTCCCCAAAAACTTGGAATTTAAATTATTGAGATTACACTAATTTAGTCGGCGGGTTAAGAGTTGAAGAGGGCCTTTCTCTTCTTTATGGCATAGCTTGAGGCCTCAAGACCAGCAATACAGCCCTCTCCCAGGGCCTTAGCTACCTGAAGGGGAGGGCCACAGATGTCACCGGCGGCATAGATCCCGTCTATGTTAGTCTCCTGTCTCTTGTTAGTAACAATATAGGTAAACTTTTCGGGATCAAGCATGACCCCTAAAGTGGCGGCCAGCTCCATGGCTCCCTTGGCCCCAAGCTCAATAAAGAGGCCATCAAGTTCTAGAGGATGGCCGTCGTCAAGAATAACCCCTTCCAGCCTTTCCGCCCCTCGAATCTCCTTTATCCAGCGACCGAGAAGGAGCTCCACCTGGCTCTCCCGGAGCTCTTTCTCCAACTCCGGAGCCACTTTAAGATCCTTGGCGATGAGATAGACTTTGGAAGCGTATTTTAAGAGGGTTAGGGCCCCAAAGGCTGCGGCACTTTCATTGCCTACAACGGCCACCCGGGCTCCTCGGTAAAAGTTAGCATCACAGTCCACACAATAGCTCACTCCCCGACCGATAAGTTCCTTCTCCTTTTTAAGACCCAAACCCTTTCGACTGACTCCAGTGGCGAAAATCAAGGAGAGACCGTAAAATTTGCGTCCGCTTTCTGTCTCTACCATGAAGAGATCACCTTCCTGGGCGGTCTTAACCACGTCCTCCTCTACCACCGTGGCCCCAAAATGTCGGACCTGTTCCAGACCAATAGATAACAGTTCTTGGCCATCTCTCTTCCCGGAAACGAAACAGAGATTTTCCAGGTGGGCTCGATAAAGGGCACTGGCCTGGGGATGGCCAAAAAGGATAACCCGGATCTTCTTGCGGGCGGCGTGAATCCCGGCCTGAAGACCAGCTGGCCCTGTTCCGATGATAAGCACATCATAAACCTCTGTTTCTCTCATTCCTTCTTCTCCTCCTCTGGAAAATGAAGTTCCTCCACCCCCTCCGGACCAGTGGTTAAGCGATAGTCCTCTTTAAGCCAACTGCCAAGATCAATCAACTTACATCGTTCAGAGCAGAAGGGTCGGAAGGGATTTCCTTCCCAGAGGGCCTTTTTACCGCAGATGGGACAGCGAACCTTTCGAGTCTTCAGGCGACTACCCATATAGCCCTGTCCATAAGACCAAAGATGACTTTGGTAGAGGTGCTGCCGAGAATCATCTCCTTGAATCCGCCCTGGCCTCTGCGCCCCAGAGCCACCGTACCGTAGTTGCCCCTCTGAGCCTCATTAATGATGTCAGCAGCCACATTGGTACTACCAGTCTTTATCTTCACCCTAATCTGGTTCTCTGAAAAGTTACCCTCGGCCAGAATCTTTGAGGCCTCCTGAAAAAAGGCCCGGGCCCGTTCTTCTTCTTTCTTAAGGACCAACTCCTCTATCTCCCCCAGAAAGAACTCTTCTTCTTTGGCCATAAAAGGCCGGAAAGAAGGAATTACATGATAAAGAACTATCTCGGCCTCTGAATCTCCGGCCAAAATAAAGCCTACGTGATCAATCACCTTAAGACAATCCTCACAGAGATCCACGGCCAAAAGATAACGGGAATTAACTACCTGGCCGTCTATAAGCCAAACGGGAACCTCACTCTGACTCTGAATAAGCTTGTAGGAGACACTGCCCATAAAGGAGGCCGCCATACGCGAAAGCCCCCGACGACCAACGGCCACGGCATCATACTTTCCCATCCGGGCCTCAAAAAGAATATCCCGGGCCACATCTGCCCGTTGAACTAAAGCCTTGGTATGGACCCGGGAAGGAGGAAAACCATGGGAGACGAGAAACTCCTTGGCCCGGATCACAATGTCTTGAGCCAACTGGAAATGCTTGGCTTCTATCTCTTCCACCAGTTTCCAGCGCTTAACCTCATGGAGGGCCGGATTTACCTGACGCAGATGGGAAGGCACCGGTGGAGCAATAGAGACGATAGTGACCTCAAAATCAGAACGCCGGGCAAAGAGTTCACTAATATAAGCCAAGACCCGTTTGGCGTTAGGTGAGCCATCACTAGCCACCAGGATGTGACGGGAGAGTTTTTCAACCATGTTCCAAGTATAGGGACCCCTTACCGACAAGACAAGCCCGATTAGGCTTTTATTGACAAACAAGACTTATCTGTTACAAGCCCCTCATGGGGGAAGAAAAAGTCGTCATTTTAGGGCTATCTCCCCATAGAGTGGAGTTCCTTCCTTTGCTTACCCCACTCCTAAAAGGAAAGGATCTAATCATCCTTGAAGAACCACCCCACCCGGCCTGGAAAAGCTATCTTCAAGGAGACCTTGGCCCTGAAGAGCTGGCAGAGGCCCTTGAGGCCGGATTCCCAACGTATAGCAGTAAGATGGCCCGTATTCTTAAGGGGTTTTGGCTTGGGGGAGCCAAAATCTGTCAGGTGGAACCTTACCTGGAGGGGCTACTGGAGATCCAGACCCTTTTAGAGGAAGGTCTTTCCCCAGAGAAGATAGCCACCCTAGATCAGCGATTCGGTATTATATACCAGATGGAACACCAAACCACCGCTACCCTTCTTGACTTCTATGCCTCCCTCGGAGCCACCTTTGATACAATGGTCGCCCGGGTCAAGGCCTTTGCCCAAGCAGATGCCCAGCGCATTCGGCTAAGAGATCAGCTGCGAGCTGAGGCCATCTTTCAGATCATCAAAGCCTCGGCCCCTAAAAGTATTTTCGTTGAGGCCGGATACATACATGGACGTCTCTCCTACTTTATGGCCAAAAAGATCAAGACCCTCGGATATCGCTTGATTTGTAAAAACCTCCTCATTGAGGCTACTCAAAAACTGATCCGGAGATGGCCTCAACTGCCCCGAGCCTTTCTCCCTGCTCCCGGCGATGGTCTTACAGCCTCTTATCTCTTTAAACGTGGCCAGCAACAGCGAGACCTACTTGCCGCTAGAAGTTTGATATATATCAAACTTATCACCAAAGAAGAGCTCCTTCCCTCTCCAGAGATCCCTTTCCCCCATCTTTTAGACGAGCTTTACTGGAAGTTGTTCGTCTCTCGCCTTGACTACCACCATTGTCGCCGCATTATGGAAAAGATCCGCCTGCTTGGCACCGAGGAGGCCCGGCAACGGGCTCTAAAGATAGCTTCAGACTTAGGCATAAAGATCAATGATTTGCCCCCGCTCTTTGACAACTACCACCAGGGCCCGGGCATCATACAGGCTAGGCCCCTTTCCTGAAGGATAGGTAAAGACCCGCCTCCGGGGTTCTTCAAAGTGGGGACTTGATGATTTTTTATCGCTTCTAAGCGATGTTGGGTCATAAATGATGGAAAAATTGACACTTTCAACTCTCATCTCTTAAAGTATTCTGACCCTCAACCGATAAGAAATACGAGGGTGAGAGTATGAACATACTTAATAACCATATCCAGCATGTCATTCGTACCTACGGACGCCAAATGGGAAGCGGCTTTCGGGCCTTGCGCCGCACTGATTCTACTCCTAAACTGGATTTGGTTACCATCACCCCTGAGGGAAAAAGGCGTCAACTTCTTGACAGGTTGACCTCTCAGATCATGGAACGCCTCCTTAAAGGAGGTAATGAATTGCCTCCTGAGGCCCTTAAGGAAGTGGCCGTTCAGGAGGGGCTTGATGTTGTCTCCGGTAAAGTTAAAGATGGAAAGTTTGTTTTCCGATTATATCATCCCGAACAGGGCGAAGTCATCAAAGAGTTAGATCTGGAACAAATGGCCGAAGTGGCTAAAAAGATAGCCGATCGTCAGCTAAAAGAATTAGAGGAGAAGGAGCTATGAAAATTATAGACCTTTATCAGAAGCTAGGCCAGACCAATCCTCTGGAGCAGAGTCGTCAAGCCCAGGAAACAGCGCAAACCCAAAAGGCTCAAGAGGCTCAAAGCCAACCGCCGCAGGGGGACCGGGTGGATCTCTCTCAAACCTCAAAAGATCTCAAAAAAGTTCAGGCCGTCTTAGAAAACACACCTGATGTCCGGGCTGATAAGGTTCGGGCAATCAAGGAGCAAATAGAAACCGGAACCTACCAGGTAGATTCCAAAAAGGTCGCCCAGGCCATGTTAACTGACCTCCTCAAAGATCTAGGTTAACTCCTGCCCTCCTGCCAGAAGGGGGGAGGTTTCTCCTCCCCCCTTTGATTTTTGCTTGACCCAATCACTCCTAGAAGCACCGCAGAATTAAAGCGTCTTGGATGATTGCCTCTAAAGCCCTCTCCTTTAAGGGCCACCTTCTCCATGATTATCTTTTTATAAAAACTTTCCCTGGAGGAGATAAGTGTCAGAGCTTGAACTTCTTAAAAGATCTCTTCCTCAGAGGTTTAAAAAGAGCCCTGAGGAGATGCTTAAGGCCCTTGAGGAAGGACGCCTCGAACCCATGTCCATGGTATCAGGATTCAGGGTAAAAAAGGGGCTCTGGGGTCTTGAACCAGGAACTGTTTTAACCCCAGAGTGGCTAATCCCGGCTTTCCCCCGAATTCCTCGACTTTTCGTTCTCAAAGAAGGGCTGAGGCGCAACTTCACCGGACCTTTCTACGCCGAGGAAAAGATAGAAGGTTATAACGTCCGTCTGGTCAGGCTATCAGGGAAGATAGTCGCCATTACTAGACGTGGCTATATATGTCCTTTTGCCACCGATCGTTGGCCCGATTTCCTCGATCTTGAGGCCTTTTTTGATAGATACCCCCACTTGATGGTCTGCTGTGAGGTAGCCGGACCGGAGAACCCCTTTCTTACCGAATGGCCGCCGTATATCTCCCGTGATATAAGATTCTTTGTCTTTGATCTGCTGGATCTCTCCACAGGTTGTCTCCTCAGTCCGGAAAAACGATATCGCCTGACAGAAGAATTTTCCTTCCCGGCCCCTGAGGTACATGGACCGTTCTCTGCCCACCAGTGGCAGGAGGTAGCTGAAATCCTCAAACGCTACGATCGAGAGGGTCGAGAAGGCCTTGTCTTTAAAGAAAGACAGGGCCAACGAGTCTTTAAGTATGTAACGCCCCGTTCAAATCTTGAAGACCTCCGGGTCTCTATAGCCTTTGCCGGAGATCTCCACCCGGCTTACTACCTTCACCGAATCATTCGCCTGGCCTTAGCCCACTTAGAACTGGAGGAAAGAAGGGATGAAGAACTCTGGCGAGACTTTGGTCAGGCAGTCTTTCCTCCCCTTCTTTCTGCCCTCAAAGAGGTCAAGAGAGGGGGGAGAATCACCGAACAGTTCCGAATAAGATTGCGAAGCAAGCTGGCCTTTGAAAACCTTCTAAAGCACTTCGCCAAGACCCAGGTGAGGATTAAAATTCTTCATCAGAGCTGGGAAGATGGCTATCTGGTGGTGACCTTTTCTAAGGAATATCCCCGATCCACAGACTTCTGGGCTAGCAAGCTCTCAGGAGCGCCGGAGGTGGACTAACGACTCCACCGTTTCCCTAATTTCCTCCGGGCATATCCACCTAAGTCCCAATTTATCGGCCAGGTTAAGAACCCCTTGGTCGGCCGAAAGAAGTAAACCATCAAGTTCCATGGTCAGGAGAACGAGTTCAATATCCTCCTTGCTATCGACGATCCCTTCTCTTAGGGCTTCGCGATATTTACGCCGAAGGGTATTGATAATCTCGGCCTCCTCCCGAAAACTGGTTGATCTTACGGCCTCCTCAGCCACCCGCAACCCCTTGTTTATCCTCTGACGGATATCGTCAATAAGCTCATAGAGCAAAAAAGCGGGAATTTTCAGCTCATACTTTTTGGGAGATTTAATACGGAAGACAGCCCGGGCGGCCCGAGAGAGCTCATGGGCCTTTAATGACCTTTTAAGCTCACTGTAGACAGAAGAGGGCATGTAAACACGAAGGGAAGGGGCCTGGCCCACAAGCTCTAAAAAGTTGAGAAAGGCCCTTGTGGGCTCAGGCCCAAATTGTCGGTAAATCTCAGGATTGGTGAAGACGCTGGTATCAACTACCAGCCTTTCACCCTCGAGATCTTTGGCTTTCACTTACCCTGTTTTAGTCTCTCCTCAATAAGGGAGGCCACCTTTTCCCCGGAGAGAAGCATTCCTCCGAAGATAGGCCCCATGCGAAAGGAACCAAAGGTGGCATTGGCCGCCATCCCGGTGACAAAGACGCCGGGAAAGGCCTCTTTGGTATTCTCCAGGGTGGTAGTCTCCGCCATCTCGGCCCAGAGAGACTTTTCTCCAATGATCTTGCCAGTCTCAGTAAAGAGACCTCCACCCAGCTTGCGCTCAATCACTCTTAAGACCTCGCAGTCGTGTCCGGTAGCCTCGACCACATACTTAGCGCGAACAGCCAAGGGATCCACATGGAGAGAGGCCATTTCCACCGCCGTCCAGTTAATAACCAAACCAGTAACCCGATTTTCTCTCACCATAACATCTTCAACGCTAATAAGGTTAAAGACCTTGACTCCGGCCAGACAGGCCTTGGAGGTCAGGGTGGTCATGCAACAAACGGCATCGGCGGTATAATAACCGTCATCATAGGGCTCAGCGGGAACACCAAGTTCCTTAAGGATCCGAGCCCCCTCCTCCTGGACAACAATTTCATTAAACATCATTCCGCCGCCCCACATACCGCCGCCGATTGAGAGTTTACGCTCAAAGACGGCTACCTTGTAACCTGCTTCGGCCAGCTTTAAGGCCGCCATCAGGCCCGAAGGCCCGCCTCCGACCACGGCGACATCGAGATCCAGGCAGTCGGAAAGCTTTTGAAAATAACGATCAAGAATGGCCCGTGAGATTTTGATCTCGTCTAAAGACATAAAAAACCTCCTCCTTTCTTTGTTTTTGCCTGCCCCGGGCTCAAGGCAGGATTGGGGTGGCCATCGACCCCATTTGACTCCTCTCCCCTTTAGGAAGGGTGAAGGCCCCCTGGAGGAGAGTCCAAGGTGTATCCTACATACCCGGCCTAGGGCCGTTGTCAAGGCAAAGGTTCCACCCTTACGGCACAGACCTTATATTCCGGAGTCATGGTCTTAGTATCCACACCCGGGCTGGTAAGGAGGTTGACCGGGGTTTCGGGGTGATGGAAGGCCATAAAGACACAACCAGGCTGGCTCTTGTCTGTTACCTTTACCCTAACCTTGATTTTCCCCCTTCTAGAGGAAACCCGAACCATTTGGCCATCGCGGATGCCCAAGGCCTGGGCGTCTTGAGGGTTCATTTCCAAGAGCTCTTCGGGACCGATAATTTCAAACCCCTCGGCCCTTCTGGTCATGGAACCATTATTAAAGTGAACCAGCCGGCGTCCAGTGATGAGAATAAATGGATAGTCCCGATCAGGCAGTTCTTCTGAGGGAACATAATTGGCAGGGACAAATTTGGCCCGCCCTCTGGGGAAGCTCTCGGTATGCATCCTGGCTATCCCTGGACGACCAGGCTCCGGACAGGGCCAATGAAGACCCTCAGGCCCCAGAGTCTGATAAGAAATTCCCTTAAAGGGCGGGGCCAAACGGGATATCTCGTCCATGATCTGCCCGGGATGATCATATTTCATGGGATAACCCATAGCTTGAGCCAGACGACAGACAATCTGCCAGTCTGGCAGGGCCTCCCCCGGAGGATCAACGGCCTTAAAGAAACGCCTTACCCGCCGCTCACCATTAGTGTAAGTACCCTCTTTCTCAAAAACACAGGCCCCAGGAAGAACCACATGGGCCAACTTGGCTGTCTCTGAGAGAAAAATATCCTGGACAATAAGGAGCTTGAGAGACTTAAGGGCCTCTCGAATACATCCGGCATTACCCCCGGTTTGGGCCGGGTCATAACCAATAATGTAAAGGGCCTTAAGATCGCCTTTGAGAGCCGCTTGATACATCTGGGGTTCCATGAGCCCCTTTTCCGTGGGAGGGGCCACCCCCCAGAGCTCTTCAAACTTTTTAATGGCTACTGGATCAGCCGGGCTCTGATAGCCAGGAAGCACATACGGCAGACAGCCCATGTCACAGGCACCCTGAACATTGTGCTGACCTCTGAGAGGATTTATTCCCGCCCCTTCACGTCCGACCTGACCGGTAGCCAGAACTAGATCAGCCAGGGCAATAACGCCCTCCGTACCACCCTTATGCTCAGCTACCCCCAGGCCGTAGAGGATCATGGACCGTTCTGCTGTAGCGAAAAGCCTAGCGGCTTCGATGATCTTCTCTTTAGGAACCCGGGTAATGGCCTCGACCCGATCGAGAGGAAATTCTTCAAGAATGTACTTCTTTAAGCCTTCAAAACCTTCGGTTCGTTCGGCAATAAAATCTTCATCATAAAGGTTTTCTTTAAAGATGACATGTAACATGCCATTAACCAGAGGAACATTGGTGCCAGGCTTTAAGGGAAGCCAAAGATCGGCCCTTCGGGCCAAATCGGTCAGACGAGGATCAACGACGATAAGTTTGGCCCCGGCCTGGGCCGCCTCCATTATTTTAAGACCGATGATGGGATGGGCCTCAGTGCTATTGGCCCCAAAGACCATCAGGACCTGGGCTTTATAGATATCAGCAAAGGGATTGGTCGCCGCACCGGAACCGATAGTGGCCGCGAGACCCGCGACCGAAGGCGCATGTCAGACCCGGGCGCAGTTATCGACACTATTTGTGCCGATAACTGCGCGGGCAAATTTTTGGTAAAGGAAATTTTCCTCGTTACTACAGCGAGCTGAGGCCAAAACCCCTATGGCCTGAGGTCCGAGACTGTCCCGAATCTCCTTAAGGGAAAAGGCGGCAAACTCTATGGCCTCCTCCCAGGAGACCTCCCTAAACGGGGAGTCAATGCTGGTCCGAATAAGGGGTTTGGTCAGACGATCCTTGTGGCGATAGAAGGTGTAGCCAAAACGACCTTTAACACAAAGGTTGGCAAAGTTTGGAGGAAGATTCTCATTGGCCTTGATCTCCACTATCGTGCCACATTTGGTGTGAATTTCCAGGTTACAACCGGTACCGCAGAAGGTGCAGACACCTGGAACTTTAGTCATTTCTGAAGAGGAGGCTGGCAGAACAACTGTCTTCTTCGTTAGGGCCCCCGTAGGACAAGCATCCACACAGGCCCCGCAAGAGAGGCAATTGTCCTTGAGTCTGATGGAAATTTCCGGCACTTGGCCATCATTAATGGAAAGCTCAAGGGCTCCATAGGGACAGGCCCGCTCACACCGAGTACAGGCAATACACTTGTTGGCATCAACAATAATAAAGGGATGGCTACTGTCTACCGGAACCCTGAGGCGAGTAGGGGCGTGGGAAACCTTGGCCTGATGTTCTATGATTTGATCCCGGAAGCTACATTTAGAAAGACCCAGACAACCACAGGAAAGACAGCGGCTGGCCTCCCGACGGGCCATAGCCTCATTGAAACCGAGCTCTACCTCCTCAAAGTCTCCCACCCGGACTTCAGGAGAACGCTCGGGCATCCTCTCCTGAAGTTTTATGGTGTACTCCTGATAGTTGCGTAAATCAACGTCCTCAAAACGACGGCCTTTTGTAAAGTTATATCGTACCGTCGAAGAGGACTTAACCTTTACCCCTCGAAGATAGGCATCAATGGCCTCAGCGGCCCGCCGGCCGGCAGCCACGGCCTGAATAACTGTTCGAGGGCCAGAGACCAAATCTCCGCCCGCAAAGATTCCCTCCAGATTGGTCTTCATAGTTGAGGGATTGGCCTTAACCGTGCCCTTGGGGGAGACAGCCAGCTTGGCCTCAAGTTCATCAAAGGTGAGAAAAGAGGTGTCTGGCATCTGGCCCTGGGCCGAAATAACCGTACCGGCCTCCATAATCACCCGGGAACCCGGTACAGGCACTGGATGACGGACACCCTTTTTGTCCGGCTCGCCGAGGACCGTCCGGGCCAGCTCCACGGAAAAGAGCCCGTTGCCGGTAGGCTCAACACGCATGGGAGTAGCCATAAGGAAAAAGCGAACCCCTTCTTTTTCGGCTTCACGAATATCCCGCTGATGGGCCGGCATTTCCATTCGAGAACGAGGATAAATAACGGTAACCTCTTCAGCCCCCAATCTCCGAGCTGCCCGGGCGCACTCTATGGCCACATCCCCGCCACCAAAGATGACCACCGGCTGACGAATCTCGGGCCTCAGTCCCTGATTTATTTGCCGGAGAAAGGAAAGCCCTCCCAGAAGATGTTCGCTTCCCGGAACCTCCAAGGGCTTCTCCTTCCAGGCTCCGGTAGCAATAAATATGGCCTTGTAGCCTTCTTCCTTTAGGCTCTTGAGGCTAAAATCTTTGCCCCAGCGCTTTCCGGTGTGAACCTCTACTCCCAGGGAAAGGATATTCTGAATCTCTCGATCAAGGACCTTTTTGGGCAATTTGTATTCAGGAATTCCGTAACGGAGCATTCCTCCCAGCTCATCCATGGCCTCAAATATAACTGCCTGATGCCCCGCCTTAGCCAGATAGTAAGCCGCTGAGAGACCAGCCGGCCCTCCACCAATAATGGCCACCCTATGTCCTGTAGGGGGAGCCACTTCCTCCGGGGGCTCTCCATGTTGCATGGCCCAATCGGCTAGAAAACGCTTCAGGTGGTTGATGGCAATAGGCTCATCCACCAAGACCCGTCGACACCGCGGCTCACAGAACCGGGGACAGACCCGGCCTACCGAAAGGGGGAGAGGATTTCTCTCTTTAATGAGACGAAGAGCGGCAGCATACTGTCCTTGAGCAATGAGATTTACGTAACCTTGAACATTGATCCCCCCTGGACAGGCCTGACTACAGGGAGCTTTACAATCTCCATAGTGATAGGCAGCCATGGCCTCAAGGCGTTCTCGACGGTGTTTGAGAAGCTCCTCTGAGGCCGTGGTGACCACCATTCCCTCCTCCACCGGGGTGGCACAGGCCCGCAAGGGAGAAGGTTGACCCTCTACCTCTACCAGACAGAGACCACAGGGACGATCCGAGGAACGTTTACCTTCTAGATGACAGAGGGTAGGAATGGTGATGCCCGCCTGACGCGCGGCCTGCAGAATGGTCATCCCTTCAGAGACTTCGACCCTTTTGCCATCTATCTGGAGTGTGATCATAGTAGCCCCCGATTCCGAATTAAAGGTGGCTCCTTTATAAAGAAAAAGGAGGTGGGAAAGGGGGCAAGGGAGTTGACTCCCCTGCCCTTGCTAGAGTTCCAACCAGGATTCAGAAAAAATAGTCTTACCCATCAATACACGAACAGTCTTGTATATCTCTAACTCCTTCTCACTCAAACTACTAGGATCTGGCTCATCACCATCCATCATGTCATGCACTAACTTCACCCAATCAGGATGCTCACCCTTCGCTATCTCCACTAACTCCTTGTCATACACATTCAATATCGCCGAATATATCCCATACTTCATCAACATCATCAAATAAACACGATCTAAATACGGACGTAAATGACGCGATACCCCATTCGATACATTCGATAAACCCACCGTACTCTTCGCACCAGGCGCTATCTCCGGCAACATCGATAAAAACTCAAAACCATACGATAACTGATCCGCTCCCAACGTTATCGGCGTCGCTATCGGATCAAACCATATCCGCTCATTCGGTACACCAGCCTCATTCAACCTCATCATCAAATCCACCGCCATCGCCGCCCGCTCATTCGCATCACGAGGCATCCCCTCAGGCCCCCATAAAAGCGCTACCACATCCACACCACTCTCCGCCGCAACCGGTATCAACCTCTCCATACGCTCAGGCTGAGCCGATATCGAATTCATCAATATACGCTTCCGACGAGAAGCACTAATCCCTGCTACCATCGCCTCAGGATTCGTCGTGTCTAACGATATCGGTACATCCACCTCACCCTCCACTACCTCCACTATCCACGACGCTAACTCCGGACCATCCTTCTTCGCCGGACCTATATTCAAATCTAAATAATCCGCCCCTAACTCCACCTCCTCACGCGCCATACGACGAATAGGATCAGGATCCCTCTCCCTCATCGCTCGACCTATACTCCGAGACATAATGTTAATGCTCTCTCCTATACACACTACCTTGCCAGACATAACTCCCTCCTTATGGTTTAGGCCGCCTGCCATTCTTTAAGGTAAGAAGGCAGATGACTGGCTTCCCGAGGGCCGATAAGGATTTCCCAATCAGGAAGCTCTTCCTCCAGCTCCCCTTTAATGGAGGCCAGGTAGCCAGGAATTATCAACTTGCGATGTTTGACCTTCTCGGCGATACCACACTTTTTGACAAAATCGGCAATAGAGTCAGCCCCAAACTTACCGGCGGCCCAGGCGGTAAGTACCGAAAGGCCCTCGGTGTCTTTTATGAGTAGCCAAGAAGGCACCCGGCTGGTTTCGATTTCGCCAGAGACAATAAAGTAAGTAAGGGCAAAATTACAGGTTACCAATACCGGACTCTCCTCATCCGGACCATTGATGGGATAGATCCCCTCCTGAACCACCAGGGGCTTCTGGGGATCGGTAAAGATATTCAGACGTTCTACCAAGAGAGGGAAGAGAATATCTCCTTTAAGGTCGGAGAGCACCACAATGCCGGCGTATTTAGGGATGAGAACCGAGGCGATGAGGGCTTCCAGGAGATCGTCATCTGTCATCTCGCAAGGGAAGGTTATACTAGGATAGCCAAGAGGCCGGTATTTGTGCTTTATCGCTGCCCGGCGCATGGCGATCTGATCTTCATAGAGGGCTCGAATGGTTCGGGCCCCAGTATCGAGGACCAGATCCTTTAGGCCAGCCTTGCCGAGCTCTTCGGCCAGAAAGGCCGTCTCCCCGATATCCGCCCCCTTTACAGCCAAAGGAGCTCCCGCAGCCTTGGCCACCTCAGCCATGGCCTGATAGTTGTCCATGGTGGCCGCATATAAAAGAGGTTTAAAGTCTCCACACACATCCGCCCCAGCCTTAAGGGCTTCAGGATCCTGGCTCATGAGGATAAGGGGAGCTCCGGGGATCTCCTCTCGAACCCTCTTGACGAGATTAACAAAGGCCCCTTTGTCTCCTGCATCCTTAATGGCCACCAGGTCAGCCTTGAGCATAATTCCTACCCGTTCATATTCGAGCTTCTTGAAACGCTCAAGGCGACCGGTAACCTCATCTTCGGCCATATCTGTAGTTATTAAGACGGCAATCCCGGTAGGATGTTCAAAACGCTTCTCATGCCGGAAAAGGACTGTTTCCCCACCACAGGAGAAGGTGTGATCTCCACCCCCCAGTTTTACGGTCCGAATGGGCGGAGCTGAGGCCTCGCTGATCTTGGCCTTGACCTCCTCAGAGACATAAGGACAATCAGCAATGTCCGTCTGACCAGCAGCCACCTTCATGGCAAAGGCCAGACAAGTGGGGAACTTACACTCACCACAGTTCTTCTTTGGTAGCATCTGAAGGATCTGTATCCCTGTCAGTCCCATCGCTACTCCCCAGGTATTTTTTTTGCCTCATCGGCTAGACCAAAGGCGGCATCTCCAAAGCCGGATGGCCGACCTTCTTCAGAAACTCGAGAACCTCCTCCTCTGTAGTGCCTACGCTCTCATCGGCAATCTTATCCAGAAGATCGGGCATGCCTTCTTCCTCACAACGCTTAAGGAGTTTGTCCTTTAGCTCCTCTTTGAGCATCTTGGGCATCCAGACCACCCGCTTAAGCCCTCCCTCGGCTTTGAGGAACTTCCGACTGGTAATGTAGTGTTTGGAAACACCCAAAAAGCCCGGAGTCACCTGACCGCCGCCAACCATTCCGGCCATAGTGGTAAACTTCATCCCGGTAGGAGTCATTCCCAGATAGTCACGATTGACGATCATAATGCCGTTGCAGGCCGGAAGCATGGTGGCAATACACTCAAAGCAACCACAGGCCGTCATGGGATCGACCATCAGGCTATAGAGAGAGACCCTTTCCACCTTGTTACGGCTATTTTTATAGACATATTCGTTGATTCCCTTGAACTGACCGAGAACCGGATCAATACACTCTCCTTTGGGGACAGGCTGGTTAGGACCAGTGGGGTTGATCTCATAAGAAGCCTTACCATCGAGCCAGTTGTAGGCCCCACACATCCCCACCCGCTCCGGGGTAATGATGCAGACATGATTAGGGGCAAAAGACTGGCAAAGGGTACAGGAGTAGAAAATCTCTTCGGTCTCATCGGTCATACCCTCAATCCGGGCATCCCGGCGGGCATAGACCTGTTTGGCCAGCTCCATGATCTCCTTGACCTTATCTTCCTCGGTGTAAATGGTCACCTGAACCTTATCAATTATGGAACCAAAATCTTGGTGAAGCTTAGCGTGAAGAATGCGGCCAATATGCTCAAATTTAAACCCCTTCTCTCGGGCCTGCTTGCTTACCCTGAGCCACATGATGTTTCTCTGGCCCACGTGCATAATGCCCTGGGCATAGTTGATGAGATGATGAAACTGACGCTCAATAATGGGCTCGAAATCCTCTTGCATGCTCCGACCGGCCACTTCCACCAAGATAGCCAGGGGAAGACGACTTCCCTCAGAAACTTCATCCATCTCCGGCCCCACCACCTCTACCTTGCCGTCCTGCACCTCATGCATCTCCCGAGAAAGGAGAAGCTCTACCGCCATGGTCTTACCACCGCCGCACTCAAGGTAGAGGTCGTCTTTACGGACGCGTTCCCCCTCAAAGGCCGGACCATAGGAGACGGGAATATCGATCTTGGTGACCGTGACCTTAAGCCCTCTGACCTCGATGGCCTTCTGAACGATCTCCTCATGGGGAACATTGCTGACCACATGTTCATAGGTGCAGATTCCGGTGGGCAGAATCTGCGGGATATCCCAATCAGAGATGGTAGGGAAGCCCCAGTTTATAGCCCCAGCGGCATTGGCATACCACTCGTCTGAGACCGGCCCGAAGGCAATAACAAAGGCAAAGGTTCGGTCCTTATTGTAGAGAAGATTGCCCAGATAATCTCCTGGTTTGATGCCCCCGAAGGCCAAAGCCACCCGACAGGCAAAACCTATGGCAAAGATGGCCGATGAGGTTGTCGGCCCAAAAGGAACCAGACGGGTGCTCCAGCCTATCTGAACATCCTGGTGGAGAAGTTGCTCGGCCATACGGCGGCCATCGGTATCCGAGTGCATAAAAACATAGAGGTTCTTTTCTTGAAGTTCACGGGCGATTTTGACGGCCGTCTCCTCAGAAGGAGGGGCCCCCAAAATGGCGGCAAACCCAGGGGCCGTACCATCGACGAACTCCACCCCCCTCTTTCGGAAGATGACGTCATCAGCGGCCCCCAGCCAGATACGATCGCCAACAGGATCCTCTGTCTTGGTGTAAAAATCGGGATCCTCCAGGTAGCGAATCGCCTCGACAACCTCCTCAGCAAAAAAGGTGGCCATGCCGGCATCCAGGGCCGGACCAAGGTAAGGAAGCCAATGATGTTCATCTGGTACCGGCGGCAGAAGCTTTCGGGCCTCCTCCAGAGCCTCTTGACAATCTCCGAGTTTTTTGACCGGAAGTCCCAGAATAGAATAGATAATCGGCAAATAATAGGCCGTATTTGGAAAGGCCACCTCCTGATCCTTTCCAAACTTCTTGACCGCCTCTTCATATTTGGCCCAGGCCTCATCGACAATCTTGTGGGACCCACGAATGGCAGCACTAGCGATGATCTTGGACATAGTTCTTCTCAACCCCCCTGTTATAGTCTCGTTTTTAAACCATGGCCTTGATGAGGGCCTTGGCCAGGGCGATAGCCCTGGGATGACGCATTATCAAGAAATCGCCGCCAGCCAGCATCATGCAGACAGCGGTAATAGCCTCCATAAGGACGGCCCGCCTCTCTTGATCCCCCAGCAGATCATCACTGGGAAGCCCGGCCTCTTTGCTCTTCCAGACCTCTCGCCCCAGATTACAGATAAAGGGAACCTGAAGCTTATCATCCTGCTGATAGAGGGCGGCCAATCTAATCCTTTCCATAACCGAATAGGTGTACTCCAGCCCATACCCCAGAGCTCCAATAGAGGGATCCATAAGAATCCGCTCCAGAGGAACTCCAAGGTTTTCCAGGAGGATGTTGAGCTGCTTAGCCAGGTTTACGTCTATAGGGCTTGAGGCCACTACAGGATATTGATAGGCCAAGGCTGTGGCCCCCAGTTGGCGGTAATTCTGATCAACTACCGGACCGATAAGGACGTTTTTGGGGCCCACCACCTCAGCTACCTGACGCATAACCTCGGTGTCTTTCTCGGCGTTACCGCACCCCCAGATAATCAAAGGAACATCCACAGCCTCAGAGACGGCCTTGGCTACCTGGGCCACCTCCTCGGCCGGACGATCCTGGGCGTTAGGATCAGCTCCAACAGCGTAGAGGCAGATAGCCTCGGCTTGATAAGATTCAACGCACTTTTTGGCCCAGGCCGCCGGATCACCGATGACATCGCCAAAGTAACGCAAAAGCGGCTCTGGCCACTCCTCAGGTTTGGTATCCAGGACCTCCATGGCTATGCGAGGAGGATTTTTCATCTCTCCCTCAAAAAGATGGAACGGCAGGGCGTTGGTCCCCCCGGCGGCTATGGCCTTATCTCCAACGCCAATGGTTACCTCCTTGATCTCTCCATTTGCCGGATCAAGGACCACATCTTTGGGAATAGAACGAAGGCGATCAAATAGAGACTTCTCTTCCCGGGCCAATTCAAACTCAAGGGCCTCCACCGGGGCAGGAGGAGCCTCCTCTTTGGGAGGTTCAGCCTCTTTGGCCTCTTTTTCCCTCTCAGCTATCAGGGTCTCCACCCGGGAAAGGCCTTCCTTGGCCTCGGGATGATCCGGCTTGAGTTTAAGGACGGCCTCAAAGGACTCCTTGGCCTTATCAAGGTCTTCGGCCTCAAGAGCCGTCCGAGCACCGGCCAACAATTCGGCTATCTCCCGGCGCTCCTTTATCTCCGTTAGGCCTTCTCTGGCCGGAGCATTTTCCGGCTCAAGTTCAAGGACTTCCTTAAAATGCCCCTCGGCCTTATCAAGATCACCAGCATCAAGAGCGGCCTTGGCGGCAGTAATAAGGCTGGCCACCTTGGCGGCCTTTTCCTCCTCCTCCCGTTTGCGGGCCTCCTCTGCCGGAGCCTCCGCCTCAGCCGGGGCCTCAGGTGGAGGAGGCACTTCTGCCGAGGGTGGAGAGGGCTCAGATGGTCTGGCCTCAGCCCCAGCCCCCAGGAGGGTCTCTTCAAGGCCAGCAATACCTTTAGTCAGGGCCTCGGCCCCTTTCATTAAATCACCAATACCAGCCTTAAGGACCGAGAAAACCTCCTTCAGGGCCTCGATGGGAAGAGAGGGAGCCGCCGGTGGTGTTACCTGAGGCGGAGCCTCAGGAGCGACCTCCTCCGGAGCCTCTTCCTTGGGCGGTGTCACCTCTAGAGGCTCCTTAGAGACCAGACGAACAGTAGGTTCAACTTCTTCCATCTCTGGCCGGGGATAAAGACCGGCCGCTTTGACGATCTCCGGAACAGCGGCCTCCCACTCAATGGCCATAATATGGACCCCGGCTACTCCGGGAATCTCCCGAAGTTGACCGATTATCTCCACGGCGATTTTAATCCCCTCCTCGCGGGGATCCTTGGCCTCTTTCATTCGTTTTAGCAAATCGTCTGGCACATCAAGCCCAGGAACAAATTTCTTCATATAGTTGGCCATACCGGCAGACTTAAAAGGCGTCACTCCAGCCAGAATATAGACTTTCTTATCCAGGCCGAGATCCCGAACCATTTCCATAAACTTGGCAAAGCGCTCTACGTTATAGACGATCTGGGTCTGGATAAAGTCTGCACCAGCTTCGATTTTTTTGGCCAGACGATAGACCCGAAACTCAAAGGGATCGGCGAAGGGATTAGCTGCCGCTCCCAGAAAGAATCGCGGCTCCTGGCCCTTTATCTCCTCCCCGCACTGAAAACGGCGCTCATCGCGCATCTCCCGGACCATGGCCAGCATCTGAATGGAATCTAGATCAAAGACCCCCTTGGCCTGAGGATGATTGCCGAACTTGTGATGATCGCCGGTAAGACAGAGAAGATTCTTAATCCCCAAGGCCGCCGCCCCCAGAAGATCAGACTGCATGGCAATCCGGTTGCGATCCCGGCAGGTCATCTGAATAACAGGCTCGATCCCCTCCGTCATAATAAGGACGGCCGAGGCGATAGAAGACATGCGCACAATAGCCGTCTGACAATCAGTGATGTTGGCGGCATCAACATAGCCTTTGATCAGACGCGCCTTCTCCAGGACCACCTCTGGATCGGCGTTTTTAGGCGGACCAATTTCAGCGGTGACGGCAAACTCTCCGGAGGTTAAAACCTTCTCTAAATGGCTTCCTGACTTCACAGAAACCTCCTTGAATGTTTTCTACCGGGCCAGAAGATCCTCACGCTTTCGTCTTCTTAATCCCCCATGACCTGCTGGAGTCCAATCCTTAGCCGGCATAATCTGCTTCATGTTTTCCAGCCGATTAAGTCTCTTGAGACGTTCATATATCTCGTGCCAGACACAGGGGACATCAGGACGGATCTCACACTTTCCACCTTGAGATCCACCGCAAGGACCATTGAGAAGATTTTTAGCACAGCGAGCAATGGGACACAGACCGGCTGTGAGGTGAAGGATACAATCACCACAGCCCCGACACTTCTCCTCCCAACTGCCAGCCTCCAGATTGGCCCCATAGAAAGTGGTATTTAAGGCCGGAAAAACGAGGGTATCCGGATAGCGGTCAGCGATAAGGTTCACCCCCACACCACAGGCCATAGAAAGTATGGCTTCAAAGTCTTTGGCCATCTCCGCCAGAGGCTCAAGGTATTCAGGATCACATTGGCGGACAAAAGTCTCCTGGAGAACCTCCATCTCCTGACCGGCCTTTTTGGCCGCCAGTTTAAGGGCTTCAGCGAGGGTGGCTACCTCCTTCTCGCCCCCGGCATTACATACAGCTACACATCCCCGACAGCCTAAAATCAGGACCTTTTTGAAGCTCTTGACCATAGAAAAGATCTCTTCAAGCGGCTTCCTCTCAGCAATAATCATAGGCTACTCCTTGAAACATTTACCGAATAAGAATTTCGGAACCAGCTCATCAAGCAGCCCCCTGCTTCCAGAGAGGCTCAAGGGAAAGAAGGGTGGCCTCCAGATCCCTGGCGGCCTGAATAAAAGGGCCGGCGTCAAGCCGCGGAGAATACAAAAAGACAATCCGCTCCGGAGATATCTCCAGTTCTTCCAAAATCTTCTTAAGGTGTTGAACTCTCATGGCTGCCCGCTTGCTTCCGGCCGCATTATGACACTGCCCCTCTTCACAGCCTACCACCAGAACCCCTTCAGCCCCCTGATGAAAGGCCTTCAAAACCTCAGCTGGCTCCAAACGGCCGGAACAGGCCAAAGGACGGATCTCCAGCCCTCGGGGGGCATCAGGAATAAGACGGATCTCCTCGGTCGAATCAGGGACACTATAACGACAGCAAAAAGCAACAATTCTAGGCCAGATCGGCTGTTCCATCTTCCCTCTCCTAGGCATCCTGAAACTGCCCCACGGTCTCCTCAGGGGCCTTTTTGAGCTTTATGGTCTGGGCCGGACACTCAATCACACAAATACCGCAGGCCCGGCATAATTTTTCATCAATGACAGCGTAACCATCCTTGACCACCCTAGGAGCCCCAAAGGGACAGACCCGGACACAAGTCAGACAGGCCACACAGTGTTCGGGATCCACTACGGCCAACTTGCCCCACTCAAAAAGCCTTTCTTTGGTAACCAGGCCTCTCCTCCGGGCCATCTCCCTTAAGGCAGCGATTACCTTGGCCGGAGCCACCTCCTGAGGACAGACCGGAAGGCAGGATTCACATTGGGAACACTCCCAGATCATCTCTCCAGCCACAAGCTGCTCTTCCAAGCCCAAGGAGACCATATGAACAATTTTGCGAGGATCAAAGCCCTGGCTGGCTCGGGAGACCGGGCATATCCCCGAGCAAGCTCCACAAGTAAAGCAATAGGCTGCGGCCTCTCCGCCAGGGATGGAAGCCAGTTCCCTTAAAAAATCCTTTTTCAGCTCTTTGGGCGCAATAGTCATAGCCTAAGCCCCCTCTTTTCTGGCCAAGGCGTAGCGGCCGTCTTCCTGGACAAGAACCTTTCTCTTGACCAGGGCCGCCAAAAGCTCCGAAAGCTCCTCCTCTTCAGCCCCCAAAGTGCTGGCCAGCTCACTGAGATCTTTGGGGCCCTTAGCCAGAAGAAGCTTTGCTCCCTCTGTTAGGGTTTCCGAACGCAAAGTCTTAAGGAGCTTGCTCTCCACCTTGGCGGCCAGGTGTTTGGGATCATAGTTGCCTTCTTTCTTTATCTCCCGGGCTAGATTGCCGTATAGACTGCGCAACCTGGTAGATTCCATGGCCCGGCGGGCCGCCTCCAGACGAAGAGCCAAAGCTTCTTCGGCAACACCCTCTTTGTCCCCCAAGGGACCGAGGTCTTTTATTTTCTGGGTAAATCCAGTCACCAGCTGGACAAACCGGGGAGCCTCCGCAGCCGAGGCCCACTCCAGAGTAAAACGCTCCGGACTAACCCCGGCTATCTCCAAAAGCCTTCGACTGACCTCAGCCATTATTAAAGCTTCGTAATTACCAGACTGGTAATGACATTCGTTCAGGTGTCACCCGCCGGCAAAGACCCCATCAGCTCCGACCCGGAACCCCTCAACAATAAAGCGGGGATCCAGGCGGCCGGTACACATCACTCGGATGACCCGAATGTTTGGGGGATACTGATAGCGGGCCACACCGGCTGAATCCGCGGCGGCGTAACAACACCAATGACAGAAGAATCCAAGTATGCGCGGATCAAAGGCCATACGCTCAACCTCACTCTCGTTTTAGGCCGCCTGCTGGGCCTTCTTTTCTACCACCTTCTCTCGCCCAAAGGCGTCAATCTGGGCAAAGATGCTTTCATCAGTAAAGCCTCCCATAGAGATGGCCAGGGTTGGACAATGGCTGGCACAGATACCACATCCTTTGCAGGAGGCAGCAATGGTCTGGGCTTTGCGCCGCTTGCCCACCTTGACCATCTCAATGGCCTTGTATGGACAGAGGCTGACACAAATTCCACAACCGATACACTTTTCTTGATTGACCCGGGAGACCAAAGGAGCCACACTTACTGAGCCCTTGGCCAAAGGAATAGCGGCCTTTCCGGCTGCTGCCCGGGCCTGGGCCAAAGTCTCCTCAAGGGGCTTGGGGGAGTGGGCCAGCCCACAAATGTAGATCCCATCCACGGCCACCTCTACAGGCTTTAGTTTGACATGAGCCTCGAGGAAAAAGCCCTCTCTGGTAAGGGGAGCCTTAAGGAGGCGAGCCAGAGGCTCATTGTCTGCAGGAGCAATTCCTGTAGAGAGCACAAGGTAACTGGGCTGGATAACTATATCCTCCCCAAGGAGAGAATCATGGAAGGTAACCCGCAGGGCCCCTCGGGAAACCTGCTCCACTTTTGGTTCGTTCTCCTTGCTATAGCGCACAAAGACAATCCCCTTGGCCCGAGCTTCGCGGTAGGCATCCTCACTAAAGCCGTATGTTCTCATATCGCGATGAAGGATAAAGATACGGGCCTCTGGGTTAAGCTCTTTGAGACGCAGGGCGTTCTTAACCGCCTGCTGACAGCAGACCTTACTACAATATGAAAGCCCCTGGCCTCGAGAGCCCACACACTGAATCATGACAATATCTTTGGCCTTGGCCATAGTTTTTGGAGAAGACTTAAGGAGCCTTTCCAGATCAAGCTGGGTAATCACCCGTTTGTTTTGGCCGTAGAGATACTCACTGGGCTGATAAGGCTGGCCACCGGTGGCCACAATAATCACCCCGTGGTTGACCATCTCTGTTCCTTTAGCCGAGGCGATAGTAGAAGTAAAGTTACCTACATATCCAGAGATACTCTCCACCGTGGCCTCGGTGAAGACCTTAATCAGCTTGTGTCTCTTGACCTTCTTTTCCAGCTCGGCCAGAAGGGCTTGGGGATCCTCTCCCCCTAAACCGGCAGTAAGATAACGAAGATTGCCTCCCAGCTTCTTCTCCTTCTCAACCAGGAAGCACTTAAAGCCCTGCTCGGCCAAGGAGAGAGCCGCCGTCATCCCTGCGGCTCCACCGCCAATGACCAGAGCGGCCGGTGTTACAGGGACACTTTGGAGCTCAAGGGGCTCTAGCTCCAAGGCCTTGGCCACAGCCATCCGTACCAGATCTTTGGCCTTCTCGGTAGCCGCTTCGGGCTCATTGGCATGAACCCAGGCACACTGATCCCGAATGTTAGCCAGATCAAAAAGGGCCGGATTAAGACCGGCGTCCCTTAGAGTCTCCTGGAAAAGGGGTTCGTGGGTCCTGGGAGTACAGGCCGCCACCACAACCCGATTTAGACGAAGATCACGGATCTTCTCTACCATAGACTGCTGGGTATCCTGAGAGCAGGCATAGACGACGTTTTCGGCGTGAACCACTCCCGGAAGCTGGGCCGCGTATCTCATGACCTCGGCCACATCCACCACTCCAGCGATATTAATCCCACAGTGACAGACAAAGACCCCTACCCGCGGCTCTTCTCTCTCTAGGGCCTCATCTTCTTCCGGATAGACCTTTTCAATGATCTCCTGACCTCGGGCCTCCTTCAGAAGCTCCGAGGCCGCTGCCGCCACTCCCGAAGCCTGAGTGACACTTTCGGGAATATCCTTAGGCCCCTGAAAGGCCCCAATAACAAAGACCCCCGGACGACTGGTCTCAAGAGGACGGCCCATATCAGTAGCAGCAAACCTGTACTTATTAAGGTCGATCCCGGTGATCTCGGCGATCTTTTCGGCATCTTCAGGCGGAGCCAAGCCCACCGAGAGAACAACCATGTCAAAGACCTCGGTATGATGACGGCCATCTTCAGTCACATAATGGAGTAAAAGATGGCGGCCAACCTGCTCCACCTTAGGTACCCGGGCATAGTGGATCCTGAGGCCATACTTTTCGATCGCCATTTCTCTGGCCTCATCAAAACCCTTACCCTGGGTCCGGATATCCATGTAGAAGAGGGCCATCTCTACATCCGGATCATGTTCTTTAACCACCGAGGCCTCTTTGATGGCATACATACAGCAGACACTTGAACAGTAGCCCTGCCCACAGGAGACATCCCGGGAGCCAATACACTGGAGGAAGGCAATCTTTTTGGGGTGGGTCAGGTCAGATGGCCTGAGAATAGCCCCCTCTGTAGGCCCGGAGGCGCACATAAGGCGTTCGAGCTCAAGACTGGTAACCACATCCGGATACTTTCCATAGCCGTACCTGGCTAGAACCTCCTCCGAAACCCGACCGAAACCGGTAGCTAAAACCACGGCTCCAACTTCTAACTCAACTTCCTCGGGCTGCTGTTCAAAGTCAATGGCTTTAGCCGGACAGACATTGGTGCATATACGACAGGTCTCGTGCTGAAGATAGAAACACTCTCCAGCATCTATATAATAGGTTGTAGGTACGGCCTGGGCGTAATCAATGTGGGCCGCCCGGGTGATGTCTAAGCGCTCATTGTAGAGATCAACCACCGGACGGGGACAATACATCGTACAAAGACCGCAGGCGGTACATTTATCGGCATCAACATAACGGGGCTTTTTGAAAACCCTGGCCCTAAAGGCCCCCGGGGCACCCTCAAGGGATCTTAGCTCGGCATTGGTAATGATTTCGATATTGGGAGACCGACCGGCCTCCACCAGTTTGGGCGCCAGAATTCAGAGACTACAGTCGTTGGTCGGGAAGGTCTTATCCAGCTGGGCCATTACCCCGCCAACAGAGGCGGCCTTATCCACCAGATAGACGTAAAAACCCAGCTCAGAGATATCCAGAGCCGCCTGAACTCCGGCTACTCCCCCTCCCAGAACCAGGACAGAACCTTTCTTTTCGGCCATATTACACTCCTGCAGTTCTCATTGTATAAGGGCCGGTTTTACCCGGCCCCGAAAAGAGAATCAAGGCCAAAAGCCCTTTTAGGTTGTCGGTCCGTGACACCCTACGCCCTGAAGTGGGGTGTCAAGCTGGCGCCTCATAGCCATATCAAAGAGGACGCGCTCCCGCTTCTTATCAAGGCCTAGGGCCTTTCTCTTTTGACGAATCTGATCAATCATAATGGAGGCAAAATCCTTGGCCTCCTTGGCCAAAAACCAGCGGGCTCCGTAGATTTCCTCCATCTCCTTAAAAAGATGATCCGTAGCCTCTTGAGACTTGGTGGTCGGAAAGGTAGGACCAAAGACAACCGAAGCCCCGCTAGCCACAAAATACTGACCAATGGCTATAGCCTTCTCACTCATCCACTGAGGAGCACAACCAATGGCCGGAAGATCACTGATATCCTCTCCCAGGCCACCGGTGCGAACCATCTCGGTAGCGGCGATGAGAATCCGGCTGTTGTCCACACAAGAGCCCATATGAAGCACCGGCGGACAGCCGACAGCCTCCAGAACCTCCCTCAGCCCCTCACCGGCCAGCTCCGCAGCCTCTGGAGAAAGAAGGCCAGCCCGGCCAAGGCCGGTTGCCGCACAACCGGTGGTCAGCACCAAGACGTTATTAGCAATGAGCTCTTTGGCCAGCTCTACGTGGACCTCATCCTGAATCCGGAAGTTATCACAGCCGACAATGGCCGCCACCCCGAGGATGCGACCGTTGATGATGTTGTCGTTAAGGGGCTTATAAGAAGCCCGGAAGCGTCCACCCTGGATATAAAGGATGGTCTCATGACTAAACCCGGCAACCACGTCCATCTTGGCCTTGGGGATATAGACCTTGCCCCGCTTAGGAAAACGAGCAATGGCCCGACGGACAATATCCTTGGCCACCTCTAAGGCCCGATGATGATCAAAGGGAACATGAGTCGCCCCGACAATTTCGGCCCGATCACTGGTGGTAATTACCTCGGTGTGGAAACAGCGGGCAATCTCCGGAAGAGACTGCATGACACACTGAACATCAACCACCATGGCCTCAACGGCTCCGGTGGTCAGGGCAATCTCTTGCTGAACAAAGCTACCAGCAATAGGGATCCCGCGACGCATGAGGATCTCATTGCCGGTGCAGCATATTCCAGCCAGGTTGATCCCTTTGGCCCCGACCTTCTTGGCCTCGGCAATTATTTCCGGATCCTGAGCCGCCATGGCCAAGGCCTCAGCCAAAACAGGCTCATGACCATGAACCGTAATATTGACCATGTCCTCCTTCAGGACTCCCAGGTTGACCACCGTCCGAATGGGCACTGGGGTGCCAAACATTATGTCCTGAAGTTCTGTGGCCAGCATGGACCCGCCCCAGCCGTCAGCCAAAGCACACCGAGCAGCCTGGCGGAATATATGGCGAAAATCCTGATCCACCCCCATATGGGTTCGGTGCATGGTCTCCACCACTTCACGATCAATACCCCGAGGCACCACTCCCAGCTCCTGCCAAATTTCCTGGCGCTTTTGAGGAGCCCGACGTATAAAATGAAGGCTCCCCTCCTGCTTACCAAACTCCGCCAGGGCCGTCTCTCCCACCTCAAGGGCTAGCTGCTGAATGTCCTTCTCGGCGGGGTCTATGCCCAGCCAGGCAGCCATCCGGCGAAGTTTGAGGGTGTCTTTTATCTCGTAAGGGGTCTCCCCCTTTGCCGTAGCAATAAAGGCCAGGACTGTCTCCCGGGCATGATCAGAGTGAGAAGCCGTACCGGCAGCCACTATCCGAGCGAAGTTGCGAGCCGCTACCGTAGAGGCGGTGGCCCCGCAGATGCCAATCATCTCCTCCACACCTTCGATAATCTGACAAGGCCCCATATTGCAGTTACGGCAACATGTCCCACCCTGGCCAAACAGACAGGGGGTAGCCCCTCGCTTCTCTACCCGGTGGGCAGCGGTGGTCACTCCCTGGGCCGGTTCCTGACAGAGAACCTCTCGGTTGACCAGGCACTGGATACTGGGACAGCCACCGTTAGACTTAAAACGCTTACTCGTATCCATCAGACTTGCCCCCTTTTAATAAATGTGGAGGGTTAACCTAAAATGATTCTAAGAATTAGTCAATATTTCAGGCCACTTCGCTGGGGAGACCGGCCCACATTTTGGCCGATTCAAGGGTGTTTTTCATGAGCATGGTGATGGTCATTGGCCCAACACCACCAGGGACAGGAGTTATGGCCGCAGCCTTTTCCTTAACAGAATCAAAGTCCACATCGCCACAGAGGATAGCCTTTCCTTCAGGGGTGGTGCCAATACGATTAACCCCAACATCAATAACCACTACCCCCTCTTTGACCATATCAGCGGTGATAACCTTGGGCCGGCCAGCCGCCACAATGAGTATGTCGGCCCGGCGAGTATGAAAAGAAAGGTCTTTAGTCCCGGTATGACAGACAGTCACCGTGGCGTTACCCACCGGCTTTCTCTTCTGAATAAGAAGATTGGCAATAGGTTTGCCGACGATGTTGCTTCGGCCCACCACCACCGCCTCAGCTCCAGAAACTTCCACTCCAGCCCGGTCAAGAAGAACCAAAATTCCGTGAGGGGTACAAGGCAGAAAACAGGGCTCCCCGATGACCATCTTACCTACGTTTACAGGGTGGAAACCATCGACATCCTTGCGTGGATCAATGGCGTAGATGACCTTGCGCTCGTCAATGTGGCGCGGGAGAGGAAGCTGAACCAGGATACCATGAATGGCCGGATCATCATTGTATTTTTTAATAAGCGAAAGGAGGGCCTCCTCAGTAATATCCTCTGGCTGGTTGTCCTGAATGGAGTGGAACCCAAGCTCGTGAGCTGCCCGCTGCTTGGCTGTGACATAGGAGACAGAGGCCGGATTGTCCCCAACCAGAATGGTCACCAAACCCGGCACAATTCCATGCTTTTCTTTAAGCTCAGACACCTCGGCCTTAAGGGCTTCACGAATCTCCTTGGCGATATCCTTGCCGCTAATAATCTTTGCCGCCACTTCCTGTACCTCCCCCAGGTTTAAGACTTTAGACCCGCAAAAGGGCCATATCTTTAGTTGCGAAATACATGCCAAAGAGTATCCAGAAAAAACAAATGTTTTTATCAGATGTTAAACAACACCCAGAAATTAGAGCCACACCACTGTCGGGAATTTTCTCCCCGACAGTGGTGTGAAATTCCCCACCTAAAAGAGACCGGTTACCTTCCCAGTCTCCACATCCACATCAATGCGCCGATAGGCAGGGTCAGAGGCCGTACCCGGCATGAGACTAATGGTACCGGCCACAGGGACGACAAAGCCCGCCCCTCGATAGATGAGGATGTCACGCACCGGAAGGACCCAACCCTTGGGCACCCCCTTAAGGTTAGGATCATGAGAAAGAGAAAGATGGGTTTTGACCATGCAGGTGCCCAGTTTGCGAAGCTCGGGATCGGCGTCGATGATCTGAATCTTCTTTTCGGCCTCCGGGGAGTAGGTAACTCCGTCGGCACCATAGACTTCCTTGGCGATTCGTTCGATCCGGTCCTTAAGAGGCATATCAAGATCATAGAGGAAACGGAAGTTGACCGGCTCCTCGCAGGCATCTACCACGGCATCGGCCAACTCTAGGGCTCCTTCACCACCCTTTAACCAGTGTTCGGAGACCGCCACTCGGGCCCCAGCCTCTTCGCAGATCCGCCGCACGGCATCGATCTCAGCCTTGGTATCGGTATAGAAGGCATTGATACAAACCACCGGGTTGGAACCGCTCTTTTTGACGGTTTCGATATGGTGGAGGAGATTGGCGCACCCTTTCTCAACCCAGTCCACGTGTTCTTCAAGATATTCCTTGGGCATCGGCTGTCCTGGACGAGGAATAGGAGCCCCTCCATGACATTTAAGGGCCCTTATAGTGGCCACAATAACCACACAATTGGGAACCAACCCGGAGAAGCGGCACTTAAGATTCCAGAACTTCTCAAAGCCGATATCTGCAGCAAATCCACTCTCGGTAACGTGGTAATCAGCCAGCTTAAGGCCCACATAGTCAGCAATAATGGAACTCTGGCCAATAGCGATGTTAGCAAAGGGGCCAGCATGAATGAGAACAGGCTGTCCTTCTAAGGTCTGGATCATATTGGGATTGATGGCATCCACCATCCAGGCGCACATGGCCCCGGCCACTTCTAGATCCTCGGTGGTGATGGGATTTCCATACTTATCAAAGGCAACGACGATTCGGCCAATCCGCTCCCGAAAGTCTTTAAGGTCCCGGGAAACAGCCAGAATGGCCATAACTTCACTGGCGACCGCGATCCAGAACTTACTCTCCATGGGATAGCCGTCCATCTTTCCGCCAAGACCAATGACGATATGACGGAGGGCCTGAGCGCAGAAGTCGATCACCCAACCAAGCTCTACCCTCTTGGGATCAATATTGAGACGCCGGAGATTCTTTTTGGCCAGGATTTCGTCATCATAGTTGGCCTCGTGCTGCATTCTGGCCGTAAGGGCCACCAGAGCTAGATTGTGGGCATTCATCACAGCATTGATATCACCGGTAAGCCCTAAGGAGAATTTATCCAAAGGAATTATCTGGGCCAGACCACCGCCGGCGGCACTGCCCTTAATATTCATGGTGGGGCCCCCTGAAGGCTGTCTCAGGGCACCAATGACCTTTTTACCTCGTTTACCAAGCCCTTCAATGAGACCAATAGATGTCGTGGATTTTCCTTCACCTAGAGGAGTGGGGGTGATCGCCGTAACATCAATGTACTTCCCATTTGGACGATCCTTGAGACGTTCAAGAATGAGTTTGTAGTCCAGCTTGGCTACATAGTGACCGTAAGGAAGAAGTTCCTCCTTTGTCAGGCCAAGCTCATCGGCCAATTGATAGACCGTTTTCATGTGTTTTTCGCACTCGGCGGCGATCTCCCAGTCTTTCATCTTGGTTGGGTCAAGCTTCATGGCATACCTCCTGCATAAAACTTTAGGTGATGGCCAAACTTTATTGGGCGTTTACCTACAATCATTTTAGGGGCTTTGTCAAACATAACCGTACAGGTGGCCTCTTTTTTCTTACTTGACAAGGAAGGGCCTCTAAATATAGAAAGGCTAGAAATGAATATCTATTCAGTCAAAACCTTTGGCCCTAAAGTGGCCAGGAGGAACTTAAAAATTAAATGGAAGGAGGTTTTATCATGAACAAGGTATGGGTATGGGTTATGGCCGTCTTTTGTGGCCTTGGTCTGACCTTGGGGGGCATGGCCATCGCCGGTGAAGGGCCGGCTGTCTTTAAACTGGAGAACAGAAAGGGTACGGTTACTTTCAATCACCATGCCCACCAGGCATTAGGGCTCAAGTGTGGTGCCTGCCACCACGGAGTTGAGGGCGGCAAGAAAGTTCCCTATAAAGCCGGCCAGAAAAACCAAAAGTGTGAAACCTGCCACAATAAGGGCAACACCAGCATGCCGGCTAAGTACCGCAAGCCCATGAGTGTCTTCCACAAGACCTGTAAGGGTTGCCATAAGAAAATGGCTGCCAATCACCCCAAGGCCCCAACCAAGTGTAACGGTTGTCATAAAAAGTAAGCTTCAGGTTAGCTATTTTAGAGGGGGGCCGATGGCCCCCCTTTTATTTATGGAAACCCTCCGTTGACCGGCCCTCCCTGTTGTTGCTAATAAGCCCTTAATAACCTTTAAGGATAAGGAGGACTTAATTAGATGTTTATAAGGGGTTTAAAAATCCTCTTGCTGGCTTTCCTTCTCATCCCTTCTTTAGTCCTGGCAGGAGAAAAAGATCCCATTAAGATCGGGGCCTTTTTTGCCCTCTCTGGGCCAGCGGCCTTTATTGGCACCCCCACCAAGTTGGTAGCCGAGATGGCGGTAGCTGAAATTAACAAGGCCGGAGGGATAAATGGACGTCCCATCAAGCTGGTCATGGCCGACACCGAAGGCGATCCCACTAAGGCTATCATGGCGGCCAAGCGATTTATCAACGTGGACAAAGTCGTGGCCGTTATTGGGCCCACACGAACAGACACCGGCATGGCTGTAAAACCTATCTTTGAACGGGCCAGGGTGCCAATAGTGATGACCGTTGGAGGAGACCCGGTAATAATGGAAGGGGGGCGCTTTGGTTCAGCCCGTTATATCTTCAAGACCCCTCAACGGTCTTCTATTGCCGTGCGCAAGATCTACGCCTACATGCAAAAAATGCACATTACCAGGGTGGCCCTCCTCACGGCCTCCGATGGCTTTGGTCAGGATGGTCGCCGCTGGCTTAAAAAACTGGCCCCTAAATATGGTCTCACCATTGTAGCCAGCGAATCCTTTAACCCCCGAGACACCGATATGACCAGCCAGCTCGTCAAGCTGGCCACTACCAACCCAGAGGCCATTGTTTGTTGGACCATCGGGCCGGCAGGGGCTATCGTGGCTAAAAATGTCCGCCAACTGAAGATAGACGTTCCTCTCTTTCAATGTCATGGCCTTCCGGGCCCCAAGTATATCGAACTGGCCGGATCTGCCGCTGAGGGGAATCTTATGCCTTCCACTAAGCTTATGGCCTGGGAACAACTTCCAGACTCAGATCCTCAAAAACCAGTAATTGCCCATTTTGTCCATCTTTATAATAAGGTTTATAGGTTGGGAGAGAAGTTCCCCATAAATACTCATTCTGGTTATGCCTGGGATGCTGTAAATCTTTTGGCCCAAGCTCTAAGAAAGGCTGGAGATAATCGCCAGGCCTTAAGAGAGGCCCTCGAGGAGATAAATGGCTATGTAGGGATATCTGGAATCTACCGTTTAAGCCCCCAAGATCACTGTGGTCTTGATGTAGATTCCATGATTATCGTCAAGGTGGAGCAGGGCCACTGGAAGCTGGTTGACTATTAGCTGCCAGTTAAGGGGGATGGATTCCTTCTTTGGGAATCAGATCCCCCTGTTTTGCATCTCCCGTCAAAAGTTTAAGAAATCCAACCCTATTGATACCCCCTATAGCCATCTGGCCTCGCCATCTTTAATTACAATTTGATTCCCCCAGAAGCAGAGATATCCTCCCTAAAATTAAAAATTCCGAGGAGGTCTTCATGTTTGCCAACTGGCAGGAGGTACTTTTCCGCCATCTCAAACTATATCATTATCCAGTAGGTATCCGTTTTCACTGGCAAGAGGAGAGTCTGGATCAAATCAAGGTGGACAAGGTCTGCAGAAACCGTCTGACTTTTTGTCAATTTGTAGCTTTTACCCGGATGAGTGGTTATTCTACTTTAATCTCTCCCGGAGCCATCTCCTGTGTAACGGCTGCTGATGTTTTCGGTCTTCGGCCAGATAAGGAAAAGTGCCTCAAGGCGCTTAAAAAGTTTTTCCCCCAGGAAGATCCGGCCCAGGCCTTTTACCAGCAACGTCCTCGTTTGAGCCCTCAAGAACTAAAGGGCATAAGCCTCTGGCCCTTAGATAAACTCCCCTTTAAGGCGGATCTGGTCCTTTTGGTTTGCGACAATCTCCAGGCAACCCACCTTTTAGATGACACCATTGCTGTTTCTGGCCAGGCCAGTCTTCCTTTTGCCCATAAGGTTAACGGTGCCTTTTGCGGTACAGCTGTCTCGGCTTACAAACACAAACGGGTGGAGTTATCTTTGGCCTGTCCAGGAGCCTATACTTCGGGCAAGATGGAGCGAGGAGAATTGATTCTTTGTTTCCCGTGGGAAATATTTGAAAAAGTTATTGACCGCCTCCAAGAAAGGGCCATCAGGCAGGGGGCCTCCCTGCTTTCTGGAAGCCGAGACTATGTAGGACTTGACGTCTGCGGAAATTGCCCTCTGATGATATTTAAATAAAGGACTTGAGAGTCCCTAATCGGGGGTTGTAAATATAACCTAAAGTTCCTTGTGAGGTTATTTCTCAACAGGGGGGGTAGAGAAATGGGTGTCTATTTTGAGAGAGCGGGGCGGGAAAATACGGCGCGAGTCATTTCTATCGTCAAAGCTACTGTTAAAGAAAGAGGAATGAGACATGTGGTGGTAGCCTCGACTTACGGTGACACCGGGCTTCTGGCCGCCGAAGCCCTAAAAGGTCTTCCTGTCAACCTGGTAGTGGTCACTCACAATGTAGGATTCAAAGAGCCTGGAGCCCTTGAACTTACAGATGAGACTCGAGCCCGACTGGAATCCCTAGGAGCCAAGGTTTACACGGGAACCATGGTCATGAGAAATTTGGGGACAGCCCTTCGGCAGAAGATGGGCTTCTCTGATCAGGACATAATTGCTAACACCCTGCGCATTTTTGGCCAGGGGATAAAGGTCTGTTGTGAGATCGCCATGATGGCCGCTGACGCTGGGCTTGTCCCCCCTGAGGATGTCATCACGGTAGCTGGCACCGGTCGGGGGGCCGATACGGCGGCTATCATTAAGGCCATGCCTTCAAACATGTTTTTTGATCTCAAGGTTCGAGAGATTCTCGTCAAGCCCAAAGATTGGTGATCTCCAAAGCCCCAAAAAACGCTATTCAAGGAGGCCCTCTTCATCCAGCAGCCTCTCCATGGTCTTTTGGCTCTTTCGCAAACGTTCGATAGCAATAGCCAAGCGTAGAAGTTCGTCTTTGACATCCTTTTCCTCTAAGCCGGAGACACCGAGATCTACGTCAAGATCGCCAACACTCATCATTTCCACCTTTTTGTTAAGGTCTGTAAGGGGAGAGATGAGCTCGAAACGAACTAATACGTAGAGGGCCAACACCGCCACCAGAAAAAAGGCCGCATTCCAAACGGAAAAGGCACTGGAGAGGGCCTGCCAAATCCCCTGGCCGTAAATAGACACAGAAATAACCCCTACCGCCTCCCCCAAGTGGAGGTAAGGTCTGGTTCCACCATTTTGATGGCAGGAGAGGCATCCCTTCTCCACAGTAAGAAGCTTCTGATAGTGGAAGGTTCCCTTCTCATAGGACCAGCTCTCTCCACTAGGGGGTAGCTGGGGTAGAGGGCCATTCAGTTTAATCTCTATACCTGAAGCCCCAATGGTTTTGGCCAGAGCCTTAGCGAGATCAGGATCATGGAGACGGTGGAGGGTGAGTTCCTGAGCGTTACGGTAGGCGGTGACAGTAGCCACAGTGGGGACAATAGAGGTATCTTGAGCCCACAGTCCCTTGACTGAATTAGCGAAACGGGGCACCCCGATGAAATAGGCTGCTGTGGCTCGAGCCCGACTCAGGAGCTCTTTCTGATGATATTTCTGGACAGTAATCACTAGGCTTATGATAGAAAGCCCAATGACCAAAAGAAAAAAAAGGGCTACTTTGTTGGCCAGGCTCATGCCTCCTAGCTTCATGACCGCCTCCCCGCTTCAAGAATCTCTTGGGCTTTTTTTATGACACTTTTTCGAAGTTTGGCCTCGGGAATCTCGGCTCCCAGTGCCAAAAGAAAGTCCCTTATCCTGGTGGGAGAAAGACCATCGGGGCTGGCTCCGGCCTGCTTGAGGGCTCTTTTGACCAGGATCTTAGCCGCCGGCCCATAATGTTGAGCCAAGACCTTGACCAACTCCCGAAGGCGTTCTAAGGGGAGAACATCGCCATCATTTACCGGCCGTGGAGTAGGGGCCTCTCCCTCTTCTTGAAATTTATCCAGCTTAAGGATAAGGGCATTTAGGGCCACACAGACTATGGGACTGGGCTCAGTAGTTTTAAGGAGCACAAAAAGCCTCCGGCCCTTTGACTCCCTCACCACCAGAGAACCGTTCTCAAATAGGGCAACAATCTCTTGAGGAGAATCTTGGACGCTCTCACTAACAAAGCCTGTAGATATTTCTTCTACCGATTGGATCACAGCCTCCAGGATCTCCTGGGTATAGAACTCCGGCAGATTGCGGGCCAGAATCTGTCCGCCTTTGTCAACGACAAAGGCTCCTAAAACCTCACTCAATTTGTTTAAACTGGCCAGAATTGTCTGCATCACGAGACTCAGACCTCAAGAAGCTTTTTGCTCCAGCGGAGAATACCCTTGCGAGGAAAGGCTTTCAGGGCAATGGTCCGATTGCCTCTTTTCACCGCCGCCCAGAGGGTCTTGGCCCCCCCCATAGCAAAGCCTTTAAGATCTCCTAGAGCCAGATTTTCCCCGATTTCGGTGAGATTTAGACTGATATAGGATGTCAGCCCAGAAAGAGCTTCTCGATCTCCTTCGCCGAAGGACTCCCGCACCGTCCCAGACTCATCTAGGACAACTATTAAACTGGCCTCGGGAAAGATATCTCGAAGACGAGCAAGTTCCCCACTTTCTTGGGTAGAGGAGGCTGGTGTAAGTTCGTCTAGGTCAAGGAAAAAGTCAGTATCATCGGTTTCATCCTCCAGGCGGGTCGCCTCAATAATAAGGGCCTGAATAGGACCAGAAATATTGGCCTCTTTAGGCCAAATCAAAGGGAAACGGACCTCAAATTGCCCAGAGCCTAAGCTAAGAATTCGTTTTAAGGCCTCCAAGCCAGAGAGAGTTTCCCGGCCCTGAAACTCTACAAAATAGACCTCTTCACCCTCAAGAAAGATTCGCCCGTGGCCCTCTTCCGAGAAGACCAGCACAACATGACGCCCACCTTTTACAGCCAAAAGTTGAAGCACATCAGGCAACGAGAAGGAAGACAGATCTCCCCTTATAGAAGGGGCTTCAAGGAGTCTTTCTAGTTGGTTTTTGTCCCACGGACCCTCTGGAGAGAGCACCAAACTGGCCCCTAAGACCCGGGCCTCTTCCGGATCAATCCCATGACCGTTTACCATTACCCAAGGAGGATGAAGCCCCGAAGCCTTAAGAGGAGTCTCGGAGATGATAAGCGAGGCCTCAGAAATATCTTCCGGTAGCTCGGAAACAGTCCGAACCTCAAAGCCTGGAAAGCTCTCTTTCACCCAGGCTTCAAGAGAAGAAAGCCTGTTTCCCGGACTTATAAGCAGGATTTGGGGCATTTAGATCAACTCCTCTTCTGCCATATTTTTCGGAAAAAGCCCCTAAAAACATCAATGCCCCCGGAAAAATCACTTTGTATCCCCAAAAGATTGGAAATTGAATTCACTGTTTAAGAGAAAAAAACTTCCTCAACTTCAAAAAGAGAAAACGTTTTCCTGTTAACATCCACTCTAAGACCCACAATATAGAGGATTAGCGACCAATAGATATTTTTAAAAACGAGTGGCACAGGCATTGCTTTATAGTCTTGAAATTCAAGAAGCGGGGGCTTGGGATGTTTAGGAAGTGTTTTTACCTCTTGATTATGACCTTATTTGGGACATGGCTGAGTTTCTCTAATGTCTGGGGTTTTACGGTTGGAATAGACGGGAGCCTGGACGATTGGGGCGTAATCCCTGGCACAGATTGGATTCCGAAGGCAGGGGCAAGTTATAGTTTAGAAGACAATGCCCCAAATAGTAGTGGATATGTTGGCCCGGGGTATGGGAATCAAGAATACGATGTTGAGGCCCTTTATGTTACCTGGGATTCGGCCAACCTTTACGTAGCTATCGTTACAGGTTTCCCTCAAACAGGTCGAGACTACAATTCCATCCACTTTGATGCAGGAGACATTGCCATAGACGTAGGACTTGATGGAAATTACGATTATGCCTTAAGGGTGGCTGGAAGCGAAGTCGGCAGTTTTTATCAAGTCAGCTCCTGGGAAGATGTTTATTACAGTTCTTATGTGGAATCAAACCCCTTCCGGGCAGCTACAGGTAGTCTACTTGGCAGCGGAACCCTTAGTTATTTGCCCTGGTCCGGTTGGGATGACAATGATCTGGCCAGTCAGAGATACATCATCGAGGCCTCCATCCCTCTGGCCCTATTCAATGGCCCTTTAGGGTCTTTTGGGGTCCACTGGACCATTGAGTGTGGCAATGACTACCTAAACGTTGAGGCCATTCACACTCCGGAACCGGCCACTCTTATCCTTATAGGAAGCGGCCTCCTAGGAATGGGGGCTCTAAGAGGCCGGCGAAAAAATTCCTAGCATCTCTCGGAGGCGGCTGGCATTAAGCGGGGCCCAACCTTCGGCGTCATTATCAAAATAGACAAAGGTCAGTCGTCTCCACGTCTTTATTTTCATGGCCCAGGCCTTAAGTTCTTCATCGGTATAGCAAGAACGGTAAAGCTCCCGAGAACCGTGAAGCCGAAGATAAACAAAACCGGCGGTTATTTCCTCAACCATAGAAGGATAACGACCAGCTGTGTCGGAAATACATAAGGCTACCCCCGCCCGTCTCAAAAGAGCGAAGAATTCTTGATTATGAAAGCTAGCGTGTCTGACTTCTATGGTAGTAAGATATGTAGAGTCAAGCTGGGCCAAGAAATCTTCTATCAGAGACCTTTGGTAACCAAGGGTTGGAGGTAGTTGGAAGAGAATGGGCCCCACCTTCTCCTCTAATGGGGAGAGGCTTTCATAAAAGCGACTCAAAGCCTCCCTGACATCCTTAAGCCTTTTAACGTGGGTAATAAAACGATTGGCCTTGATGGAGAAGATAAACCCCCGAGGGGTTGTCTTATACCAAGTCTTGAAGGTCTTTGGTTTAGGGGTTCCATAAAAAGTGGCGTTTATTTCTACAGTGTCAAATTGGGTGCTATACCAGGAAAGCCACTTCTTTTGGGGTAGATCAGAAGGGTAAAACACTTCTCGCCAATGAGGATAGTTCCAGCCCGAAGTTCCAATATGAATCTCAAACTCCATAATGAATTTTTACTCAAATATGGTGCCCTTTGTTTGAGGCAAAATCTACAAAATTCTAAAACTTTACCTAGATCTTGTAGGCGAAATCGTATTTGTTAAGCCCTTTTCCCAAACGAATTATTTCAAAAATAAATCTGATTAATCCAAATAAAGGCTGTATAATAGATATTTATGCATCATAATTTACCCTTAATAAAAAAATTTTGCCATTAAGTATAAATACTTTTCGGAACATCTCCTTTTAATAAAAACTTGACGAAAGTAATCGATATGGTATTTAGAGGACGTACCCCTGTGGGTCCCCCATAATCTCCACCTCACAAAAAAGACGACCAGATACCCACCTCCATCCTCCTTTTGCCCACAGGGGTACCTCTAAATACAGACCAGCTTGACAGAAACAGCCAAAAAATTATCTTTGGGAAGGTCTAAAGCCTTCCAAAAGAGATGAAGAGTGCCGAATTATGCCTAAGGATTATTATAAAATTCTCGGAGTATCCAAAGACGCCACCCAGGAGGAGATAAAAAAGGCCTACCGGCGCCTGGCCCTTAAGTATCATCCGGACCGGAATCAGGGCAACAAAGAGGCAGAAGAGCGTTTTAAAGAAATAAATGAAGCCTACGCTGTCCTTTCCGATCCGGAAAAGCGCCGTCAGTATGACCAGTTTGGATCAGCTGAATTTGAGCGCCGTTTCTCTCAAGAGGATATCTTTCGGGGATTCGACTTTGAGGATATTTTTCGAGATTTGGGTATCGGAGGGGATATTTTTAGCCGCTTTTTCTTCGGCAGCAGACGGCGGGGGGGAATTAACTTTGGCGATATTTTCGCCCAAATTTTCGGCACCAGCAATTTTGAACGCCCCTTCACCCATGGCCGCCATGGAGAGGGTCAAGTTGATGCTGTCCTTGAATTACCTATTACCCCCCAAGAGGCTATAGAGGGGGCAGAGAAAATCATCTATCTGGGCAGCCTTGGGCGTCCGGAAAGACTTAAGGTTCGAGTCCCCCCTAGAAGCCATGAAGGGCGTCGACTTCGTATTCCTGGAAAGGGCAAACTTGGGCCAGACGGACGCAAAGGAGATCTTTATCTTCAGATAAAAATTCTGGATGATCCTCGCTACAAAAGGCAGGGAGCCGACCTAATCATCGATAAAAATATTCGACTTTCTGAGGTCGCCCTGGGAACTAAAATTGAAGTCCCTACGATAGACGGTCGGGTAGTGAGTGTTCGAATTCCGCCAGGAACAAAGCCTGGAACCAAGCTCCGTTTAAAAGGCCTGGGCCTGCCTAAAGAGGGCGGCAGGCGGGGTGATCTCTATGTTCAGATAGGTCTTCAAATACCTCAAAGACTTAATAAGGAGCAGCGAGAGGCCCTTGAGAGGCTTGTCCAGGTTGGTCTTTGATGATGAACGCCTTACCGATCTTAAACAGCGCCTTCTGGCCCCGGCCCACGATTTAGAGTGGCTCCTTAATCGAGGCTACCCAAAGAAAAGTTCTCTGGTTTTTGTTGGTAACCATTATCAGTTAAACGCCTGGGAACGGGATATTCTTTTCCGAAGTATTTTTCCCCGAGTTGAGGCCCTAGATGCTAAGAGGAAAAAGATCCGAGCAAGGGATCTCAAAGGACGATCACTAGGGATAGATGGCTTTAACGTACTCATCACCTTGGAAAATGCCCTCTCCGGGGAATTACTCATCAGGGGAAATGACGGCTTTATTCGAGACACAGCCGGGGTCTTTAGGAGATGGCGCCGCTCAGAGAAAACCCTTCAGGCCCTAGATATGATACTCAGAGTTCTTAAAAGATATGAGGTAAAAAAGACTATATTTGTCCTTGATGCTCCATTTAGCGGAAGCAGAGAACTGGCAGGAATAATCAACCAAAATCTCCAAAAAATGGCCCTAAGTGGAGAGGCTATTCTTCAGAAACAGGTCGAGACCTGGTTAAGCAAATTCTCTGATATCGTGGCCACCTCTGATTCTCGGCTTATCCGTCGGGTCAAAAAGGCCTTTGACCTTACCGGTCATCTGACCCACTACACCTTGAAGATCAGGTCTTTGAAGTTAGTTTCAGTTTGACATCTCAAGCGAAGATGATAGAGACAGGATAAAAGCGGAGAGGAACCTATGGATAACCCAGTCCTTAAGGCCATCTACTCTCGCCGAAGTGTCCGGGATTATACCACTGAGCCTGTAGATAGGGAGACGGTCCTGGAGATCATCAAAGCCGGAACCTGGGCTCCCTCGGGGCTTAACAATCAGCCTTGGCGTTTTGCCATTGTTTGGAACAAAGAGATCAAAGACCAGATTGCCTCCCTGACTAAATATCGGGTGATCATCGAACGGGCCCCGGTGATCATCTGTGTCTTTGTAGACAAGGAGGCCATGTATCATGAAGTCAAAGATCATCAAGCTATGGGGGCCTGTATCCAGAATATGCTCCTGGCTACCCACGCCTTAGGCCTCGGAGGAGTTTGGTTAGGAGAAATCCTCAAAAATGCTGACAAGGTTCGAAAACTCCTTGATCTGCCCGAGGCCCTGGATTTGATGGCTGTCATCGCCTTAGGGCACCCCAAACACCGTAACCAAAGATCAACTCGCCGTCCCCTCTCAGAGGTTATTCTTAAGGAGGTTTAACCAATGAAAAAAAACTTTTTCACCCTGCTACTACTTCTCAGCCTGGTGGCATGCAGCCATCTTCAGAGAGAGGATGAAAGGGCTCCTTCGGCAACGCCCACCAAACCCCTTATTACTCGAACAGAATTCAGTGACATTGTTGTCCCGGCAGAGCTCTCGGTGGTGGAGGATAAGTCTCTGGTAGTAAAAACGTCCTCCTTCACGGGAGGGGTTTTAGTCTTGAGAGGCCGGGTACTGGTGCCCTCTCTTATTGAGTTCTTCACCCGGGAGCTTCCTAAAAGAGGCTGGCAACTAGTAGGAACCATTCGCTATAAAGACACCCTTTTGGCCTTCACGCGGCCCAACCGCACCTGTTTCATTTATATTTCTGAACCTGGCTTAGGTATGATGACCGAAGTCAAAATATGGGCCGCCGAGACCATGGGAGAGAACCTGGAACAAAGCTTCTAAGGATTTGATCTCCTTAAGCCAAAAAAGAATTCTGCTGGGAATATGCGGGGGTATTGCCGCCTATAAAATGGCAGAATCAGTTAGTAGCCTCCGCAAAGAGGGGGCCTTGGTCCGGGTAGTCATGACCCGGGCTGCCGAAAGTTTTATTTCTCCTTTAACCTTTGAGGCCTTAAGCGGAGAGAAGGTCCTCACAGAAGAGGATTTCCTTAGAGGGTGGCCGGATCCCATCCCTCACATATCCAATGCCCGCTGGGCTGAAGCCATAATCATTGCTCCGGCTACAGCGGCGACCATTGCTCGCCTGGCACAAGGTGAAGCCGACAGTCTTTTAGTAGCTACAGTAATGGCCAGCCAGGCGCCGGTGCTTGTCTGTCCGGCTATGAATGCTTCCATGTTTAACCATCCAGCAACCCAGAGAAACCTTCAAATGCTGGAGTCCTATGGATACCGGGTATTAAAGCCCGAAGAAGGGCCTCTTGCCTGTGGGGAGGAAGGCCAGGGACGTCTTCCAGATTGGCCAACAATTAGAGAAGAGGTTCTCTCTATCCTTAGCCCCCAGGATCTTAAAGGGAAAAAGATCCTTATCTCCGCCGGTCCTACCAGAGAGCCCCTGGATCCGGTGCGTTTTATCTCCAATCGTTCTTCCGGCAAGATGGGCTATGCCTTAGCCCGGGCGGCCCGAAGAAGGGGAGCAGAGGTTGTGTTGATCTCCGGTCCGGTGTCCCTGGCTCCACCGCCAGGAGTTAAGGTTATCTTTGTGGAGACGGCCGAAGAGATGGCCCGGGAAATGCTCTCTAGGGCCTCTTGGGCCGAGGTCATTATTATGGCGGCCGCTGTGGCCGACTACCGACCTCTCAAGACCTCAAAGAGCAAGATCAAAAAAGAAAGACAAGAAATGGAAATCCGTCTCAGCAAGACCAAAGACATCTTGGCCGAGCTGGGAAAAAATAAAAGACCGGGCCAGATAGTGATCGGTTTTGCCGCCGAGACAGAGAACCTTCTGCCCCGGGCCTCCCAGAAACTCAAGCAGAAGGCCATCGACATAATAGTGGCCAATCAGGTCGGCCAGCCCGGTATAGGTTTTGAGAGCGATACTAACCAGGTGACCATCCTCAGCCCCAAAAAACCTCCCTCTGAGATTCGGCTAGCGCCCAAGGAAGAGATTGCCGATAAAATCTATGACTACCTCATTGAGTTCCTCAAAATGTCATAAACTTGTAACAAACTGATTTTAGAGAGGGGTTGTGCTGTTAGTTGATCAAATATTTGCTCGAGCGGCCAAAATCTTCGCCCTTGCCGTTGTCCTTTTGGTAATAGCCATTTTTATTACTTTAATTTATGCCTCTTGGCCGGCCATTAGGACCTTCGGTCTTTCTTTTATTTCTGGTACCACCTGGGATCCAGTCTTTGAGAAGTTTGGTGCCCTGCCCTTTATCGCCGGTACCCTCATCACCTCCTTTCTGGCCATTTTTCTAACGCTGCCTTTTGCCATAGGGGGGGCCATTTATCTCGGAGAATATGCCCCTAAAAGGATTGCAGAAATTCTGGGATTCATTATCGAACTTCTGGCCGGCATTCCTTCGGTAATCTACGGTCTGTGGGGAATTTTCTTCCTGGTTCCCCTCATGCGTCAGGTTCAGATGGCCCTTGGCTACCCTCCTTACGGAGTGGGATTGATGACGGCCTCTCTTATCTTAGCCCTTATGATCCTCCCCTATGCCGCCTCGGTGGCCCGAGATGTGATTAAACTTGTCCCCCGAGACCTTAAAGAAGCCGCTTATGGTCTAGGGGCCACCCAGTGGGAGGTGGTCCGCTACGTTGTTCTTCCCTATGCTAGTTCAGGAATATTTGCCGGCATCATCCTGGCCCTTGGGCGGGCTCTGGGTGAAACTATGGCCGTAACCATGGTAATTGGAAATCGTTCCGAGATTCCCGAAAACATTTTCTCACCAGCCAATACTATGGCCAGTGTCATTGCCAATGAGTTCACCGAGGCCACCAGCGACATCTATCTGGCCTCTCTGGTAGAGATAGGGCTTCTTCTCTTTGTTATCACCCTAATAGTCAATATTGCCGCCCGGATAATTATCAATCGCCTAGCCGTAGTCAAAAAAGGAGTTTCCTGATGGAACCGGCCAGAATCAGATTCAGACTGCTCAAGAACAAACTGGCCACTGCGGCTATCATCGCCTTGGCCTTTTTACCCACCATTCCTTTGGCCATCATCCTTATCAATCTCTTTATCAAAGGAATTACGGCCATAAACTGGGAATTTTTGACCTCCTTGCCCAAACCGGTAGGCGAAGAAGGTGGAGGAGTGGCAAATGCCATCGTCGGGACTTTCATTCTTGTCCTGCTAGCCTCCATCATCTCTGTACCCATAGGTATTATGGCCGGAATATATCTTTCAGAATACGGAGGACGCCGCCTGCCGGACGTAGTCCGGGTGGCCGCCGACATCCTTCAGGGGGTGCCCTCTATTGTTATTGGAATCGTGGCCTATACCTGGGTGGTGGTTCCTATGGGGCGTTTTTCAGCCCTGGCCGGAGGGGTGGCCTTGGCCCTGATGATGATCCCGGTTATTGTCCGCACCACAGAAGAGGTTTTAATTCTCATACCTCGCTCTATCAGGGAGGCCTCTCTAGCCCTGGGTGTACCCCAATGGCGAACTATCCTTAAGGTGGTGTTACCTACAGGAATGGTGGGAGTAACTACCGGGATCCTGATATCGGTAGCCCGAGTAGCGGGTGAAACCGCCCCTCTCCTTTTTACCGCCTTTGGGAATCCCTTCTGGAGCCACAAACTAACCGAACCCATAAACGCCCTCCCCTTGGTTATCTTCAACTACGCTACCAGCCCTTATCCTGATTGGTGGCGTCAGGCCTGGGGGGCATCTATCATTTTGATTCTTTTGGTCTTAAGCCTTAATATTGGTTCGAGAATCCTGGCCAAACGAATTGCAGGTGACTGATGCCTGAAGCAATCATTTTCGAAACCCAAAATCTTTCGGCCTTCTACAATGGCACCAAGGTCTTAAAGGAAGTCAATGTCTCTTTTCCAGAAAAGAGGGTTACAGCAGTTATGGGGCCTTCAGGCTGCGGCAAGACCACCCTCATTCGCTGTCTGAATCGCCTCCATGAGCTAACCCCGGGAGCCTGGATAGAGGGAAAAGTCCTCCTTAAGGGAGAGGACATCTACCAGATGAATCCAATCGTTGTCAGACGCCGAGTGGGAATGGTCTTTCAAAGGCCGAACCCCTTTCCCACCATGAGCATTTATGACAATGTCTTGGCCGGATACAAGCTAAATGGCATCAGACTTCCCAAGGGCGAAGCTGATCACATCGTTGAAGAGGCCCTTCGCAAGGCCGCCCTCTGGGATGAAGTTAAAGATGTCCTCCATCGTCGAGGAACATTTCTGTCTGGAGGACAGCAACAGAGACTTTGTATCGCTCGGGCCTTGGCAGTAAACCCCGAGGTACTCCTAATGGATGAACCTACTAGTGCCCTGGATCCCAAGGCCACGGCCAAAATAGAAAATCTCATCGTCGAACTCAAGGAGACAGTCTCCATTATTATAGTTACCCATAATATGCCCCAGGCCGGAAGAGTCTCTGACTATACGGCCTTTATGTATCTTGGCGAACTGGTAGAGTTTGGTCCAACAGATCAGGTCTTTACCGCTCCCAAGGATCCGCGGACAGAAGAATACCTAACTGGTAAATTTGGTTAATTTTAGGTATAAAATCATCTGTTACTAAAAATTCCGAAGAGGAATACCTATGATCAGCCCTCTACAGAAGGATATCAACGATATCAAGACTTATCTCCTGGAGATGTGTGGCCTGGTGGAAGAGAGCCTTCGCACCGCCATTTTAGCCCTTAAACATCGTGATCCTGAACTGGCCAAGCGGGTCATCGAACAGGATAGCCGCATAGATGCTCTGGAGAATAACATTGATACCTTCTGCCTTAAGACGCTGGCCCTCAGACAACCGGTGGCCAGTGATCTGCGCTTTATCACCTCGGCCATGTCTATGATCCGAGATCTAGAGCGGATTGGTGATCAGGCAGTCAATGTGGCCGAGAGGGTTCTCTGGATCATGGAAGACAGTCAGGTTCTCGACCCACCTAAGGACCTCTATGACCTAGCCGATGAGGCCATTAAAATGCTCACCAATGCTATAAACAGCTTTGTTTATCGAGACACCAACCTGGCCCAGGAGGTCAAAGAGCACGATGAAACAGTAGATCAACTCTACCGTAAGGTAACCAATGAATTGATTGAACTTATTAAAGAGAATCCTCAGACAGCCCGTTCAGGAGTCTATCTTATTGTTATCGCCCTCAATCTAGAACGGGTAGCCGATCAGGCCACCAACATCGGAGAAGACGTAATCTATTATGTCGAGGGTCGGTTGGTCAAACACGAGGCCTGTGTTGGCGAAGGTGGACTGGCGCCGATAGGCCCCTGTAAGGAGCTATGGTCATGCCTTAAGCTCCATGCTGAATATGTCCAGTCTTGTGTAGAAAGGCTTCCTGAGGCCGTCAGAGCCTACTTTGAGGGAGATTATGAACGTTGTCGTTTTATGTCCGCAGAGATTTCTAAATTCGAACGAGAGGCCGACAAGGTCAAACAAAATATCCGTGGCAGTCTGCCTAAAGGGATCATCATCCCCGTAGATAAGTTTGAACTCTTTCTCTATCTTAAAGAGCAGGACGCTATCGCTGATTCGGCTGAGGACATCCTGCGATGGCTTACCTTCCGGCGCACCCAAGTCTCTCCGGTAATTGCCAACCAGATCATAGAGTTAGTGGAAACCTCTGTCTCCCCGGCCAAACTGATTATTTCCATGCTCGATGAGGCCAAGGCCTACTTTGACACCCGGAAAGAAGGGCACTGGGATACCGTCAGAAATCTGGTTCGTGAGATCCGCCGTCAGGAGCATGAGGCCGACCAGCAGGCTACTGATCTACGCCGGGAAATCTTCTCTCTTCCTATCGAACCGCTGGCCGTCTATCACCTCTTAAAGCTCACAGAGTTCATTGGTGATGTGGCCAATCACGCTGAAAATACTGCTGACCTCATGAGGGCCATGATCGCTAGGTAATCTCCAGCCAAAGGTTGCCAAGATCATCCACCAGAAAGCCAACCTCCGGGGGTACATAACAGGTGGTATAGTCAGAGATAATCACTACGGGCCCCCGGCCACTGTCTCCAGGGGCCAGCCCCCTCCAGGAGAGGATCTTGCCTGCCTCCCACCTGTTGTCGATAAATATTCGTACCTGTCCTAAGAGTGCCGGCCCTTCGGGGCTCCAGCCGGGAAAAGAGAATTCTTGGCCCCTAACATAGACTCGACATCGGACAGCAGTGAGCTCTAAGGGATGATCCGCGAGAAAATATCCATAGAGTCTCTCATGGGTCTTTTCAAAACAAGAAATGAAGGCTTCATCAAAGGGAACAGTGATCTCATAGGATTGCCCCTGATACCGAAGATCAACCGAGGGCTCCAGAATAAGATCATCTGAAATAAAGCCAAGGGCCTGGGCCTCGGCCAGGGCAGAGCGAGCCAGATCCTCCACCAGGGCCGCCACCTCGGGATAAAGAAGCCTCTCCTTACTCAAAAAGACCGTCCGGGAATAATCGAACATGGGACGGCTAGCCAGCATCCCCAGGGCCGAGAGCACTCCGGCCATAGCCGGGACGATCACCTTCCTTATGCCCAGCTCCCGGGCCAATTCAGCCGCATGCAGAGCCCCGGCTCCTCCATAGCAGAAAAGGACAAAGTCCCGGGGGTCGTATCCTCGCTCAAGACTCACAGCCCTCAGGGCCCGGGCCATGTTGATATTAACCACCCTGATCACTCCCTGGGCTGTCTCAAAGGGAGAAAGCCCCAGGGCCCGAGACAGGGGCTCCATGGCCTTAAGGGCGGCTTGATAATCCAATTTCATCCGGCCTGAAAGGAAATGCTCTGAAGGAAGACGGCCAACAAGGAGATTGGCATCGGTGACGGTGATTTTTTCCCCCCCACGAGCGTAACACACGGGCCCAGGGTCAGCCCCGGCACTCTGAGGCCCCACCCTCAAGGCCCCTCCACGATCAACCCGAGCGATGGAGCCACCACCAGCCCCTACAGTATGAATATCTATAACGGGCAGGGCCACTGGGAAGCCCTCTATTTGATAATCACGGGTATAGGATGGCAGACCGTCCACCAGAGAGACATCGGTAGAGGTCCCTCCCATGTCAAAGGTAATGATTCTGGAGAGACCAAGTTTCTGACTCAAGGTCCAGGCCCCCATAACACCAGCTGCAGGACCAGAAAGGATAGTTCTCACAGCCTGGGAGCCCGCTACTCTGAGGGGAAGCATTCCCCCGTTTGACTGGATCACAAAGATGCTACTTCGCGGCAATCTTTTAGCCAGACGATGGAGGTAACGGTGCACCACCGGGACCAGATAGGCATTAATCAAGGTGGTAGAAAAACGCTCATATTCTCGAAATTCAGGGATAACTTCTGAAGAAAGACAAACAGGAATGCCTAGGTCTTCTAACCATTGGCCAATTTCCCTCTCGTGGCTGGGGTTGACATATGAATGGAGCAGGCAGACCGCTACAGCTTCAGCCCTTTCCCGGGCCAAAAAGGCCTTGAGTCTGCTTTTTTCATGGGGTGAAAGCCCTCGCAGTACAGAGCCGTCAGCAGAGATCCTTTCTGAAACACCGATGACCCTCTTCCGAGCCACTACAGGGGAGGGCCTGGTAACCAAAAAATCATAGAGCTTGGGCCGGGCCTGACGACCGATAAAAATAACGTCTTCAAAACCAGAAGTGGTAATCATGACTACCCGAGCCCCTTTGCGCTCTAAAAAGGCATTTGTGGCCACGGTAGTGCCATGGAAGAGTTTAAATGGTTGGTCAAGGCCTGGTAGAAGACATCCCAGCCCCTCGATTATGGCCTGAGAGGGATCCTTGGGCGTTGAGGGAAGTTTGAAAGTTTGTAAATCATTATCTTTCCGGAGGACAAAGTCTGTAAAGGTGCCTCCGGTATCTACGGCCACTTCAATCACAGGATAACCTTTTCTATATGCCGCGTCTTGGTGTCAAAGAGGGCAAAGGTAGGAGGACCCTCCTTACCAAGGATCTCTCCGGGGTTAACCACCAGAGTCTGGCCTATTTGCTGGACTTCATAGACATGAGTATGCCCACAACAGACTAGATCATATTCTCCTGTGGTGGCCAGCCCCTTGGCCATCTGAGGAAAGTGAACCACGGCGAGCCTTAAGCCATCTATCTCTAAAGTGGCAGACCAGCCATGAAGATAAACTTCAGGGCTTTGGTTACAAACTCGGCTCAGTAGCCAAACATCGCCGGGATTGTTGCCTAAGATAAGATGTTTGGGGCCAGTGAAGGCTGACAATTCCTTGATCATAAAAGGAGAGATCAAATCACCACAGTGGATTAAACACTCCGCCCCTCGGGCGTTTATCTCCTCAATGGCCTGATGAAGGTTCCAGATGTGATCATGAGTATCACTGATGATAGCAACCAGCATGTCTGACTCCTTAAAAAAATCTGGGGCGCGGTTCATTTCTATTACCCAAGAGCCTCAAAAAGCTCAAGGGGAGGCCAAAACATCGAAGCCACTTTTATTAATTCTTGGAACCGAAGAGATCATTCCCGAAATTTTAGTCCCCCTTCAGCAGGCCCTCTTTTTAGATAGGCCTTAAAAAATGTCATTTTTCGGCCACAGATTCGTCAAATGGCTTTTCTATTTAGAAAAAGAAAATCATACCGATTAACTCCCCAAAGAGACCTTGGGAGGGATAAGATGCGCTGCCGATATTTACGAAATTACTCCCTGGATACCTCTCAGTGGGTAGTAATCTCTTGTGCGGCCAGAAAAGGGCTTTATATTCCCAGTGCTTACGAGCTTCATGGTTACTGTATCGGTAAAGGCCATCGGTTATGTCCTTATTACCTCCGAAAAATCTTTAACCGCCGGCAGAACAAGAAAGAGGCCGCTGCTTAAAAGGCCCTCCAAGGATCGATCCCCTGGATCTCATCTGATCTGGATGAGAGTTCAATACTCGATGACATCTTTCTTGCTTTAAGCGACTTAGAAAAATCAGATAAATACCACTAAAGCAGACAAAAGAAGCATCCCTTACCAAGGGATAGTTAGAGATAAAAACATATAAACACAAAACCAAAACGTAAAACCCTAAACCATTAGGACAAAAAAGAGACAACTATTATCACCAATTAACCCTAGAAATATTACCTAGAAAAAACACGAAATCAGCAAAAATTTAAAGAATATCTTTAAAAAGGTCGATTCTTAGATATAAACCATCCCTAAAGAGAGGAGGGTGGAGATGGAAAAGCTAGTATCATGGAATGATGCGTTTAGCGTAGGAGTAAAGTGCATAGATGATCAACACAAACAACTAGTAAAAATAATAAATTGCGTTCAAAGAGTAAAAAATATAGAAAAAGACAGAAAGAAAACCATAACAGTCCTTAACTGTTTAATAAGATATACAGATACACACTTCATCACGGAAGAAAAGTTAATGAAAGAATATGACTACCCAGAATACAAAGAGCACCAAGAAGAACATGAAAAACTATTAATGGATATTTTTAACATCCACTCACTATATGAAAAAGGAGATATAACCTCAAATTGCCTCATGGTCTTCTTAAAAGACTGGCTGGTGTGCCACATACTGGATACAGACAGAAGGTGTGGCCTTTTTTTAAAAGCAAAGGGAGTTTCTTAAAAGAAGAGAGAGGGGAGTTCTCCCCTCTCTCTGAAACCTGGCTGGAAGCTACTAACAGCGGAATCTGGAGGCCAGCTCTTTAAGCCTTACTGCCAAAGAAGCCAGCTCCTGGGAGAGGGCCTGTCCTTCTTCACCCTTTTTGGCCGTCTCCTCTACAGCCAGGGCCATAGAGTTGATCTTACCCTTAATATTTTCGGTACTTTCTGCCGCCAAAGATATGGATTGACTTATCTCTCCCATGGTCGCAGTCTGTTCCTCTACGGCACTGGCTATAGTGTTGGAAATATCGTTTATCTGACCAACAATTCCCGTAATCTCCTCAATGGCCTGGACCGATGCCTCCGCATCGGTCTGAATAGCCTGGATCTTCTGGGAGATTTCATCTGTAGCCTTGGCCGTCTGTTTGGCCAGCTCCTTGACCTCATTGGCCACCACCGCAAAGCCCTTGCCGGCCTCTCCGGCCCGGGCGGCCTCAATGGTGGCGTTCAGGGCCAGAAGGTTGGTCTGCTCGGCGATCTGGGTGATGAGCTTGACCACCTCCCCTATCTCCTGAGAAGACACACTAAGCTTGGAGACCACTTCATTGGTCTCCTGGGCCTTTACTAGGGCCTGATTGGCCACCTGAGCTGCCTGGGATGTATTTTGGGAGATTTCGGTAATGGCTGAGACCATCTCCTGAGCGGCACTAGAGACGGCCTGGATATTATTACTTACAGACTCCTCGGCCTTCTGAACCTCCTCGGCCTCCTGGGCCAGACTTTTGGCCGTGGTGGCCACTTCAAGGCCAGCCCGATTGACCTCCTCGGCCGAAGCGGAAACCTTCTCCGAGGAAGTCTTGACCTCTCCCAAGGTCTCCCTTAAGCTGGCAACCATTTTTTGGAGGCCTCTAAGGAGCTGGCCGATCTCGTCTCGGCCCAGATGGGGAAAGCTCACCGTAAAATCCCCTTTTGCCAGCTTATCCACCACAGAAAGGGCCTTTTCTACCGGCCTGATCACCGAGACAGAAATAGACCACCAGATAACGGCCAGGATAAGCAGCGTAAAACTAAAGATTATCCCCTGGTATAGCTTAAGCCGGGAGAGACCTTCTACGGCCTTGGCCTCAAAAAGTTTGGTCAGTTTATTGGCCTCTTCAAGAAGCTCAAGGTTGTGTTCCAGAATATAGTTGCGGTCTTCCTGCGTTCCCTGACCGGAGATGGCCTTGTTTAGGTGGTCTTTAAACTCCTGCCAGGCCTGCTCAAGCCTGGAGATCTGGGCCAGAATCTTTTCATCCTCAATGGCCGAAAGGTTGTACTTTGAGTCCCCTCCCTTAAGGGCCCTGAGGCTCTCCTCAAAAAGGGCCATGGTCTCCTTTACGCCGGCAAAATCACCTTCCAGGAACTGTTTAGTCATCTTCTGGGATAGCATCCGCTGACGTCCGGCCAGATTAACGGCCACGGCATCCTGACTGTTCTTCTGAAGGACAAAAAAGATTACCCCAAAGTTAACGAGACCTACCAGAAACATGATCAGCACAATCAAAGTCAACCGCCCTTTTATGGTCTCAAAGATCCTCACGTCTGACCTCCTTAAGATTTTTCTCGTTTAAAATGATTATCGGCCGGAGGCAGATTTCTTTATAATGGAATTGTTTAAAGGGGAGAGTGGTTATCTCTTCTTGACCAGTTTTTCCAGGCAAAGTCTGACTTCAGAGTCGATCAGGTGACGGCCGGCCCAGAAAGTGACCAGGGTTGTCCCCAGAGCATAGGCGGCGGCTAGCATGAACATCACCAGAATCTGGTAGGCTACAGCCTGAAGAGGGTCGGCACCGGCCAAGATTTGGCCGGTCATCATTCCCGGAAGGGAGACCACCCCGGCCACCGACATGGCGTTGACGATAGGAATAAGACCGGTCCTTACGGCCATCTGCCAAGGACGTCTTAATGCCTCTCCCCGGGTGGCCCCATAAGATAGATAAAGCTCAACCTCCTCCCGGTGGCTAACCAGATAGTCAAGGAAGCGATCCAGGGATAAGGAAACACCGTTTAAAGAGTTTCCCAGGATCATCCCCATAAGGGGGATGACATATTGGGGATGATACCAGGGTTTGACCCCCACAATTAGCTGGGTAACTATTCCGCCGACCAAAATGGCGGAAAAGCTCATGGTCGCCGCGGCGTTCCAGAAGATCCCGGTATAACTTCGCGAAGAACGAGCCACAGCCTCACGACTGGCCATAAGAATCATAAAGATGAGGATGAAGGTCACCGACCAGGGACTCTCGTGGGCAAAGATCCCCTTTAGCACCAACCCCAAAATGGAGAGCTGAACCACCGTCCTCAAGGCAGCCCAAAGAAGACGCCTCTCAAGTCCCAGGCCTAAGATTAGAGAAAGAATCCCGGCCAAAAGAACCAAGGTTGAAGCCCAAAAGAGATCCAAAGGCCCTAAAGTAATCTGGGTCATGTTTTAAAATATCCTCTTCAGGCCACCACTCTCTAACCGGAAAAGGATGTCCACTCCTTTAGGCACAGGTTCGTGGATAACACAAAGGCTGGCCCTTCCAGGGCGTCTGGCCTGTCGAGAGAGGAGTTTAAAGGCTCGAGTGTAACTTTCAGGGTCAAGTCCTGTAAACGGCTCATCGGCTAAAAGCACCTTCGGATCCCAGAGAAGGGCCCTAACCAGGGCCAAACGGTGGCGTTCGCCTAAAGAAAGATCTCTCACCCTTTGAGACCAGCGAAGATATCCCAGGCCCAAATATTCCATAAGCTCCCGGGCCCTTGATTCATCAAAACAGCGATCTCCTCGATTTTTAAGACCAAAAACAAAGGTTAAGTTATCCCAAATTGTGCCGGCAATCATTGCTGCCCCACAAGAGAGTAGAAGCACCTCGGCCCGAAAGCGGGAAATATCCGACGGAAGATATTCTCTCCCCTCAAGAAATCTCCTTGCCCCCTTGGCTGGTATTAGACCAACCATTTGTCGCAAGAGAGAAGTCTTTCCCGAGCCAGAAGGACCGGTGAGGACTACCAGGGTGGCCTCAGGCAGAATGACTGTCACGTCCTTATAAAGTAAACGGCCGTTTTCTTCAAAGCTTAGAGGACCTACCCAGAGAAGATCAGACATCTTTTGAGGAATACCACAGTGGCCCCAAAAACAAAAAGGCCCCTTTTCGGGGCCTTTTTAAGCCGGGGGCCAATTCCCCCGGCATATCAATTACCTTGCTTTAATACATCGGCGGAGCACCGGCCCCCGGAGCGGCGGCCTCCTTCTCCTCCTTGGGTTTTTCAGCCACCATGGCCTCGGTGGTCAGCAGAAGGCCGGCCACAGAAGCAGCATTTTGAAGGGCCGTCCGGGAGACCTTCGTCGGGTCAATGACTCCGGCCTGAAGGAGATCCTCATAGACACCCTTGGCGGCATTGAAGCCGACAGCCCCGCTTTCGCTCTTAACCCGCTCTACCACCAAAGAACCCTCAAAGCCGGCATTGGAAGCAATCTGGCGGAGAGGCTCCTCCAGGGCCCGCAAGAGAATATTGACTCCCAGCTTCTCATCGCCCTCAACATCAAGCCCTTCAAGAGAGGCCAGACAGCGGATGTAGGCCGTGCCACCACCGGGGACAATTCCCTCTTCCACCGCGGCCCGGGTAGCGTTAAGGGCATCTTCCACGCGGGCCTTCTTCTCCTTCATCTCCGTTTCAGTAGCCGCACCGACATAGATCACAGCCACACCACCGATGAGTTTGGCCAGACGCTCCTGGAGCTTTTCCCGATCATAGTCAGAGGTGGTCTCTTCAATCTGAGCCCTGATCTGCTTGACCCGGGCCTCAATGGCCTCTTTGGAACCAGCCCCATCAACAATAGTGGTGGTGTCTTTATCGATGATCACCCTTCTGGCCCGGCCGAGATCATTAATGGTAGCATTTTCAAGCTTTAGACCAAGCTCCTCGGAGATTACCTGACCACCGGTGAGAATGGCGATATCTTGAAGCATGGCCTTACGACGCTCACCAAAACCAGGGGCCTTGACAGCGCAGCACTGCAGAACCCCTCTGATCTTGTTGACAACCAGGGTGGCCAGGGCCTCGCCCTCAACATCTTCGGCAATGATGAGAAGAGGCTTGCCCATCTTGGCGATCTGCTCCAGAATGGGCAGCAGATCCCTCATGGAGCTGATCTTTTTGTCGTGGATGAGGATATAGGCATCCTCAAGAACGGCTTCCATCTTCTCGGGATCAGTGACAAAATAGGGGGAGATATAGCCCCGATCAAACTGCATTCCCTCGACGACCTCAAGATAGGTATCCAGGCTCTTGGACTCCTCAACGGTAATGACCCCCTCTTTGCCCACCTTGTCCATGGCATCAGCAATGATATTGCCGATGGTGGGGTCATTGTTAGCGGATATGGACCCTACCTGAGCGATCTCCTTGCGGTCTTTGCAAGGCTTAGAGAGTTTCTGGAGCTCCTCAACTACCTTGGCTACTCCTTTGTCGATTCCCCGTTTAAGCTCCATGGGGTTGGCCCCGGCGGTGACCATCTTTACACCTTCAGTGAAGATGGCCTGGGCCAAAATGGTAGCCGTGGTGGTCCCATCACCGGCCACATCGCTGGTCTTGGAGGCCACTTCCTTGACCATCTGGGCGCCCATGTTTTCAAACTTGTCTTCCAGCTCGATCTCCTTGGCCACAGTAACACCATCTTTAGTGATGGTCGGAGAACCAAAAGACTTTTCAATGACCACGTTACGTCCCTTCGGCCCCAGGGTGACCTTCACCGCATCGGCCAGCTTGTTGACGCCGTTTAAAATGGCCTCGCGGGCCTTGATCCCATATTTAATTTCCTTTGCCGCCATATCCATCCCTCCTTATTTAATCTCTGGGAGTTTTGTAGGAAAATCTGAAAAAATTCCGGAAAGAAGTTCGAGAAAAGCTAATCTTCAATGATGGCTAGGACATCGTCTTCACGCATGATGAGATACTCTTCACCCTCGATCTTAACCTCGGTCCCGGCATACTTGCCAAAAAGGATCCGATCACCTTCCTTGACCACCATAGGGATCTTCTGCCCGCTGTCGGTTACCCGACCATCACCTACGGCAATCACCTTACCCATGATGGGCTTCTCTTTAGCCGTATCCGGGATAATAATCCCGCCCTTGGTGCGCTCTTCCTCTTCGATCCTCTGGACAAGGATCCGGTCATGAAGCGGCCGAATCTTCATACTCCTTCCCTCCTGTGATTGAGTTTTTAACTCTTTGGAGCTTGTTAGCACTCGTCGAAGTCGGCTGCTAATATAATCACTTGCCTCCGGGGTGCAAGATCTTTTTTTAAGACTTTTTAAGGTTGCTTTCAGGTCTCTCGGGAGAAGGTTTTGACTAGGGAGTAGATCACCACCACTACCGTGGCCCAGAGAAAAAACTTTCCCTGAATGTCAAAGAAAAGCCGGGGGCGAAAGGGTACGATCTCCGGGGCAAGATAATACAGGTAAGAAAACAGCGAGGGTAGCCCCAAGGTAATGATCAGGACCAAAAGCTCACCCAGAATAGAAAGACGCAAAAAATAGCGAAACCGCTCCATGGTTGTCTGATAGGAGATAAGCCCACCCTTTTGAGACTCAAGGGCAACAATGGCCTGTTCCAGTCTCTGGGATTCGGCCATAACCTTCTTTATGTGCCGTTGGGGGTCGCTTTTGGCCAGAATATCAAGTTCTCTTAAGGATTCTTTGATTTCTTCCAGGGCCTGGCCGAATGAGGCATATTTGTTTTTATAAGGATAATCTCGCCAGAAAATCACTAACTCGTCGTAGCGCCGGATAAGTTCTCTGACCCCCTCTACTACCTCCCGCTGGCGGCGGACGATCATTCCCTGACCATCCAGGGCCAGGTGAGCGGCCGCTTTGCGGGCCTCCTCCACGGCGGCGATGCCCCCTTCATAGATGGCCTTCCGGATCTCCTCAAGAGACTCTTCTTTGGCCTTTACCTCCTCATCTTCGGGGCTAAAGACCTTTTTGAGCCCGGCCACAACCTCCTCAGCCCTGGTCAAATGGGCCAGCGCCTCCTCCTGGGCCACGGTTAAATGGCGAGAGAGGATTTCCTCCAGAGTGAGTTGCCATCCAATAAAATTAGGCTCCAGAAAGGCCTTCATCCAGAAAGAGGCCGACTGTCCCACCAGGGCCCTTATTCGGGCCTCAGCCTCGTCATAGACACCCATCCGGGATAAGGCCAGGGCTTCGGCGTAAAGGGCCTCACTACAACTTTTATCTATTCGAAAGGCCGCCTTCAGGGCCTCGTCGGCCAGGGAACTCTGGCCTTTAAGGTCAAGACAGCGGGCCTTAACCAAATAAAGGTAGGATCTCTCCAGGGGTAACCTGGCCCGATCCATGGCCTCCTCCAGAAAGACCAAGGCCCGATCGATATCCAGAGTCTCGATGGCTATAAAGGCCGAGACCAGAAACGGTCTCATATCCTGGGGGCGTTCTTCAATAAGCTTGTCGAGAAGTCGTCGGGCCTCTTCGTGACCACCCACCCTTAAGGCATCAAGAGCCAAGAACAGCGGCCCTTTGGGGGGAGAGGACCGGCGAAGGTTAAGTCCCTCCCATCTCTCTGCTTCACTGCCGCAGAGTTGAATTAAAAAGCGGAGTTGATAGGGCAGACGAAGATCAAAAAAGGCCAGGTAAGCTGGATCCCGAAGATCTTTTTTAAACCAAGCCTTCTCAAAGCGCCCGCCAACATGCTCGGGTTTTATTCTGGCCAGGGCCCTTAAGGCCTGCTGACCAAGATCCAGCTTCTTGCTAGGGCAATCGCCAGGATGGTGATCAAAGGCCCCACAATAAAAACACTCTGATTCCCGACCTAAAAAGGGAAGATCCCTGGCCCCAAAGATGGCCTCGCTTTTAAAACTTGAGGCCAAACGAAGCTCGGCCAGATCGGTTCCCTCCAGGGGTTCAAGCTGGGTCAGGATCTCCCAATCTGCCGTCTTGACCTTACGGTAGTTTTGGGCCGCTCGAGGGGCAAGATAAAGATGGCCTGGTCGGAGGCGATCCACATTACTGAAGAGCCTTCTGGTTAGGGCCGCGGCCTCTTTGCCTATCTCCAAGACAACCTGAAAAGGGGGAGGGGCTACCGTAAGGGATCCTTTAAAAAACTGCTGGATCGAAGAAAACAGATTATCCGCCAGAAGAATAGCCTCTTTGAGGCCCGGAGAAAGGACATAGAAAAAGCCCTTGTGGGCCGAAACCTTTCCTCCCTTGCGGGCCAGCTCCTTACCTATGGTCTGGACAAAGGCCTCAAAGCGTCCAGGAAAGAGGACCTTACCCAGGGAGGGAAGAGGCGCATATAGACTGAGAACCGGGTCCTTCATCTTGTCTTAACCTTAAATCTGAAATCGGCGGAAGACAGAAGCAGACTAAATCCGGCTTCGGCTGAGAAAATAGTAGGCCAGGAGGCATCCCCCCAAGGTAATAGCCGAATCAGCAACATTAAAGGCCGGCCAGTGATATCCGGACCAGTGCACATCGATAAAGTCTATTACCCGGTGAAAGCGGATCCGATCAGTCAGGTTGCCAAGGGCACCTCCGAAGACAAGCCCCGTGGCCAGACAGAGCAGAGCCGGTCGCCGCTCGGCCGAAGCCAGCACCCAGACCATCATCCCCAAGGCCAGAATGCTGACACTTACAAAAAAGTAGTGCCGCCAGCCTTCCTCCCCGGCCAAAAATCCAAAGGCCGCTCCGGTATTGGAAACCAGAGTGAAGTCTAAAAGGCCGGGGACAATTACCATCGGCCCCTGAGCCAGGGTCTTCAGGGCCCAGAATTTGGTGAACTGATCCAAAAAATAGACCAGAACCGCCGGGATCAAGAAGAGGCTGAGACTACGTCGCTCCATACCCTACTGACCACCTCGTAACACCGGCGACACAGGGTGGGTTGATCAGCAAAGGTGCCCACATCTTCAGACCAGGTCCAACAACGTTCACATTTTCTCCCCGGAGCATGACGGACAAGAATGGATAGCCCCGGAACCTCCTCCGAGCGATAAAGAAGCTCTCCCTGGCTGGCTTCAAGCACCCCATCTTCCTGCCACTTAACCGAGGAGACAATAGCCAGATGGCGCAAGGTGTCCAAATTCTCCCTAACAAAGGGGGCCAGATCTCCCTCCGCCGAGAAGACAAGTTCGGCCTCCAGGGCGTTCCGGATGATCTTGGCCTCCTTTCTGGCCCGCTCAAGGGCCCGGGTGATCTCTGAGCGAAGCTCAAAAAGCCTCTCCCACTTCTGAAGGAAATCCTCCGGCAGGCTGGCCAGAGGAGGCTCGGGAAAGGTGGTCAGGTGAACACTGGGCTCCCTGTCGTCTCCGGGAAGATATCCCCAGATTTCTTCAGCGGTAAAGGAAAGCACCGGAGCCATAAGTTTGGTGATGGCCAGAAGGCTTTGATAAAGCACCGTCTGGGCCGCCCGACGAGCCCTGGAGTCAGGGGCCTCACAATAGAGGGTATCCCGCATAATATCAATATAGGTGGCGCTCAAGTCCACCACACAGAATTGATGAATACGATGATAGACAAGATGAAAGTTATAACCCTCATAGGCCTGGCGAACCCGGGAAATAAGCCCCGATAAACGATAAAGCATCAGGCGATCGAACTCGGGCATCTCCTCTGGGGCCAGGGCGTGCTTACGGGGATCAAAGTCGTAAAGGTTCCCTAAAATAAAGCGAGCGGTGTTACGGATCTTGCGATAGGCTTCGACCAGACGATCAAGAATCTCCTTACCAATCTTGATGTCGTCTCGATAGTCCTCGGCGGCCACCCAAAGACGAAGGATCTCTGCCCCATATTTTTTGATGATCTCCTCCGGTCGGATAACATTGCCCAGGCTCTTAGACATCTTCCGGCCCTGCTCATCGACTACAAATCCGTGGGTAAGGACGGCCTGATAAGGGGCCTTTCCCCGGGTGCCAACAGAACAGATAAGAGAGCTTTGGAACCAGCCCCGATGTTGGTCGCTTCCCTCCAGATAAAGATGGGCCGGGTAGTCATGATCCTCCCGGGGTTCAAGCACCGCGGCCCAGGAGACACCCGAGTCAAACCAGACATCAAGGATGTCTGTCTCCTTACGGAAGGAAGTAGCACCACAGTGAGGACACCTAGCACCAGCCGGGAGAAAGACCTCCGGTGGATGTTTAAACCAGGCATCGGCCCCTTCCTGCTCAAAAATAGAGACCACCTTTTGGGAGACCTTTTCGTCCTTAAGAGGCTCGCCACACTCCTCACAGAGGAAGACACAGATGGGCACCCCCCAGGCCCTCTGGCGAGAAATACACCAGTCGGGCCGGGAGGCCACCATGTTGTGGATGCGATCTCTCCCCCAGGAGGGAATCCAGCGCACCTTGTCAATCCAGGACAGGGCCTTCTCCCTTAGGCCTCCCACATCCAGAGAAATAAACCACTGCTCGGTGGCCCGATAGATAACCGGGCGCTTACAGCGCCAGCAGTGGGGATAACTGTGTTCGATCTCCTCCCAGTGAACCAGAGCCCCTGTCTCCTTGAGATGGGCAATAATCTTCTCATTGGCCTCAAAGACGAAATCTCCCCCAAAGAGCGGAAGATCCTGGCGAAAACGACCCACCTCATCCACCGGGCAGTAAACCTCAAGGCCGTAACTAAGGCCGCTTTGATAGTCCTCATCTCCGTGCCCGGGAGCGATGTGAACACAGCCTGTTCCGGCTTCAAGGGTTACGTAATCGGCTAAAATGATCAGAGAGTCTCGATCGTAGAAGGGATGCCGAAGGTGTCGCCCCTCAAGCAGAGAGGGAGAAAACTTTTCAACGATCTCGTAGTCAGAGACGCCCAGTTGACTCACCAAAGAAAGAACCCGCCCCTCGGCCAGGATAAAGTATTCTTCGCCGACTCTTAGAACCACGTAATCAAAATCTGGATTAAGGGCCACGGCTAAATTGGCCGGCAAGGTCCAGGGAGTAGTAGTCCAGATAAGTACCGAGGCCCTTTTACCCCTTAAGAGAGGCAGGGCAGAGACGACATCTTCCGTTACCGGGAAACGCACCGTAATAGAGGGGGAGCGGTGTGGATAGTACTCCACTTCGGCCTCGGCCAGGGCTGTAACACAAGAGGGGCACCAATAGACGGGTTTTTTGCGTCGATACACGTTGCCCTGGTGGAAAAAGGCCAAAAACTCTCTGGCGATCACCGCCTCGTAGTCAGGGGTCATGGTTAGATAAGGCCTTTCCCAATCTCCAATAACCCCAAGGCGCTGGAACTCCTGACGTTGGATATCAATAAAACGCTGGGCATAGGCCCGGCATCGTTCACGAATTTCGACGACAGATAGCTCCTTTTTGCGGCCTTTGAGCTCCTTTTCCACATTGTGTTCGATGGGAAGGCCATGGCAATCCCAACCAGGAACATAAGGACAGACAAAACCCAACATCCGCCGACTCTTGAGGATAAAGTCTTTCAGAACCTTGTTCAGGGCCGTGCCCATATGGATGTGGCCGTTAGCATAGGGAGGGCCATCATGGAGGGTGAAGCGAGGCCGTCCACGGCCCGCTTCAAGCATCTTCTGATAAAGTCCTTCCTCATACCAGCGCCGAAGAATCTCCGGTTCTCGCTGGGCCAGATTGGCCTTCATGGGGAACTTGGTCTTGGGCAGATTGAGGGTCTCACGCCAGTCAGGCATCTAGTACCTCCATTCTAGGTTCAGGAAAGTTTGGCCAGGGCTTCTTTGATCCTGGTGATACCCTTTTCAATCTCCTCCTCCGAAGTGGCAAAGGAGAGGCGAATACAGGTATCTTCACCAAAGGCAACCCCGGGGACACAGGCCACTCGGGCCTCCTCCAGGAGATAGTCAGCCATGGCTAGAGAACCATCTATAACTTGCCCTCCAGCCTGCCGGCCATAATAGGCCGAGAAGTTGGGAAACATATAGAAAGAACCCATGGGCACCAGACAGCTTATCTCGGGAATCTCCAGGAGAAGGGAGACCATCAGATCCCGGCGGCGTCGAAAGACCTTAACCATCTCTTTAAGAGAATCCTGAGGGCCGAGAAGGGCCGCCAGAGCCGCCTTCTGAGAGATAGAGCAGGCATTGGAGGTGCTTTGACTCTGGATTCTAGAGGCGGCCTTAACCAGCTCCTCCGGCCCCACCAGCCAACCCAGACGCCAGCCAGTCATGGCGTAGGTCTTAGAGACCCCATTAACGATAAGGGTACGGTCCATCACCTTTGGCTCCAGAGAGACCACATTAAAGGGAGCCCGGCCATCAAAGCGAATAAGATCATAAATATCGTCGGTAAGGATATAAAAGTCGTGCTCTAAGGCCAGATGAGCCACTCCTTTTAGAAACTCCGGGGAAAGAACTACCCCGGTGGGGTTTGAGGGGCTGTTGATAATAATCATCTTTGTTCGAGGGCTTACGGCCTCAGCTACGGCCGAAAGGCTGGGCTCAAAGCCCTTCTCTTCGCTGGTATTGACCACCACCGGACGGCCACCGCAGATCTCCACTATCGGAGGGTAAGAGACCCAGTAGGGTGAAAGAATAATAACCTCATCTTCCTCCTCCACCAGGGCGGCCACGGCATTAAAAATGGCCTGTTTCCCTCCGGAGGTAACGAGAACAGAGTCTGGGGTATAGCTTAGTCCATAATGGGCCTTGATTTTTTGAGCTATGGCCTCCCTTAATTCGGGGATTCCCGGGACAGGGGTGTAGCGGGTAAAGCCTTCTTCTATGGCTTTGCAGGCCGCCTCTTTGATAAATTCCGGGGTGTCAAAATCCGGCTCCCCGGCAGAAAGGTTGACCAAATCAACCCCTTTGGCCCGCAGGGCTTTGGCTTTGGCATTTACTGCCAGGGTTGGCGACGGCTTAAGATCTCTTACCCGACGGGAAAGTCCTTTCTTCATGACCAGTTCCTTTCCTTTTAGTCGTAGATGACCTCTTTAAGATAGAGCCCTTGAGGGGGGGCCGGCGGTGGGGCCAAAGAACGATCCCGGGCATCAAGAAGCTGAACAAAATCCTCAGGACTCATCCGCCCTTGCCCTACCCTTACCAGAGCCCCGGCTAAGTTGCGAACCATATAACGCAGAAACCCATCGGCGGTAATCTCAAAGCGAATCATCCCGGCTACCGGGACCCTTTTAATGGTTGCCTCAAATACCGTCCGCACGGTGGTCCTGGTAGAGGTGCCAGTATTACGAAAACTGGCAAAGTCTCTGCGACCTTGAATATAAGGTAAACAGGCCTTCATGGCCTCAAGATCCAGGCGATCCGGCACCCACCAGGCATAGTTACGCCAGATGGCCGAACGTACCGGTCGAGAAAGTATCTGGTAAAAGTATGTCTTCTTTTTGGCCGAAAACTGGGCATGGAATTTGAGATCCACTTCCTCCACTTTGATAATGGCCATATCACGGGGCAAAAGGGCATTCAAGGCCCGACCGAGACTGGCTGGATCCAAGGAAGAGGTGGTCTTAAAGTTGGCCACCTGGCCCAGAGCGTGGACGCCGGCATCGGTACGACCGGCCCCTCGGATATGGACGCGATGATTTAAAATTCGGGAAAGGGTCTCTTCTAAAGTCCCCTGAATGGTTGGACCGACCTTTTGCCTCTGCCAGCCGAGGTAGTTGGTCCCATCATATTCGATGGTCAGCTTTATGTTGCGCACCGGATCCCCCCCTGTCAGGGGTAAAGAGCCGGGCCGACGAGCCCCATTGTCTCCTTAAGGCCACACATGAGATTCATACACTGAAGGGCTTGACCGGCAGCTCCCTTGACCAAGTTGTCAATTACCGAAATGATGACCACCCTCGCGGTCCTTTCGTCCGGGACCACTGCCAGACGACACTGATTGGTCCCCCGAACATGGGCCACATCGGGTAATTCCCCGGGGGGAAGAACGGACACAAAAGGCTCCCCCTGATAGGCCTTCTTAAGGGCCTCCCGGAGATGATCTCCAGAGACGCCCGGTCGAGGAAAGACATATATGGTGGACAATATCCCCCGGGTTATGGGGAGAAGGTGGGGAACAAAGGAGACCCGGACCTCACTCCCAGCGGCAAAAGAAAGTTCCTGCTCCATCTCGGGAATATGCCGGTGACCTGGAAGGCCGTAGGCCCTAAAGGCCTCATTTACCTCGGCAAAGATAAGGGGCAGCTTGGCCGCCCTTCCCGCTCCTGAGACCCCGCTCTTAGAGTCAATGATAACCTCCCTCTCGATCAATCCTTGAGACAGGAGGGGATGAAGGGGCAGGATGACACTGGTGGGATAACAACCGGGGCCGGCTACCAGGTGGGCCTCCATGATCTCCTCCCGCCAGATCTCGGGCAGGCCATAGACAGCCTCATCCAGGAGCTCAGGCGCAGTGTGTTTGGTCTCATACCAGCGCTCATAGGTGGCAGGATCCTTGAGACGAAAATCAGCTGAAAAATCAACCACCTTGACCCCGGCAGCCAGAAGATCCGGAACAATGGCCATAGCCGCTCTATGAGGCACACAGCAGAAGACAAGGTCTGCCTTCCGGGCCAAGGTCTTGGGCTCAGGATCCTCAAAGTGAAGATCCGGATAGGCCAAGGCCAGACTGGGAAAGACATCTTTGAGGAGGCGTCCTTTCTCTTTGCGGGAGGTGATGGAGACTACCTCCACCTCTGGATGACAGGCCAGAAGGCGCAAGAGCTCAGCCCCTGTATAACCACTGGCTCCTACTACGGCGACCTTAATCATCCCCGGCTCCTTAAAACTAAAAAGGGGAAGGCCGACCTTCCCCTTTTGGTAACGTCTTGGTTAGCAAAGACCAAAAGATTTAACGCTTAGAGTACTGCTGACCGCGTCTGGCTCCACGAAGACCGTACTTTTTGCGCTCCTTGACCCGGGCATCCCTGGTGAGAAAGCCAGCCTTTTTGAGAGAAGAACGAAAATCCGGATTGAAGAGCACCAGGGCTTTGGCAATACCATGACGAATGGCCTCGGCCTGGGCGGACTTCCCTCCCCCGCAGACGGTACAGATAACATCAAACTGCCCCTTGGTCCCCGTTAAATCAAAGGGCTTATCCACCACGAACCGAGCCACCTCGGTATCAAAGAAGGTTTCAAAATCCTGATTGTTGACCTTAATCTGACCAGAACCCGGGGCCAACCAGACCCGGGCGATGGCTGTCTTTCTCTTGCCAGTGGCATAAAATCTAGTCTCTGCCATATCAGTCCCCTCGAGTTAGAGATCTAGTTTTTCGGGTTGTTGCGCCTGATGAGGATGTTCCTCTCCCCGATAGACCTTAAGCTTTTTAAGCAACTTACGGGAGAGACGGTTCCTGGGGAGCATTCTCTTGACCGCCAGACGAATAACTTCCTCCGGCTTTTCAGCAAGCATCTGGGCCGCTGATCGAACCTTAAGCCCTCCCATATATCCCGAATGACGATAGTAGAACTTGTCAGTAAGTTTCTTGCCTGTCAGTCGAACCTTGTCGGCATTGATAACAATGATAAAGTCACCAGTGTCCAGGTGGGGGGTGAATTCCGGCTTATGTTTGCCCCGCAGTCTTATGGCAATCTGGGTGGCCAGACGGCCAAGGACTTTATCCTTGGCGTCCACCACATACCACTTTCTCTTTATCTCATTGACCTTGGGCAGTGGAGTCTTCATGGATCGTCCTGCCTTTCCGCTTAAGATTCCGAAACAGCGTCGAATGTTTAAAAGAACTTGGCCCACTTGTCAAGGAGTGGACTTCAAAAAGGGCCGATGACTAAAATATCCCAAATTTTTGCTCCTCGGCAGCGTAAACAAATTTCGGGCTGCTTGAGAATCAGACCGGTCTTTAAAGAAGGCTTGACTTTAGAAAGAATAGTTAGTTTGTCTTGAGATGTGGAGTTCTTCTTTCGGGTAAAGACTGTGGCCGAGGTTCTGGATATCATCTCCTCTTTTCCCCCCCTGCCGGAGGAGGAGGTCGACCTATCAGAAGCCTTGGGGCGTTTTGCCGCCGGTAATATTCTTTCTCCGGAGGATCTTCCTCCCTTTTCTCGCAGCACAATGGATGGTTACGCCGTCCGGGCCGAGGAGACCTTTGGGGCCAGAGAGGGAGAACCAACCGTTCTTAAAGTAGTGGGAGAGATTCCCATGGGCCAGGCCCCGGATTTTTCTCTGGGCCCAGGTGAGGCGGCCAGAATCGCTACCGGAGGGATGCTTCCCCAGGGGGCCAATGCCGTGGTCATGGTGGAGCACACCGAGACCATCGGCGATCTGGTGGAAATTCTCCGTCCTGTAGCCCCGGGAGAAAACGTTCTCCGCAAAGGTGAGGATATCTCTCAGGAAGACATTATCATCAAAGGAGGCACCAGATTCACCCCGGCCCTCCTTGGTCTCCTGGCTGGAGTAGGGATCGGCAGGGTTCAAGTCCGGCAGCGGCCTCGGGTAGCCATAATTTCTACGGGAGACGAACTGGTGCCGTCCCAAGAAAGGCCAGCCCCAGGTCAGATCCGAGACATAAACACCATCTCCCTCTCGGCCGCCATAATGGAGGCCGGAGGCCTAGCCCTACCAATGGGTATCGTTCCTGACGATGAGGAAGCCCTCTTTAAGGCCGTATCCCTGGCCCTTGAGGAGGCCGAGGTGGTTCTTATATCCGGAGGCTCATCCGTAGGAACTCGAGACTACACCCTTAAGGTTATAGAAAGGCTGCCCGGTTCAGAGCTTCTCTGTCATGGTCTGGCTGTTCGACCCGGCAAGCCGACCATCCTGGCCCGTGTCGGCCATAAGGCGGTCTTTGGCCTTCCTGGGCAGGTAACCAGTGCCCTCTTGGTCTTTTATATCCTTGTCAGACCTCTTGTCTGTCATCTTCAGGGAGCCCAAGGAAAGGAGCTCTTCTTACCCCGGACCTGGGCCCGGGTTAGCCGAAATCTGGCCTCGGCTATGGGCCGAGAAGACTATATCCGGGCCCACCTCTCCTTTAATGAAGATGGCCTCTGGGCCGAACCCATATTTGGTCGTTCCGGACTTCTGTCTCCCCTGGCCCGGGCCCAAGGTCTTATCAGGATTCCCCAAAACAGTGAGGGAGTCTATCAAGGAGAGATGGTTGAGATATTTCTCCTGCCCTAAAGAGCAATTCTATTGCCCCTTAAGATCCTTTATGCTTTAAAGAACAAAATCCCTCATTACTCAAGGAGGTGGGCTATGTCCGGCACTTACGCCCGGAAACTTCTAAGGGTCAACCTCTCAACCGGCGAGATCAAAACAGAAGAGATCCCGGACAAACTTCTCCGAGATTATATCGGCGGCCGCGGTCTGGGGGCTTACCTCCTATCCCGGGAGCTTCCTCCAGAGGCAGATCCCCTCGGGCCAGAAAACGTCCTTGTCTTTGCCACCGGTCCCCTTACCGGAACCCCTGCCCCCACCGGAGGACGCTATATGGTTCTGGGCAAAAGCCCCCTTACTGGTCTGATAGCTTCCTCTAATTCCGGGGGGCATTTCGGGGCCGAACTTAAGGCCGCCGGATTTGATCTCGTTGTCTTGGAATCAAGGGCCAGTGAACCGGTCTATCTATCTATAAAGGATGGTCAGGCTGAGCTAAAGCCGGCAGATCATCTCTGGGGGCTAGATACCCACGAGACTGTCTCCCGACTCCTGGAGGATTTTGGCGATCCAGGGGCCAAGGTGGCCTGCATCGGACCGGCCGGGGAAAACCTGGTTCGATTCGCCTGTATCATCAATGATCGGCACCGGGCCGCCGGAAGATCCGGAGTGGGAGCCATCATGGGCGCCAAAAGGCTCAAGGCCATCGTCGTCAGAGGCCATAAACGCTATCAAGCCCCGGAGGAGAAGGTCTTCATGGACTTTGTCCGCCAAAAGACCGACATCCTTCGACGCGACCCCATCACCGGTGAAGGTCTCCCTAAGCTGGGCACCAAGGTACTTGATTCCATTATCAACGCCCATGGGCTCTATCCCACCCGAAACTTTCAGACCGGGGTCTTTGAGGCCACAGAGGAGGTCTCTGGAGAAGCCCTGGTGGAGAAGGGCTATCTCAAAAAGAACCGGGGTTGCTATGCCTGTCCTATCCGCTGCGGCCGGGTGACAGAGCTTCCTACCGGCCACAAGGGCGAAGGTCCGGAGTACGAAAGCGGCTGGTCTTTAGGGGCCTGCTGCGGGGTAAAGGACCTCATTGCCATTACCGAAGCCAACTACCTCTGCAACCGCCTGGGGCTGGACACCATCTCCTGTGGAGTGACCATTGCCTGCGCCATGGAGCTTTACGAAAAGGGCCACCTTCCCAAGGAGGATCTAGCCGGAGGGCCGGAGCTCCGCTTTGGTAGCTCCGAGGCCATTATCTATTATACTCATGCCCTAGCCAGGCGTCAGGGGCTAGGGGACAGGCTGGCCGAGGGGGCCCTACGCCTGGCGCAGGCCTACGGGCATCCGGAGCTGGCCATGGTGGTCAAAGGCCAAGAACTTCCCGCTTATGATCCTCGAGGGGCCCAAGGACACGCCCTCCAGTACGCCACCTCCAACCGAGGGGGCTGCCATGTAAGGGGTTATCTTATTGCTCCAGAGATCTTAGGAGTCCCGGAGAAGCTGGATCCTCAGGAGACGGCCGGCAAGGCCCAATGGGTTAAGATCTTCCAGGATCTGACAGCGGTAATCGACTCTACCGGCCTTTGTCTTTTTACCTCCTTTGCTCTGGGGGCTGAAGATTATGCCCAGCTCCTCTCCGCGGCCACCGGCTTCAACTACACCGTAGAGGAGATGCTCCTTTGTGGCGAACGGATCTGGAATCTGGAGCGCCTCTTCAATCTGAAGGCCGGGCTTGATCCTTCAAAGGACACGCTACCTGATCGTTTTCTCCAGGAACCTCTTCCCGAAGGGCCGCAGAAGGGAGCGGTGGTCAGACTCTCTGAGATGCTGCCTGAATATTACCGGGAGCGGGGATGGGACCCTTCAGGCCGACCCACCGAGGAGAAGCTCCGGGAGCTGGGTCTAATTTAGCTTAAATGAGGGTGATACTGCGTTTCTTTGGCCTCCTTCGCCTTGATCTGGGCCGCCGGGATCTGTCCCTTGACCTTCCAGAGGGAGCCACTGTCGCCGAAGCCATAGAAGAGGCCAGCAGAAGCCTTGGCCCCGGTCTTAAGGAACGTCTTCTTGACGCCGGGAGAACCCAGCGGGGGACTATTATCCTTCTTAATGGCCAGAATATTCTTTATCTACGAGGCCTAGAGACAGAACTCAAAGATGGAGATCAAATCGACCTCTTTCCTCCAGGGGCCGGTGGCTGAAGAGCTTTTTGCCAGACACCGGCCTCTTATCTCCCCAAAGGCCCAAAAATCCCTTAATGAAGCCACCGTCTTGGTGGCTGGCCTGGGAGGCCTTGGGTCGGCGGTCTCCGAGGCCTTGGTAAGGTTGGGAGTTGGTGAACTGCATCTGATTGATCATGGCCGGGTAGATCTTCCGGATCTTAATCGCCAAATTCTCTATACTGCTTCTGATCTAGGACGAAATAAGGTCGAGGCGGCCGCCCAAAGGCTAAGCCACATTCGGCCAGGGGTCAGACTCCACCTTCATCGACAGACCATTGGGCCAGGTTTTGCTATCCCTTCTGGGGTTAATGTCGTTGTTGATGCACTGGATAACCTCCCTGGCCGCCTCACTCTCGACGAGGCGGCCCAAAAGGCCGGAGTTTTTTTGGTCCATGCTGGTTTAGACGGTCTATTTGGCCAGGTAACCACCATTGCCCCTTATGGAGGGCCCAGGCTGAGAGAGATCCTTGCGGGAGCCAAGCAACCCCAAAGACCGATAGTCGCCATGGCTCCGGTCTGCCTCATCCTTGGGGCCCTGGAGGCCCTTGAAGTCTTAAAGATCATCTCCGGGATCGGAAAATCTCTGGTTGGCCGACTTCTGGTGGTTGACCTTCTAAGCTATAGTCTGGAATCTATCCCCCTTAGGGCGGCAAAGGAGGCCTGTCCTCATGAAAGAAAGAAGAATATACCTCCGAATGAAATCCCTTGATGAGGCCCGAAATTTATTTCTAAGGGCCCTGCCAGACCGAAAAATCCTAAAGACCGAAGAGATTCCTGTCTCTGAAGCTAGGGGGCGAGTGACCGCCGACCCCATATTCGCCCGCCTCTCCTCCCCTCCCTTTAACGCTGCCGCCATGGACGGGGTAGCCGTCCGGGCCGAGGAGACCTTTGGGGCCAGTGAAACTACCCCCCTTATCCTCCGTCTGGGGGAAGAGGCCATCTTTGTCAATACTGGCGAGCCCCTGCCATCTGGCAAAAATGCCGTAATCATGGTGGAACACCTTCATTTTGTAGATGAAGAGCGGGTGGAGATCCGCTCCCCGGCCTACCCCTGGCAACATGTCCGCAAGGTGGGAGAGGATATCGTCTCTGGGGAGCTTCTTTTTACCGAGGGACATAGATTGACCCCCTGGGATCTGGGGGCCCTGTTAGCTGCTGGCCATATTAGAGTCCGTGTCAGGCAACGTCCCCGGGTGACTATAATCCCTACCGGAGATGAGCTCCTTAGCCCGGAGGAGGCCCAGAAAGGGCTTCCCCCAGGCAAGGTCATCGAATTCAATTCTCAGATGCTGGCCGCCATGGTGGAAGAGTGGGGCGGCCAGGCTGAGATTTGGCCTCTTGTCCCTGATGATCTTAAAGCCTTAAGGAAGACCATCTCCAAGGCAGTTAAAACCTGCCATCTTCTGGTCATCATTGCCGGAAGTTCGGCTGGTAGCCGAGACTTCACAGCTGGCCTAGTAGAGGAGATGGGAGAGCTCCTGGTCCACGGAGTAACCATCATGCCGGGAAAACCGGTGGTTTTGGGCCTTATTGAAAAGACTCCGGTAATGGGTATCCCGGGATACCCAGTCTCGGCCGTGGTGGCCTTTGAGGTCTTGGGAAGACAGGCGATCCAGTCCCTCCTTGGAACCAGACTTCCGGAACGCGTCAGGTTGCGGGCCTTCTCCGGCCGCAAGATTCCCTCCCGGCTGGGTATAGAAGAATTTATCCGGGTTAAGGTAGGAGAGGTCTCTGGAAAAAGGGTTTTTCTCCCCCTTAAGCGAGGGGCCGGCGCCATCACCACCCTCACGCGAGCCGATGGTCTTGTCCGCATTCCGGCCGATAGCGAAGGCGTTCTGGCTGGCGAAGGAATGGAGGTGGAACTTCTTCGTCCAGAAAAAGACCTGGGACACTGTATCCTGGCGGTGGGAAGCCATGATCTGGCCCTCGAGCTCCTGGGCCAGTTTCTTCGCCGGCACTATCCAGAAATGGAGCTTTCCTCGGCCCATGTGGGAAGTCTCTCCGGGCTTATGGCCCTCCGAGATGGCCTGGCTCACCTGGCGGGAAGTCATCTTTTTGATCCTCAGAGCGGGACCTTCAACCTCCCCTACATTGAAAAATATCTTCCCCAAACTCCAGTCCGTGTGGTTCACTTCGCTTCAAGATCCCAGGGGTTGATTGTGCCTCCCGGGAATCCCAGAGGGATAAGGTCTCTTAAAGATGTGGCCCAGAAGGGGCTGACCTTCATAAACCGTCAGCCCGGCTCCGGCACCAGGGTTCTCCTGGATTACCACCTCCAGGATCTGGGCATAAATCCTGGCGAGATAAAAGGCTATGATCAGGAAGAGACCACCCATCTGGGGGTAGCGGTAGCAGTGGCCACCGGACAGGCCGAGGTGGGGCTGGGAATCATGGCGGCCGCCAGGGCTTTGGGGCTTGATTTTATTCCCCTCTTTGAGGAGCGCTACGATTTAGTGGTCCGGAAAGAATTCTTTGAAAGCCGGCTTTTTAAGCGTCTCTATAAAATCTTAAAGAGTCCGGAGTTTGCCAAAGCTGTCTCGGCCCTTGGAGGATACGGCGTAAAAGAAATGGGAGATATTATTCTCTAAGCCGGGCTTAACTTGTCAAAAAAATATCCCCCGTGCTAGAAGAGATGAAAGGAGGTTGGTTATGGGTGAAATAATTCAGATCAGGGGACGGGAGATTATTGATTCTCGCGGGAATCCTACAGTGGAGGCCGAGGTCTTCTTGGCTGGCGGTTTTATGGGCCGGGCCGCTGTCCCCTCAGGGGCCTCAACTGGATCAAAGGAAGCCCTTGAGCTTCGAGATGGAGACAAGTCTCGCTATCAGGGGAAGGGAGTCCTTAAGGCCGTGGAAAATATTAACCGGATTATCGGTCCTGAACTGGAGGGCTGGGATTCCACCCAGCAGGCCCTTATTGATCAAGCCCTCCTCAGGCTAGACGGCACCGAAAACAAAAGCCGGCTGGGGGCCAATGCCATCTTGGCGGTCTCCCTGGCTGTGGCCAAGGCCTCAGCCGAGGAGCAAGGTCTTCCTCTTTACCAATATATAGGCGGGGTGGGGGCCCGGGTCTTGCCGGTTCCCCTTATGAATGTCCTAAACGGTGGTGTTCATGCCGACAACAATGTGGATATCCAGGAGTTCATGATTGTCCCCCTCGGGGCTCCAAGTTTTAGGGAGGCCTTAAGGTATGGGGTTGAGACTTATCAGGCCCTTAAGGCCGTCCTTAAGGAGGCTGGCCACAGCACCGCTGTGGGCGATGAGGGAGGCTTTGCCCCCAATCTTGCCTCAAACGAAGAGGCCCTTGAGATTCTGGTCAAGGCCATAGAAAAAGCCGGGTTTCGTCCAGGGGAGGAGATTGCCCTGGCCATCGATGCTGCCGCCAGCGAGTTCTATAAAGACGGCCGCTATGTCTTCGCCGCCGAAGGCAAAAGCCGCAATGCCCAAGAGATGATCGACTTTTACCGCCATCTCCTAGACAACTATCCCATTGTCTCCATTGAAGATGGTCTCTCTGAAGACGACTGGGAGGGCTGGAGGGAGCTTACTGCCGCCCTGGGCAAACGCGTCCAATTGGTGGGAGATGATATCTTCGTTACCAATACCCGGATCATCGCCCAAGGGATTGACCAGGGAGTGGCCAACTCTGTCCTTATCAAGCTTAATCAGATTGGCAGTCTTAGCGAAACCCTGGCGGCCGTGGAACTGGCTCACCGAGCCGGTTACAAGACAGTGGTCTCCCACCGCTCCGGTGAGACGGAAGACACCACTATCGCTGATCTGGCGGTGGCCGTAAACGCCGGTCAGATAAAGACTGGAGCCCCCTGTCGCACTGACCGGGTGGCCAAGTACAACCAGTTACTCCGCATAGAAGAAGAGCTGGGAGAGGCCGCCGTTTTTGCTGGCCCGAAGCCTTTTAAGAGGTTCTAAATGGCCATTAACCGAGACTATCTTTCAAGAGCCGTCTATCAGGCCTCGCTCCAGACGGGGCGAGGCCTGAGTCGTTATGAGGCTGAAACCCTGGTGGACTTTTTCTTTGACCTTATCAAAAAGACCCTCCTTCAAGGCGAGGATATTCTTCTTTCTGGTTTTGGACGCTTTGAGGTTCGTCTCCGCCCTCCAAAGGAAGGGCGAAATCCCAAAACCGGCCAGAAGGTGAAGATTCCTCGACGATGGACGGTCACCTTTAAGCCTTCCCGAGTTCTGCGCCAAAGGCTCCGAAAGATCGACTAATTTTGGCCCTCCTCAGTAGCCCTTTAGCCAAACCTCAACAGAGTGAAGTTCTGACTAAAATCTGCCGATTAGACCAACAAGATAGGAAAGAGGAGAAAAAGGCCATGTTTAAGGAGGTAAGAACCTTGGAAGGCAAGCGCCATGAGCCCGAATTCATGACTTTAGAAGAGGTGGCCGAGTATCTTCGCATATCCATCAACACCTTATACAAGATGGTCCAGCAGAAACGTATCCCGGCTCTAAAGGTAGGACGCCTCTGGCGCTTTCGTAAAGATGAGATTGACGCCTGGATGCGAGAGTGCGCCAACCAGGGCCGGCGCCGCAGTCGGGGAGGCAACGGTCAGGAAGGATAATTTCTTACCCAAAAGATGAAAGACCAGATCTTCCGACTTCTGTGCGAGCAGTTCCCTTACCCTCTTTCCATCCACAACCGTGAGGGGATCATCCTCTGGGCCAACAAGGCCTTTGCCGACATGGTGGGGATGGACCTGGAGGAAATCCAGGGAAGCCATTGTTTCCAGATAGTCCACCATCTTGAAGCCTTTCCTTCATATTGCCCTTTGTTAGAGGTTATCCACTTCGGTGGTCGCGTCATTGTGCGCACAGAGGAGATTATGCCGGGGCGTATCGCTGAAGTGGTGGTAGTGCCCCTGGAGACCGAAGGTGGTAAGGTCAAGACCTGCCTTCATCTGGCCCGGGAAGTCACCGAAGAGATAGAACAGCTTAACCACCTCCGGGAGACAAAGCGGGCCTTTACGGCCATTCTGGATGCCTCGGTATCAGGTATCGCCTTTTTGGTCGATAATCGCTTCCAGTGGATTAACCGCTCCTTTAGCGAGATTCTGGGCTACGAGATAACCGAGTTGCGGAATCTTCCTCTCTCGGCCATCTTTGACTCTGATCTTGAGCTAGACATAAGACGCAAGGAAACCCATCAGGCCCTAAGACTTGAGGGGCGCTATCGTTTCCAGACCACCCTTAAACACAAAAACGGAAGCAAGGTCCACTCTCTGGTGGGAATCTCTCCCCTTGACCGCAGCGACCTTCGCCAAGGGTTAGTCCTAACCATCATCGATATTTCAGATCTTACCCGAGCCCAGGCAGCTCTTATCGAAACCCATCAACGTCTAGAGAATGCCTACGCCAAGATAAAGGAGATAAATCAGGAGCTGGCCCTCAAAAATCGGGAGCTAGAGCTGGCCCGCAAAGAGGCTGAGGAGGCCAATCGTCTAAAGAGCGAATTCTTGGCCAGCACCAGCCATGAGCTTCGAACGCCAATAAACTCTATTATGGGTTTTCTGAAGCTGATCCTTGATGGCCTCTACGACAGCCCCAACGAACTCCTGAATTTTGTGCGTACGGCCTACGATAGTGCCGAACACCTGCTCAACCTGATCAACGATGTCCTTGATGTGGCCAAGATTGAGGCCGGCCGTCTGGAAATCGACTGCCTCCCCCTTAACCTTGATGACCTTTTCACCGAGATTCGTAACCTGACCATGGTTCAGGCCGAAAAGAAACGACTTTCTCTGATGATCGAAGAACCTGGTCATATCTATGTTTATGGAGATCAGCAACGCCTCCGGCAGATACTGCTTAACTTGGTAGGCAACGCCATCAAGTTTACTGATAAGGGAGAGGTCCGGGTTTGGGCCGAACAGAAACCCGGAACCGACTTGGTGGTCATTAACGTAAAAGATACGGGCATCGGAATCCCCCCTGATAAGATTCGGGTCATTTTTGAGGCCTTCCGCCAGGTGGACTCTTCCACCAGTCGTCCATACGGGGGGACAGGCCTTGGTCTGACCATCTCCAAAAAGCTGGCCGAACTTATGGGAGGGCGATTATCCATCGAAAGCCCGGGGCTTGGCCGGGGCACCACGGCCCGCGTTTATCTTCCTCTGGCCGCCGGCATAGACCCCGGAGCCTCTCCTCTAGGACCCGAGAAGCCAGAGATAACAGATGTCTTCGTGGTCTTCCGCAACCGACGCGGATACCCAGAGATTGAAGAGGTCTTAAGAGAAAAGGGGCTTTCCTTTCGCCTCTTCTGTCATCCAGACGAGGTAGCCACCCTGATAGAAATAGACTGCCGGCCCCAGTTGGTAATCTCTGATCTCATCTTTCCCTGTCGAGAAGAGGCCAAGATCCGCACCGGAGAAGAGCTCCTTAATTTCCTGGACAAGACCGCCCCGTCAGTAGGGATAATCCTTTACGATGACATCGGCGAGCTCAATGAAGACGAACTTATTGAACACTATACCAATGCTCCCTTTAAGATCCTCCCCAAACCTCCAGAGAAAACCCCGCTCCTTAAGGCCCTTTTTGCCCTGGGAGTCCTTCAGGATTTAGAGATTCTGGAACGGAACGGCTGCTTTTAAGTCTGGCCAAGATGGCATCCCTTACCTCCTCCGGGCTGCGGCCTTCGGTATCTATGGCCCAATGAGCGACCTCCTGATAGAGGGGAAGTCTTTCGGCCAGGGTCTCTCTGATTTCATTCATCAGATCTCGATGGTTGGTCAAAGAAGGACGTTGAGTGGCTGTCTTCTCATCGGCCACAAGCCTCTGATAAATAGTTTCTGGAGAGGCCTTAAGCCAGACAACTAAACCCCGGGGGCGGATCTCTGGCCACAAGTCCCGGTGGAGTACGGCCCCCCCTCCACAGGCCACTGCCACCCCGTGCGGGAGGCAAACCATCTCCAGTAAGGCCTGTCTTTCCTGGGCCCGGAAGACCGACCACCCATAACGGGCCACTATCTCTTTGATGGTTATTCCGGCCCTCTCTTCGATGAGATGGTCGAGATCAACAAAGGCCAAACCAAGGGATTGGGCTAAAAGACGGGCCACGGTAGTCTTACCTGTAGCCCGGTAGCCAATAAGAAAGATCTTCATGGGTAAAGGGATTCAAACACCTCCCAATAGTTAGGAAAACTCTTGGCCACACAGCCGGGATCTTTTATCTGCACCCCGGCCACCTTAAGCCCCACCAGCGAAAAGGCCATCGCTATACGGTGGTCGTCATAGGTTTCGATGGTAGCCGGCCTGAGGGAGGCCCCTCCATAGATGATAAGACCGTCTTCAAGTTCCTCCACCCTGGCCCCCAGACGTTTGAGTTCTGTGGCCACAGCCGCCAGTCGGTCCGTCTCTTTGATGCGCAGATGGGCTACATTGCGGATTATGGTCTTACCCTCAGCAAAGGCAGCCACTACGGCCAGCGTAGGCACCAAATCTGGCCAGCGCCCCATGTCGATATCTATGCCCCAAAGCGAACCACTACGGGCCACTGTAACTGACTCAGAGGAGTAGGACACCCTGAGGCCCATTCGGGCCAAAATGGCCGCAAAGACAGCATCACCCTGAAGAGAGGGATGGGGAAGGTTGACCACGGTAACCTCTCCCCCAGCAATAGCCGCGGCCGCCAGAAAATAAGAGGCCGAAGAGGCATCACCTTCTACCCGATAATGAGCCGCCACGTAGGGACCGCTAGCCGGTCTGAAGCCCCCATCTTCTTTCTGAGTGGTTACCCCGAAGGCCTCCATCACCGCCAAGGTCATGGCCACATAAGGCTCCGATACCAGGGTATCCTTTAATCTTATCTCCGCTGGCTCCCTGGTATAAGGTCCAACCAGCAAAAGGGCCGAAAGGTACTGGCTACTCTTAGCCACCGAGATCTCGGTCTTGCCCCCAGAAAGCCCCTTGGCCTGGAGATAGACCGGAGGGCAAGGGTCATTAAAACAGCGGCCTCTGAGCCCCCAGGCCGCCAAAGCCTCTATTAACGGAGCAATGGGCCGTTCATCCATACGGCGTGAACCAACAATAAAGGCCTCTCCGTTTCCCAGGGCAGAAACAGCGGTCAAAAAACGTATTCCTGTGCCGTTGTTGCCCATAAAAAGAAGGCCCGGTGGCGGGTGGACCTTTCCCTCCATGCCGGTGACAAGAAGATCTTCTTCCTCATCTTCAAACCGGGCCCCCAGACAAACCAAGGCCTGACGCAAGAGAAGGGTGTCCTCACTCCTTAGCCAGCCCTCAAGGCGTGACACTCCCTTAGCCAGGGCGGCACAGACCATGGCCCGCTGGGTGATACTTTTTGAACCCGGCACCTTGACCCGGGCCGAAAGTTGGCCATTGAGCGGCTTTACAGGATAGAGATCTGACATCTTTTCTTCGCCTCTTAATTCCTTAAGGCCCTTAGGGCGGCCTGTCTCATAATTTCTATTGGGGCCCTCTGGCCGGTCCAGAGTTCAAACTGGGCCGCTCCTTGATAAACAAGCATAGCCAGCCCATCAACAATGCGACAGCCGGCGGCCTCCGCCTCCCTGAGGAGCCTGGTCTTAAGCGGGGAATAGACGATATCCATAACCACCTGAAAACGGGAGAGGACGGTGGCTGGAACTGGCGATCGGTCTTCATCCATACCGACAGTGGTGGTCTGGATTAAGATGTCTGCGGAAAGACGATTTATATCTTCAAGGGAGCCGGCCTCTGTCCCCAGCTCTTCGGCCAGGGCCTCGGCCTTGGCCACCGTCCGATTAAGGACAACTACCCTGGATCCGGCCTCAAGAAGACCAAAGACCACCGCTCGCGCCGCCCCGCCGGCTCCGAGAACGACCGCCTTCTTTCCCTTAAGGTCCGTTGCCTCTTCAAGGGCCCTTACAGCCCCCAGCCAATCTGTGTTAGTACCTTCGAGACGACCGTCACGGACTACAATGGTATTCACCGCCCCTATCCTGGTTGCCAAAGGGTCTATCGTATCCAGAAAATCCATTACGGCCACCTTGTGGGGCACGGTCACCGAGACTCCGCCCACCCCCAGAGCCTTAAGCCCCACAACGGCCTGGGCAAGAAGGTCTTTTGAAACAGGAAAGGGAACATAGACTCCGGGGTAGCCAATAGCCGAAAAGGCAGCATTATGCATCGCCGGGCTCAGGGAGTGGGCCACCGGGTAGCCAATGATTCCAAAGACCTTAGTCTGCCCGGTAATCAACGCAGCCAAGCCAGCATCTCCTTAAGAGTTCTGACCGGAAGCTGGCCCGGGGCAGCCTGAGACTCCTCCTCCAGACAGGCATAGGTCATGGCTCCTCCCAAAAAAAGGGTGGCCAGTCGGGTTATTCGCCCTAAAGGCCCCATGGTGAAGGCTATAAGGGGAAAGTCTAGTTCCCTGCGGGCCCAGAGGGGGAGGGAGAGAACGCGCAGATTATCCTCTGGCGCCTGAGCGTAGGTAACTAACTTGCCCAGATCAGCCCCGGTATTTTTGAGATCCATGACCTTCTGTCTTAAAACAGCCTCCGAAGGGGTCTCTGAAAAATAATGGCAGGAGGCAATAAGCTTGGTCCCTTCCCGCCGGGAGAGAAAGTCCTCCCAAAAAGAGGTGGAAACATCATGCTCCAGATCCACATAGGCCGCCCGTCCCAGAGTCTGGGCCAAAATAGCCAGCCGATCTTTCTCCGGGCCCCGATAGCGGCCTCCTTCCCGCTCCGGCCTTAAGGTAAAGAGAAGGGGAGTTGAGATGGTCTCAAGGAAGGCCTCAGGGGCAGGATCAGAGAGACCGTCCAGTCGAATCTCTACCACATCGGCCATCTGGGCCGCTGAAGCAGCCCGGGAAAGGGCCCTGTTTATATCTTCTTCAAGAATGGAGACGCAGATCAAAAAGCCCCCCAGAGCAAATCTATCCAGAAATCAAAAAGTGATCCCTGGCCTGAGAGAAGAGACGAGAGACCTCTTCCTCCCGGAGACCAGCCCCAAGGGCCACCTGACGGGCCCTTTCAGGTGAAAGAAAGTCATCAGGGGCATGACCGTCAGAGTTAACAATCAGGGAAGCCCCTAGTTGTTTGGCCAGGGCGGCCACATGGCCGTTAGTAAGGCAATGGCCCCGGCGGCCGGAAAGCTCCAAAAAGACTCCCTTTTCTGCCGCCAGCCGGACGTCCTCTTCGCTGATAAGACCAGGATGGGCCAGGATATCGGCTCCGGCCAAAATTCCGGCCCGATTGGTCCCTGGGGCCACTGGCTCAACGATAGTCTCTCCGTGGACAACGACGACCCTGGCCCCCAGCTCCCGGGCCCGGGCCACTAAAGAAGAAATGAGTTCTGGGGCCACATGGGTAATCTCTATTCCGGGGATAAGTTTAGTCCGGCTGGCGCGATTTATTTCCTCGGCCACCCTGACCAACCTGGGAATGATAAAGTCAAGGTTTGAGGCATCGGCATGATCCGTAATGGCTACGGCCTCATAGTTCATTACTTCCAGTCGGCGAACCAGCTCCGAAGGAATCAGCTCCCCGTCGCTAAAGATAGAATGACAGTGCAGATCAAACATAGGCTACATTTTGTACTTGCTGAAGATCTCCGGATCAAGGGATTCCAAAACCTCTGACCACTTATCGCCCTCTTTGCTCTGAGCCTCGGCCTTCTGCCCTTCGGCCTGGCGACTCTTAAGAAGAACCTCTTCGTGGACATAAATCTCGGCCCCAGTGCGAAGGGCCAGAGCAATGGCATCACTGGGCCTGGCGTCTATCTGCATCTCCCGCCCATCCAGATCAAGGGTGATCAGGGCATAATAGGTATTGTCTTTAAGGTCACAGACCTCCACTCGGGGAACTTTTATTCCCAGATTATCGAGGATATTTTTCAGGAGATCGTGGGTCATGGGACGGGAGAATTCGATCTTTTCTATCTGGGTGGCAATAGCCGTGGCCTCCAGCAGACCGATCCAGATGGGAAGGGTTCTCTCGCCTCCCTTTTCCCGCAAAATCATAATGGGGGTGTTAGAGATAGGGTCAAGGGCGATGGTCTGAATCTCCATTCTGATCATCTTTGCCTCCTTACCCCGGCACAACCGGAGTCAATGGAGAGTTCCCACCAGACGGCCTCTCACCGAATGCTGGCAGGCCTCCTCTACCAGAACCTTAACCAGCTTTCCGGTAAGGTCCTGGCCACCATAAAAATTCACTACCGTGTTCTGTCTGGTTCGCCCTGTCCACTGACGGGGATCGCTTTTGCCCCGGCCTTCCACCAGCACCTCTACCTCCTGCCCTACAAGACGTCGATAACGCCGGCGACTTATCTCCAGCTGCAGGTTGTGGACGGTAGCTAAACGCTCTTCTTTAACCTCTTCAGGGACCTTATCAGGAAAGGACCGAGCCCGGGCAAAAGGGCGATCTGAATACTTAAAGGAGAATATTTCGTCAAATTCTACTTCTTTAAGAAGATCAAGGGTAGCTTGAAAATCCTCCTCTCTTTCACCCGGAAAACCCACGATGATATCTGTAGTCAGGGCTATCTCTGGAACCAACTCCCGCAAACGCTCCACCTTCTTGAGATAATCTTCCCGTCGGTAGCCACGGTTCATGGCCGCCAGGATACGATCAGAGCCTGATTGAACCGGCAAGTGAAGATGCTCACAAAGAATGGGAATCTCTACAAAGGCCCGCATGAGTTCCGGGGAAAGATCTTTGGGATGGCTAGTGGTGAATCTGAGCCGCCACAGTCCATCAATCTGGGCTACCCGCTCCAGAAGTTGCGCAAAAGTGGGGAACCCGGGCTGCCTTTTACCATAGGAGTTAACGTTCTGCCCCAGAAGGGTAACCTCCCTCACCCCCTGAGATACAAGAGCCCTTATCTCCGCCAAAATCTCGCCTGGCCGGCGACTGATCTCTGGCCCCCTGACATAGGGAACCACGCAATAGGAACAATAATTGTTGCACCCCTGCATGATAGTCACAAAGGCCTTGACGGCCTTGACCTCTGGAGAGAGCGCCGAAGGAAGACAGAAATCATCCCGAATATCTGTATCCACTACCGGCCCCTCGCCGGCCCGGACCTTGGCCAGGGCCTCTCGAAGGCGATAGATCCCCTGGGGGCCCAGGACAATGTCTATGTGGGGCATCCGTTCCACCAGACGTTGACCCTCCTGCTGGGCCACACAACCACAGACAGCGATAATCAAATCCGGACGTCGCCGTTTGAGATGCTTGAGACGACCAGCCAGACTATAAACCTTAACCTCGGCCTTTTCCCGAACACTACAGGTATTGAGGATAATGAGATCCGCATCCTCAGGGGCAGAGACCGGCGTGTATTCGGGCCTTAGGGACTCCAACATGCGCCTGGAGTCGTATTCGTTCATCTGGCAACCAAAGGTCCGGATAAAGACCCGCCTCTGGGCCACCGAGGGAGCCTCCTGTCTTTTCATCTCCAGATCAGTAAACATAGTTAAAACTTATTCTATCGCGGGCCCAGATTCAACCTGAGGCGGATAACCACTTCCCATGGCCAGCGAAAGGCGAGCCCGGGCCAAATGAAGTTCAACCAGGGCAGTTAGGTGATTTATCCTGGCCTTAAAGAGAAGGTGTTCGGCATCAAGCACCTCGGTACTGGAGGCCAGCTGTTCTCGATACCGCTCCCGGTGGAGTCGAAAGTTCTCCTCGGCCTGCTCCAGAGCGGCCCTGGTAACCTTTAACCTCTCCCGGGCCTCTTCCAGCCCCAAATAGGCCGCCTTGACCTCAAGGGCTATCTGGTCGAGGATCTCCTTCCTCAAGGCCTCGGCCTTCCTTAGTCTGGCCAGGGCCGCCGCGACCTCGTCACCCGTCTTGCCCCACTCAAAAAGACTCCAGCGAACCTCGGCCATAAAGATGACGTTTTCTGTGAGCCCATAAGGGTTGCGTTCCAGATCTGGCGAGTTTCCCTGACGCTGATAGGTAGCCACCAAATCTACCCAAGGATAATAGGCGCTCTTAGCCAGCCTAACGCCCTGACGGGCCTTCTCCAGGGCCAACGAAGCAGAAACAACTTCCGGACGCCTCTTCTGGGCCCTTTGAAGGGCCTCTTTAAAAGATGGAAATATGACGGGCTGATCTAGGGAGTCGACTATCTCCAAAGGATGATTGATGTCTTCTTGGAGAAGAATATTGAGCCTGGCCCGGGCCAGACGGACGGCATTTTGGGCCCGGACAAGCCCGTGTCTTCCCTCCATATAGGCCACCTTGGCCTGAAGAAGATCGGCCCGGTTGATTAGCCCTTGGGAGTAAAAGGCCTCAGCGTCGTCAAAGTGGGCTTTAAGGCGTTTGACCGCCAGGGAGACCTCTTCCAGGCGTCGCCGGGCCTCCAAAAGGTGGAAATAGGCCTCTTTTACGGCGTAAACAAGCTCCTGGCGGGCCCGAAGTTCCTCGGCCCGGGATATATCCACCTCCAGGGCCGCCAAACGGTGCCTGGCCCAAAGGGCTAAGCCGTGGAAAACGGGCTGATTAAGGACCACCTGCCACTGGTAGGTATCCTGAGAGGAGATGGGAATATCCCGGTTGAGGATGACCACGGTGTTTCGATCCCGATAGTGGCTGTAGGTATAGGTGGTGGAGAGACGGGGCAAAAAATCCTTTAAGGCGACCTTCTCCCGGAATCTGGCCTCAAAAACGGTCTCTTTGGCTACTTTGAGCCTGGGATGTCGTTTTAGGGCCAGACGGAGACAATCCTCAAGGCTTAAAGGGCTGGCCAGAACTGCCGCTGGCCAGATCAAAAAAAGCAAAAAAAGGGCTACCGTCCGCCTCATGGAGCCTCCTTGAGATGGAGTTGAGAGGCCAGGCCAGAGATAATCTCCATCACTTGCCAATAGGTATCCCGACTGACCAGGATCTCCACCTCCCCCCGGTGAACATCCCTGGTGCGCACCAGACCCAGGTGACCATAGCCTTCGAGAATGAATCGAAGCCAATAGATCTTCTGAGGGTTGATACGCAAAAAAATCCTCACCCCCTTGCCTGAAGAAAGAAGGGAACCCCACTCCTCCATGATCTTTACTCTTAGCAGAAAGAAGGGTTAGAGGGAACCGGATCAGGAAAGACCCAGGATCAGGCCTACCTGACGGATAACAAAGGCCACAATCCAGGCCAGACTTACCAGATAGCCGATGGCAAACAGGGTCCAGCCGATTGACCCCGTCTCTCGCCAGATAGTCACTACACTGACAATACAGGGGACATAGATAAGCACAAAGGCCATAAAGGCAAAGGCCGTAAGGGGGGTGATTCCACTGTTCTTTAAGGCTTGAGATAGGGTGCTAAAGCCCTCCTCCCCTTCAACTTCATCTACCTGGTAGAGAACCCCCATGGAGGAGACGACCACCTCCTTGGCCACAAAGCCGGTGAGCAGGGAGACTCCCATCTGCCAATTAAAGCCTAAGGGGGCGATAAAGGGCTCAATGGCCCGGCCGGCTCGCCCGATATAGCTCTCCTCTATGGGAGGGGAGTGACCATCTACCCGAGGAAATACTGTCAGGGCCCAGAGAATCACCGAAAAGGCCAGAACCACTCCCCCCATTTTCTGGAGATAAACCTTGGTCTTGTCCCACATATGGATGATAATGCTCTTTAAGGTCGGCAGGCGATAGGGGGGGAGCTCCAGGACAAAGGGGGCCGCCTCACCCCTGAAGATGGTTTTACTAAAGAGCTGTCCCATCAGGACGGCCAGAACAATCCCCAGGAGATAAATAGCAAAGATAACATTCCCTTCCCGACCCGGGAAAAAAGTCCCGGCAAAGAGGATATAGACAGGCAACCTGGCCGAACAACTCATCAGAGGGTTGATGAGAATAGTAAGAAGCCTGTCCTTGCGCGATTCAAGAGTCCGGGTAGCCATAAGGGCCGGGACATTACAACCAAAGCCCATAAGCAAAGGGATAAATGACTTGCCATGGAGCCCCAGAGTGTGCATGACTCGATCCATAATAAAGGCCGCCCGGGCCATATAGCCGGTATCCTCAAGGAGGCTTATCCCCAGAAAGAGAAGGAGAATATTGGGTAAGAAGACGATCACCCCTCCCACACCAGCCACAATGCCCTCGACCAAAAGATCCCGCAGAAGACTGGGAGCCATGTGGGCACTTATCTGGGCCCCCAGCCACTCCACCCCGGCCTCAATCCAGGAAACAGGAACCTCCCCCAGACGAAAGGTGAGATAAAAAAGAAGGTACATGAAGGCAAAAAAGATAGGAAAACCGAAGAGCCGGTTGGTGACTACTTGATCAATACGATCAGAGAGGCTTACTCGAGCCTGGGGAGTAAGCCTCATGGTCTCTCTTAAGGCCCCGGCGATAAAGCCATAGCGGGCCTCAGCGATCAGAGCCTCGGGGCTCTCTTCAAGAAGGGTCTGGATTCTTTCTCTAGAGGCCTCGGCCTGGGTGACTATCTCCTGGCCTCCGGCCTCCTGAACCACCTTGGCGACGATATCCTGGTCGGCCTCAAGGAGCTTTACTGCCAGCCAGCGCGAGGGATACTTCTGCCCAAGAGGGCTTTGAGAGAGGATTTTTGAAAGACGGGCAATTTCTTTCTCCAGCTCTGGACCATAATTTATATGGACACGGCGAAGCCGGGGCTCTTTACCTTCGGCCACCGAGATGGCCGTAGAGATAAGCTCTTCCATTCCTACGGCCTTGGTGCCCACCGTCTTGACAATGGGTACCCCCAGGAGAACCGAGAGTTGATCAAAGTCGATCTTCATCCCCCTGGCCTCGGCCAGATCAACCATGTTCATAGCAAAAACCAAAGGAGCCTCGAGCTCGAGAAGCTGAACGGCCAGATACAGATTGCGCTCCAGGTTAGAGGCATCGATGACATCAACCACCACATCCGGCCGGTCCTCAAGGATAAAGTCCCGAGCGATAACTTCCTCAACGGAATAGGCCGTAAGAGAATAAATTCCCGGGAGATCCACCACCCGAATCTCATAGTCCCCGCGACGTAAGCGGCCTTCCTTTTTCTCTACAGTAACTCCCGGCCAGTTGCCCACCTTCTGGCGGGCACCAGTGAGGTTGTTGAAGATGGTTGTCTTTCCGGCATTGGGGTTGCCGATGAGGGCCAGGGTGATCTTCTTCATGGAGAAACTCTAGAGGGGATCAACGAGGATCTTCTCCGCCTCCTCATGGCGGAGGCTGACGTGATAGCCTTTAATGAGATAGTCCACCGGATCCTTAAGCGGCGCATAACGAACCACCTCTACCTCAGCCCCGGGGATAAAGCCCATCTCCATAAGACGCATTTTAAAGGGACCGCTACCAAGAATCTTTAGAATCCGACCCCGCTGACCGGTACGGAGATCATCCAGACGACAAGCCATAAGCCATTCCTAACGCAGATTGAGCTTCTTGCGACACTCGGGGCAATAACCGTAAACCTCTAACTTGTGACCGACAACCCGATAACCGAATTTTCTGGCCAGACGATCCTCAATCTTCTTGAGAGAGGGCTCAACAAATTCATCTATCCGACGGCATTCCAGACAACGAAGATGACAATGGTGCTCATGGCCATAGATGAACTCATAGTGCATGTGACCGTCTTCGTAATAGACCTCTTGAATAAGACCACAGTCTATGAGGAGAGGAATGGTTCGGTATATGGAGGCCTTGGAAAGACGCTCACCCTTGTTGCGCAGACGCAGGTAAAGTTCATCAACATCAAAGTGATCTCCGGTATTTACAATCTCCCGGAGGATTATCTCCCTTTCTGGGGTGTATCGAAGCCCCTTTTTTCGAATATAGTCTTTAAAGATCTGAAACTCCGGACGCCCCTGGGGACCATCGTTTTTTTCTCTGGTCATCAAGTGCCTCGAACAAACAATTATCGTTGGCTAGAAGTAGAAAATATCCTTCTCTCTGTCAAGTAAGACTCTTTTTCAGTTAAAATCTCAGAGCCTTTCCAGCTGATATTGACGACTTCCAAGACCGATTTCCTCGGCATGATCCAGTTGAATCTCCCAATCCACTTTGGGGTAAAGCCCGCGCAGTTTGTCCTCTCCTGGGGAGACATTCCTGGTGAGGGCCGAGCCCGGGAGGGCCATCTCCTGATTGATGAGATCAACTGATGCCTGATCAATGGCTACCGGGTCTCGCGAGGCCAAAATACCTATATCCCGAACAAAGGGATAGTCGTTAAAGTGGTAGCAGTCACAGGCCGGGGAGACGTTCATGATAAAATTAAGAAAAAGGGCCCGGTCAGCCTTGCCCCAGAGGGCTCCCTTGGCATATTCTGCCAGCTTCTTAAGAAAGACAGGCCCCACCTCGTTCCACTGAACCTGGATGGCCCCGGAAGGACAAATGGCGATACACTCACCACAGCCAATGCATTTTTGAGGCTCGATCACCATCCTCTTGCCTGTTGGGCCGGGGGCAATGGCCCCGGAAGGACAGTATTCCAGACAGGTCTTGCAGAACACACACTTTTTTTTGTTGACTTTGGGGGCAATGGTAGAATGCTGGGCCAGCTTTCCCTTGCGGGCCGCACATCCCATTCCCAGGTTTTTGATAGCTCCCCCAAAACCTGAAAGCTCATGGCCTTTGACATGACTCATGACCACCAAGGCATCGGCCCGGTAAATGGCCTGAGCAATGAAGAGCTCCTTGAGCAGAGGAAAATCCACCTCCAGGCGGACAAAGTTGTCCCCCAGAAGGCCATCGGCAATGATTATCGGGGCCCGAACCACGGCAAAATCAAAGCCGTTTTCTATAGCCGTCTCCAGATGAACGACGGCATCAGAACGGCTTCCTTTGTAAAGAGTATTGGTGTCGGTAAGAAAGGGGCTGGCTCCCAATTCCTTAAGAAGATCTACCACCCGCCGGACATATTGCGGACGAATAAAGGCCAAGTTGCCTCGCTCACCGAAGTGAATCTTTATTCCTACCTGGCGGGAGGGCCTTATGACCTCCCTTATCCCCAGCTTCTCCAGAAGGAGGGCGGTTTTATCCAAAAGATTCAGACGTGGGTTGGCCCTCAGATCAACAAAGTAAACCTTACTGGCCATGGCTTCCCCCTAGCGAGCGGCTTCTTCTATGTCCACGATTTTAATGTCTCCTACGTAGTCTTTAGCCTGATAGCGGGTAATCTGGGTCATCTTTTTGGTCAGAAGGCTCATGCGCTTAAGATTGCGCAGAATTAGTTCTACCTCCTCCCGCATGGAGGCCTCCTGTTCGGGTATCTCGTCCAGGAGAAGCTCTGCAGCCCCAATGGCCACAAACATAGGGGTGTTCAGTTCATGGGCCACGGCCCGGGCCATCTCCACTACTCCCTGGAGGCGTTCTCGCTCCATGGTCTCTTTTTCTAAAAGCTTCTGGGCCGTTATATCTCTGACAACCTCAATGAAGAATTCGATTCGGCCTGAAGAATCAAGCACCGGAGAGGTAACCACCTCAAGATATTGCTTCCCATCTCCCCGGGAGATCTCAATAACCCTGGTGGCCGGGGCCCTGGTGGCCTCCACCTCTCTGGTGGGGCAGGCTTCTTCATTACAGAAGGAAATAACTTCATAGCAGGGACGGCCTGAGACCTGGCCATCGGTAAGGTTGTAGTTTTCCAGAAAGACCTTATTGGCCATAACGATCTGCCCCTCAGGATCAATAACCACCAGGCCGGCATGGAGGCTATCGATGATATTTTTAAGAAACCTTTCTTGACGTTCGAGGGTCTTCAGAAGGTGATTGATTTTCTCATAGGCCTGGGCCTTCTTCAGGGCAATACCTCCCTGTTCGGCCACGGCCACAGCGAAATTGACCTCACTCTCCGTAAAACTCCGGGGCTCGGCCGTAAGGAGCCTCAAAACTCCCAGTATCTCTCCCTCCACCAAAATGGGCACGGCCAGAATACTGGCCACTCCTTCTTTGCGGGCGGCCTCCGGATAGCGAATGCGGGGGTCCCTGGTGGCATCGTAGATGGCTACTGGCCGGCCAGCCAGTGCCTGGTGAATAGCCCTTTCGTCGTCAATAGAACCTCGAGAAAGATACTCCTCAGAGAGCCCCGAGGCGGCCACCAGTTCAAGGTGTCCTCCGTGAGGGTCAAGAAGTCGAATGGTGCATCCCTTTAGGCCCATTACCTGAGGGAGCTTGGTCACAATAAGATCGAGGATCTCCCGAAAAGAAAGGGTGGAGTTTAAGGCCTTGCCAATCTCATTAAGGGTCTTGAAGTATTTGACCTGACGGAGCTGATGACGATAAAGACAGGCGTTTTCGATGATGATCCCGCACTGCTCAGCCAGGACTTTAAGAAAATCCACATCTTCTGAGGAAATCTGCCGGGGTTTGCGGGAGAAAAGACTCATCAGCCCGATGGTTTGGCCCCTTGAGATGACCGGCACAGTGAGAAAGGATCTTATCCCCTCCCGGACAAAGATCTCCCGAAAGGCCGGCCGAGATTCCTCATCGGAGTCGCTGATAAGGAGCGGATTTCCCTCCAGAACCTCGTCCAGGAGGTGATCATCCAGAGTGGCCCAATCCTTGTCTGGACGGCTCTCAAGGCCAGAGAAAGCCCGGGGGACAAGGTGGTCTCCCGTCTCATCCAGAAGGCAGACCATGGCCCCGTCAAGGCCCATAGCCTGGGGGACCCTCTCCACCAGGAGTTCGAGAACCTTGTCCACATCCAGGGTGGCGGAGATGGTCTTGACGATCTCCCGAAAAAGCTGAAAGTAGGTCTCTCTTCTGGCTTCCATGAATATCAACCACCCAAGATAGAAGGAGGGGCCTTACTGGCCCCTCCTTCTTAAGGAATCTTTGCTAAGAAGTCCCCTAAGAGCCTTCTTTTTTTATCACCTGAACTTTGTTGAATTTCAAGGGCGGTGTACCACTATAAAGACAACTGCAGGCCGGCTTCATAACCTTGGTCGTTCCCGTTCCCCAGAAGCGGGGATATTTTGGATCAGCCTCAAGCCCCCGCCAGTGTCCGAATCCGCCAGCAGCGGCCACCACCCCCTGGCGAATATTCCAGGTAACGCGAACTCGAGTCTCAAACTGCCCCCAGGGGCTCTTAACCACCACCTGATCGCCATCTTTTAGGCCCCTTAGTTTGGCGTCAATAACGTTGATCCACAGGGGATTGCTCCCCCGCTGTTTCATAAGCTGGATATTGTTCATGGTTCCGCAATGCTCATGCTCCAGAACCCGGAAGTAACCGAGAATGAGGGGGTATTCCTCGTCGGGTTTAAGATCCGGCCAGTCTTCCCAGGGCTCTTTGTAGTCTGGCAGAGGGTCTATGCCCTTTTTCTCGGCTACCGGATGCTTGAAGTTATACTTTCCCGTGGGGGTCTTGCCCGAAGAGCCGTAGCCCTCTGGGGGATTAAGGCTCCCCCACTTTTTGTACTTAAAGTATTCGTGAGGGTCAGTGATGTAGTAGCCCCTCTTTTTGAGCTCCTCAAGGGTGACCGGAAGCCCCCTTAATTGATTACGAATAAACTCTTCTTCATCTTTCCAGGGGAAGTATTCACCCAGGCCAAGCCGCCTGGCAAGCTCGGTAAAAATCCACCAGATAGGACGAGAATCATAGAGAGGGTCAATCACCCGCTGAAAGAGGCTGATAAAGGCCTCGTAAGTCCAGTCAGGCACCACCCGACTCTGCTCAAGATAGGTACAATCAGGCAAAACCACATCCGAGAGGCTAGCCGTATTGCTCATAAAGATGTCAATAGCTACCCGGAAGTCCATCTTTTTGATGGCCCGAACGATGGAATCTTCGTTGCCGCAGGAAAGGACGGGATCACCAAAATAGCAGACCAGAGCCTTTATCTTCCCCTGATCCACTTGCTCTTCCAGGTAGGCCGGCCACCAGCCACTCCATATCCGGCCCTCATTAAGCTTCACCTTGGGGGCATTATTAGGAGGCTTGGGCTGTCCTTCACCCCAGGGGCTTGAGAGCTTGCGTTTGAAGGGAAGGCTGGGCCCCCCGGGGGCATCAAAGGTGCCCTTTAGGCCGTTTAGGGCCATAATGGCCATGGTAGCGTAGAAGGCGTTAGGGCTCTGAGAGACGCCGGTCCAGCACAGGGCGGCCGGATGATCGGCATAGCCGAACTCAAGGCCCAGGCGCTCAATGGTTAAGGCCGGAACGCCACAGATCTTCTCCGCCCACTCCGGACTCCGGGGCTGACCATCCTCCTCGCCTAAAAGGCGGCGCTTAAAGTCCTCAAAGCCATAAGTCCAGTTCTCTACAAACTCCCGATCATAAAGTTCATTTTTGACAATCACATAGCACATGGCCAGGGCCAAGGCCCCGTCAGTAGCCGGCTTTATGGGGATCCACTCGGTAGCTGCGGCCGCCGTCTCGCTGCGACGGGGGTCAACGGCCACCAGCTTACAGCCTCTTTTAAGGGCCTCTTTAAGAAGCCCCAGTTTGCGCTGCCCTCCAGAGGTGGCAAATTCGTTGATACCAAAAAGGATGACAAAGTCGCTCTGTCGGTAGTCAATCCAGGGGCGTTTGTCGTTCAGGTTATATTCATTGGCCATCCGGATGGGGTTATCGCACATTACCCGATGGGTGACCTTGTGGGGGCAACCATAGGCGGCCATGACCGCCTCATGGAGCCAGGCATTGTAATCATTGCCCCGGTGGTAGCCCACCGTAGCTGGATCAAGCTCTTTTAGCCTCCGGGCAACATAATCTAGGGCCTCATCCCAGCTGGCCTTGCGGAAACGGCCCTCTTCCTTGATAAGGGGTGTCTTAAGACGGTAGGCACTGTAGGCCTGAAGATGGGCGTTTCCTCCCTTAATACAGAGACGACCGCCACCTTTAGGATCACCGGCCAGACCTGTGATTCCCTGGATGATACCATCTTTAACCCGTACCGTCTGGCCACAGAGCCCCAGACATATGTAGCAATGGGTAGGGTAGGTCTTTAGCCCCTCTTCCGGAAGGGCCCCCGGACTGAGGGTTGAGTAACCAGAAAGCCCCAATTCCTTGAGAATGGGGACCATTAGATTCAAGGTCTCCAGGTAAGGCTGATTGGGACTGGTCCCGGATTCGACATTAAAAAGATACATCCGCTCCTGGAACAGAAAGGACATCAAAAGCTCGGCCAGCCCCTGGTAATAGGGACTCTGAGCGGCTCCAGAAAGAACAGCCACAAACTCCACCACCCAGTTAAGGAGATGCTGACGCAGAAACTCAATATGGCCTTTAAAGGCCGCCTCGTCTCCCTGGCCGGCCTTGTCCAGAAGATAGGCCAGAAAATCCAACTCTACGGCAATGTGGTCATCCAGCTCGTAGTAGGCCGGATCCTTCTTGACATCAAAGGCTCGATAGGCCTGTCTTACCTGAGCCACGGCCCCCCGGATAACCACCGGTTCTCGGTTTAGATAGACTGACTCATAGGGGAAGACCGGATTGGGGCCTGCATTGAGGAAAAGATCGGCGTATTCGAACCTGAGTTTTTTGTAGACCTCCTCCGGCCCCTCTTTTTGAAGGTAGTCTGCCACCTTGGCCAGCCCGACAGTCAGATCCACCAAGGGGGCCTGGGACTTTAGGCCCTCGACCCCCTTGGTAAAACCTGGTTCGGCCAGACGAAGGAGAAAATCCTTTGCCGGTTCATCATGAAGGGCCCTGGCCAGAAAGCGATAGACCTCCGCCCGTTTGCTGGATAGTTCTGCGTCCATCTCCCCCTCCTTGACCTGAGGCCACCGTTCAGAGAACAGCGGCCACAATCTGTTTGACCTTGTTATACTGCCTTCGACCAGTTTTTCTTCTTCCTTTTTCTGACATGGAATAGGTTAAGGTGTCTAGCAAAATCGTAAAGTCAACATTCTGAACAATCACGTGTGGCAGGCAGTTGAGCCTCACCGGAGAAAAGTTGAGTATTCCCCGAACACCAGCCTCAGCCAGATCCCCCACTGCCTGTTCGGCGAGTTCTCTTTCGGTACAGATAACTCCGATCTCTATCTCCCCTTCGTGCACTCTTTGGGGCAGGGATTCTATGGCCTCGACCTGAAGCCCCTCTTTTACCACCTGCCCCACCTTCTGCGAATCATAATCAAAGACCGCGGTCAGCTCATATTCCTCCCGGGGCTCGATAAAATAACGCATCACCGTCTCTCCCAGGGGGTTAAAACCCACCAAAGCAATGCGTCTTTTTTGATTGAGCCCGAGGATGTTTTTAATCTCCTCCAGAAGCTGGGGCACGTTATAACCCACCCCCCGGACACCGAAGCGACCGAAGAAGGAAAGATCCTTTCGCAGCTGGGCCGGATTGACCCCACAATAATGGGCCATGGCCTGGGAGGAGATGACCCGACGTCCCTTACGTAAAAGCTCCTCCAGACAGCGCCGATAGAGAAAAAGCCTGATAATTGTGCTCTGACTGTCCCTAAACTCCATTTTGAAGCACCCCCTTGATTTTTTTGCCAGATATTCCTTCAAGATGGATGCCAAGGGCCGAAAAACGGAAGTTGGAGAATTTTGGAGCTAACAGGGGTGAGAGGCTGTCTTAGAGAAAATTTTCACTGCCACACTTAGGTGGCAGGTGCCACATTTATGTGGCACCCTGACGCATAAGCCTCTGGAAGACCTGCCGCCTTAAACCGGCCAGCCGGGCCGCCTTAGAAACATTGCCACCGGCAAGTTCTAAGGCCTGGCGAACATAGTCGCGAACAAATCTCTCCATTACCCGGGCCTTGGCCTCATGGTAAGGGAGAAGGCCTCCGGCCTGATCTTCCAGGGGGGGCTCACTTTCGGGATCCAGATCAGCAGGAGTGATGACGTTCGCCTGGGTGAGGAGAACGGCTCGCCGGATAACGTTCTGGAGTTCCCGGACATTGCCTGGCCAAGGACGGCTTAAAAGGTACTTAAGGGCCTCAGGGCTGAACTCCAGCTCCTCGCGGCCATACTCTCGACCAAAGATCTCCAGAAAGTGGCGGGCCAAAAGGGGAATGTCTTCGGATATCTCGGCCAAGGAGGGCATCTGGATGGTAACCACGTTGAGGCGATAAAAGAGATCCTCCCGAAAAAGTCCCTGTTTGATTTTGGCCTCTAGATCCTGGTTAGTGGAGGCCAGAACCCGGACATCCACTTTGATGGGCTTGGTGGCTCCCAAGGGATGAATCTCCTTTTCTTGAAGAACCCGAAGAAGCTTGGTCTGAAGGGTGGGAGAGATGTCGCCGATCTCATCCAGAAGAATGGTAGAACCATGGGCCATTTCAAAAAGCCCTTTCTTATCCCGCGTGGCCCCGGTAAAGGCCCCTTTACGGTAACCAAAGAGCTCGCTTTCCAAAATATGTTCGGGCACTGCCGGACAGTTAACGACAATGAGATCCCGTTCGGCCCGGGGGCTGAGGCGATGAATGGCTCGGGCGGCCAACTCCTTGCCGGTTCCAGATTCGCCACGGATAAGCACCGTTACATCAGTGGGAGCAATCTTCTCGATAAGGGAGATTACTCGGCGAAGGCGGGGAGAACGACCGATAAAGTCTCCCTGGGAAAAGGAGCGGAGACAACTTTTTAGGTGGACGTTTTCCCGGAGAAGATGGGTTCGTTCCAGGGCCTTTTCAACGGCGTGAATCACCCGATCATTGTCAAAGGGTTTGGGGATAAAGTCATAGGCCCCCTGTTTAAGGGCCTCAACGGCCATCTCTATCGTGCCGTATCCGGTAATGAGGATAATGGTCGAAAGGGGGCTGCTCTTTTTGGTAGCCTCCAGAATGGCAAACCCGTCTATGTCCGGCAGACGGACATCGGTGACCACCACCTCCGGGGCCTCTCGCTTGATAAAGCCAATGGCCGAACGGCCGTCGGTAAAGGCCTTTGTTCGGCAAGAAACCCCCCTTTTGATGACCCGTTCCAGAAGGCGGGCAAAATCTTGATCGTCGTCAATGATTACCACCAGGGGCTGATCGGCCCCCTCTTTCTTAAAAGCCCTTTTCTTGTTGGAATTCATAAAACTTTTTATAAACCCTTAAGACTTTCTTCCCAAGAACCTTGATTATAATCCCTTTTATTCGATTTGCCTGCCAGCAAAAGAAAACAGTCCATCTTATGAAGAAATGTCCATATTTAAAGGGCCAAATTGACGAAAATAAATCTTCCCCCTAAAATGGCACCCATGTTGAGACTGGCCTTAGTTGTTCTTCTCCTTTGGGCCCGGCCAGCCTGGGCTGTCCAGGTGCATCCGGCCCCAGAAGGCCTTATTGCCCACATGCTGGGGCATGTTCTCTTTACAGCAGCCATTGTCTATTTTCTTTACCTTCTCTACCGCCATCCTCCGGGGGACAGACCCGGTTGGAAATATCTTAAGTGGTCGCTGATTTTCTTTCTCCTCTGGAACATAGACGCCTTCACCGTCCACGCCCTGGCCCTTAAAATTCCCAATGAGGCCATCTACGGAGAGAACATCTTCGAGGCTCGACTCCTCCCTCCCTGGAATTGGGTCAAGATTCTTTACTACTTCTTAAGTTTTGACCACTTTCTCTGTATTCCAGAAATTATCTTCCTCTTTCTGGCCATGAGGAGTTTTTACTTCCGAGGTGCTTAATAGATGACATCTGGCCTGCCGCTCTTTCCCCTGTATCTGGTTGACTTTATTGGGGCCCTGATAATGATGTTTTTTGCCTTCTGGACTTCCGTCTACAGCTGGCGCCTGGTAAGGAAGGATCCTACGGATATCCTCTGGCGTTATCTCTTCTGGCTCTCCATGGCCCTGGTGGGTCTGTCTATCTCGCGGGCCGCAGGTCACGCCGCCCGTTTTATTCTTCTTTCTATGGAGCTTCACGGAATCTGGCTAAAGATAGCCCCTTATACCGGGGCCCTTAACACCATCTTCTTCATCGCTGTGGCCGTATCCACCTTTTACTACCAAAACATCCGTCAAGCCGTGGAAAGGCTCCGGCGATTTAACATGGAGCTGGAAAGAAGAATCGAAGAACGCACCCAGGAACTCCTCCTCTCAGAGCAAAAGTTCCACCGACTTTTTGAGAACAGCAAAGACATGATTTACTTCTGCAACGAATACGGCCACATAACCGACATCAATCCGGCCGGGGCAGCCATGTTAGGCTACGAGGAAGAAGAACTGGTAAACACCCCCCTTTGGCGGGTTATCGCCAAGGCTGAAGATTGGGAGATCTACTACACCCAGCTATGCCAGCTAGGACACATCACCGACTTTGAGACCCAGCTTTTAAGAAAGGATGGTTCCATCTGCCACGTGCTGATCTCCGCCAGTGCCATAAAGGATAAAAAAGGAAACCTGGTAGGGTGCGAGGGTATCGCCAAGGACATGACCAGATTCCGGGAAATGACCCAGCAGCTCATCCAGTCAGAGAAGCTGGCCTCCATCGGTCAGCTGGCAGCCGGAGTGGCCCATGAAATAAATACGCCTTTAGGGATTATCCTGGGTTACACCCAGATCTTGGAGGAAGATCTGGAAGAAAATCCAGAGGCCCGCGAGTATCTTGGAATCATCGAACGCCAGACCAAAATCTGTCGGCGCATCGTGGGCGACCTTCTCCGCTTTGCTCGCATGGGGAAAAGTGGTGAAGGGGAGGTTGATATCAACCTCTGCGTGCAGGAGGTGGCCTCCATCCTCTCTCACAGCCTGAGCATTGAGCAAATCTCTCTTGAGCTCAAATTGGCCCCCGACCTTCCCCGGATAAGGGGAGACCAGGAAAAGATCCGGCAGGTATTAGTCAATCTGGTAACCAACGCCTTCCAGGCCATTGGTCACAACGGTCGCATCGAGATTGAGACTACCTACCACCCCCAGGAAGAAGAGATTCTCATTACTGTGGCCGATACCGGGCCAGGAATCCCGCCAGAGATAATAGACAAGATTTTTGACCCTTTCTTCACCACTAAGGAGGTGGGACAGGGTACCGGGCTGGGGCTCTCGGTGAGCTTCGGAATTATCAAGGATCACGGGGGAAAAATCAAAGTGGAAAGCCCTCCGGCGGACAAGGAGCTCAAAAAGAGAGGGATCCGGACTGTTTTTTACATTCGCCTGCCTGTCCACCGGAGGGGGGAGACTAACCCACCCTGATCTCCGCCTTGCCTCCCTTGAGGACCTGGGCCACCTTGGTCTCCAGCTCATTTTTATCTATGGGCTTAAGGCAGTACTCACTGGCTCCCAGACTGAGCGACTCCCGGGCGGATTCCACCGTTGGATAACCGGTGAGCATGATGACTTTGATCTGGGGCTGATACTCTTTAAGCTTCCTCAAGACCTCAACCCCACTCATCTTCTGGAGTTTGATGTCCAGGATGGCCAGATCAAGCTGGTTGTCCTTGGCAAAGGAGATGGCCTCATCCTCATCGGTGAAGCCAAAGATTTGGTGTCCTTTGCGTTCTAAAATTTTTTTAAGCATAACTACTGCGTCTTCGACATCATCTAGTACGAGGATTTTGGCCATGGCGTCCCTCCTTAGCTGTGCTTTTGCTCCATCCTTACGGAGGCTTTGGCCGGAAAGCGGATGATAAAGACCGTGCCTTGCCCCGCCGGCCCCCAGTGGGGATCCCTTATGGGAGATTGGACCTCAATGGTTGCCCCATGCTCCCTAAGGATGGAATCGACGATAAAGAGCCCCAAACCTGTCCCCCCTTCTTTGCAGGAGAAGAAGGGTCGGAAAAGATAGCCTTTTTTGTCTTCCGGAATACCGCTCCCTGTATCGGCCACGGCCAATGTCACCTGATTCTCTTGATTTTCCGTGGTCAGGATGATCTCCCCTCCCTTGCCGATGGCCTCCTGGGCATTGGTGAGAAGATTAATCAGGGCCTCCCTTAACCTCTCCGGGCTACCCCATATTTTCTGCAAATTCTTGGCCAACCTGCTAACCAGACGAATTCCCCGGGCCCGAAAACTCTCTTTCATAAGTTCAAGGGTCTCTTCCACCACTTGATTGAGGTCTGTCTCCTGAAAGCCTTCCTCATGGGGACGGGCCAGAGAAAGGAGACGATGGGTGAGCTCCCGACAGTGACGGAGCTGGGTCTCGATGACCTGAAGCATCTTTCGGGCCTCCGGATCTTTGGCCAGGTCCTCCTCCAGCATCTGAACATACCCCAGAATAATCCCCAAAGGAGTATTAAGATCATGGACCATAGCCATGGCCAGAAGACCCATGGTGGCCAGCTTCTCCAGCTGGGCCAGACGTTGACAATCGATATCGGGGACGGAAAGATCCCTCACCAGCAAGACCACCCTCTCTGAAAGACAAAGAGCCCGTATAGCCACCAAACGCTCCTGCCCACCAGGGGGAGCAAAGGTGGTCTTGAAGTCCTTAAGCTCTCTGCTCTTAAGGAGGAGCTCTTTGAATTCCTCAAAGGCCCTCTTATCCCGGAAAAATTCCCCCAGGGAGCGCCCCACCGGCTCCGGGCTTCCTTCGGCCCAGGCAAGGGCCGAAGGGTTAAGCCACTCCACCCGAAGCTGGAGGTCAAGTATAAAGGCGGCCTCAGGAAGAATATTTAAAACCGCCTTTATGGTATCCAGGCAATTGTTTGATCTGCGAAGTTGAGAGGAAAGCACCATTTTTCACTTTAATCATTGAAAAACGATCAATGTCAATCCAAATTAGATGGTCAATTTGGGGTTAAAATTACTCCTTGTTGACCTGCCTTAAGCCTTGTTGTTGAATAGATTTATGCTGCACCGCCTGGCCCCCTTCTGGATCTCCTTAGTCCTTATCCTTTCTGCCTGTGCCACCGTCACCGGACCCCCCGTAAGCGAAAAAGAACGTTACCAGGCCAAAGTAGCCATTCTTACCTATAAGTGGCGAGATTACCTCCGCTGCCAGCGCCGGGTAGGCGACGTCCTTTATCGGCTTCTTCTGGCTATAGACGACGGCCGAAAGGAATATCCCTATCTGGGGGTCAAAACCATAAACCTGGCCAGGCTCACCCCGGAGGAAAAAGAGGCCCTTTCCCAGGTTGAGGGAGCCAGCCTGCCGGATGAGGGCTATCTGGTCACCTATGCTAGCCCTTATTACCGGAAGACAGGCCTTAAGCCACCGGCCGTTATCTCCCCTCAGGCCTCAAGGCTTCGCCTCTCCAGAGGCCCCCTTAAGATACAGCTGATCGATGGTCAAGAACTGGACATCCGCCCCCAGATGATCCGCACCAGGCCGGCCGACTTTAAAGTGGTTGACAGTGAGGAGATAAACGCCTGGGCCACCCCGGAGTACGTCATCTATGTGACCACGGCCTTGTGTCGCCTCCTTCCAGAAGATGACCAGCTGGCGGCGGTGGTGGGCCATGAGCTGGCCCACCTTAAACGCGGCCACATCGCCAAACGGCAAGGGTTGGTCACCTTAAGGGATCTATTTGGTCTGGTGTTGGGTTCCCTGGGAGGGGCCACAGCCCATGATATCTACCAGGTAGGAACCAACTTCGCCCTTCTTAAATTCAGCCGAGATCAGGAAAGAGAGGCGGATTTCTTTGGCCTTTATTATGCCTACAAGGCGGGATTCAACCTTGAAAAGGCCGCCGAAACCTGGCTCTATTTGGGAGCCGTCTTACCCCGGACGGATCAGCCCAGCCTTCTCCTCACCCATCCGGTCACTGAGGAGAGACTGGCCCGGATACGTAAAATTGTTGCCTTGATCAAACAGGGAAAAAGCTTTGAAGACTTCATCCACTCCGAACAATAGGCCAACCACCCACTATATGCGGCGGATATGGCAGCTGGCCCGTCCTTACTGGTGGCTGGTCTCTCTGGCCATTGTCTTCAGTTTTGTGGCCTCCTCCCTTCAGGGGGCTATTGCATGGCTGGTCAAGCCAGCCATGGACAAAGTCCTGCTGGCCCGTAACTACCAATACCTGGCCCTCCTTCCCGTAGGGGTAATAGCCCTTATCTTTTTGCGTTCCGGGGCGGCCTTTGTCCAGTCCTACTGCATGAGGGTGGCCAGCCTCCGTCTTGTTCGCGATGTCCGCAACCTTCTCTATCACCACCTCATCCGCCTGCCGGTGGGCTACTTCCAAAAGGAGACCTCTGGAAGAATCGTCTCTCGTCTGGTAACCGATGTCTCCCTTATCGAGACAAGCCTGGGAACCATATTTCAGACCACCATGATCGAAGGGGCCACGGTGATCACCCTGGCGGCGGTGGCCCTGTGGCGCCGCTGGGACCTGGCCCTGCTTTCCTTTATTGTTTTGCCCCTGGTGGGCTACATGGCCCGGCGACTTGGAGTGCGTATCCATCGCCGTCGCCATCGCGCCCAGGAGAAAATCGCCGATGTCACCCATCGAATCTCGGAGGCCATCCAAGGGCTAAAGGTGATCAAGGTCTTCGGTCAGGAGAGTCAGCGGGAGAGGATCTTCTCCCAGGAGAATAAGCGTTTTTACCGGGAGATGGTCCGACTGACCAGGCTCAAGGAGGGGACAAGGATCCTGGCCGATGGTCTTACGGGGCTGGGGGTGGCCTTAGTTCTCTGGTACGGAGGCAGCCTGGTGGTCAGAGGGGTTATTACTTCTGGAGACTTCTTCTCCATTCTTACTGCCCTCTTCATGGTCTTTACCCCGGTCAAACGCCTGGCTCGCTCTTACACCAACATCCAGGAGATTCGGGCGGCCATAGACCGGGTGGATCAACTCCTTTACCTGCCGGAGGAAAAAAGCGGCCAGCACCCCATTGACTCCTTCCGCCGGGAGATTCGCTTTGAAAAGGTTTCCTTCGCCTATCCAGGTAGCTCCGAACCGGTTTTGAAGGAAGTCGATCTGGTCATAGGTCAGGGAGAGGTGGTAGCCATTGTCGGACCTAGTGGGGCCGGGAAATCCACCCTGGTGGACCTTATCCCCCGCTTTTTTGATCCTACCTCCGGGCGAATCCTTATTGACGGCCTTGACTTACGTGAGCTTGATCTCCGGGATCTCCGAAACCTTATGGCCATCGTCTCTCAAGACGTTATCCTCTTTAACGATACCGTGGCCGAAAATATCGCCTTTGGTCGGCCGGAGGCCTCCCTGGAGGAGATAATAGAGGCGGCCAAGATGGCTTACGCCCACGAGTTTATAGAAAACCTGCCCCAAGGATACCAGACCCTCCTTGGCGAAAGAGGGCTTAACCTCTCCGGGGGACAGCGTCAGAGAATCGCCATCGCCAGGGCCATCCTCAAGAATCCTCCCATCCTCATCCTGGATGAGGCGACCAGTGCCCTGGATGCTGTCTCAGAGAGGTTGGTCCAGAAGGCCCTGGAGAAGATGATGATCGGCCGGACAACTATTGTCGTCGCCCACCGGCTCTCCACCATAAAGGGAGCGGATAAAATCGTCGTCCTGGACCAGGGGCAGATTATTGCTCAAGGCCGGCATGAGGAACTCTTTCAAAAGAATCCCACTTATCGCCAGCTCTACAGCACCTTCCTTAACGAAGAGGAGCGAAGTCAGGTAATCCCCCTTAAAAGATAGCCCGGTAGACTACTCCGCCCTAAAGAGCTATCCTGCTTTCAGCCATAAGGAAGGAGAGGGACTATGAAGAAGATCGTCAAGATCGGAGCCGGGCTGTTGGTCCTGCTGGCCCTGATCTTTGTGGGGCTTTCGGTTTTTGTCCGCTTTTACCTTACCCCTGAGCGTCTTAAAGACTTGATCATCCCTCTGGCCGAAAAGGCCACCGGCCGCCAGATAGGCCTTGACGAGATCAAGGTAGGGCTATTTAGCGGCATCCAGATAAAGGGCTTTCGCCTCAAGGAGGCCGATGGCCAGAAGGATTTTGTCCGGATAAGGGAGTTTGTCCTCCGCTATCACCTCCTTCCCCTCCTCCAGAAAAAACTGGTTATTGGCGAGGTGCGTCTGGTTGAGCCCCAGGTGAGGCTTGTTCGGGATAAAAAGGGCCATTTTAATTTTGAAACCCTGGCCTTTCTCAAGGAGGCCCCCCAGGAAGGCAAAAAGGCGGAGAAGGCCAGAGAAAAAGCGGCCGGTCTTCCCCTGGCCCTGGTGGTTGACCGCATAAAGGTAGAGTCCGCCCAGGTCTTTTTGGTAGACCAGATGAATGAGCTGCCCACCGCCCGCGGCCAGGCCGATATCAACATAGCCCTTAGTCTTGGCCAGGATCCCTCCAGCATCAAATATGAGGGAGACTATTCCTTCCTCCTTAACTTACGCTACGGAGAGCTAACCCCCACAATAAAGGGGCAGGGGCAGTTTAATCAGCAGAGGCTTGACTATCAGGCCAAGGTCAACCTGGCCCAAGAGGAAGTAGACCTTAAGGGATGGGTCAAAGACTATCTTGCCCCCTCCCCTACTTTCCGCCTTGACTTAAGTAGCCAGACCCTCAATCTTGACCATCTTCTGGCGGCCGCGGCCCTGGTCCCCAAATCATCTCCGAAAGGGAAAAGGAGTGGCCCAGGGGCCGCCCCGGATAGGAAAGAAGCCTTTCCCGACATTCAGGCCTCCGGCCAGGTGGAAATAGCTCGTCTTCTTTACCAGAAGCTGGCCCTGGAAGATTTCAGGGCCAGCTGGCACCTCAAGGGGGGAGCCCTCAAGGTTCGGGATTTCTCGGCCAAGATGGCCCAGGGGCTTATTCAAGGAGGGATTCAGCTTGACCTAAATGACCCCCGGCTAGGCTATAAGGGAGAGATCGATGTCTCCGACCTTAAGCTGGGGGATTTTATCTCCCAGGCCCTGGCCATTCCCAGCCCTCCTATCACAGGGCTATTTCGCTCCCGTCTTGTCTTCTCTGGCCGAGGAACAGAATGGGCTTCCATCAAAAGAAGCCTTTCGGCCGACGGAGACTACGGCCTTCTCCACGGGGCCTTCAAAGAGAGCCTGGTCACCCTGGCCATCTCCCAGGCCCTGGGGCTTGAAGATCTGAGAACCCTTTCCTTTAGAGAAATAAAGGGAAATGTCAGAATCCGCCGGGGCCGGGTAGAGACCGAGGCCCTGCTTACCAGCGACTATCTTTCGCTAAAGGCCAAAGGATTTATCGGCCTTGACGGAAGCCTCGACCTGCCCCTTAAGATCAAACTCTTTGCCCCTCTGGCCGAGAAGTTCGCCCGCCGCCTCCCTGGGGGAAAATATCTCCTTAACGAAAGAGGAGAGGCCGAGCTTGATCTCTACCTCAAAGGTTCTCTGTCTGGCCCCAGGGTGTCTCTTAACACCAGGGCCATAGAGAAAAAACTAAAAAAGGAGCTTCCCCAGAGGCTCTTCCAGAAACTCGGGATTCCCTGGCGTTAGCCCTCGACCTTCGATCCCGGCCCGGGGGAAGGCCTCTTCCCCACAAGGTCGTTAAGGATCAGATAACAACAGGGAACCAGCACCAGGGTAATGGCCGTGGCCACCAGGACTCCAAAGCCCAGGCTGATGGCCATGGGGATCAAAACCCTGGCCTGGATGCTCTTTTCAAAGATCATGGGCATAAGGCCGGCAAAGGTGGTCAGAGTGGTGAGGACCACGGGGCGAAAGCGGTCCGAAGAGGCCTTGACCACTGCCGCAAGGGCCTCCTCTCCCTTTTGCCGATACCAGCGGATCCGGTCAAGGAGCACCAGGGCATCGTTAACCACCACTCCCGATAGCCCCACAATCCCAAACATGCTGAGAATAGAGAGGTTGTAGCCCATAATGATGTGCCCCAAAAAGGCCCCCACGATCCCAAAGGGAATGGCCACCATGATGATAAAGGGCTGTAGATAGGACTTAAGGGGCACTGCCAGAAGAACATAAATAAGAAGTAGGGCCAACAGGAGCCCCCTGATGACCTCCAGGGTTGACTCGGCCTCTTCTTTACCCTCCCCTTCGAGAGAATAAATCAACCCCGGATGTTCTCTCTTTAGGCGAGGAAGATAATCTTGCAGGAGGTGATCCCTCAGTTCTTTGGCGTTGGTCACCTTTTCGTCTATTTCGGCCTGAACGTAGATCACCCGCCGGCGGTCGAGCCGATCAAGCTGGACATAGCTCCGGCTGCGGTCTATCTCGGCCACCTCAGACAGGGGAATCTGGCGACCATCGGCCAGGATGAGGCGCATATTCTGAAGATAAAAGAGACTGCGGCGCTCATCTTCCGGATAGCGAACCAGGACCTGAACCTCATCCTCTCCTCGCTGGAATCTTATGGCCTCAACCCCGTAAAAGGCTCCTCTTACGGCCCGGGCCAGATCCAGAAGGGTGATCCCCAATTGTCTGGCCCCGGGTTTGAGACGGAAACGAAGCTCATCTTTACCGGGAACATAGCTGTCTTCCAGATCGTGAACCCCGGGAAAGGAGCGAAGATGGGCCTTTAACTCCTCCACGGTCTTGAGTAATTCGGCCTCCCGGCGGTGGGAAAGGGCCACCTCTACAGGCTTTCCCAGGCCAAAGAGCTGGCTCTGGAAGACGACGCTCTCGGCCCCCGGCACCGGGCCGGTCTCCTTACGCCAGAGACGGACAAGCTCCTGAGAGCTTATCCCCGGCCGATCCTGTCCGGGAACAAGCTCCAGGGTGATCTGGGCCAGATGGGATCCCTGTTGAAGAAGCCCGGCCTTATGACCGTGCCTTTGCTGATGAAATCCGGTGTAAAGGAGGCTGTAGCGAAGAAGGGAGCCTTTACCCGACCAGTGTTTCTCCTCTTCTAATCTTTTAACTGCCCGCCGGCCGGCGGCCTCTATCTGCCGGGCCACAGAAAGGGTCTCCTCAATGGGAGTGCCGGGAGGCATGGTCAGACGGCAGACCACATCGTCCCCCTCTACCCGGGGGAAAAAGGTGTATTTGATGCGCCCCCCGAAAAAGAGGGAAAGAACCACCAGAAGCACCAGAAGCCAGAAACTGAAGGTCACGTAGCGCCAGTTAAGAGTCCAGGTAAGTAGCCGGTGATAGGGACCACGGACAAAATTTCTCACCGGGGCGGCCAATGGCCCCGGACGATGGAGAAAAGAGGTTCCCCGTCTGGAAAGATGGGCCGGAAGCACCAAAAGGGCCTCCAGCAGAGAGCCAGCCAAGACGGCAATAACCACCAGGGGGATGACCCGAATGAACTTTCCCATCATGCCTGTCCCCAGAAGAAGGGGCAGAAAGGCCGCCATGGTGGTCAGGACAGAAAAGACCACCGGCACGAAAACCCTCATGGTGCCCTCTATGGCTGCCTCTTCCGGGGCAAGCCCCCGTTCCCGGTGGCGATGGATGCTTTCGCCAATCACGATGGCGTCATCAACCACAATTCCTAAAACGAGGATGAAGGCAAACAGGGAAATCATGTTGATGGTGACCCCCAGGTGGGGAAGGAGAAAGAGACCAAAGGAGAAAGAGATGGGGATCCCCAGCATGATCCAGAAGGAAAGACCGGGGCTGAGGAATAGCCCCAACATGAGAAGGACAAGGATCATCCCAAGGGAGAGGTTCTTAAGTAAAAGGTGGAGCCGGGCCTTGAGAATGCGCGACATATCCACCGCCACTTCGGCCACCAGACCTTCGGGCAACTCTCGGTTTATCTCTTCGAGATGGTCTCGAACGGCACCGGCAATCTTGATGGCGTTCTGGCTACCAATACGGAAGACCTGGATGATAACCGCCCGCTCTCCCTCAAAGAAGACCCAAAGATCAACCACATCCCTTAAGGAATCCTTGATCGTGGCCAGATCCCCTAGACGAACCTCTCTTCCTTCAGGGCCGACAAGGATGGGGAAGGTTCGGTAGTCCTCTCCCCGGTAGCGTTTCCCCTGGATACGCAGAAGGATCTCCCGAGAGGGGTCTTTTATCCGGCCGGCGGGAAGATCAAAGCTGGTCTCCCGAATAACCCGGGCCACCTCGTCCAAATTAAGCCCGTAGGCCCTGAGGGTCTCCTCCGGAATCTCCACGTGGATCTCTTCAGGCCGGGTGCCGAAGAGTTCCACCTCCGTGATCCCCGGCAGGGCCAAAAGCTCATCCTTGACCCGCTCTCCCCAGTACTTGAGGGTCTTCTCCGGGGCCTTACCGTAAAGGGCCAGGGTGATAACGGGATATCGTCTCAGCCGTTTTCTGACAATGGGCCGCTCGGCCTCCTCCGGGAGAGTGGTCAGGCTATCAACCTCCACCTTGACGTCATCGTAGAGTTTCCGGGCATCCCAGCCCCTTAAGACCTCTATGACTATCCGCCCCCGGCCCTCCTGGGCCACAGAACGAATGCGCTTGATCCCGGCCAGGCCAGCCACCCTCTCCTCAATAGGCTTAATGAGGGAGTCTTCCACCTCTGCCGGCGAGGCTCCCCGATACTCTAGGCTTATTTCTATCTCCTCCGGGCTCACGTCAGGGAAGGTCTCCACCACGATGGTCAAGGCGGTAAGGAGGCCAGATACAAAGATAAAGACCATCAAAAGATTGGCCGCCACGTGATTCTTGACAAACCAGGAAAATATTCCCCTCATGGCAGGACCTTTACCCTCATGGCCTCAGTAACCCCGGAGAGGGGGGATAGAACCACCAGGTCACCGGGGTTAAGACCGGAGACAATCACGGCCCTGTCGGGCTCCAGGCGGGCCACTTCCACCGGGCGGATGTGCAACCGGGAGGACTTATCAACCACGTAAACCTGCCAGAGACCCTTTTCGCTGTAATGAAGAGCCTTTCGAGGCAGGACAAAGGCCTTTTTGAGAAGATGCCCTTTGAGATGCACCTCAGCGAAGAGACCGGGCAGAAGAGGAGGACGTCGAGAAAAGGGGCTTTTTACCCGGACATATACCGTCAGAAGGCGCGTTTTTTCGTCTAACTGGGCGGCGGCTCGAACAACCCTCCCCGACCAGACAACCGGTACGCCGGCAGGGCGCACGACCACCCGGGCCTTGGCCCCCTGAGGACTGGTTATTCCCGGAACATCTATCCACCGGAGATCTTGGGCCGAAAGGGAGATGGCAACTTCTACCTCCCTGACCTCATAGACTCGAGCTAACTCCTGACCAGGAGCCACCTGCTGGCCAAGCTCAACTTTGGCCTCTATAACCCGGCCATCAAAGGGGGCTTTAATCTCCGTGCGGGCCAGATTCACCCTGGCCTGCATCACAGCGGCCTCGGCCGCCTTGACCTTGGCCCGGGCCGCGGCCAGCTGGGGCCTCTTGGCCACCAGATCAGGTACGGGGATATCTCCCCTTAACCGATGCCACTCCTCCCTGGCCGTCTGGGACTGGGCTTCAAGCTCGGCCAAAACCCGGCGAGCCTCAAGAAGCTCGGCCTCAGCCTGGGCCAGGGCTGTTTGGTAGTCTTGAGGGTCAAGTCGAAGGAGAACCTCTCCGGCCCGAAAGTGTCCCCCCGTTATCAGGGAGGGGGCCAGGTAGATTACCTGACCGGCCACCTGGGCCGAGAGGGTCCCGGAGCGTAGCGGAATCACCGTACCATAGGCCGAGATCTCCACCTGATGGGCCTGAGGGACAGCCTTGATAACCTTTACCGCCGGAACGTAAGGGGCCCGGGGCTTGCGTTTGAGCTCGGGCTTGCGAGAGATGATAAGGCCACTTAGCCCTACGGCCAACAGCAAGATGAGCAAGGCTAGGGCAAACTGGAGGAATCTTCTTCTGTCCATGGTTTCACCTGGTCTTTCTATCAAGGTTGGGCCAGGAACCTCCAAGGGCCCGATAAAGTGAGACCCGGTTAAGGAAAAGGGCCTGCCGGGCCTCATAGACCGCCCTTGTGGTCTCAAGATACCGACGGCGGGCCTCAAGGAGAGCGGTGGCCTCCAGGACGCCGGCCTGATAGCGTCGCCCCTTAAGCTCCCACTGGATCTTGAGGGCCTCTTGTTGCCGGAGGCGCTGGTCCAAGATCTGAGCCAGCTTCTCTTCGGCCAAAAGGGCCGATTCCACCTCGTAGAAGGCCTGAAGAACCGTCTTCATATAGGTGGCCTCGGCACTTTCAGCCCGGGCCCTGGCCGCCATCTCCTGGGCCTTAAGGGCCCCGGCATCAAAAAGGGGCTGGCTTAAAGAGACGGCCAGCTGCCACCATCTATTCTCCGGCCGAAGGAGATCTTTTAGGGCCGTAGAAATACGGCCCATATCGGCGGTGAGTTTTATACTCGGAAAGCGGGCGGCTCTGGCCGCGGCCGCTTGGGCCCGGGCCGCGGCCAGAGCCGCCCGGGCTGACCTTATGTCCGGACGTCGGAGAAGCAGCTCCGAGGGAAGACCGGCCGGGGGCGGGGAAAGGTTAAGTTCACACAGAGAAGAGGCCCGCCGGGGGCCTGAGCCCGGATAAACACCGGCAAGGAGATCCAGTTTCTGCCCCAAAGACTTAAGCTCCTTAAGCAGGACCAGACGGTCAGCCTTTTTTTGGGCCAGGAGGGACTCCTGAACCTTAACCGTGGCCAGATCCACCACCCCTTGTGAAAAACGCTCCTGTAAGATGGCCAGTAACCGGGACTCCAGGTCGATCTCTTCCTCAAGGACCGAAAGCTGGCACAGGGAAAAGGCCCGTTTCAAGTAGGTACTTACGGCCTCGGCCACCAGGATCTGAGCCAGGGCCTGACGATCCTCCTCGGCCTGGAGAAGCCTGAGATAGGCTGCCTGAGACTCTTTTGAGAGCCGACGCCAGAGGTCAACCTCATAGGAGGCCGCCAGAGAGGAGTTAAAACGACCAATAATATAACTGGGGCTGCGGGTAAAAAAGGGCCCAAAAATGACATTCCGCTCCCGTCTTCCCTGAAAGTTAAAGTCGAGCCGGGGGAAGCGGGCCGCCCGGGCCACACGACTCTGGGCCTTCATCTCGGCCACCCGGGCCACGGCCTGACGGAGGTCGTAGTTATGCTTGAGGACCCGAGCCACCAACTCATCTAGGGCCGGATCAGCGAAATCCTGCCACCAGTTGTCCGGGGGCGGCGTCAGACTAGAGGAGCGGGGAGCAGAAAGATAGTGCGGCGGAGGTTTAAGGGGAGAAAGGGGCTGGGTGACCGGCCTGCCGCAGGCGACAAGCCAAAGGGAGAGGGACAGGCAGATCCCCACCAGGCCTGATCTTATCATATTTCTTCCGCCTCCAGACCCAGACCCCTTAGGGAGAAGGTGACGATGTGCTCAATGATTCGGGCCTTAAGGGCGTCATCATAGGGCTGTTTCAAAAGGGCACTTACCTTAGGCCGGGCCACATTGAAGTGGATAATCTGGGCCATGATGCTCAAGACGGAGAGAAAAAGACGGTCTTGGGGATGGCTGGGAGGCAAAAAAGGACGAAGCAAAGAGACGACCTCCGAGAAAAAGGGCCTTAAGCCCTGGTCAATGATAATTGAAAGGGCCTCGGTTGGTTGGGTAAGTTCTCGAAACATAAGCCGCCGGTGCCGCAAACGTTCCTCCTCATCCAAAGGACCATCGATGATAGAAACCGTCAGGGCCCGGATAACCTCTGCGGCCGAGGCTGGACTGTCTCCTACCAGGGCCCGAAAATGTTCCCGAACTTTTTGAGTCCGCGGTAACCATCGAGAGCGAAAGACCTCAAGGTAGAGATCCCTCTTGCACCCGAAGTGGTAGTTGACCGCGGCCACATTACAGCCGGCCACCCGGGTTATCTCCCGTACGCTGACCTCTCGGTAACCACGCTCACCAAACAGCCGTTCGGCGGCCTCAAGAAGCCTTTCTCTGGTATTCATAAGGGTCTGCAAACAGGTGTTTTAAACGGATATATCAAGCAAATGTTTAAGGGACAAGGAAAAAACATCGACCAAAGAAAAGAATTCAAGGAAGATCTTTTAAATAAAAAACGGTGCATAAAACACAGAGGAAGGAATAGCCATAAGGCCCCCCTGCCCTTAGAACCGGGGGCAGGGGGCGAAACTGATGGCCTTAAAGGGGGGATCTAATCCATAGCCACCATGGGCTGGTTGCAGCAGACCGGAGGCTCAGAGCCCGCAGGGATCTCTTCGTAACGGTTACAAACCGGACAATAATAACGAACCGTCTCCTGGGATGGACTTTGGGTCATAACATAGCCCTCTACCTGAAACTGGGCCTCCGTACTTGTCCCGGGCATATAGATCCCCAGGGGAACCAGCTTTCGGCTTTCGCCCTCACACTCCACCAGATACTTCCAGAGACGGTCAAGGGCGGCCTCTTCCTCTTTGGTTTCGGGGATGAAACGAACAATCTGTTTATCAAACTCGAACTTCATCTTCCTCTCCTTTCTCTATTTCTCTTCCTCTAGCTCGGCCATGGGCCTGAAGGCCTTCTTTGAAGCCCCACAGACCGGACAGCGCCAGTCATCAGGTAGGTCTTCAAAGGCCGTGCCCTTGGGAATCTTACCCTTGCGATCCCCCTTGGCCGGATTGTAGATGTAGCCACAGTTGGTGGTTGAACAAATATAAGCTCCCTCAAAGATATTCTCTGACATAATCATTCCTCCTTTTTTAGGACAAGACTAAATATAGATTGTTTCTATCTTAGAAGATTTTTTAAGTCAAGAAAAAAGCATTAAAGTTCTAAAATTCTTTATATTCTCCGGGGCTTCTTTCCCTTCCGGAAACAGGAAAAGACGGAAAAAGATTTAAAGCCCTGCTGTTTTTAGCTGTCAAGATCAGGGGTTATAGACAAATGATTGCAAGGTTTGGAGGGGTCAGGTGGCATCCGGCCAGGGGGGAAGACCCATGGTCTCCAGATAAGCGGTGGCACTAACCTCCACCTCATAAGGACGGACCGCCTCCCTCAGGTGTTCTTTCTGGGGGGGAGAGTCCAAAATCCTCTCCAGGGCCTGGGCTAAGGCCCCAGCGTCCCCAACCGGCACCAGGGGGCCATAGCGACCATTGGCCAGTATCTCCCGGGGCCCATGGGGGCAGTCGGTAGAGACCACCGGGGTCCCCAGGGCCAGGGCCTCAATAAGGGCAAAGCCCAGGCCTTCCCAGCGAGAGCTAAAGGCAAAGACCCGGGCGTGCGCCATATAGGGATAGGGATTTTTGACAAACCCTGGCAGGGAGACATCCCCTGAGACCCCAAGCCTTTGACAGAGATCAAGGAGCCTTTCTCTCTGACGCCCCCGACCTAAAATAATAAGGCGCAGGGGCCTTTTTTGCCTTACCCGGGCAAAGGCCTTTATCAGGGTAGCAAAATCCTTGCGGGCACAGAGTTCGCCCACGCCGATAACAATAGGCACCGGATCCCGGTACCAGGGGTGATCCGGAAGAGGCTGTTCGCCCTCAAGGAGTTCTCGAGTCACCACCGGGCTGGGCACCACCCGGATTTGTTCGAGCCCAAGACGGGCATAGCTGGCCAAATCCAGGGCCGCCCCCTCTGAAGGAACGATCACCTTTTCGGCAAAGCGATAAAGATAGCGCAGGGAGACCGTCTGAAGCAGACGGTCCACAGGCCCCCGACTGGCCAGATCCATGGAGATAGTTGTTCCCTGCCGAAAGAAGAGCCTGGTTTTGACCCGGGCTATCGTCCGGGCCAGAAGGGCCGTACGGCATACCCGATCCTTATCGGAAAGAAGGACAAGGGGCTGGCAGTCTTTAAGGTATCTGACCAGATGAAAAAGGGCGTTATAGACATGATTCGTAGAAAAACGAATAACCCGGAGGTTAGAATGGACGGGCTCAAGATAGGGGCCATGTCTCCTGACCGTCAGAAGATCCACCTGATAGCCTCGCCGGGCCAAGGCTGGAAGAAGATGGGCGGCGATGCGATCCACCCCACTGTGTCCAGAGGTGGCCAGAAAAAAGGCAATCCGCGCTGACCGGGACATGGCTAGATCCAGTCCAGAGGATCCTCGGCCATGGAGGGCCTGGATCCCCTCCTCTCCACAAAAAGATTGTACCAGATGGCCAGCTGCATAAGAGACCAGATCTCCCTTGAGGCTGAGGCCCGATGCTGCTGGGCCTCAATGAGCTCTTTAATTCCCTGGGGCCGGAACCAGTCTCTTATGGCCCGATTGGCCAAAAGCCTTTCCTTTAGGACCCCAAGAAACTCTCCCTTTAGCCACTCCCCGATGGGGACATGGAACCCCTTCTTTTTCAGCCAGAGATGCTCCTTGGGAAGATAGGCCTCGGCCCAGCGCCGAAGGAACACCTTGCCAAAGCCAGCCTTGACCTTAAGCTCCTCCGGCAAAGAGAGACCGAACTCCACCACCCGGTGGTCCAAAAAGGGCACCCGGCCCTCAAGACCGTGGCCCATAAGGAGGCGATCCACCTTGACCAGAAGATCGTCCGGAAGAACCGTTACCAGCTCGGTGTACTGGGCCCGTCGTACATAACCCCAGGAGGTCGGGGTCTTTTGCCAGGCGGCCACAATTGGCTCACGCCAGGCCTTTGAGTATCTCTTCAGCTCCTCACCGAAGACCTTTTTCGGCCAAGGACGGCGCCACTGGCCCCTGGTTCGGAGGCCACCGGAACCAGATGAACGCAAGCCCTTTAAGAAGCGCTCCAGAACCCCGGCCCGATAGCGCCCGTAGCCGGCAAAGACCTCATCTCCCCCTTCTCCGGTAAAGACCACCTTCAGCTCTCTGGCGGCCGCCTGGGCCAGATGGGCGGTAGGCAGGCAGGCATAGTCCCGAAGGAGATCGTCGGCCGCCCAGACAGAAAAGGGAAGGGCCTCAAAGATCTGCCTTCGGTCCAGGATAATCTCCTGATGCCGGGCCCCAAAGAGAGAGGCCATCCTGGCCGCCTCTGAAAGCTCGCTTTCAAGGGTTGCCCCCCGATAGCCTACGGAAAAGCTGCGCACCGGCTCCTGGCGAAAGCGGCTAAGAAGGGCCAGGACCACCGAGGAATCCACCCCTCCGGAGAGAAAGAGGCCAAAGGGGACATCGGATCGCATATGTTCCCGAAAGACTATCTCTATAAGATGATCAAACTCCTCCGCGGCCTGAGAAAAACTCAGCCTCCGGGGAGCAACCTCAAGGGCCGACCAGTAGGGATGCTCCTTTAGAGAAAAATCCTCAAGGGATAAGACCAAGACCCGGGCCGGGGGTAATCGATAAACCCCCCGAACAATGGTCTCCCGTCCCGAGGAAAATTGTCCCTGAAGGTACTGGATAAGGGCCCGGGGGTTTATTTCTATCCGGGGGAGCAAGGGAAGTAGGGCCTTGATCTCTGAGGCGAAGGCAAATCCCCAGGGGAGGGAGGCATAAAAGAGGGGCTTTATCCCCAGACGATCCCGCACCAGGAACAGGCGGCCCTTTTTTTGATCGTAGAGGGCAAAGGCAAACATGCCGTTTAAACGGGTTACGAAGCCCTCTCCCCAGAGGGCATAGGCGTGAAGAATGGTCTCGCAGTCGGAGTTGGTCAGGAAGGTTCGCCCACAGGCCTCAAGCTCCTGCCTGAGCTCGACAAAATTGTATATCTCTCCATTGGCTACGGTAACCAGATCTCCTTCCGGGCTAAAAAGCGGCTGACGGCCACCTTCAAGATCAATAATAGACAGCCGGGTGTGGACGAGGCCGAGGTTTTCCTCAACGAAGAAACCGACATCGTCCGGACCCCGATGACGAAGGAGTTCGGCCAGGGGCCTGAGTTCATCCTGTTCCACCCGGGCTGACCGCTTAACAATGCCGGCGATTCCACACATTCTGAGTCTCCCTCACGGTGAGGAGATAAGGCTTGATCTTGAGGCCTTTTGGATCTTTTTTCAAGGCAGGATCTTAAAGCCCTCCCCGGTAAGCACGGGGACCACCGAGAAGAGATCTCGCCGGGCGCAGAAGACCACATCGGCCTCCAGCCCCAGCTTGACGAGCCTCCGGGCGTGGTGGGATCGACGGAGGGCCTCCTCAAGGTGGCTAATTCCGGCGGCCCATTCCCTGGCCACCAGGGTGGCGTCATCTCCCGCTTGATAGTCGGAAAGTTCCTGAACCAGCAGGCTGGCGAAGAGAAAATCCTCCCGGGAAAAGCGGCCCTCAGTCCCGGCACAGAGGACCACCACCTCGTTAAAACCCCTGGCCATCTGGACCACGGCCGAAAGATTGAGAAAGGCCCCAGCCACCACCTTAGAGGCCGAACGGATCTTTCCCACGGCCTGGGTGCCGTTGGTGGTGGTAAGAACCAGAGCCCTTCCCTTAGCCAAGCGCTGGGCCTCAAGGGGAGAGTTGCCCAGATCAAAGCCCTCTGGGGGAAGACCGCCCCGCTCACCGGCCACAAGATAGCCCCTTTGTCGCCAGGAAAGGGCCTCTTCCACCGTGGCCACCGTTTTAACCACCTCAGCCCCGCTGGCCAGGGCGGCAACGATGGTCGAGGTGGCCCGTAAAATATCCACCAAGACCACCAGACCGCTGGTGTCTATCTCCCGGGGCAAAACTTCGACAAAGACCCTTTTCATGGAGTTCCAGACCTAGGCCGAGACGCCTTTTAGAGCCTTTAGGCGGGCCAGGCAGGCCTTCATCCGGGCTTCATCACCCAGAGCCTGAAAACAGACAGCGGCCCGGGAGAGGGCCTCTGGAGAGCTCTCAAAGGGCAGGAAACACTCCAGAGCCCGCCGATAATCACCGAGATTCATATAGCTTATCCCCAGACAGATGTTAAGGGGCTCACTAGAGGGAAAGTACCCCCTGCCCTCCTCCAGGATCTTTACCGACTCCTTAAAGCGTCTCTTCTGCTGATAGATGATCCCCAACCCCAGGTAGGCGTGATGGTCAGGGTGATATTTCAGCGCCCGGGCAAAGAGGTGCTCGGCCAGAGAATCCTTGCCCCTTATCTGGGGGTTGCGGGCATAGTCACCATAGCGAAGCGTCATAGCTAAACGGGTAAGAAAATCAGCATGATGGGGATAAAGATCCCTCTTTTCTACCAGGTCGATTTCTCTTAAGAAACGGGGCAGGTGGCGATAATATTCCTTCTTCAGTCGCCGTCCGAAGGCCAGAACCTTCTCTGCCGGCAGGTCGGGGTCGGTCTCGTGGTACATGATATCTTCTATGCGTTTTAACCAGATGTCATCGGTGGCTCCGGTGCGCCTCTTAAACTCCTCATAGAGGGCCGTCCCCGGATAGATATCCAGTATGTAAAAGACCACACTAAGGGGTTTTATCTCCAACATGAGGTCTATGCTCTCCTGAATGGTCTTCTGGCTCTCTCCTGGAGAGCCATAGATGAAATAGGCCCGCGGCAGGATGCCGTATCTGCGGGTAAGCTCAAAGGCCCTCTTTATGGCCTCAGCAGAGATTTTTTTGTTGAAAAAACGCCTGATCTTCTCAGAACCACTCTCCACTCCATAGCTTATCTGGACACAGCCAGCCCGCCGCATCCAGTAGAGAATCTCTTCATCTATGCAGTCCACCCGCGAGATAGCCTGCCAGGTGATGGAGAGCCCCCGACGAATGATCTCCTGGCAGATCTCGATGACCCTTTTCTTCTGGAAGGTAAAGGTGTCGTCGGAGACATAAAAGAAGTTTACCCCCTTCTGATAAAGGAGCTCCAGCTGATCAACAAAGTAACCGGGAGAATGGAAGCGGACCCGCCGACCCCAGAAACGGGGTGAACCACAGAAGGTGCAGTTAAAGGGGCACCCCCTGGCTGAAACCACGTGCTGGAAGGTAAAATAACGGGCCGGATTGGGTAGAGAATCTATATTTTCTATGGGGTCAGGCCAGCCGGTAAAGATCGGCCCCTCGTCCCCCCGAAAGGCCAGCCCCTTTATCTCCTCAAGCCCCCGTCCGTTTTTCTCCAGGGCCCTTACCAGATTCAAAAAGGTGTACTCCCCCTCGCCAATAACCACATAATCCACCTCGGGAAAGTGTTTTAGAAAGTGTTCCCAGAGGAAGCTGGCCCCCACCCCTCCAAAGACAACCTTAACCTCCGGGTCTATCTCCTTGGCTACCCGGGCAATGTCTATGGCCCCCCAGCGGTTGGCATTAAAGATAGAAAAGCCTATTATCGCCGGCCTTTTGACCTTTAAGGTCTCGGCAATCTTTGTGGGGGTCTTGTTTATGTTGTACCAGTTGAGGACCTCAACGTCGTAGCCGGCCTCCTTAAGAAGGGCGGCAATATAATAGACGCCAATGGGTACCGGGCGGACATCGTAATCGCGGGGGCGTTCGTCAATACAGTAAGGATAAATAAGAAGAATTTTCACCAGAATCTACAAAGGTGGTAATTTTTCTAGAAGTAAAAATTGGGTAAGGAAGATATTCAAGCCCCAGGTATCTGTCAAGACGGAAGGGGGAAAACAAGTTATTCCCCTTTGGTTGCCCGAAACTCCAGACCCTTTTCGCTGAGAAAAAAGGTCCCCCCGGCCAATCGGGTCACGATAGAAAAATCGGCATCGGCTATCCCAATATGAACCCCGGGGAAGATACGTTTTTCGATCCGTAAGGTGTTTTTTCTCAATCGTTTAAGCTCTTCGCGGGCCAGTTTTTCTTCGAGGATGAGTTGCCTAAGATCGTCCCTGAGGTTTTCCAGGAGGTGACGAATCTTCTTAAGAATACCTTTCTGGGCCGGGGACAGGCCCCCCTTCTTCAAAAGCCTAAGGCCCTTTTCCAGGCCTCCACGGAGATCCCGCTCTTGTCTTTCCATGGTCTTTTGACGTTCCTTAAGCTCAGCCAGACGGCCAAGGATCAAGGGATCATAGCCGACTCGAAAGTCGGCCCGGACATGGGCCTCGTTCCCTAGGATATAGACCTCCGCCGACCCCCCTACAAGGCATTTGCCTCCCAAGACAACACCAAGGCCATCAAGAAGACGGAAGTTTTTCCCCACCAGGCAGTAAGGCTGGAGCAGATAGTCAAGAACGGTCAGGTTACCGGAGACCTCAATCTGGGCATACTCCAGGGCCCCAATGGTTGCGTCTCCCTCGCACCTGATGAGCACCGATTCTCCCTGGATCAAGCCCCGGATAAAAAGATCCCCCGAGACTTCTATCTGGACATTGTCCTCCACCGAACCATTTATCTCCAGATCTCCCTTCACCTTAAGAGAGAAACCGCGTTTTATGTCTCCGTTGATGACCAGCCGCTCACCACAAAAGTGAATATTGCCCACCGACCAGTCCACATCCGAATCAAGCACATAAACAGGAGAGACTGACAGGCTTTCGTTCTCGAAGATGAGGACGCCGGCCGTCTTGGCCCTAAGGAGAAGTTCATCGGCCTCAAGGCCGGAGCCGTAGTTAAAGGAGATATCTCTACCGGGCAGAGGGGGCACCGGCGTACCAAAGACGTCCATCCCCGGCTCACCAAGCCCTGGAGGAAGCCTCCGGGCTACCGGTTGGCCAAGCTCCACACAGACCAGGGTGTTTAGTTCTCGGTAAACCACCCTATCGGGTTTTTCTTCTTTAAGGGGACCTCGGGAGAGATCAACCAGAAGTTCTATCCGAGCATCTTTGCCGGGGAGGGGCGGCTTTCCTCGGGCCACAACCAGGCGCCCGCCGCGACCTTCCTCCGGCTCATCAAGAAGGCCGTAGACCACCCCTCTGGCCTTAAGTTCTAAAAAAAGTTGGGGAATATCCTCGGGGACAAGGGCTGGCCCGGAACCGCTCTTTACAAGATAGGCCTCCATACTGTCTGGAGAGACAAAGAGACGATAGCGCTCCTCAAGAATAGGAACCCCCTCTTTGAAGAGAGAACTCTCTAAAGTAGAAGACCGACTCATATCTTTAGTCATACTCAATCCTAAAGAAGGAGAACTTTTAAAAGCGGGTTCTCATTTTAAAAGAGTCAAAGAATAAAAGATCTTAAATATATTATCGAGATTAAAGGAAAACGAATTAAAGATCAAATAGATCAAATAAGAAAAGTATAATTAAAAAACAGATAAACGATTGATCAAAACCATAAGAAAAACTACCTATAAAGGGCAAAAAGACAACAAAATTGACACTTTTATAAATCAAGTTTGAGGGTATTTTGCTAGAAATACAAAAGCAAAACAAGAGAGAATAAACCAGGGAAATAAACAACTTGACAGACTGTCTTTGAGTTACCCGGAAACTTAAGAACAAAAAGGTTCTGGACTAAAGAAGGGCGGCGTGCTAATTATCCCCAAACTTAAATGGGTCTGGTTAAGGGAAGTCCGGTGCAAGTCCGGCGCTGGCCCGCAACCGTGACCGGGGACGAACGCCGCTTAGCCTGGAGGGGCAAGCCTCCGGGTGACAGGCCACTGGGGCCGGGAGGCCCCGGGAAGGCGCGGCAAGTAGGTTGATCCGGAAGCCGGGAGACCGGCCAGGCCCCTTTAGGGAACGGGGCTTCGAGGCTTCCTGCCCTGTCCCAGGAGAAGGCCAATGGCCCTTCTGGCCCGCCTCGAAGCTTCTCCCCCAAATTTCTTTAAGGGAGGAGCCTATGCGTCTGATTATCTTCTTGGCCCTTTTGTTGATCTGTGGTCTTACCGCCAGTCAGGTAAGTGGGTATCAACTCAAGACCCAGCACCTTAAAAGGAAACCAGCCATAGTCATTGCCGCCTTTGGCACCTCCACCAGGGCCCAGGTAACCTTTGACCACTTTAATGAACAATTAAAGAAGGCCCTACCTGGCTATGAGATTCGCTGGGCCTTTACCTCAGAGATCATCCGGGAGAAGATGAACCAGATCTATGCCCGCAAGGGGATAAGTCGCTACTTAATGAGCCTCCAGGAGGCCCTGGCCCGGCTTGAGGCCGAAGGCTATAGGCGGGTGGTAGTCCAGCCCTTGCACATCTTCCCCGGATATGAGTATCGTGATGTCCTTGAGATATGTGAGCGTTTTCCCGGTCTGAGGATCGTGGTTGGCGAACCCCTTCTCTATCGCTGGGAGTATCTCCATGAGGTCCTTGAGGCCATAGAGAAGGAGTTTCTTCCCCCGGAGGAGGGCTTTAATGTCTTGGTGGCCCATGGTACCCCTACAGCCGGTGATCCGGCCAACGTTGTCTATATGGGGCTTCAGTGGATTCTGGAAGAGAGATATTCCAATGTGGCTCTGGGCACCGTAGAAGGGATTCCCGATGCCGAAAGCGTCCTGGCCCGGGCCAAGAAGTATCCCGCCTCCAGGGTGCGGTTCATCCCCTTTATGTATGTGGCCGGTGATCATATCATGAACGATATCATGGGGGAGGACCTTGAAGACGGCGAACTCTCCTGGCGCCAAATAATAGAGACGGCGGGCAAAAAGGCCGACTGTGTGCGCATAAACTATCAGGGAAAGAGTTATTACCGGGGGCTCGGCTTCTATGATGAAGTCAATCAGGTCCTTATTAAGAATCTCAAACGAGCCCTAAAGATTATCGAGGTCTATTAGGAGCCAGAGTGAAGCCAGGCAAGCTCTATGGCGTGGGGGTTGGCCCCGGAGACCCCAAACTCATAACCTTAAGGGCCGCCGAGGTCTTAAGGCAGGTCCACCATCTTTTTGTGGCCGCCTCCACCCGCAACTCTTATTCGGCCGCCCTTTCGGTGGTCAGACCTCACGTACCCGAAAAAGCCACGGTAGAAAGACTCGACTTTCCCATGACCAAAGACAGGGATCTCCTTAAAAGGGCCTGGGAGGAAAACGCCCGGAGGGTGGCCGAGATCCTGAAGCAGGGCAAGGATGTCGCCTTCCTCACCCTGGGGGATCCGAGCCTCTACTCCACCTTTGGTTACCTTTACCGTCATATTAAGAAACATCTACCGGGGCTTGAGTGTGAGTTTATCCCTGGTATCTCCGCCTTCCAGGCTGCCGCCGCCAGACTCAAGCTCACCCTGGTTGAGGGCGAGGAGTCCCTTATTTTGGCCTCCGGAGCCGAAGGGGGAAGGGCCGTTCGGGAGCTGGGTCAAAGGGCCGACACCCTGGTCCTTTACAAGGTCTACAGGAGAGTGGAAGACATCCTTGAGGCCCTTGAAGAGATAGGACGAACCAAAGAGGCTATCGCCATTACGGCCTGCGGCTTCCCGGAGGAGAGAATCTACGAGCACATAGAAGATCTGCGCCGGCAGCGGCCTCCCTACTTCACCCTAATTTTAGTAGGAGGCCGAAGATGATCGCCTCAATGAGGTATCTGCTCCCCGCCTTGCTGGTTCTCCTTCTTACGGCCGGAAGCATCCAGGCCCAGGGAAGTGAGATTACCGACGACCGGGGGAAGATCATCCGCCTTATGGCCCCCCCTCAGAGGATAATCTCTCTCTACGGGGCCATGACCGAAATCGTCTTTGCCCTGGGAGCCGGAGACAGAGTGGTTGGAGTCACCGCCCACGAGAGCTGGCCACCCGAAGTCCGAACCCTTCCCCGGGTGGGCACCCACCTTAATCCCAACTTAGAGATTATCCTTTCTCTGCGGCCGGATCTTGTCCTCCAGGGTTCGGTAGCCCGGGGAGGCCAGCGGGCCGTTGCCGAGCTTGAGGCCCGTGGCATCCCCGTAGCCGTCTTCAACCCCCAAAGCGTCCCCCAGGTCTTGGAGACCATCGTCAGGGTGGGCATTCTTGTGGGGAAGGAAGATGTGGCTCGCAGGCTCACCACCCAGATGAACCAGCGTCTCCAGAGGCTGGAGGCCACCTTGAGGGGGATAAGATCTCGCCCTCGGGTCTTTTTTGAGGTCTCCTACCCAACCCTCCTGGCCGCCGGCAAAAGGCACCTGGTGGATGACCTTATCACCCGGGCTGGAGGGGAAAATGTCATCAAGGCCCCCCGGAAGTTTCTACGGGTGGACATAGAACTTCTTCTGGCCCTTGATCCCGATGTCTATATCGTCCAGAGGGGGCCCATGAATCGCCGCCCCGGTCAGATAAGCCAACGGCCCTACTTCTCTCGGCTTCGGGCGATAAGAGATGGCCGGGTGTATATTGTAGATGAATTCCTCTTCTCCCGGCCCGGCCCCCGGGTCATAGAGGCCCTTGAGGAGCTGGCCCGGATTCTCCACCCGGAATGCTTCACCGAGAACCCATAAAGTCTCAAAGGCCTGGGAATCCCCCTGGCAAGAGTCGGCTGGTCTCCCTGATTACGGGCTCCCTGATTCTTCTTCTGGCGGCTGCCTGGATATCTCTTCTTTTAGGACGGTACCCGGCCTCGGCCAGGGACATCCTGGCTGTTCTGGCTGGAGGACAGGTGACCGATCCCCTCCTTTCGGACATCGTCAAGATCAGATTGACCAGAATGGCTCTGGCCGGAATGGTGGGGGCTACCCTGGCCCTCACCGGAGCCGTCTTCCAGGCCCTGCTGCGCAACCCCCTGGCCGAACCCTTTACCCTGGGGGTCTCCACCGGGGCTGCCTTTGGGGCCACCGTATCTCTCTATCTGGGGCTCTCGGCCACCACCATCTATGGCCTTACCCTGGTTCCCCTCTCGGCCATGGCCGGTGCCGGGCTCTCTCTGGCCCTGGTTTTGGCCCTGTCCCGGGGAGAGAGCGGGTTTCTCAGGCCGGCTACCCTCATCCTGGCCGGAATGGTTGTCTCTTCTTTTCTCTCGGCCCTCATCAGCCTTATAAAGAGCCTGGCGGATGAAACCCTTTCGTCTATTGTCTTCTGGCTCCTGGGAAGCTTCTCCAACCGGGGGGAGGGGCATCTTATCTTTTTACTCCCCTACCTCTTGCCGGCCCTGGCCCTGGCCCTTTTTTGGTACCGGGAGCTGGATATTTTGGCCCTGGGCGACCTTGAGGCCCAGCATCTTGGAGTCCACGTGGCCAGAGTGCGTTTTTGGCTGCTAATCAGCTCCTGTCTGGCGGCAGCGGCCACGGTGGCCATCTCCGGAGTCATCGGTTTTGTGGGCCTGGTTATCCCCCATCTCATCCGTCTGATTTCCGGCCCCGGCCATCGCTCCCTCCTCCCCCTCTCCCTTCTCCTGGGAGCGGGGCTGATGATCCTGGCCGATGTGTTGGCCAGAATTATTTTACCCACCGGAGAGGAGCTCCCCGTAGGGGTGATTACCTCCCTTCTGGGAGGGCCATTTTTTGCCTGGCTCCTTTACCGCCGTCGCCGGGAGATCGAGGGCTGGTGATGAAGGCAAGGCTGGAGTTTGAAGATGTCAACCTGGGTTACAGAAAAAAGTGCATTCTTCGGGGGATCTCCTTTTCTATTTACCCCGGGCAATGGGTTAGCCTGGTAGGGGCCAACGGGGCGGGAAAGACCACTTTACTCATGGCCGCTGCCGGCCTTCTTGAGCCCCAAAGTGGCCGGATCCGGCTCAAGGGGACAGATATCAAGAACTACTCTCCCCGCCAGAGGGCCAGACACCTGGCCCTTGTCAGACAGGCCCTTGAGGCCCTGTATCCCTTCTCCTGTCAAGAAATAGTCCTCTTTGGCCGCTACCCTCACGGAAGATCAGAAAGAGATGGGGACATAGTCCGGAAGGCCATGGCCACCACCGATGTCCTTCACCTGGCCTCCCAGCCGATAACTGCCGTCTCCGGGGGGGAGAGACAGCGGGTCTTTTTGGCCCGGGCCCTGGCCCAGGAGGCAGAAATCATCCTCCTTGATGAGCCGGCAGCCCACCTAGACCCGGCCCAGGCCCAGGGACTATTTCGGCATTTAAAAAGACTTACCGAAGAGGGGCGCAGTGTCCTCTGTGCCCTTCATGATCTTAACGCCGTGGCCACCTTTAGTAGCCGGGTGATCCTGCTTGGTGAAGGAAGGATCATCGCCCAGGGGCCGCCCCTTAAGACCCTTACCCCCGAGAACCTGCGTCGGGTCTTTGGGGTTGAATTCACCCTTTATCCTTTGCCCGATGAGGGGCGCGCTTTGATTGTTCCCCGCTAAAATTTCCGGCTAGGTTCCAGACCTTCCTTCAAGCCCCTTGGTCTTCTCCACCCCACCGGACTTTTCCATGAGATCGGCGAAGCTCTTAAGGCGGGCCCCTTCTTTATCGTATTCGTCCAGGACGGCCTTGATCCGGCGGAAATAGGGTAGATAGGGCTTAAGATAGAGGAAGACCAGTTTGGCCAGGATATAAAGCAGGACAAAGACGAAGATGTATCCCACGGAATCTCCAAGATAGGGAACTTTAAAAGGAAGGGGGAACTCAACGGAGAAGAAACGATATTGCATCCAGCCCAGGGCAAAGGGAGCTGGCCAGAGCGAGGCCGCCGAGTAAGCAATGGAAAAGAAAAGAACTTTGCCAAAGACTTCGTTGGCCCGGTCATTGAATATCTTGTAGGCCTCTTTGTCTCCGGCCTCTATGGCCTCAACGGAGAGATTGTTCCACTTAATGAGCTCGTTGTTCAGCCGATCAAGATAGCTTTTGTTGGCCAGAAAGACAAAAGAGATGGTAAACTCCCCGATGACCACCGTAATGAAGGCCAGAAGAAAGGTTCCCAGAAAAAAGCCTATTAGCGGGTCGTCCACCAGACGGTAAAGAGGGATTATAACCCTGTCCAGAAGAAGATAGAACTTAAGCTCTGAAATCATTCTCGCCTCTGATTTAGACCTAAAATCTTATACCAGATCTAAGGAGAAGTTGAAGGAGGGGGGAGGCCCCCCTCCTTCTGGTTTTTATTAATATGGGGGAACTATGCTGTAGCCGAGGAACCCTTTTGAGGTGTAGCGGAGCCCCACGTAGATAGCCAGCAGAACAAAGAGCCGCTTCAACCAGATATCAGGGATGTACTTCTGGGCCGGGGGCCGATCATGGAGCCAATGAAGATTCCGATGAGCTCGGTCCCGATAAAGGGCCACCATACCGTAACCCCTTTGAGGACGATGTAGGTAAAGATACCGACAATCATCTTAACCAGGACGATAAAGGCCGAGGTTCCAGCCACAATGAACATGGGGAGCTTGACGATATCGGTCATAAAGGGGACGAGCAGGAAGCCGCCACCGATTCCCAGAAAGACAGCGATAATGGCAATACCGAAACCACCGAGGGCCGCCAGGAGAGGGCTGAACTTAAACTCTACGCCGTAGAAGGTAAAGACACACTCGGTGAGACTAAAGCGGACGATCTTAACGCCCTCTTCTCCGCCGCCACCCTTTTTGGCCGCCTCCTCAAAACGCTTAGCGGCCTCCCGGGCGGCCTTCCGCTTGGCCCGAGCAGCCTCGGTGGTGCCGTACCACATGAAACCGGCCACGGCAAAGACGGCCAGGCCGAAGTAACCAATATAGGCCTTGAGGCTGATCTTTCCAGCGGTAAGCTCGGCAATTCCCACCGCACCGCCTACGGCACCAATGGCCATCGCTATGGCCAGCGGGGCGACTATCCGCTTCATTCGCCAGTAGTTGATGGTGGAGACCAGGGCGCTGATACCCACCAAGAACATATTAGAGACGCGGATAGTGTCGGTGAGGAACTTATTAAGGGCCGGGTTGGTCTTCTTGAAGCTCTTGGCGTAGTCGGCCAGACCAAAGATAGTAATGTGCCCCACACCGGCCATAATGCCTCCGAAGGCCCCCACGGTAGAGAAGATCCAGCCCACCCAGATGGCCCACAGAAGGCCGACAATGAAGTTGGGCTTCGGGGCCCCAGGGATGCCCAGATAGCCACGAGGGGCATGGGGGTTAACGCAGCCCTTCTGGCCTTCTTCAGTGCAAATAGGGGTTTGGGCGATGAGCTTTCCGAGTTTACCCTTTAGACCATAGTCTTTTGAGGCCGGGCCTAACCCCTGATGGGCCGCTGTCTGGGCCTCTGTGACTCCGTGCCCCTCCGGACCCTGGGCCACACCCACGTGGAGATAGGTCATCCAGGTAAGGACACTGATAATTAGGGTTAAAAGGACTACCTTCTTGTTAAAAACCTTGCTCCATACCTCTCTCATAAGGCCTCCTTAGTTCTGTTGGTTTTAGGTAAGGCCTCGGTAAGGTAAATGACGACTGCTTACCTCACTAAGACGACACTACAATCAGCATGATGGGCGACTTTATAAGAAACACTGCCCAATAAAGCCTTGGTAAGACCGGTACCTCGTGATCCCAAAATTATCGTATCCACCCCCTTTTCTTTGGCTTTCTCCAGGATGACCCGGGCCGGACGGCCTTTCTCAAGGAGGGTTTCAAAGTCAAGCCCCTTCTCCCTGACCTTGGCCGCTACGGCCTCAAGCTGGCTCCGGGCTGCCTGCTCCATCTCCTCTTCGAGCTTGAGGCCCACTTCAGTGCCGATGTCTATGTCCGGCAAGAAGAGCTCGGGGACTACGGTGAGGATGTAGAGCCTGGCGCCAAAACACCGGGCCAGCTCCGAGGCCGTCTCCAGGGCCTTTTGGGCCTCCTGGGAACCGTCATAACCCACCAAGATGGTCTTCATTAAGCCCTCCTTTGAGACAAAGCCGGGGGGGTAAATTACCCCCCGGCTTTATCCACTAGAAGAAGTGTTGGTACATGACCCGGAAGCGGAGATCGTTCTGAGTCTCGCTGTCAAAATCGCTGGCGGTAAGCCCTACCTCGGCCGCCTCAGCGGCACTGGCGCTCTTTACCTTTCTCTGGAGAAGGGAGATGTCGAAGGTGATGTACTGATTGAAACCGTGGAAGTAGTGGTTTACGCCAAGGACAAACTGCTGGAGGTAATCCTCCACGCCGTACTTTCCGTTGGCCAGATCCACCAGACCAAGGCCGCTGGCCATGGAGTTGTAAGGGTTGTTGTCGTCCAGGCGCTCAAAGTAGGCGTATTTGGCCACCACCTCCCACTTACGGGGCACTATGTAGTAGCCCAGATTGGCCCTGAAGGCCCAGCGATCCCAGGTCTCCTGGATATTCAGACTGCCGTCAGGATCCTGGATGAACTCCTCCCAGGCCCACTCAAGATCGGCCGAAAATCCCTTGTAACGATACAGCACCGCCACATCAAAACCGTAGTTTTCAATGTCGTGGCGTTTGGAGACAGGCGTTACGTTTCCTCCGCTTACGGTGTAATACTCTTTGGGGCGATCCTTGGTCCAAAAACCGGAGAAGATGGTCGCCAGGGCCGGAACGGTGTTATAGCCGTAGTCGCCCTGCATGAAGTAGTTGTTAAAAGTCTTGGGGCCCATAGGACCACGAGGATCAGAGCCGGGGAGCCAGTTGATACCCACCCGGAAGCTGTAGAGCATGTCGTCACTGTTGGTGTTGCGGTTGCCCTGGGTGTCGCGACCGTTGTAAACCCCCAGCCAGTAGCAGAGGAACTGCTTCTTGTTCATCAGGTCGAGGAAGCCGTTTACGTTGACCCCCTGGGAGCGGTAGTTAAGCATCCCGCCAATGGGAAAGCCGTTATCAAGGAGGTGGCCACCTACCCGGAGCTCGCCCGTATAGGTCTTACCAGAACGCCTGCCCGTCTTAATCATGGAGCCGGGCCAGATACCCTCTGAATCATCGGTGAAGATGGTCCGGTCGGTGCCGTTCTGTTTGAATCCACTCTGCCAGTACTCAATCCCCAGCCCGGGAATCTTCATCCGTCCGAACTGAACCTTAAACTCCTTGTACTTCTGCCAAATGATGAAGGCATCGTGGACATTAACCTTGCTCTTTGGCTCAAGCTGAACATGGACGAAGTATTTCCAGTCTCTATTAGGGGCTGTTCCGTCCACGAAGAACCGCAAACGTCTCATGGTAAAGCTACTGTAGTTCTCTTCGCTACCATCGATATCTGTATCTCTGTCTAAGTAGGTATAACGAAGCTGAATCCCTGTACGAAAACGGAAGCGATATTCATTGTTGTTTTTGGGATTTTTGTAATCAATACGGAAGCCATTTTTCCAATAAGCCTTCCAGTTTACTGGAGCTTTTTGCTCAACAGCTTTCATAGTTTGTTGCTGATTCTTTTCTAACTCTTCAATACGCTTAAGAAGCATTTTAACCTGGGCCTTAAGGGCCTCAATCTCCGCCTCATTGCTGGCCTTAACAGGCGAAGGCCGAAGTGTGGCGGAGATAAGAAAGACAAAGGCTAAAAGAAACGGCCACAAAGTCCATTTTCTACCCATAAAACCTCCTCCTTTAGGATTTTTTTGGCTAGTAGCCATCACCTTCAATTACATCTATTAGGATGCAAATGTCAAGAAAAAGTTTGAATCTGAGAAAAATATCACGAAATAATAGTCTTCATGAAGGTTTAACAATTAGAATTGGAACATTAGAGTGTTTGACTACATATTCTGGCAGTTTTCTTGAGCGAATACGATCCCACCGGCTAAGTTTTCTTTGTCCCAAAACCACCAAACTGTAATCTGAGTCTTTTATTTCAGCTAAAATTTCACAAAGTGGATCTCCAACTCTAGCCTTAACCTCAAAAGTAATGTTTTCTTGACAACACAAGTTAGAAAATTCACAAAAGGTCTGATTAGCTATTTTCTCTAAACAGGAATCTATGTATTCCAGGTATTCCCGTCTACCCTGGGAATAAAGTTCGTTATAGAATTTTTTAAGGTAGGGATCTAAGACATGAAGGCCTACTAAGGTGGTCTCAAGACTCCTGGCCAGCCTAATCGCCCAGAAAATGGCCTCTCTGGTGTGGGGTTCCCCGTCCAGGCAGACCAGGATCTTTCCAGGCAACTATTGGCCTCCGGTGACCCGGAGAAGATCAGTCCCGATAAGATAAACGGCCAGGAGACCAAGGATCATCTTGGCCGCCGCGGCCAAAAAGCCGATGGTAAAGGCCGTCCCTCCGGCCTTTTTCATGTCTTCAATGGAGATGGAAAGGCCTATGCCGGCAAAACCTATGGCAAAAAACCACTTATAGACGGCATTCATGGCCCAAAAGGGTGTCCCCGGGATCTTGGGACCACCGAGGAAGTCAACGTGAAGGCTGTTGAGAAAGACCAGAAGGAAAAATCCCAGGATAAAAATAGGAAACTTGTCCCGGATCAGCCGCCACTTGTTAATCTCACCCTCAGAATGGCCAGCCCCCCCACGGAGGATATAGAACCAGAGGGCGTAGAGAACGATCAGAGGAAGGAACATGATTCGGGCTACATTTATAAGGACCGCCGTATCCCGGGCCTCAAGGCCATACCACTCGGCCGCCGCCACCAGCTGGGCCGTATTGAGAATGGCAATGGCCCCCCAGGCCCCAAATTGGGGCTCCGAGAGCCCCAGGGCCCGGCCAATATAGGGCATGGTAAAGAGCATAAGGGTTCCAAAAAGGAGGATTGTCCCGATAGCGTAGGCCATATCCCTGGGCTGGGCCCTGACCACCGGAGAGGTGGCGATAATGGCTGAGACTCCGCAGATCCCGGTGCCCGCTCCCATAATTCCCCCCAGGCCGTCAGGGACCCCAAAACGACGACAGAGATACATAACCACAATGGCCGTGCCGAAGATAAAAACCGCCGTCAGCACCAGCCCTACCCCTCCGACCTTGATAACGTCTGACCAGACATAGTGCACTCCAAGAATAATGATTCCGGGTTTGATTATCGGCCTGGCAACCCCCACCCCGGGCAGAAAGACCCGGTGGACTCCAATGGTATTACGAATAAGGATTCCCCCCAAAAGGAGAATGGCCACGTATTTGATCTGGGCCTTCTGGTGAAGGAAGGTGGCCCATTCCCAGCGATCACCCACCGTACCCCCCACCTTGGCCAGAGCCTGACGGTGTTTTTTGAGCTTGGCCGCAAGGGCGGCCAGCTCCTCAGGAGAGGCCCCCTTTTCCCGCAGAGTGGCCAGCTTTTCTTCCAGAAGGGGGATCTTCTTTGAGGCCAGATTGGCCCGGTGATAGGTAGCCAGATAGTGGTCAAGATTCATAGCCACAAAGGCAAAAAGCAGGCAGAGAAGAAGACCGGGGATGTATTTCGGCCAGTCTGGCACCAGGAGCCCGCGCCAAAAGGTCATACCCACCTCCAGCTAAAAGATGAAAAGAGTCTTCTTGAAAAAGTGATAGATCTCCTGGGGGAAGGCCATGCTCAAGAGAAGAACAATCAGGGAGATAATAATGGCCCAGATGTCTTCCCTCTTCTCCGAAGAGAAGACATCTTCGGCCATAGTCTTTAAGTCTTTCCCTTTAGGACTCCCTATACTTCCCATAAGGACCCCCATCCTTTCAAAATGAAACTCTGAATTATGTAGCTTTGTTTTAAAAAGAAAACAAGGCCTGAGGCTTGGCCTCACAGATCAGAAGGGATTGGCCAAGTAACTCTAAAAGAAATGATTATCAGAAACAAATCAAATTATATTTTCCTAACTATTTTTAAGATACTGTTTAGAACAAACTAGGATATTATTTATAATGAATTTATAAAAATAATTATTTAAATCTCTGACCTAAAGGAGACGAAAAGAAAAACAGGTTCATTAACCAAGGGATAAGTTCATAGGTATTTATACCTAAAGAGGCTCTTGGTCATTTAAAACATTTTAAAAAAGGAGGCCCCAGATGATCCACTTAAACCGCCTTTCCCTCAGGGCCCGGTTGGCCGTCCTTATTGTTATCTTTTCGATCTCGCTTCTGGCGGCCTTTGGGATCACCCACCACGCCAATCAGCGGGTTATCAGGGATCTAAAAGATCTCTATCAAAGAAGGGTCTTTCTCCTGGAGGGTCTTCAGCAAATGTCCCTTAAAGGGGCCAAAATCATGGAAAACCTGGAGAAGGCCAGAAGGGGTGAATTAGCCCTTGAGGATCTGGGAGCCAGCCTAAGGGGCGAGAAGAGACAGCTCCTTGAGAGCTGGCAGAGGATAAGGCCTGTTCTCTCCAGAGAGGAAGGCCTCAAAAAGGGGCTGGCTTCGGCCCTTGAGGCCTATCTGGGGGCCCTTGAAGGCTACCTTGGCCAGGGCCTGGCTTCAGGAGATCTCAGCTCACTTTATGAGGCCTGGCACCGGCTTGAGGGTTCGCTGGCCGAGGTCAGCCAGGGCCTCTTTGAAAGGGCCCGGGCCGACTTTGAGAGCGGTCTTTCGGCGGCCCAAAGGGGAGAGCGCTATATTCTGGCCGTCTTTGGCCTGGGTCTTATGGCCAGTCTGATGGCCTTTTTCCTCATCAGTGGCCAGATAGCTCAGGGGCTCGGCCAGGTGGTCTCGGCCCTGGCTGAGGCCAGCGAAGGGCACTTCAAACAGGCCCTTCCCGTCTCGGGGCGAGATGAGCTGGCCCGACTGGCCCTGGCCTTCAACAATCTGGTGGCCGGGGTGGGCCAGATCCTCAAGACCCTGGAGACCCAGACTGGATCTCTCCTGGTGGCGAGCAAGAAGCTCTCTCAGGTGGGTGAGAGCGTAGATGAAGGGGCCAAAGATCTTGATCGAGTGGCCAGCCAGGTAGCGGCCGCAGCCCAGCAGGCCACCGAAAGCCTGTCCGGAGTGGCCCAGGCGGTGGAGGAGATGACCACCGCTACCCAGGATATCGCCAAAAGCATCTCCGAGACTGCGGCGGTCACCAATCAGGCCCAAGCCAAGGCCCAGAGAGCCCGAACAGTGATTGAAAAACTCAGTCATGGTTCCAATCGCATCGGTGAGGTCATTAGGGTAATCAACCAGATCGCCGAGCAGACCAACCTCCTGGCCCTGAACGCCACCATCGAGGCCGCCCGGGCCGGGGAGGCCGGAAAGGGCTTTGCCGTGGTGGCCAATGAGGTCAAGGAGCTGGCCAAACAAACGGCCAAGGCTACCGAGGAGATTACGGAGATGATTCGTGGCATCCAAGAAGACACCCGAGAGGCGGTGGACTCCGTGGAGGAGATCACCCAGATCGTGGCCCAGATAAATGACCTCTCCAATACCATCGCCAGCGCCACGGAGGAGCAAACAGCCACCGTGGCCGAAATAAATCAGAATATCCAGGAAGGGATCCAGGGAGTCAGCCTGGTAAACGATGAAATCCAGACCCTGGCCAAGCGGGCTCAGGAGTTTACAGAGCTGGCCTCGGAAGTCCTCCTGTCTGAGGAGGCCATCTCCGACATCGTCGAAGAGATCAAGACAGTGGGAGAATTTTTTGAGGTAAGTGAGCAGGCGGTAGCCAGGGCCCAGGACCAGGCCAGTGATTCGGTAAGGATTATGGCCATGTGTCTTCAGCATTATAGCTGGCGCGAAAGAGTCCTTGAGGGAATCCTTAAAGGGACACCCCCTGAGGTTGAGACCGACCACAGCCGCTGTGCCTTGGGGCGTTGGTTGGCTGGCTACCGGGCCCAAGGCCCGAGGGAGGAACAAATCATCTCCCGGCTTGTCCCCGTCCATGAGGCCCTTCACGGCCAGGTGATCAAGATAAAAGAGCTCATCGGCAAAGGAGCCGACATTAGGGAGGTTTACGGAGTTCTGGTAAAGGAGATCTCCCCCCGAGTAAAAGAGGTGGTCTCGGCCCTCAAGGAGCTTCGGGGGGCCTTCGCCTAAAGACCCAGGCCATAAAGGCCATGGCCGCCGCTCCCATGGCGGCCATGGCCCCCAAATCATGAAGAGTAAAAAGAATCTGCCTTAGATTGGCCCCCTGGAGAAAAACAAGCCCCAGACCGGTTACCGCCTGAAAGGTGATCAGGCCAAGGGCCAGGTAGAGACCGGCCCCCCTGTCTTCCATCTTCAGGAAAACCCCAAAGGCCCCCACTACCGCCAGGGGGGCTACCAGCTTGTGGAACAGGGCCACCCTGGCCATGGCCAAAGGGGTGAGAAAGCGTCCCAGGAGGACGATTACAGTCGGGCCCAATAGGGCGACAAGGACCATTAAAAGAAAAATCCGCCGGGAAGCTCTGGCTAAAAAGGCTTCTTTATTTCCCGCCGGCGAGGCCCAAAGGACTAAAGAAAGCCCGATTAAGAAAAGCCCGACCAGCGTCCCATAATAAAGAAGGGGCTCCAGTATCTCCTGCCTCAGAGATCCAGACCAAACGGCCAGATGGCTGTAGCCAAGAACCTTATAATTCGGTTCCCAGAGAAGCTCCCCGTCTCTTCCCCAGAGGTCAGTCAGGGTGGGCCTGTAGAAGAATTCAGACTTAAATGAATGACACTCGGTGCAGCCCTTTGCCCCCAGGGCGGCTCGGGCCGGAAGGATATTGTGGGAAATTTTAAAGGTCGAGGCATAGGGGCTGGCCTCCCAGGGAAAACGGAAAAGAGGCTGCCAGACACTTCCATCCTCGGTATAGGCCGCGTCCCTTACCAAAACGATTCTTTCCCCCTCTGAAGGACGGTAGTACTCCCTTAGAGCTGAAAGAATGGCCCGAATCTCTTCTGGCCGGTTAACTTCTGGAAAGCCGTCTTTGTTGTCATCAACTATCCGGGATAGTTCGGAGTACCTCCGGCCGCGGCTCTCAAAATAGACCCGCCAGAGACCAAAGATGACCTTCATGGGTAAAGGCTTTATGGCCTCCTGATCCGCAGTCTTTAGGCCTACCCACAGGGTGTGAACCCGGTTAAGAGGCCAAATCTTTCCCTTGTACCAGCCTTTTTCCGGAGCGTAGTCAAAGGAGGTGGTCAGGTTCCCCAGATCAAAAAGGGCAAAGAAATTCCAGGGACGACCGTCCGGGCCATAAAGGCTCCAGACCCTTTTTAAAGGGGGCCGGATCTCCGGGGATTGATTAAGAACGGTGGCTTCCTGAATCAAAGCGGCCCGGATGGAGCGACGGGCCACGTGGCATCCCTGACAGGCAATCTTCTCCAGGTGTCTTAAAGGAAGGCCCAGATGGCGGACCTTGGGGGCCCCGTACCTTCCCTGGCCATGACAGTCAAGACAGGGACGGACGCTACCGTCGAGATCATCCCGGACAAAGCCGCCTGGATCATCCCCTTTGCCTATTTCGTGCCTTTCGCGTCCAAAGATGCGGGAATCTCCGGCTCGGGAGCCGGCCCAGTGACAGTCCACACACTTGAGCCCAGCCCGAAGATGGACATCATCTCTGGCCAGATAGGCCGTGGCCCGCTTGAGGGTGTCTCCACGTCGGTGGCAGAAAAGACAATTCTTGGAGGGAACCTCTCTGGTGAATCGGGGACGGAACCGCCCATCGGGAAGAAATTTTTTAAGATCATAGATTACCTTCGGGGATTGGCCCTCTTTTACGCTCCCCAGGACTTTACCCAGACCTCCTCCAGCGGTAGCCGCCCATTTGAAGTTCCAGCGTTTTATCTGCTCGGCACGTTCTTTAAAACGATAACCGGGCAGATGACAGATAAGGCAGTCAGCCTCAAGCACCCCGCTCCTGGTCCAGAAAGACCGAAAATAGTCACCATCATAGTCGTTAATGCCTCCGGGCAGATAGCCCCTTTCCCTCATAAAATCATCATAGCGCCGCCCGCCGCGGTCTGTCTCCGCCGGACCACCGCCGGGATGACAGGAACCACAGACAGCCACAAACTCAAAGGAGGTAAGATCTATCTGCCGCGGTGAGTCGTTCTTTTTTCTCGCCAACTGGCGATGGGGCGGCCCTGGCCCTCACCAGCGCCCCCCATAGCGCCCGGGAGAGAGAATCCAGGGATACCGCCGGCTCTGCCATGAAGGAGGGGCTTCCCCCCGGCCCTGCTGAAAATGATAGGCCGAAGTTATGAGATCGTAGTCATGGCAGGCACCACAGGTCTTTCGGGGGCTATAGGGCCGAGCCTTCCGGGCTTCTTGAGGGTTGATGACCCGCCCCTTTTCATCACGAAGATAAAAAGGGGGGCAAATACCATAGGCCGATCGGCGGGCCAGCTCCTCAGGGCTCCTTTTGGCCACCCGGGGGGTGAAGACCTGCCCGGTGGCCGGTGGAACCAAGAAGAGAAGCAGAAAACAAAAGAGGAAAGACTTTATTTTCATCTACCCTCCAGCGACCTTCTTTTATAGAAGACGCCTCCAGGAACATCAAGGAAAGTAAAGTTTTTAAAGAAGACGCCGATAGATACTCAAGCCGGCCAATTTTTAAAGTTAGGTGTTGGTCTTACCGTTTAAAGCTATAAAACGGGGGGCGACCGAGCCACCATGGGATGTAAGATCTTGGAGAAGATAAAATCCATCCATCACAAACAAAAGGCCGCCAGAGAGGACGATTTCCAGCACTATTCCCATCAGGAAGAAAAAAACCCCTTCTGCCGTCTCCTCGATCGGATCTTTAACATGAGCCTCTTTATCAAGATCGGGGTGATAATCGGCCTCTGTTTTCTGGGCTATGTACTTATGGCCGGTTATTTTGTTGTCCAGCTAAAGATGATCAAGACCGGCCTTGACCAGCTAGAAAAAATCTATCTGCCGGAATACAAGGTTGGCCAAATAATCCTTAAGCACCTGAAAAACATAGAGGCCGGGCTCTTTAAATTCACCACCTCTCCCGGTGATCCGGTAATCCTCAAGCGTTATGAGCTGGATATCCGCCAAAACATAAAAGATGGCATCCAGCTTATGGAAACGGCCTTAAAAGGCGGCAAGGTAAAGGATATCTCCGAGACGGGAATTATTGATGAGTTTACTGTTTACCCGGTAAACGACGCCCAGGCCAAAAAGCACCTGGTTCAGGCCCTCGAAAAGTTCCGCAAGATCGAAAAGAACTTCGAAAAACTGGTCAACGCCGTGCTGGAAGAAAATATAGACGAAATCCCCGAAGAGGATCTCTTTGAGATTCTAAAAGAAGACATGTCCCAAAGTGAAGAGGAGATATCCCAGTTTATAAGGCTTGTCTCCAACAAGCATCTGGTGCGTTCGGATAAAATCGAACGCATTATGGAGCAGGGAAAGGTATCCAGCATTGTCGTTGCCTCTATCCTTATCGGCATTCTTATAGCCACGGGCTATCTTTTCATCCACATGGTCCTTAAACCCATAAAGGAGATCACCACCCGGATAAGGAATCTGGCCGAGGGGCAGGAAGAGTGCGAAGAGACTCTCCTTGAGGTTAAGACCAAAGATGAGATTGGGCTTTTGGCCAACGAATTCAATCGTCTGATCAATCAGATAAACCAGTTCAACGCCTTTAAGAAGATCATCGAGGAGGATGAAACCGTCGAAGATATCTACAAACGTCTGGCCGATGTCTTTCAGGAAAAACTGGGGCTTAAGACCTTTGCTATCTTTCAGGTCTCAAACAGCGACAACAAGATGAAACCCGTCTATCTCTGCCCCGAAGATCTGGAATTCAACCCCGAAAAACTCGGTGATGCCAACCGCTGCCGGGCCAAACGAACCGGACATATTATCTCTTCCATCGAGTACCGCGGCATCTGTAAGCTCTTCCTCTGGAAGGACGAGGTGGATCACATCTGTATCCCGATGATCGTCGGTGGCCGCACAGTAGGAGTGGTGCAGTTTCTCCTCCCGGTAACCAAGGCCTCCAAGGAGCTCCACCGCTATGATTGGTCCATCCGACAGGCCCAGGTTTACATCCGGGAAGCCTTGCCGGTGATAGAGGCCAAGAGATTTGCCCAGTCTATGAAGGAGATGGCCCTCAAGGACGCCCTGACCGAGCTCTACAACCGGCGATTCCTGGAGACTTACATCGATACCCTGGTGGCCGGAACCTTAAGAAGGGGGACGGTCCTGGGGGTTCTGATGTGTGATCTTGACTACTTCAAAGAGGTTAATGACACCTATGGGCACGAGGTGGGTGATGAGGTCTTAAAGAAGACGGCCCAGATCCTGAAGGGCAACATCCGGGCTGCCGACCTGGCCATCCGCTTCGGGGGGGAGGAGTTTTTGATCCTCCTTACCGATGTCCGCCAGGGGGAGGCCGTCAAGGTGGCCGAAAAGCTGCGCCAACTGGTGGAACGGACCAAGTTTAAAATTCCTGGTGGTCAACTCCACAAGACCATTTCCATCGGGGTTAGCGAGTTTCCGGTGGATTCAGAGGGTATCTGGGAGGCCATCAAATATGCCGACGTCGCCCTCTACAAGGCCAAGGAGGCCGGCCGTAACCGGGTGGTCCGCTTCACCCCGGATATGTGGCAAAGTGAGTCTTATTAAGATTCACCAGGGGGGCGGATACGCCTGATGATCTCTGAGGTCGAACGCCCCTCAAGGAGAGGCAGTCTAACCACCCTGCCCCCATAACTGCGAACAAAGCTTGCCCCGACGATCTTCTCCTCCGGCCAATCAGCTCCCTTGACCAAGACATCTGGTCGAATGGCCTGAATAAGACCCTCGGGGGTGTCCTCATCGAAGACGACAACGTAATCTACTGAGTACAGGTTGGCTAATACCAGAGCCCGGTCTGAGACCGTATTTACAGGACGCCGCGGGCCTTTGAGTCGCCTAACCGAGGCATCGCTGTTTAGCCCCACTACCAGACAGTCCCCCAACTCCCGGGCCCGACGGAGATATTCAACGTGGCCGGCATGAAGGATATCGAAACAACCGTTGGTAAAGACCACCCTCTGGCCCTTTCTTCGGCGCCAGCTGAGCTCTTCAAGAAGAGAATCGAGATCGGTGAGCTTCGTCTCGGCCCTCTTAAAGACCATGGTTTCGGCTCCGGTGTTAAAAAGCGAGCGGGCCTTTTGGAGGTGACTCCAATCGAGCCGAACCACCAGCCCCCCTTCTTCCTCACCCAGACTGGCCAGAACCTCTCCATCAGGAGATATCAAGCGGCTTTTTCCGGCCAGATCCGGCCCGGTAGCGTTCACAAGGGCCACATAGACCTGGTTTTCTATGGCCCGGGCCCGAGAGAGAGTCAGCAGGTGCTCGGCACGCCTGCGCGGCCATCTAGCCAGATAAACCAAGAGAGACGCCCCCCTTGAGGCCAAATGGCGGGCCAGCTCGGGAAAACGAAGATCAAAGCAGAGCATAATCCCCAGAGGCCATCCCCTAAAAGAGACCAACAAAGGACTTTTTCCGGCAGAAAAGGGATCATCCAGCCCCGGGAAAAGGTTGATCTTGCGGTAGCGGGCCACAGAACCGCCTGCTTCAAGGACAAAGGCGGTATTGTAGAGTCTGCCCCCCTCCTCTTCGGCCAGGCCACAGATAACCCCTGCTCCCAGCTCAGAACAAAGACGCCTCAGACTATCAAGGATGCTCTGGACCCTAAGGGCTTGCCCCTTGAGCTCATCCCCGTAGCCAGAGAGGAAGAGCTCCGGAAAGATGACCAGATCCACCGGGGCACAATCCCGGGCCAGCTTCATGGCCCGGGAAAGATTCTCCTCCATCTCCCCTTTAAGCCCTGTCTGGACAATAGCAACCCGCATCAGTCTCTCTCCTGAGGGCCAACCTTAAAACCAAAACAGAGCCGAAACAAGGATCTCGGATGTCTTTGGGCTCAGGTTAAAATTGAACGGGCCAGGGTATAGACCAAAACCCTCCCGGCCCCGGCGGCCTTAAGGACCCGGACACACTCATTCACCGTAGCCCCGGTGGTAAAGACATCGTCAACCAGGAGGAGACTCTCTCCGGAGAGCCTTTCCCTGACTGAAAAGGCCCCCCGGACATTGGCCTTTCTCTTTGAGGGAGGAAGCGTTACTTGAGATGCCGTCTTTCGATGGCGCAGAAGAAGGTTGTAGCGACGGGGAAGATCTGGCCATAGGGCTCGAAGCAGGCACCAGGCCTGATTAAAAGTCCTTTCCCTGAGGCGGCTTGAATGAAGCGGCACCGGAAGGGCCAGATCAACCTCAAAGGCGGGAAGATCCTGAGCGGCCAGCTTTACCAGGGTGCGAAAGGCCCCCCGATCGCCGCGGTATTTAAAACGGGCCCAGAGCTTGGCCACCGGCCCGCGATAGACAAAGGAAGACCGGAGTCCATCGAAGTGCCACAGTTCATTAAGGCAGTTTCGGCAAAGATGATCCGGCCCCCGGGAAAAGGGATGGCCACACCGAGGGCACCAGGGAGGAGTAACTCTTCTGGTAAGAGACTGGCAGTTGTCGCAGAGGCAGAAGGCCTCCCTGACCGTTCCTCCACAGGACGGGCACTGCGGGGGAAAGAAGAGATCAAGGAGGCCTTCCAGAGGCCTAAGAAGCCATGTTTTCCACAATGGCTTTAGCAAACTCGGAGCACTTTACCTCTCTGGCCCCATCTATCTGACGGGCCAGATCATAGGTGACCACCTTCTGGGCCACAGTCTTCTCCAGGGCCCGAAGGATGATCTCTGAGACTTCTACCCAGCCAAGATACTCAAACATCATGGCTCCAGAGAGTATAAGAGAGCTGGGATTGACCTTGTCCAGACCGGCATATTTGGGGGCCGAACCGTGGGTAGCCTCAAAAACGGCGTATCCATCACCGATATTGGCCCCCGGCGCCATTCCCAGCCCCCCTACCTGGGCCGCCAGGGCATCAGACATGTAGTCTCCATTAAGATTGGGCATGGCCAGAACGCTATAGTCCTCAGGCCGCAAAAGGGCCCACTGGAACATGGCATCGGCAATCCGGTCTTTGATGACCACCTTGCCCTCAGGGGCCGGACCGGTAAGTTCTGATTCGGCAATGGTCTGCTCGGCAAACTCATCCCTGGCCAGCTCATAGCCCCATTTAGCAAAGGCCCCCTCGGTAAACTTCATGATGTTTCCTTTGTGAACCAAGGTCACCGAGGGCTTGCCTCGCTCCAGGGCGTACTGAATGGCCTTGCGCACCAAGCGCCGGGTGGCAAAACGGCTGATGGGTTTGATGCCGATTCCAGAGTCTGGACGGACTTTTTTACCCATCTCCGCTTCCAGAAAGGAGATGAGCTTCTTGGCCTCCGGACTGCCAGCTTCCCACTCGATCCCCGCATAGACATCCTCGGTATTCTCCCGAAAGACCACCATGTCAACCTTCTCGGGGTGCCTTACCGGGCTGGGAACGCCGGTTATGTATCTTATGGGCCGCACGCAGGCATAAAGATCAAGCACCTGACGAATGGTAACATTAAGGCTCCTTATCCCTCCGCCTACAGGGGTGGTCAGGGGCCCTTTTATGGCCACTACGTGATCCTTGATAGCCTCAATGGTTTCCTCCGGCAGATAGGAGCCGGTTTCTTTATAGGCCTTCTCTCCGGCTAAGATTTCCTTCCAGTGGACACGACGCCGACCACCATAGGCAGCCTCCACCGCCGCATCCCAAACGAGAAGAGAGGCCCGGGTGATGTCCGGACCAATGCCGTCGCCTTCAATGTAGGGGATGATGGGCTCATCGGGAACAGAAAGCTGACCATTGTCGCCGATTCTGATCTTTTCCGCGGGCATGGTTCCTCCTTCGACTTAGTTACTTCTTTTCGGCCACCACTGGCCCGGCAATATAGGCCTTCATAACCTTGACCTTTACCCCGGTGGCCACTTCCAGGGTGACCACCTGATCAGTAATTCCAGCCACGGTGCCTATCAGACCGCCGGCGGTAAAGACCGTATCACCCTTCTTTAAGTTGTCTAAAAAACGCTGGTGCTCCTTGGCCCGCTTCTGTTGAGGCCTGATGAGCAGAAAGTAAAAGACCACAAAGATAAGAATAAGGGGGATGAAGGCAATAATGGGGTTCCCCCCTCCCTGTGGAGGCGCCCCGCCGCCTCCTCCCATGGCCCAAGCGATTCCAATCATGTTGTTTCCTCCTTTCCTTTGGAGATGAATCTATCCCGCAGCTCCCCCAGACGATCCTCCTTTATGGCCTGACGGATTTGGCGCATCAACTCCAGATAGAAGTGAAGGTTGTGAATGGTGTTGAGTCGATAGGCCAAAAGCTCCCGGGCCATAAAGAGATGCCGCAGATAGGCTCGCGAGAAGTTTCGACAGGTATAACAACTACAGTTTTCATCAAGGGGCCGCGGATCATCGCGAAAATGTGCCCGCTTTATAGCAATCTTGCCCTCTGAAGTAAAGAGAGTCCCTCGCCGGGCATTCCGCGTGGGCAGAACACAATCGAACATGTCCACCCCTCGCATAACGGCCTCAATGATGTCTTCAGGGGTGCCCACCCCCATAAGATAGACGGGTTTGTCCCCGGGAAGTTCGGCTACCGAGACCTCAAGCATGGCCAGCATGAGCTGCCGGGGTTCACCCACACTAAGGCCCCCCACCGCGTATCCATCAAAGCCGAGGGAAACAATCTCTCTGGCGCTCTTACGTCTCAGATCCTCGTACATTCCCCCCTGAACAATGCCAAAGACCAGGCTCTCCCTTGAGGCTGCCTTACGGGAACGAACGGCCCACCGGGTAGTAAGGTCTGTCAAGTATTTGGTCTCCTCGCGCCCCAGAGGATAGGGAATACAGGTATCAAGGACCATGTGGATATCAGAGTTAAGGGAGGCCTGCACAGCCATGGCCTGCTCTGGAGAAAGAAAATGCTGGCTTCCGTCAAGATGGCTTTTAAACCAGACCCCTTCCTCCTCAATGCGGCGAAATTTGGCCAAACTATAGACCTGAAACCCTCCAGAATCAGTAAGAATAGCCCCGGACCAGTTCATAAAACGATGGAGCCCACCAAGACGGGCTATCAAATCGTGACCGGGGCGAAGAAAAAGATGGTAGGTGTTGGCCAGGATGATTCTTGCCCCCAGATCCCAGACCTCATCAGGGGTAAGGCTTTTGATGCTGGCCTGGGTGCCCACCGGCATAAAAACCGGGGTCTCTATCTCCCCGCGCCTGGTCTTTAGCCTTCCCAGTCGAGCCAGACTATTCTTTTCACGCTTAACAACAGAAAAACAGCCCATAGCGGCCCCCTAGGGTAACCGCAATTGGCCGTCATTCCAAGAAGAAAGCGAGACAATCGCCCCTGATGGGCTTATAATTCAGCCCATGGGCCGACCAAAGATCGCTGCAATCTGGCTGCTTTTATTTCTCTTTGGCCTAACGGGAGCCAAAGCGGCCTCTATTCCCGCCCTTAAAGGCTACGTTAATGACTACGCCGGAATGATCAGTCCTGAGGTAGAAGTCCGGCTTGAGGCCCTGCTTAAAGACCTGGAGAAAACCGACTCCACGCAGTTCGTTATCCTTACCGTTCCTGACTTAGGGGGTCTTCCCATTGAAGACTATGCCCTGAAGGTGGCCGAGACCTACGGCCTTGGCCAGAAAGGCCGAGACAATGGAGTCCTCCTTCTGGTTGCCCGCAAGGAGAGGCGAATTCGGATAGAGGTAGGATATGGCCTTGAGGGCGTGCTGACCGATGTCATGGCCGGCCGCATCATCGACCAGATCATCAGACCACGCTTCCGGGCCGGCGACTTTGACGGCGGCTTTATGGCCGGGGCGCAGGCCATAGTGAAGATAGTCCGGGGGGAATTCAAGGGGCTACCTCCCCCAAAGACCACAGGTTCCGGCCTTCCACTGGCCTCCGTGGTGATCTTCGGAGCTTTTATTATCCTGGCCGCGGCCAGTTTGAGCCGGCTTCTCGGGGCCCTGGCCGGGGCCCTGGCCCTGCCGGCTCTAGCTGCCCTGGCCCTACCCTGGTCTCCGGCCCTGTTGGCCCTGGCCCCCGTGGGCCTGGTCATGGCCTTCTTCCTTCCGGCCCTGTTTTCCATAAGTGGAGGGGGAAAAAGGGCCCCAACCTCTTCTCCCCGGTCTGGCTCTGCCCAGGCTGAAGATTACTTCCCCCATCATCACCGGGAGGTGATCTTCTGGATCGGTCCGGAGCGTTTTGGAGGCCCTTCTTCTGGCTGGCCTGGAGACTTTGGAGGCTTCTCCGGCGGAGGTGGCGGTTTCGGAGGGGGCGGGGCCTCGGGAGACTGGTAGCCTCTCAGGGTTTAAGAAGCCCCTTGAGGGCCGAGGGGGCCAGGAGATAGACCACCCCTCTTTTCTCCAGGCAGAGGTCTCCTTTTTTATTGAGGCGGCCAAACTTTAAGGTCTCCTGGCCTCGATCATCCTGTATCTCCAGCAAACCGGTAAGGTGACACCCCTTGGCTGTCGCCTTGTCTAGGAGATCGCTGGCATAAAGAGGAAAGGCCTTCCGGATAAGACCCTCTACCTCCTCTTTGGTCAGGGCTCTGGTCTGGCCACCCTGCCGGAGGACAAATCCGTCTTTGGTTTTCTCAAGGCTCCAGGAGACCTTCTTCTCCGGCCAGGCAAAGACCAGTCGCTCTAAGGTCTCAGGCCTTGGAGACAGCACTTTAAGGTCCACAAAGACCCTGGCTGCCGGGATCTCTGGTTCCTGACTCCAGATCTCCAGCATCCCCAAAACGTCTTCCGGAACAAGATAGACGATCTCCTCTCCGGCCAGACGGACAAAGCTACTGGACCACTGAGGACCGCGCCGTCCCACCAGAATATGGGCCAAGTCCTTGCCCCCAGAGCGAAGAATAAGGTGAAGGGCCTGGTCTTCCTTGAGGGAGAAGTTGGCCCAAAACTCCCTTCCCCGGACCCTCTCCTCTCCCCTTAAGGTGACCACGGCCTTCAGAAGGTGATCTACCTTCTCCGGCTGGGCCGGGGCCTTAAGGGGGGAGATCAGCCACCAGCGTCCGGATTCCTTTCTTAAAACCACCTGATTTTGCCCCTGCCTGAGGACTATCTCATCTATGACTGAGGACGAAAGACCTTTGAGCAAAGGTCTAAAGACCTCTCCCACACTTGCCGGACGTAAGGACCTTTGCTGAAGAATGTAGCCAACAAGAAGGGCCAGAAATATCAGACCAAGGAAAAATAGACTACGACGTCCCATGACCGGCTTCCCTCTTTAATTCGGCCAGATATAGTTCGCGACGACGCCGCCGGGCCAAAGCACGGTAGATTCCTACCAGGGCAAATACCGCCGGGCCGCCAAAAACCACCAAAAGACGCCAGATAAGCCTTTCTGCCGGCGAGACCTCGCCGATAAAACGCTCCACCTGGGTCTTGGCCCGGATATGAATAAGCTCTCCCCCCAGAGTGAGAGACTCTACCAGGTTAAGGGCAAAAGGGGCATTGGCCAAGGCCTCAAGGGCCGGGTCAGAAAACATCTCTGAAGAGCCGATAACCACCAGCCGGCTGGCCCTGGTCTCAGCAGAGGGCACCCTCCCCTCTTCTTTCAGATCCTGACCTTTTTTAGCCCCTCTCTGGCCAGGCTTCTTCTCCGGCCCTTTGCCCTCCTGGTCGTCGGGCCAAGGTGGAGGCTCTTTGAAGTGGGCCGGAAAGTTTCCCTCAAGCAAAACGGCCAGAGGGTAGGAGCGAAGGTGCTCCGGGGGTCTAAAGTCTTCTGCCTCCATAGGGCCAAGACGAACCTCTTGCTCCCAGGCCCTAGAAGAGGAACGAAAAAGAAGACTCTCTTTGAGGCCCAGTTGGGAGATGGTCTTCTCATCCAGTTTGAGAGCACTGCCCCAAAGATACAAAAGGCCCGACAGCCCGGCGGTTACCGGAAGATCCTGGTTCATCTGTTCCGGCAGAATCTGGATCTGAATGGGAAGATCCACCGGGACCCGGACAATGGCCCAGAAGAGCCCCATGTGCCTCCTCACCGGTAAGGAGAAGGGGATAGTCTCCTGATCGCAAAACATCTTCTGGCTTACCTTAAGGCCATAGGTTTCCAGGAGACGATTGATGGAAAGATCTCTGGGGCTGGCGCTGACCGTGATTCCCGAAGTATCGGGAAGATAGGCGTAGGATAGCCCCTGGGCCGCCACAATTACCGGATGGCCGGAGCGCAAAAAACGCTCTATCTCGTAAAGGCCTCGCTCACTGAGGCCAGAAGGATCTAGGACGAAGAGAAGATCAGCCTCCTTGGGGATAGGGGATTCGCGACGAAGATAAGTGGTTTTAATCACGTAGCCCTGGGCCTCAAGAATCTCCCTCAGAAGCTGAAAGCGATCCCCGGGGCCAGGCAGGGTCTTGTCTCCGGCCGGCGGCGTATAAAAGGCAATCAGCGGTGGACGCTCCATAGTCAGACGAAAAATGCGGGAGACAAGGTCATACTCCAGGGTTGTGAGGCTCGCCGGAACTACCTGATCAATAATCTCTTCTCGCTTATCAAGATAGGAAATGACAATACTGGAGTAGACCTTACTCAGGCTCACCTGATCCTGCTCTATACTCTCTACGGCAAAGGGACGAACCCCTTTTCGGATGAGCTTTGAGGCCAGATCAGGGATACTTTCAGGGTTGACAATGGCATAGGTAACCCGGGGAGAGAGAGCCGCCAGTTCGGCCAACACATCGCCTACGTCCCGGGGCAGATTCTTCATGGTGGTCGGAAGCTTCTCTTTCGGGGAGACATAATAGGTAATGTGAATCGGGACCTGGAGGCGGTCGAGAATCTTTCTGGTCGCCGGGCTCACCGTATAGAGCTTGCTCTGGGTAAGATCCAGGCGGGGCAGGCGCAGGTCAAAGACAATGGCGTTGGCCAGAAGCAGGATACCGAACATCAGAGCCGCCGCCAGGGGAAAGGTTCGTTCGGCCCTGAGGCGGAAAAGGGATTCTGCCGTCAGCCTGTTGATAAGGAGCCAGAAAAAGACCTGAGAAACAAAGAAAAAGGCCCCGGAAAGACTGAACACCCCCTTGGCAAAATCATTAAAATGGCTCCCGAGCCCTAGGGTTTTTTGGAGAAACGTCCCCAGACCAGAGATCCAGCCGTCAATAAAGGTGGCCACTGCATCCAGGCCCAGGAGATAAAATGACAGCCCCAGAAGGAGGGTGAGGATAAAGGCCACAATCTGATCGGCAAAGAAGGCCGAGATGGCCAGCCCCATGGCCAGAAGCATGGCCGCCAGGAACATGGCCCCCAGATAGCCCCCGACAATGGGGCCGGGGTCTGGAGCCCCCAGGATAAAAAGCATAAAGGGCACCGTTAGTGTCCCGGCCAGAACAAGAAAGCAGAACACCAGACTGGCCAGAAACTTACCCAGGATCAGCTCCATGGAGGTGGCCGGCAAGGTCATCAGAAGGGCGATAGTGCCGGTGCGTTTTTCCTCTGCCCACAGCCTCATGGTCAGGGCGGGGATAAAGACCACCAGAACAAGGGGCAAGAGGCTGAAGAAGGCCCGCATGTCGCAGACCCGGGCCGTGAAAAAAGTCATCATATACAGGCCCGTGGTCACCAGGATAAAAACCACGGCAAAGACATAGGCAATCGGGGCATTGAAATAGGCCCTAAGCTCTCGCAAGGCTATAGTTTTAACCTGCCCCATGGCTCTCCCTCACCAAGGCGATGAAGATCTCCTCAAGGCCCGGATGCTCCTCACAAAACTCAAGGAGATTAAGGCCCCGGTCTTTGAGGGTCTCTAAAACCTCCTCGATCCGGATCTTGTCATCCGCCAGGGCCCGGTAGGTCCACAGCCCCTTTTGATCCTGAGTTTCGCTCACAGGTTCAAGGCCGGGGAGGGCTTCCAGGGCCTCCCGGAGACGCTCCTTGGCCCGCAGACGGAAGATCCGCCGCCAACCGGCGGCCCGGGCCAGTTGCCGGAGAGATCCCTGGGCCACCAGATGTCCCTGGTTGAGAATGGCGATGCGATCAGAGACAGCCTCCACCTCGCTGAGGATGTGGCTGGAGAAAATGACAGCCTTCTCCCTGGCCATCTGACGGATAAGATCCCGGATCTCCAGGACCTGGAGGGGATCAAGCCCCGTAGTAGGCTCATCTAGGATAAGCACCGGTGGGTCGTGAACAATGGCCTGGGCCAGCCCAACCCGCTGACGATATCCCTTGGAGAGATAAGCAATAGGATGATGCCAGACATATTCAAGGGAAAGGGCCTCCCGGACAAAATCCATTCTCTTTTTCGCCTGGGCCCCCCTTAGGCCCCGGGCCTCGGCCACAAAGGAGAGATATTCCTCAACTTCCATCTGATCATAAAGGGGGAGAACCTCCGGGAGGTAACCGATAAGGGCCCGGACCCTGTCTGGTTCTTTTAAGACATCGGCCCCCATTACCCGAGCCTGGCCACTGGTAGGGACGATCTGGGTGGAGAGAATCTTCAAAATGGTGGTCTTGCCGGCCCCATTGGGCCCCAGAAGCCCCAAGACCTCTCCCTGACCAACGGAAAAAGTTACTCCCTCCACGGCCGCATGGGCTCCGTAGAGACGGGTAAGGGAGACAGCCTCTATCATCGCTTCCTCCACGAACCGGCCCAAAAATTAGGCCCGCCGGAAGGCGATGTCAATAAGCTGGTCTAGAAGGTTTTGCGAGAATCAAGAAGGATGGTGACCGGCCCATCGTTGACCAGAAAGACCTTCATCTCCGCCCGAAAGCGGCCCGCCCGGGTGGAGACTCCGGCCTTGATCAACTGGTTAACAAAGAGCTCAAAGAGGGCCCTGGCCTTCTCTGGAGGGGCAGCGGCCTCAAAGGAAGGCCGCCGCCCCCGGCGGCAATCGCCGTAAAGGGTAAAATTGGGGACAACCAGAACCTGGCCGCCAATGTCAAGGACCGATCGGTTCATCCGTTGGGAGTCATCTTCAAAGATTCGCAGGCCAGCCACTTTGTTGGCCAGATAGACCACATCGGCCTCCTCATCCTGACGGCCGGCGCCAAGGAGAACCAGAAGCCCCTGACCGATACCGGCGATTTTCTGCCCTCCAACCTCCACTGAGGCCTCAAGGACCCGCTGAACTACCGCCCTCACTGAACTTACTTCCCCACGGTGAGGCTTTCTCCGGGAGCCAGAGCTACCATTTCTACCCCAGGGGCCATCCGCTCCAGAAAATCCCTGAAATCATCCACGGTACCGGTGAGGGCCGGAAAAGTCCCGTAATGCATGGGCACCACTTTGGCTGGATTTATAAGGCCGGTGGCATAGGCAGCCTCCTTGGGCCCCATAACGTAATGATCTCCGATGGGAAGAAGGGCTACGTCTGGATGATAGAGCTCGCCGATAAGGCGCATATCACCAAAGACAGCCGTATCCCCAGCATGATAGACAGAGAGACCATCTTCGGTACGAATGACAAAACCACAGGCCTCTCCTCCGTAAATAATCTTATCCCCTTCCTGGATAGAAGAACTGTGAAGGGCCGGCACCATGGTAAACCGAAGACCCTGGGTATGATAAGTTCCGCCAATATTCATACCGGTGACATTGCCGAGCCCTTTGGCCAGGAGATACTGCTGAATTTCGTGGATAGCCACCACCTCTCCACCCCTCTTGGCTACCTCCAGCACGTCTCCCAGGTGATCTCCATGAGCGTGGGTAACAAGAATAAAATCGTAAGGACCAAGATCCTTTTCATCAGGGGCCTGGGGATTATTTACCCAGGGATCAATGAGAATTTTGAGCCCGGTGGCGGTCTGAATTTTAAAGGTAGCGTGTCCCAGAAAGGTTATCTTCGTGGCCATAGGGAAACCTCCTTGCAGGTAATATTTGACTACAAAAGATAAATATTATCAGCCCCCATAGCATAAAAGGGGATCTTAGCCTTAGGGCCCCAACAATTAGCTAAAGGCTGCCGGAGCAGACCCCCGAAGGGGAGACCTCCTTATCCTGCCGCTTTTACCACTAAGGCAATTCCGGTGGCAACCAGGTCCTTAAAGACATGGTCACCTGGCAGAGATAGCCTTTAAGGAGATGAACTTCCGGCTGAAGGGGCAAATTTTTCTTGAGATAACGCTTAGAATATATAACTTTGTGATATCTCTAACTTTCTGGGGGTTTAAATGCTGGGAGTCACCTATGTAGCCGGGGAGAAGGCCTCTTCTGAACCCATAGACGAGAATCTCTTCCGGGCCTACATAGGACCACGAGCCGACTACTATCTGGCCCAGTTCAGAAAGTTTTTTCTGGTCCCTGGAGGTCAGTTCACCTTTACCTGGAATTGGGCGGCCTTTGCCTTTGGCTTCTGGTGGTTTCTCTACCGGAAGATGTATCTCTGGGCCCTGGTGGCCTTTCTTCTCAGCAACATCCTGGGCTCAATCTTCTTTTTTCATGGGCCTCTGGGGGTTCTTTTTATCCACCTAGGCTATGGAGTTTTAGGTAATTATCTCTACTTCCGTCATGTCCGCTCCAAGGTCGCCGAGGCGGCCATGAACATTCCCGAAAGAGAGAAGCTTATTGCCTATCTGGCCCGCACCGGGGGGACAAACAATTGGGTGGTCTGGCTGGGGCTGATACTTACCGGGCTCCTTCTTTTGGGGCTCATCCTTACGGCCTTGGGGGTGGTAAAGATTTTTCTGCCCTGGTTGATGGGCCCCTCACATCATTATCGAGGCCCATGGATTTAGCTAAAAACCCTCGGCCGGCTTTATGATTACTACCCATATTTCACCCCGGAAAGGAGCTCTCCTTTGCCGCGCAGCCACCATGCGGCCTGTCTCTTCAGTTGAGTTAAAAGTTTGGAGAATCAAAGGGAGGCAAGGCTTCCGGCCTCGCCTCCCTTTGTAGAGTTAGACTTTAAGGTTAAAGCGATCCAGGTTCATGACTTTGGCCCAGGCGGCTGCAAAGTCCTTTAAAAACTTCTCTCCACCGTCGTCGGCGGCGTAGGCCTCGGCCACAGCCCTGAGCTCTGAGTGGTGTCCGAAAAGGAGATCAACACGGGTGGCAGTAAAACGCAGCTTCCCGGTGAGGCGATCATAGCCCTCAAAAAGGCTCCGGCTTTCGTCTGTCGGTTTCCAGACTATGTCCATATCCAGAAGATTCACCAAAAAGTCATTGGTTAGCACCCCGGGACGCTCGGTAAAGACGCCGTGGGAAGATCCATCCCAATTGGTCTTAAGCACCCGTAGCCCGCCGAGGAGAACCACCGTCTCTGGTACGGTAAGGGAGAGAAGCTCGGCCTTGTCCACCAGCATCTCCTCCGGGGAAAGAGGGGCCCTGGGGCTCAGGTAGTTGCGAAAGGCATCGGCCAGTGGCTCCATATATCTCCAGCTTTCCTCATCCAGGTCTTCCTGGATGATATCCACCCGTCCGGGAACAAAAGGCACGCTAACCTCCACGCCCCCTCTCCGGGCGGCCTCCTCCACCGCGGCGCATCCGCCAAGGACAATTAAATCCGCCAGGGAGACCTGTTTGCTGCTCTTTTGAGAAGAGTTGAAGTCCCTCTGGATTCCCTCAAGGACGCGCAAAACCTTTTCAAGAAGTGGGGGATTGTTCACCTCCCAGTCTTTTAGGGGGTGAAGGTGAATGCGGGCCCCATTAGCCCCGCCGCGAAGGTCACTGGCCCGAAAGGTGGAGGCCGAGGCCCAGGCGACAAAGACAAGTTCCGAAATCTCAAGGCCGGAGGAAAGTATCTTTTGCTTAAGTTCTTTGATCTCTTCTTCCTCTATGAGGTCAAAGTGCCTCTCCGGTAGGGGATCCTGCCAGGGGAAGACCTCCTCTGGCACCTCGGGCCCCTGATAAAAACTCCGGGGGCCGAGGTCGCGGTGCGTAAGCTTGAACCAGGCCCGGGCAAAGGCTCTTTCAAACTCTTCAGGGTTTTCCAGAAAACGGCGGGCGATCTTTTCGTAGATGGGGTCGTAACGAAGGGCCAGATCGGTAGTGAGCATAAAAGGCTTGTGCTTCCTGGCCGGATCGTGGGCATCGGGAATAATCTCTGGGGCCTCTTTAGCCACCCACTGATGTTTTCCCGCCGGACTTTTGACAAGCTCCCATTCGTACTTGAAGAGGTTGTGCAGAAAGTTGATGCCGAATTTGATAGGAGTTACCGTCCAGGCCCCTTCAAAACCACTGGTAAAGGTATCCGGCCCTTTTCCAGAGCCGTAGTGGTAGCGCCAGCCCAGGCCCTGCTCCTCAAGCTCAGCCTCCTCGGGCTCCGGACCCAGATACTCCTCTCCGGCGGCCCCATGGCATTTTCCGAAGCTGTGTCCTCCGGCAATGAGGGCCACGGTCTCCTCGTCGTTCATCCCCATGCGGGCGAAGATGGCCCGGATTTCCCGAGCAGCCGCCTCAGGATCCGGGTTGCCACCCGGCCCCTCGGGGTTGACGTAGATGAGCCCCATCTGGGTGGCAGAAAGGGGATCTTCTATCCCCTTTTCCCGCCTGCGGGTCTCATCAGAGAGCCATTCGCTTTCGGAACCCCAGTAGGTAACTTCGTCGCGCTCCCAGACATCGGGACGTCCGCCGGCAAAACCCATGAGTTTCACCCCCATGGACTCCAGAGCCACATTTCCGGCCAGGATTAGGAGATCAGCCCAGGAGAGTCGGCGCCCATATTTCTTTTTTACAGGCCAGAGAAGACGCATGGCTTTATCCAGGTTGACATTGTCGGGCCAGCTGTTGCGGGGGGCAAGCCTCATGTAAGCCCCCCGGGCACCACCTCGACCATCGAAGAGCCGATAGGAACCGGCACTGTGCCAGGCCAGATGCACAAATAGTGGCCCGTAATGTCCAAAGTCTGCGGGCCACCACTCCTTGGAGTCGGTCATCAAACGACGCAGATCCTCTTTTACCGCCCTTAAGTCAAGCTTTTGAAACTCCTCAGCATAGTTGAAGCCCTCTCCATAAGGATTGGATCGAGCCTCGTTTCGCCTAAGAGGCGCCAAATTCACCCGATAAGACCACCAACTCTCCTTCTTACGCCCCCCGCTGGTAAGAGGAGCTTTTTTGAGGGTTTCTCTTTCCATAAAACTCTCCTTTACATTTATTTAAAGCCAAACTTACTTTGAATTAACTCTTTGTCAAGAAAATTTCTAAAAAATTTTAAGGCCCTTTTTAGGTTTGGATTAAGATATTTGAGAGATTTTAGTAAAAAAATAGTCTTTTTTAAAGATTTTTTTAAACAAGAGGGGCTATCAATCAAATTTTTCGAATATTTTCCTATAGACCGATCCCTTCTTCTCCCTTAGCCCTCAGGATCTCCGGACCAAAGTGGACTGAATATGGCTTCAAAAACCTGAAATTGCCAAGGGAAAGGTTTTTGGATAGGACAACAGGGGATGATGTTTGGTAAATGGGTGTACAGGAAGTGCCAAATGATTCCGTAGAACCCGAATTTACGCAGGGAAGAACCGTAAGGAAGAGGAAAATGCTTACCTGGGGCTCGATCGTACGATTTAGAAAAAGGGACTGGGTACTCCTTCCCAGCCCTCAAGAAAATGTTATCGCCTTACGGCCTCTTACCGGAGCCACCGACGAAACAGTCTTGGTGCATCAGCAACTAGCCAATCTTCTGGGATACAGCTTCCCTGAGGAGAGAATTTTCCCCTCTTCCTTCCCTCCCCCTTCTCCTGATGAAGTTTCAGACGCCTTGGGAACCCATCTTCTCTGGCAAGCAGCCCGGCTGCTTCTGCGCGACGGCGCGGCCCCTTTTCGTTCCCTGGGGCGGATCTCCATCCGGCCCCGGGTCTATCAGTTTGTTCCCCTGCTCATGGCTCTTCGCCTTGATCCGGTAAGGCTTTTCATCGCCGACGACGTAGGAGTGGGAAAGACTATCGAAGCTTTACTCATTGCCAGAGAGCTTATTGATCGCGGCGAGGTTTCCCGCCTGGCGGTCCTCTGCCCACCTTACCTTTGCGATCAATGGGAAAAAGAGCTAAGAGAAAAATTCAACCTTGAAGCCGTAACCGTACAAACGAGCACCATTGGGCGGTTGGATCGCCTAAAGCCCCGCCACAAAAGCATTTACGAATATTTCCCCTATCTGGTGATCAGTATTGACTGGGTTAAAACCGAGCGAAACAAGTATCAATTTCTCCAGTTCTGTCCCGAGCTGGTCATTGTGGACGAAGTTCATGGGGCGGCGGACACCGCAGGGCGCAACCGCGCCCAGCAATTAAGGCACCAGCTACTAAGAGAGATCGCCGACGACGAAAAAAGACACCTCATCTTGCTTACTGCCACCCCGCACAGCGGTGTAGAGGAGGCCTTCCGCTCTTTGCTTGGCCTGCTCCGGCCGGAATTCCAAGACTGGAACCTGGGATCGCTCACCGAAGAGCAGCGTAAACTCCTGGCCAAACATTTCGTCCAGCGCACGCGGAAAGATATCGAAAGTATCTGGGAGGCTGACCGCTGTTTCCCTGAGAGGATATCCCTGGAACGGACTTATAGACTCTCCCCGGTGTATTGGGATCTCTTTCGCGAGACCTATCATTACTGCACCGAAATAGTCAAAACCGGCCCGGGTCTGGAGGACCGCAGGACCCGCGTTCGTTATTGGGGAGCCCTGGCCCTTTTGCGCTGTGTGATGTCAAGCCCGGCTGCCGCCGTAGCCGCTCTTGAGGCTCGCCGCTCCGCCAAAGACAACTCCTTAACCGAGCCGGAGGACTCTTCTGTCGAAGACGAGGCCTATCAAGGCTTTGTTTATGAAAGTGCCGACCAGATGGTGGAAGACGAAACCCCTGTGCCCCCTATTGAGGAAAGCGAAAAATACCTTCTTGAAAGCGAACGCCGCCGCTTGAAAAAACTCGAAAAACTGGCCCGAAAGCTCCTTAATTCCCCCGAAGACACCAAGCTTAAGAAATGTCTTGAGGAAGTTAAAAATCTCCTTTCCGAAGGGTTTTATCCCGTTATCTGGTGTCGTTACGTGGCCACGGCAGAATATGTGGCCAAGGCCCTGGAGGATGTTCTCCCCCGGGAGGTGCAGGTCGTTTGTCTCACCGGGCGTGTCCCTGAAGAAGAAAGACGCTTTAAAATCGAAAACCTTGATCCTGATAAACCCCGGGTTTTAGTGGCCACGGATTGTCTCTCTGAAGGCATAAACCTGCAGGAGAAGTTTAACGCCGTAATCCATTACGATCTTCCCTGGAACCCCAACCGCTTAGAACAGCGCGAAGGCCGGGTAGATCGTTACGGGCAAAAGCTTTCTCCCCAAGTTAAGGCCATTCTTCTTTACGGTGAAGACAACCCGGTAGATGGAGCGGTGATCAAGGTCCTCCTTGAAAAGGCCCGGGAAATCTACAAGACCCTGGGCACTCACGTCCCCGTGCCTGAAGAGAGCGAATCCGTAATGCAGGCGGTCATAAACGCCCTCTTTCTCAAGGGAAAAGGCGAGGATCTACGTCAAAAAGAGCTCTTTGATTATGCCTCCCTTCCGCCGGTCAGGGAGTTTCATCAAAAATGGGATTTGAGCCGGGAGCGGGAGCGTATAAACCGCACCCGGTTCGCCCAACGGGCCTTAAAGCCCGAAGAAGTAAAACGTGAGCTTGAAGCCACCGACGAAGTCCTTGGCGATCCAGAGGCGGTCAAAAACTTTGTCCTCTCGGCGGCTAAGCGGCTGGGGCTTGATCTCCGGCCTGACCCTAAGGAAGAAGACGTCTTTCTGGTAAACCTTACCCCGGAGGCCTTAAGCCTCCTCCCGGAAGCCATCCGGGCCGAACTTCCCCGAGAGAAAGAGCGCTTTTGGCGGATCAGTTTTGTCTCGCCCACCCCACAGGGCGCGGAGTATATAGGGCGCAACCACCGTCTGGTGACCGCTATGGCCCGTTTCCTTTTTGAAGAAGCCCTCACCAAAGGGCCAGAAGCCCGCGCTCCCCGGGGCGGAGTAATCCGCACCAGTCTCGTCAACCGCTTAACGGCCCTTCTGCTTCTAAGGGTAAGGTATCTGTTGGAGATCCCCCAAAAGAGCCCGCTCCTTGCCGAAGAAGTGATGGTGGAGGGCTTTACCCTTGGCCAAAACGAGCTTCTCGGCTCCCAAAAAGCCCTTGATCTTCTTCTCAAGGCCAAACCCGAGGGCAACGTTCCTCTGCCGGAGAAAAAAGAACTCCTTTCTTTGGTGTTAGAAGAGCTTGAACCCTGGTCTTCCAGGGAGGATAACCGCCCCCTGCAAAAGGCTCTCAAGGCAAAGATTCTTTCCCGGGCCAAAGAACTTGAAGAAAGCCACAAACGCATCCGTCGCGCGGTTTCTTTGCGGATAAAGGAGCTCAAGGTTAGGCCTCAATGGCCGCCGGATCTCCTCGGCCTTTTAATCCTGCAACCAATGGTGAGAGGATGAAGATCTTTCCCGCGGTGCGCATGGAAGGCGGGCTTTTCGCCCCGGATCTCTTTGAAAGGGTTATCAACCAGGACCTTCCCGGCCAAAAACCAGCAGATTTTGGCCTCTCCTCGCGCCAGGACCTCATTAACGAGATAGCCGCGGTCTTTGCCGACGCCCGCTCCCTTTGGGAAATCTTCAAGCATCGCCTCGAAAGGCTACCGAAAGAAGCGCGAGGGGAACGCCTCCCCCGCCTCACCCGGGAATATTTAGCCATTCCCCTGCTTGGTCTTCTGGGCTATGAGCTTTACTCAAACCACCCCCACTATTACAAATACAAAGAAGGCGGGCTTACCTTCCGCATCTCCCACCGCGCCGGGGAAGACCTTTACGCCCCTCCGGTCCACATCGTCTCCTTTGAACAACCCTTGGGGCAGCTCGCGGAGAGATCGCGCTTTTCGCCCCACTCTTTGGTCCAGGAGTTTCTTAACCGCACCGAGGCCCTCTGGGGCCTGGTGACCAATGGCAGGGTGATCCGTCTCCTGCGCGACAGCACTTACCTCCGCCGCCAGTGTTATCTTGAATTTGATCTGGAGGCCATCTTTGAGCAGCACCTTTTCGAAGATTTTTTGCTCCTTTTCCGCCTCCTGCACCGCAGCCGCCTCCCCAGGGGCGCTGAAGACGCCTCCCAGTGTTTGCTTGAGCAGTACTACCAACTTTCTCTTGAAGAGGGTGAACGGGCCCGCGACCGCCTGCGCGACAGTGTGGTCTCCTGCCTCACGGAGCTGGCCCAGGGCTTCCTCAGCCACCCGGAAAATAACAGGCTCAGGGAGCGCCTCTCCTCCCCGGACGACTCTTACAACGCCCTGGCCTTCTACCGCGATCTCCTGCGGCTCATCTATCGCTTCTTGTTTCTCCTGGTGGCGGAAGACCGCGGGCTCTTAAGTGACGATCCCCTCTATCGCGAGCACTATAGCGTCTCCCGCTTCAGACGCTTGGTGGAAAACCGCTCCTTTTACACCGAGCATGAGGATCTCTGGCTTTCGCTCCGCGTCCTCTGGAAACTTTTAAGCGACGCCACCCCGAAGGCCGGGGGCAGGCCCCTGGCCTCCTATCTCGGGCTAAGCCCTTTGAACGGCGAGCTTTTCTCCCCGCTCTTTCTGGATGAATGCCTCATTCGCAACCGGGAGCTCCTTTCGGCCCTCTGGTGGCTTCTTAACTACCGGGAAAGCGGGGCCGACCTTCCGCACCGCATCAACTACGCGGCCCTGGATGTCGAAGAGCTTGGCTCGGTTTACGAAAGCCTTCTAGACTATCAGCCTACGGTCACCAAAAAAGAAGGCCAGGTTCTAACCTTTGAGCTCAATCCCGGCACCGAACGCAAATCAACCGGCTCCTACTACACCCCTGCGCCGCTGGTAGCGGAGCTCATCCGCTCCGCCCTCGAACCCGTAATCAAAGAACGCCTCAAGGAAGCCAAGCGAATAGCGAACGGGGAATGGCGAACAGCAAACTATTCGCTATTCGCCGCGAAGGCCATTCTTGGCCTTCGCATCATCGATCCGGCTTGTGGCTCCGGACATTTTCTTTTGGCTGCCGCCAGAAGGCTTGGCAAGGAGCTAGCCCGCATTGAGACTGGGGAAGACGAACCCTCCCCAGAGGCCGTGCGCAAGGCGGTGCGTGAGGTCATCGCTCATTGTATCTACGGGGTGGACAAGAATCCCCTGGCGGTTGAACTTTGTCGCGTGGCCCTGTGGATCGAAGCCCACGTCCCCGGAAAACCCCTCACTTTTCTTGACCACCACATCAAATGCGGGGACTCTCTGGTTGGCGTTTTTGACCTTAACGTGCTCACCCAGGGCATCCCGGATGAGGCCTTCAAACCCCTTGAAGGAGACGAAAGGTCCGTCTGTCAGGAACTTCGGAATACCAACAGGAGAGCCCGGAGGAGACTTTTCGGGGAGAGTCTTTTTAACCCCAGAGGAGAAATAGAGAAGCTGGCGGAAGAGTTCCGCAAGGTGGACGAACTTGCCGAAGACACGGTGGAGGCCCTCCACGAAAAGACCGCTCGTTGGCAGGCCCTGCGCCGAAAGCCCGAATGGGAAAAGCTTAAACGGGCCTGTGATCTCTGGACTTCGGCCTTTTTCATGCCCAAGACCCAGAAAACCACTTCCTTGGTGCCCACTTCGCACGATCTCTATGGTCTTTTAGCCAACCCCGGCGCCCTTTCTCCCCAGAAGCTTGCCCAGGCCGAGGCCCTGGCCGAGAAGCACCGCTTCTTCCACTGGCCGCTTGAGTTTCCCGAGGTCTTTGCCCGGGGCGGCTTCGATGTGGTTCTGGGAAATCCGCCCTGGGAAATGATGCAACTTGAAGAAGTTCAATTTTTCGCCACACGTGCTCCAGAAATAGCCCAGACCAGAAATTCAGCAGAGCGGAAAAAGTTGATTAATAAATTGAAAGAAACCAATCCAGCACTGTATGAAGAATATTTAAAAGCCAAACATTACCAGGCGGCTATCAATCATTACATCCGTAAAAGTGGGCGCTTCCCATTAACTGCTTATGGAAAGTTAAATACCTACAGCGTCTTTGCCGAACTGGCCCTGCGGCTCACCTGCCCCGCGGGCCGAGCCGGCATCATCGTTCCCACCGGCATCGCCACCGACGATACGAATAAACATTTCTTTAGCCACCTCATGGAAAACGGCCTGCTTGCCAGCCTTTATGATTTTCAGAATAGGGAAAGGCTATTCCCAGCCGTAACCACTCAACAAAAGTTTTCTCTCCTCACTCTTCACCATTCATCTTTTCTCCCCTCTCCCTCTGGGAGAGGGGTTGGGGGTGAGGGTCCCTCGCCAAAATTCGTCTTTTTCGCCATCCGCGTGGAGCATTTAAGAGACCCGCGGCGCAGCTTCACCCTCACGGCCGAGGACATCGCCCGCATAAACCCCAATACCCGCACCACCCCCGTCTTCCGCACCAGCTACGACGCCGAGCTGACCAAAAAGATCTACCGCGTCCCGGTCTTGGTGAACGAAAAGACCGACGAAAATCCCTGGGGCGTTTCCTTTAAGCAAGGTTTGTTCAATATGTCCTCTGATAGCCACCTCTTCCGCACGCGGGAGCAATTGCAGGCCGCAGGGTATGAGCTTAAAGGGAACATTTTTGTGAAAGCGAATAGCGAACGGCGAACGGGGAATAGACCACTCGCTACTCACCATTCGCCACTCGCCGAAATTTATTTGCCCCTCTACGAAGCCAAAATGATCTGGCAGTTCGACCACCGCTTCGGGAGTTATGAGGGTTTGGAGAGACGCTCACATCAATTATTCCATCCAGATCCAAGGCACAAAAGAATCTTCGATTTTGTTGTTCAATCTTGGTATTGGGTCCCGGCGGGAGAGGTGCTTCAACATTTAGAAAACAAGAGAAACTTAGGTTGGCTAATCGGTTTTCGGGATGTTGCGCGCGCTACAGATGAACGCACCGCCATCTTCAGCCTGCTGCCAAAGGTGGGAGTGGGGCATACCATGCCTTTAATTTTTTTATCACCTCAGAGTGTTTTTATCGCTTGTATATTGGCTAATTTTAATTCTTTGGTTTTTGACTTTTGTGTTCGTCAAAAACTCGGGGGTACTCATTTGACCTATCACTATCTCAAACAACTCCCCATCCTCCCACCCGAAATCTATACCACTCGCCACTTACTATTCGCCATTCCCCGCATCTTAGAGCTCACTTACACCGCCTGGGATCTAAAGCCCTTTGCCGACGACCTCTGGGCCGAGGCCGATGAAGACCTCCGCTCCGCCATCCGCAAACAATGGGAGGAAAATCAGCGAATAGCGAACGGCGAACAGGGAATAGCGAACGGAGAACAGGGAACAGGTCCGAAGGACCGCAACCATTCGCCACTCGCCATTCGCCATTCGCCCCCCGAATGGCTTGAGATCATTTACTCCCTTAATCCTGACCATCCCAACAAGGACGCCTGCCCCCTTCCACCTTTCAAGTGGGACGAGTCTCGCCGCGCCCGCCTCCGCGCCGAACTCGACGCCTTCTTCGCCAAACTCTACGGCCTCACCGAAGAAGAACTCCGCTACATCCTCGACCCCCAGGACGTCTTCGGCCCCTCCTTCCCCGGCGAGACTTTCAGGGTTTTAAAGGAGAAAGAAATCCGCCAATTCGGCGAATACCGCACCAAACATCTCATATTGGAGGCGTGGGAGAGGCTATTCAAAGATCAAGGGGGAAAATGGGAGGGTTGCTTGAATGAGAGAAGAATTTGAAGAAAGTGTCAAAAGAAAAATCAAAGTTCTATGGTGGCAGTTGGTCCAAGTGAACTCAAGCCTTTTTATTTTGGAAAAAATAATTAACTTTCCATGAGATTTGTTTTTCCCCAAGCCCTCATTCACTTTTTGGGAGCTTACTCTAAAGAAGTTTTATGACACATGTGTCCTGATAATTTTCAGAATAACAGAAAAAGATCTTAAAAAAAATTAAGTTTGCAGTAGATAATCGCGGAAATAAAGTGTCTAAAATTAGAAAACTACTTGAAAAATGTAGATGAAACAAACAAGAAAGTTCTAGTGATTAGGCATAATGAAATAGCACATTTGCAAATGGATGACTGATCGCAAAGTGCGTCAAAAATATTCGTTTAATATAGATACGTTGAATAGGTTAACAAAAAATTTGAACATGGTTTTTTGTGAAATTTGCAAATTGTTTAATCAAGATAGAGGACTTGTTTTGTGGGGATTAGACGATGAGATGGAAGAAATTATGGATAGCATTGCAAAACAAAGCCCTTTAATAAGGATGCCAGAAGATCAGCCAGACTATTGGGAGGTCTATAAGAAAGAATTGAGCATTGATGACCTTAATATTCTCAACCATTATCGCGGTAAATTTGGCTTGCCATATGTGTGAGATCCATATCATACTGGAGTTTATAAAGTTGCCAAAAGGCTTTGGAAGAAACCAAAATACTATTTGAAAGTGTATTAAATATAATCTTCAAAGAAGCTTAGGAGGATAAAAAGAGGTATAGGTGGGCGAAGCTGGGGGATGCTAAGTTTTTTAAAATATAAATTAGTTCAACGCCTAAGACGGGTGTAAAAGAGTATTGGGAAAGGAGCACTAAATGGCTAGCGCCAAAAGACTTAGGTAAAAGTCAGGAAATATTATGTTAATGACACTGAACGAAAAATAGCAAAAGAAGGGGTTAAAAGTTGTTCAGCTTCTTTAGTCTCAAAAGGTAGTATTGTTATATCAAAAAGAGTACTATTGTATATGTATTTTATATGTATGATATTCTTTCCGAAGCTATATATTTCAAAGAAAGTATTTTAAACAAAGCCTTTAGGGGGCGTCGCTGTGAATAGTCAGTATCAGCTAAGGTTTTTAGATGACTGCCCTGTATTTGAAGATAAAATCGGATTGCACAATAATATTGCTAAAAGTATAAAGAATATAATTGCTTTGACTCATGCCAGCAAGGAAAATGGTCATAAGAAGAAAATAATAGGTCTCTTTGGTTCTTGGGGCTCAGGTAAATCTACTGTAGTAGAGATATTAAAACAAGAATTAGGAGATAAGAAGATATTTATATTTGATTCATGGTCCCACAGGGGAGATTTTCTAAAGAGAGCTTTTCTATTAGAATTGGCAAATAAGTTAGGAGTTAAGGAGGAAGAATATAAACAAGAGATCGGTAATGGTAAACTAACTATGGAAACTGTCTTAACAAGAAAAGTAATAAATAGGATTATTGATTCTAAGCCATTATCAAAGCTAGATAAACCTATCAAATACTTAACATCTATACTGATATTATCAGTTATAATTATTGCTCTTACTAAAATCTTGAGATACCTAATACTGCCTTTGGTTCCAAATAATTTGGTTGATCGCTGGGATAAATTCGCGCCTAAATGGATTATTCTCGTGATTCTCACATTGTTAATTCTTTGGAAAAGAAAATTTATAAGTCAAGTATTAAGTGATTTTATAAATTTTTACTTTTTAAGAAAAGCAAATATTACAGAATCTCACACAACAAAAGAAGATTTAGAATTCACAAATTATGATTACGAAAAATACCTATCTGATATTATTAAAATAGCAAAAGAGAAAAACAAGTTCGATACAAATAGTCCGTTCATTATAGTTTTTGATAACATAGACAGGGTAGAAGATGAAACTGTCTTGAATACACTCTCTCTAATACAACTGACAAACGAAGCTATAAGCAAATCCAAATTTAATAATATTTACTTTCTTATACCCATAGATAAAGAGCGCCTTAAGAAAACTGTAAAGACAATAATTGCAAAAAGTGATTCTGATGATGGGGAAAGAGAAAAGTTTGCACGTGATTTCTTAGAGAAAATTTTTCCTTACAAGATTACTATACCAAACATTAGTCACACAAATTGGAGGGAATTCTTTGTGGAACTAATAAAGGAAGCTTTCAGCTCTTCAAGTATTTCTGAAAATGACATATTATTTATTAGACGCTTATTTGAACAAGCTATTATTGAATCAAATACTAATCTTACTCCACGGGAGATTAAAAACTTTATAAATAGCCTCGTTGAAAATTATATTTATTGGCAAAACTTTGAAAAAGCTCCAGATTTGAAACTTCAAGCTTTATTTGTAATACTTAATAATTATCTAAGTGAAGAATTAAAAGGATTTATAGATAAATTTGAAGAGTCTAAAAGCTTTGAGAAAGTTATACAATCAGTCAATGGGAATAATGCCGATAGAAGCAGTAAAAGTGGTAGTTTTGAGAAAATTAAAAAAATTATAGACATTGCTAAAAATGAATTTACTGAAAAAGAAGTTCTTGCATCTTTACTAAAACAATTTTATAGAACAGATAAAATATACACACTATTTGTTGAACAATTTAATAATGCTATCAATACTAAAGATGTGGACACCATAAATAAAATAGTTGAACTGCTTGGAGATAAAGATAAGATTATTGCTTTAATTGATGCAGCCATAGAGTCAAAGAGTGATTATGAGCAGGATATAAACTTACTACTCAAGCTTATATTTTCCTTTCAGAAATCTAAGCTAAAAGTATATAATACATATAATACTTATGAAACATTTATTATCACATCCTTAAAGGATATAATTGCTGATATAGAGGAGTTGTCTAAGCTGGATATTTCTAACGTGAATGAGTTTAAATACATAATAGATTCTAATACAGAAATCAGGAATATGTTTATAGAGAAAAGTGCAGAAATCATAACGCTTACTTCAAAGGAGGAATAGGGTGAAGTATGAACGTAAGCTTACTTTTATAAAAGCCTTGGCAGAATTAGATAAATTAATAAATATAAGAAATGAACTTGCTAATAAGTTACAAAAGAAATTTGAAGAATTAGATATTAACCAGAAAGAATTAATAATTTTAGATTTAGTTGAAGCAGCGTCTTCCCATGAAGCATTCATAGAACCTATTATTAATATCAAATCTTTAAATATCGGGGAGATTATAAACTTAATAAATAATAGAATAACAAATAACCTTAACTTCTTAAAAGAAATAGATGATCGGTGTTATACTCTGCTTAAAATCCTATTGAAATTGAAAAGGTTAGACATTAATTGCTCAATAGATTTTATAAGAAGGCTCCATACATTAATTCAGGAGCTTTTCAGTCAAAACATTATTTGGAATTACTGGAACAACCCCAATAATCCAAACTATCAAAATCATATCGTTAATTATCTATTCAGGAACAAATCTTTAGTTGACTTAATGGCAATACACACAATAAATATTTATAGACAAGAAAAAGATAAGTCGGAAAATTCTAATACTTTGCAACAAATTAGGAATTTTGAAAAGTTCATCATTTCAGTATATTTACGTATGGCTCAAAAGATTGAAGAAACGAGGAATACATTGGCACCTCTATCAATAATATCTATAATTTTGGATTTATCTGCTGAAGTCCAACCTATGGCTAATTTCGGGAATATTAATTTAAAAGAAGTATATGGAGCGGTTGTTAATTATAAAAAGCTTGATAGTACTTTAACCGAGTATTTATCACTTTTATATAATACTGCTCTTATATATGGTTTTCTGGACGAATTAGAACAACAATGGAGTCACATATCCGATGGATATAAATCTTTTATTTTGGAATTAATATTGGATGAAGCTTTCTATACAGACAAAATGTTAGTTGATTATTATATTTTGCTAAGCAGAAATATCCATGAAAAATACGAAAACATTATTTTGCACAAAAACAAAAAAGATAAATTCTGGTATAAAAATATAGTAATAGATAATTTAACTCGGAAGGAGAATAATAAGCTTAGTATAATTCATAAAGAAACAATTAGATTTTTACTTTCAGATATCTTAAATAAAGAGTGGTTGAGAGAAGATGATATAACTCAAAAAGTAAAAGAATTTATTAAGAAACATATTTCAAAGATTTTTGAAGAAGATTATATTTATAGCATGCTTGAGCTGTTAGTGACATCTAAGCAGAGATTAGATGTTGACTATACTTCAGACAATTTTGGTCAAAAAATTTTAGAAAATTTCATAAATGTAAATGATAATAATTCCCATATATTGGAATTTCTTTTTGCTAATGCAGAATATATACTAAAGAAAAAAGACATTTTAAGGCTAATAAGGAAAATTATTGAGGAGTTAAGTAAGGAGTTGTCAAAAACACAAGAGGACCACATTAAACTTTTAGGAGAAGCAAGACATCTTATCAACAATATAGACATAGATTTAATTGAAAGAGTTTTTGATAAGCTAATAGACATTAAAGACAATGCTACACCTTATAAACTTTTTCTATTGATTATTGAAGAAAATAAACAAACATTGAACAATGAATTTATAAAAGATATAAAAGATAAACTTAACAATATTAAAGAACATTCTAACGATGAAGAAACTATTAAAACTATAGATGCAATACTTGAGCACTTGGAGGACAGTTCTAATGCCCATCAACAAAGCTAAAACAAAGCATAGAGTAATACATCGGTGTGTTTTTTCTGCGATCGGTGTGTTTTTTCCTACTCAGATTCATCGCTTAAAGATTCAGATAAGGGTTACCCTTAAACGGATTGATGATCTCCACCCCTTCAAGCTTCATGCCGTGGGATAGATCCTCCGTGAAGAGAACCCTGCAACCTCCTTTCTTTGCCGCACTGACAATAAGCGCATCCCAGAAAGAAATTTTATACTTCCGGCTTATCTCTATTCCCCGTAGTACAAGCGGCGGATCCGTGATTACTATGGTCGGTAATTTGGCATACCGCTGTACTATGGATTCGGCATCTTCTTCGGCGATTCCCATCTTTCTGGTAAGGACTACGTAAAGTTCCTGTAAAACCTGCACCGAAATCATCATTCGACCCGAGGGTCTCCACTCGGCAAGAAGCTGTCTCGCAATAGCCCTCTTCTTCGGATCTTTTAGTTCAAACTCGTAAGCCAGGATGTTAGTGTCAAAAAACGCCTTATAAGTCATAAAGTTCTTCCCGGTTCCACCTTTCCAGGTGCCCCCCTACTTTCCGGGCTATCTCTTCCAGTTCCCTGTGAACTTCTTCATAAATGTTCCCTTTTTGTCCCAGCTCTTCTTCTATCCGTTCCCGGACGAAAGCGGAAATGCTTTTCCCCGCCAGAGCAGCCCTTCTTCTAAGCTCCCTCCAAGTTTCTTCGGAAAGGGTTACGGTGATAACCTTTCCCTTGCTCATCCTATAAAACCTCTCAATAATTTATTGAATCGTAATTTAATTAATAACTTTTTGCAACATTGCTCCGCTACTGGCGAGTCTGGAGTGGACTTATCATATTGACTTCCACAAATAAACTGGCCAAAATTTGATTAATTGGTTGATTAATTATTTTGGGAGGTAGAGATTTTGAAACGCGTGGTTAGCGCTACCGAAGCCCGGATTCGTTTTGGAGAGCTTATCCGAAGGGTGGTGGAGGAGGGGGAGCCTGTTCTTGTAGAAAGGGGTGGAAAGCCCTACGTAGTGCTTCTTTCCGTAGAAGAATATGAACGTCTTAAGGCTGCCCAGAAAAAAGAAACCTGGCGCGAAACCGTTAAAGAGATTTTACGTTTGGGGACCCGCATAAAATCCCGCAGAAAAGGAGAACCCCTTACCCCGCCTGAAGATATCATCCGCGAGCTGCGTGAGGAAAGAGATGCCCAGCTCCCCCGTCTGCGTTGATGCAAGTTTTGTCATAAGGCTTCTGGAAAGTACCGATCCTCATTCTCCTGTTATGCGCTTGTGGATAGCATGGCACGAGGATGGGCGTCCGATAGTGGCTCCTTCATTGCTATACTACGAAGTAACTAATGCTCTGTACCGCTATGTCGTTCACGGAGAACTTTTAGCTGAGGAAGCCTCCGAATTGCTGGAACTGGCTTTAAAACTGAATATTGATCTTTATGGAGATACGGATTTACACCAGCGTGCTTTAAATCTAGCCAAGAAGCTTTCTCTGCCAGCAACATATGACGCCCACTATTTGGCTTTGGCTGAACGGCTCGGGGCTGAATTCTGGACGGCTGATAAACGTTTGGTACGAAGCGTACAAAAAGTAATGCCGTGGGTGCGCTTAATAAAGTGAAATAAAATTTAGGAAATAACGGCCAAGCGCGAAAATAAAAGCCAAAAGACCTGAGGAGCAAAAATGAGCGCCTCCATCTTTGACCTGCACCAACTGGTCATCAATGATTACCGGGATTTTGTGCAATCCTTTATTCAGATCACGGATGAAAGGGCCCGGGAATTCATAGAACAGGCCTTAGTGCATGAAGAACACCTTTGGCCTGAGCCTTTGATCCAGCTCTCCCCTGCTTACAAACGGACGGCCACGGTAGACGACCTGGCAGCGGAAGGCCTTTTGCACCCGGAAACAGCTCAGATTTTCCGTACCAAAGAGGGCAAGGCCTTTGAGCTTTATCAGCATCAAGTAGAGGCCATCCGCAAAGCAGCGGCAGCCCAAAGCTTTGTGGTCACCTCAGGTACCGGCTCCGGAAAAAGCTTCTGCTACTTTATCCCTATCATTGACGCTATCCTCCGCGAGCCTGATCTCCCCCGTCCCGTAGCCTTGATCATTTATCCTTTAAACGCTTTGGCCAATTCCCAGCTTGCCACTTTAGAGGAGCTCTCTCGCTCTTATTTTAAAAGAACTGGCAAGGACTTTCCTATAACTTTTAAACGCTACACCGGAGAGACACCCGAAGAAGAAAGAGAAAAGATCCGCCGCAACCCTCCTCATATTCTTCTCACCAACTACGTTATGGCCGAACTCCTCCTTGTGCGCCCTGAGGATCGGCCTCTCCTCACCTCCGCCTCTAAAAGGGAGGCTCCATTTTTCCTGATCTTTGACGAACTGCATACCTATCGCGGGCGTCAGGGGGCCGATGTGGCCATGCTGGTAAGGAGGTTTAAGGCCAGACTAAACCGCAAGCCCATCATCCACATCGGTACCAGTGCGACCATGGTGGCCTCGCGCCAGGCCAGCTTAGAAGAAAGGCGGGCTGCGGTGGCCGAATTCGCTTCCCGGTTCTTCGGCCATCCTTTTGGGGCAAACGACATCATCGACGAAACTTTAGAGCCTGTAACCGTCGGGGGGCCTCCTTCCGAGGAAGAGCTTAAAGAGGGTTTCGCCCGGCCTTTTCCTGAGGAAAGGAATGCTTATCTGAAACATCCCCTGGTCCGGTATCTGGAATATGAAATGGGGCTTGAGGAAAGGGACGGTGCACTTGTTCGCCGGGAACCAAGGCCCCTTTCCGAAGTGGCCAAAAAGCTAGCTTCCTTACTCGGGAAAGAGGAAGAAGAATGTTTGAACAAACTCCGTGCAGCTCTCCTTCACGGCATACGTTTTCAGGTTCCCGGAGAACCGCCTCTTTTGGCTTTTAAGCTCCATCAATTTATCAGTCAGGGGCAAGCCGTTTACGCCACCCTTGAGCCCCTTGAGAAAAGGCGTTTTAGCCTGGAGCGACAGATCACCCAGGAGGAAGATACCCTCTGGGCCCCGCTTCGCTTCTGTCGTATCTGCGGCCAGGATCATTATTGCGTAGTCCAAAGATCCGAAGACCAGTTTGAAGCCGCCCTCCCAGGGGAAGATTATACCGAAGAGGGCCTGAAGGGGTATCTCACTCCCCATTCTCCGGACCTGCCCGAGCTTGAAGAACTCATTCCTTCTGAATGGCGTGATCGTAGGGGAAGACTTAAAAATCCGTGGAAAGATAGGGTCCCACGTCTAGTTTGGGTTTTTCCTGACGGAAGATTCTCCTGGGATGAGGTAGAAGGGGCGGTACCCATGTGGTGGCAGGCAGAGCGGTTTTGGATCTGCCCCCGGTGTGGGGAGTATTACACCGCCCGTGAAGGTGAATATTCCAAACTAGCCGCTCTTTCTACGGAAGGCAGGTCTTCGGCCACCACGGTCTTAGCCCTTTCCTTCTTGCGAAGGGCCCGGGAGACCGGGGCCCTAGAAGCAAAACTTTTATCTTTCACGGACAACCGCCAAGACGCTTCCCTTCAGGCTGGCCACTTTAATGATTTTGTTCGGGTGGCCATGCTTCGCTCAGCCCTTTATCAGGCCCTCAAAGAGCATGGCCAATTACAATTCGACAACGTGGCCCGGGAAGTGGTCAATCATCTGGGGCTTGAAATCGGCGCCATAGCCCAAAACCCGGAACTTGATCCTCAAAGTTCTCAAGCCCAGGAAGTTTGGACGACTTTTGAGAGCTTGACGGAATACCGAATATACGAAGACCTCCGCCGCGGCTGGAGGGTTACCCAACCGAACCTGGAAGACGTTGGTCTCCTCCGCCTGGAATATCTGGGCCTTTCGGAACTGGTCGAAAGAGAGGAGCTATTTGAAGACATACCGGGCTTAGACGAAGCAGCGCCTGCAGAGAGAAAAGAGGTCTTAAAGGCCGTTCTTGACTATTTTAGGAAACGTCTGGCCATTGAAACAAAGGCCCTTAATCCTAAGCACCAATCTTCTCTGAGACGTCGCTCCCAAGAGTACTTAAATGAATTCTGGGGGCTTGACCCTGACAATCCGTCTATGCTCAGGGCAAGCCTTATGGTACGCCCAAGAGGAAACGGGTTTCTGCCCAATGTTCCCCATTTTAAACTTACTTCCCGTTCTCTTTTGGGGCGTTATATTCAGCGCACGCTAAGCCTTTCCCCTCAGGAAACAGAACTCTTTTTAGACCATGTTCTTGAGTTGCTCCTTAAGCAGGGCTATCTCCGAAGGATCGAAAACAAAGGAGAACACCAATGCTTTCGGCTGGAGTCTTCTTGTATGCGGTGGGTCCTTGGAGACGGAACCCCGCCTCCTCCTGACCCTGTTTGGAGCAAGCGGAGCACAAAACGAACTTCTGAAGTAAACAAATTCTTTCTCAAATTTTATCAGGAAGGGGCCCGAAATTTAGCCTATTTTGAGGCCCGGGAACACACCGCCCAGGTGGTAACCCCTAGGGAAAGAGAAAGACGCGAAAGGCGCTTTAGGGGAGAAGAGAAGCCTCCCCTGCCTTATCTGGTCTGTTCTCCCACCATGGAGCTTGGTATAGATATCGCCGACCTTGATACCGTGCACTTACGAAACATCCCTCCTACCCCGGCCAACTACGCCCAGCGCAGCGGGCGGGCCGGCAGGCAGGGTCAACCAGGCTTGATCGTCGCCTATTGTGGAGCTTACAGCCCGCACGACCAATACTTCTTTAAAAACCGCCAGGAGATGGTGGCCGGAAACGTTAGAGCCCCAAGGATTGACCTTACCAACGAAGCCCTCATCGAAGCCCACCTTCACGCGGAATGGTTGGCCCAAGTAAGCCTTCCTTTAAGGAATTCTATCCAGGAAGTGATTGAGCTCGAACAAGAAGATTTGCCTTTAAAAGAGACCGTCAGATCCCAATTAGAGCTTTCCGACCGGCGTTTAGGCGAACTTCGTCTTCGGTTAGAAAACATCTTGGCCCAGGACCAGGAAGAACTAAAGAAGGCAGGCTGGTTTAGTGAAAATTGGCTTGAAACCAAGATTAATAACGCCGCGGAGACCTTTGACCGGGCCTTTGACCGCTGGCGCGAACTTTTTAAGGCCGCAAACGCCCAGTTGAAAGAAGCTCAACAGCTCATGTGGAGCACCAAAAAAGAAGATCAGGAAAGAGGGCGGCACCTTCAAGAAGAGGCCCTGCGACAAAGAAATCTTCTCCTCCAGGAAGGAGTGGCTCGGGAGGAAGGAGATTTTTATCCTTATCGTTATCTCGCCAGCGAAGGCTTTCTCCCCGGATATAATTTTCCGGCTTTACCGGTAAGGGCCTGGGTGCCGCGGGGAGAACAAGGCGAGTTTATTTCTCGCCCCAGATTCCTGGCTATCCGGGAGTTCGGACCACAAAATATCGTTTACCACGAAGGGTCTAAGTGGGAGGTTAGAAAATTCCAGACCCCTCCGGGAGGGCTTCGAAAGCGATTAAGTTTCAAGAAAATTTGCCTCAATTGTTCGGCTTTTACCAACGCCGAAGACGACTGCTGTCCGGTCTGTGGTATTGTCTTTGACGGATCAACTTCAGAAATCATTCGCCTTTTGGAAATGCCCAATGTTTCTTTGAGACGCCGGGAAAGAATAACCTGTAACGAAGAAGAACGAATCCGCCAGGGCTACGTGCTCCAGATAGCCTATCGTTTTGCCCCTGCGGAAGGCGGGCTACGCCTTATTGAAGGAGAAGTTCCCGAGCTTTTGGAACTCCAATATGCCCCTTCAGCTACCATCTTGGTCGTTAATCATGGCTGGCGGACGCGGCGGACGGAGGGTTTTCTCGTAAACCTCGAAACCGGAGACTTAACAAACGAAAACGAAGTCGAGACTATGCGCGCAGCGGAAAGGGAAAATATAAGCCGGGTGAAGCTCGGTGTCTGGGATACCCAAAACCTTTTGCGCTTGCAACTGAAAGACGAAACCCTAAGGAATGATCTCGTGTTTGAGACCACGCTCATGTATGCGCTTGAAAGGGGAATCGAGAAGGTCTTTCAACTTGAGGACTCTGAACTGGTGGCCGAGGCCGTGGGGCAGGGAGAAGGGAGAGCCATTTTGTTTTACGAGGCTTCTGAAGGTGGGGCCGGGGTATTGCGCCGCCTCTTGGAGGACCCTCAGGCTTTGGCAGAGGTGGCGGTTGAGGCCCTGAAAATCCTCCACTTTGATCCTGAAAGCGGAAAAGATCTTGCAGAAGACGATCACTTCGCCTGTTACGAATGTCTGCTCAGTTTTTCCAATCAGCTTGTGGGCAAATACCTCAATCGGCACCGGGTTAAGGACTTTCTGATGCAGCTTAAAGAGGCACCGGTGAAACTCAAACACGGAGAAAAGAGCAGAGACGAGCACTACCAATGGCTTCTAGACCGGATAGATCCTCGTTCTCCCTTAGAAAGACATTTCCTGGGTTTCCTTTACGAAAGGGGCTTGCGCCTTCCCGACGAGGCCCAAAAACCCATAAAGGAGCCTCGTTGTTTGGTGGACTTCTTTTATGAACCCAATGTATGTGTTTTTTGCGATGGCGAGGTTCATGATCACCCGGATCAACAGGAGCAAGACCAAAAAATCCGTCAGGAACTGCGAAGTCTCGGATACCGGGTTATTGCCATTCGGTATGACCAAGGTCTCGAGGAACAAGTCTCCAATTACGCCGAGGTCTTTGGAATCTTAAAAAGGCCTTAGGCCATCTATTCGCCCCTTGTTCGGATGAATTATTAATCAGAGCACAAAATAGTCGACATCAATCTAAGGCATACCTTACCATCGGAGCACGAAAGTAACTCCTTACTATCTCCGGCTGCCTCTGCGTGCTCATAAGATAGCTGCGTACATTACCCTCCATCTCCTCCATGCTCCGCTTCCGGCGCCTCCCCCCCGCATTCGTCTTCACATCCTGGTTCAAATACTCATCCGGATTAAGCTCCGGACTGTATCTCGGCAAATAATGCAGTTCCAACTCGTCCTCTTTGCCCTTCAACCACTCCTTAATCCTCTTTGCCCGATGCACACGGTGATTATCCACTATAAGATAAATCTTCCGCCCCTTTTCTCGTGATCTTATCAGCCTTCTTAAAAATTCAAGAAAAACTTCTGTCGTAAATCTCTCCCTAAAAATCATAAACTTAAGCTTCCCCCGGTTGTTGATGGCAGAAATCATATTGAATCGAAATCTCTTGCCGCTCACCTCCACCACCGGTGTCTCTCCCCTCGGCGCCCAACTCCTCCCCGCTTGATGATCTGACCTGATCCCTGTCTCATCTCCCCACCAAATCTCTGCCCCTTCCTCCTTGGCCCTCTTCCTTATCCGGGGATACTCCTTCTCAAGCCAGGCCTTTACTTCCTTCGGATTTCTTTCATAGGCCCGTTTCAAAGGCTTCTGCGGCGTGAAATTCCATCGCCTCAAATACCGGCCCACCGTCCATATCGAAAGCCTTATCCCAAACTTCCTCTCTATCAGTTGCCCCACCGCCTCCCTGGTCCAAAGGGAAAAGGGAAGCTTCAACTGATCAGGACAACGGTCCCGGATGATGCTACAAATGGTAGCTGCTTGCCAGCCCAAAAGTTTTCCTCCCTTAGGACGTCCGCGAGGCTTGATTTTAAGGGCTTCCTCCCCACCTTGGCGATAAAGTTTTAGCCAGTAAGTCACAGTGGTTCTGGCTATTCCCAACATTTGGGCCACTTCTTCCTGGGTTTTTCCTTGTTCCAACACGGCGTGGACGGCTCTAAAACGCAAAGCTTCTTGAGCTTTGGGAGGAAGTTTACGTGCGTCTATTTTGGGAACTTTTGGAGGGCTAGAGTCCATATCCTTGTATACCAGAGATTGGCCCTATTGTCGAGTGTTTTCTGCTCGAATTAATATATCCCAACCCCCAAGGGGTAGAGAGAAATGAAATTGTCTGCCGATTGCCTGCAAAGTGCAGGCAATTTGAACACGAAATCTCACCAAACTTCACGAAATGGACTTCCCAGTATTCCTTGGAGAGCTTGCTGCAAGCAAAACTGATGGCAATTGGCCCGTTTTGACCGCATTTTTGAACCCTTATTGCGAAAATACCGAAACCCTGGTATTGGAGGGCAAGCAATTCTTTAGATGCCCCCGTAGCTCAGGAGGATAGAGCACGGGATTCCTAATCCCGGAGTCGCAGGTTCGAATCCTGCCGGGGGCACCAATAGTTTCAAGGGTTTCAGGGAATCGCCACCTTGAGCAAACTCCTTTCCCCACCTATTCCCCACCTGGAAGCAAAGTTCTGGCCACGGCTAACGCACCCGGGAACCGCCAAGCGACGAATGCACGGGGAATAAGCTTAATCCATCCTCCTCGTCGAGGAGGCATCTCTGAGGCCGTCAAATAGCTTCAGAAAGGCTTTTTTCTCGGATAGGTAGGTATGGCAAGCCGAAAAAAAGCGCTCAGAGGGGAAATATGAGGCTTTCAGGCTGAAAATTGCCTCGCGGCCAGGCTTTGAAGTAAAGGCAAGTCTGCAATCACCGCCTACAGGCTTGCAAAACAAAAAACGCGAGCCGCAGCCGGCCTGGGCTCGCTAAAGGGTTTTGCCGCCGGTGTTGTCAAGCTCGGCTCCCTAAGACTCCAAAGCTAGGACTCCAAAGCCTAGGGCCATTCTTTAGATATCTTCTCCGTGTGGCAATCGAATTTTTGAGTTTTAAACTCGAACGAAAGGCGCGGGGCAAAAGACCCTCGCCACTGGCGCCAGGTAGGACCCGTGTTTCTTTGTAGCTCACCGGACAGCCAGGAAACTCCTTGACCAAGGGGTAGCCTCTCCAGGGCTCCTGGATTCTTACTCCAGGGGCCTAATGTCTTCCGAGAAAACCTCACCCCCAAGCAAAAATCCTGGTAGGGGATAAGGGAGGCCTTTGCCTGGCAAAACCTCACCATCCGGGCCACCCTTTTGCTCATCGCCGTAACCAGTATCTTCCTCCTGCCCTATGCCGTCCTACTCCCAGTCCTGGCCAAGGAGTACTACGGCGTGGGGGCCAAAGGCTTTAGCTTTCTCATGGCGGTAAACGGTCTTGGGGGACCTTTTCGGGGCGGTTTTTATGACGAGCATCGGCCCCCGCCTACCCAAGGACAAAAACATCCTGGTCAACCTCACCGCCCTGTGTGTGTTCTTGGCCTTCACGGCCCTGGCCTTCCTGAGTTTTCTAGGGCAGGATTGGGTGAGGACAAGCCCCGAAACATTTGGGACGGCCACGGCTAACCGGCTCCTGGCTCTTGGGTATTACTTCCGGGATCTCCCAGTCCTTTTTGATGATTTTTTCCCAGGATCGAACCAGGAGGAAAACCATCGCCTGTTTGAGACCCTGGATCGACTGATCCGGGTTACTGGTAATGCTTCAGAGCGGGGGCGCTTAAAGGCTAACTCCGCATTGGATCGTGAAAAAACCTTTGAAGCGGTCCCTGTCATAACCCTGGAGTTTCTACCGGTGCTCTCGGAAAGCTCCTTGAGCCGGGTTTTTGTCGTTCCCCATGTGAGGCCCGATCCCGAAGATTTACAGGCCCTCCAGGACCGAGCCGAGCCCCTTAATCATCTTGGGAGTCTCTGGGTTCGTTACCTCTCGGAGAAGGCCCCTGAGCTTCCTTGTTATCTCAAAGAGCAATTACGGGAGAAGTGGAAAAGCGCCCACTTTGAGGCGTTGCGGGAGCGTGAGCTATTCCGGGCCGTAGATAATTTTGCAATTTTGGACACTTCACTTACGGTTTTTCTCGGTTTTCTTGATTCTCTTGGCCTGGACGCCAGGGACCCGGCGCAAGTCCTGGCCCTGGGCCTTAAGGAGATGCTTAATGCTTTCCTGGGCCGGGTCAGGGAGACTGATACGGTCGAACTTTTTTAGAGTCCTTGAAGGAGATTGTAGTTTCCGGTCAGGCGGTTATTCCGGCCAAAGAGGAATACCAAGAAGATCTCCGTAAGCCCGTTATCGGTGTGCTGAGCGGTGGTGAGGTTTGGCTTTTCCCCCAGGCTACGGAGAAGGAACTAAACGCACACCTTGGCAAATTAAACCGGCCTCCGATTCGCTTGGGCAAGGGGTTTTACGGAGAGCTTAAGCGTCGAGGGTTGCTGGCCTGGGAAGTGTCCACCAAAGTCGTCAAGATCGGCGGAAGGAGTCAACGGGTGCTGGGGTTAAAGAGAGAGGCCCTGGAGGGAGAGGAAGATGTCCCATTTTGAGGCGCTGAGCCTTTTTGATCTTGCGGTTTCTTGAGGCCGTGGAGCCTTTACTTAAAGAAAAAGCCCCGTGGAGGTGCGGGGCCAGCGTCGGAGGACAGAATGGGAAAGTGAAGTTAAGCATCTTCAAGAGGTAAGCGAAGGTTTGCCACCGGAGGCCAGGCGGCGGGTGATGGCCCTGGGGCTTGAGGCGGTGGCCCTGGATCTTGCCGCCAGGCACGGGGCCCCCGGATCGGACCCCTGGAGCTTTTGGGCAAGGTGTTACCACGGAGTTACGGACACCCTGGCTGATGCCTGGGATCTGGCCTATGCCTCGACACATTAGTGGACGGGTCCTTCTGGGCAGGGTGGGCCGAAGGGTCCGTCCCCTGCGCCAAAAAAGGCGTTTTGAACTCGCGCGAAGCCGGCGCCACCGCCGGGGAAGCCCTCTCGAAGTCCCGAAAACCTAGGGAAACCAAGGCTTACAGCCTTTGAACTATCTCGGCTAAACGGCCATGGGGGTAAACCATGACCGAAAACGCAAGAAGAAGGTGTGAGGTTATGGAGAAGTCTTGTAGCCTAATATATTTTAGGCCAGAGATGAGCGAGATTCTTTCGAGCTGGGACGAATTAACACCATGCTTTAAGCCGCTTATTTACTTCTTCTTTGGGCAACCAGCTATCCTTAGCCAAGATCTTTTTAAGAGCCTGACAAGCTACTTTAGGAGAAATCAGACCTCTTTTTAAGAACTGATCCAGGACCCATAAAATTCCATGATAAGGAATATTGCAAGCCTTACAAAGTTTCCTCAGTTTACTGTCTCCGGTTAAAAGGATTACCTCCTTTTGAACAGTTAGCTCCTTAGCACACAAAAAGGCACTAGCATCGGCCAAAGAAAGGCTCCGGTGTTCAGCACGGAGCGCTAAAATCTCAGTTACATCTACAAACTCAAAAACTTCGGCCTCAAATTCGGGCAGTAAAGGCTCGTCAATTTCAAAAAGAACCAAGTCTGTTATTACGATTTTACCGAGATTACTAAGTAGAGCTGTTAGGCCGCTGTGGCATAAATCAATTAAAACCGATGCATCGAGGACCAGGATCATCTACAGGGTAAATCTTCAACAGATGGAAGGTCAAGCAACTCTTTGGCCCTGAGCGGAGAGATAAAGCCTTCCTCTAAAGCCCTACACACAAGCCTTTTAAACCTCAAAGGTTCTTCCCGGGGGTATTCTGGTCCAGGTTCTCTCTTGTGCCATCCCTTGGCTCTTAGCATTTGATAGAGACCTCTAAACCTTCTCTCGTTAATGATTCCTAGCTCCCTTGCCCGGTAGATTAAGGCCTGAACGCTTAGGCCATACTTGAGCTTGAGAAAAACCAACTCGCTTAACCCCATGGAAGCCTTTAACTCCCTGGCCGCTACCGCTTGGGGAATTAAAAAGGCCCCAGCAAACCGGAAACAAGCTTTCTCTTCTTCTAGGTGTTTATCTTTAATCCTCAAAACCAAATGTCCAAGCTCATGGGCCAGAGAAAACCTTAAACGGTCCCCAGGAAAAACTCTATTGGCTGCTATAACAGGGTTTCCGTTAGCCCAAAAAGCGAAAGCGCTACACTTCTCTGGCATCTCAAAAAGCCCTACCTTTATGCCCTTGTCCTCAAGCAGGGTAACCAAACTGGCAATTGGAGCTAGCCCAAGGCCCCACCGATTTCTTAACTCTTCGGCGGCCCTTTCTACTTCTTCGTAAGTGGCCACTTCCCTACCGAAAGGTTCATACTCTATGGACTCCCCAAGGAGATCTTCTATTTCGAGATAGTTCTCAAGCCAAGCTCTAACTCTTTCAAAAAGGGCTTCTTTTTCCTTTTTGGGAAGGCTTCTATGGGCCCGATATTCTATCGGGCTAAACTTGATCTTCTTCGGTGGCTTTAAGAAAAAGTCAGGGTTTAAGCCGCAAGCTCGGCTTATCTTGATGATAACTTGGGAGTTGGGAGCTATTAGCCCCCTTTCATATTTGGAAATAGCGGTAGGGCTGAGGCCAACTTCCTTGGCCAAAGCTCTTAGGCTAAGCCTACTTATTTTCCTTGCTCGCTTGATTCTTTCCCCTACCAGTTTAATGAGATCTTCCCTTTTTAAAGTCTTCATGGTTTACATTATAGGCCCTAATAAATGATTTTGTAAACCCGAGATGATTAAAAGATAGGGACAAGTTAACCTTTCCCCTGGCCCTCCTCGACTTCCTTCCCGTATTTGCGGAGGAGGTCTCGCATGGCCTCCTCGAGGAGGTCGTTTAATCGGCGGTTTTGCTCCACAGCCAGGTGCTTTAACTCCTTCAAGAGGTCTTGATCTAACCGAGTAGCAAACATTTTGCGTTCGCCCATATTTTTACCCTCCATTAAAAATTATAGCTATCAATACCAATTTAAGCAAGATAGCTAGACCGCTTGACATATTCGCTTTAGCGTGCTATATAGCTAGATAGCTAGACAAATAAAATGGGAGGCCCCCGAAAGTAAACCTGAGCCAAGCCAAGAGAGACCCGATGGGGTTGAAGACGGAGCGTGTTCAGTATTGGCGCAACGGGATCATGGTAACGGCTCAAATGCCCCTTGAGACGGCCCGTCGCTTAGTGGCTAAGGGTGAAGCCTATGTGATTACAGACCAGGCCATTGGGGACATCCGGGAGCTTGGCTCTCTGGTCTAAACACATCGAAAGGAGGGAGGAGCTATGAGAAAGCAAGCGTTTCCCAAGTATTACAATCAAATCCAGGCAACCCTTAGAGATGCCCTTCTCCCGTCCTTTGGGGCAGGAGAAGCCATCGGGCGGCTCATGGTGGCCGCGGCACGGGGCCAGCGGTCAGCCCATGAGCTTCTGGCCCTCCGGGAAAAGTGGGCTGAAACTCTGGGCGAGGCCCCGGACCACCAGGCCGTGAACGCCCTCGATTACAAGGGCATCTCCGAGCTTGCCGAAAACCCCATCCTCTCAGACCGAGACCTTGAAGCCCTGGGCCTCCTACTCCAGAAAATCTCTAAGGCCCAGGCGGAAAATGGCCTTTCCTGGGAGTTTAACCGCAAACTAACCGGTGAGTGGCTCGATAGACTCTCCCGCAAGATAAGCCTCCTTGCCAAACTGGGCCCTAACCCCGAAAAGCTCAAGGAGAGGCTGGAGACCTTGGCCGAGGAGGTAGAAAAGATTGGGGAGATCCTGACCCGGACGGTGCCCTGGGAAGATCCGGCAAGAGAGAGGGCCTGGCAGGTAAAAAAGGAAACCGAAGAGCAAGTGGAGAACCTGGTCGAGGAGGCCCTTGAGGAAGAAGACAAGGAAGATATGCCATGTTTTGGGAAGGCCTCAAGCTTTTCGGAATAGCGACTATGGGCACCCTGGTGGGTAAAGGGCTTTTCCTAGCTCTGGCGTGGCTCTTTTAGGCTCTCCGGCCCGGTGCCTCCTCGGTGCCGGGCCGGATCGAGGAGGTGGTCTCATGCTGACCACCGAACCCGAACCCTGCCCTTTCGGGATAGAAGACGCCGTGAGGTGCCCATACGGTGCTCACGTGCTTGACCTTAACCGTGTCTCCGGTTGGCGGTATGAGTGTCGGAGGCTCGGCGGTCTATGCCCGGCCTACAAGCAAAGCATCTCCAGAGAGGAACTGGCCCGGAAAGTGTTCGGGAAGAGGTAAAGCCCGTATTATACTTAACTTGATGCCATGGCGAGGACGAAAGCGGAGCTAAAGCGGGAGATTGAGGAAGCCTTTGGCCTGGTCAAGGGTTGGGCTAACATTGCCCGGCTTGTGGGCTGTAGCCGGAATACTCTCATGGCCAGGTGGAGAGAGTGGGGCTTGCCGATTGTCTTCCTGGGCGGGACTCAGAGAAAGACCCCGGCCATCTACCTGGACCATCTCCTCTTGTGGAGAAGCACCAAACTAGAGGAAACCTACCGGTCTGGGCTTAATCGGGCTTGATTGGGCCTGAAAAACTTATACTTCCCTCTGAGCGTCTTTCTCTGGCTTCTCTATATTTTTCCTATCGGGGTGAGAAAAGCCATTCTGGGGCGATTCTGAGGGAGGAGAGAGGCCTTTCCGAGGGAACCCCAGGCCGGAACCCTAAAGCGACCCCTTAAAAGTGACGTCAAGAAGATTTGTAGCTCCATAAATAGCGAAAAAGCGCAGGGCCGAGACCTTTGCCGCCCAGCCCCCAGGAAGGACCCGCGATGTTTCACGCAGAACCGCCCGCCGCAGCCTTGTTTTTGTCGTAGCCCACCAGCTCAGCGATTAGGCGGTTTTCCTCCTTTGAACGAAACGGGCTCGGGAGCCCGGTCAACCAAACGGCTGTAGTATCGGCATGGACCTCCTGGAGCCAACCCTCCACCTTGCACTCCTCAAGGACGTGGCCTAGAAGGTGATGTCCAAGCTCATGAGCCAGGACGTAAGCCTTTACCTTCGGCTCGAGCCCGGCTTTGAGTAAAATGAGTCTGTTCTGTCCTTGTTTAGCGTGCCTAACCAACTTCCAAAAAATTTCCTTTCTGGCTAGATCTTGGTCTATTAAGTCAACCCCTGGCGGAGTTTGAATTTCCTCTCTAAGCTTTTTACGAACCTTTTCTAAGGGACTGAGGGCAAGAGCCAGACCATGACAAGCGTTGAGGAGGACCTCGCACACTTCGAGCCCGCATTCATTTATCAGACCTTCCACTTCCCTAAGTCCAAGAGGGACCTTGGAAAGGATCGGAAACTTGTAAAGTAAGGAGCCAATAAGGGCGAAGAAGTTTTCCCAAGACGGGTCTTGGATATAGCGGCTTCTCATCGTTAAGTAGACGGCATTTACGTTCATAGATGCACCTCTTGCCGGTCTTGGCCTTTGGGCACGCCAGGTGTTTTTGTCAGGATAGGCCCGGTCCGTTTTAAGCGAACCGGGTCCGGACATTACTTAAGAAGTCCCAGGGCCAAATCCACGGCCTCGATCTTACGGGCTTCGTCAAGGCTAGGGTCCACCTTGTGGGCCAGAAAGTCGAGGCCTTCCTCCCTTAGTGCCTCATCTAAAGAAGGCCAGTATAGCCGGTACTCGAAACGTCCCGGGTTGACTTTCTGCAAAACCTCAACCTTGGCATGGGGGCGAGTCCAAGGCTGCTCCAAGAGGTTACCCAAAGCTTCTTCCGGTTTTTTGTCCCGCTTGTAGCCAAAGTCCTGCATAGCGAATTCCATGTTAGAAAGCCAATTGAGGCCCTGCTTTAAGATCGCATGGATCTTAGCGAGCTCTTGGGCTCTCTCGTTGTAACGCTCCAGCTCCCTTTTGGTGCGCTCAATCACCTTCTTCCGCAGCTCAAGATAAACTTCCACGCGGACACGCTGGAGCTCTTTGTGTTTCTCTTCAAGCCGCTCTCTCAAGCTCTCCAAGGCCAACCGGAGCCCTTCTAGCTCTAACTCATTAGACTCTATCCGCTTTCTCTTCTTCTCTGCTTCCTTCCGAGCATCTTCGGAGAGTTCTCCAAGGTTGATCTTGGCTAAGATTGCGCCGATCTCCTCCTTGAGGGTTCCGTTCTGCCCTTTGAGAGCCGCAGCCTTTTGCTCAAGATCTTGGATTTTGGCTTCGATTTTCTCGATCTCACGCTGTATTTTCTCAAACTTCTTTTTGACTTTGATCTTCATTTTTCACCTCCTGTAAAATTTTGGTATTAAGCCGAAACTCCACCCCTAGAAAGCGCAGCCGGTGGGGCTTCGACACTTGGGCCCCGATTTAAGCAAGCGGTCCATGAGCCCCCCTCCTGATACCCTTTTTGAAGGCCCACTCGGCTATCGCCAGGGTTATAAGGTCCGAGGCCTCGCCCTTGGTTTTAGGCCTGGGCAAACCCCACCGCTCGCAAAACTCGACCTGCCTCTCCGAGGGGGGATAGTTCCTCCAGGAGGCCTCCGGCTTGTAAAGGGCCGCCGCTCCTTGGTCTCGGAGCACTCCGTTAGCCACACCAAAGGCCAGCTCGATATCCACCGGGCGGGAAGTGAGAGGCCGGATGCCTTTCCGCCCGATTAGGTAAGGCACGAAAAGCTCCCCTCTCCGGGTCCTATTGACCTGCCGGATGTAGAGAGTTCGTCCATCTCCCAGGCTTGCCGCCCAACCGTGCTCCCCTTTTGCCCAACAGAAAGCCGAAGGATCGAAGATCTGGCGCTCCTCCACCCCAAGGATCTGGGAAGCCAGGGCAAGGTCAAGCTGGACACTCTCACGGCTTCCCCTTCCTACGGCCTCTTCGAGCTCGACACGACGTTTGAATTTTGGATCAAGGTCCGCAATGGAGACCAGGCTGTGGCGGCTCGAATTGTCCACCAGGTCAATAACCAGGCAGTCCTTCTTTCCCGGGTAGAGCCTGAGCCCTCTCCCCACCATCTGCACGTATAGGGCCTTGCTTGCCGTAGGACGGGCCAGGAGAAGACAGTCCACCGCGGGGTCGTCAAACCCTTCAGTTAGCACCTGGCAGTTTGTGATGACTGGGATTTCACCCCGAGCGAAGGCCTTGAGCATGGCTCGACGCTCCTCAAGAGGTGTCTCTCCGGTCACGGTTTGAGCCTCTACCCCGTAGGCCCGAAAGGTCTCGGCCAGATCGCAGGCGTGCTTGATGTCCACGCAAAAGGCTATGGCTTTGCGTCCCCGGGCCAGCTCAAGCCAGGTCTCGACGGCAAAACGGTTCCTCTCCGTGGTGTTCACTGTCTCCGCCAGCTGACTCACGGAGAAGTCCCCGGCCCGATAGTCGAACCATACTTCGGAGAGATCGCACCCGGTCCTGACCGCCCGGTAGTCAATCCCACACAGGAAGCCGTCCGCTATAGCCTCAAGGACGGAATACTCAAAGGCTACCTCCTCGAAGACCTCTCGGAGGCTCTCTCCGTCCTTGCGGTAGAGAGTCGCCGAAACCCCCAAGACCTTCATGGTGGGGTTAAGCTCAAAGAGCCGGTCAAGGGCCTTTCTGTAGGTGCTTGCCGCCGCATGGTGGGCCTCATCGATCACGAAGAGATCAAAGCCCTGGGAGAGCCGGTCAAGCCGACGCCATAAGGTTTGAATAGAGGCCAGGACTATGGGACGATCAGGATCGAACCGCTCGGCCTTGATCACTACCGGCTCCGGAACCTCCGGCCACACCAGGGAAAGCTTTTCAATGGGCTGCAAGATCAGCTCATCCCGATGGGCCACGATGAGGACACGGCCTCCGGCTTCTACTACACCCCGAGCAAGGGAGAGGAAAACGATAGTCTTGCCACAACCCGTAGGGAGCGAAATCGCTACCGATTGCCGTCCGTCGATGTAGGCGCCCAAGATGCGCTCAAGAGCTCTGGTCTGATAGGGCCTCAAAGGCAGATCGCTTTTTGGCTCCACTAAGAGCCAGGGGAAGGCTTGACCTGTCCCGGCTTTTTGGACTACTTTGCTCAGAGTCTCAATTCCCGTCATATCCATTCTCCAAGCCGTGGTCTTTGGGCCACGGTTTTTTATTGCGTGACCCACCTCTCGCGCAGATCTTTGAAGGACACCTTGGGCTTTAGCCCCGTGCGCTTGTAAAAGCGTCGCATCTTCTTGACCGAGCCAACGCCTACAATGCGCCAGGAGCCGTCCGGCATCTTTTGCTCAATCAGGGGTTGGCCGGTTCGCTGGGCTACCCGGATGAAGGCTTGCTCCAGCTCCTCATCGGTGAGGTTAAGGCCAAACATGGACAGAAAAGTTTTGGCATCAAACATCGCAAACCCTCCAAGCATCTTCATTGATTTCCAAGCCGATAGCCCAGCAAAACTCTTGGGCCGCCTCGATGTCCCCCAGGCCTCGTGTCCTTTGCAGGCCACCGGGGGTCCGAATCTGGACCTCGAAGAGAGGAAGGTCAGGATGAGCCTTCCGGAGGCGGGCAAGAAGCTTGGGCCACCACTTCCGGCCCGAGAAAAAAATCTCTTTATAGGGGGGCGGGACCCCCTTGGGATTCCCGGAATTTCCCATTTGTCCTTGAGGCAAGGGGTTCCCGGTTCCCTTTAAAGATCTCTTATAGGGGGGCAGGAACCCCTTTGCTTCCCTATTTCTGGGGACTTCCTGGGAAGTTTCGGGAGAAGCGAAGGGGTTCCCAATGCCCTTTAAGAGAATCTCGACCTGCTCCCAAAAGGCCCTCACCTTCTCCGGATAAGCCTGCTCGATCCGCCGCCAGAGCTCCGCCCGGACTTCAAGGGGTGGGATCTCCTCCTTGCGCCCAATGCCCAAGAGCAGAGCGATCTCCCGCCAAACGAAGTAAAAAACCGCAACCCATAGCTCTAAAATTATCGTGCTCAGATCCTGGGCTCCGCGGACCTCCTGAGGCTCGATTACCTCCCGAGGCCCACCAAGCCAGGGCTGGAAGGGCCAGCGAGGCGCAATGACAAGGACTTTCTTACCGGAGAAGCGGACCGGGCGAATGCGGTGCGCCTCTTGCCAGGCTTCAGCCCTGGCCAGGAGATCGAGCCAGTCAGTCCATTCCTCTGCGGAGAGCCCGAGCGCAAGGGCCACGTCGTAAAAAGCGCCTGGAGAGGGCACCGGCAGGCCGAGGAGGATAACGGCATCGTAGCTTTCAAATTCGTTTGTGCCTCTACTATCTGTTCCGAAATGGTGACTAACTACAATTCGACGGCCGTCTTGATCAACAGCCTTTTCGACTTTAGATTTTATCGTCTGGTGGCAGAAAACTAGAATTTTCTCAGCTTTAATGGCCTTAAGTGCCTCCTTCAAAGCCTTTATGGCTGTTTTTTGTCCTTTTTGCTGGCTAACCGCCGTTTTACTCACGCTCCGTCTGAGCCAGGCCGTCCGCACTTCGAGAGGCACCCGAATATCCAAGATCTGCATTCCCGGCCTTTTAAGAGCCCGTTCCACCACCCGGGAGCAGGCCGTGGCATCTAGCACGACCAGGCGGCCACGCCACTTGTCTGGGACGGGGTTGACCACGCGGCGGAGTTCGATCGGTCTAGCGGGGTTCTTGCGGGCTACCAGGTAGGCCTGCCCCTGGCCCACGACCTCCTCGAGCCAGCGGAAAGCGTTAAGATTTATCCCCTTGCGGAAAAGCGCGGGTTTCCGGTAAGTTTTGAAGACCTGGGTGATTTCGTCTCGGATAACCGGGCCAAGCTCCGTGAGGTCAAGGTCAAGCCACTCGGCGAGGTTTTTTTTACCCGCCCAGGGTCCGAACTCTACCGGCCTGGCATAAATCCGACCTTCTAAAAGCTTTTTGCCATTGGTGGCCCGGTGAAGTTCATCTCCAAGCTTGAGCACCGCCTCCGCCAGCCTCATTGTAGCCGAGTCCTCCCGGAAAATCGCCCGAAGGGTGCGGAGGCCGTCTAGAGGGCATGACACCACTTCAACGAGGCCGTGGGGTTCTTCGTCGAGAATCCAACACTTAGCCTTCCTCAAAAAATCCTTAATCAGATGGCAGGCTAGCTTATGAGAGGCGAAAAACAGTCCTCTTTCGCGGTTTATCCCCTCAAACTGCCGCAAAAACTCACACTTCTCGCTAAAAGCGGCGTTTTTCGGGTTATGAGGGCAGGTAGGGCAGATGATCTCTCCTGAATCGTAGCCCAAATCGTGCGCGCGCTTCACCTCTTCCCATTTCAAGCAAGTCCGTGCGTTGCGGCCTTCAAACACTACGACCGGCTCCGCCGTTAAAGCCCGGGCCTCCTCGCCTAGCTCTCGAGCGAGGCGAAGGGTAGGCACGGACCAAACCACTGGCCTTGGCCCTTCTCGGCAGAGCCATTCAAGGGTTGTCCGGCTCTTCCCCACTCCCGGGAGCACCGTGACGATGAGGTCACCTCCCCCGCGCAAGACCTCAAGGATGAGGCTCCGGGCCTCCCTTACAGAGGCCGCGGGGACTTCATGGGGAGGGGCCTCTTCGCCTTCTTCAACCTCGAGATTCTCGACGAGATCCTCCCGCCCCAGTTCCCTTAACCAGGCCGCCAGAGGGAGCCCGCCCTGTTCCTTAGCGGCAGGGCAGGTGGTGCGGAAATCAAAAAGACGGCCCGTGTCAGTCATCACCCAGGGATTGCCCTTCGACTTCCCGCACAGGGGGCAGGCCTTAAGTCGCCAGGCCGTCCGGTCTCCGAGAGAGATCTCTTTGACTGCCTCCGCTCCCACCTCAGCCAGAATTTCCCCCAAAGCCTCCCGAGTAAGCTTGCGACCGGGCTTTGGGAACTTCACCGTCCCCACGGCCCGGGCAAGCTCTTTGAGACGCTGTTTTTCCCGGATTGCATCGAGGACGAATTTCGGCAGAGGAGGAATCTCCGACACGTCCCAGGGAGCCAGGAGCCACGTATAGCGGAAGTTCGGATCTTTCCGGTGTTGCGTGGGGGGCAGGGGCACCAGCGAACCGGTGCCCTTCACTTCAACGAGGCCGATCCCTGGCAGGTCGAGGACGGTGGTAGGAATCTCCTCCTGCCCCGCGGAGAAGTAGAAATGAAAGCCACGCCTGGTCTTCGTGAACGGCGTTGTGAAGTGAATTTTCGTGTGCAACCGCTCCGCAACCCTCGGGTCGTCAATATCAAGAACCACGATCCCCGAAGGCCGCCCCGCGAGGAGGCCCAGGCCATGAGGAGGGACCGGAAAGAGAACCTCCCACCTTCGCCATTCCTCCCGCCCCGGAGGCCTTTCACAAAACTGCCGCCAGGGAAAGGGAGGACGGACCTCTCCTGGAAGGAGAGGGGTCACGGGCCATTTCAGGTCAAGATAGCGCCCTACCATCTCTTAACATCCGGAAGTCTTCACCTCTCCCTCGGCGAGCCACCTTTCGAGGTCCTCTACCCGGTAGAAAACCCGCCGGCCTTTTTTGAAAAACCGAGGTCCTCGCCCCTGACTCCGAAGGTTCGCAAGAGTCTTGGGCGAGAGGCCGGGAAACAGCTTAGACACCTCGGTAGCAGCGATGAAAAGCGGTTTCATTTCTTCCTCCCGTAGGCTTTTTTGAGTTCTTGGGGGGAAAGAATAAGACAAAGGCCCTTCACAAAAAGGCCGAAAAATTGCGAAAATTTGGCCCCTTAAGAGGGCAAGGGAGGGGCTTAAGGGAAGAGTTTGCGGCCCTTAATTACCTTTTTGTTGATCTCCCCGGGGTCAAGAGGCTTAAGGGCCTCTCTCTTTTCCGGAGCTTTTTCGGCAAGGTAGGAAAGGAGGGCTTTTACACTCAGAACCCCCGGTCCGATGAGGTTCAAAACCTTGATGCTCTCTTTAATAATCCAATCCATTACCTCATTGTGACTTCTAGGGATCAGATATCCCGGCTTCATACGGGCCAGCTTTTGGCGCTTTTCGTACCATTCCCGATCATAAGTCCATTTCTTGAGCCAGTCCTTCACCCACGGGCATTCTCCCCACAATGGCTCCCAAGCCAGTAGCCGAGCAAGAGCGTCCTTGTCTCCTCCTCGGGCCAGCTGAACATCTCTTTCAAGACTGGCTCCCGGAAGCTTGAGTTTGAGCTTGCCCACCTTTTTGCTTTTCCCCCGAAACCTTTGAGCATAGTTTTTTAGCTCGCATTTAAGGAAAAGCAGGGCTTCCCTTTTCAGACATTGGAACCAGACAATCTGACAGCAAATGCGAGCTAAAAATACGCCTATACGGAACCTGAAGTCGTAGAGTTCCTCTTTCAAAGAGTCCAGGGTCTCAGGAGGGAGGAATTTTTGGGCGATCTCTAAAGCAACGCTTTCATGGAAACTAAGGTGCCCTAAGATAAGGTGCCCTAAGAGATTAAGGCTGCCTTCTCTTTCAGCCCAGGAATCGACGACTTTCCTTTGAAATGGATCTACCTGTCGATATAATTCGTAAAACTTTTGCAAGAGAGTGTTCTTTCTCGGTTTCCTTTCTGAGAGCTTGATTTTGAGATCGAAAATCTTCCATAAGTCGGAGAAGGTAGGAAATTCGGCCACGATTTCTTGAAAAACGCGTTCTGCTCTAAAGCTCAAGATGTCCCACAAGTAAGGATCTATTTCAAAGGCCAAGCGGACGGCCTCAAGAAGATCCTCCCAGGGTTCTAAGAATTTGGTCTCCAGGCATTCGGCCTCAAGCATATTTTGGGGCAGCCCTTCTTTTACCAGGCTTTTAAGGGCTTGGTCGCCGAAGTAGTCGCTCAAGTCTTTGGCAAAAGAGATGAGATTCCAAAAAAGGCGCTTAAGTTCTATTCGAACCAGGTGGGGGAGATAGCCTTTTGCCTCCCAAGAAGCCTCAAGCAAGTTAAGTAGCCTGATTGATGAGTGAGCGCAAACATCGAAGAGATCCATTTGGGGCTTAAAGAGGATTTTTGAGCCACAATCCGGGCATTTTTGGGTTAGCTCTCCCATACTCAGGAAGTTTTCCCGAGCAAGCTTTCGGAGTTCCTCTCCTTCAAGAAACAAGTCAAAAGTTCCTCGGCATTTCGGGCATCGTGCGTAAAAAGAAATGGAGTAATGGCCATCAGGATGCCATGAGGAAGATTCTCCCAGGGCAAACCGTTTTGCGTTAAGAATTTCACTTTGTGCCCAGCTGTTCCAATTCTCCTCGGCCATTTGTAAGGACTGTTTGGCCTTAGCCTGATACTCCTCGCTTTTGAGCCTGGCATTTTCCAAAGCAGGCGGGTCTTTCTCTTGGCTGAGAAGCCTCCACACTTCAAGACGAATTCGTTCTTTGAGAGCGGCTAAAGCTTCCTCTTCAGACTCGCCTTTCCCAAAACAAGTGGGGAAGATTGAGGAATAGGCCACGACTTCCTTGGTGGGCAGTTGAATGAAAGAAGCCTTTTCTAAGACTCTGGCCAGATAGTCATTAAGGGTAAGGGCTTCCATTTGACCTCCCTCATGCGGTCTCCCTCGTTTAAGAAAGACCGGGCTCCCAGGCGGGCGAGGGTCACCCGCTTTTCGGGGCGCGCAACCCTAGAGAGCCCGGATTTTGGTTGCTTAGACTCGCTCATCTTAACCAAACCAAACTCAAAGACTCCTTGCCCTCCAGATGTTTGATCTCCGGGTCTCCAGTTACCAAAGCGGCCTCTCTGAGAAGACTCAGAGCCACCGCAAAAGCATCCGCATAGGAAAGAGGGTAACGGGCCTTGATCTCGGCAGCCCTCCAGATTTCCTCCTCGGTGGGGAGGAGAAAGTTAATAGGACTACCTAAAAGGGTCTGGATAACCTTCTGAGCTTTGGCAAGGCTGTGCTTTTTGGCCGTAATGTAAAAGACTTCACCCGCATTTATCAGGGACATAAAAATGGAAATCTCCCCTCTTTCGGCCCTCTCAAGGAGCTCTTGAACTCTGGAGGCAGCGGGCTCATCGCAAAGCCAGGCAATGACTGCCCAGCTATCAAAGACCAAACTTCTTCCGCTCACGTTCTATCTCCCACTTGTGCTCTTTCTCAAGATCCTTGGTGGAAACGATCCCTTCCAGGGAGCCTCTCAGCTTGCGCCAGTCTCCTCGCTTCTCTCTGGTTTCTTTAAGCTCTAATAACTTTTTGGATGCTTCACGGAAATCTTCCGGTAGGCCCAACGATTCTTTTATGCGCCTCCAAAGCTCAAGAGGTATAACTACCCGATCTTTTTCCTGACGTATTTCCAGAGTAGCCATGCTTAACCCCCTAGTTTTTCGGTATAAGACACTACTTTTCCGGTCATGGCCTGGAGGGCCACCCTTTCGATCTCTTTGATGGCCTGCCTCTGAGCTTCAGCGGCAAGGTGAGCATAGCGTTCGGTCATGAGCATGGTCTTGTGGCCGAGAAGCTCTTTTACCGTGAAAAGCGGAGTTCCGTTCATAACTAGCCAGCTGGCAAAGGTGTGGCGGAGGGTGTGGAAGCAGACACGCATCCTGTGGTCTGCCACGCCCTCGTTGAAACCGAGTTCCTGGACTACTTCCCAAAATACTCTAGAGACCTTTTTGATCTTCTGTCCTTTACGATCTTTAAATACCAGTTCTGAGGGTTCTCCGGGTGTCTTGGCCATGAAAAGGCGCTTGACCTCATCGGTCATATAAGCGACGCGCGTAGTATTGTTTTTAGGGTCCCGGATGTAGATAAGGCCACGGGCCATGTCTATGTCGGCCCAGGTGAGGTTGAAGATCTCTCCGGCCCTCATTCCCGTGTGGAGAGAGAGAAGGCAAATCTCATATAACTGGCGACTTCTCTTCTTTACCGCCTCAAGGAGAAGACTAGCTTCTTCAGGGGTGAGAAAACGTAGGCGGCGATTATCTTTCCGAGGAGGTTTGACTTTGCTTGCAGGGTTATCGCCTCGAAAAAGCCCCCACTCTTTGGCCCGATTGAAGGCCATGCGAACCACGGCCAGGGCGTATTCCGTAGTCCTCTCAGCCAGACCTTTTTTCCGCATATCGCTCTTGATGCGTTCCAGATCGAAAGGAGAGATGTCCTTTAAGGTTTTATCTCCTATGACTGGGTCGATGTAGCGTCGGAAAAGCTCCTCTTCACGCCGGTAGGATTCCCAAGCTTTGTTCTCTTTGGCCCAAGGCAGGTAACGCTTTCGCATAAACTGGGCAAAGGTGACGGCCTCTTTGCGTTTTTTGTGGATAGGTATAGGTTCCTCTCCTAGACGGACGGTCCTTAATCTTTCAGCCCGGATTTGCGCAGCATAGGCGGCTGTGATTCCCTCAGAGGCCCAACCGATCTTTTCTTCAATGAGCTTACCGTTTAAGTTCTTATAGCGGATATAGAAGCACTTATCAGGCTTCCCATCTGGCGTTTTACGGGTCTCGCTCAGGTAAGCCCTTACTCCAGGGAATTTTTTGAAGGTTTCATACTTTTTGGGTTTCGCCATAAACGTACTCCGTTTCCGTTTTTAATCCCAGGATTTCCCCACCTTGCACCTTCTTTTCCCCACCCCCGAGGAAGACTTAATGCTTAAGAATTCCATTAGATCCCGTTGTCTAAGCTTTGAAATTTTCCCCACCTATTCCCCACCTGGAAGGGGAATTTTAGGGATGTTTCGGGAATATGGTATCCCCGAAATCCTTGATCTGTCAAGGTTTCAGGAAAAGAAGGGAAATTATAGGAAGGTCCCTGGATGGGATTCCTAATCCCGGAGTCGCAGGTTCGAATCCTGCCGGGGGCACCATAAGCCTGACTAAAGTTTTTTCTCCCCTGTCATAAGAGGGTAAAATCGGCCAAAGATGGCTCTGGGTTGATCCTGCACCCCTATGATACGCCCTTTTCTTTTAAAAAGGAGCCAAACTTTTTATCTGTAATGCAAATATGATTAACTAACCACTCTTTAAGAAAATTCATAAGATCATGAGAGATAAGAGCCTCACCTGAATCTACTCTCTCTTTAAAGTCTAAAACTTTTTTGACTAACTTTTCGTGTATCTTTTTATGAATATCACTTTCAGGATACTGGTACTTATCAAACAAATCTTCCTCAGTTTTGAAATGATAAGCTGTATAGTCAATTAAATCATAAAGCAAGCGTTTTAGATACTCTTTATCTCTACCACTTTGAAGAGATTCATAAAGAGAGTTTACCATATTCAGCAACTTTTGATGCTGCTCATCAACAATTTGTACCCCTACAACAAACTGAGGCCCCCATTCCATAAATTTTTTGTTCTCTACCAAATGATCACTTCCCAAACGAAGACCAGCTTGTTTATCTACTGAAATTAGCCACTTATTAAACAGATCTAAGATTTCATTAAAGATGGGCTGAATTCTCTCCTTAAAGAAGGTTATAGCCTGCCATCTTTCCTGACCGGAGGTTAACATCTTTTGAAGATCTATCACTGAAGTATGAAGATCATGATGAACCTTTTTAAGTCTATCTATTATAGGTTCTATCGTAGGATCTGGTCGGTAATTCTTCAAAAATTTTCCTAAACCACATTTGGTGGGATCAGTCTCTACCTCTGGAGGTTTACCTTGAATTATTGCACTAATAACATTGTCTTTCCACTGCTGATGTTGATAAAGGACAGCCCTGATCTTCTGAGATTCAGGGATATAGTCCTGAATCTCAGACATAAAATTGGTATTTATTCTAATCCCCGAAAGAACCATCGACCCTTCGGTTACTATATTGTCAACACTGGTTTCAATAATATCCAAGTCTTTTTTCAAACCCTCAAAGTTTTCAGAGTGATCAAACAAAACATCCGCCTTGTTTTTAACCTCTCGAGTAATATTACTAGCCCGTTCGATATTACTAGTTATATCGCTTATGGTTACTGTCTGCTCTTCGGCTGCACTGGCAATAGTATTAGCCAAATCATTCACTTCTACCACTGTACCAGTAATTGACTCCACCGCTGAAACCGCAGACTGGGTCTCCTGCTGGATTGTCTCCACCATTCTGGTAATCTCTTCGGTGGCCTTGGCCGTCTGACGGGCCAGCTCCTTGACCTCGTTGGCCACCACGGCAAAGCCCTTTCCGGCCTCCCCCGCCCGGGCGGCCTCAATGGTGGCGTTTAGGGCCAGAAGATTGGTTTGCTCGGCGATTTCATTAATAACTTTAATGATGGATCCTATTTTCTGAGAGCTTTCAGAAAGACGAGAAATAGTTTCCTTTGTGGCTAAGGCATGCTCCTGGGCCTCGTTGGTCTTCTGGGCGGTCGAGGAGATACTCTGGGCAATCTCTGTAGCCGCCGTAGAAAGATCCTGCAGAGCAGTAAAGATTGTCTCTATATCTTCCGTGGCCTGGGTGGCTGAAGTCTTCATATCCTGGGCTATATCACTGGTTCTTTGAGCGTGATTTTTTATCTCATTGCTGGATGAATCAATGAACTCCCGGGCTTCCCCCAGGATTCGATTTTGAAGCCCCAGAGTAGAAAAAAGGCCAACAATAAAGGCAAAAAAGCTATCCATAGCCTTTATAAGATCCTTAATTTCCTGAAATCCATGGGGACGAAGTCCTTTTTCAAAGCTGCCTCGGGAGGCTGCCCAAAGGGCTGAAGCGATGGCCTGGAGATCTCGACTAAGAAGGATAGTGAAATAAAGCCCACCCAAAAAGAGAGCTAGGCTCAAACAAAGAAAAAAATAAAAAACATAATCTTTTTGCGGATAAAAGGCCAAAATTAGGCTGCACAGAAACAAAAGCCCCCAAAAAGCCCCCAAAAATAGTTTAAGGGAATAGTGAAATCTCTTCATAATAGCAAAGCTCCTCATCAGTAATTTTCCTTAAGAAAATATCGCCACAAACTAGGAAAGACCTTAAATTAACTCCTTGAAATTAAAGGACTTTTCAGACTTATCGTTTTTTAGCTGGTATTCCCCAAATCCAAGAAGCCCAAACAGCCCTGAAATAGACAGGTAAACGTCAAAAGGCAGGCAAAATCCAAAAGGACCCGAGGAAGCTCTCTCCATACCCTCAGGGGGCTTCCCTTAATATTCCCCAAAACCAACTAACTTGATATTTATCGACAGTTAGAGGCTAAAATAAAAGATTTTAGGGAAAAATCCGATAAGTTTTATATAAAAACTTGACATTTAAGTCTATAATGGTGATTTTTCTTAAAAAGTTCTTCAAACTTTATTTCAAGGAGGTCTTAGATGCCCATTTACATCATGATGACCAAACTCACCGATGAAGGCCGCAAGACTATTAAGAAAAAGCCAGATAGGATCAAAGAGGTTAACAAAGAAGTAGAGGCCATGGGGATAAAGATTTTAGCCCAGTATGCCATAATGGGGCCATATGACTTTTTAAACATCCTTGAAGCCCCCGATAACGCCACAGTAACTAAACTTTCTGTGGAACTTGGCTCAAGAGGGACAGTCATACCCTCTACCTTTCCCGCCCTGACTGTAGACGAGCTTATAGAAGCCTTGAAGAAGTAGCCGATCTTATAGCTCCCCCCAACCTTAGGCGGGCCGATGCCCGCCTTTTTTGCATCAAAATATGGATCAATGGTATCTAAGAAAAAACTGGGGCCAGGAAAATTAAAAACTAATTTGATAGCTCTCATGTTGAGAGCATCAAAGTTGGAACTGCAAGTCCATCAGGGCATAGAAATGCCTGGAGAGGCTTAATGAAGGCCAGAACAAGGCGGCTGGTACTCGACGCTGTTCTCCTGGGAATTATTGGTGCCTTAAGCGCCAAGGTCTTTATCTTTCTCCTTGGCTTGGCCCAAGAGATCTTTCTTCATCGCCTGGCCGGCTATATTCCTCCCGGGCTTCCCAATGAGGGAGGCATTCTCAAAGAGAGCCTCAGCTCCCGTAGCCCCTGGATGATTCCCCTGGCCACCACCTTAGGGGGGCTTCTCTCCGGAATCATCGTCTACACCTGGGCCCCTGAAGCCGAAGGACACGGAACAGACGCCATGGTCCGGGCATTTCATCGATTGGGAGGCTATATCCGGACCAGAGTGCCGTTTTTAAAGATGCTGGCCTCGGCTATCACCATTGGTTCAGGAGGGGCGGCTGGCCGTGAGGGCCCCACGGCCCTGGTTAGTGCCGGAATCGGGTCTCTCTACGCCCGGGTGGCCAAACGGCCGGCTGAAGACCGCCGTCTTCTTATGCTCATGGGATCCGCTGCCGGGCTATCGGCCATCTTTCGGTCTCCCATCGGAACGGCTCTGTTCACCATTGAGGTTCTCTACAGTGAAATGGAATTCGAGGCCGGAGCACTCATCTTTACTCTCCTGGCTGCGGTTATTGCCTACACGGCCATGGGCCTTATGGGAATCTGCGGGCCTCTTTTCCAGGTTCCACCGGATCTCTTCGTTGATGTCCGTCAGTACTACTGGTACGCCATTTTGGGGGTTTTAAGTGGCCCCATCGGCACCATCCTTCCGGTGGTTTTCTATGGTCTTCGAGATCTGTTCCTGCGAATTCCCATAAAGCCCCACTTCAAGCCGGCCATTGGGGCCCTGGGGGTAGGAATCATGGCCATCTGGCTTCCCCAGATTCTGGGAGGAGGCTACGGATGGATCCAGATGGCCATGGATGGAGGCCTGGGGTGGAAGCTGATGCTGGTCCTCTTATTCGCCAAAATGATCGCCTTTCCCCTGACGGTCTCCTCCGGAGGATCAGGTGGAGTCTTTGCTCCCAGCCTCTTCGTAGGGGGCATGTTAGGAGGGGCCATGGCTGGACTGGCCCATCTGCCACCGGCCTCATTCGTCGTTGTGGGGATGGCCTCGGTCTTTGGAGCCGCTGCCAGGGTACCTATCGCCGCCATGTTCATGGTGGTGGAAATGACCGGGGCCTATTTACTCTTGGTTCCGGCAGCTTTGGCTGTGCTTCTGAGTTATCTTGTCCAGAGCCTGCTGGCGGCAGATCTCAAATACCCCAGCCTTTACGAGTTTCAGGTACCTAACCGGGCCGAATCCGCTGCTCATCAGGAAGAATTTCTTCAAACTGCCCTGGACCTTCTGCTTAAACGCCGGGTTTCCATCCCCGAAACCATTGGTCATCTCAATCTCCTGGTGCTTCTGGAGCTGGGAATTCCCCTTGAGTTGCCCGATGGCAAACGTCTGGTTATCCAGACCATCTCCGCTAAATCCCCCTGGGTTGATCGCCCCTTAAAGGATATTCCCCTCCCCGAGGAGGCCGAACTCATTGCCCTGGTAAGGGAAGATCATCTCCTTTTTCCTCAAGGCTCCTTGACCCTTAAGGCGGAGGACAAGCTCCTCTTTGTGACCTCTATAGCCGGTTGGAAGGAATTAAATCGCATCTTTGGCGGCAGCCGAGTCTGACCCCAGCCTTAAGAGGGCTTCCTGGACCAAAGATCCCAGAGGCCTTATCCGCCACTGATCCCCCTCGGGGACAGGGACACCGGTTTGGTCACCGATGAGTTGTTTTATTTTGGAGACCGAGTCACTATCTGCCAGAAGCCCCAGGGCAGATACCGCTGCGGCCCGAACCTGGAGATCAGGAGAGTCAAGGAAGGGACGAATGTATCTTAAGGCCCCCTTTTGCCGCATAAGTTTAGGGTTTTCCCTGGCTAAACGGGCCAGACCCCAGAGAACCTCCCGCTGAAGGGGCTCAAATTCCAGAAGATTTCCGTCCTCTCGAAGGTAAGAAATTAATATATGGGCATATTCTGCGGCCAAGCTCGGAGAGCGGGCCAGAATTTCTCCCATGGCCAGAGGAACTCCCCAGCCTATGCCCCCTGACTCTTCGTTGAGCATCCACATCAGCCGCCTCATAACCACCCGGGCGGCCTCAAGATCTTTCTGCGCCAGACGGGAGACCACCTCACCCAGAGCAATGGCTGCCCGGAGGCGAACAGCCTCTTCACGGTGACAAAGGGCTCCAATGAGAGGATTTATGACTCTTTGAGGAGGGTATTTGGTCAGCTGCTTAAGAAGATCTGGGAGGTCCCTCTCTTTTAGAAGGGAGAGGACCTCCCATTTTAAGGCCCTGCCAGAACTACTGGGCATTGGCCAGATCTTCTTTGATGGCCTTCGCTATCTGGATGCCAAGCTCGCGGCACTCTTTGAGTTGCTCATGGGTGGGGACAAACTTAACCCTTAAGCCCTGGTGAACTAGCTTGGCCTTCATGTCCTCCAGGTATTTGTTCATGTGCTTGACGGCCTCTCCACTCCAGCCATAAGAACCAAAGGCGGCGGCTATCTTCTGGCGGGGGCGAAGACCCTTTATGTAGGTCAGGATATCGGCCATCTGGGGAAGCATGTTGTTATTAAGGGTAGAGGAGCCTACAACCAGGCCCTTGGCCTCAAGGAGTTGGGTCATAATGTCGCTTCGGTGGTCGATACCAGCGTTCATTACCTTAACCTCAACCCCCTCGGCCATAAGGCCATCGGCGATGGCCAGTGCCATCTTCTCCGTACTTTGCCACATGGTAGCGTAGCAGACTACGGCCAAGGCCCGAGCCTCATAAGAGCTCCAGCGGCGATAGGCCTCAAGGATATCCTTGAGGCGGCTCCGCCAGATAACCCCGTGATCAGGCAGGATCATCTCTATCTCCAGGCCCATCTCCTCTACGGTCTGGAGCAACTTTTGCACCTGGGGGGAAAACGGAAGAACGATATTGGCATAATATTTTGCCGACTCCTGCATGAGCTTACTAAAATCAACCTCATCGTCAAAACGTCCACTAGTGGCATAGTGCTGGCCAAAGGCATCTTGAGAGATAAGGATCTTGTCCTCCGGGAGGTAAGAGACCATGCTATCTGGCCAGTGGATCATCCTGGTCTCCAAGAACTGAACCGTCCGGCGTCCCAGGCTAAGACGATCTCCAGTTTTAACCTCTACCAAAGGCCAGTCCTTGGCCTTATCGTGAAAATGCTCAATTAGCCCCCGATAGCCCATGGGAGAACAGAAGACTTTCTCGGGACGGATACGTTCAATAAGCTCCGGGAGCCCCCCAGAGTGATCCATTTCCACATGGTTAACAACGATATAGTCAACCTTCTGGGGATCCCCTAAAACCTTAATGAGGTGGTGGACAAGATCACTGACAAAGGGCCTTTTGACGACGTCAAAAAGGGTGATCTTCTCATCAACGACCAGATAGGCGTTATAGGTGGACCCTCGTTTGGTAGAGTAACCATGAAAATCCCGGATATTCCAGTCAATGGCCCCCACCCAGTAGATGTCCTTTTTTACCTCAACCACGTTAGCCATCTGAGTGTCTCTCCTTAAAAGTTAGGAATTTAATCTGCCGGGCTAAAAGCCTCTTTGGCTGCTCCACAAACAGGACACACCCAGTGATCTGGAAGCTCTTCAAAGGGTGTTCCCGGTGGGATGTCGTTTACCGGATCCCCGGCCTGGGGATCATACACATAGCCACAGACGCTGCAGACATACTTCTTCATACCTGCCTCCTGTAAAAAGCAATTAACTTTAGGCCTCACCCGTCGTTTCTGTCGGAAGGTTAAAGACCCGTTTGGCCATCTCTCGATCCACCATAAAAAGACCCTGGGGGGAATCACCAACCAGCTTGAGCCTTTCCACCACCGCCCCTACCGAGGCCTCCTCTTCCACCTGCTCGCTGACAAACCATTGCAAGAAAATATTGGTGGCATGATCCCTCTCCTCCAGGGCCAGGTTGACCAAATCATTTATCAGGCTGGTGACATACTGCTCGTGTTTCAAGGCCGCCTCAAAGGCTGCCAGCGGTGAGGCCCATTCAGAGGGAGGGGCCTCGATGGTAGCCAGTCTCACTCGACCGCCGCGCTCATTGATAAAATTGTAAAATTTCATGGCGTGGGTAAGCTCCTCCTGGGTTTGCATCTTCATCCAGTGGGCAAACCCCTCCAGATTCATGGATTCAAAATAAGCGGCCATGGAAAGATAGAGATAGGCTGAGTAAAGTTCGGCATTAACCTGCTTATTAAGGGCCTCCTCCATTCGTTGACTAAGCATCCTAACTCCTCCAGAGTCCGTGAAGATTGCAGTACTCCCGGGCAGTAACTTCCTGGGCGTCTATCAGAAATGTTGCCTCCGGAGCCTGACCCGGCTTAAGAAACTGGCGGTAGGCCTTACCATCAGCGATAATCTCGATCCATTCGATATAGTGCTTTTCTTCCATCGGATGGGCTACACTGCCCACCTTAACCTTGAAACCGCCATCGATCTTTTCCACCACCGGAACATGTTTTTCCTTGGCGGCATCGACCGTGTTTTCCTCCATAAGCTTCATAGGCTGGCCACAACAGACAAGCTGGCCCTGTCCGGCGTGGACCATCTCCACCATGTTGCCACAGACCTCACACTTGTAGACCTCAAGAAGTTTCGTCATCCTTCCATCCTCCTTATTAGCAGATTTCCTCCAAAAGATTTAAATTACTTTGATAACCCGAGGCTCGCTTAGCCACCAACCATGAAGGTTGCAGTGTTCTACGGCCTCAAGGGTACCTGTTTCTGAGAGACGAATTTTAAACACCGCCAAAGAGGAGGCAACTCCTCCCTGGGGGTAGTTGACCTTGGCTATGGTCTTCCCCTCAAACCTTAAAGAAATCTCATCGATCCAGTGCTCCGGGAGGGAAGGATGAGGAAGAAGGTATCCTACCCTTACCTGCACTTCAAACCACTGGCCAGCCCGAACCTCACCAGGAGCAATGATGGCCGGAACATGCTTTTTCTCCAGGGTCGAAGGATTATGAGGATTCTTAAGGCGGTTTAGTCTCTCAGCGGCCAGAGCCCTGGGAGCCACCCCAACCATAGCCGCAGTAGCCATAAGGCCCTTTAAGAAAAGCCGCCTTTCCATACAATGCCTCCTTCATCAAGCGGCGGCCAAAGGCCTGGCCGCCGCTTGACTTTACTTGACCTCTAAATGGACCGTGGCCTGGTTGACAGTTATGGGCTGGTATTCCTCCGGAGGAAGCTCCATAAACTTACCCACAGAGCTTGGCACCTGGCTGTAGTAAAGAGTGGCCTTAATGGTCAGAGGACCTTTGGCTACATTCTTCGGTATCCGCCAGGTATAAGTCTCCACTTTGGTTTCCCGAGGGCCTATCCGATAATCAACCAGATTGTTGTCCGCCGTGTACCACTGACAGATGGTCATCCGTCCCTTGGGGTCAAAGAAGGGCCGCCGGAAGATCCTGGCTCCATCAGGAACGTCGCCATCTCGTTTGATCCCCTTAAAGCCCTTAATCTCCATAATTTCTCCCATGGCCTGATAGGCCAGGGCCGAGGAATCGGCAATGGTGTACTCCTCGCCCTTGAAGCCCTTTTTGTCCACCGGAAGATGAAACTTGCGCCCTTTGGCATCAACGGCCCAGACCTCAAGCCAGAGCATCCTCTCCTCTGAAGAGCCAGAGGGAACCATGTGTCCGGCCTTACCGTTAAAAAGCTCAGCCCGGATAACCAGCCTGCTCCCCGGCGAGACTTCCCTCTTGCTGGCATAAAGGGCCAGGTCTATGACTCCGGCCAGCTTTGAAGGCACGTGGGAGCCATGGAAGTTGTGGTGGGCCATATCCTGACGCACTTTTCCCCCCATGGCCGCCTTGGCCGGAGCCCGATACATATGACAGTCCTGGCAACGAACGCCCTGTTTGGCATAAGGGCCGGCCTTCCACTCTCGATAGGTCTCCTTAACCCAGGCCCCATAAGGGCTCTGTTCGTCATGACAGGTGGCGCAGAACTCCGGAGTCCGGAGAAACTCGGAATAAACCACCCCGTGAACAGGGCTCTTGGCATCTTTACGGGGCCCCTGTTTGTCGCGCCCGGGCTGGACAATGAAACTAAAGTTAAAGGGCTCCTTCTCGGTGCTCCCAACAATATTGTGACACACCTCACAGGAGACCCCTTCGTTGGCCCGGCTGTTGGCAGAGACCGGCTGAGGAGGAATATCTCCTGTAAGGAAGGCCAGTGGTGAATGACAGCCGATACAACCGGCCTTAACCCCGGCCACCTTGGGTTCTTTCTGGGAATGGGGCAGGGCCAGTTTAAAATACTCCACCTCATCCCAGGTATGGGTGTAAGACTGAGACATCATGCTCTGGCGCCACTCTTGGTAGATCTCCTTGTGGCAGCCGGCACACATGGTAGGTTTTTTAAAATCCGAATACTTAAACTTTCCCATCTCGGCAGCCCCAGCCTGGGCACAGACACCTATAACCAGAAAAACAGCAAGGGCCCAAAAATTAAGACCTCTCATGCCCCCCTCCTTTAAAGTAGATTTGTAGATTTTGATAATGAAGCCGGCAGGGGGGCGTTCTGCCCCCCCAAAGCCTAGTCTTTACCATGCTTGGCCAGATACTCAGCCACCCCCTCGGGAGTAGGCTTCATGGCCTCTTCACCTGGACGCCAGTTGGCCGGGCAGACCTCACCATGGGTTTCAAAGAACTGAAGGGCATCCAGAACCCTGAGGGCCTCATCGACACTGCGTCCCAGGGGAAGATCATTAATCAGCTCGTGCCGAACAATTCCCTCTTTATCAATTAAAAATAGCCCCCTTAAAGAGACTGACTCGTCAAAGAGAATCCCGTAAGAACGGGAGATATTTTTGCTGAGATCCGAAACCAAGGGATACTGGATATTCCCTATTCCGCCCTTTTCTACCGGAGTCATCTTCCAGGCAAAGTGGGTATAGACCGAATCCACAGAGATACCCAGAACCTCACAGTTTCTCTTCTTGAACTCTTCAAGCTTCTTGTCAAAGGCCAGAATCTCCGTAGGGCAGACAAAAGTAAAATCCAGGGGGTAGAAGAGCAAAATGACATACCTTCCCCGATAGGATGAAAGGGTAATCTTTGAAAAGCTGTTGTCAGGCATTACCGCCTCAGCGGTAAAGTCCGGAGCCTCTTTGGTAACTAAGGTCATAGATGACTACCTCCTTTCCTTACCAGTTCTCACAGGCCACCTCAAAGTAAGCCTTGGAGTGGGCACAGGAGGGGCACATATCCGGGGCCTCCTCGCCCTCGTGGATATAACCGCAGTTGCGACACTTCCAGCGAACCTTGGCGTCCTTTTTAAAGACCTTCCCGGCCTCAATATTGGCGGCCAGGGCCTTGTAGCGCGACTCATGATGCTGCTCGGCTACGGCAATGGCCTCAAAGACGGCCGCAATCTCGTGAAAGCCCTCTTCCCGGGCAATCCGGGCAAATTCCGGGTACATTTGGGTGTGTTCGTAGTTTTCACCAGCGGCAGCAGCCTTGAGATTCTCCAGGGTGCTACCGATCACCCCGGCCGGAAAACTGGCCTGAATCTCTACCTCACCTCCTTCCAGAAACTTAAAGAGCCGCTTGGCATGTTCCTTCTCCTGATTGGCGGTCTCTTCAAAGATGGCCGCAATCTGCTGATACCCCTCCTTTTTGGCCTGAGAGGCAAAAAAGGTGTAGCGATTGCGAGCCTGAGACTCACCGGCAAAGGCGGTGAGCAGATTCTTTTCGGTGCGTGTCCCTTTAAGACTTCCCATAACTCCCTCCTTTTGTATATTTTTAGGCTCCCACCTCGGCCCTTCCGGCATCGGTAATGACGTATTTGCCTTTGGCCGGGCTGTCCACATAACCCTTGGATTTAAGACTTCTCAGACGACAGCTGACTGCCTGACTACTCAGCCCGGTAAGCTGGGCGATGTCCTTGCAGCCAGAGGGTTCATTCCTTTCGGCCAGGGCCGAAAGAATCTTTTTTTGCTCTTCGGTAAGACCAGTGCATTTCTTACAGGCCATCCCACGCCTCCTTTTCAGGTTTTTTAGATCTCAAAAGTTTGAATTTGAATCTTAAAAAAGATTTCTTCTATTATCCCCTTAATTATTTGAGAATTTTGGTTCTCCTTTTTCAGTGTCAAGGTCAAGTTTTTTAGAATTAATTTTACTGAAGAAGGTTTATAAAAAAGTGGGCAGCAAAAGTCAAGTTAAAAAAGTCCTTTTCCCTGATTAAAATTGGTGCTACACATCTTAAAAAATTGTTATCAGCAGGGAGGTCACATGAGAGTCGTCTTGTCCAGTTTGGTTTTGTCTCTGTTGCTGCTACTTAGCCTTTTCTCCCCCCGGGTCCAGGCCCATTTCCAGCTTCTTATTCCCTCCGCTGACATAGTAGCCACGGATGAATCACCCCGGATAGAATTAAAAATGATCTTCACCCATCCGGTGGAAGGGGGGCCTCACATGGATATGGGCCATCCCCAACTTTTCGGAGTAATGGTGCGGGGCAAAAGGCAGGATCTCTCCTCGAGCCTCCAAGAGATGAAGATCCCGGCCACTCCCGGAGGCCCCCTGGTAAGGGCCTGGAGGGCTGAATATCTCCTTCGGCGGCCTGGAGACCATCTGTTTTATCTCATCCCCCAACCCTACTTTGAACCAGCAGAAGGCAAATTCATTCAACAAATTACAAAGGTGGTAATCAACGCCTTCGGAGCTGAAGAGGGTTGGGATAAGCCCGTAGGGCTCAAGGCTGAAATCATCCCCCTAACCCGCCCCTATGGTCTCTGGGCCGGCAATACCTTCCGCGGGCTGGTCCTTATCGACGGAAAGCCGGCTCCTAATATTGAGGTGGAGGTAGAGTTTTTAAACAACAGGGGCCTAACCCCTCCAGCAGAGCCCTTCATCACCCAGGTGATTAAGACCGACGCCCAGGGTATCTTCTCTTATTCTATTCCCTGGGCTGGGTGGTGGGCCTTCTCGGCCCTGGGAGAGGGAGGAGAGCTTGATCACAATGGGAAGAAATATCCCCTGGAACTGGATGCCGTTATCTGGATCAGGGCCTACCCCCTTCCTCAAGGAGTCAAATAAATGCACATCTCTGACGGCATTCTCCCCTTACCAGTCCTAATAGGCGGGGCCCTGACCACCCTGGGGGGCACGGTCATTGGTCTAAAGAGGCTCAGCGCCGAAAAGATACCCCAGACGGCCCTCTTTACCGCCGCCCTATTTTTGGCCTCTCTGGTTCACATCCCCCTTGGCCCCACCTCCGTCCATCTTGTTCTAAACGGCGTGGCCGGACTCATCTTGGGGTGGCTTATCTTTCCGGCCTTTTTAGTGGCCCTCTTTCTTCAAGCCATCCTCTTCCAATTCGGAGGTCTGACCACCTTGGGAATTAATACCCTCAACATGGCCCTAGGAGGAGTGGTAGCCTACGGCCTCTTTGGGCTCCTGGTCCGTCGCAGTAAAGGGCGCCTTTTGCAAATCTCGGCAGCCCTGGCCTCGGCCGTGGCCATTGCTGTTACCGGGACTCTGGTGGCCCTCGAGCTGGCCAGCACTGGTGAAGCCTTTTATCCGGCGGCCAAATTGGTTTTAATAGCCCATCTGCCAATCATGGGTGTCGAGGCCCTTATCTCCGCCATTCTGGTAGACTTCCTCAAGCGGGCCAAACCAGAAATCTTTCAGCTTTCGGCCACAGGAGTTAAGGGATGAAAAGGGGTATCGGTCTTTTGGTGGGGCTTTTCTTCCTTCTGGGAGCCATACAGGCAGAGGCCCACCGAATCAACGTTTTTGCCTATCAAGAGGGAGATGAAGTTTCCGTAGAGGTTTACTTCAATGATGGCTCTCCAGCCAAGGGTTGCCTCATTGAAGTCTATCCCCCAGGCAGCCAGAATCCCCTTATTACCGGCCACACCGATTCTCAAGGCCGCTTCCGCTTTGCTCTTCCCCCAGAGAAGGAGCTAAAGATCGTTGCCGTGGCCGAGCTGGGCCACCGGGCAGAGTTTAGACTCACCTTGGGTCATCACAGAAGGGAAACGCATCCCGAGCCGAAAGATCTAAGGACTATCTTTACCCCGCCCCCTGGAGCCCCGACCGCCCTTTCGGAGGAAAAAATTCGCCAGATCCTAGACCAGGAGCTTGACCGGCGCCTCACCCCCCTTTATGAAAGCATAAGGGAGCTGGCCCAAGCCCAGAGGCGACCTTCTCCTTCGGAGATCATTGGGGGCCTGGGGTATATTGCCGGCCTCTTTGGGCTCCTGGCCTATATTTACTCTCGCAAGAACAGACCTTGATCAGCGAAGATTTTAGCCGCGGTCAGAGCTTCCTCCACCGGATCGATCCCCGGGTCAAAATCATCGTGGCCCTAACAGGGGCTACGGTAGTGGCCACCTCTCCCCAGGCAGAAATCCTTCTGCCAGCCGGAGCCTTTGCCCTGATAATGCTCGTAAAAGCAGGGCTCCCCTTCCGTCAGGTGCTCCGGCGTCTGGCCCTGGTAAACACCTTTGTTTTCTTTCTGGCCCTAAGCCTTCTCTTCAGCACCAAGGGAGAACCCCTTTTTACCCTTGGCCCCCTTGAAGCCAGCCGAAAGGGGCTTGCCCTGGCCGGGGTGATACTGGTCAAGGTAAATATTGTCTTAATCATTATGATCGCCTTCCTATCTACCTCCTCGGTCTTCGCCCTGGTGCACGCCCTTCACCATCTCCGTCTGCCTTCAGGGCTTGTTCAACTTCTCTTCTTTACCTTTCGCTACTTACACGTCTTGGAGAGAGAGCTCCAGAAGATGCAGGAGGCCACCAAGTTGCGCTGTTTCCGTCCCCGGACAAATCTGCTAACCTATCGCACCTATGCCTATTTGATAGCCAGTCTGATAATCAGAAGCTATGAACGCAGTGAGCGAGTCTATCAGGCTATGGTCTGCCGGGGGTTCAGGGGAACATTTCCAGTCTATCGCCACTTTCAGTTGAAGGGGCAAGATGTGGGCTTTCTTGCCGGTGCCATTCTCTTTTGGGGTGGTCTTTTTATCTGGACCTTTATCTTGAGATGAACCTTATCAAGTTAGAAGGAATCTTTTTTTCCTATCCAGAACGGACAATCTTTGAGAATCTCTCTTTTGAGCTTGAAGCCGGTCTCCGTTTAGGAATCATGGGGCCCAATGGAGCCGGAAAGACCACCCTTGTCCGCTTAATTATGGGGCTTAATCGTCCAAGCCAGGGGAGGGTAATCATCTTCGGCAAAGAACGCCGCCGGGAAGAGGATTTTTACGAGGTAAGGGCCCGGATCGGCTTCCTCTTTCAGGACCCTGACGACCAGCTATTCTGTCCTACCGTAGCCGAAGATGTTGCCTTTGGCCCCCTAAATCTCGGGTGGCCGCGGCAAGAGGTAGAAAAGATAGTCCGAGAGACCTTAAGACTCCTTGGCCTTAAGGGTTTTGAGAATCGCCTGATTCACCGCCTCTCAGGAGGGGAGAAACGGCTGGTAGCTCTGGCTACCATTTTGGCCATGAAGCCAGAGGCCCTGATTCTCGATGAACCCACCGGAGATCTTGATCCCCTCAACACGGCCCGTTTGATGAATGTCCTCGAAACATTTGGTAAGAGCCAGATTATTATCTCCCACGACTACCACTTTTTGGCCCGTCTCTGTAACCGCATACTCTGGCTCGAGGGAAATGCTTTTAAGGAGATTCCCATAGAAACTACCGGCCGGAACCCGGCCGATACCGGTTATCAGCCGTATTCATTAAGATAGTAACCGAATTTCTTAAAGGCCTTCTTAAGATCCAGCCTCTCCTCGAGAGAAAGGGAACGATAGAGCTTATAGAACCTCTGCGGAGAGGCCTCTGGTGAGCAGACAGCCAGGTAGATCTGATCCTTTTTCTCCACGGGAAGCCTGGATGCGGCCAGGATCTTCTCCAGATCGCCCGCCCCGCACAGCTGGTTAACGATGAGGGACTCTTTCTGACTGCCCATAAAGGCCCACTGTTCTCCCCGACCTCGAGGCCCATAAGGACAATCACTTTTGATCACGGTCACCGAACGAGGGCCACAGGCACCAACCCCCAAAAGGATTAAGGACAGAACCGTCAGAAGCAATCCCTTCCTCAACATGACCTCCTTGGCTTGAAATTCTGACCCAAGAATGGAAATAGACCTGATATTTATGAATTTTTATACCATCTTAAAACTAAAAGCAAATAAATTTATTTGTTACTAAAAAATCTTAGCTTAATATTTCCAAATTGCCCGTTTTCCTTTGACCTTAAGGCAAGATGCTGTTTTTCTATTCAGCTATCGATATGGAGGGAGAGGGTGGCTGAAGAGAGACTGCAAAAGTTGATTGCCCGAGCCGGTGTAACCTCGCGACGGAAGGCCGAAGAACTCATCAGGGCCGGAAGGGTAAAGATAGACGGCCAGGTGGTCTGCGAGCTGGGCCTTAAGGTGGACCCAGAAAAAAGCGACATCCGGGTTGACGATCAACCCATACGTCTGGAGCCTCCGGTCTATCTCCTTCTTCATAAGCCAGCAGGTTATCTCACGGCCCTCTCTGACCCGCATGGGCGGCGCACGATAAAGGATCTTATCAAGGAGGTGCCCTATCGAGTCTTCCCTGTAGGACGGCTGGACAACGCTACCGAAGGTCTTCTTATCCTCACCAACGATGGGGAGCTGGCCCACCGCCTCCTCCACCCCCGCTACGGGGTAGAAAAAGTCTATCATGCCCAGGTAAAGGGGCATCCCCGCCCGGAAAAGATTAAATGGCTTATAGAAGAGGGGGTGATCGTTGAGGGCAAACGGGTGCGTCCCCGCTCAATTAAGCAACTAGGGCGGACCAGGCGAACAACCATGTTCGAGGTGGTGGTCACCGAGGGTCGAAAAAGAGAAATCCGGCATCTCTTTGCCGCCATTGGTCATCCGGTAAGGTATCTTAAGCGAGTCCGCTTTGGTCCCCTGACCCTTGGAGATCTACCCATAGGAGGGTGGCGCTATCTGAGCCCAGAGGAAGTCCAGGCTCTCAAAAAGATAATCAAGGGAGGAGATAAGACTTGAAGCCCCTTTTTAACCAGGAGGCCCAAAGGAAGGTAGCCCAGGCCGTGGCTGAAGCCGAGGCCAAAACCTCGGCAGAGATCGCCGTCATGGTGGTGGGGCATAGTGGACGCTACCGGGAGGCCGAGATCTTGGCCGCAATCCTGTGGGGACACCTGCTGGCCTTTTTAATTACCGTAAACCTAAAAACTCCCTCTCTTTGGCTATACATTCCCCAGGAATTTATCTATTCGGGCCTTTTCTTCCTTCTCACCCGACGATTTCCCTGGCTAAAAAGGCCTTTTATCTCCCCTGGCCGGCGCAAAGATAAAGTTCGGCTCAGGGCCCAAAGGGCCTTTTTTGAGCACGGCCTCCACCTCACCAGGGAGGCCACCGGAGTTTTGATTTTCATCTCCCTTTTCGAACGCCGCGTAATGATCCTGGCTGACAGGGGTGTCATGGCCAAGGTCTCCCAGGAATCCCTGGACCACCTGGCCACCAGACTGGCCAGGGCTATGAGGGAAGGAAGGGCCTCCGAGGGACTCTGTGAGGTAATCAGGCAGTTGGGTGAGCTCCTCTCCCGGCATCTTCCCCCACGTCCTGACGACACAAACGAACTCCCCAACGAGATCATCATCCGCCAAGAATAAAGGCAAAACCTCCCTGAAACACCTTAAAAAACCCGATTTATTTCATTAGTTAACATTTAATTTTGACTTTCTTTGATAAATAAGATATTCAGCTAAAAATTGAATTTAGAAAGAAAGGAGGTGAAAGGCTAGCGGTGGCTTCACTTTTCAAAGTTCAAAAGGGCTGGAGACCATTTTTCGAGAGGAGGTTTTTATGGCGCCAAAGGTAATTTGGCTGTTTGTCTTTGTGGCTCTCTACTGGACATACTGTATCTTTTGGGGGATCAAAGGAGCCCGGACGGCCAGGACGGCCTCCGACTATTTCATTGCCGGTCGCAAGATTCCCCTCTGGGTCTTCGTTCTGGCGGCTACGGCCACTTCGTTTTCTGGATGGACATTCATCGGCCATCCGGGGCTGGTCTATCGAGACGGGTTCCAGTATGCCTTCGCCTCTTTCTACGCCATTACCATTCCCTTTACCGGGGTAATCTTTCTTAAGCGTCAGTGGATGTTGGGCAAACGCTTTGGTTATGTAACCCCAGGGGAAATGTTTGCCCACTACTATCAGTCCAACATCATTCGGCTCCTGGTAGTCATTGTGGCCCTGGTCTTTTCCATTCCCTACCTTGGAGTCCAGCTTCGGGCCTCAGGGTTTCTTTTTAACGTCCTCACAGATGGCCTCCTGGGAGTGGAGGTCGGAATGTGGCTTCTTTCTATTGTCGTTATTCTTTATGTGGCTATGGGCGGCCTCAGGGCCGTAGCCTATGTGGACACCATGCAGTGTATCCTTCTGGCCCTGGGTATTGTGGCCATTGGCCTTATCACCCTCCAATCGGTAGGTGGCTGGCATGCCCTCCAGGAAGGCATTTTTAAGATGACCCAGGTGGACACCAAGCTAACCCCTGACGGCTATAGCCACTATGTGGCCATTCCGGGGGTAATTCAGTTTGTAAAGAGTGGCCCCAGTGCTGTAGGTGGAGCCTGGACAGGAATAATGATCCTCACCTATATGTTTGCCCTTATGGGGATCCAATCTGCCCCGGCCTTTTCCATGTGGGCCTTCTCCAACAAGAACCCCAAACCCTTTGCCCCTCAGCAGGTCTGGGCCTCTTCCGCGGGTATCGGCTTCATCCTCATTGTTTTTACCGCTATCCAGGGGATGGGAGGCCATCTCATCGGCGCCGATCACAAACTCCTGGAGCTGGGTATAGCCAAAGACGTGCTCAACCTCCACAAAGACCTGATGGAGATGCCCGGAAAGCAGGGCATGCTGGTGCCGGCCCTCATAAACATTATGGCCGACACCGCCCCCTGGCTGGTAGGGCTTCTGGCCGTTTGTGCCCTGGCAGCCATGCAGTCAACAGGATCAGCTTATATGTCTACGGCCGCCGGCATGATCACCCGAGATCTTTATCGTTTTTACCTGCGTCCAGATGCCTCTCACGCCGAGCAGAAACTCTTCGGGCGCATTGCCGTGCTCATCGTGGTCGGGGCGGCCTTGATAGTGGCCACTACATCCAAGGATGCCCTGGTTCTTCTGGGCGGCTTGGCTGTCGCCTATGGCTTCCAGATGTGGCCCGCCTTAATCGGCATCTGCTACTGGCCCTGGTTAACCAGACAGGGAATCGTCTTGGGGCTTATTGCCGGACTTATCGCTGTAACCTGCACTGAAACCATTGGCCAGAAGTGGTTGGGGATTAAGGCCTGGGGCCGCTGGCCCCTGACCATCCACTCCGCTGGTTGGGGGATCATCTTCAACCTGGGCATCGCCATCATTGTCAGCGCCTTTACCCAAGACCGTAAGGTCCAGGAGCACAAGGCCCAATTCCACCACTTCTTAAAGGAGCACGCCGGGCTCTCTCCCGAGAAGAAAAGGCTGGTTCCCCTGGCCTGGGCCATCACCCTCATCTGGTTCTTCTTCGCCATAGGTCCTGGAGCCGTGCTGAGCAACACCATCTTTGGCAATCCCAAAGACATGAGCACCTGGATCTTTGGCATGCCTTCCATCTGGGCCTGGCAGATCATCTGGTGGGCCTTGGGGGTCTTTATGATGTGGTTTCTGGCCTACAAGATGGAAATGTCAACCATGCCGGACAAGGAAATCGTCGCCCTGGTAGAAGATATTGCGGATCTCAAGAAGGCCCGTTTTGATCTGGATATGCCAGATTAAGCAGCAGATGGGGGCAAAGCCCCCATCTGCCAACGGGTGTCCTCTATGACTCGAAGGGATCTGCTCAATCTCCTCTTCGGCCTTTCCCTGGTGGGCCTTATGGCCTGGGGTTTTCTCACGGTTACGGCAGATAAAGAACACTTTCCCGGGGAGATGACCTATCGTGAGGGCAACTATCGCCTTGAGCGCGGCCAATATCAAAAGGCTCTGGAGTGTTTTCGGAGGGTTGAAGAATTAAATCCAGATTTTCTTCCGGCCCGACTCGGCCAGGCTCTGGTCTTTATTCAGACAAAAGACTACTCCCGGGCCCTTGAAATCCTGAACAACCTGGTGGTTCAAGACCCCCAATTTGCTGAGGCCTGGGCCAATCGAGGCATAGTTCATGACCATCTAGGCCGCTACCAAGAGGCCATCAGAGACTATCGCCGGGCCCTTGAGCTTGACCCAAATCTGGCCCGAGGGCCAGGGATCATTTACCGAATCCTTCATAATATAAGCCAAAAGCCCTCAACCATTGCCGATAGGCTAAGATATCTGGAGGCCGAGCTCAAAAAGCCTCCAGATAAGCGGCTTTTACGACTGCCGGAGATAGACAGCAAACAGCCCCTTAATACAGGCAGGAGGTTCCTATGAAGGCGGAGTTTTTAAAAACCGAAGATCTCGTTCTGGTGGTTGTTGATCCCCAAGAAAGGTTGATGGCCGCCATCCATGAGGCCCAAAGGGTGGAAAAGAACATCTCCCTGCTTATTCGCCTGGCTCAGAACCTAGAGATACCCATCATCCCCACAACCCAGTACGTAAAGGGCTTAGGGCCTTACGTACCCGATCTGGGGAATCTTCTTGGGGGGACGAAATACTATGACAAGGTGGAGTTCAACGCCCTCGACAACCCGGAGATCCGCTCCGCCCTGGCTGATCTAGGGCGGAAGGAGCTCCTTCTCTGCGGGGTGGAGACCCACATCTGTGTATATCAAACCGCCCTGGGGGCCCTTAAGGAGGGCTACAGCCCCCGGGTAGTTGCCGATGCCACCTCCTCCAGAAGGCCGGAGAATATGGCCTATGGTCTGGAATATCTTCGCCAACTGGCAGTGGCCGTGGTCTCCACGGAGATGGTCATCTATGAGCTTTTAAGGAAGGCCGGCACCCCGGCCTTTAAGGCCATGTTGCCTTATCTCAAATAAATTAGCCGTGTGGCCCTCGGGGATAAAGCTTCGAACCGCCTTTCTCATCCTCTGGCTGGGTGGGGTTCTGGGAGCCTTTTGGATCGGCTTTATCTGGCTCTTTCATCAGATACAGGTAAGGGAGGAAATCCCCTTTTACTTTTTGGTCTTCGGGTTTGCCTATACCTTCTGGCTTTTGTTTTTAATGATGCTCATCTATACCTATCCCTTGAGAGAAATTCGCCGTTTGGCCAAAGAGGCCGAGATACTGGTCATGGAAAATGCCCCGGACCTTGTCCCTGAAGGTCCGGTCACCCTCCACTCCCTTGAGGCCCTGGCCGAACATCTCCAGAGGCTGGGAACGGCCTTTCGCAAACGGGCCCTTGAGCTTGAACACCTGGTTGAGGAGGCCACTCGAAGACTAGAGCTGGAGAAAAATGCCCTGGCCCTTATTCTTCGGAGCCTGGCCGAGGCCGTGCTGGTTATCAGCCGGGACTTTCGCATTGTGCTTATCAACCCGGCGGCAATTCGGCTCTTTGGAGAAGACAAGGCCTTTTTAGGAGGAAGTGCCCTTACCATTTTTGATCAGAAGCTCCTGACGGATCTTCTTTTGAATCTGGAGAAATCTCCCCAGAATTGCCGCCCTATTTCCTGGAAGGAGCTTAAAGGATGGGCCTGTTTGATGCAGGACGACTCCGGCCGCACCCTGGGAATAGTCATGACCTTTCAGAGCCCTTCCGGGCCTTCCTGTCTCAGGGCCCCCAAGGAAGGGCCGGAGGAAGACCTCTCTAGCCTGACCATTACCGAGGCCCCCAAGGCCTGGCGGCCCGTAGCCTTTGATTTTGATCTCTTCGCCGCCGGCCACCTGACAGAGGTAAACCGTAAAAAAAACCTCCGGGAACTCAGCTACACCGTCTTCGACACTGAAACTACGGGGCTTGAACCCTCTCGGGGAGATCGGATTGTAGCCATTGGCGCGGTGCGCATAGAAAGGGGCAAAATATTAAGAGAGGCGATCTTTCACACCCTGGTGAATCCCCAGCGTCCCATCCCTAGATCAGCCACCAAGATCCACGGGATTACCGACGAGATGGTCCGCGATCGCCCCAGCCTAGCCGAAGTCCTGCCTCGTTTCCTGGCCTTTTGCCAGGGAACCGTCCTGGTGGCCCACAACGCCGCCTTTGATCTCAAGTTCTTAGAGCTTGAGGCCGAACGCCAGGGCCTCAAGCTCGACTTCCCGGTAGTGGACACCCTGTTAATCTCCTACGGATTATTTGAAGAGTTTCCCGGACACAATCTCGATGATATCGCTCAACGTCTGGGGATCACCGTGGCCGGCCTCCATAGCGCCCTGGGAGACGCCTTTCTTACCGCAGAGATCTTTCTGCGCTTTATTCCCTATCTGGAGCGCCGCGGGGTCCACACCCTTGAGGATCTCTTTGATTTTTGCCGCAAGATGTACTCCATTCGCAGACTCCAGAGGAAGTTCTAATGTCCGGGCCAACCGATATCCCCCGTCATCTCATCCGCCAGAGGCTCCAGGCCTTAAGCCCCTTTTCTTATGAAAGCCGGATCTCAGAGATTATGGTCTCCCCGGTCTTCACCTGTCCCTCGGATATTTCCATTCGGAAGATGGCCCAGGAGATGGCCCGGCGGCAGATTTCCTCTGCCGTGGTGGTGGGAGACGACGGAACTCCGGTAGGAATCATCACCGAACGGGATCTTCTCACCAAGGTCGTCTCCCAGGAGACAGTGGATCCAGATAGAACCCCGGCAGCGGCCATTATGAGCGCCCCTCCGGTAACCCTTCCGCCCACCGCCAGGGTATATGAGGCCCTCTCCCTGCTGGCCCGGCGGGGAATAAAACACCTTCCGGTGGTGGAAGGGGGCCAGGTGGTGGGGATTATTACCCTGCGCCATCTCATGCGTCTTACTCACGCCGAGCCTTTGGTGATCATTGGTCAGATAGAGGCCGCAAAATCAACCAAAGAGCTGGCAGAGATCAAGGCCACCTTGCCGGCCTTAGCGGCAAGCCGCCTCTCCAGTGGTCTTGCCGCCCCCCAGGTGATGGCCATGGTCTCTATGATTCACCGAGATCTCCATCGGCGGGCCTTAGAGCTGGCCCTTGAATCCATGACCTCCCCTCCCCCGGCTCCTTTCTGCCTCTTTCTTACCGGGAGCCATGGTCGAGGAGAGGCCCTCCTTAGCCCCGACCAGGATCACGGCCTGATCCTGGCAGATTATCCCGACCGGCTTTACGGAAAAATAGATGGTTTCTTTATGGAGCTAGCCACCAGATTCGGCCGCTATCTGGAGGAAATAGGCTATCCACGCTGTCCAGGATACATCATGGCCGAAAACCCTCTCTGGAGGAAACGACTTTCGGAGTGGCAGGAGCAGTTCCTCATCTGGCTTAAAATCGAAAGTTACCACACTGTAAGATACCTGACCCTTATCTTTGATGCCTCTCCCATCTTAGGAGAGCCCTCCCTTTTTGAAAAGCTACGAAACTACGAGATAAGAACCATCCAGAGACACCACAACGTCATTCGCCAGATGTATGAAGAAGAGGCCCGCCACCGGGTGCCCTTGGGGCTGTTTCGGCAGTTCATTACCGAAAAAGAGGGCCCTTACCGGGGAAAGCTGAACCTTAAACGCAGCGGCCTCATCTTTGTGGTGGAAGCTGTAAGAGTCCTGGCCCTTAAGGCCGGTATCGCCGAGGCCTCCACCCTGGAGCGCCTCCGGGCCCTGGCCAGCAAAGGGGCCCTCTCGCGAGAGGATGCCGAATACGCTGAGCATGCCTTTCATATTTTGGTTCATCACGCCCTTCAGGCCCAAATCAACTCCTGGCAGAGGGGTGAACCCATTAGTTATTACCTGAACCCCAAAGAGCTCTCCGCCTACGACCAAGACATGCTCCGCTACGCCTTCCAGGCCATAAAAAGACTTAAAGAACTGGTTGACGCTGCCTTCGGTGGCTTGATCCTCTAAGCCTGTAAATTGACGGCTTGACTAAAAGCTTAAAATTTGCGATGGACCTAAAAACGACCATTTAAGGTGAAAAAATTGCAGGAGGTGAGAGATGAAGCCTTTAAAAACATTCATTCTGGTCATTTTAGGATTTCTTCTCCTGGCGGCACCAACCTGGGCCGAGAGCACCGAGGAGCTTAAGGCCCAGATCGAGGCCCTCAAGCGCCAGATGGCTGAGATGCAGGCGGCCATGCAGGCCCAGATTGAGGCCCTCCAAAAGAAGCTGGAGCAGGTCCAGAGTCAGGGAGTGGCCCCCCAGGTGGTGGCCAAAGAGGCCCGTCCGGTCTTTAGCAAGAAAAACACCGAATGGCTCCTTTACGGCAAGCTTAAAACCGACCTTACCTATGACACGGCCAAGATGACTTACTACAACGACTTCATCGGGGCGGTGGCCAATCGGAGCAGGACCGAAAACGCTGATTCCGGCAACGATTCCACCAACTTTAACCCCCGGGATACCCGCTTTGGCTTCTGGGCGGCCCATAAAGAGGGAGACTGGCTGGTCAAAGGACGCTTTGAGATGGACTTCTACGGCTATAACAACGGCAACAATCTCATCCCGCGGATGCGCCTGGCCTACTCGGATATCACCAATCTGGCCACCAAGACCAGCCTTCGCATTGGGCAAGACTGGATCCCGGTGGCCAGGCTGAATCCCTCCACCATAGACTTTGGTATCCTGAGTGCCGCTGGCAACCTCTGGTGGCGGGTTCCCCAGGTAACCCTGCGCCAAAAGATTAACAAAAACTGGGAGCTCCTCCTGGCCCTCATGAAGCACCGGCGGCTTGATCCCAACCGTGAGGACCGTATGCCCTGGGCCCTGGCCCGGGTGGCCTACAGTGGCGGTCTTCTTGGCCCAGGGAACATGATCGCCCTGGGTGGCGGTTACCGTCATGCCAGCTACCAAGCAGAGGATTCCAGCAACGTTGATCGCTGGCTGGCCGTGGCCGAATGGAAGTTCCACCTTCTGGACAAAAGGCTCCTTTTCAAAGGTGAGGCCTGGTTTGGTAAGGGGATCGGAGAGAGCTTTCTCCGCTACGAGCTGGACACCCGGGAAGACGGCAAGGCCGCCTGGGCCTCAGGAGGCTGGGCTGACGTTACCTGGTTTTTTGCCCCCCGCTGGTCGGCTACGGTGGGTTTAGGGTTTGACAACCCCAGCGACAGCGATATCATGAAGGGGCGCACCGTTGCTGATCTTAGCGATCGTCAGTTTACCCAAAACAGCCAGTATTTTGCCAACGTCTGGTATCAACTCACCAAACCACTTAAGGTGGGGTTTGAGGTTATCCATATAGAGACCGAAAGAGACTATCAGACAGATGTGGCCAACCGATTTACCCTTTCGGTTCAGTATCTATTTTAGCCGCGGGCTTTAAAAAGCGGGGCCGGTTGGCCCCGCTTTTTTTATGTTACCAAAATCACATTAGGAGGTGCCCTCTATGTCCCAGACCACCAAGATTGAATCGGTCCTCAAGGAACAGCGGGTTTTCTATCCCCCTCAGGCCGGCCGAGACGAGGCCTACATTGCCACCATGCATGAATACCGAGAGATCTATCGCTACAGTCTTGAGGATCCGGATGGCTTCTGGAGTGAACGGGCCAAGGAGCTGGTCAGCTGGTTCCGCCTCTGGGATCGGACATGCCATTGGGATTTCGAAAAACCAGAGATCCGCTTCTTTGAAGGAGGAAAGCTCAACGCCTGCTACAACTGCCTCGATCGCCATCTTACCGGAGAGACCAAAAACAAAGCGGCCATTATCTGGCAGGGTGAACCCGACGAAGATGTCCGGGTCTATACCTATCAGATGCTCCACCGGGAGGTGTGCCGCTTCGCCAACGTTCTCAAAAAACTGGGTATCAAGAAGGGAGATCGGGTGGCCATCTATCTGCCCATGATCCCTGAACTTCCGGTAGTTATGCTGGCCTGTGCCCGGATCGGAGCCATCCATTCGGTGGTCTTTGGAGGGTTCTCCTCCGAGAGTCTCAAAACCCGTATTCAGGACTGTGAGGCCCGACTCCTTATCACCGCTGATGGTTGCTGGCGAGCGGGTCGAAAGATAGAGCTCAAGAAAAATGCCGATGAGGCCCTGAAGGATTGTCCCACGGTGGAAAAATGCATTGTCGTCAAGCGTCTGGGGCTGGATATAAACTGGGAGCCTGAAAGAGACATCTGGTATCACGAGGCCATCTGGGCTGAAGATATTAAGGATTGGTGCGAGTGTGAGGAGATGGATGCCGAGGATATCCTTTTTATCCTCTACACCTCAGGATCCACCGGAAAGCCCAAGGGGGTCTTCCATACCACCGGCGGCTATTTGGTCTACACAGCCCACACCCTTCAATGGGTCTTTGATCTTAAGGCCGAAGATATCTTCTGGTGTACGGCCGACATTGGCTGGATCACCGGCCATTCATATATCGTCTATGGTCCGTTGACCTTAGGGGCTACGGAGATAATGTATGAAAGCGTTCCCACCTATCCTCATCCAGGAAGGTTCTGGGAGCTATGTGAGCGCTACGCCGTGACCCTCTTCTACACCGCCCCTACGGTGATAAGGGCCCTGATGCGCGAAGGAGACGAATGGCCCCACAAATATGATCTCTCTTCTCTGCGAATTTTAGGCACAGTGGGTGAGCCCATTAATCCCGAGGCCTGGCTCTGGTATTATACCCACGTTGGCCAGGGGCGCTGTCCCATTGTGGATACCTGGTGGCAGACAGAAACCGGAGGTTTTCTCATCTCTCCCATTCCCTACGCCATGCCCCTTAAGCCAGGTTCGGCCACCCTGGCCCTGCCCGGAGTCGAACCCGTCATCCTTAAAGACGACGGCACCCCCGCCGGGGTCAACGAAGGGGGACACCTGTGTATGGCCCGGGCCTGGCCGGGAATGCTCCGGGGGGTCTGGGGTGATCCAGAACGTTTTAAGCAGATCTACTTCAGCCGCTTCAAGGGCTACTACTACACCGGCGATGGGGCCAGGCAGGATGAAGACGGCTACTTCTGGATCATGGGTCGCCTTGATGATGTCATCAACGTCTCCGGCCACCGGCTGGGCACCATGGAGCTTGAGTCTGCCCTGGTAGCCCACCCGGCGGTAGCCGAGGCCGCGGTCATCGGTGTCCCCCATGAGGTAAAGGGAGAGACCATCTACGCCTTCGTCATCCTCAAGGAGGGCTATGAGCCCTCAGATGAGCTGCGCAAGGAGCTTGTCAAGCACGTCCGGACAGTTATCGGGCCCATTGCCACACCGGAGTATCTCCAGTTTGTCTCCGGACTGCCCAAGACCCGCTCGGGGAAAATCATGCGCCGTATCCTGAGAAAGATTGCCACCGGCCAGTATGAAGACCTGGGTGATACCAGCACCCTGGCTGACCCGGCAGTGGTGGATGAACTCATAAAGGGCCGGAAAGAGCTACTGAAAAGCAAATAGGGTCAAAGAGGGGGGGCGGGCTCCGCCCCCCTTTATTCTCCTATCAGCTGAACCACTAACCGGCGCCGGCGGGGCCGGTTATCAAAGTCTAAAAAGACCACTTGCTGCCAGGTCCCAAGGAGCAGACGGCCTTCCTTAAAGGGAATACTCAAAGATGGCTTCATCAGGGCCGCCCGAACGTGGGAAAAGCCATTTCCGTCGCCCCAGGCCAGATCATGCTCATAGGCCATATCCTGGGGGACAAGACGCTCAAGGGCCCGCTTAAGGTCGGAGATGACCCCGGATTCAAACTCAATGGTGGTCACCGCTCCGGTGGAGCCCGGAACAAAGACCGTGAGGCATCCTTCAGAAAGCCCTGAGTCCTCAAGGATCTCCTGCACCTGAGGGGTAATATCCAGGGTATCGCCAAATCCACGGGTGGAGAGAGAAAAGTCTCTAGTAATCACCCTCATTCTTATTCACCCCCTTAAAAAACCAGAATATTAACCACTATAGCCTTCCAGATGGCGGCTTCCAGTCCTGAGAAAGGGCGGATTTCAAGGCTTGAAGTGGTCTTTAAGAGGCTGTAGAGAAGGGGAGGACATCGCCTAAGGAGAGATAACCATGGCCCAAGTAAAGGTCTTAGTTCTGGCCGGGTTTGGAACCAACTGTGAACGGGAAACAGCTTACGCCTGCCGAGCGGTGGGGGCCGACCGGGTGGACATTGTCCACCAGGCCGAACTCATCCACGGGGACCGGCGTCTTGATGATTTCAATTTTCTCTGTCTGCCCGGGGGGTTCCTGGATGGAGACAACCTGGGTGCCGCCCAGGCGGCGGCCCACCGTTTTCGCCACGCCCGGGTCAAGACCACCGGTGAACCTCTAATGGAGCAGCTCCTGGCCTTTATCAAAAAAGGCGGCCTTATTCTGGGAATCTGTAATGGCTTCCAGTTAATGGTCAAACTGGGGCTGTTGCCCGGCTTTGATGGCCTCTATACCCAGCGCCTGGTCTCCCTCACCTATAACGACTCCGGGCGCTTTGAGGATCGCTGGGTCTGGTTAAAGGTAAACCCTCAGTCCCCCTGCATCTTTACCCGGGGGCTGGAGAGACTCTATCTTCCTGTGCGTCACGGTGAGGGTAAGTTCGTCACCCTTGATGAAAAAGTCCTTGAGCGTCTTAAAGAAGAGAACCTCCACACCCTCCAATATGCGGATCCTCAAACAGGAGAGCCGACCCAGACTTATCCTCTCAACCCCAATGGCTCGATGGCGGCCATCGCCGGCCTCTGTGATCCCACGGGGCGTCTCTTTGGCCTCATGCCTCACCCTGAGGCCTTCAATCACCGGACAAACCACCCTGCCTGGACAAGGGAGAGTTTGCCAGAGGAGGGGCTGGGTCTTAGCCTTTTCCGAAATGCGGTGGAGTACCTACGTCAGAGAGATGTCTGATGCGCTCCCCCGACCCTAGTCTGTATCATCGAACCCTTATCTTCCTCTTTGAGCTAAGAAAGGCCATCCTCTTGATGGCCGGCCTCTTTGTAACCACGGTGATAGGTCTGTATTTTTACTCCCCCATTCTCCTGCGCCATCTTCAGCATCATCTTCACCAGAAGCTGGCCTTTTTCGGGATTGCTGAACCCTTTTTGGCAATGCTCAAGCTCTCAGTGGCCTCGGCCGTCTTCATCCTCATGCCTCTTATTCTCCTGCGCATTTGGCTGGCCCTGGCAGCCACCTTTCATCTCTCCCGCCTCTTTGGCCTGATCTTCGTTTTGGTGGCCACGGCCCTCTTTTATGCCGGGGCTGCCTTCTGCTACTTTGTCACCCTACCCTTTGGAATCAAATTTCTCCTTTCCTACGGTAGTGGAAGAATCGAACCGGTTATCTCTGTAGGCAAGTTCGTCTCCTTTGTGGGTCTTTTTATCATTGCCTTTGGTCTCATCTTTGAGCTTCCCCTGATTATGATCCTTTTGGCCAGATTGGGGCTGGTAAGGCCCCAAACCATGGCCCGCTACCGACGCCATGCCATCCTGATCATCTCCATCCTGGCCGCTGTGCTCACCCCCACGCCCGATGTAATAAATATGTCTCTTATGGCCCTACCCCTTTATTTCCTCTTTGAGGCCGGGCTTCTGCTCTCCCGCCCCTTCGCCAGGAAGGTTGCCTGAAAGAGCCCTTGATCTCCGAAGGGCCGAGCTATATGGTCAAAATAGTAAATAGAAGGGAGGCGGTCGATGAGGGCTATCTGGTCAGGGGTCTTAAGGATCTCTCTGGTGACCATTCCCATCAAACTCTACCAGGCGGTCAGCAAAAAGGACCTTTCCTTTCATCTGGTGCACCGGAAATGCGGCACCCGGATCAGATACGAAAAGGTCTGCCCCCGCTGCGGCCGGCCGGTAAGCGACGAAGAGATCATCCGGGCCTGGCCGCTGGACAGAGAGCACTACGTGTTTATTAGCGACGAAGAGCTTGAGAGTCTGCGCCTCTCTTCTTCTGGGGCCATAGAGATTAAGGGTTTTATTCCGCCCCAGTCGGTCCCGCCGCTCTTTTATGCTGACTGGCACTACCTTGCTCCCGATGGACCGGCGGCCGAAGAGGCCTTGGCTCTTTTTTATCGGGCCATGGAGGAGACCGGGCGGGCGGCTCTGGGAGAGGCCATTATCCGCAACCGCCAACGCCCCTTTCTTATTAAACCCTACGAGGGAAAGTTTCTGGTCTGCACCCTTCACTTTCGGGATGAGGTCCTGGCGGCCGAGGGCCTAAGGCTCTCCGGCCTTAAGGGGCTTGATCCCCAGGGCCTTTCCCTGGCCAAGACCATTGTTGAGAACCTCAGCCTGGACTTTGACCCCCAGACCTTGGTGGATCACTACCGGGAGGCCGTCATGGCCCTCATCGAGGCCAAGGCCAGAGGTGAGGCCGTTGAGATTCGCCCCGAAAAGGAAAAGGCCCGGGTAGTCAGCCTTATGGAGGCCTTAAAGAGGAGTGCCCAGGAGACTGCCGGCCAGAGGCTGGTCCGGGCCAAAGGCCGGGCCTTAAAAAAGGACCGTGTCCGAAAAACTTCCTGAAACCATCCGGCCCATGTTGGCCTATCTAAGTGCCCCCTTTGACTCCCCTGACCATCTCTATGAAGTCAAATGGGATGGCACCAGGTGTCTTCTCTTTTTGGAAAGAGGCCGGTTAAGGCTTCAGAACCGCCGGCTGCGAGATATCACTTACCGCTACCCCGAATTTAGCCATCTCTCCGAAGTCATTCCCCAGGATGGAGTAGTTCTTGATGGAGAAATTGTGGTCTTAAAAGAGGGGCGGCCGCACTTTACCAGCCTTCAGGAGCGAGAACATACCCGATCTAAAGAAAAAATCCGTCTTCTTTCCCGGAGCCTTCCGGCGACGTATATAGTCTTTGATCTTCTCTACCTTGGTTATAAACCCCTCCTTAACCTTCCCCTTATTCGGCGTCGAGAATATCTTCGGAAACTTCTACCCCAGGATCCCTATCTGGTGGAATCCGAATATGTTCTCAACCGGGGGCTCGACTTCTTTGCCGCCGTCTGTCAGAGAGGTTTAGAGGGGGTGATGGCCAAAGACATCCGAAGCCCTTATCTCCCCGGCCAGAGAAGCCATTACTGGCTTAAATTCAAACCCCGGGGCCGGAGACGATGCCTTATTGTGGGTTATATACCCGGCCCCAAAGGCGGCCTCCGCTCTCTCCTGGTGGCAGAGGAGACCGAAGAGGGACTGCGCTTCCGGGGACGCGTGGGAACGGGCCTCAAGCAGGAAGAAGAAAGATTGCTCCTCCAGCGTCTCCAGAAATTGCCCCCGGGGCGTCCTTTTCCGACCGTAAAAATTAAAGATGCCCACTGGGTAAGCCCGGAGCTTAGCTGCCTGGTATCTTATCAGGAGATAACCAACAAGGGACGCTTCAGGGCCCCTGTCTTTGAGGGGTTGGTAGATGAAACAGGCCTTCAGACTCGATGAAGTCGTCAGGCTAACCGGCCTTTCGGCCAGCCAGATAAAGACCCTGGCCCGCCGGAGAATCGTTCCCTCCGGCCGGGACAAAGATGGCCCCTTCTGGGGGTTTCGAGAGCTTCGGGCCCTGCGCCGAATCAAGGCCTTTTTGGACCAGGGGATGGACCTGGAGAGGCTCATCAGAGGCCTCAGAAGGCTTGATCCAGAGGACCTCCCTCGCCTTGAGCTCCGCGGAAGACGGCTTCTTTTACGAAGAGGGGACGTACTCCTTGAGCCCGGTGGCCAGCTCTGCCTAGACTTCTCCCCTCTCTGCCCCCAGACCCTTGACCTCTCCCCTACCACGGCTGAAGGTTGGTTTTACCTGGGGCTTTCCCGGGAGGCCCAGGGGGATCAAAGCGGAGCCCTGCTAGCCTATCAGAAGGCCCTTGAACTTGACCCTCAGCATGCCGACAGCCTGGTCAATCTGGGCAACCTCCACTACCAAGAGGGAGATCTTTCCCAGGCCAAGGAGCGCTACTTTGAGGCCCTGATAATCGAACCAGACCATCCGGAGGCCTCCTTTAACCTGGGCTGTCTCCTTATGGAAGAGGCCGAGCCGGCCATGGCCGCTGTCTTCTTCCGCCGGGTGGTGGAGAAAGATCCGGAATTCAGTGATGCTTACTTCTGCCTTGGAGAGGCCCTCCTGCTCATTGATCGGACCAGAGAGGCCCGGATATGGTTGAAACGCTATCTTTCTGTAGACCCCCAGGGGCCTTACGCCCCCCTGGCCCGGAAGCTTCTCAAAGGGGGTAGCCCATGAAGAACAAAGAGGTGGCCGAGGTTCTGCGCCATATTGCCGCCCTTTTAGAAATTAAAGGCGATAATCCCTTCCGGGTTCGGGCCTATCAGAGGGCCGCTCAAAACATCGAGGCCCTCACTGTAGACGTAGAGGAACTGGCCCGGGCCGGAAAGCTGGAACGGATTCCCGGTATCGGTAAGGATCTGGCCCAGAAGATTAAGGAGATCATCAGCACCGGTACCTGTCAGAAGTACGAAGACTTAAAGAGAGAAGTTCCTCCTGAGCTGATAAACCTCCTGTCCATCCCCGGAGTGGGCCCTAAAACGGCCAAGCTTCTCTATGAAAAGCTGGGCATAAAGAGCATTGAGGAGCTGGAACGGGCCTGTTTGGAACATCGGGTAAGCCGCCTGCCTGGAATCCGATCCAAGACCGAAGAGAACATCCTGCGGGGAATCCAGCTCCTCAAACAGCACGTGGGGCGGCGACCTCTTGGGGAGATCCTGCCCTTGGCCGAGGCCCTGGTTGAGATGCTTCGCCGCCAGGCGCCTGTAGATCGAATCGATGTGGCTGGTTCCATCAGACGGCGACGGGAAACAGTCAAGGATATCGACATCCTGGTGACCTCCCGCAACCCCGCCAGGATCATGGAGGTCTTCGTCTCCCTGCCCCTGGTGGGTGAGATTATTGCCCGGGGAGAAACCAAAACCAGCGTCCGGCTCAAGGAGGGTATCCAGGTGGATCTCCGGGCGGTTGATCCCGCCTGCTACGGAGCCGCTCTGGCCTACTTTACGGGATCCAAGGCCCATAACATCCGCATCCGGGAGCTGGGGGTCCAGAGGGGCCTTAAGATTAATGAGTACGGTATCTTCCGGGGGGATGAAAGGGTGGGGGGCCGGGAGGAGGAAGAAGTCTTTGCTGCCGTTGACCTTCCCTGGATCCCTCCCGAACTCCGGGAAGACCGCGGGGAAATCGAGGCCGCCCAGGCCGGGCAACTTCCCCGCCTGGTGAATTATGATGAGATAAAGGGAGACTTTCATGTCCATTCCCTCTTCAGTGATGGGACAGCCTCCGTAGAAGAGATCGGAGCCAAGGCCAGACAGCTTGGTCTTAAGTGGGTGGGGATCTGTGATCACTCCCAAGGGCTACGGGTGGCCGGAGGGCTGACCCCAAAGGATATCGCCGCCAAGAAGGCCGCAATCCAGGCCTTCAACCGCCATAGCAAGGATGTCAAGCTCCTCTTTGGGACTGAGGTAGATATCCTTTCTGATGGCCGTCTGGACTACCCAGATGATCTCCTGCGAGAATTTGAGCTGGTAATTGCCTCTATTCATAGTGGCTTCCGTCAAGACGAAGCCACCCTGACCGGCCGGATTCTAGCGGCCATTGAAAACCCTTTAGTCCACATCGTTGGTCATCCTACTGGCCGGCTCATCGGAGAAAGAGATCCCTATCCTCTGGATCTTAAGACCATCTTCTCCGCCGCCCAAAAGGCGGGAGTGGCCCTGGAGATAAACGCCTATTACAAACGCCTTGACTTAAACGACGTAAATACCCGGGCAGCCAAAGAGGCCGGAGTCCTTCTGGCTATCGGCACCGATGCCCATAGTCTGGAACAAATGAATTTTCTTTCCCTAGGGGTAGCCGTGGCCCGAAGGGGTTGGTGTGAACCGCAGAACATTTTAAATACCTTCTCCTACCGCCAGCTAAAAGAATGGCTAAAGAAGAAAGTCTCCTGACGATTCCCTGGCCCCCTTTGATTTGAATCAAGGAGAAAGGGATCCTTTACCGTTATTCTTTAGAGAAAAAACATAAGGAGCGAACCTATGTCCAAGAGAGTGCGAAAGATAATCGAAATAGACGAAGAACTCTGTGATGGTTGCGGCCAGTGTGTGCCAGCCTGCGCCGAAGGGGCCATAGAGATCGTTAACGGCAAAGCCAGACTGGTGGCTGAAAAGTATTGTGACGGCCTGGGGGCCTGCCTTGGTGAGTGTCCAAAGGGGGCTCTGAGAATCGTTGAGCGTCCGGCGGAGGAGTTTGACGAGGAGGCCGTAAAAAAATATCTGGAAGAAAAGAAAAAGGCCCAAAACAAGGATGGCTTTACCTGCCCTTCTGCCAGGCTTCAGTTCTACGCTCAAGGAGCCCCTGCCTGTGAGACAGCCAATATTCCCCGGGCCCAGACCAATTCAGCCCTTTGCCACTGGCCCATTCAGATTCGGCTAGTTCCCCCCACGGCCCCTTTCCTTAAAGGAGCCAGACTCTTGGTGGCCGCCGACTGCACCCCGGTGGCCTATCCGCGGCTACACGAGGATTTTCTCCAGGGGAGAATCATCCTTCTCGGATGCCCCAAGTTCGACGACCCTCAGGGGTATATAGAAAAGTTCTCCCAGATCTTTGCCCAGGCAGACATTAAAGACATCACCGCTCTTATTATGGAAGTGCCCTGTTGCGGCGGTCTGCCGGTAATGATCAAAAAGGGTATGGAGCTGGCCGGCAAAGACATTCCTCTCCGGGTGGTGACCATTGGCACCCGGGGAGCCATCCTCCGGGAAGAGGACTGGTAAGGAGGCAAAAATGCGCTGGGAACCAGAGGCCGAGACCCTCATCAAACGGGTACCCTTCTTTGTTCGAGGACGGGTGCGCAAACAGGTGGAGGAGTTTGTCCGGGCCAAAGGTAAAAGTACCATCTCGGAGGCTGATGTCCTCGAGGCCAAGAGGGTCTTAAGGGACAAGGCGGCCCAGGTACGAGAGGGGTTTGCCGTGGAGGCCTGTTTTGGGGCCAGCGGTTGTCCCAATGCCGTAACCAATTCTGGCGAGCTTATCAAAAAGATGGAATCCCTCCTTAAAGAGGCCGATCTGACCAGTTTCCTTCAGGAAAAGGTGGGCGGCCCGCTTAAGCACCACCATCAATTTCGGGTGGGTATATCCGAGTGCCCCAATGCCTGCTCCCAGGTCCACATTCGGGATTTTGCCCTTATCGGTCAGGCCAACGTCGGGGTAACCACTGAACCTTGTCTGGCCTGTGGAGAGTGCCTAAAGGTTTGTGAAGAAGAGGCCATCAAGCTGGCCGATGGGCCGATAATCGACTCCGAGCGCTGTCTGGCCTGTGGGGCGTGCTCTCGGGTTTGCCCCTCAGGGACGTTGGAAGTCGTTTCCACGGGCTACAGGATACTTCTGGGAGGGAAACTGGGGCGCCATCCCCGGCTGGCGACAGAATATCTCCCTCTGGCCGACGAAAAAAGGGCCCTTGAGGTCCTTGAGGCCACCGTTTCCCTCTACAAAAAGCTGAACCAGCGGGGTGAACGCCTGGGAACCATTATTCAGAAGATCGGCTGGGAGCGATTCAAAAGGCTTCTGGCTACCGAACTTAAAGACTAGCAAAGCCCTAAGAGAGGAGGCTTTATATGGCGGAGGTTAAGATCCCTGGAGCCATACCCCAGAAAGACGGAAGCTATGCGGTCTCTGTAGAATTTCCACAGCTTACTATGGCCAAGGAGGTGCTTTTGGTCCTGGCCGAACTGGCTGGTGAGGGGCTGGTGGTCCACCCCACCACGGCCCAGAAGGTCATGGTCTTGGGAATTGAGCCGGAGAAGGTCTCCCAGGTGATTGAGCGTCTGGAGTCCGCCGGGGCCCAATTGCGGAAAGCAGCCACCTCCTTTCAACCCCGAACCTGCGTCGGGGCCCCTTTTTGCAAGCTAGCCCTTAAGGAAACTTTCCCCTTGGCCCAACGAATCTACGAGAGTTTTAAGGGGCACCCGGTACCACATAAATTCAAGGTGGCTGTAAGCGGTTGCCCGGCCTGCTGCTCCTGGGCCAACAACATAGATCTGGGTTTTGTGGCCGTAAGGAATGGCTACAAGGTCTATCTCGGCGGCAAAGGGGGCTACAAACCCCGGCCAGGCCTCCTTTTGGGCCTGGTGGAAGGAGAAGACGAGGCCCTTGGGGTAATGGACGCGGTCCTTAAATTTTTCAACGAACACGGACGTCCCAAGAGGCGGTTCGCCTGGGTGGTGGAAAAGATGGGACTTGAACCTTTAATGGCCACCCTCAAGGAGACAGTCCGTGAGGGCTGAGAAAGGGGGATTCTATGGCCCGATTGGTGGTTGATCGAGAGCTTTGCATAGGTTGCGGCACCTGCGTGGAGCTGTGCCCGGAGGTCTTTGAGCTGGACGAAGAGGAAAAGTCGCAGGTCAAAGATGAAGAGGCCTGCTCCCGTTGTGACTGCCAGGAGGCCATAGACACCTGCCCGGTGGAGGCCATCTCCTGGCAAGAGTAGCTCTAAAAAACTTTAGGAGGGGGGAAATGGGAAGAGTCAAACTAAGCGGTCTTTTGGTCTTTATCTTTTTCCTGACCTCAGGCTCGCCGATCTGGGCCAAGCCATCTTCGTGTGAGGACTGTCATCTCAAGGTAACCCCGGGAATTGTCAAAGACTTTCACCGGAGCAAGATGTCTGAGACCCTCACCTGCGCCTCCTGCCATGGTCGAGAACACCAAAGCGCCAACGACGTAGATAAGGCCAAGCTACCCTCTATCGAAACCTGCCAGCGCTGCCATCCCAAGCAGGCCAAACAGTATATGAGCGGCAAGCATTTCTTGGGTTGGATCGCCCTGAAGGCCATGCCTACCACTCACCTGCAGCCGGAAGCCTTTATTAAGGGGCGCAAGGGCTGTGGCGGTTGCCACTCTCTGGGAGCCACGGCCGAGGCCAAACGCCAACCTGATTACCCCAAATATGCTATGGACTGTCAGAACTGCCACACCAGGCATGCCTTCTCCAAGGCCGAGGCTCAAGAACCTGAGGCCTGTATGACCTGCCATATGGGCTTTGACCATCCCCAGTGGGAAATGTGGTCTTCGTCCAAACACGGGGTGATCTACCGCCTTGATCGACTCATGGGTCGGGCCATTGATGAACGCCGGGGCCCCCGCTGTCAGACTTGCCACATGCCCGATGGAGATCATAGAGTGATGACCGCCTGGGGCTTTTTGGGCCTGAGACTCCCCGAAAAGGACAAGGAGTGGCTCTCCTGGCGCCTGACTATCCTTAAGGCCTTCCGGGTTCTCGATCCCCAGGGAAAGCCCACAGACAGGCTCGAGGTTATCAAGGCGGGCAAGGTAGCCCGACTTACTGAAGAGGAGTGGCAGGCTGAAAGGGAAAAGATGGTCCGAACCTGTCAGAGATGCCATAACAGCGCCTTTGTCAAAGAACAACTTCACCAGGCAGATATGATGCTCCGCGAGGCAGATCGCCTCTTTGCCCAGGCCATTGAGATTGTGGCCTCCCTGAGAAAGGAGGGGATCATCAAGTCGGAGGACAACAATCCCTACCCGGATCTTCTCCGTTTTTACGAAACCCCCTACAAGATCGAACAGCTTCTTTACATGATGTTTATGGACTACCGGATGAAGACCTTCCAGGGGGCCTTCCACATGAACCCCGACTACACCACCTGGTACGGATACGCCAAAATGAAAAAGACGCTGGTAGAGATTAAGGAATTGGCCCAAAAAATGCGCCACCAGGCCCAGGAAAAGATCTAAAACAAAAAGGGGCGACTTAAGGTCGCCCCTTAAATTTAGTATCAGATTGGAGTAAAATTAAAATATGCGCTGTCCCGGTCAGGATACCCGCTATTGGAAGGAAGATGCTATTTTTGAGGTCAAATGTCCCCACTGCGGTGGAGAGGTTGAGTTTTTTAAGGATGAGGCCTCTCGACGCTGTCCCGGATGTGGCAAACGTCTCCCTAATCCCCGCATGGACTTTGGCTGTGCTGCCTACTGTCCCTACGCCGAACAGTGTCTAGGTTCTATTTCCCCCGAGCTTCTCAAACAGCGCCAGGAGTTCCTTAAGGACCGCCTGGAGAAAAAGGTCGAGCCCCTTCTGCAAAAGCGTCCTGAGGCCGGCCAGAGGGCCGCTTTAAGGCGCCGTTATGCCGAACAGCTGGTTCCCGAGGAAGGTGGTCGGTTGGCCCTGGTAATCATCGCCTCCTATCTGGCCGAATTCCCCGACCAGATTCAAGATATCCTGGAAGACATAAGGGCCTCAGAAGACATGATCGCCGAGGTCAGAGAAATCCTGAACAGCCAAAATCCTACCGGCCTTGAGGCCCGGCTTTTCCACGACATTGATCTTCTGGTGCGCTGGGAGATCGAAGGCAAGGAGTCACCAGAAGAGGCCTTTCTTACTGAGGCCGGGCGCAAGGCTGCCCGAGCCAGGGCCTTAAGGACTTAGCTATTAAGGCCAGCGGCTATTTTCTGCCTGAGGTCTTCGGCCAGGCGTTCTTTATCCCTCAGGCTGTAGGCTCGAGTATCGATGGGGTCTCCGATAATTACCCGAATTTTCCCCGGACGGGGGAGGATCTTGCCTTTAGGGAGTACCTCATGGCTACCAACGATACTCAAAGGAACAAGGGGACGGCGACTCTTTATAGCCAGAACCATACCCCCGGGTTTAAAAGGTAATAGCCGACCATCAGGGCTCCTGGTCCCCTCGGGGAAAATAACCACACAGAGCCCCTCTTTTACCTTTTCTGCGGCGGCGGCAAGGCTTTTTAGACCCTCCCGGGGATTTTCGCGATCCACCGGGATGTTTCCCACAGCCCGCAGGCCATGACCAAAGATAGGAATATCAAACAGTTCCTTTTTGGCCAGCCAACGAATCTCAAAGGGAAGGCCGGCCTCCAGAGCAAAGATATCAAACTGGCTGGCATGATTAGCGGCAAAGACATAGGATCCGTGGGGATCAAGCTTCTCTAAGCCCACCACCTCCAGACGAACCCCAGCCACTTTAAGGAGAAGTTTAGCCCAAAGACGGGGGACTTTGTGGGCCAGACGACCACTACGGTCAAAGGGGCCGAGGAAAATAGCAACAGGCCCCATAATAAGAACCGAAAGAACCAGGAAAATAACAAAAATAACCCCTCTGATCTTAGCCATAAGGTGGCCCTAAAATAGCAAGCCTCAAAGAAAAGACAAGGTGAGGCGGGCTGACATCAGAGCCGGTTCCGGGTATAGGTAGGTCATGGAAGGATTCTCAGGGATAGTAGGGCACCAGCGGTCTCTTAAGACCCTCAAAAGGGCCCTGGTCTCCGGTCATCTTTCTCAGGCCTATCTCTTCTATGGTCCCCGAGGGGTGGGCAAGGCCACCTGTGCCTTGGCCTGGGGACAAATACTCCTTTGCAGGGAAGGGTCTGGTTGTGGCCGCTGTCCCTCATGTCTTAAGACTGGGCGTGGTTCCCATCCCGACTTCCTTCTTGTCAGTCCCCAAGGGAGCCAGATTTCCATTGCCAGCATTCGGGAGTTAAAGAAATGGCTCTCCTTCTCTCCCCTTGAAGGGCTGCGCCGGGTGGTCATCTTAGATGAGGCTGAGAAATTGGGGCGGGAGGCAGCTAATGCCCTGCTTAAAATCCTTGAAGAACCCCCGGAGGGAACCCATTTTGTCCTCGTGGCCCCGCGGGAGGAGGACCTATTGCCGACCATAGTTTCCCGCTGTCAGCGTCTCTATTTTGGCCCCCTGTCCCCTCAAGAAACAGAAAAAGTTCTGCTGCGCCGGGGCCTCTCCCCTGAAGAGGCCCGGTTCGCCGCAGGGCTGGCCCTGGGGAGCCCCGGGGAGGCTCTAAGGTTTATCGATGAGGGAGGATTGACCTCCATCAAAGAGACCTTCTCTTCTTTTATGAAATTGGGCCAGGGGTCACCCATGGCTGTCTTTAGGCTTGTCCAGAGGATCGGAACCGATCGGGATAAAATTATCACCTTCCTTAAGGCCTGGGCCCTACTTCTTCGGGAACATCAGCTTAAAGGCCCCACCCCCTTTGTGAGGGAGGCCCTGAGCCAGATAAACAAGGCCATCTTGGCCTTGGAGCGGGCCGCCAACCCTCGTCTTACCTTAGAGGCCCTGCTGTTGCGCCTTTCGAGGCTTTAATGGTCGTGGTATTTTGAGAAGCTATGGCCAGCAAAAAAAATCGAAGACGCCATCGTTCCAAAGAACGTCCCTTAAACCACCAAAAGACCGATGAGGCCCGGGAGCTCAAAGGACGAGAGGTTCCCACTGGCAATGGCCTCAGGGTAGCAGAAGTCCGGCTGCGGCCAGATCTGCCCACCACCCACTTTGACGCCAAGGATCTGCTTCTTTCCCCCGGAGATTGGGTTCTGGTAGAGGGCCCTCATGGGCCGGAGGTGGGGCAGGTAGTTCTAGAACCGGTATTCTATCCCGGACTCAAGGGAAGCCTACCCATGGTCCTGCGTCGGGCCTCGGTCAAAGAGATTAACCGTTATCATAAAATCCTGGCCCAGGAAGACCAGGCCTGGGATGTCTGCGAGACTAAGATCCAGGAACTGGGCCTGGAGATGAAGCTGGTCCGGGTAGAACGACTTTTTGACGGTAGCAAGATCATCTTCTATTACACTGCCGACGGCCGGGTGGACTTTCGCCAGCTAGTCAAAGAGCTGGTCCGGGAGCTCAGAAGCCGCATAGAGATGCGCCAGATTGGGGTTCGCCATGAGGCCAAGATGCTGGGTGGCCTTGGCACCTGTGGCCGCGAACTTTGTTGTGCCAGTTTTATTCGGGACTTTGACGCTGTCTCCATCCGGATGGCCAAAGAGCAGAGCCTCCCCTTGAATCCCAACAAGATATCTGGCATCTGTGGTCGCCTGCTCTGTTGTTTGGTTTATGAACATCAGGTTTACGTTGACCTTAAGAAGGAAATGCCCAAATTCGGCAAGAGATATTGCTGCCCCCACGGCGAAGGAAAGGTTATCCGCCACAACATATTTCGACGCACCGTCACCCTTGAACTTCAGGATGGCCGGGAGATCGATGTCCCCATTGAGCAAGTAAAGGCCAAGGAGGAGAGCTGATGTCCTATTACGTGACCACCCCCATCTACTATGTCAACGCCGAACCTCATCTTGGTCATGCCTACACCACGGTGGTAGCCGATGTAGTGGCCCGCTTCTTCCGTTTGGCTGGAGAGGAGGTCTTCTTCCAGACAGGGACCGACGAACACGGTGACAAAATCGTCCAGGCCGCCAAAGAGGCGGGGGTAAGCCCCCAGGAATATGTAGATCGGATGAGTCAGGCCTTCCGGGATCTCTGGCCCAAGCTTTTTATTGAGTACGACAACTTCATCCGCACCACTGAGGAAAGGCACAAGGTGGCCGTAAAGCGCTTCCTGGAAAAGGTCTATGAGGCCGGCGACATCTACTTTGGCGAATACGCAGGGCTTTACTGTTTCGGCTGCGAGCGTTTCCTCACCGAGAAAGAATTGGTCGATGGCCGCTGTCCGGATCACAAGGTGGAGCCCGTTCACCTTAAAGAGGCCAATTATTTCTTTCGCATGGGTCGTTATCAAGAGTGGCTCATTGACCACATCAAAAACAACCCAGAATTCATCACCCCTGAACGCTATCGCAATGAGGTTCTGGCCTTCCTTAAGGATCCCCTTGAGGATCTATGCATCTCTCGCCCCAAAAGCCGGCTCACCTGGGGTATAGAACTCCCCTTTGACGATGGATTTGTCACCTATGTGTGGTTTGACGCCCTTATTAACTATATCTCCGGGCTGGGTTGGCCTGAGGATCAGGATCGCTTTGAACGCTTTTGGCCCCAGGCCCACCACCTGATCGCCAAGGACATCCTCAAACCCCATGGCATCTACTGGCCAACCATGCTCCGGGCTGCCGGTCTCCCCCCTTACAAGGGGCTCCATGTCCATGGTTACTGGAATGTCCAGGACGCCAAGATGTCCAAGAGCCTGGGGAACGTCGTGCGCCCAGAAGGTCTTATCAGACGTTTTGGAGCCGATGCCTTAAGATACTTCCTCCTCCGGGAGATGGCCTTTGGTCTGGACGCCAACTTCTCCGAGGAGGCCCTGGTGAGGCGCTTTAACTCCGATCTGGCCAATGACTTTGGCAACCTTGTCCAGCGAAGCCTGACTATGGTCAACAAATACAACCAGGGGCTCATACCGGAGCCGGCCGTGGCCGAGGCCCCTGACCTTGCCCTCCGGGAGGCGGCCTTAAGCACCGTATCCCGATATGAAGAGGAAATGGTCGCCTATCGCTTTCACCGGGCCCTGACCGCGGTCTTTGAGCTCATTGGCCAGGCCAATAAATACATTGACCAGCAGGCCCCTTGGGTCCTGGCTAAGGATGCCAAACAGCGAGAACGCCTCCAGACGGTGCTCTACCACCTCCTGGAGACCTTAAGAATCGTGGCGATACTTCTCTCTCCGGTAATGCCTGTGGCCGCCGGCAGGCTTCTTTCCTATCTGGGGTTGACCACCGAAGAGGCCCTGAGTTTGGATAAGGCCCGGGTCTTCGGTCTTCTTAAACCCCAGAGGAAAACGTCCTGTGGCCCTCCCCTCTTTCCTCGCCGGGAGGATAAAAGCGCTGCCGAGGTTTCTACGACCGAAGAGGTGAAAAAAACAGAAAAGAAGACAGAGACGATCAAGATCGAAGACCTGGCCCGGATAGATCTCCGGGTAGCCGAAATCGTCGCTGCCGAACCAATCCCCGGGGCCGATAGACTCTTAAAGCTCACCGTTAAGGCCCCGGAGGAGAGAACCATTGTGGCCGGGGTGGCTAAGGTCTTTCGACCTGAGGAGCTAGTGGGGAAGAGGGTGGTCATCGTCGCCAACCTTAAACCAGTAAAGCTCAGGGGCGTCCTTTCCCAGGGGATGATGCTAATGGCCGAAGATGAAGACGGCCTCCACCTCGTAGAGGCCCCCCAGGCCCGTCCGGGAGCTCGTTTAAAGTGATTGCCCATCTCATTCAAAAAATAGCCCTTCTGACCATCCCCATTCTGGCCGCGGTGACTGTCCACGAGCTGGCCCATGGCTATGTGGCCTACCGCCTGGGGGATCCAACAGCCAAGGAGTCTGGGCGTCTGACCCTCAACCCCTTTAAGCACATCGATCCCTTAGGGGCCTTGGTCTTCTTCCTCACCCAGGCCATCGGCTGGGCCAGACCAGTGCCCGTTGATCCCCGCTACTTTCGCCACCCCCGTCAGGACATGGTCTGGGTTTCCCTGGCCGGCCCTATGGCCAATCTTCTTTTGGCCGCCACTTTGGCCCTGGCCCTCCGGGCCTGGCCTTTTATCTACCAGCCCCTTTCCTGGCTCTCCCCAGCCCTGGCTAGTGCGGTCTTAAAACCCCTACTCCTAATGGCCTATCTGGCTGTCCAGATAAATATCGGGCTGGCCATCTTCAATCTCCTTCCCGTGCCTCCTCTCGATGGCAGTAAGATCCTCTACGGACTTCTGCCTCCCGAACTGGCCCGCCGATATGCCTATCTGGAGCCGGTAGGGTTCGTTATCATTCTGGCCTTAGTCTTTACAGGAGTTATCGACAAAATTATATTGCCGCCAATTATTTGGCTAAGTGGCCTCTTTCTGGGAAACCTAGTCCAGATCTAACACAAGAGGAGCTCACTCATGGCCCGAAAAAAACGAGTTCTCTCCGGAATGAGACCCACCGGTCCCCTTCATCTGGGGCATCTTCATGGAGTCCTGGAGAACTGGAAAAGGCTCCAGGAAGAGTACGACTGCTTTTTCTTTGTGGCCGACTGGCACGCCCTGACCACAGACTACGCCCGCTCTCGCAGCATTTCGAGCAACACCCGACGTCTCCTTATAGACTGGCTTTCGGTGGGGATAGATCCCCAAAAGGCCACTATTTTTATCCAATCAGAGATAAAAGAGCACGCCGAGCTCTATCTCCTTTTTTCTATGATCACGCCGGTAGCCTGGCTGGAGAGAAACCCCACCTACAAAGACATGCTCCAGCAGTTAAGCGACCGGGAGCTTTCCACCTACGGTTTCCTGGGCTATCCGGTTCTCCAGGCCGCCGATATCCTCATGTACAAGGCCGATAAGGTCCCGGTAGGGATAGACCAGCTCCCCCACATTGAGCTTACCCGGGAGATTGCCCGACGCTTTAATTATCTTTACGAGAGCCAGGTTTTTCCCTTGCCTGAGGCCCTGCTCTCTGAGGCCCCCAAAGTCCCGGGAATCGACGGCCGGAAGATGAGCAAGTCCTTTGGAAATGCCATCTTTCTCAATGACTCCGCCGAGGAAGTCCGGAAAAAGATCTCCCAGATGGTCACCGATGTGGACCGCCCTCGCAAATCTGACCCTGGAGATCCCGAAAGGCGCTGTGTGGCCTTTAACCTCCACCGTCTTTATTTTTCTGCTGAGGAGCTGGCGGAAATCATCGCCGCCTGCAAGGAGGCCCGTTTGGGCTGTGTTCAGTGCAAAAGAGAGCTGGCCGAGCGGGTGATTAAGGCCCTTGAGCCCATCTGGGAACGAGCCCGCGAGCTGGAAAGCAAGCCCGGACTTCTGGAAGAAATCCTCAACGAGGGCCAAAGACGGGCCCGTGACTTTGCCATTCAGACCATGGTTGAGGTCCGGCAAACCATTTTCGGTAGCTGAAAGGGAGGGGGCCATGGGTGAACAGCTGGCCCTCTATCCGGTGAGGTTGCCAGAGTTTGAAGGCCCCCTGGACCTCTTGCTCCATCTTATCCGGGAGAATCGTCTAAATATTTATGACATTCCGATAGCAGAAATCACCCGCCAGTATCTGGAATATTTGGAATTGATGAAGACCTTAGACATAAAATTGGCTGGAGAGTTTTTGGTCATGGCCGCCACCCTCCTCCACATAAAGAGCCGGATGCTCCTTCCCCGACCGGCACCGGAAGAAGACGAGGAGGATCCACGGATGGAGATCGTCCGTCCCCTGCTGGAACTCATCCGTTTTCAAGAGGCGGCCCAGAGGCTCTACAGCCGTCCCCAGTGGCTAAGAGATGTCTTTCCCCGGGGAATGAGCTTTGAAGACGACAACTCAAAACCCCCCCCTGTTAAGGCCAGTCTCTTTGATCTTCTGGCTGCCTTAAGGGATCTGCTTAAGCGAAATGCCCCTCCGGAGGTTATGGAAGTCCGTCTGGCCAGGGTCTCTGTGCGGGACAAACTTGACCAGATCTGGAAAGAACTCATTTTAAAAGGGCGGCTGTTTTTTAAGGCCTTTGTCCAGGGAGCAGATAGGGTGGAGATCATAGCCACCTTTTTGGCCCTTTTGGAATTGGCCCGGCAGGGCCGGGTCTTTCTGGTTCAGAATAGGCCCCTGGGTGAGATAGAGGTGCTCAAAAGATGAAGATTCTTTGGTTTTTAGCCCCTCTGCTCACTATCTCGGCGGCCAAAATAGCCTACGCTGTCTCCACGGCCGCGGTGGCCGCAAAGACAGGAGGGGCCCTTTTCACTCGAACATCTGCCGCCAAGATACGGGCCATCCTGGAGGAGGTTCCCATGGCCCCGGAGACCAGGCTTTATGACCTTGGCTGCGGTGACGGACGCTTCCTGCTGGCGGCCTGGCGTCGCTATGGTGTTCGAGGAGTAGGTTATGAGATAAATCCTTATGCCTATCTTCTCTTCCAGATCAGGAAAATCATCTCCAGGGCCCCTGTTACCTGTCACCGTCAGGATTTCTGGAAGGCTCATCTTGGCCAAGCCGAGGTGATTTTTTGCTATCTGTTTCCGGACATTATGCCCAGGCTGGCTACCAAACTGGCCCGGGAGCTTCCCGAGGGAGCCAGGATCATCAGCTGTAACTTTCCTCTCCCCGGCTGGCCCCCCGAGAAGGTAATTCGGATCGAAGATCCTATATTTTTCTACCAAAAGAGGAGGTTTTTATGCGAACAGACCGGGTAAGTGCCACCGAGCTGCTGGAGGTCTGTGATGAGGAAGACAGGGTCATGGCCCTTCTGTCTCGAGACGAAATCCACCGTCAGAGGCTGATGCATCGGGCCGTACACATCTTCCTCTTCGATCCCAAAGGGCGGATATATCTCCAGAAGCGGGCCCAGGACAAAGACGAACATCCCGGTCTCTGGGATTCCTCGGCTGCCGGTCATGTAGAACCCGGCGAACCCTACATGGTGGCCGCCAAAAGAGAGCTCCTGGAGGAGCTTGGTCTTAACTGTAGCCTGGATCTGGTCTTGAAACTGCCAGCTTGTGAGGAGACGGGCTGGGAACATGTCTGCCTTTATCGCGGGGAGACCAGGAAACCCCCTCGACCTAATCCTCGGGAGTTAGAAGACGGTCGTTTCTTCACTGTAGAAGAGGTGCGAACCCTTTTGGAAAAAGAACCGGAGAACTTTACCCCCTGCTTTCGCCTTCTCTGGTCACTTTATGAGGAGAATACCAAATAGATGGAACCTCGCCCCTGGCACAGTCTGACCCCAGAGGAGGTAGCCCTCTATCTCGAGACGGATTTAAGCCGGGGCCTTGAGGCCAGGGCAGCTCAAGAGAGATTGACTCGCTTTGGCCCCAACCGCCTCCCTACCGGCCCCCGACGGGGAATTCTGGCCAGAATTCTTGACCAGTTTCGAGACCTTCTTATCTATGTTCTCCTAGCCACGGCGGGGGTCAGCCTGGCCCTAGGAGAGTTTGTTGATGCCGCTGTTATCTTGGCCGTGGTGGTCATTAATGCCATCATCGGCTTTGTTCAAGAAAGTCAGGCTGAAGCCGCCCTTGAGGCCTTAAAGGAGATGCTCTCTCCCAAGGCCACCGTCTTGCGAGGTGGAGAAACAGAAATCATCCCTGCCGAGGAGCTTGTCCCTGGGGATCTAATTGTTCTTACTGCCGGGGCCAAGGTTCCAGCCGATGCCAGGGTTATCTGGAGCAAGGGGCTCCTGACCAACGAGGCCGCCCTCACCGGGGAGTCTCTGCCGGTGGAAAAGATATCTGACCCTCTGCCGGAGGATACCCCCTTGGCTGACAGACGAAATATGATCTACTCCGGCACCCTGGCCCTCTCTGGAGAGGGCCGGGCCATTGTCGTGGCCACCGGAGCGGCTACAGAGTTCGGCAAGATTGCCCAAATGATGGCCGGGGTGGAACCGCCCAAGACCCCTCTTACCCGAAAGCTGGAAATATTCAGCCGCAAGGTAACCTTTGTTATTCTCGTCTTTGCCGTCTTCACCTTCCTTCTGGGTTACTTGCGACGTCTCCCGTTTGAGGAGTCATTTATGGCGGCGGTGGCCCTGGCCGTTTCGGCCATTCCCGAAGGGCTTCCGGTGATTATGACCGTGGCCTTGGCCATCGGTGTAAAGAGGATGGCCCGTCGGGGGGCCATCATTCGGTATCTGCCCTCGGTGGAGACCTTGGGGAGCACCACGGTCATCTGCACTGACAAAACGGGCACCCTCACCCGCAACGAAATGACCGTAACCAGAATAATTCTGGCTGACGGCCGAAAGCTGGAGGTTGAGGGGGTAGGTTATGCTCCCCAGGGACGAATCTTAATGGATGGACAGCCAATATCCGTTCGCCAGGATCAGGCCCTTTATCGACTCCTTTTAGCGGGCTATCTCTGCAATCAGGCCAGTCTGATAGAGAAAGACGGCCGCTGGCTGGTAGATGGCGATCCCACTGAGGGGGCTTTAATCGTGGTCGCCAGAAAGGCCGGTCTTAGCGAAGAGGAGCGAAGGCACTATCCCCGGATAGACCTCCTGCCCTTTGACTCCGATCGCCAGTTTATGGTTAGTCTTCACGAAACTAAAGACGGACACCTGGCCTTCCTCAAAGGAGCTCCAGAAAAGGTCCTCCAGCTCTGCGGCCAGGAGGCCGTGGCCTTCTTTCCCCAGGTGGAGGAGCTTGCCCGATCCGGGCTGCGGGTTCTGGCTGTGGCCGAGAAAGACCTCACTCCTCCCCTTACGGATGAGGCCGTCTATAGCGGAGGCTGGCGTCTTCTGGGGCTGATTGGGATGATGGACCCTCCACGACCAGAGGCCATGGAGGCCATCTCCCTTTGTCATCGCGCCGGGATAAGGGTCAAGATGGCCACCGGCGATCATCCCCTGACGGCCCAGGCCATTGGTCAGCTTCTGGGTTTAAAAGGCGAGGCCATAGAGGGTCAGAGGCTCGAGAAGCTTGAAGAGCAGAAGTTCTCCCAGGTAGCCGCAAAGACCGAAATCTTTGCCCGGGTCACCCCGGCCATCAAACTTCGGCTCGTCCGGGCCCTTAAGGGGCAGGGAGAGATTGTGGCCATGACCGGAGACGGGGTCAATGATGCCCCGGCCCTTAAGGCAGCCGATATCGGAATTGCCATGGGAAGCGGCACCGATGTGGCCAAAGAGGCCTCAGACATGGTTATTACTGACGACAATTTCGCCAGCATAGTGGCCGCGGTAGAAGAAGGACGAACAGTCTTTGACAACTTGCGCAAAACTATTCTTTTTATCTTTCCCACCAATGGGGGGGAGTGTCTCATCCTTCTAGGGGCCATAGCCTTGGCTACCACCCTTCCGGTCTTGCCGCTTCATATTCTCTGGATAAATCTGGTAACTACTGTGGCCCTGGCGGTAGCTTTGGCCTTTGAGCCCCGGGAAGATGGAGTCATGGACCGTCCTCCCCGCCCTCCAAAGGCTCCTCTTCTGGAGGGATACCTCATCAGCCGGATGGCCCTGGTATCCTTTCTGATGGCCGCTCTGGCCTGGGGAGGCTTTGAGTGGTGGTTTAAGAGATCGGGTCAGGTGACTGAGGCTCGGGCCCTGGCCGTCAATGTTATTGTCTTTCTAGAGGCCTTCTATCTTCTTAATTGCCGAAGGCTCCTGGCCCCGGTGCTCTCCGTGGGAGATCTTTGGCAGAATCGGGCCGTAATTTTAGGGCTTCTGGCTATTGTCCTCCTACAGGCAACCTTTACCTATGTTCCCTTCTTTAACAGGGTATTTTCCGTTGAGCCTTTTGCCCCCTGGGTATGGCTGGTAATCATGGGGGCTGGTCTCGTATTCTTCCTCCTTATAGAGCTAGAGAAGACCATAAGTCGTCATCTGAGGAGGAGTAGGTGAAGGAATTCCTCTTTCTTGTTGGAGGCTTTGCCCTACTCCTTTCTGGCGGGCATTTTCTGGTAGAGGGGGCTGCCGCCCTAGCCAAAAGGCTCCGCGTCTCTGACAGGGCCATCGGACTAACGGTAGTGGCCTTCGGAACGTCGGCCCCGGAGCTTTTAGTAAATATTATTGCCGCTATTAAGAAGAGCCCGGATTTGGCTATCGGAAACATCCTGGGCTCCAACATCGCCAACATCCTTCTTATATTAGGAGCCTCATCCCTGGTATACCCCCTGACCATTCATTTGGGCACGGTCTGGAAGGAAATCCCTTTCAGCCTCCTGGCGGTTATTGTCCTTTTTTTTATGGCCAACGATGGTCTTTTGGATGGCCTTCCTTCGATGATCTCTCGCTCCGATGGACTGGTGCTCCTGTCATTCTTTGCCATCTTTCTCTTCTACGCCTTTGGCCTCGATCGGCGGGAGGAGATAGACTATCAGGTGAAACCCCTTCCCTGGGGGTTGGCTCTCCTTATGACCACGGGGGGCATTATCGGTCTGGGGCTGGGGGGAAACATGGTTGTTGATGGGGCCAGGGGGCTGGTGATCCTCCTGGGAGTCTCTCAGGCCTTTATTGGGCTAACTATTGTCGCCCTGGGGACCTCTTTGCCCGAGCTGGTGACCTCGGTGGTAGCGGCCTTCAAAAAGAAGACCGAAATCGCCGTGGGGAATGTGGTGGGCTCCAATATCTTTAACATCTTCTGGATTCTGGGGATTACCGCCAGTGTTTCGCCCATACCCTTCCGGGCCAGCCTAAATCTGGACATCGGCATGGTCATATTGGCCACCCTGGCCCTCTTTGTCGGTCTCTTTCTGGGACGAACCCACGAGCTCGACCGCAAGAAGGGTTTTCTCTTCCTCTGTATGTACTTTACTTACTTGGCCATTTTGGCCTTGCGGGAGAGGTAAGGTTCCAGACGTCTGATAAGGGGCCGGAGCCGGGCCTTTAGCCAGTCCAGGAGCCTTTTGGCCCAGGGAAGCTCACTGGAGAGGATCCCCAGGGCCAGGGGAATGACCACCGTTGCCGGACCAGGCAGGACTATCATCGCCACTCCTATCAGGAGGAGAATCAAACCGAAGGCAATTTTGACCAGGCGCTTAATCTGACGCATAAAAAGACCTTAATGGAGATTGGTTCTTTTATCTAGTTGCTTTTCCCTTGAAAATGGCCCCCTGCTGGAGTAGGAAAAGACGACTTTGAAAGAACTTTCTTCCGGGAGTGGTCATATGCCAAAGGCCTTGCGTTGGAAGTTTGCCTTGCTTGTCCTCCTCACCCTGGCGTCTGTAGCCATTGTCCTGCCGTCATTCTACCCCGATCTTCCCGGCTGGTGGAAAAAATATCTTTATAGCCAAGGGCTCAAACTGGGACTTGACCTTCAAGGCGGTATGCATCTGGTCCTCAAGGTAGATATCGATCAGGCGGTCAAAAACGCCACCGAGGCTGCGGCTCGAGATCTGAAAGATGTCCTGGCCCGGAAGGGCATCACCGTGGTTCGTCTGGAATCAGAGCCCGGTAAGATAGTCTTCTCCCTACCCAATAAAAAGGCCCTGGCCCGGCTCAAAGAGATCCTCAAGGAGGATTTTCCTGATCTTCAAATAGTCCGCATTGATGAGACCAAGGCCTTTCCCCAGGTGGTTTTGAAGCTCTCTGAGGAGAGAGAAAAATTTATCCGCGAAAACTCCGTAGCCCAGTCCCTGGAGATAATCCGCAATCGCATCGACCAGTTCGGAGTAGCCGAACCGGTCATCGTTCGTCAGGGAGAGGACATGATCGTTGTCCAGCTCCCTGGAGTCAAGGATCCGGAGCGGGCCCTTAAGCTTATCGGTCAAACAGCCCAGTTGGAGTTCAAGCTGGTAGATGATGAAGCTGGGGTTGATGTGGCCCGCCTCATCCGCCAGGCAATAGAAGAGGGGCGCCTCAAGCCCGATGCCTCCCGAAAGGAGGTCAACCGGGCCTTAAGGGGCTACATTCCCGCTGATGACGAGGTCTATTTCTTGGTGGAGAGGGATCCCCGCACCGGACGGACCACCAAGACCCCTATCCTTCTTAAAAAGAAGACCCTTATGACTGGCGACATGGTCAAAACGGCCCATGTCCGCATTGGTGGCCCCTACAATGAACCCTATGTGGCCCTTGAGCTTACTGACCGGGGAGCCCGGGTCTTTGAACGCATTACCGAAGAGAATGTGGGCAAGCGTCTGGCCATTGTTCTGGATGATGTCGTTCGCTCGGCTCCGGTCATCAGAGAGAAGATAACTGGAGGACACGCTCAGATAACCGGTTCCTTCACCCATGAGGAGGCCTCGGACTTGGCTATTGTCCTTCGGGCCGGAGCCCTGCCAGCCCCGGTCAAGGTAATTGAGAATATCACCGTTGGTCCGAGTCTGGGGGCCGACTCCATTCGCAAAGGGCTTACTTCCGGCTTAATCGGGGCGGCCCTAGTCATTGTCTTCATGGTCATCTATTACCGCTTCTCGGGCCTGGTAGCCGATGTGGCCCTCTTTTTAAACATCATCTTCCTTTTGGCCGTCCTTTCTCTTTTCCGGGCCACCCTTACCCTACCCGGTATTGCCGGAATCATCCTGACCATGGGCATGGGGGTGGACTCCAACGTCCTTATCTTTGAACGCATGCGTGAGGAAATGGCCCTGGGCAAACCTCCTCGAGCAGCCATCTATGGTGGCTACGACAAGGCCTTTTGGACCATTGTTGACGCCCACGTAACCACCCTCATTACCGCCCTGGCCCTTTTTCTCTTTGGCACTGGCCCCATCAAGGGCTTTGCCGTTACTCTCTCGGCCGGCATTGTCATCAATCTTTTTACGGCCATCTTCGGCACCAGACTGGTCTATGATTGGCTCATCAGCCGGGGCCGGACTCCAAATATCAACTTCCTGCAAATTGTCAAAAATCCCAAAATAGACTTTATGGGTTTCCGTAAGCTGGCTTTTGGTCTCTCCGGGCTCCTGGTCGCCTTGGGGATTCTGGCCTTTGTTCAAATCAGTCTGGGAAGGGCCAATTTAGGGGTGGACTTTGCCGGGGGCACTATGGCCTACTATCGATCAGAGAAGGCCTTTGATCTGGAAGCGGTTCGAAAGGCCTTAGATAAGGCCGGCATATCCGGTTATCAGCTCCAGCAGGTCAAGGGAGAGAATCTTCTTATCATAAAGGTCAAACGTCAGGAGGAGACCGTAGGCGATCTTGAAGCCCAGATAAGGGAGGTCCTGAACCAAAACTTCCCCGACCATCACTTTCGTCTGGAGAGCAAAAGCGAGATTGGCTCGGCTATCAGCCAGGAACTCAAACGCAAGGCCATCATTGCCATTTCCATATCCCTGGTGGGCATCATTCTTTATCTGGCCTTTCGCTTCGATGTCAGCTTTGGGGTGGCCGCTGCTGCCGCTACCTTTCACGATGTTTTGACCGTCTTGGGCATTCTTTACCTTCTTAACCGAGAGATATCCCTTCTCATTGTCACCGCTCTTTTGACCCTGGCCGGTTACTCTCTCACCGACACAGTGGTTGTCTTTGACCGAATTAGAGAAAATATCCGCCAACATCGAGGACGGCTCAGCTTTAAGCAAATCATCAACAAAAGCGTAAATGAGATGCTGGCCCGGACCATCATCACCTCTCTGACCACACTCCTGGTCTTGATTTCTCTCTTTGTCTTCGGAGGTATTGTCCTTAAGGACTTTGCCTTAACCCTTATCCTCGGGGTCATTGTGGGGACCTACTCCTCGGTCTTTGTGGCCAGCCCCATTGTCTATCTGTGGCGCCGAGGCGAGACTCCCAAACTTGGTTAAAGGCTCCCAGGCTCAAGGAACAATCAGCTATCAACCAGAATTTGGCTTATCACCTTCAGGGATAACTTTCCTAAATGTTGTTACCCCTCTTTTAAGGGAATCTTTCCTACCCGCCGATAACCATTTTTAAAGTAATTTAAAATTATTCCAATTTTAACCAAACAATTAGATTAAAAAAATCTAAACAAAATCAAAACAATCAGGGGAGGGAATGATGAAGCGTCTCCGGCTTGATGTGATCATGGCCTTGGCCGTGGTGCCCTGTATCTTTCTTATCCTTATTGGCGGCTATCTCCTTCTTTCCATTAAGACGGCCGAAAGCCTATCGGGATCAAAGGCCGAAGGGTTAGTAGCCGCTATTGTCAGTTTGAACGAGGCCGTCATGCCCCCCAACGACTATCTCATAAGCGGTGATCCTGAAGAAGGGAAACATTTTCAAGAGGCCTCGATCCGCTTTGAGAAGTATCTTCAATCCTTTGCCGAGCACATTCACTCTCCGGAAGAAAGGCGGCTCTATGAAGAAATAAAGCTCAAATGGCCCCGATTTAAGACCCTAGCTAAAGAGATACTCTCTCTTGAGAGACCTCAGGGGAACCGCCGGGGATATGAACTTATGGAGGAGATGGACTCCCTGGGAGAGAACCTGGAGGCCGATCTGGAGAAGCTTCTGGGCCATCTTTTTGAGGAGATGCACCGCGACTACAGCCATTTAAGAAGACTTTCCCTAAAGGGGGTTCTGGCTATCATGGCCATTGCCCTGGCAGCCACCGGAGTGGGAATTTTTCTTCTCTTCCAACTGGGATATTTCTTTAAGGAGATAGCCCGCTTTATGAACTCTGTAAGCCAAGACCAGGATCTTACCCAAAGACCAAAGGTACGGGCCATCTGTCAAGAACAGAAGGATTTCCTTAAGGCCTTAGAAAAAATTTTGGAATTTTTCTCCGGTTTTGTTAGCCGATTAAGACAGGTAACCTCAAAGGTATATGAGCTAAGTTCTCAAGTGGATCAGCTCTCAGACAGAGTGACCCGGTTAAATGGTGAGATTTACGAAGACTCCCAGAAGGTCTCCCAGCTGGCTGTCAAAACTACGGACAATATCCAGTCCATAAATACAGCTAGCGAGGAAATGAAACGGGCCATTTCCGAGATCTCCCAGAACTCTCAGGAGGCAGCCACTACGGTACAACAGGCCGAAAGGGAGATCAGAGAGGCCAACCAACTGGCCGAACGTCTTGGTCAGAGCTCAAAAGAGATAGGTGAGATCGTTAAGATGATAAACTCCATAGCCGAGCAGACTAACCTTCTGGCCCTAAACGCCACCATTGAGGCCGCCCGGGCCGGGGAGGCCGGAAAGGGCTTTGCCGTGGTGGCCGGCGAAGTTAAGGAGCTGGCCAAACAGACGGCCAGGGCTACTGAACGAATCACAGAGATGATTAGCAGCCTTCAACGAGACAGCAGCCAGACGGTAGCCGCCATAGGCCAGATATATCAAACCATTGACACCATCAATCAAACTTCAGAAACCATTGCCGCTGCGGTGGAAGAACAGACGGCTACGGTCTCGGAAATCAGTGAACACCTGGGCCATGCTGTAGAAAGATCACTTCTGGTCACCGACAAGATCAAAGAAGTCACCCAAAGAAGCCAAAAGGCGGCCCAAGAGGCCCGGACCCAGAAGGAGCACATCTCTCAACTTCGCTCAGAGGTAGAAGGGCTCGAGGCCTCCGTGAAGAATGTCCGGGTCTAGGGAACCACATCCGTATAGGGGGCCAGGAAGGCCGAATGATCATAGATATCTTGAAGGCTGATCTTGGCCCTCTTAAGGAGAGAGACCAGTTCCGGGAGGCGCTCCAGCACCAAACCAACGTGTAGTCTGGTCAGCTGACAGTACTGAAGAGTCCTTAGGGGAGAGCCTGTCAGGGCCTGCACAGGGCAGCGCCCCCCACAGTAGGCATGGACTCCGCAGTTCGAACACCCTAAGGACTCTTTGTAGGCTACCAAGGCCTCAAGGTCTGGGGAAACGGAGAAAATCACCGAACCATCCTCGCCTATCTCACCCAAAGCCCACTCTGGTGGAAGATCAGCACAGGCGTGAAGCCGGCCATCAACCAGATCATAATTTTTGGCCAATTCCACCCCGCAGGCGGTATGTCCTCGTTTGTGGCCGGAGAGGGCATAAATGATGAGTTCGTTTAGGTGAACGATGGGGAGAACCCGGCCCTCCTTAAGATGTTGAAGATAAACATCAAGAATGGCTGAAAATTCTTCTTCATATCGGGCGACATAACCGGCCAAATCTTCAAGGGGTTCAAATGTCTCCACCCAGTGCCAAAAGAAGTAGTCTGCCAGACCCTCGGCATAAAGCTCCATAAATTGCTGAAAACATCGAATCAGGGACTGTTCTTCTCTCAGGGTGGACCACTGGAGAACCCGAGAGGAAACGGCCCGCCGCAGGCGCCTTAAATTGGCTATGATCCTGGAGAGCTTGGTCCCCCGTCTTATCCGATTGTGTTGTTCCTCATCGCCATCTATCGAGACCGAATAGAGCCAGATGGTCTCCATCAAGTGGGGATATTTATCCAGGGCCCGGGAGAGAAGCTCCCCATTGGTATAGACCAGATAGCGGATCCTCTCCGCCTCCGGGAAGGTAGAGATAAGGCGGACAATGGCGTCCATCTTATCGGCGGCTAAAAAAGGCTCGCCTCCATAAAAACAAACAGTGACCGTCTCTCCAGGATAGCGAGCGACCAGGTTGACTATCGCCCGGGCGTCCCGCTCAGGAACTGTCTCTCCCGAGGTAACCAGAAGAGAACGCGGGGCCTCCAGCCCTAAGGTGACAGCAGCATTAATACACCCTTTGCAGCTGGCATTACAGCGGCCAGTAACAGTAAGATGAATGAATATCGGATCCTTAGCCTGATAGTAAGACCCTGACCAGAGAGGAGGGGAAGGCATGACTACCGAATCCGGCCGAGAAAGATCACCAAAACGGGGGTGTTTAAGCCCTGTAATACGGGGAAAGACAGGAAGATGACCCTTTAACTCTGCCAGACAAGTAGCCATAAACCTCCCGTCTGAGTTTGTTTAAAAAAACACAAATGTTAAAGACTTATTTTTAAGGATTGTCTAACTCAAACAGGAGGTCAAGCAGATAGCATCTTTAAAAAAGAAGAAAAAAGTCAATGTTATAGAGGAGTCTTTTATAACACATAAATGACACGAAAATGAAAACTTAAAACCCTTTTTATATTCAAACCAAGGCGGACGTCTCTTCGGGGAGGGACCTGAGCCTGATCTATTTTGGGACAGGGAAGATCCCTCCCCCCGGGAAGACCCAGCTGGGATTTGATGATATCAGGTGTCAGAGACAGCCCAGGCCTCCACCCCCGCGGCACCCTCCAGAGCATCCCTGACGTCGGGCCTTAAACAGGCCGGGGGCACCGCCCTCATATACAGCCTTGAGACCCTCTTCGATAAACCCGGTCATTTCATAGGCCTTTATGCCTGCCTCTTCAAGGACCTGACGGGGGTTTTCTCCCAGTCCGGCAACCAAGACCGCTCGGCAATCCTTCAAAATTTCTGACAGGGTGAGCCAACGCTTTAAACCTCCACCTGGACGCGGGGCCGGACGCTCCTCTACAGGTTCAAAACCTCCCGACTCCGTACGCCTCCAGATCTGAAAGCTTGCTGCTTCACCGAGGTGAAGGTTAACCAGAAGGCCCTCTCTGGTAGCCACAGCCACATAAGGACGATCCTCGTCTCCCTTAAGGGGCAAGGTGGCACAGGCCCTAAGACAAGAGGCCAGCTCCTTGGCTCTATCTTCTCCCAGAAGCCCCACAGCATCGGCCCGACAGCGGGTACAATGACGCATCTGGGGAAGGTAGCGGGCGGCCTGATCCCGCAGACGGGAGATAAGAACCGGATCCGGCTCGGCTATATCCTCAAAGGGGGTCTCACGGGTGGGATACATGGGAATACAGTTGAAAAGATCCACCCCTAAAGAGGCCATCTTTTCCGCCACCTGGATAACGTGTTCTTCATTTATACCCGGGACAACAATGGTGTTCACTTTGACCATGATTCCCTTCTCTTTTAGGGCTGTCACCCCTTCGAGCTGGCGTTCAAGAAGAAGGCCTGCCCCCCTTTCTCCCCGGTAAACGACCTTTCCATCCCTCACCCAGGCATAAATCTGGGAGCCAATCTTTGGATCGATGGCGTTTATGGTCACCGTGACATGAGATACAGAAAGGGAGGCCAAATCGTCCACATAGGCCGGAAGAGCCAGGCCATTGGTAGCCAGGCAAAGAATGAGCCCCGGGAAGCGTTCTCTTATGAGACGCAAGGTCTCAAGAGTGGCTCCCGGGTTGGCCAGGGGGTCTCCAGGACCGGCTATGCCGGCCACTGAAATCCGGGGCTCAAGTTCCAGGACCTTCTCCATATAGGCTAAGGCCTGGTGAGGTGAGAGGACCTTGCTTGTCACCCCAGGCCGGCTCTCATTGGTGCAATCATATTTGCGGTTACAGTAGTTACATTTGATATTGCACTTAGGGGCCACCGGCAGATGAACCCGCCCAAACTGGCCCTTGGCTTCGGCGTTAAAGCAGGGATGATGGTGGACATCAAAGTCTTTGGTCTTCATGGTCTCCTCCGTATCTGCTAGATATAGGTGTAGCCCACAGATGAGGTCTCCTGACGCCTCTCGATGATGGCGTTAACTAAGCGATCAAGCAGGGCCAGGGCCCCCCGATAGCCTAAATGCATAATTCTCTGGGCTCCGAAACGATCATGGATAGGAAAGCCCACCCGCACCAGGGGAAGCCCCATCTTTCTGGCCAGGTGGTAGCCTTTGCTGTGGCCGAGGAATATATCTGGAGAGAGTTCCTCACACAGACCGGCGATACCATAAAAATCAACCCCAACGGCCACCCTGGGTGGCTCAGGAAGAATATCGTTGGTCACCTGGGAGATAGCGTCAGGAAAGTCTTTCTGACGATCGCCGGTGGCGCAGAGAACAGGTCTGGCCCCTATCTCAGCCAAAAAGCTGGTCAGACCGACAACCAAATCCTCCTCTCCGTAGACAACCACCTTTTGGCCAAAGAGATACTTATGGGCATCTACCATGGCATCTATTAGGCGCCCCCTTTCAAGAAGGTGCTTCTCGGGGATGGGGCTGCCCGAGATCTCAGAAAGGGCCTCAAAGAAGCGATCTGTCTCCCGCAGGCCGATGGGAAGACCGAGGTGATATGTCTTGAGGCCGAAGCGCTCCTTAAGGACTTCTGCCGGACTCCGGCGGCCTTTGACCAGCCGACCGAGATCCACGAAAGCTCGGGCTCGTCCTAAAGACTCGATCTCGGCAATGGGTGTCCCTCCGGGAGGAATCCGTTGATATTCTTCAGCTGCCGGGGCATCAAGGGGATCAGATATGTCGGGCACAATGGTTCCCGACAAACCGAAATCGGAGAGGATTTCCTTGAGATAACGGATATCGGCCGGGGACACGAGCCCGGGGAACACCCCCACCTCGTGCCTGGAGCCGGGCTTTTTGGCGGCCACCTGGGCCAGAAGAGCACGGGTGGCCGCCAAAAAGCCGTCTTTATGGGTGCCCGAGTAACTGGGGGTGGAGGCAAAAACGAGATAGGGGCCCTTTTGGCCATCAAAGTTAGCCCCCGTCTCTCGTTTGAATTCCTTTAGAATCAGGGGGACGTCGTCTCCGATGGTCTCCGTAAGACAGGTGGTGGCGATACCGATAAGCCTGGCGCCATACTTGTTGGCCACATTCATAAGCCCCAGTTTAAGATTTGGCCCGCCTCCATAGACGGCGTGCTTCTCCCCCAGAGAAGAGGAGGCAATGTCCATGGGTTCACGAAAATGACTGATAAGGTAGCGGCGCATATAGGTGGCACAGCCCTGGGAGCCGTGAAGAAATGGCACTGATCCCTCTACCCCCCGGAAGGCCAGGGCGGCCCCCAGGGGCATGCACATCTTGCAGGCATTGGTGGTGGAAACATACTCCCGGCGAGAGCCGCTTATAAAGGACGCACTTCTAGCCTCGGGCATTTACATCCTCCTATCTAAGGCTTTTGCAGGTCCTTAAAGGGGGCCAAAGGCCCCTAAAAGGACGAAACTACCACTTTCGATAAGGAAGGAATTTGCCTTCTAGGGTGATCACCACCCGATCTCCGGCCGGATCAGGCTTCTTCCGGATATCAATACTGAAGTCAATGGCGCTCATTATCCCGTCGCCGAACTCTTCATGAATCACGGCCTTAATCGCCGGACCATAGACCTGAAGAATCTCGTAGAAGCGATAAACCGTAGGGTCACGAGGGATATCTTCCAGGAGTCTTCCCCGATAAGGAGGCCGCTGAATACAGGCTACCACCTCTTCATCCAGACCAAGGATCTCCTGAAGGCGGCGAGCCTCCTCTTCAGAGGCGGTAGCTTGACCATAGAAAAGGGCAGCAACCCAGACCTTATCCCGTCCGAGTTGCCGGCCAAGCTCTTCAAAGGTAAGACCCTTTTCTTCCTTGGCGGCCAGAAGACGGTTTATCCAGAGACGACGGCGACAGCCGTGATGATGGCCTTGATGAGACTGAGTGGAACAACACATGATTCTTCCTCCTAAGAAAGTTTTTGGCCCTGCGTAGGCTTCCCAAGGCTCTGGGCCCGGGGAACAAAGCGCCAGACCGGGCTCATCACCGTGCTGTAGACCTCGCGGGCAAAGTTGTACATGCCCACGAAGCCCTCAAGAGGCAGTTTGCGCTCGTGGTTGTGGTCACAAAATCCTACCCCCAGTTTGTAGGCGATGGGCCGTTCCTTGACGCCACCGACAAAGATGTCGACCTGCTTTTCCCGGAGAAAGGTGGAAAGCTCAAGGGGGTTAGAATCATCGACAATAATGGTCCCCGGGTCAGTAATGGCGGCCAGCTCCCGGTAATCTTCCTCTGTCCCTGTCTGGGAGCCCACCAAAACAACCTTCATTCCCAGAAGCCGGAAGGCCTTGACCAACGAAAAGGCCTTAAAGGCTCCGCCCACGTAGATAGCGGCCCTCTTCCCTGAAAGGGCGGCTCGAAACTCCTTAATTTGGGGATAAAGAACCTCCAGCTCCTGCCGGACCAGTTCTTTAGTCCGGGCCATGATCTCCGGATCACCAAAGTGTTCGGCCACGGCATAGAGGGACTCGGCCATGTCCTCCACACCAAAGTAGGAGACCCTGATAAAGGGAATACCGTAGGCCTCTTTCATCATCCGGGCCAGGTCCAGGGTGGCCCCCGAACACTGGACGACGTTAAGGGCCGCCCCATGGGCCCGGCGGATATCATCCACCCGACCGTCTCCGGTAATGGTGGCCACCACCTGAAGGCCCATGCGCTCGTAGTACTCCCTGATGATCCAGATCTCGCCGGCCAGGTTAAAATCGCCGAGGATGTTGATGCTCAGGGGGGATATCCCCTCAGTAGAGCCGGTTCCCACCAGGCGGAAGAGGGCTCGACAGGCGGCATTGTAGCCGGCTCTTTTGTTCCCCTTAAATCCCTCTGACTGCACAGGGATGACCGGAATCCCCTCTTCAGCCTCCACCCTCTTGGCCACCGCCTCCAGGTCATCACCGATAATGCCTACAATGCAGGTGGAGTAAACAAAGGCCGCCCGGGGCCGGTGACGGGCGATAAGCTCTTTGAGGCAACGGTAGAGCTTTTCCTCACCGCCAAAAATAACGTCCCGCTCGCTGAGATCCGTGGAAAAGCTTAAGCGATGGAGTTCCGGCCCAGAGGAAAGAGCCCCCCGAATATCCCAAGTGTAGGCAGCGCATCCCACCGGCCCGTGGACCAGATGAAGGGCGTCGGCCACCGGATAAAGGACCACCCGAGAGCCACAGAAAACACAGGCCCTCTGGCTGACGGCCCCGGCCAGACTCTCCCGATTACAGGCAATCCGGAAGGCCCCCTCCCCTTTGGTATATATCTGGTCTTTTCTTTCCTCAAAGATGACTGCCGGCATCCTGGCCTCCTCTACATAACAAGCTCAAAGGACTCATCAGCGTCGTCGCGATCTTTACGATCAAGCAGGGTGTTTACGATTCGGGAAAGAAGATACATCCCGCCGCGGTAGCCAACCGTTGGGAAATAGCTGTGTCCCACCCGATCCAAAATGGGAAAGCCAAAGCGGACAAAGGGGATATCTTCAGCCCGGGCAATGTACTTGCCGTAGGTGTTGCCTACCAGCAGATCCACCGGTTCGTTCTTTATCCACTGGTGAAGGAGAAAGAGATCCCCGGCCGCCCGCACGTTGGCCCCGGGGGCTACTTCTTTGAGGATTCCCTTTAGCCGGAGCTCAAAGCGCTTCCCCGGCGTGCCTGTAAGAACATGGATCGGCTTCATGCCACAGCTGACGAGAAACTCAGTAAGGGCGATCACCTGATCCGGGTCGCCAAAGATGGCCACTTTTTTGCCATAGAGGTAGTGCTGCATGTCCGTCATGATGTCGATGAGGCGCCCCCGATCATCTATCAGGGTCTCCGGAGGTTCCAGGCCGGTGATATCCATAATGGCCTGGACAAAGCGGTCCGTAGCCGCCACCCCAATGGGAAGATCAAGGACTTTAAAGGGCACGCCGCACTTGTTCTCTAAGGCCTTGGCCGCCGCTTCAGAGGCCCAGGGTCCAAGGGCCAGAGTGGCTTTGGCTGAGCCGGTAGCCTTAAGGTCGTCTATCCGGACTCCGCCCTTGGGAAAGAGATGATAATCTCCCGTCTGAGGGGTATCGAGAACATCAGAGGTGTCGGGGAAAACAATCCCTCTCAGACCAAACTGAGAAAGCAGGGATTTTATCTCCCGCATATCTGCCGGCTCTACAAAGCCGGGAATAACATTTAGATGCTCGCCGGCTGTCTCCGACTCGGCAAAGTAGTCCACCATGGACTTGACCATATTGGAGAAGCCGGTCACATGGGAGCCGACATAGCTCGGGGTGTTGGTGTGGATGACCCACTTGCCCTCTGGAATCAGACCGTCTTCGCGGGCCTTCTTTATGATTGTGGGCAGATCATCACCTATCGTCTCCGAAAGACAGGTGGTGTGGACAGCAACGACATCTGGATTATAGACTTTAAAGATAGTCCTTAAGGCCTGGCGAAGATTCCCTCCTCCGCCGAAGACGGCCGCTCCTTCAGTAAAAGAGCTGGTTGCCGCCACCACCGGCTCCCGATAGTGGCGGGTGAGGTGGCTTCGGTGATAGGCACAGCACCCCTGGCTTCCGTGGCTGTGGGGCAGACAGCGGTGGATACCCAGAGCGGCATACATGGCCCCAATGGGCTGGCAGGTCTTGGCTGGATTGATGCGCAGAGCCTTTCTCTCCTGAATTTCTTTAGGGGTCATATCAAGCATGGTCTCACACTCCTCCTGAAGTCTTATCCTAGATCCTGGGGGCGGGAGGACAGTCCCGCCCGCTGTTTATGAGGTCACAGGTTCCGCCTTAAGAACCGGGGTCTTCTCCCAGGGAGGCCTTATGTAGCTCCAGGCCGGGTTGTTGATCATCATGTCTATTTCTCTGGCGAAGTTGACCGCCCCTCGGTAGCCGGCATAAGGACCGCTGTAGTCATAGTTGTGGAGCTGTTTTGAGGGGATACCGAACTTCTCGATGATGTATTTGTCTTTGATCCCTGAGCAGACAATATCCGGTTTGAAGCGTCGAATGAGGATCTCCAGTTCGGCGTGACTGATATCATCAATAACGATACTGCCGGCGGGCATATCGGGCATCATGCCTTCGTAGTAGTCAATGATGCCCGCCTCTTTCAGGGCAGCCAGGATCTCCTCCGGCTTGCGCAGGCGGAATCGTTCCGGATCTGGCTCTACGTGAAGCTCTTCAATGTTTCGACTGTCAGCATCGATCTTGATAAAGGGCAGGACCTGCCGCCCCTCATAGTCATCACGGTGGGCAAATTCATAACCGGCAACAATGGTCTCCATGCCCAGATCCCGGAAGAGATCCTGATAATGATGGGAGCGAGAGCCTCCCACAAAAAGCATGGCCGTCTTGCCCTCCAGACGCTTTCGGTAAGGGGCTATCTGCCGCTCGGCCTCGGCCTCCTCCTCGGCGATGACCTGCTCAATGCGCTCGGTAAGCTTGGGATCATCAAAAAACGTAGCCAGCTTACGCAAAGTCTTGGAGGTGGCCTTGACCCCGATGAAGTTGACCTTCATCCAGGGGATCCCGAAGCGGGTCTCCATCATCTCGGCCATGTAGTTGATGGATCGATGACACTGGACCAGGTTGAGCTGGGCCATGTGGGCCCGCCGCAACTCATCATAGGAGGCATTGCCGCTAAAGGTGGCCAGGACTTTGATACCGCACCGTTCCAGAATGCGCTCTATTTCCCAGGCATCTCCTCCAATGTTGTACTCTCCCAGGCAGTTGACGGTGTAGCCCTCCACTTCTACATCATCGAGACCGACGATGTGTTTGAAGAGACCATTGTTGGCAATATGATGGCCAGCCGACTGGGAAACCCCTCGATATCCTTCGCAATTAAAGGCCACCACCTGGATGCCCAACTTCTGACTCATTTCTTTAGCTACTGTCTGGATGTCATCTCCAATAAGGCCCACCGGACAGGTGGCATGGACACTTATGGCCTTGGGTTTGAAGATCCGGTAGGCCTCCTCAATGGCCGCCCGGAGCTTCTTTTCTCCACCAAAGATGATGTCATCCTCCTGCATGTCGGTGGAGAAGCAATAGTGGAGATAATAGTGGCCGTCCTCACGGGGACGCCCCTGGTTCCGTCTGGTGGCCCAGGCGTAAAAGGAGCAACCTATCGGCCCATGAACGATATGAACCATGTCCACGATGGGACCGATGACCACCCCTTTGCAGCCGGCATAACAGCAGCCTCTCTGGGTAATGATGCCGGGAACCGTTCGGACATTGGCCTCTATCTGCTGTTGCTGGGATGGATCACGAACAACGATGTGTTTGCGCCTCTTTTTGGCCACCTTGGCCGGATAAAGGCTGATGATTTCCTCCACTACCTGGTGGGGATCAACAGCCGGTGCCTTCTTGAGTCTCAGATCCGCCATGGATATCCCTCCTTAACCCTTACTTACCGGTCATTTCGTCGATGGCCGTCTCTCCAGACTCTCCGGTTCGCACCCGAATGACATCAGAGATGGGCATAACGAAGATCTTGCCATCGCCGGGATTACCAGTCTGGTTGACCTTGATAATGGTCTGGATGACCTCAGAAACTTTGGCATCAGGGACGATAAGGCTTATCATCCGCTTGGGGATAAGACGCGGCCCCTGCGCCAAAACAGCCAGGGCATCGGCACTGTCTTCCGGGTCTTCATTAAGGGCCTCAATGTATTTGAAATCCACAGGCCTCCGTCCCCGGCCCAGGGCCTTAACCGCGTGGAAGGCCGGGTAACCAGCCTCTACCAGGGCCTTCTTGGTCTGGTTAATCTTGTTCATACGAATTACCGCCAGCACCTCTTTCATCTCTGCCTCCCTTTAGGCTTCTCTAGTCCCAGAGCTGATGGTGTAGACCTCTTCCACCGGGCTGACGAAGATCTTGCCGTCACCGTAAGCCCCCTTCTCCCCGGTCCGGGCACTTTGAAGGATGGCCTGGACAACAAAGTCCTTTTCCTCATCAGGAACTACTACCATGAGCATTTCCTTGGGCAGCTCATCATAGATCACATCCCCAAGGCGGATGCCGCGCTGTTTACCCCGGCCAGCCACTTCAATCTTGGTGACGGCCGGATAGCCAGCCTCCAGTAAGGCCTGCATGACCTCAGCACTTTTTTCCGGTCTGACAATGGCTCTGACCATGATCATCTTTTTCCTCCTTGCTGGTTTAAATGGGGAAGGCCCCGATTTGGCTCTAGTCCAAAATGCCGTATTCCATGAGGAGCTTCTCAAGCTCGTCGGTGTGCATGGGCTGGGGGATGACAAACATGTCGTTTTCGTCGATGGCCTTGGCCAGATTGCGGTAGTGCTGGGCCATTTCACAGTTGGGGTCATAATCAATGACTGTCTTGCGGTTTATCTCCGCCTTCTGAACCATGTTGTCGCGGGGGAGAAAGTAGATCATCTGCGTGCCCAGCTTCTTGGCAAAGGCCTTGATAAGCTCTTCTTCATTTTCTACCTTTCGACTGTTACAGATAAGACCACCCAGACGAACACCTCCGGCCTCGGCAAATTTGCGAACCCCTTTGCAGATGTTGTTGGCTGCGTACATGGCCATCATCTCGCCAGAGCAAACGATGTAGATCTCCCGGGCCTTTCCTTCCCGGATAGGCATGGCGAACCCACCACAGACAACGTCACCCAGAACATCATAGAAGACGTAGTCCAGACCCTCGCTTTCATCGTAGGCCCCTAAAGATTCGAGGAGATTAATAGAGGTAATGATGCCCCGGCCGGCACATCCCACCCCCGGCTCCGGGCCTCCTGACTCCACGCAAAGCGTGCCCCCAAAGCCCACCTTGCGGATATCGTCAAGATCTACATCCTCTCCCTCCTCCCGGAGGGTATCGAGGACACTCTTTTGAGCCAGACCACCTAAAAGGAGCCTGGTAGAGTCCGCCTTAGGGTCACAGCCCACCACCATGACCTTCTTTCCCATCTCAGCCAGCCCGGCAACTGTATTCTGGGTGGTGGTAGATTTGCCGATACCGCCCTTTCCGTAGATAGCAATCTTTCTCATCTAGTCTGACCTCCTTTGGCTTAAGATTTCCGTTTTGCCAGACGCCTGTGGCAAGCCCTGTGCCAAATCCGGTCAGAGTTATCTAAAGTCTGTTAGTTAACGTCTATTTTTGACATCTCTTTTGGCAGAGAACAGTCAGAGAAAATCTGACAATAGTGGCCTTATCGTTCAATTAAATTGGGGCAAAGGTTGCAAAAATGTCAGATTTTCAGGGAACTGTCTTCTGGAATCTATTTTGCTTTTTATTTAGGACGGAGGCGGATGGAGAGATGCTCCTAGACACTACTCTTAGAGAAGGAGAACAACGCTTTGGAGTCTATTTTAGCCCGGAGATCAAACTCGGTCTCCTAGAAAGGCTGGCCCGCCTGGGGGTGGAAGAGATAGAGCTGGGAGTGGCCAGTCCGGACAAAGAGCTGGAGAAGCTCCTTACGGCCGCCAGCAGGCTCCAGGTCCGGGTCAGTATCTGGGCCCGGCTCCGGGAGGAGGATCTCTACTTGACAAAAGAGTTGGGAGTGAGTCGGGCCAACTTCGGGTTGCCGGTCTCCCTTGATCATCTTCAGAGAAGGCTAAGAATCGGCCCCCAGGAGGCCCTCAAGAGGATAAAAAAATTGATTTCCCAGGCCAGTCGGGTCATCCCTTATGTCTCCCTCGGTCTTGAAACCGCCAGTCAGGCAGAGCCTGACTTTCTTCTTAAAGCCGCCGAGACGGCCATTGAATCCGGGGCCAAAAGGATCAGGATCTCCGATACTCTGGGAATATTGAATCCCCTGGAGACAGCGACCATCATCAGAAGGCTGCGGGAAAGGATTCCCGCAGCCGAATTGGCCTTCCATGGTCACAATGACTTCGGCCTGGCCACGGCCAACGCTATCGCCGCCCTGGAGGCCGGGGCTAGGTGGGTAGATGTATCTGTTTTAGGACTGGGCGAGAGGGCCGGCATAGCCGCCCTGGAAGAGGTGGTCGCCTATCTGTATTTTCGGAGAAAAAAGACCTCCTACCACCTCGAAAACCTCGGTGAACTGTGCCGCTTTGTGGCCTGGCACGCCAGGTGCCCCATCCCGGAGCACAAACCCATAATTGGACGGGGGCTCTTTCTCTGCGAGACAGGGCTCCATGTCCACGGCCTGGCCCAGGCCCCCGAACTTTACGAACCCTTCCCTCCCGAAAAGATCGGCCTAAAACGACGTTTGGCCCTGGGCAAAAAGAGCGGCCGGGCCGCTGTAAGACTCAAACTTAAACAGATGGGGATATCCGTGCCGGATGAGGCCCTGGATGGTCTGGTCAGGGCCATTCGCCAGGTCTCCCGGCTTAAAGAGCGCCCCCTAACCGAGGCAGAAATCCATCAGATCGTCGAGGACCAGAAGATATGGCCGAACAAAAAGATTTTTACAAAAATGTAAACAAAAAATATCCAATCAACACCAAAAATGTAAAATCGCTCGATGCCCTGGAGCTGGAGGTCCTTTACGCTATCTCCGAGGTCATAAGCGATGTCTTGGAGCTCGATCGGGCCCTAAGAAGGGTTCTGAGAATCCTCTCCGAGACCCTGGACATGGAGAGGGCCACCATCACCCTGCTTGACGAAGAATCGGGGAGGCTGGTCATCAGGGCCTCCCATGGTCTCTCGCCCCAGGAGGAGCAAAGAGGCATCTATGCCATCGGCGAGGGTGTCACCGGACAGGTTTTTGCCACCGGCGAGCCCTGCGTGGTTCCCGATGTTCGCTCTGAGCCCCTATTTCTTAACCGAACCGGGGCCCGAGCAGTGGCCAAAGAGAGGCTTTCGTTTATCGCTGTTCCCATCACCCTTAAAAGGCACCCCATTGGAGTCCTGTCGGTGGACAAACTCTTTGGCAAAGACGTTGATCCGGCCGAAGATGTAAAATTCCTAAAGATCGTGGCCACCCTCATTGCCCACTTTGTCAGCCTGAATCAACAGGTAGCCGCCAGAGAAAAACTCTTAAGACAGGACAACCTGAACCTCCGCCGAGAGCTAAAAAGCCGCTTTCAGCGTCTTTTCTGGCACAGCCAGAGCCCGGTCATGCAGAGGACCCTTGAGATGGTCCGCAAGGTGGCCCCCACCAAGGCCACCGTGCTTCTTCTGGGAGAATCCGGGACGGGAAAGACCATGACAGCCCGGCTCATCCACGAGCTCTCTCCCCGAGCGGGGAAGCCCTTTGTCAAGATAAACTGCGCCGCCCTGCCCGAAAACCTCCTTGAGGCCGAGCTTTTTGGCTATGAGAAGGGGGCCTTCACCGGAGCGGTGACCTCAAAGAGCGGTCGTCTGGAAGAGGCCAACGGGGGCACGGTGTTTCTAGACGAAATCGGAGAGCTGCCCCTCTCCCTCCAGGCCAAACTTCTGCGGTTCATCCAGGAAAGGGAGTTTGAAAGGCTGGGGAGCACCAAAACAAAAGAGATAGATGTCCGTCTCATCGCTGCCACCAATCGCGACCTGGAAGAGGCCGTGGCCAGAGGTGAATTTCGCTCCGATCTCTACTTTCGATTGAGCGTCTTTCCCTTAGAGCTTCCCCCCTTAAGGAAGCGCCCTGAAGACATCCCCCTGCTTCTTAACTTCTTTTGTGAGCGGGCCTCCCAGGATTACGGGCGGAAGATCATTCTCAGCCAGGAGGCCACAGAGCGACTGGTCCATTATTCCTGGCCGGGGAACATCCGAGAGATGGAAAATATCATTGAGCGGCTGGCTATAGTCTGCGAGAAGGTCCCCATTGCCCCGGAAGACATCGAGCCCTTCCTACAGACCGACCACTTAGATCAGCCCTCTTCAGAGGAAGAGTTGCCGAACAAGGAGAGCCACTCCCTTAAAGAGATGGAGAAAAGGGAGATCCTTTTGGCCCTCAAACGCAACCAGTGGGTCCTCACCTGGGCCGCCAAAGATCTGGGGCTCACCCTCCGTCAACTCCGATACCGCATCCAAAAACTGGGGCTTCAGCCATCCATTCCCCTTCGTCGGGGCCGCCCCCCTTTAAGAAAAAAATAAATCTTTACTTTTTTGTAACATACCCACCAAAACAATCTAACATCTTTGTAAAGTTTTCCTGACATACCAGAAATATTCCGGGGCTAGAATGTTTTTTCACCAGGCTTGTTTTTCGCAACCTGCTAATATTACGTCTGTTTTTGCAAAGGACACGTTTGTGGCACAGGTCTTGATTATGAAGGAAGCAAGAAATCATGCAGAGGAGGTTTATCATGAAGAGGCGTCGTTTGTGGACTCTGGTGGTTTGGGGCTCGCTGGCCCTCTCGGGATCGCTGGCCTGGGCCGGTGATCCCACGGGAGCCCAGACTTTAAAGTCCGACCCCGGGCTCCCGGTAGATTACGTCTGGGTTCTGATCTGCGGCTTTATGGTCATGTTCATGCAGGCGGGTTTTGCCTGTGTGGAGGCCGGTTTCTGCCGGGCTAAAAACGTCACCAACCTCTTTACCAAAAATGTCATGGATTTTGTCGTCGGTTCCCTGGCCTTCTGGGCCCTTGGCTACGGAATAATGATGGGCACCGACTGGAAGGGGCTCTTGGGAACCTCCGGTTTTTTTCTGAGTGGAGATGGCTATGACGTTGGTAACTACCTGACTTTCTTCTGGCAGATGGTCTTTGCCGCCACCGCGGCGACCATCGTCTCCGGAGCGGTGGCCGAGCGACTCAAGTTCCAGGCCTATCTTGTCTATTCGGCGGTGATCACCCTCTTTATCTATCCTATTTATGGCCACTGGGTCTGGGGAGGGGGCTGGCTTTCTAAACTCCCTTACGGTCTGGGGCACCTCGACTTTGCCGGCTCCGGTGTTGTCCACGCCGTAGGGGGTTTCATTGGTCTGGCGGGAGCCATTGTTCTCGGCCCTCGCTACGGAAAGTTTGACAAAAACGGCAGACCTCGGGCCATCCCTGGTCACAGCCTGCCCATGGCCGCCCTGGGAACCTTTATCCTCTGGTTTGGCTGGTACGGATTTAACCCCGGCTCCACCTTTTCTGCACACCACCTGAGGATCTCGGTGATCGCCGTAAACACCACCCTGGCGGCCTCAGCGGCCTCCCTTACAGCCCTGCTCATCATTTTGCTAAAGACCAGGCGTTTTGATCTGGGCATGGCCCTCAACGGGGCCCTGGCCGGACTGGTGGCCATCACCGCCCCCTGTGCCTGGGTTGAGGCCTGGGCGGCAGCGGTTATCGGCATAGTGGCCGGATTCATTGTTGTCGCCGGTGTCTATCTCCTCGAGGGTCTTAAGATAGACGATCCGGTAGGGGCGGTTCCCGTCCATGGTTTCAATGGTATCTGGGGTCTTCTGGCGGTAGGAATTTTTGCCGACGGCACCTATGGCAACTACTCCATAGAGCCTCCCTTCGTCAAAGGGCTTCTCTATGGTGGTGGTGTTGATCAGTTCATCTCCCAGCTAATCGGGGCGGGAGCCTTAATTCTCTGGGCCTTTGGCTGCGGCCTGGTGCTCTTCAAGGTGCTCGATAGCCTCATGGGCATTCGGGTTGAGCCCAAAGAGGAGCTCATGGGTCTTGATATTATCGAACACGGGACTCCCGCTTATCCCGAGTTCTACACCATGAATAGCCAGACATAATAAGCACCCCCCTCGGGCAGGAAGGCCTAAGGCCTCCTGCCCACCCCAAAAAGAAAGATAGACAAGGAGGCAAAAGATGAAAGAGATCAGGGCTATCATCCGCCCGGAAAAGCTCCATGACGTCCTTGAGGCCTTAGATAAAGTCGGCCATCCCGGGGTCACCGTCACCAGAATCGAAGGGCACGGTCGTCAGGCCGGCCTGGTAGAGCAGTTCCGAGGGCGAGAGTACCGGGTGGAGTTGCTCCCCAAGGTCAAGCTGGAGATCGTCTGTCAGGAAGAAGAGGTTGAAAGCCTTACCCGGACTATCGCCGAGGCCGCTCGAACCGGAGAGATCGGCGACGGCAAGATCTTCGTCTATGACGTCCTGGACGCCATGCGCATAAGAAGTGGCGAAAAGGGCAAGGAGGCTGTTTAGGCCTTCTCTTTTCTGGCTTGTGTAACTATTCCGTAACCTGTAGGTTACGGGCCAATTAAAAACTAAATACTAGAGGAGGTGTAGGATGGAAGTAGTTCGCTTTCGGGTAGGTGCATGGTTGGTTGGTATGGTTCTTTTATTGGCTACGGTTCTTCCGGCCTGGGGTCAGGAGAAACCATCAGGTGAGGCCAGTGTTGATGTCCTCTCCCAATATATATGGAGAGGCTATGCTCTCAGCTCAGACAGCGTAGTCATTGAGCCTTCTATAGGTCTAAGCTATAGAGGTTTTTACGCTAACTTCTGGGGAAACTACGACACCAATGAGAAGTCAAACGCCTCTGGAGGGCCAGGCCGCACCCCCGATGAGGCCAACTGGAACGAAACCGACTTCACCGTCGGCTACACCTATGACAAGCTTCCCTACGGCCTATCCTTGGACGTGGGAACCATCTACTACTCCTTTGACTATGCCGACGATTCCTTTGAGATCTATGCCGGCCTTTCGGCCACCTGTCCTTTCACCGGAATTGACTTCGGTCTGACTGTTTATCGGGAGGTCTCCCACTATCCTGGCTGGTGGATCGAACTTTCTGCCGCCAAGAGCTTTCCTCTCCCCTGGTACAAGGCCAGCCTGGATCTTGGGGCCACGGTTATCTATCAGAGTTCGGACGATGCCGGAGCCTATGCCGATCCCGATGATCCTAACGATGAATACTCTGCCTGGCATTCAGCCAACATCTCCGTGGCGGTAAGCATTCCCGTGGGTGAATACATCACCGTCACCCCCCAGGTAGGATACTGGTTCGCCCTAAGCTCTGACGCCAAAGATGTTATCGAGACTACCTCCTGGGAATCTCAACACGATTACCTTTACGGCGGAATTGGGGTCAGCATGAGCTGGTAGCCCTCCTCTCTTGACTCTCCTCACCTCCAAAGGGGGCCAGAGGCCCCCTTTGGCTATCGTATTTTCTTCCGCCACCAAGAGAGAAAAAAATCCGGCCCGGCAAAAGCAGATTGAGAGTTGACAGGAAATAACAGAATCCGCTCCCACTTTTCGAAAACGAAAAATGAGAACGGATTCTTATAATGTCGACTATTTGAGCCCCGTTGTAATAACCAGCTCCTAAGGCTTAATTTAGTGCTTACCTGGAGCCAGAGGGACGCCCCTTCTTTCCCAGGTAATGTAGGCCTCAAGGGCTATCATCCGCGGATCATCAAGGGCCAGGCCCTTTCCCTCCAGAGGATTTTCGATACACCAGTTGATCATCTCCCTTAAGGTGGCTACCTTCCCCAACTGCTTCTGAAATTTAGGATAAGTCTCAGGGTGGATATTGCTCCCATTCGGATGGCACATATCGCAGGAGACTTTATTGGTGCCCAAGGGGCTGTGAAAAAGGCGCTCTCCTTCGGCAACTACCTTCATAAAAGATTCTTGCCACTTCTTAAGGTCTTCTTTAGTAAACTCATCGGCCTGGATATATGAAGAGAGGGCAAAAATGGCTGCTAAGACCAAGACAAATCTTTTCCAGATCATAATTAACCTCCTTAATAGTGTTCCTGGGGGGGGATCCTCTTGTCGGGATCCTGGTACTTAGAGTCAACGGGGTGCCCAACTTCCTGGTCAAAATAAACCGTTCGAGGCTGATTTTCCCAGAGCTGGTAGTGATGGATCACCCGACCACTTTCTAGATCAACGTACGACCAACCCGTGCCGTCCCGTTCGTGAAAGGGATCCGCCCGGTTCATAAAGACCGTCATCTTGGGAACCATGTTGGGCTTCTGGGTATAGGAGACAGGATACGGCCACGGCCAGGCTGTGGACATAAAGGCCAAGAAGCTGATGTTGCCGATCTGGTTGTAAAGCACCTGATGTACATGACCGTGAAGAACCGTAACCTTCTTAAAGGGGCTGAGGATCTCCTGAACAGCCTCAGCATCATCGGTCCAGAAGTTCCAGGGTTTAAAGATTTTGTAGAGGGGAGAGTGCGAGAGAACGACTATAGGGGTCTCTGGGTTCACTCTGGCCAAGTCTTTCTTCAACCAGCTCCGCTGCTCCTCGCCCACCATAAAGGGAGAGCCCTGGGGATTGTCCAGGCGGGCCATCTGATTCATTCTCTCCTCGGCTGAAGGCCACTTTTTCATCCAGTCTTCATAGGTAAGAATGCTATTGAGGACGACAAAGTGAACACCTTTGTGGTCAAAGCTGTAGTAGAGTTTGCTCACCTTCTCCTGCCAATGCTCCCCAAGATCCAGGTAGTAGTCATGTTCGCCGATAACGAACTTAATGGGCACGTCAATCTTAGAGAGGATCTCCAGCCCGTGGTCTATCTCTTCCTTTTTGCCCAGCTGAGCCAGATCACCACCAAAGACGACAAAATCTGGCCTTGGCCACATAAAGTTGACCTCGGCCACAGCCTTGCTCAGCCCCTCATCAAAATTGCGGACAAACTTGGTCCCTTTGATATGGGTCAGGTGGGCGTCGGAGATACAGGCGAAGGTAAATTTCTCTCCCTCCTCCTTACCCCAAACCACTTCTACCAGGTTAAGGGGCAAGGTGCTGGCTGCAGCGACTAAAGAGGCCTTTTTAAGAAACGCACGGCGGTTTAGGCCTTTCTTTTTCTTCATTATACCTCTCCTTTCTTATGATTTTCCTACTTCTTGAGTAGATGTTGATACTCCGGACTGGTGAGGCTTTTTAGGAACTCCACCAGATCGGCCTTTTCCTGTTCGGTAAGGTTAAGAGGCCTGATACCACTGGCCAGGAAGGGGTTTTTCTCCCCACCCTGATTGTAAAGCTCAATTACTTCCTCTAAGGTCTTAAGGCTTCCGTCATGCATATATGGGGCGGTAACAGCCACATTCCGCAAAGTTGGTGTCTTAAAGGCCCCAAGGTCAGAAAGGTTAAGGGTCACGGCAAAACGGCCGAGCTCTGAAATCTCCACCTTGCTCAAAACAGCCTCGTCAAGGGAGCCACCGGCCTGTTTCATCTGCCGATAGCGGTTGACGATCTCCCGGAGGCGGGGAGCTATCTTGTCAAAACCTACCCCAAGATTGTGAAACTTGTTGTCGGTAAATATGGCATAACGCTCGCCAATGGTGTGACAACTCTGACAACGCCCCTTACCCTTGAAGACCTCAAATCCTCTTTTGGCCGCCTCCGAAATGGCGTTTTGGTCTCCACCATAAAGATAGCGATCAAAGGGAGAGTTACCAGAAATAACCGTCCGCTCAAAGGCAGCAATGGCCTTGGCCACATGGTCAATAGTGATAGAAGAGGTCTCAACCCCAAAGACCTCCTTAAATCGACGCTGGTAGTCGGGATCTTTGCGGACGATCTCTACCACCTGATCATGACTGGTGAGACCATGCTCCACGGGGTTGAGCAGCGGATCCTTGGCCTGCTCTTCAAGGGTGGCCCGACGACCGTCCCAGAATTGGCTGGTGTAATAGACCGCATTTATTACTGTAGGCGTATTTCTAGTCCCCTTAAGGCCTCTTATCCCTTCCGCCACAGGGAGGCCATCTACAAAGGCCAAATCCGGTCGATGGCAGGTGGCGCAGCTTACCGTCCCGTCGGCACTAAAGCGTTTGTCTTCAAAAAGGGCCTTGCCCAGCGCCACCTTAGCCGGAGTCAGAGGATTGTCCTCAGGAACAGGAACCGGTGGTAGCCCCAGGGGAGGCTCAGCCCAGAGGGAAGAAAGAGAAAAGAGAAAAAACATTAAAACAAAAAACGCTCTTTTAAACATCTAAACCTCCAAACCTAGATTTATTTTTCAAAAATCTTAAGCAATAATTGTTAATACTTAAATTTAAGTAAATCTCAAATTAGATTTATTCTTAAATAGAAGAACTAAAAACAAAAGTCAAGAAGAAAAATAAAAAGGGGGGCTTGGCCCCCCTTCTTGAGGATGGAATCCAATTTTACTCAAAGAAGTGTTTCAGGTGATCGCGGCGGGTGTTGTGACGGAGACGATTGAGGGCCTTCTTTTCTATCTGACGGATTCTCTCCCGGGAGACCCCAAAGCGCTTTCCTATCTCCTCGAGGGTATATTCGCCATCTTCACCGATACCAAAGCGGAGCCTGATAATCTTCTCCTCACGGGGAGAAAGGGTGGAAAGAATGCTTCGGATCTTCTCAGTAAGCTCCTTATCTCGGACTTTCTCATAGGGAGAAGGCGAGGTCTGATTTTCGATAAAATCACCCAGGGTTGAATCTTCATCTCCCACTGGAGTCTCTAAAGAGACCGGCTCCCGGCTGGCCTCCAAAATGGCCAGAATCTTCTCCTGGGGCAGACCAGTGCGTTCGGCTATCTCCACTGGAGTTGGCTCTCGGCCAAGCTCCTTGACCAGCTCATACCAAGCCTTAAAGAATTGGCTCCGAAGCTCCAAAAAGTGGACCGGAAGACGAATGGTGCGCGTCTTATCCAGAATAGCCCGGGTAATAGCCTGCCGAATCCACCAACTGGCATAGGTGGAAAACTTGTTGCCCTTGCTGTAATCAAAGCGAAAGACAGCCCGCATAAGCCCCAGGTTGCCTTCCTGAATGAGATCGGCCAAAGAAAGGCCCTGATTCATGTAGCGCTTAGCAATGGAGACCACCAAACGGAGGTTGGCCTTGATCATCTCATCTTTGGCCTTTTCTATCTCTGCTGCCCGGGCCTCCACCGCTGCCAGAAGCTCAGAGAGCCCCTTTTCCTGGGGGTGCTTCCTGGCTATCTCCCGAAGACTGCGCAGCATGATGTTCAGATGGCTCTTCTTGGGCTTGAGCCCCGGATCTCGATGCCGCCAGAGGGCTATCTGCTTCTTGAGGGCCTCGATCTCTGGAAGCTCTAAGGAGCACTCTTCTATAGACTTAACTATAAACTGAAACCCCCCACGGATAATCCGGGAAAGCTCCTCTTCACGCTCCGGCGTCAGCAAGGGGTAACGCCCCATCTCCCGGAGGTAGGCACTGGTGATCTCCTCCGTTTCGTGGACCTCCTCCTCAGGGGCCTCTTCCTCGGGGGCCTTCGGGGCTTGTGGCTGTTCAACCTTCTGAAGCCAGATACTATTCCCCTCTTCGGGGGCATCAACCACCTGAATATTGTTCCGAAAAAGAAAATCAAATATCTCTTCTATCTCCTGAGGATCCTTGATGTCCTCAGGAAGAAGTTCATTTAGAGCCTCGTAGGTTAAAGCCCCACCCTGGGATGCCTCAAGGAGTCTCTCCTTGACCTTTTTCTTGGCTCTGTTAGAGTCCTTCTTGGGCATGTTAAAAATCACCACCTGTCTTTTGTTTTTAGACAGAAAGAATTTCATAACATGAAATATCGTCTTCTGCAAGTTTGAAGTTAAGTTTTATCCCTCAATCTGTCCACCTGATTACCTCCTTCTTCAGGCTGGTACCTTGAGCCAGATCAAAAACTCTCGGTTCCCTTTAGGCCCCAATATAGGAGAGGGGATGAGCCCTTTGTCCTCCAGCCCCTCGGCGGCAAAAAAGTCTTGCAAACGGGAGATGACCTTCCGGTGCTTTTGGGGGTCTTTCACTACCCCACCACGGCCCACCTCTCCTCGTCCCACTTCAAACTGCGGCTTTATCAAGGCGATGATGTCCCCTCCTGGGACAACCAGCTTTTTGACCGCCGGTATTATCTTGGTAAGAGAGATAAAAGAGACATCGATTACCGCAAGATCAACTAACTCCCCCAGGTCTTTAAGGCGTAGGTAGCGCGCGTTTGTTCGCTCCAAAACCACCACCCGGGGATCTTGACGCAGACGCCAGTGAAGTTGGCCATAACCTACATCCACGGCATAGACCCGGGCGGCTCCCCGTTTAAGAAGACAATCGGTAAACCCTCCTGTGGAAGCTCCCACATCAAGGGCCCTTTTCCCTGCAACCGAAATCCCGAAGGCCTCAATGGCCGCCTCCAGCTTTAGGCCTCCTCGGCTCACATAAGGACAAACCGGCCCTCTGACCTCTACTCTAGCCTCTTCAGGAACCAGGGCGCCGGCCTTATCAACCCTTTGTCCCTCCACGAAGACCTGACCGGCCATAATGGCCGCCTGGGCCTTCTGGCGGCTCTCAAAAAGCCCCCGTTGGACAAGAAGTTTGTCAAGACGCTGGCGAGACAATGAGCCTCGGACCTTCACTGCTTAAAAAATTCAGGATGGAATCTTTAATTTTGGGGGTTGTAAGTCCCAGTTTATCCCGAAGGATGGCCGGGGAGCCGTGTTCCACGAAGACATCCGGAATCCCAAGGCGCATCAAGGGAACAGAGAGTCTCCGATCGGCAAGGAGTTCGGCCACGGCGCTACCAAAACCTCCGATAAGGCTGTTTTCTTCAATGGTCATCAGACGATCATGACCCTGGGCCAGATCCAGAATTAGTTCTTCATCAAGGGGTTTGGCAAAGCGAGCGTTGACCACCGTAACCGAGACCCCCTGAGAGGAAAGCTCCTCGGCCGCCTTAAGGGCCGGCCAAACGGTGGCTCCAATGGCCAAGACAAGGATATCCTGCCCCTCCCGGAGCACTTCAGCCCGCCCGATGGGGATGGCCTTAAGCTCCCAATCCAGACTTACCCCCACCCCTGAGCCCCGAGGGTAGCGAAGGGCAATGGGACCTCGGTAGACCATAGCCGTGTAGAGCATGTGCTGAAGTTCATTTTCGTCCTTGGGGGCCATGACCACCATGTTGGGGATCAGGCGGAGATAAGAAAGGTCGAACTGCCCCTGATGGGTAGGGCCATCTTCCCCCACAATCCCCCCTCTATCGAGGGCAAAGATTACGTGTTGTTTGGTCAAACAAACATCGTGAATGATCTGATCAAAGGAGCGCTGCAAAAAGGTAGAATAAATAGCGCAGACAGGGATAAGCCCCTCAATGGCCAGGCCGGCAGCAAAAGTAACCGCATGCTGTTCACAGATGCCCACATCAAAGAAGCGTTCCGGAAACCGCCGGGCAAAGTCCTTAAGCCCTGTTCCGGTAGGCATGGCCGCAGTAATGGCCACCAGACGAGGCTCCTCCTCCGCCAGCCGGATCATAGTCTGCCCAAAGACTTGGGTGTAATCCGGAGGCCGAGGCCCTTTACGCCGCGGCCGGCCAGTGACCACATCAAAGGGACCTAGACCATGAAAACGTTCGGGTTCCTCCTCGGCCGGAGGGTATCCTTTGCCTTTCTTGGTGAGGACATGAACCAGAACCGGCCCCTCTAGTTCCTTGACGTTTTTAAGGGTTGGAATGAGCACATCTAACCGATGGCCGGGCAGGGGCCCAACATATTCAAAATTAAGGGCCTCGAAAAGCATTCCCGGAGTAAGAAACCCCTTAAGGGTGTCCTCGCTCCTTTTGAGGATATGAACGATCTGGTCTCCCCCGGGAAGATTGCGGAAGAAGCCCTCGAGCTCCTTTTTCACCCGAGTGGCCACCCTCCCGGTAAGCTTACGGGAAAGAAAAGACGAAAGGGCTCCCACGTTGGGAGAGATAGACATCTCGTTGTCGTTTAGAATGACGATGAGATTCTTGCGGATATGGCCAGTATTATTAAGGCCCTCGAAGGCAAGGCCCGCGGTCATAGAGCCGTCTCCGATAACCACCACCACCCGCCCGGGCTTTCCCTGGAGCTCCATGGCCACCGCCATACCCAGACCGGCCGAAATGGAGGTGGAGGAGTGGCCGGTGTCCAGGGCATCATAGGGGCTTTCAGAACGTTTGGGAAAGCCAGAGATTCCTCCATAAGTACGCAAGGTGTGAAAGACGTCTCTTCGGCCAGTAACCAGCTTGTGGGCATAGGCCTGGTGGCCAACATCCCAGACTATGCGATCCTGGGGGGCATCAAAGACATAATGAATGGCCAGGGTAAGCTCCACCGTCCCCAGGTTAGGAGCCAGGTGGCCGCCGTTTTCGGAGACCGTCTGAATGATGGTCTCCCTGATCTCCCGGGCCAATTCTCTAAGCTCTGGGAGACGAAGTCTTTTAAGGTCCTTTGGGCTATCGATGCGGTCAAGGATCCTGGTCATGCTCGTCTCACCTCACATCTTTCTCTCTACAATATACCGGGCAATGGCCTTAAGGACATCACCTCTGTCTCCCAAAGGCTCGAGGGCCTTCTCTGCCTCGCTGACCAACTTATAGGCCTGATCTCTAGCGGCCTGGAGGCCGAACATCTGGGGATAGGTGGGCTTGCCGTGTCTAAGATCAGAGCCTACCGGTTTACCCAACAAGGCCTCATCTCCGGTGATGTCCAGGATGTCGTCAACGATCTGGAAGGCCAGGCCAATCTTCTCCCCATAGAGCCGGAGGGCTCCCAGCTCCCGGCTATTGCAGCCGGCCAGAACCCCCCCGGCAACCACCGAGGCCTGAATGAGGGCCGCCGTCTTGTGGAAGTGAATAAACTTAAGCTCTTCAGGGGCAATTTCTCGACCTTCGGCCAGAATATCCGCCGTCTGTCCCCCCACCATACCGGCCACACCAGCAGCTTGAGCCACAAGGGAGATGGTCTCCAGGGCCGCCAGGGGCCCAACCCTGGCTACCAGCTCTTTAAGACTCAAGAGCTCAAAGGCCAGGGTGAGCAAGGCATCCCCAGCCAAAATGGCCAGGGCCTCTCCGAACCTCTTGTGGCAGGTGGGACGGCCGCGCCGCAGATCATCGTCATCCATAGCAGGGAGATCATCGTGAATGAGGGAATAGGTGTGAATACACTCCAGAGCACAGGCCGCTGGCAGATAGACCTTCAGGTCTTCGTTTTTTGTGGCCGCTGCCGTAAGAAGAAGGATGGGACGAAGGCGTTTCCCCCCGGCAAAGACGCTGTAACGCATGGCCTCAATCACCGGAGCCGCCCCACCCTCTGGGCGAGGGAGATAGTGATCCAGGGCCTCATCTACCAAAGCCTTAAGGGAAGAAAGATAGCGAATAAGGTCGGAACTACTCACCGGATTCCTCAGGAAAGGGGATAAATTCTACCTGACCATCTGGCTGGCCAATAAGCAGCTCTACCTTTCGTTCGGCCTCATCAAGCATCTGATTAAGGGCTCGCGAAAGCCTGATGCCTTCTTCAAACTTCTTCAGGGAATCCTCCAGGGAAAGGCCCTCTGATTCCAGCTCGGAGACAATCTTCTCCAGGCTCTGGAGCCCGGCCTCAAAGTCCTTCAGTTCCATGGGAAGTCTCCTTCCTGACCGAAAATGGTCTTAAAGTAATGAGGCTTAGGGGATCCACCCGAAGCCCCGTCAGTGAGACACCAAAGTGAAGGTGGGGCCCGGTTACCCGGCCGGTACGACCCACCAGGCCTATACGCTGCCCCCGGCGGACTTTATCCCCTTCGGTCACCACGATTTCTTTAAGGTGGCAATAAATACTGTAAAGACCTAGACCATGATTGATGACCACAGTGCGCCCGGAGAGATAAAAGTCTCCCGTCAAAACCACCTGACCATCGCCAAAGGCAACTACTGGAGTGCCTTCAGGGGCGGCAAAATCCACTCCCATATGAGGGCTTCGGGGTTGTCCATTAAGGATACGCCTAAGCCCAAAGGGGCTGGAGAGACGCCCCTCCACAGGACGAACAAAGGGGCCGAGATAAGGTTCCTCCCTGGTCACGGGCTTGAGGGCCTCAAGCAACCTGGCCCTTTCTCTCTTTATCCGAGCCAGGGTCTTTTTATCAAAGGTGACCATCTTTGGGGGGAGCTTAAGGTGTTCCTCAGGAAAGGTCTTGGGGATAATGTTCAGCCCCACCCTTGCCCGCTTCCCAGAGGCAAAATGTACCTCTAAGACGGCCCGCCCAGGAGAAGCTCCGTAGGGAACGGCCACAAATCCCCGGGCTTCGGGTCCCAGAGAAACCAGAGGAAAACAATGCTTAAGTAAGCAGGCCTCTTTTGCCCTCCCGGGCACCCTTAGCAGAAAGGCCTCGCCCGGAGCCACAGCAGAGGGAGCCTCTATAGCCTTAGCCCCGGCAGATAAAAGGAGGCAAACTATCAGGACTGAGATTCCAAAACGCGACATAAAACCCTGCCCTTTTTGAGCTTTAATCTTAGAAGGTCTCCCGGACGCACCTGATCCGCCTCGGTAAGAAGACGGCCTTGAGGCAGAATCTCTACCAGGCTGTATCCCCTGGACAGAATACCATAAGGGCTAAGGGCCTCTAAGCGATGCTCTAAGGCCTTAAGCCTGGCCTTCTTGGTGGCCAGATATCTGACTATAGATCGTTCAAGGGCAGAGGTGGCCGCCTCAAGGCGTAGCCTTTTTTCCACCAGACGTCGCCGGGGATCTTTGAGCCTTAGAGTAAGGACTTTTAAGGTCTGCCGGTGCCCCCTGAGCCCTTCTAATACGAGGTCTTGAAGACGTCGTTCTAAGGCCCTGAGGCGTTCTTTCAGCTCACCATGATCCGGAAAGACCATCTGAGCAGCCGCTGTAGGGGTCGGAGCCCGGTGATCGGCCACAAAATCGCAGATGGTAAAATCAACCTCATGCCCTACGGCGGAGACCACCGGAATCCGGCTCCGGGCTACAGCCCGGGCCAGGGCCTCGTCATTGAAGGCCCAGAGATCCTCTAAGGACCCACCGCCTCGACAGATGACAATAACATCTACCGGCAAATGAAGGTTAAAGAAATCCAGGGCCTGACAGATCTCGCCGGCTGCCTCCTGGCCCTGGACCCTGGTAGGGTAAATAATAATTTGCCCCCCCGGAAAGCGCCCCCTCGAAACCCTCAAGAAATCATGAACCGCCGCCCCTGTAGGGGAGGTAATTAAACCCACCCTGGAGGGAACCAGGGGTAGTGATTTTTTGCGGGAGGGATCAAAGAGACCTTCACGGCGCAGACGCTCTTTAAGCTCCTCAAAGGCCATCATCATGGCCCCGGCCCCCCGGGGCTCAACAATAGTGGCAATAAGTTGATATTGTCCTCGAGGCTCATAAAGGCTGAGTCTTCCCAGACAGAGAATTCGAAGCCCGTCCTTAAGGGGAAAGCGGACCTTTGCCGCCTCCCGGCGGAAGAGGACCACCTGGATCTGAGCCATCTCGTCCTTGAGAGAAAAATAGACATGCCCAGAAGAGGGAACGCGTAGATTGGAGACCTCTCCTTCCACCCACACAAAGGGGAAGGCCCCTTCTAAAAGATCTTTTAAAACACGGGTTAGCTCGGAGACGGTAAAGACCCGGGGCTCAAGAGTCTCGTCGGTCTCCAGGGCTCCTTCGGCCAGAGGCGGGGAAGGGATCAGGTTTTCCAGAGAATCCGGCATTGTTTTTCCGGGCCACAAAGCTTATAGTCTTTTGCCGAAAGTTAGCCCAAAGAAGATACTTAGTAAACCGGGTAAAAAAACCATGATCAAGAAAGACCTTTATGAAATTTTAGGCGTCTCTCCCGAGGCCACTCAGGAGGAGATTAAAAAGGCCTACCGGCGTCTGGCCCGAAAATATCATCCGGATCTAAACCCAGGAGACAAAGAGGCTGAGAGGCGCTTTAAAGAGATAAATGAGGCCTATGAGGTCCTCTCTGACCCCAAAAAGAGGGCCGAATACGATCAGCTACGCCAAGCGGCCTCGGCTCACACCTTCACCACCCCTGAGGGTGAAACGGCCTATGATTTCTCGGGTCTTTTTGAGGAGGGTGGTCTCGGAGGTTTTGCCGATCTGTTCGAAGACCTCTTCGGATTTGAGACCAGAAGTCATCGTCCCCGGCGGGGAGAGGACATCATGGCCCGGGTGGAGGTTGACCTGCGGGATGCCGCTTTAGGCCGAGAAATAGAGGTCGAGGTCCCCTACCGAGGTCCATGTCCCACCTGCGGGGGGCAGGGGCTGGATCCAACTGATACTGGCTCATCCTGTCCGGCCTGTGGGGGACAGGGCAAGAAGGATATCCGTCAGAAGGGAATGAGGGTGATCCAGATCTGCAGCCACTGTGGGGGAAGTGGTCGAATAAGGACAAAACCTTGCCCCACCTGCCGCGGAACAGGGGTCTCTGGTCACCGGGAGCGGATAAAGATCAAAGTTCCCCCCGGGGTCAAGGAGGGAGACACCATACGCATTCCGGGCAAGGGTGCCCCAGGAATAATGGGAGGGCCTCCGGGGGACCTGTATGTCCAATTTGTCATCAGGCCTGACCCCCTCTTTGAACGTCGGGGAGATGATCTTTATGTCAAAGTGCCGGTAGACATCTTTACCGCCACCCTAGGGGGCGAGGTGGTCGTTCCCACTATAGATGGTCAGGTAAAAATGAAGATCCCCCCGGGCACTCAGTGCGGCCAAAAGTTTCGCCTAAAGGGTAAGGGCCTCCCGCGGGCCAGAGGTGGTCGCGGAGATGAATATGCCGAGATCATGATTCGGGTTCCAACCCATCTCTCTCCGGAGGCCAAAAAACTTTTTGAGGAACTCAAAAGTAAGATCCACCCTTAGGACCGGGGAATAAAGATTCGGAAGACTGTGCCCTCACCGGCCTGGCTTTTTACCTGGATGTCGCCCCCCCAGGACTCCACCAGACGATGGACAATAGACAGGCCAAGGCCGGTTCCTTCCGGGCGCGTGGTGTAAAAGGGGTTAAAGATATGGTCCAGAGTCTCCGGGGGAATACCGCCCCCGGTATCCCTTACCTCCAGCCAGGCCCCTTCCCGGCCCTCATCAAGAGATATGGTCACCCTACCGTTTGGATGACCGTTGCAGGCCTCTACAGCGTTCATCACCAGGTTGAGTAACACCTGACGGAACTGGTCAGGGTCAAGTTCCAGCTCAAAATCCTCGGCGATAAGATTCTCTATCGGGACTTTCTTAAAGCGACCGTGGCGTCCCACCAAGGAGATGACCTCTTCAGCCACCTGAGCCGGATGGAAGATCCGACGTTTCCCTCGCTCCGGCCGGGCGAAAAGGAAAAAATCATCCGACAAAGACTCCAGACGCTCTGCCTCCCGGAGGATTATCTCTAGCAAGGGTTGACCTTCCACAGAGACCAGTTCCTGCTCCTTTAGAAGTTGCGCCGCGCCACTTATACTGGTGAGAGGATTCCTGATTTCATGAACCAGGCCATCGGCCATATGGCCTAAGGCTGCCAGGCGCTCGATACGACGCATCTGTCCTTCCCGGCGTTTGATCTCTGTAATGTCTTGAAAGATGATCCCCCTTCCCAAGACCTGACCGGAATCATCGGTAATATCAAAGCAAGAAAGTCCCAGGATGATCTCTCCCCGTTGCGGATGTTTAAGGGTTAAATCTTGACGTTCACTACACTCGACAGCAGCCATTTCCGGGATGATCTCTGCCAGGGGCCTTTGCTGAAAGGTCGAAAGAGGCCGGCCGAGAATCTCTTCGGCCCGCCGGTTGACCAGGGTCAGGTTTCCCTGGGCATCGGTTATAATGAGCCCTGACTGAAGGCTGTGGAACACATGATGTTGGATCTTCTCCAGTCGCCGGATATCCGCCTCTCTCTGATGAACCTTGGCCTGGACAAGAGTGATATCTCGAACGAGCCGCAGGGTCATAAGACCTACCAGAGAAAAGGCCCCCAGATCCAAAAAATAAAAGAAGACCTCCTCGGACCTAATCGCCCGGCCTCCTTTAAGAAGGGGAGGCCAATAAATGATGGTCAGACCCAGGGCCACCACGCCCATGGTCAGGTTGAGGCCACTGCGTCCCAGAAGGACGGCCGCAATAATGACCACCAGAGAGTAAAGAACAATAAAGGGGCTTTGAGGCCCACCGCTAACCCCTATTAGCAAGGTAATGAGAAAGGAGTCTCCCAAAACAAGGGCCCAGGCCAAACGATGAGCCGAGACCCCCATCTTGGAGGCCACCAAAATGGCCAGACTAAGGGCAAAGGAGGCGCCCACCACCCAGAAGAAGGCCTCATGGAAAAGATCCTTAAGGACAACTCCCCCGGCCAGAACTGCCAGTAAAATGACCAGCTTCAGGGCGTTGATAACCGAGAAACGAAACATTGGTGTTTTAGAGGTTGTATTTGGCCAGGCGATACCTGAAAGAACGAAAGTTGAGACCAAGTAGTTTGGCCGCCTCGGTCTTTACTCCGCCGGTGCGTTCAAGGGCCTGTTTGAGAAGATCCATCTCTATTTTGGCCAGAAGTTCCTCGAGATCCAACCCCTTCTCTGGCAAAGTAATACGAAAATCCTTCTGGCCGTTGTCCCCTTCCTCCTGACGTTTGCTCCGGGAAAGAACCAGACTTTCGGGCAGGATGAGGCTTCCCGTCTCCAGGGCCACCGAACGCTCAATGATATTTTCCAGCTCTCGAATATTTCCGGGGAAGTCGTATTCTTCCAAGGCCTTAAGGGCATAAGCTGAAATGCCCTCAACCTTTTTACCCATCTGACGGGCGTACTTGTCTAAGAAATATTGGACCAAAACCGGGATATCCTCTCGCCTCTCTCTTAGTGGCGGAACGTGAATGCTGATAACGTTTAGTCGGTAGTAGAGGTCCTCTCGAAAATTTCCGGCCAGAACCTCCTTTTCTAAATCCCGGTTGGTGGCCGAAATTATCCGGACGTCAACCTCGATCTCCTGGGTTTCTCCCAACGGAATAAAACTTTTCTGTTGGACAACCCGGAGAAGCTTTACCTGAAGCTCGGGTGGAAGCTCCCCTATCTCATCCAAAAAGATGGTTCCACCATGGGCCACGGCAAAAAGGCCCTTTTTCTCCCGGGTGGCCCCGGTAAAGGCCCCTCGGCTGTAACCAAAAAGCTCGCTTTCCAAGAGATTGGCCGGGATGCCACCGCAGTTGACAACCACAAAAGGGCGATCCTTCCGGGGACTCAAACGGTGAATGGCCCGGGCAATGAGCTCCTTACCCGTGCCTGACTCTCCAGTGATGAGAACATTAGACGGGGCCTGGGCTACCTTAGGCAGAAGGGAGAAGATCTTGCGCATGGCCGCACTCTTGGCCACCATGCCTTCAAACTGAACTATCTGCTCCCCCTTAGGCTCACCCTCGCGGCTCTTTTCGGCCTTCTTGAGGGCCCGGGCCACCGTCTCTCGAAGTTCAGAAAGGTTAAAGGGTTTGGTCACATAATCAAAGGCCCCCTCCCTCATGGCCGAAACGGCCGTATCCATAGAGGCAAAGGCCGTGATCATGATCACTGGAATCTGGGGCCAGCGGCCCTTGATCTCCTTAAGGAGAGAGAGGCCATCCATCTCCGGCATCCTGATATCGGCCAAAACCACATCTACAGGCTGCTTCTCCATGAGCTTAAGGGCCTCTTTGCCTGTCTCCGCGGTGAAGACCTGATACCCATCCTTGCTGAAGAGAATATCCAGAAACTGGCGCAGGCTCCTGTCATCATCAACAATGAGCAGATGGGCCATCATCTGCCTCCCTGTTATAAAATCCGGCGCTTCTCTTAAATTTTTGTCGTCAGAAAGGAACATTTTGTTAAATAATTTGTCACCCGTTGACGTTTTTTGTTATTAGGGAAGCGCAACTAGTAAGGCCCTTTATCAGGGGGGCAGAATTTCACCGCCTTTAGGTGGCGGCCGATTCTAGATAATATGCCCCAAAGAGAGATGACTTCCCGAGGCTCCGGACCCACAAGATTGGAACCCCTCTTTGAACTCTCCAAAAGCCGTGGAGACAGAGGCGGCCTTTGGGCCCTAGGGCTTTGCTTCCTGGCTGCGGCCGGTCTCTCTACAGAGGTTCTCCTTCAGATATACAAAGGGAAAAGCGTCTGTCCCAACGAGGTCTGTGCCCTGGTAGGAGAATACGTCCTTATCGGCGAGCGAGGGCTTATGACTATAGGGGCGGCTTTCTTCTGGATCCTCTTTGGCCTTATATTTTTTAGCCGCCGTTATCCCCGGCCCTGGCTTAAGGCCTTGCCCCAGATAGCCCTTCTGGGGGCCCTGGCCTTTGACGGCCTTCTTATGGGATTCCAGGTTTTTAAGATCCAGAAACTCTGTCTCATCTGTCTGGCCACGGCCTTAGTCCTTATCACCATTCATTTGGTTTATTCATTTGGTCTTAAAAGCTTTGCCGTAGCCGTAGCCGGACTGGCTGTCTGGACCGGGGCCTTTGCCGGCAATGGTCTTCTTAAGATGCCCCAGGGCCCTAAGGGCCCGGTTAACTTCGTTTTTTACAGTCTTCGGGCCACCAATGGGCCAGAATTCCCCCGTTTAACTCTGATCTTCAGTCTTCATTGTCCCCACTGCCTGAAGGTCATTGAAAGGCTCTCCGAAATCCCCCCTGGGGGCCTAAATCTCCGGCTGGCTACAGTAGATACTGACGCAGAGGCCTTAGAGAAGTTAAGTTCTTTCCTCAAAGAGGCCCCCAAAAGTGATCAGCCCCTCTCCCTACTTCTTAAACTTAAAAGAAGTGCTCCTTCCGAGAAGAAGGCCATCCCTGCCGGACTTGTCGCGGCCGCCCAGGCCGCCCGTGAGTTTCTCTTTGCCCAAGGCCTTTATGGGATCCCTGTCTTGATGGTGGAAGAGGGGCCTGACAGGCGTCTTATCTTAAGTGGAGAAGAGGCCATAATGACCTATCTCCAGCAGGTCTTCACTCCCGAAGGCTCAAACCAAGAGGGGCGATGAATTCTGCCACTTTATCCTCCCTGCCCTCAGCCAGCCACTGGGGGATAGGAGAGTAAGCCAGCTTTTTGAATATGGCCTCCCTCTCAGAGGCCGGAAGACCTCGAGAGAGAATCTCCCTGCGCCAGCGCCTCATTAACTCCAGAAACCTTCCCCACTCTGGCCCAAAAGACCCCTCAAGCTCTTCCCTTAGCCTTCTGGCCAGGGCCGGACTCGCTCCAGAGGTCGAGATGGCGATGGTTAAATCACCACTTTTGACCACCGAGGGAACAATAAAGCTACAATACTCCGGCTTATCCACCACATTGCAAGGGATTCCAAGGGCTTCGGCCTCGGAGAAGACCGCCTCCTGGACGGCTGGATCATCGGTGGCGGCAATAACCAGCCGCATTCCCCTGAGATCTCCCGGACGATAGCCCCGCATCTCCAGCTCAAGCCGACCTTCTTGGGCCGCCAGACGAATTTCTTCACAGACCTGGGGAGAAACCACCCTGACCTGAGCCTCTGCCTCAAGAAGGGAGGCTATCTTTCGAGCCGCCACCTGGCCACCGCCAACCACCAGGCACTTTTTACCCGCCAATTTGAGAAAGAGTGGATAGTACTTAATGGTCACCTCCTCAAAAAACGCCGCTTTAACAAGTAAGGTGGAAGGCCCCGGCCACCTTTTTCTTCTCTTGCCAGAGACGATTGAACAGATCCACTGCTCGGCCCGTAGGTAAGGCCTCAAACTCAATGGCCTCGCGCTTTAGGGCCTCTTCCACTTCTGGGCTGAGGCTCATAGCCCCATAGGCACCGGTGCCGATAACCAAAAACTCCGGATGGGCCTGGAGAATATCGGCAATATCTTCAGAAAAGAGACGGTGCCCCTCCTTACGCCACCAGTTGGGAACCACCTGGCCGTTTATTACCTTTAGGTCTCGAGAATAGATTTTGCCGGCAATTTTCATCTGACCAAAGCTATAGGCCTCAATCATCGCCCCCTCCTAAAACCAGACTGTCAAAAGCCAGAGGACCCCGGAGACAAAGGCCAAAGCAAGCATGGTCGGCCCTCCGACCCTCAGGCCACCAAAGACCAAAGAATACAGCCCCTTGGCCAGATTATTACTTATAGAGGCCACCACAATGGCCATTTCAATCTCCCGCTGCCCCACTGCCTGATATTTGCCCTGAATTATACCTAAAATGAAGGGGTCAATATCTACAAACCCGATGATACTGGCCAGATAGTGAAGCCCGTATTCTCCGTAGCGTGAGAGCGTCCACCGGGTAATGGCCACCACGGCCACAAAAAGAATAGCAAAAAGGAGGGCCGCCGTCAGCTCAAGGGGGTTCTCTGGACGATCCGAGGGAGTACTCCGGGAAGGGCAGTGACAGAGTCTGTCAAGGATGAGACCGGCCAAACCGGCCAGGCCGGCCACAGCCAAAAAATAGGGGCTAAGGGTCAACCCCAGAGAAAGGTTGAAAAGGCTTACCAGAACCGCCAGACGAAGATACATGGCCCCGGTGGCCAGAACAATGGGGCCCACGGCCTGAGGGCCTTTAATCCTTCTGGCCATAACCACCGTGGTGGCCGTGGAGGAATACACGCCTCCCAGGAAGCCTGAGAGAAGAAGTCCTCTTACCGGGAAAACATAGGCCTGGATAAGATAGCTGGCATACGAGATAGAAGAGACCGCCACTACCGCCAGCCAAATCTGATAAGGGCTTATCTCCAAATAGGGAATCTTTTCCCGGGGCAAAAGGGGAAGAACAACCCCGATCACCAACAGAAACTTGGAAAGGGTAAGAAGTTCTTCCTCAGGAAAGACCCGGGTCAGATAATGAAGGGTGGGTTTTGAATGGAGAAGAACCACTGTGGCTACAGTGATCCCTACCGGCCACCAGATGGGTTTCCCTACCACCATGGGGCCCAAAGTGTAGGTGATAAAGGCTGCGGTCTCACTGGTTATCCCGGTACGGTCTGCAGACATCTTGCGCCAATAGCTAACCAAAAGCAGGGCTGCCAGGGCCACAAGCCCAATAACGTAGGGAAGCAAATGGACAGGATCCAGGATATAAAGAATGAGTCCCAGAATGCCTATAAGGGGAAAGGTCCTTATCCCTCCGAAGTAGGGAACATCTTCCTCTTCTTTAGCCACCTTACGCAGGTGGTCTTCTTCCCTTTCCAGACCAATGATGAAAGAAAGGGCTAAAACAACCAAAAAATCCCGCCAGAAAAAGGAAATATCCACTATTCCTCTTTCTTGAGTTTGCGTCTCCAGCCTTCAAGATCAAGGCTCACATATTTAAACCCCACCCTTTTAACCTCATAGACTATCTCATCGGCCAGGTTAATAAGACGGGCAAAATCTTCCCTGAGGACTTCTATTCTGGCCAGCTCGCCGTGATAGCGGACCCTTAAGGTCTGAAATCCAAAAGGCAAAAGTCTCTCTTCGGCCTCAGCCACCATATCAAGGGCCGTCCGACTGATGGGAACTCCGGTAGGAATGCGGGTGGCCAAACATGGCCCCGAAAACCGATAGGGAGGAGACATCTCCATAAGGGAAAATGATCGAAGGATCTCGTCTTTGTCTAGGCCGGCCTCAAGGAGAGGGGTCTTTACTCCCAGCTCCCGGATGGCCTCCAGCCCTGGCCGGTCCTCCTGGAGATCATCTGCCTGGGTTCCATCTACCAGGGTCCGGAAACCTCTTTCTCGGGCCAGATTCAGAAGGTGGCCATACATGTTTCGTTTGCAATAGTAACAGCGGCGGGAGTCATTGCGGACAAACTCCAGCCACCTTAGGTGATCAAGCTCAAGGTAAGTGTGGTTAACCCCCCAGCGATCAGCCCAGGCCCGGGCCGCCTCGGGAGCTCCCCTCCGAGAGATAGGAGAAACCACCGTAACCGCCAGAAGCTTATCACGCGGGAGCACTCCAGCAGCCACCTTCAGGACAAAGGCGCTATCGATTCCTCCAGAAAAGGCTAAGACTAAAGGGGCCAGCCGAAGGAGGCTTTCCTTTAGGGCCGCAATCTTTTGAACCAGAAGCTGGTCTCTGGCCGAGTTATTCTTCCTCAGCTTCCTTGGCCCCCTTCTGGTTGTTGTTTAGTAAAGATGGGCTGGCCGGAGCCGGGATAGGCTCCTGGGGCTCAGAGAGGAGAAATTTTCCCTCTTTTATCCATCCCTTAAGGATTTCGGCAATTTCCCTGGCCCTTACGTAGCTTGACACCGGCACCGTGGGGACATCCTTGCCCAGAACCCGGATGCTGCCACTGCGAAGCTCCGCATAGGAGACCTCGCCATAGTTACGTTTGATGCCATTGGGATAGTCATAGCCATAGTCCACTATCTGGGTAAAAATCTCCTCGTCAGAGACTCCGGTCCAGGAGGCAATCTCTTCATTAAGGATGGGGATGGGGACCCCAATGCCTACACTCAAAGAACAGCCATAGCCCAACATACTCACTCCCATGATCCAGCGGGGGCTCATCTCCTTCAGGTTACCCATGACCATCAAAGTCCCTGCTGGTCTTTTAGGGACGCCCTTGTTGGTCCGAGGAACATCAGGATTGTGCTGGGTCCCGTACCAAACGATATAGCCCTGGGCCCCGCCCAGAAATATCCTCGTCCCTAGCCCCATGGTCCGATAATAGGGATCATTCATAAGAGGTGATAGCTGCCCGGCAGTGGCATAGTTGGCGTTTCCGGCTCGAGGACGCAGGACTCCCATATAGGTGTAGATAGTTCGTTCGGAGAGATTTATGGCGCAGTTGTAGTTCTGATAGGCATTGCGGGGGTTACAAAGCACCGCATAGGGGAGATCGGCCAGGGTAATCTCCTTCTCCAGATACTTTCGGGGATAACAGTGGGTCCCGTAGGCCTCAGCCCGAAGAAGGAGCTTCTTGCCAGCCACCAGATCCTCAATCACGTGCCCTCCCCCATAACGGAACTCTCCCGGATAGACCTTGTTAAGGGGGTCATCTTCGGATGGTTCTGTGGCTCCGATGTAGATATCTACCGCCGCTAGGCCGGCATAGGCCGGAACCCCATTGATCCAGACCCGATGGGCCTTGATGGTCGGCACAGAATGGCCAAAGTTGATAAAGGCTCCCGAAGAGCACATGGGTGAGAAGGTCCCGGTAGTGACGACGTCCACCTCCTTGGCCGCCTTAACCGGCCCCTCGGTCTTGACGATGTCTATCATTTCCTCCGCCGTAACCACCACGGCCTTACCCTCTCTTATCCGCTGATTAATCTCAGCTATGGTCTTCTCTACCTTGTAGGCCATAAGGACCTCCTCATCTAACGGTTTGGCCTATCATAGGCCAGCAGAGACATTTTTCAATACTCAATAAAGCAACCAGAAAAGACCACTTCCTAAAGCAAAAAACAAATAGCCCCAGAGATGAAAAAGGAGAAGAAAGTGCCCCTGAGAAGAGGATTGTTTAAGATAGAAGCGAAAGGCAATAAGATTGGCCAGAGAGCCGACAAGGCTTCCGAAACCTCCCACATTAACACCCCACAGAAGGGCCGGCCACTGGCGAGTAAAATCGGCCCCCAGAAGGGCCGCCGGCACATTGCTAATAAGCTGGCTGGAGAAGGCAGCCATCCAGAAGACGTGATCTATCTCTTTAATGGAAGATTTCAGGACAAAGGCCAAATTATCAGTAAGGCCAAAAAAACAAAGAAAGGTCAGCAAAAGAAAATAATCAATCTTAATGACTCGATAATCTAAAAAGACAGCCAGGGCCAATACAATCCAGCCTAGCCAAAGGGGAAAAATCTTTAAAATTGTAACCACAAGGGCCAGAAAAAGCCCCAAATAAATTCCGATGGATTGATTAAATTGAACGTCCCGACAGGCCTCAAACCTCAACCCCCTGAGAAAGATGAGACCAAGGATCAAAAGAAGACCCCCGCAGACTATACTCAAAGGGGCTATGGTCTTTAGGAAGGCCCCTGGATGAAGATCATAAAACCAGTAAATGAATAAGTTTTGCGGATTGCCAAACGGGCTGAGAGAAGAACCTGCGTTAGCGGCAATAGCTAGATAGACAATTAAGAGGGCCTTCCTTTGGCTCTGACAACGAAGGGCCACAGGGAGAGTCGCCATAAGGGCCACATCATTGGTGACCACCATGGAAAGGAAAAAGGTAGCCCCTAACAATTTGAGGCCCGAGGCATCTCCTCCAAGGAAACCGGTCATGACTTCAAAGAAGCCGGCCTCCTCTAAACCCCTTATGAGGGCCAAAAAGACAGCCAGAACAAAAATGATCTCAAAGTCTTCCGGGCTGTAAGACGGCAATCTCCTTAATATCAAGGAGCTTAAGATTAAGCCGGTAAAAGAGGCGGTTAAGATCCATTCTCTGATCAGAAACTCAAGGAGCTGATTCCTGGAGGGGATCGCCCTCAAGGGGGTTACTCCAGAACAGAGATAACCCTGTGTCCGGCCTCTTCCAGGGCGGAAACTATAGGTCTGAGGTCGCAGGTCTCAAGACGAATATAGTGAACCTTTTCAAAAGGGGGTTGGGTATCCATACCGATAGAGATGATCTCTACCCCAAAGGAACGAATAATCTGGACAATCTCTTCAAAAGAACCTTCCTTCGTTGCCGGAATAACGTCGATCCGGGAGCTCTGACGCAGAAGGCCCATGAGCTCTACAAAGGCCGCCAGAAGGTCCGTCACCGTGATAATACCCACCAGATTTCCCTCATTGGTTACCACCGGAAGACCGCCTATTTTATGGCGGTAAATTATCCTGGCTGCCTCTTCTACAGAATCGTCAGGGGAGATGGTGATGGGGTCTTTTATCATTACGTCACCGATGTTCATCTTGGAGACCATGGCCGGAAAGAGAAATTGCCTAATGTCGCTCTCGGTAATAAATCCGACCATTTGGCCCTCTTTTACCACCGGCAGGTGTCTGATGGCATGGACCTTCATTAGCTGAATGGCCTCCTCGATGGAGGACTCTGGGGAGATGGTAACCAGTTCCTTAACCATCCAGTTTTTGACCTTCACGGCAGACTCCTTAACCTGGCCTTAGGTCTTTAGAGTTTAATATCATAGGCCTTTATTTTGTAGTGAAGAGTCCTCAGAGAGATCCCTAAAAGCTCCGCGGCCCGGCGGCGATGCCCCCCGGTCTTTTTAAGGGCGGCCTCAATGGCCCGCCGTTCGATCTCTTTAAGGTTGGCTGCCGGAATCTCCCCGGGTTCTAAAGAATCATCTTTTAATGATCCCTGGCCGGGATTCAGTCTCAGGACCCCATCACGACTTAAGATAACGGCCCGCTCCAAGATATTACGCAGTTCTCTGATGTTTCCCGGAAACGAATAGTTTTTAAGGGCCTTCAGGCCCTCCGGGTCTATGTCTTTTATCTCCTTGCCCAGCTCCGTTGTTATCTCTTTGAGCAAATACTGGATGATAACCGGCAAGGCCTGGATTCTCTCCCTTAAGGGGGGAATCTCTAAAGGAAAGACGTTAAGACGAAAGAAAAGATCCTCCCGAAACCGACCTTCCCTGACCATCTTGGTCAGGTCGCGATTGGTGGCGGCGATGAGTCTTACATCAACCTTGAGGGTGGAGAGCCCCCCCAAGCGCTCAAAGGTACCATCCTGAAGGACCCGCAAGAGTTTAGCCTGGGCTCCGGCAGGAAGTTCGGCCACCTCATCTAGAAAGACAGCCCCCCCGTCGGCCAGCTCAAAACGCCCCTTCTTTCCCCTTACGGCCCCGGTAAAGGCCCCCTTCTCATAGCCAAAAAGTTCGGCCTCAAGGAGGTTTTCGGGCAGGGCGGCGCAGTTTATCTCCACAAAGGGACCCTCACGTCCAGAAAGCTCATGGATAACCCTGGCCACCAGAGTCTTACCGGTACCGGACTCTCCCAGAAGAAGCACTGTAGCCTTGGTAGGGGCAACGGCCCGAATATCCTCAAGGAGAGGTTCCATACCGGCAAAGACAATTTCAAGAGGGGGAAGACCAGCAGACCCGGCCTTAAGGGCCAGGTTCTCCCGCAGGAGACGATACCTTTCATAGGCCTTGGCTACCACCGCCCGCAACTCATCGGGGCTAGAAAGGGGCTTGCTCAGGTAGTCCAGAGCCCCATCCTTCATGGCCCTGACGGCTGACTCCACCGATCCAAAGGCGGTAATGACGATGAAATCAATCTCCGGGTGCTCGCGTCTGACTCTCTCCATAAGCTGGTGACCGTCTATTTCCGGCATTTTGAGATCAGTGATCACCAGATGGGGCAGAAAGTGGGCGATAAGCTTAAGGGCCTCCCGGGCCTCGGAGGCCTTCCTGACATTGTAGCCCTCCTCACGAAGGATACTTACCAGGAGGTTGAGAAACGAGGGCTCATCGTCCACCACCAGGATGCGATAATTTTCCTTCACCGTCCTCCTTGGCCTCCATCTCGGGCAGACTAAGCTCAAAGAAGGTGCATTCTTCCTTTCTATATACAGTAATTTGGCCCCCTAGGACACCGGCCAGTCTTTTAACAATAGCCAGGCCGAGGCCACTTCCCTTGGCCTTGGTGGTAAAAAAGGGTTCGAAAATCTCCCCTGCTCTCTGGGAGTCAATCCCCGGCCCGCTGTCGCCAACAGAGATGATAATGTGTCCTGAGGCCCGACGGAGAGCGACTATAATCCTCCCCCCAGGAGAGATGGCCTCAAGGGCATTGGTCAGAAGATTAAAAAGGATTTGCTTGACTTTTTCAGGGTCAGTGATCGTTCGAATCTCTTCCAGACTTTCTTCAAGTTGAGGAGTCTTCTCCTCCCAGACCTCCGAACAAGTAAAAGAACGAACCGTCTCCCTGACCAAGGAGGTAAGATCCACCTCTTGGGGCTTTAACGGGCTAGGACGAGCATAGGTCAAAAGATCCCTGGTAAGCTGTTCCAGCCTTGAGGCCTCAGAGACGATGGTGGCCAGATCGGCCTGCATCTCCACCAGGGCCTCTGGGGTCAGGGGGCGAGTGCCAAAAATGGCCCGTCCCAGTCTTTCTCTCATAAGTTGGGCAAATCCCTTAATGCTTCCCAAAGGATTTCTGATCTCATGGGCCAATACCGCCGCCAGTTGCCCCAGGGCAGCCAGATGCCGGGCCTGCCTCATCTCCTCAGCCAGCCTCTCGCCCCGCAGCCAGGAACGATACCCCATTATCCCCAGAAGCCAGGTTATTAAAACCGAGGCCCCCATGAGCATTCCCTGAAGGCGGGCCTGACGAACAATCCATCGGGCCGGATAGGTATGAAGGGCCACTCGCAAGACATAGTAGGGGCCCTTAGTCCCACCCTGAAGATGAACTGGGAGGTCAAAGACAAAAACCATCTCACCTGTCTGAAGACGTAAAAAATGGCTTACCGGCCGTCGCTCTTCAAATACTTTAGAAATAGTCGGATCCCGGTATTCCTCTTCAATAAGGTTGGGGTTGGAATGAAGGAGGATCTCCCCATCAGCATCATAGAGGGCCAAAAAGGCCAGATCGTCCCAGCGGCCACTGCGGAGAATCTCCTCAAAAAGGACTACATTATCGATACCCTCGCGATGAAGAAGGAACTCCACCCCAATGGCAATATCCACGGCCCGGGTGGCCAAAAGATCCTGAGAAGCCCGCAGGGATAAACGATAAGAGCTATAGATGGCTGCCCCCATGGCGATGGTGAAGAAGAAAAGAAGCCCTAACAGGAAAAGAAGCGTGCGTCTGGAAGGTTCAGTAAATGACATAGCCCAAGAGGATTAGCGTCCCCATAGAGGCCGGCCGGTCTCATCTCGAAGGTAAAATTTTTTTTGGTGCCAGCGGACAACCCGACCCAAGATGTATATCCGACCATCCTTTCCAAAGACCTTTGAGCCGGTGATCTGAAGTCGGTCTCCAGGGCGTGGTCTAAGCCCTAACTTTTTGCTAAACCATCGCGGGCCCAAGATAAGTCGATAGGTCTTGTCTTCTACCTTAAGGACGAGTTTATTCCCCGGTAGAATATCGACCACCTGGCCTTCTAAGGTAATCTCCGTGTTGACATCATAGCCTTTAAAGGGCTGAGCCCCGGCAACAAGGGGAGTAAGGAGGAACAAAATAACCCCCAAAATGCCCAAGACGCATACAGTCAACCTGCCCGTGTATCTATCTTTAGCACCCATGGGAGGCCTCTCTCCGGAAGTCGGTCTTTGGCTAAAACCCAAACAGAAAACATTCATAATTTGTGCCACAGTTTGGGGAAAATCATTTTTCCCCCATCAGGCCTGTCTCCGGGAGATTTTACTTTAAGCTGGTCCTTTAAAGGAAGAGAATATTTTTGCACCTCTTGATGACAGATGCAGTCTTCGTTGACTCTCTGATCTGTTTAGGATTATATTGCCCCGACCTCTCTAAAAGGAGGCTCCATGAAGGCACTCATTGCCCTTGAGGACGGTACCGTGTTTGAGGGAAGGTCTTTTACTGGCCGGGGAGAGGCCGCCGGAGAGATCGTCTTTAACACCTCCATGACTGGATACCAGGAGATTCTCACGGACCCCTCCTACCGTGGCCAGATTGTCACCATGACCTACCCCCTCATTGGGAACTATGGTGTCAACGATGAAGATTACGAAAGCAACCGCATTCAGGTGGAGGCCTTTGTCGTCCGGGAATACCAGTCTTTTTATTCCAACTGGAGGGCTAAACGCTCTTTGGGAGATTGGCTTGCCTCTCAGGGCGTTTTGGGAGTGGAGGGAGTTGACACCCGGGCCCTTACCCGGCGGATTCGCATCCACGGGGCTATGAGGGCGGTTATCTCTACCGAGGATCTTGATCCAAAATCCCTGGTAGAAAGGGCCAGGTCTCATCCTGGTCTAGTGGGTCGGGATCTTGTCCAGGATGTCACCTGTAGCGCCCCTTATCTCTGGGAAAATGGTCAACAAATACCAGCTGAGGGCTTTCGGGATGACGATCGCCTCAAGGTGCTTGTCATCGACTGCGGCCTAAAATTCAATCAGCTTCGGCTTCTTAGTCAGCGAGGTTGCCAGTGCCTGGTGGTTCCCGCCCATACTCCGGCCTCAAAGATCCTGGCCTATGCGCCAGACGGAGTCTTCTTCTCCAACGGCCCGGGAGACCCGGCTGCCCTACCCTATCTGGTCCAGACCGCCCGTGAACTCCTAGGTCAAAAACCCATCTTTGGTATCTGCCTGGGGCATCAAATTCTTTCCCAGGCCTTTGGGGCCAACACTTATAAGCTCAAGTTTGGCCACCGGGGAGCCAACCAACCGGTAAAGGATCTCACCACCGGCCGGATCGAAATCACCTCTCAGAATCACGGTTTTTGTGTTGACGAAAAGACTCTCCCCCCGGAGGTGGAGATAACCCACATAAACCTTAACGACCGGACGGTTGAGGGAGTCAGACATCGAAGCGTCCCGGCCTTCAGCGTCCAGTATCATCCGGAAAACGCCCCTGGCCCCCACGACGCCGTCTATCTTTTCGACCGCTTCATAGATCTGATGCGTCAACCAAGCAGATAGAACTCCAAAGCCAGGAGTTAAAAGGTATGCCCAAAAGGACGGACATCAAAAAAATCCTCATCATTGGCTCTGGTCCTATTGTGATCGGTCAGGCCTGTGAATTCGACTACTCAGGCACTCAGGCCTGCAAGGCCCTCAAAGAGGAGGGCTATGAGGTGGTCCTGGTTAACTCCAATCCCGCCACCATCATGACCGATCCCGAGATGGCTCACCGCACCTACATCGAACCTATCACCCCCGAGGTGGTAGAGAAGATCATCGCCGCCGAACGGCCTGATGCCCTCTTGCCCACCTTGGGAGGGCAGACCGGTCTTAATGTGGCCTTTGAGGTGGCCCGACAGGGAATCCTTGAAAGATACGGGGTTGAAATGATCGGGGCTTCGGCAGAAGTCATCAAAAAAGCCGAAGACCGCGAGGAGTTTCGGGCGGCCATGGAGAGAATCGGGCTACGCATCCCCCGCTCAGGCATTGCCCGGACCATGGAAGAAGCCAGGGCCATCGCCAGAGAGCTAGGGTATCCCCTCATCGTTCGTCCCAGCTTCACCCTGGGGGGAACCGGCGGCGGGGTAGTATATAACCGGGAAGATCTGGAAGAGATTGCCGCTGCCGGCCTGGAGCTTTCCCTGATCCATGAAATCATGCTCGAGGAGTCAGTTATCGGCTGGAAGGAATACGAGCTTGAGGTAATGCGCGATGCCAAGGACAATGTGGTCATTATCTGCTCCATAGAAAACCTTGATCCCATGGGAGTCCACACCGGAGACTCTATCACCGTGGCCCCGGCCCAGACCTTAAGTGACCGTGAATATCAGATGATGCGTGACGCCGCCCTGGCTATCATGCGGGAGATAGGGGTGGATACCGGCGGTTCAAATATACAGTTTGCCATTCATCCCCAAACAGGGGAGATGGTGGTTATCGAGATGAATCCGCGGGTCTCCCGTTCTTCGGCCCTGGCCAGCAAGGCGACCGGATTCCCCATCGCTAAGATCGCCGCCAAGCTGGCCATAGGATACACCCTGGATGAGATCCCCAATGATATCACCCGGGAGACCATGGCCTCATTTGAGCCTACTATCGACTATGTGGTAGTTAAGATTCCCCGCTTCACCTTTGAAAAGTTTCCCGAGGCCAAAGATGAGCTCACCACCTCCATGAAGAGCGTCGGTGAGACCATGGCCATTGGTCGAACCTTCAAGGAGGCCCTTCAAAAGGGACTAAGAGGGCTGGAAATCGGCCGAGCCGGCTTAGGGGCCGATGGCAAGTCCCCCTCTGACCGGGGAAGGTCCATTCCTCGAGAGGAGCTCGAGGCCCGACTGCGCATTCCCAACAGTCAACGGCTCTTCTATATCCGTGAGGCCCTTCTGGCTGGTTTCTCTCCGGAGGAGATTCACCGCCTCTCCCTCATTGATCCCTGGTTTATCGAACAGATCAGGCAGATCGTCGCAGCGGAAAAGGATGTTAAGGAAAAGGGCCACACCTCGGAAGGCATATATGAGGCCAAAAGAATGGGCTTTTCTGATCAGCAGATAGCCTTTCTCACCGGAAAGACGGCCAGCCAGGTGGAGAGCCTGCGTAAGCAATGGGGCATCAGGCCGGTTTACAAACTGGTGGACACCTGCGCCGCCGAGTTTGAGGCCTACACCCCTTACTATTACTCCACCTACGAGGTAGAAAACGAGGCTCGAGTCTCCGATAGGCCCTCGGTAATGATCCTGGGAGGGGGGCCCAACCGTATCGGTCAGGGGATCGAATTCGATTATTGCTGTGTTCACGCTTCATTTGCCCTCCGAGAGGAGGGAGTGGAATCCATCATGGTTAATTCCAATCCGGAAACCGTCTCCACTGACTACGACACCTCTGACAAACTTTACTTCGAACCCCTGACCTTTGAAGACGTCATGCATATCTACGAGATCCATCGTCCCCGGGGCGTTATAGTCCAGTTTGGGGGGCAGACGCCCCTTAACCTGGCCGTTCCCCTGGCCCGGGCTGGAGTGCCCATCCTGGGCACCAGCCCTGACGCCATAGATCGGGCCGAAGATCGAGAGCGCTTCAAGGCCCTGCTGGAGAAGCTGGGCCTAATCCAGCCTCCCAATGGCACGGCCTTCACCCTGGAGGAGGCCAAGGATGTAGCCTCCAGAATAGGATATCCTGTCCTGGTGAGGCCTTCTTACGTCCTTGGAGGGCGGGCCATGCAGATCGTCTATGATGAAGAAGGCCTTTCACGCTTTATGGTCGAGGCGGCTAAGGTCTCACCGGAGCATCCTGTCCTGATCGACAAGTTCCTTCAGGATGCCATAGAGGTAGATGTTGACGCCCTAAGCGACGGCACCCATACCGTGATCGGTGGCATCATGGAGCACATCGAAGAGGCCGGTATTCACTCCGGAGACTCGGCCTGTGTGCTTCCCCCCCATACCCTTAAATCATCGGTGGTAAACGAAATCGCCGAGGCTACCCGGGCTCTGGCCCGAGAGCTCGGGGTGGTAGGTCTAATGAACGTCCAGTACGCCGTAAAAGGGGGAGAGCTTTATGTCCTTGAGGTTAATCCTCGAGCCAGCCGAACAGTACCTTTCGTCTCCAAGGCGACTGGTGTGCCTTTAGCCAGACTGGCCACCAAGGTCATGCTTGGCCGAAGCCTCAAGGATTTGGGATTCACCTCCGAGATCAGGGTGCCCCATGTAGCGGTCAAGGAAAGTGTCTTTCCTTTTAGGCGGTTCCCGGGGGTGGATGTTCTTTTAGGACCAGAGATGAAATCCACGGGTGAGGTCATGGGCATAGACCAGTCCTTCGGTCTGGCCTTCGCCAAGGCTCAACTGGCCGCCGGTCAAAGGCTCCCTACCGAGGGGACAGTCTTTATTACCGTTAAGGACGAAGACAAGGAAGCTATCGTCGAGACGGCCAAGCTTTTATATGACCTGGGCTTTAAGATCATCGCCACTGAGGGGACCAGCGTCTTTCTGGCCAAACGGGGAGTGCCCAATCAGCGGGTTCTCAAGGTCTCTGAGGGCCGGCCCAATGTGGTTGACCTCATCAAGAACGGCCAAATACAATTGGTCATCAATACCGCCCTGGGCAAACGCACCAAAGAGGATGCCTATATTATCCGGCGGGCCACTCTGGACTACAACATTCCTTACGCCACCACTGTTGCCGGGGCTAAGGCCATGGCCTTGGCCGTTAAGGCCATGAAAGAAGAGGGTTTCCAGGTGGTTCCCCTCCAGGAATATTATCGCCGGGTACCCGAATGTTATTACCGACGCCAAGGGCTTATCAGATAGGACCGAAGGCGGTATACTCTGACTCCGCCCTCCAAGATGAGGGCTAGGAGGAAAAAATGTGCGGTATATTCGGTGTTTTTGGCCATAGAGAGGCGGCTAAATTGGCCTACTTCGGCCTTTATGCCTTACAGCACCGGGGCCAGGAATCGGCTGGAATCGCAGTCTCCAACGGTCGAGAGATCAGGGAACACAAAGGTATGGGGTTGGTGGCTGAAGTCTTTGATGAGGAGACCCTCGTCCAACTCAAGGGACACATTGCCGTGGGTCATGTGCGGTACTCAACCACCGGCGCCTCAGCCCTCAAAAATGCCCAACCATTCTGTGTCACTCATTCCAAGCACACCTATGGTATCGCCCATAACGGCAATCTTACCAATTCCCGGGAGTTAAGAGAAAGGCTTGAGGCTCAAGGGTCCATTTTTCAGACTACCATCGACAGCGAGATCATCCTCCACCTCCTGGCCAAAGTGGCCTCCCGGGGCATTGAAGAGGCCCTAACCATAGTAATGGAGACCATCGAGGGAGCTTACTCCTGTCTCCTCCTCACCGAAGACAAATTGATAGCCTTCCGAGACCCACATGGGTTCCGGCCATTGTGTCTGGGAATCCTGAACGGGGGTTACGTGGTGGCCTCGGAGACCTGTGCTTTGGATCTAATTCAGGCCCAGTATCTTCGGGACATAAGGCCGGGGGAGATAGTCATTATCGGCAAAGATGGTCTTCAGTCGATCCAGGCCATACCCCCTTCACCGCGCCAGGCCCGGTGCATTTTCGAATTTATCTATTTTGCCCGGCCCGATAGCAACGTTTTTGGGGAAAATGTCTATCTGATCCGTCGCTCTCTGGGAGAAAGGCTGGCCGAAGAGGCCCGCTTTGACTGTGACTTTGTCATGCCCTTTCCAGACTCCGGCAACTATGCGGCAGTGGGATATGCCCGGGCCAGTGGTCTGCCCTTTGAGATGGGAGTTATCCGGAACCATTACGTCGGCCGGACTTTTATCCAGCCCAGCCAGTCAATGCGGGATTTTTCGGTCCGGGTGAAGCTTAACCCGGTTAAGGAAATCATCCGGGGGCAGCGGGTTCTGGTAGTTGATGACTCCATCGTCCGGGGCACGACCAGCCGAACCAGGGTTCGGGCCATAAGGGAGGCAGGGGCCAGCAAGATCTACATGGTTATCTCCTGCCCGCCGATCCGATTTCCCTGCTACTTCGGTATAGATTTCCCCAGCCGGGGAGAACTTATTGCCGCTAGACATCAGGTGGAAGAAATTCAGAGATATCTAGACCTAGACGGTCTTCATTATCTCTCCCTCGAGGGGATGCTGGCTGCTTGCCGGGCTGAAGACGGTTCCTTTTGCACGGCCTGCTTTACCGGCCAATACCCCATTGAAATCCGAACTGACCTTTCCAAAAACATTCTGGAACGACACCCATAATGAAAAAAGGGGAGATATTGGCCAAGGCCAAGGAGGTCTTGGCCATTGAAATAGAAGGTTTGGCCACTGTCCGGGAAAAGCTGGGAGATGAGTTTGTCCGGGCGGTGGAGATAATTCTTAGGGCCCCGGGAAGAGTGGTAATCACCGGGATGGGCAAAAGCGGCCTCATTGGCCGCAAAATCGTGGCCACCCTGGCCTCTTTAGGCACGCCGGCCCTGTTCCTTCATCCGGCCGAGGCCCTCCACGGAGATTTGGGAATGGTGGTTCCCGGAGATGTGGTTCTGGCCATCTCCAACAGCGGTAAAACCGAGGAGATAAACGCCCTTTTGCCCAGTTTCAAGGGCCGAGGGGCCAAGATTATTGCCTTTACTGGCAACCCGGACTCTCCCCTGGCCCGGGCTGCAGACGTAGTTATAGATTGTGGTGTTCCTAGAGAGGCCTGCCCCCTGGGTCTGGCCCCCACGGCCTCAACTACCGCCGCCCTGGCGGTGGGGGATGCCCTGGCGGTAGCCCTTCTGGCCTTCAAAGACTTCTCCGAGCAGGACTTCCGCCGTAATCACCCCGGAGGGACTTTAGGAGAACGTCTCAAGGTCAAGGTTGCCGAAATAATGCTTACCGGAGAGGCCGTCCCCAAAGTAGAGGAAACGGCCTCTATGTCTGAGGCCATTGCCGAGATGAACCGAAAGGGCCTTGGTTGCGTGCTAATAATCTCCCAAGATGGACACCTGGAGGGAATCATCACCGATGGGGATCTCCGCCGGGCCATCACCCGATACGGGGAGATCCTCTCCCGAGAGATCTCTGAGATCATGACCCCCCGTCCCAAGACCGTCTTCTATCAACGCCTGGCCGCCGAGGCCCTGGAGATCATGGAGCGCCACCTGATCACCGTGCTGCCGGTGGTAGACGAAGATGGCCACCTAGCCGGAATCGTCCACCTCCATGACCTTCTGGGCAAGGGAGAATTTAAGTTCGTGGTCTAAGCCCAAAGCCAGACCGACTTGCCTTAAAGAAGGAACTAACAAAGGCTCGGGAAAAACTGGAAGTGATAAACTTTTAACCTCTTTACCACCTATCTTGCCCTTTGGTCCTGACATTTGGCCTATAAGTTACGTTGACACCGGGGGGTGGATCTGGAAAGAATGGGCCATGTTTTTCTGTCGTCTTATCTCCGTAGTTATGCTGGCTTTGGCTTTGGCCGTTCCTTCTCTGGCCGATGAATTGGGGCTTCCTGAGGCCCGGGAGCTGGCCCTTAAACACAACCCCCTCATCAAGGCCGCCCAGGCCGAAGAAAGGGCTGCCAGAGCAGGGATAGATCTGGCAAGAAGCAACTTTTTGCCCCGTCTGGATCTCTCTCAGAGCTACATTCGAACCAACAGTCCGCCTCAAGTCTTTTCTTTCAAGCTCTCCCAGCGGGATTTTCATCAATCCGACTTCGCCCTTGATCGCCTCAATCGCCCCTCTCCCATCACTAACCTGCGGACTGAATTGGTTCTTACTCAGCCTATATTTAATCGCGGCCGGGAGATAACCGGCTACAGACTGGCCAAAATACGCCAGGCCATGGCCCGCGAGGCCCTAAGACAGACGAGGCAGAAAGTTCTCCTTCAGGTAGAAGAGGCCTTTCTCAATTGGCTCTTGGCCATCGACGCCCACCAAGTAATGGCTTCGGCGGTAGAGACGGCGGAGGCAAACCTTAAGACCGTTAAAGCCCGCTACCAGGCCGGAACCGCCCTTAAGAGTGACCTCCTACAGGCCGAGGTCCATCTGGCCGGCCTCAAAAAAGAAGAACTGGCGGCCCAAAACCGGATTCAGGTGGCCCTTTCGGCCCTCAATGTGGCCATGGGCCTTCCCCCGGGGCGCCTGTGGCAACCGCGGCGGCCTCAAATTCATATCAATCCTCAGGGGCTTACCCTTAAGCAGTGGACAGAAACAGCCCTTAAACAGCGTCCGGAGGCCGTTTTCTTTACCCTTCTTGTAGAGGCGGCCCGCCTGCGAGTTAAGCAGGCCAAAATGGAATTTTTACCGGCTATCAATCTTCAAGGAATCTATGAGTATAACTCCGCTGGTATCGGAGACCCTTCAGGTGACGCCTGGATGGTCATCGCCCGGGCAGATCTCAATCTCTTCAAAGGCCTGGGAGATGTCTCGGCCCTCAGAAAGGCCCGGGCCGAGCTCCTCAAGACCGAAGCTCGACAGCGGAATATCAACCAACAGATAAGGCATCAGGTGCGAGAAGCCTATCTTAATCTAGAGACTGCTCACTCCCAGGTGGGGGTTACCCAAAAGGCTGTCTCCCAGGCCGAAGAAGGTCTTAGAATCGTCGAGAAGCGCTATCGCCAGGGGCTGACCATTATCACCGAGCTCCTTGATGCTCAAACGGCCCTCAAGAGGGCCAGGTTGGAACACCTTCAGGCCCTTTATACCTGGCGCTTGGCCTGGACAAGGTTACGGTATACCGCCGGGACTCTCATTGATGAGATTAAGGTCTCACCAAAAGAGGAAACTCCAAAATAGATCCCAAATAAGGAACCGCCTATGAGGGGAAAAAGCATCTTGATCACCTGGATTTCTTTTATCGTCCTTGTGATTATCGCCGCCTGTAGCGGCTCAAAAGAGGAAGGGACGGCCACCCTAAAGGGCCGAGAGATTTCGGCAGAAACGTACACCGTAAAGGCAAAGACTGTCCCCATCTTCCGCAGTTTTCCTGGCACAGTAGAGGCCAAGGCCGAAATAGTCCTCTCTTCCAAGGTCTCAGGCTATGTGACTAAAGTGGCCGTAAAAGAAGGAGACCGGGTAACTCCGGGGACTATTCTCCTGACCATAGACGACCGGCAGATTCGTCAACAGATTGCCGCCCTTAAAGAGGCCCGAGAGGCCATATTAAAAGAGAGACAGGCCATCCTGGCCCGCCTGAATTACGCCAAAAGCAATTTTGAACGTTTTAAGCGCCTGTTCAAGGAAGAGGCGGCCACCAAAGAGGAGCTGGAAAGGGCCCAGGCCGAGTATCTGGCCCTTAAAAGGCAGGCCCAAGCCTTAGAACGTAAAGAACGGGAGACCGTCTCTCGCATTAAAGCAACCGAATCTCTCCTCCCCTACACGCAGATCAAATCTCCTACCGAGGCCCTGGTGGCCAGACGGCTGGTGGATCAGGGTAGTTTTGTCAATGTGGGCCAGCCCCTTATCTATCTGGACGACCTTAAGGCTGGCTTCTGGCTGGTGGCCGAGATTGACGAATCCCTCCTGCCTTTTGTTTCTCCAGACAAAGAGGTAGTGGTGACTATTCCCAGCCTGAACAAAAACCTTAAGGCCCCGGTGGAGGTGGTGGTAGACCACGTTTCTCCTCAGACCAGAACTTTTCGTATCAAGGTAAATCTACCAATACCTATACAGGCCGGGCTTTTTGCCCGGGTTTACGTCCCCCTTGAGCCGCGCCAGGCGCTGGTAGTGCCTCAATCGGCCATTTTCAAAAGGGGTGATCTTACCGCCGTCTATGTGGTGGGAGAAGACCGAACCATCAGGCTCCGGCTGGTAAAAACAGGCCAGACCTTCTCTCTCATCTCAGGAGAGCTACTTCCATATTCAAACTCCGGGGGAAATGATCTGTATGTAGAGATCCTCTCCGGGCTCAATGAGGGAGAGAAGGTTATCGTCGGCGACCTTGAAAAGATAAAAGAAGGCGACGTTTTGGGTAGATAGCCATGGATCAGCATAAAGATTCGAGAAATCATGGTCTGGTTGCCCGAATAACCGAGACCTTCGTTGATTCAAAGCTGGTTCCCATCTTCATCGTCATGACCCTACTCCTGGGGCTTTTTGCCATACTTAATACCCCGAGCGAGGAAGAGCCCCAGATAGTCGTCCCCATGATTGATGTCTTTGTGGAGATGCCCGGGGCCACCGCCAAGGAGATCGAAAACCGGGTCATCTCTCCCATGGAAAAGCTAATCTGGGAGATTCCAGGGGTAGAGTATGTCTATTCTACCGCCGAAAATGGCCGCGCCCTGACGGTGGTTCGTTTCTATGTCGGCCAGGATACTGAAGAGAGTCTGGTCAAGACATATGACAAGCTGTATCAGCACCTGGACTGGATTCCTCCAGGTTGCTCTATGCCCCTTTTAAAACCCCGCTCCATAGATGATGTCCCAATTGTCGTTCTCACCTTTTGGGGACCGGGCTACGATGGCTACAGCCTGCGGCGTCTGGTAGCCCAGGTGGATGATGAAATCAGAAACATACCCGGAATCTCGGAGACCTTTATCAAGGGGGGGCTAAGACGGCAGGTTCGGGTGCTTCTAGAACCGGAGAAGATATATGCCCTGGGGCTTGACCTGGCCGACGTGAGCCGGACCATCCGCCTTCAGAACCAGGCCCGTCTCGCCGGAGATTTTTCCCAGAATAACTACTCCTTTTCGGTAAGGTTAGACAACTTCCTGGCCACCAAGAAGGATCTTGAGGAAACGGTGGTCAAGGTAGTCAAGGGACGACCGGTCTTTCTTAGAGATGTCGCCCAGATCTTAGATGGCCCTGAGGAACCGGTGAACTATGTCCTTTTTGCCGCCGGACCGGCGGCCCGGGCCAAAGGGATATCATCTGAGCCCGGCCAGCTCTATCCGGCAGTCTCTCTGGCCATCTCCAAGAGGAAGGGCGAAAATGCTACCAAGCTGGCCGAAAAAATTCTGGAGAAGATAGAAGAGCTCCGGGGACATCTTATCCCCGATGATGTCCAGGTAACAGTAACCAGAAACTACGGGGAGACGGCCCGAGAGAAATCTAACGAGCTCATCGAGCATCTTCTTATCGCCACCGTCTCCGTGGCCGTCCTTATCGCCCTTTTCTTAGGGGTGAGGGCCTCTCTGGTTGTCTTGGTAGCCGTCCCGGTGACTTTGGCCATCACCCTGTTTATCTACTACTTCCATGGATACACCCTCAACCGGGTAACCCTTTTTGCCCTTATCTTCTGCATCGGTATTTTGGTAGATGACCCCATTGTCGATGTGGAAAACATTGTCCGCCACCTCAGACTCCCAGAGAACCGAGGGCGTCCCCTCAAAGAGATTATCGTCACCGCTGTAAATGAGGTCCGGAGCCCCCTTATTCTGGCCACCTTCACTGTTATCGCGGCCATTATACCCATGGCCTTCGTCCGGGGTCTTATGGGCCCCTATATGAGGCCCATGCCCATTGGAGCCTCGGTGGCCATGCTCCTCTCCATGGCCGTGGCCTTTGTCATCACCCCCTGGACGGCCTATCATTTCCTAGGCCGGAAGGGAAAGATATTTGAGGAAGAGAAGGAAGACATCTTTACCCGCTACTATCGCTGGATGATGGGCCACCTCATTCGGGACTGGCGCTGGCGCTGGTCCTTCATGGCCCTGGTGGGAGTTCTTTTCCTGGGAGCCTGTTCCCTTATTTACTTTAAGGTGGTCTATGTAAAGATGCTCCCCTTTGACAATAAAAGTGAGTTTCAGGTGATCGTGGACATGCCCGAGGGGACCACCCTTGAAGAAACCACCCGGGTGGCCACCGAGTTAGGGGAGTATCTCCTCAGCCAGCCTGAGGTAACCGATTATCAAATCTATGCCGGCACTTCAGCCCCTTTTAACTTCAACGGACTTATCCGTCATTATTATCTTCGCTCTGGCCCCAATGTGGCCGACATCCAGGTAAATCTGGTTCCCAAAGAAGAAAGAGAGCTCCAGAGCCATGACATCGCCAAGCGTGTTCGCCCCGGTCTTACCGAAATAGCCCAAAAATACGGAGCCCGAATCAAGGTTGCCGAGGTTCCTCCTGGACCGCCAGTTCTGCAGACCCTGGTGGCTGAAATATACGGTCCGGACTACGAAAAACAGATAGAGCTGGCCCGCAAGGTCCGGGAGATCTTTGAAAAAACCCCGGGAGTCGTAGATGTTGACTGGTACATGACCGACCCCCAGAAGGAATATCGCCTTATTGTTGAGCGTGACAAGGCCGTGGCCCTGGGGGTGATGCCGGCCCGGGTAAATGAAGTCCTCAGGGCCGCCTTATCCGGCGAGGAAATAGGTCTTCTCCATGATCCCGAAGCCAAGGAAGACGTCTATATTGTTGTCCGCTATCCCCGTTCCAAGCGCTCAGGCCTTCCTGAACTCTCCTCCCTTAAGGTCCGGGCTGAAGACGGACGGCTGGTTTCTCTCTCAGAAATCGTTCGAGTAGAGGAAGGCCTTGTCCCCCACCCCATCTACCATAAGAACCTACATCCGGTGGTCTATGTTACCGGGGATGTGGCCGGTAAAGAGGAAAGCCCCATTTACGCAATTTTCAAGATGAACAAGCTCATAAAGGAGCTTAAGGCCCCTGACGGTTACCCGGTTAAGCTTTACTGGACCCATCTTCCCTTCTCTCAAAAAGAATGGGCCATCAAGTGGGATGGCGAATGGCACATTACCTATGAGGTCTTTCGAGACCTAGGCCTGGCCTTTGGGGCGGTTATGATCCTTATCTATATGTTGGTAGTGGGCTGGTTTCGCTCTTATTCAGCCCCTCTGGTGATCATGGCCCCCATTCCCCTTTCTCTCATCGGAATCATTCCCGCCCATGCGGCCATGGGGGCCTTCTTTACAGCCACCTCCATGATCGGCTTTATCGCGGGAGCCGGAATCGTGGTTCGTAATTCTATCATCCTGGCCGATTTTATCGAACTGCGTCTCTCACAGGGAATGCCGTTGGCTGAAGCCGTTATCGACGCCGGCGCGATCCGCTTTCGCCCCATGCTCCTGACAGCCATGTCGGTGGTAGTGGGATCCTTTGTGATCCTGTTTGATCCCATCTTTCAGGGGCTGGCTATCAGTCTTATGGCCGGGGAAGTGGCCTCTACCCTCTTTTCTCGAATGGTGGTCCCCATCTTGTATTATCTGGATCACCGTATTAAGTCTGAAAGACGACTGGTTCTTTAGGAGAGGCCATGCAGAAACCAATCTTAAGCCGCCAAGATCTTAAACTAGATGACGAATTCAAGTTCGCCTGTTATCCCGGGATCAAATGTTTCAACGTCTGCTGCCACGATGTAACCCTTATTCTTAGCCCCTATGATGCCTTAAGGGTCCGAAGGGCCCTGGGGCTTTCTCCGAGTGATTTTCTGGAAAGATACACCGATATGCATCTCGGAGATCTGACGCAGATTCCGGTGGTCCGGCTTAGGATGAGGACTGATCTAACCTGTCCCTTCGTTAGCGAAGAGGGCTGCCAGATATACAACGACAGACCTTCATCCTGTCGAACTTACCCTCTGGCCCGCTTTACGATGCGAAACCGCCAGACAGGAGAAGTGGTAGAGCTTTATAAAATCGTGCGGGAGAGCCACTGTGAGGGACACTTTGAAGACCGGATCTGGAAGGTTAAGGATTGGATCAGCGATCAAGGGCTTCTCCCCTACCATGAAATGAATGACCTCTTCGGGGAACTTATTCTCCTGAGACAAAAGATGGCCGACACTCCTCTTTCAGCCGATGATCTGGATGCCATCTACACCGCCTGTTATCTCCAGGATCGTTTCGCCGAGTTGGTAGCCAGAGATGATTTTGCCGCTCGCTATGGTTTTGAGGTCTCAGAAATCGAAAAGGCCTTAAGGGAAGAGACCGAACTCCTTAAGCTGGGATTCAAGTGGCTTAAGAAGACAGTATTCAGTCAGACCTCTTGATCGAGGCCTGACTACCCCCCTTTCTCTACCAGCTCCAGGTATTGGCTACAGGTAAGAAAACGCTCCCCCGAAAAGGCGGCCAGGAAATCTTTGAGCTTCTGTTTAGTAGCCGCTAAATTGTGGTAGTGTCGGAAACGTCGTCCCCAGGAGGCCGGCACCCGGGGCTGGTTGGGATCAATCTCCCAGGGATGAAAATAAAAGACATAAAGGCCTCGGTTTTTAAGGATCCTCCTCACCCCTTTGATAAAGACCGAAGTCGGCAGAAGGCGAAAATAGGCCCCGCCGCCCCAAGGGACCACCCATTTACCCCATGAGAGGTTGCTAACCGGAATCTCCAGGATCCCAGCAGTAGTTTTAAAGGGGAGGTCCGAGGCCCCCTCAAGATAGCCATAGCGACCATGGAGCCTGAAGGTATTGAGGCTTGAGTCGTAAAGGTGGCCGGTTTTACGCAAAAGTTTAAGTAGCTCACGGCTTACCGTAAAGCTTGGAGCCCGATAGCCTCTAACCTCAACCCCTAAAGACTCCAGGATAGTCTTGGTGCGATGGAGATCCTTTTCTAAGGCCTGTGAAGAAAGATCAAAGGTCAATCGGTGATCAAATCCATGGGAGGCTACTTCATGGCCGGCCCGGTGAATATCGACCACCAGCTCAGGAAGCCGCTCCGCCAGCCATCCCAGCACGAAAAAGGTGGCCTTGACTCCAAAGTTAGCCAGGAGGGAAAGAATCTCCCGGACATTGCTGTGGACCCTCAGCTCACAAGAGGGCCATTCTTCATAGGAGATGTAAGGCTTAAAATTCTCTACCTGAAACCAGTCCTCCACATCGATGGTGATCAAAATAACCCCTTGGGGCATCTAGCTTACCACTCTTTGCGGGCGTAACCTATCTGGGCTAGATGTCTTCGGAGACGGCGTTCCTCCTCTTCTATCTCGGCATAGTCCTTGGGAGATACCGGCTTTACAGGGATTAGATCTCTCTTTTCAAGGTAGGAGAGGATCTTGCTCAGACTCTCTTCCACGCTTTCCTGATCGGTGTGAACGACAACCTCCGGGGTGCGCGGCGGCTCGTAGGGATCAGAAATACCGGTAAAGTGTGGTATCTCTCCGGCTCTGGCCCGGGCGTAGAGGCCCTTTACATCCCGGGCCTCAACCACTTCCAAAGGGCAACTGCAAAAGACCTCAATGTAATTGGGTATAAGAAGGCGGTTTTGCTGACGGGTATCTTCATAGGGGGCAATAGCCGCTACCACGCTAATTATACCGTGCTTGTTGAGAAGCCAGGAGAGAAAGCCAATCCGGCGAACGTTGATATCCCTTTCCCGTTTGGTGAACCCAAGCTCCTGACTGAAATTTGTCCGGATAATGTCTCCATCTAAAAGTTCCGCTTTGAGACCGCGACGACGGATTTCTAAATAAACCCTACGGGAGAGAGTCGTCTTTCCCGAACCCGACAGACCTGTAAACCAAATGGTAAAAGCTTTCATGGTACCTCCATCCGCTTATGAGGGAAAATATCCATCAAGCACCGGCAAAAGGGCCTTTATAAAGCGCCTAGCAGCCTCCTCTGAAGCCTGATCTTTGTAAAGAAGAGATATCCTTACTAAGGATTCATCGGATCTTCGTGACCAAAGTTTATCCCACAAAAGATAGAGACGGTCTTCGTACTCATTGGCCACAATCCTTCCCCGCCCCTGATACCAATAGTAGACCAACATCTTCTGGCCGGACTTTTCCAAAAGGAGACGGTTAATCTGAATCTCGCCCTGGCCCTCAAGGGAAAGGGCCACCTGGCGAGAGTCCAAAGGAAACCAGCCGCTGCCTGGAAGACAGTGTTTAGGCGAGTGGATCATCTGGCCTTCTTTCTGGTCTTCAAAGTAGCCGATATAGAGGGTTACCCTGGTTCCTTCTTGATCCTGATAGGTGCGAAGAATGTGTTGGTCCACCCCCAAAATGGCAATGATATTGTCATCAAGACGATCTTCCGCTATCTGGACAAAGCCATCAATGGTGGACGGAAACTGATCTAAAGGACGTTTCGGGGGCACAGAGAGAGAATCAGAGGTGTGCTCCAGAAAAAGATAGGTAATTAAAAAGACAGCCGTGAGGATTAAAATCCTTCTGGTCATTTTCTTCCCCTAAACAGGAATAACACTCCGCCCAGAATGACCAGGGAAAGAAGAAAAACCAGCCAGCCGGAAAAGTAATGGAAGAACCCCCGGGCCGCCTCAGGTCCAAAGTGATAGGAAAGAATACCGGTTCCGACAATACGCAAAGCATTGGTTAAGATAGCTATGGGTATAGCTGAGGCCACCAGAAGAACTCGCCAGAGCCAGCCAGAGACAAAGTAGGCCAGAATAACCGTCATAGCCAAAAGGGAGATGATGGATCGAATCCCGCTACAAGCATCCGCCACTTCAAGGGTCATGTTGGGAATATAAATAATGTTTCCTTCCCTAAGGGTCGGAACCCCGATAATACTGAGGGACCAGGCCGCGATCTTTGAGGCCAAAAGTTTAAGGGGAAAGGTAAGGGAGTTGTAGATCACATAAGGGATGGGGATGGCCAAAAGCAACAGCAGAAAAGGAAAGAGAAGGATCCTGGAAAGGGACCAGCCAAAAAGAAAAAGCGACGCCCCCCAAAGAACTACAAGGAGAGATATTCTCTGAGTGTATAGTTCTCCGGCTACCTGCCCCAGAATGAGAAGGAACATCCCCCCCAAGACAATCAAAAGCCCCCAGGAGCTGGGACGAGGCCTCTCCAAGGCCCGTTCGACCTCTTGCCGGCGTTGCCAGAGGAAATATCCCGCCACCAGAGGCATAAGGAATCCATGAGAATAGTTGGCATCTGTCCACCAATCAGTCACCAGGTGGACGACCACCGGATAATACATAAGTCCCAGTAAAAAGAGAGGAAAGAGAAGGAGAATTTGGCCTTTTCCGGGAGTTAACGAAAACAATTTAACCTCTCCCTACGCCTGTGTAGTGAAATCCCATCTCTTTCATACGGCTTGGATTATAGACGTTTCTTAAATCAACCAGTCGGGGGCTTTTAAGAAGATCTTTAAGACGGCTAAGATCCAGATAGCGGAATTCATTCCACTCCGTAACTAACACCAGACAATCGGCTCCTTCGGCTGCCTGATAGGGATCATCACAGTAAAGGATTTTCTCTGGGGGAAAAACTCTCTTGAATTCCTCCATGGCCGCTGGATCATAGGCCTTAAGCTTGGCCCCCTGGGCCAGAAGCTCGGCGACTATAGTCAGGGCCGGAGCTTCCCGAATATCACTGGTGTTGGGTTTAAAGGAGAGCCCCAGAAGGGCAATAACCTTTCCGGTAACCTCACCGCCGCACATCTCAACAATTTTGTTTACGGCCCGGCGACGCTGATCTTTATTGACCTCTATAACCGCTTCGACGATCTTAAGGTTATATCCTCTATCCCGGGCCAGTTTGGCCAGGGCTTGAATATCTTTAGGGAAACAGGAGCCTCCAAACCCCGGGCCTGGATGAAGAAATTTAGGACCAATACGCCCGTCAAGCCCCATGGCCTTGGCCACATGGTGAACGTCAGCCCCTACCAGCTCACAGAGATTGGCAATCTCATTGATAAAGGAAATCTTGGTGGCTAAGAAGGCGTTAGAGGCATATTTAATAAGCTCGGCAGTTTCCAGGTTGGTAATCACAAAAGGAGTCTCTATTAGATAAAGAGGGCGGTATATGTCCTTAACTATAGCAATGGCATAGGCGCTCTCCCCTCCGATAACCACCCGATTAGGCCACATGAAGTCCTTAACCGCTGAGCCCTCCCTGAGGAACTCGGGGTTAGAGATGACGTCTATATCTATGGAGTTCTTTTTATGTTCATCAAAGAGGCGCTTTATCCAGCGATTAGTTCCTACCGGAACGGTACTTTTGGTAACCACTACCTTGTATTCATCAACAATATCGGCCAGCTTAAGAACCACTTCTCTGATCTGAGAAAGATCTGCCCCCCCGTCAGGAGCAGGTGGGGTCCCCACCGCCAAAAAGACAACCAGTGATCTTCGGACAGCTTCAGCCAGATCAGTAGAAAAATCTAGTCTTTTGGCGCGAACGTTTTTGTCTACCAATTCTTTGAGGCCCGGTTCATAAAAGGGAATCTCTCCCGACCGAAGCGTTTCTATCTTCTCTTCATCTTTATCCACACAGACGACCTGAAGACCAAAATCTGCCAAACCGGCCCCGGTTACCAGCCCCACGTATCCTGTTCCTACTACCGTAACGTGCATGGAAACACCCCTTAGGTTAGTCTATCTCTGTTTTTGCGGTACCACTCCACAAAGCGCCGAATACCTTCTTCAATAGGTACCTGGGGGTTGTAGCCAAGCATCCGCCGAGCCTTCGAGATGTCAGCATAGGTGAGAGGAACATCTCCAGGTTGATCCGGCAACCAGCGGATCTTGGCCTTCTTTCCCAGGTTTTCCTCGATCAGCCGGACCAGAGTTATCAGATCTGTGGTCCGAGACTCCCCGAGGTTAAAGATCTCAAAGGGATAGGCCTTCTGGCGAGCGGCCATAACTCCCTGAATGATGTCATCTATATAAGTATAGTCTCGCTTGGAACTTCCATCTCCAAAGAGGGGAATCTCCTCTCCCTGATCTATCAAACGGGTAAACTTATGAATGGCCATCTCCGGCCGCTGTCTTGGACCATAGACCGTAAAGAATCGCAGAACCGTCACCTTGATGCCGTAAAGGTGATGGTAGGTATAACACATAAGCTCATTGGCCCTTTTGGTGGCCGCATAAGGTGATATTGGCCGATCACAGGGATCGTCCTCAGAAAATGGCACCCGACTGGCCGCACCATAGACTGACGACGACCCCCCATAAATGAAGGAGGAAACTTTATATCGCCGGGCCAACTCAAGGAGATTAACTGTTCCCAAACCATTTACCTCTTCATAGAGCCGAGGCTCGGCAATAGAGGGACGTACCCCAGCTCGAGCGGCTAAATGAACAATCTCTTCTATCGGATAGCGCTCAAAGACTGCTTCCAGAAAAGGAAAATCACAGATATCTCCTTCCTCCAGATGAAAACGAGGGTTCTTACTGGCCTGGGCAATGTTGGAACGTTTAAGTTCAGGAGAGTAGTAATCATTGAAGTTGTCAATGCAGACTACCTCCTGCCCTTCATCCAGAAGGCGATCTATCAAATGAGAACCGATAAATCCTGCACCACCAGTGACCAGAATCATCTCTCCTCCTGTTATTCTACCGTAACGCTTTTGGCCAGGTTTCGCGGTTGATCGACATCACAACCCAGAGTAACGGCGATCTCATAGGCCAAGAGTTGAAGAGGTACCGTGGCCACGATAGGGGAAACCTCAGGGACAACCTGAGGAAGATGGATGGTGGCCTGAGAGACCTCTGGAAGTGTCTCATCCCCCTCGGTTACCAAACTGATTACCTGTCCTCTGCGAGAGCGAACCTCTTCAATATTGCTGACCATCTTTTCATAGACATGATCCTTCGGTGCCAGGGCCACCACCGGCATCTGTTCATCTATAAGGGCAATAGGACCGTGTTTCATCTCGCCAGCGGCATAACCCTCAGCATGAATATAGGAGATCTCTTTGAGTTTTAAGGCCCCTTCAAGGGCAATCGGAAAATGAATATTTCGCCCCAGATAAAGAAAGTTGCGGGCCTTATAAAATCTTTGAGCTATCTCCTCACTGGTCTTATGCCACTTAGGAAGCCAGTTCTCCAGAATACCAGGAACGGCCACCAAGGCCGACAGGAGCTCACGGCAACCCTCAGGTGAGGTGCCCCTTGCCTGAGCCAAATAGAAAGTAAGAAGTAGCAGGGCCGTAAGCTGACTGGTGAAGGCCTTAGTAGAGGCCACCCCGATCTCAGGACCAGCATGGGTGTAGATGGTTCCATGAGATTCCCGGGTGATGGTACTGCCTAAGACATTGCAGATAGAGATAATTTTGGCTCCCATCTGCCGGGCCATGCGCAGACCAGCTAGGGTGTCGGCCGTCTCGCCGGACTGAGAGATAGGAATGGCCAGAGTGTGGTTGTCTATCAGAAGATGACGGTAGCGAAACTCAGAGGCCAGATCAACCTCCACCGGAATCCCCACCCAGCGCTCAAGGAGATATTTGCCCACCAAGCCAGCATGATAGGAGGTGCCACAGGCAACAATAAAGATCTTGGAGATTCTTTGAATCTCCTCAGGAAGAAGAGAAATCTCAGGAAGGCTTATCTCCCCGGTCTCCGGGTTGAGCCGCCCCCGAAAGGTGTTAAGAACGGCCTGGGGTTGCTCATAAATCTCCTTGAGCATAAAGTGGCGAAAGCCGCCCTTCTCGGCCATGCTGGCGTCCCATGTGATCTCATGGACTTTCTTGGAAATCTCTTGACCACTGGCCAGATCAAAAATCTTCACCTCTCCTGGCTTGAGGACGGCCAATTGACCATCGTCAAGGAAAATCACCCTTCTGGTCCAAGGCAAAAGGGCCGGGATATCCGAGGCCAAAAAGACCTCCTCTTCCCCTAGCCCAATAACCAAGGGGCTCTGGTTCCGAGCACAGATCAAGGTTTGAGGTTCCTTGGCCCATAAGACACCCAAGGCATAAGAACCAACTAGCTCTTTTAGAGCGGTAAAAACTGCGGCCACAAACCCTTTAGAAAGATGCTCCTCTATGAGATGGGCAATGACCTCGGTATCTGTGTCAGAGCGAAAGTGATGCCCCTGTCCCTTGAGGCGCTCCCTTAAGGAATGGTAATTTTCAATAATTCCGTTGTGGACAACTACTAACTCCTCATGGCAGTCCCTATGGGGGTGAGCGTTTTCCTCGGAAGGCTCACCGTGAGTGGCCCAGCGGGTATGTCCCAGACCAATTCCCGAGGCCAGGGATCGGATGTCAGCCGTTTTCTCATCAAGGTTGATGAGCTTACCTTGGGCCCGGCTAAGGAGCAGACGGTCTCCATTAAGGCAAGCGATTCCGGCCGAATCATAACCCCGATACTCCAGACGCTTGAGCCCTTCCAGGAGAACCGGGATCACCCGTCGATGACCGACATAACCGACAATTCCGCACATGGATAAAACCTCCTATCTCGCCCCTTCCCCAAAAAGGACAATCTTGATGGTCTTAAAAATAATGTAGAGATCAAGGGCTAGAGACATATGTTTTATGTAATAGAGGTCATACTTTAACTTCTCCAGGGCATCTTCATCCGAGGCTCCATAAGGGTAACAAACCTGGGCCCAACCGGTGATACCAGGATGGACGGTATGACGCTGGTCATAAAAGGGAATCTTACGACGCAATCTTTCTACAAATACGGGCCTCTCTGGCCTAGGCCCCACGAAAGCCATATCCCCTTTAAGGACGTTCCACATCTGCGGGATCTCATCGATACGCAATTTGCGGATAATCCGGCCCACTCTGGTTACCCGTGGATCATTTTGAGCCGCCCACTTGGCTCCGTTTTTCTCGGCGTCTTGTCTCATGGAACGAAACTTATAGAGCTTAAAAACCCGGCCATCCTTACCTACCCGCTCCTGGACGAACAAAACAGGCCCTGGAGAATCCAGTTTGATAGCTAAGGCGACAATGATGATAATGGGCAGGGTCAGGACAAGCCCAATAGCACTACAGACAATGCTCATAGCCCTTTTGGCCACCCGTCGGGGGAGGGACTGCCGAAAGCCCTCACCAAAGATAAGCCAGCTAGGGTTGATCTTCTCCACCAGGATCTTTCCGGTAAGCAATTCATAGAAGGTCTCCCCCTCCACCACCGGGATTCCGGCCATCCGACAACGAAGCAAGGCCTCCACCGGCATCTTGCCCCTTCTTTCATCAAGGGCCACCACGATCTCCTCCGCCCCGCTACGAACAACACACTCAAGGAGATCTTCCTCTAACGAATAGACAGGTAAATCTCGAAAGTCAGGGCTGCCGACAAGGGCATTGGCGCTAGGGTTGGCCACTACGGCCACCACTTTATAGCCACAGTCGGGGTTATTTTTGATTTCTTTTATAATCTCTGCCGCCAACTTGCCAGAACCTAAAAGAACCACCTTTTCATTGAGAAAGTCATTCTTGATAGCCCAGAGATACACCAACCTCCAGGAGACCGCGGCAATAATAAAGAAGACTAAAGAGATCAAAAAGGTACCCTGGAGAAGGATAAGCTGGGGAAAGGCTATGTAGGCAAAACCGGTAATAATGGAAGCCACTCCCAGGGCCTGACAAATCCTAACTGAGGTCTCAAAAAGGTTGTCTCCAGGTTTAAAACGGTAGAGATCAAAGTAATAAAGACTTATCTGACAGACGACTAGAATGAATAAAATCTTCAGCCAAAGGTGATAATCATCAAGATAAGAAAGATCTCCTCCAACCTTCCAGAGGAAGACCAGGGTAATAATGGCCAGAATAAAAACAGTCTCCCCGAAGAAAAAAAGGATTCTCCTTACCGGGTAGTAACGTTCAAAGAGCTTAACCATAGTAGCCGTAGTACTTTTTGCTTCGAAAGTAGGAGTACTTGCGAGGAGGAATCTCAAAGGCGTTAAAGACCACCCCGAGGATCTTTCCCCTTCCCAGCCTCTCTATGGAATCCTCCACCAGTTCTCGCTTTGATTTGCCATAGCGAACCACAAAGATAACAGTATCTACAAACCTGGCTAGGTTGACTGGTTCGGAGGTAAGCTGAACCGGCGTGGTATCCAGAATGACCAATCTGTCTGGATAGCGTGATCGAACCTCTTCGATAAGATCAGCCATCCGGGCCGAAGAAAGAAGATCTGAAGGCTTGTTGGGAGGCGGACCAGCAGTCAGAAGACTGAGTTTTTCTACTGGAGGTCTTTTAAGGAGACGAGGGAGGGGGGTCCTTCCCTGAAGATAGTCTGAAAGCCCTTCATCATTGTTCTGACCATAATAAATATGAGCTGAAGGCTTTCGTAGGTCGCAGTCTATGAGAAGGGCATGATACTCCAAACTTTGGGCCACGGAGGCCGCTAAATTGGCGGCCACAAAGCTCTTGCCCTCTTTGTCCATGGCACTTGAAACCATAACCACCCGAGGAACCGGGCCTTGGCGGGGATTTATCAAGCGGGCCCGAAGCAACTTAAAATGCTCACTGGCCAGGGAGCGAGGCTGAGTAAAAACAATCAGACGAGGATCAAGGGCCCCGGTCCCGGGAACAGAGGTTGATGCCTCCGAAGGATCCTTTCCCCCTGCCCCTTCCTTTTTAGGCGGCCCCTCGGGATGGATAGAATGCGTAGAGAGAGGGGTCTTCTTTTCTCGGTTAAATTTCTCTAAGGCATCGGCGATTTTACCCATTAATTCCCCCTGTTTGAGCCAACCTGTTGATTCTGGAATCGGAAAAAAAGATGACTCCTTTTAAACCCCCTCCAGACCAGAGCCCAAGAAATTAGAGGGAAAATTTAATCAGGAAAATCCTCTTTGGCTATGGAAAACCTGAGGGGAAAAGTCTTTCCCATAGAGAAGATAAGGACTCTTGGATGGTTGGATAGTAAATCAGAGAAAAGGCAATCAGAATAAACGCCAAAACGGCTATAGCCCCCCACATAAGACCTTTACTTTTCCGAGAGGTTTTGGGGGGAGATACCTCCTCTGTCGGACTGTGGTTATCAATAGCAATTTTTATCTCCTGAGCACATTCTTCAACAATGGGAAGGCCTATGGATCTTGTTTCTCGAAGATAACCGGTAAGAAGGGCATGATCACAAAGAATATTAATCAGGCGAGGAACCCCTCGGGTTACCTCGTAGATCCGCTTAACGGCCTCGGGAGTAAAAAGGTCAAGACGTTCGGCTCCAGCCCTAGCCAATCTGGCCTGGATGTAGCTTTCTACCTCTGAGGGGTCTTTTAAGGCCGTTAGGTGATAGTGATAGGTAATACGCTGTTTGAGAGGGTAAAGGTGTGGTTTTTGCAGACGCTTCAAAAGCTCCGGTTGCCCCACCAGGATGATATTAATCAGCTTCTGACGCATGGTTTCAAGATTGGTCAAAAGACGAATCTCCTCAAAGAGCCCTTCTGGAAGGGCCTGGACCTCGTCAACAATGAGGACAACGTTTTTTCCCGATTGAAAGGCCTCTTTAAGAAATTCGGTGAAAACGAAGATAAAGTCGCTTTTGTCCTGAGGGGCCCGTGGAAGTGAAAAGGCCTGGGCTAAATAAGTAAAAAATTCCCTCCGATTAAGACGAGGGTTAGAAAGAAGAGCCACAATGGTCTCTTGGGGTATTTTTTCCAGAAAGGCGTTAATAAGGGTGGTCTTGCCGGCTCCAACCTCCCCGGTAATAAGGATAAAGCCTTTACGCTGACTGACACCATAGATCAGGTGGGCCAAGGCCTCCCGGTGTCCCTCACTAAGGTAGAGAAAACGAGGGTCAGGAGCTATACCAAAGGGATTTTCTCGAAGCCCGTAGAAGTCTTTGTACAAGGCTATTAAATTAGGCCCGGATTGTTCTTAATGAGGAGGAAGAGAAGTCCAGCTACTATCAAGTAACCGACGACCGCCATCCCCGTAAAGACCAAGTTCTTATAAAAGCGCCTTCTTCTCTCTTTCTGATTAAGGATAAGGGGAACAGCGGCAATAACCGGAATCTTGAGTTCGGTTTCCACCTGTTCTACATCGTAGAAGGCCTTACTTAGAAATTCCATGGCCAAGGCCAACCCCACTCCTAGCCCCAAGGAGAGAACCAGCGTCAGGGCCAAGATCTTCTTTACATTCGGTTTTGAAGGCTTCTCTGGCACCCGGGCCGGATCAATAATTCTAAATTGCTCCCCTTTCTGATAGCGCTCAAGGGCCTCGGCCTGTTCGGCCGCTATCTTTTTGGCCAAAAGGGTCTGGTAGGTCTTCTGGAGATTCTCGTAGTCTCGGGTGAGGTCTATAAGTTGTTGCTCCCTTTCAGCTGTATTCTCCAATCTTTTCTGGTAAAACTGAATCTTCTTTTTAACATCTTTGGCCTCTAAACGCAGCTTGCTCAGCTCTATATTCAGGGCTTCAAGCTGGCGTTTGATATCTAAAATAACCGGATTGATCACCTGATTGTCATCTTTGGTCTTTGAATCTTTAGCCTCTTCCTTTTGCTCTTTCTCCAGCTTTTTGATCATGGCCTTAAGCCTGATGACATCAGGATGTTGCTCAGTGTAGCGAGTAAGAAGGGAGGCCAGGCGTTTTTTAAGGATTTCCACATCCGAGGTCCCTTCCCGGGTCTCATCCCGGGTTGAAGCCGATAAGGCTTCTTTCTGACGACGCTTCTGGAGCTCTATCTCCTCATTGAGTTGCCGCTGGAGAAGAATCTTCCGGTCTTCAGCAGCCCGAATATTCTCCTGAATAATCTCCAGCTGATCGGTGAGCCTCTGGAGCATGGCCATGTTGGTCTGGCGCTGCTCAGGAAGCTCCCCCATGTATTTCTTCTTAAAGTCTTTGATGGCCTTTTCCCTCTTTAGGAGCTCGGCTTCCATGCGGGCCAGCTCCTGAGCCAAGAATTCCGAAGTACTTCTAGCCTGTTCTTCTCTAAGTTTAAGATTTTCTTCGATGAACATGTTGGCCAAGGCGTTGGTCACCCGAGCAATAAGAACAGGATCTCTCCCTTCATAGCTGAGAACAAAAATATTCCCCTTACTTCTCCGGGGTATCTCTACCTTGATCTTCTTTCGCATGGTCTCAACTACTGTCTCCATAGGATATTTGGCCCGCATCTCCGGGTAAAGATCAAACTGTTCGATGACCCGCTCTAGATTAGTCCGGCTGGTGATCTCCTGCCAGATGGCCTGAATGCGCTCCTGAACGTCTCCAGTTACGGTAGATTGAACATAGCTTTCGGGCACTTTTTGTCTGACGACAACGATAGTAGTTGATGTTTTGTACACCTTAGGAGCAGTGAAGCAGTAAAGAATACCCAAGATGAGCAAAGGGATAGGGGTAAAGATCAAAATCCACTTCCTTCTACGGGCAAGATTCAAATACTTGTCAAGATCAAACTGAGCCTGCTGATTGGCTTCCATCATTACCTTCTTATCTCATGAGATAAATTTATTCTTAAAATTAGGCTATTTTCCCGATATTCTTCGCTGGATTGTTCCGCATCTCTGATTCTATAAGAGTATGACAAAGAAACATTTATTTTGGGATTCAGCATTCTTTTTATAGAACAAGAAAAACCATAAAAATCGTCCGTTCTGTCATTAATGTCTTTATACTCCTGGGTGCTATAATAGGCTGAGGCCTGACCAGTAATATACGGCCCTAATTCGGCTGAGATCGAAGCAGAAAAGCGTCTATACTGAGTAAAACCTCTATTTTCAGCATCGACATATTGTCCACGGTAGCCGCTAGCCCCTGAGAGAGAAACATTATAGTGTTCAAATCTTCGATTAAGATTAAAAGTGTAAGTCAGGCTACTGTCTTGGCCGCTCTCTTCTGTATCTCTGAGATAATATCCCAAACTTAAACTATAGCTCAGAGTCTCGGTAGGAGATTGGTTGTAAGATAGCGAAAAACTATGAGTTTCATAGTCATTTTGGGCCGAAGATTTAAAGTCCATAGTGGTATAAGAGTATTGTAGCCCCACAGAGGTATGAGGATTTAAACGATAAGTGTAAGAAAATGATGGACTCCAGCTCTCCTGCCCCGGCTTAGTGTCATATTCGTACCGGCTCCAGGTAAGATCCAGACCGGCCTCATGTCTGGGCCCCCAACCATATCTCAAACCAAACCCGGGGCTGTATTGAAGGCTATCCTCTACAGCCGGATCGTCCGAGCCAAAACGGTTATCGGAATAATGAAGGTCAAGGAACCCTTTCTCGGCAAATTGATAAGAAAGCCTTCCCGAAACAGTATTTCGGTAAGAAGGCTTCCGGGTACGACGGACGGCCAGTATATCTGGCTGGTATCTAAACTCCGAAGGTTGTTCTGTCCGATAAAAGATCTCTGAGATGTTCATAAAAAGACGCTCTCTTAGTTGCTCATCCCAAAAGATGGTCAGGGTCTGACGGGTAGAGTCATTTCGGTCTTCTCTTTTATACCTGGTTATTCCCAGTTCATAGTCGACTCCTAGACTGCGATATTGAGTCACCTGTTTCAGGCTGATACCCGGCCCCAAAACGGTAATCCAATCTGACTTCTCTCCAGTTGGAGCAAGGTAGAGATTGTCAGTATATTCTTCGGACATGAAAACCCGAGGCATTAAGCGAAGCTCGGAAGCCCGGACACTGAAAGTCAAGAAAAGAAAAAGCAGGAGCAAACAAAAAACAAGTCTATGAACCATATTTGCCCCCTTGGGGATTTTCCCCAAGTTTTTAACAAAAGGAAGACCTTAGTGCCAGTTATATCCTAAAATTAAGGAATGGACCTGCGATAGGGCTCCAGACAGCACTAAAAGGCTATCTTAGGGAACAACGATGGTATCGTCCGGCCGAATGAATATGTTCTGTTCCAGATCTTCCCCCTGGATTACCCTTTTGTAATTAAAGCGAAGCTTCTTTTCCTTATTCCCTTCACGTCGCAGGATAATGATGTTTTCCTCATTGGCCCATTCGGCCAGCCCCCCGGCCTTAGAAAGGGCCTGAAGCACTGTTAATCTCTTAACCAGAGGATATTCCCCCGGTTTGTTTATCTTTCCGATGATATAAAAGACCTTATAGCTTTGCTTTACCGTTACCGAAACTTCGGGAACCTCAATATACTTTTTAAGTTTTTTTTCTATAGCCCCTTTAAGCTCCATCGGTGTCAGACCAGCAGCTCGAATATCGTTTACAAGCGGAAGGGTGATCATTCCATCGGTGCGAACGATGATCTCACTTCGGGAAAGATCTGGCTCATGCCAGACCAAAACTTCAAGAACATCTCCGGGGCCTATAGTATAAGGCCCTTCCACCGAAGTCGTTTCAGCCCCGGCAAGCCCCTTCCCTAAAAAGAGGCACAAAGACAAAAAAAGCAGCCCCCTTAAGAAGGCAGTTTTCATGAAGATTCCTCCTTCTCAGGATTCCCACTCCTTATCCTGCAGAGATATTCCTCCCACTCTATCGGTAGGAGATACTTTTTCTTGTTATTACACTCTTTACAGGCGGGCACTAAATTCTCCTTGACGGAGAGTCCCCCTCGAGAAATAGGAATCACGTGATCCATGGTTAATTCTTTAGGTGGTACCCGACGGCCACAATAATAACATCGGCCAATGGCGCAACGTCGCCGCCACCATTTGGTAGCCCGCAGGCGCCGAGCCTTGTGTTTTTCACGACGAATATGTTCTTCATCCAGAAGCATTGGACTTCATTTTACTTCTTTAGCCAACTCTTGGGAACGTCTGGTAGCCGCCTCCACGGCCTCAAACAAAACCCCTTTAAAGCCTGCCTTTTCCATCTTTTGAAGACCTGCGATAGTGGTGCCTCCAGGAGAAGTGACCATGGCCTTTAGTTGGTAAGGATCTTTGCCGGTTTCCTTGGCCAAGCGAGCAGCCCCAAGGACAGTCTGAATAACTAGTTTCTCAGCCTGAGGCCGAGGCAACCCCACCCTCACCCCGGCATCAATAAGGCCCTCGATAAAGGCAAAGACATAGGCCGGTCCAGATCCAGACAGACCGGTTACGGCGTCCAAATAGACTTCCGGGAGGCAAAGGGCTTCACCAATAGCCGAAAAGATCTGTTGGGCCTGATCTAGATCCTTTTCCGTAGCCGAGGCTCCAGGAGAAAGGACACTCATGCCCTCAAGAACTAAAGCCGGAGTATTGGGCATGACCCGGATAACCCGAGTCCCCTCGGGAAGCCTGGACTCTAAAAAGGAAAGGGGAATCCCGGCAGCGATAGAGATGATCAGGTGTCTTTCTTCTACAGCAGGGGCAATCTCCGTAAGCACTTCGGCCAGAACCTGGGGTTTTACAGCCAGAATAACTGTCTCCACCTTGGCCAAAATCTCTTTATTCTCGGAGACAATGATTACCCCATAGTTCTTTTTAAGATAATCCCGGCGCTCTTTTTGAGGCTCGGAGATAAAAATCTCTCTAGCCTTGGCCACCTTAGCGGTCAGGATTCCTCTTACCAGGGCCTCGGCCATTTGCCCCCCTCCGATGAATCCTATCTTCGCCATTGTTTCCTCCCCATTTTTTATCTTCTCCTATCACCCGAGGCGCCCTAGCACAAGAAATCCTCCCGGGTTTCTAATTGTCAAGAATTTAATCTGTTTCAAACCTTTAACTCCAGACTTATGTAATCCTGAATTAGGGCCTTAAGGACTTCTCAAAAGAGACCGATTGGTTTCTAAACCCTTCTTAAATTCTTTTAAATCTAGGAGGTGGGTAGATGAAAGGTTTACGTTCTCTGGTCGTTGCGTGGTTGTTTGTCTTCTTTCTGGCTACTGGGGCCTTGGCCGGAACCAATCTCAACACGGCTTCGGCTGCCGAACTGGAGCTTCTTCCAGGCATTGGCCCCAAGACTGCTCAGGCCATTGTAGAGTACCGTAAGGCCCACGGCCCCTTTAAATCCATTGACGAGCTCCTAAAAGTTAAAGGAATCGGTTCTAAAAAGTTAGAAAAGATAAGACCACTTGTGACCGTGGAAGACTGATTACCCAACAAAAATAGGGGCGGCTTAAGGGGCCGCCCCTATTTTTGTTTTATTTGTATGACAGCTAATCAGAAAAAGAGCGTCTAAAGAGCTCCTCAATGGCCTTCTGCCCCTCATCATTAAGGTTTCTGGTCCCTGTACCGACAAAGCTAGAGTGACTAATCGAGGGAATCTCTTTTACCCAAGAGCCCTCCTTCCAGGTAAACCAGCTCTTTTGTTTCTGGTCAAAAACATGAAGGGGACGATTGAAAAGTTTGGCCAGCTGGGCAGCCCAACCGGTACCTCCCTTAACATTCCCATCCTCTAAGATTTCACCTACAATAAAAACTTGGTAGCCCTTGTTGACCATATGAAAAATTACCTGGAGAACCCTCCTAATCTTCTCTGGTCGGGCATAGTTGCGGTTCATCATTCGAGAGACCAGCTCCATACTTATATCGCCTCGTCTGAGTTCCTCTTCAGAAAGGACAATTAAATTTCTGGCCCGATCTGGCACCCGGCCCTCCCAGGTGAAGACAAACTCTTTTACTCCCCATTTTTCGGCCATCTCTCCAAAGAAGGCCTCCGCGCCTTTAAGACCACTATGGTAGAGAGTGCAATCTTCAGGCTTCATAAAAAATCTCCTTTCACCAAAATGAGGCCCCTATTTAGTCTATTGTGGATGTTTGTCAATCATTTTTATTCAAAGACAACCTGATCTGAAATAAGCTTAAGGCTAAAAGTTTTCTTCAGAACAAAAAAAGCCGCCATCTGTGGCGGCTTTTTAGTCTTATAAAATGGAGCGGGAAACGGGATTTGAACCCGCGACATCCACCTTGGCAAGGTGGCGCTCTACCACTGAGCTATTCCCGCCCGCTCAGCGACTTAAATTATATAGCCTTAGGTGAAGGGCTGTCAACCACTCAAGAATTAGGGCTCCTTTTTCTCCGAAGACTCCGAAGTGGCCTGGACCTCGACCTTCTCCTCCGCCTCCTCTGCCTCGGCCCCTTCAGATACTGTCTCTGCTTGGACCTCAACCTCTTCATTCTGGAGGGATTCCTGCTCTTTAGCCTCCTCGTTAGCCTGACTTTTGACCTCGGACTTCTCTTCTTCGGAAGATCCTTTAGAGATTGAAGCCTGGGAAGCCTCAGTCACTTTAGGGGCTACGGTGGCCTCTGACTTTGGCCGGGTACGTCTTTTTCGAGCTAAAGATTCTGTTACCAGTTCGATAACAACCAGGGGAGCACCATCGCCACGACGAAAACCATACTTTATAATTCGGGTATATCCCCCGTTTCTATCTACATATCGCTCTCTTATCTCTGAGAAGAGTCTCTTAACGACCTCCTTGTCCCGAATCACGGCCAAGGCCTGGCGTCTGGCATGCAGGGTGCCCTTTTTGGCCAGTGAAACCATTTTATCAGCTAAACGACGAAGCTCTTTCGCCTTGGCCTCGGTAGTGATTATCCGCTCATGGGCAAACAGCGAGGTAACCATATTACGTAACATGGCCTGCCGATGAGAAGACGTCCGCCCCAATCTTCTACTCACCTTCCTGTGTCTCATTAGGAAGCACCTTCCTTCTCTTTGGTCTCTTCTTTTTCTTGGGTTGGAGGAGTCCAGTTGTCTAGCTTCATGCCAAATTTAAGCCCCATAGAGGCCAAAATCTCTTTAATCTCATTAAGCGATTTACGACCAAAGTTTTTGGTCTTAAGCATTTCGGCTTCTGTTTTCTGAACCAGCTCACCAATGTAGTTTATATTGGCATTTTTTAGACAATTAGCCGAACGAACAGAAAGCTCCAGCTCATCCACCCGTTTATTTAGGTGTTCCAGATAAGAAGGAACCTCCTCCTCGGCCTCTTCAGGGATGGCTGGCTCTGCCGTGGCTTCATCAAAGTTTATAAAGACATTGAGTTGTTCCTTAAGGATTTTGGCGGCGTAAGCCACAGCATCGTCGGCAGAAACAGTCCCGTCTGTCCAGACTTCAAGGACCAAGCGGTCATAATCAGTTATACGCCCCACTCTGGCTAGAGTCACATTGAAGTTTACCTTCTTAATAGGAGAAAAAATGGCATCAATAGGGATAACCCCTATGGGCATCTCTTCTTCTTTATTCCTCTCCGCCGGAACATATCCCTTACCCCACTTGACCAACATCTCCATCTTCAGGCGGCCATCTTTAGTAAGAGTAGCTAGATGGTGATCCGGGTTCATAATCTCAATCTCTTCATCCGTCTGGATATCACCGGCCTTAACTTCTCCCGGCCCCTGTTTGTCAAGGGTAATCGTCTTGGGGGCTTCCCGAAGCATTCGGATCCTTACCCCTTTAAGGTTAAGAACAATATCGGTGATATCCTCCACTACTCCAGGAAGACTAGTAAATTCATGCTCTACCCCGTCTATCTTAACGGAGGTAATGGCCGCTCCTTGAAGAGAGGAAAGCAGAACCCTTCTTAAGGCATTACCAAGGGTAACCCCAAATCCTCTTTCTAAGGGTTCAATGATAAACTTTCCATAAGCCGGAAGCTGACTGTCTTCGTCAATGACCAGCCCTTTGGGCTTAATTAGTTCCCGCCAGTTTCGATAAAATGGAATTTTTTGCTCAGACATAAGCCTCTATTCTCACCCCTTTATCGTGAGTAGAACTCAACGATGAGCTGTTCCTGGATGGGCAAGGTAATATCTTCCCGAACAGGAAGGGCCTTGATCACTCCCTTAAAACCATCGGGATCAAGTTCCAGCCACTGGGGAACCCCTCTTCTGGCTACCCCCTCCAGAGACTCCTTAACAAAGGGGTTTTGACGACTTTTTTCCCTTACTTCGATCACATCCCCCACCTTCACCAAAAAGGAAGGAATATTTACCTTGCGGCCATTAACCAGAATGTGCCCGTGACGAACGAGCTGACGAGCTTGACGTCGGGAGCTGGCAAAGCCAAGACGATAGACAACATTGTCCAGACGACGCTCCAAAAGAACCAGAAGGTTCGTTCCGGTAAGACCCTTGAGACGGTCTGCCTCATCAAAGTAGCGTCGGAACTGCTTCTCCGAAAGACCATACATCCGTTTAACTTTCTGTTTTTCTCGAAGCCGGATCCCATAGTCAGACATCTTGGCCCGAACCTGAGCCTGACCATGTTGCCCCGGAGGATAACTCCTCCGTTCAAAAGAACACTTATCCGTATAACAACGCTCCCCCTTAAGGAAGAGCTTCATTCCCTCCCGACGACACAAACGACACCTTGGTCCTAAATAACGGCCCAAAACACAACCCTCCTTCTCTTAGAAAGTAGGACTACACCCGTCTTCTCTTGGGTGGGCGACAACCATTGTGGGGAATGGGCGTGACGTCCTTAATTAAAGTGATCTGGAATCCAGCCGCCTGAAGGGCCCGCAAAGCGGCCTCTCGCCCTGGCCCCGGCCCTTTGACATAAACAGCCACCTTTCGCATCCCTTGATCCTGGGCCTTCCGAGCCGCAGCCTGAGCAGCAAGCTGAGCGGCATAAGGAGTCCCTTTACGGGAACCTTTAAACCCCTCTGTCCCGCCACTGGCCCAGGCCACAGTATTGCCCTGCTTATCCGTAATGGTAACAATGGTATTATTAAACGAGGCCTGAATATGAGCTACTCCCTCAGGTATATTTTTCTTTTCTCTTTTACGACGTTTCCTGGCCATAGATCTCCCTCACAGACTTATTTGCCCTTCTTTCTCTTGCCGATTATGGAACGGCGAGGTCCCTTTCTTGTCCGGGCATTAGATCGAGTCTTTTGACCACGAACAGGTAGACCTAATCTGTGCCTAAGACCTCGGTAACAGCCCATATCCATGAGGCGCTTAATGTTCATAGAGACTTCACGGCGGAGATCACCCTCCACCTTGTACTCATGCTCAATAAGGGACCTGATCTTGGTTAGCTCCTCATCAGTAAGGTCTTTGGTCTTTTTATTCCAATCTACCCCGGCTCGGGTTAGAATCTTCTGGGCCAGGGTATGACCAATTCCGTAGATATAGGTAAGAGCAATACAAATTTTTTTGTTGTCTGGGACGTCAACTCCAGCTATCCGAGGCAAAACTATCCTCCTCCTTTAACCCTGTCTTTGTTTATGACGCGGATTCTCACAGATCACCCGCACTATACCCTTACGCTTAATAATTCGACATTTACGACAGCGCTTTTTCACCGACGCTCTAACTTTCATTCTTGGGCCTCCCCAAAAATCAAGTAGTCCGGAGCCGCTAAATACCACAATCTTTGGCCAAAAACCAGCCCCCCTTTACTGGGGCTTCTTACCCCGGTAAACAATCCGCCCCCGAGTCAAATCATAAGGGGAAAGTTCAACTGTCACCCGATCTCCAGGAAGAATACGGATATAGTGCATCCTCATTCGTCCGGAAATGTGGGCTAAGACCTTGTGACCATTGTCAAGCTCCACCCTGAACATGGCATTAGGCAAGGTCTCAACCACTGTCCCTTCCACTACAATAGCCTCTTCCTTGGGCATTCTAATCCTCCAGCCGGCTCAGAATTTGCGGCCCCTTGGCAGTTATGGCCACAGAATGTTCAAAGTGGGCCGAAAGGCTCCGATCTTTAGTCACGGCTGTCCAACCATCAGCCAAAATCTCTACCTCCGGCCCGCCCACATTGACCATAGGTTCTATGGCAATTACCATCCCCGGCTGAAGCCTAGGACCCTTACCAGGACGACCGTAATTGGGTACCTCCGGTCCCTCATGAAGGGATCGTCCTACCCCATGGCCGACAAACTGCCTAACCACTGAAAAACCCTGCGCTTCAGCATGACGTTGAATAGTTGCCGAAATATCCTGAACCCTATTGCCAATCCGGGCCCGTTCAATAGCCAATTCCAAACACTCCCTGGTCACCGCTATCAGCCGAGAGGCCTCATCTGAGACCCGCCCCACGGGAATTGTTACCGCCGCATCTCCTACATACCCCTCGTAGATGGCTCCGAAATCTAGGCTGACAATATCACCTTCCTTAAGGACTCGCTCCTTGGAAGGCATCCCGTGAACAACCTCTTCGTTTATAGAAACACAAAGGGCAAAAGGGAACCCTCGATAACCCTTGAAGGCCGGGAGGGCTCCCTTTTGACGAACCCATTCTTCCGCCAGCTGATCAAGCTCCCAAGTCGTTATTCCTGGAGCGATAACCTCTCTTAACTTAAGTAAAATTTCAGCAACTATCTGATTGGCAACCCGAAGCTTTTCTATCTCCCAGGGTGCCTTAAGAATTATCCCTCTAGCTGTACCCTTCATCACTGGCCATTTGGCCAGACTCGGTTAACCCAAGACCTGGCAGATTCTTTCGAATATCTCGTCAATGCTTCCCATACCGTCTATACGACGCAGCAGTCCCTTGTTTTCGTAGTAATCTACCAGAGGTTTAGTCTGATCATTATATACCTTCAGACGGTTGCGGACAGTCTCTTCAGTGTCGTCATCCCGTTGATAGAGTTCTCCTCCACAGACGTCACACTTACCATCAACCTTGGGAGGCTTAAAGATGACATGATACATCATCCCACACTGCTTACAAGTTCGGCGGCCGGTAAGCCTCTTGACAAGCTCCTCTTCGGGAACATCGATGAGGATAACATGATCAATCTTCTTACCCATCTTCTCAAGAAGCTTATCCAAAGCCTCAGCCTGGGGTACAGTGCGGGGAAAGCCATCCAGCATAAAACCCTTCTCGCAGTCAGGTTGAGAGAGGCGTTCCTCAACCATACCAATAACAATTTCATCTGGAACTAACTGACCTTTGTCCATATATTCCTTGGCCTTTTTACCTAATTCCGTCTGATTCTTCAGATGTTCCCGGAACATATCTCCAGTAGAAATCTGAGGAATGCCATACTTCTCAACCAATCTTTTGGCCTGAGTTCCCTTACCAGCACCCGGAGGTCCCAGAAGAATAATGTTCATATCCCCCTCCTTTCTTAGTTTTTAGCGACGACCCCTTAGCCGTCCCTGCTTTATAAAGCCCTCATAGTGCCGGGTTATCAGGTGTGATTCAACCTGGGCCATGGTATCCATAGCCACTCCGACGACAATGAGGAGGGCCGTACCACCAAAGTAAAACGGCACATTGAATTTGGTTATCAAAATGGCCGGCAGAACGCAAATGGCTGAGACATAAATTGCCCCGATTACTGTAATCCTGGTAAGGACTCGATCAATGAACTCTGCCGTTGGCCGACCAGGACGAATCCCCGGGATATATCCTCCATATTTTTGAAGATTTTCAGCCACCTCTTCCGGGTTAAAGATGATCGCCGTGTAGAAAAAGCAAAAAAAGACGATCAGAGCTACATATAAACTCTCGTAGAGGAGCGTCCCTGGCCGGAGCTGATTGGCTAAGGTCTGCATAAACTCCATGGGAACAAAGTTGGCAATAGTAGCCGGAAACATAATAATCGACGAGGCAAAAATAGGAGGAATAACCCCGGACATGTTGACCTTAAGGGGCAAATGGGTAGTCTGCCCGCCATAGACTGTCCGCCCCACCGTCCGGCGAGCATAGTGGATAGGGATACGCCGTTGGGCCCGTTCCATAAAAACAATAAAGGCCACTACCGCGACCATCATCACTACTAAAAAGAGCATCAAGGCCGGGTTTATCTCCCCGGTTCTCATCAAACGGAAGGTATTGATGATGGCCGAAGGCATACGAGCCACAATTCCGGCAAAGATGATAAGAGAGATGCCATTACCAATACCATGCTCGGTAATCTGTTCACCCAACCACATAAGAAAGACGGTCCCTGTGGTTAGGGTGAGAGTGGTCATCAGCCGGAATTCCCAACCAGGATTAAGAACAATCATCTGACCATTGGGGCCCGTCATGCTCTCCAGACCAATAGCTATACCCATTCCCTGCACAAGACTGATGGCCACAGTAAGATAGCGGGTATAAAAGGCCATCTTCCGGCGCCCTTCAGGCCCCTCTTTCTTTAGTTGGTCCAAAGCCGGAATTACCACTGTAAGCAATTGTAAGATAATGGAAGCACTGATATAGGGCATAATTCCCAGAGCACAGACCGAAAGGCGCCTTAAGGCCCCACCAGAAAACATATCTACAAAGCCAAAAAGAGTGCTCCCGGCTCGGCTAAAAAGGGCCATTAAGGCATCGGCGTTAATCCCCGGCGTCGGGACCTGAACTGCTATACGATATATAGCCAGGGCCAGAAGGGTAAAAAGAATCCGACGCCGTAGCTCCGGGACATTGCTCAGGCCTTGAATGCCTGCTGCCATTAACTTAACCCTCCAGCAACTCCACCTGGCCCCCGGCAGCCCGAATCTTCTCCTGGGCCGAACGGCTGGCTTTGTGGACTTTAAGGGTTATAGGAAATGATATTTCCCCTTCCCCCAAAACCTTCACCCGGAGGGAACGTCCTTTAATCAGACGGGCCTCCTTAAGGGCCTCAAGATCTACCACCGCACCTTCAGAAAATTTAGCCGCTATTTCCCGAAGATTGATTATTGTGTATTCAGTCCGAAAACGGGCGTTATTAAAACCTCGCTTGGGCAGAAGACGAATCAGGGGCATCTGACCACCCTCAAACCAGGGGGGAACGCCTCCTCCCGTCCGAGAGCGTTGTCCTTTCTGCCCGCGGCAGGAGGTCTTACCGTGCCCTGACCCCGGCCCCCGACCTACTCTCTTGGCCTTCTTTCGTGCCCCCAGGGAGGGTTTAAGATTAGAAAGACTGATCATATTTCCCCCTCAACTTTCAAAAGATGGCGGACCTTATTTATCATACCCCTTACAGACGGTGTATCCGGTAAGGTAACTGTCTTGTTAGTCCGGGTAAGACCTAACCCCTTAAGGGTCTCCCGATGCTTTCTCGGACGCCCATTGGGGCTTCTAACCAAGGTAATCTTAAGAACCTTATCCATAAGAGAGGGCCTCCTTAGGCGGCAATATCCTCTATAGATTTGCCTCGCTTTTGAGCGACCATCTCGGCGCTTTCGAGCTGGGAAAAGGCGTTAAAGACAGCCTTGACCACATTGTGGGGATTGGTGCTGTTAAGACACTTGGTGAGAATATCTTTGACTCCTACGGCATCCATAATGGCCCGAACCACACCTCCGGCAATAACTCCCGTACCCGGAGAGGCGGGCTTAAGAATTACCTTAGCCGAACCATACTCTCCCAGAACTTCGTGGGGAATGGTTCCTTGAACCACGGGGACCTCAACCATATTCTTTCTGGCTTTATCCAACGCCTTACGGATAGCGTCAGGAACCTCAGGGGCCTTACCCAAGGCATAGCCTACCCGGCCATTCCCGTCTCCTACAACTACAATGGCAGCAAAGCGAAAACGTCGGCCCCCTTTATGAACTTTGGCCACCCGGTTTATAAAAATGATCTTCTCGATCAAATTCTCCAAGCTCTCTCTTCCTTCTACCAAAGCCCTACCTCCTATTTTAGAACTCTAATCCGCCTTCTCTTGCCCCCTCAGCCAGGGCCTTTACCCGACCATGATAGCGATAGCCCGCTCGATCAAAACAGACCTTAGTGATCCCTTTCTCCCGAGCCATTTGAGCCAGATATTCTCCTACCAGACGGGCCTGGGCTACCTTTCCTTGACCTTTAAGTTCATTTACTTTGGCCCGCAGGTCCTTAGACAGAGTAGAAGCCGCTACCAGAGTCCGACCCTCTTCATCGTTTATAATTTGGGCATAGATATGCTTAGCACTCCGGAATACAGAAAGCCGAGGTCGTTCCGCCGTACCAAAAATCTTTTTACGAACCCGCCTCTTTCTTCTCAGCCGCGCCAGAAACTTTTTATTTGTCCGTACCATGTCTCACCTCACCGCGACAGAGGTTTTATTCCCTGCCGACTTCTGTTTATCTCTTATTTACCAGCCTTCCCGGCCTTACGAAGGATAACCTCATCGGAGTAGCGGATTCCCTTACCTTTGTAAGGCTCTGGAGGCCTTATAGCCCTTATTTTGGCCGCCGTGAGACCAACAAGCTCTTTATCAATCCCTTCCAAAACAATATGAGCCTGGGCCTCTCCGGTGCCCTTTTCAACCTTAGCAGAAACCCCCTCGGGGAGAGAAAACTCAACCGGGTGGGAATAACCTACGTTAAGAACCAGTGTTTGGCCTTTAAGTTCAGCCCGATATCCCAGACCCACAATGTCAAGTTTTCGCTGGAAACCTTTACTCACTCCGGTAATCATATTGTTAATGAGGGCCCGGTAAAGTCCCTGAAAAGCCCCGGCTTTGCGACGAAGTCGTTTGCGGATCTGACGAGGGCTTACCTTAACCTGTCCATCCTCTATCACTACCTCTACTAAAGGATGGAGAGGCTTAGTGAGACGACCTTTGGGGCCCTCGACGACGATCTCTTTTTCCGTCAAGGTTACCTTGACCCCGTCTGGGATCGGTATAGGTCTGCGTCCGATTCGCGAAAGCATCTTATCCCTCCTTTGCCTACCAGACAGCGCAGATGACCTCGCCGCCGACCCCGATCTTCCTGGCCTGATGATCGGTCATGATACCCTTAGAAGTGCTAATGATGGCAATGCCAAAACCACCCCGGACCCGCGGAAGCTCATCCCGGCCCCGATAAATCCGACGGCCCGGCTTACTGATCTTTTTAAGTCCGGCGATGATGGGCTTTCGATCGGCATTGTATTTAAGCTGAATCCGGATCGTCCCCTGAGGGGGCTGATTGATAAACTTATAGCCGGCGATGTAGCCCTCTTCCGCCAAGATCTTAGCAATAGCCAGCTTCATCTTAGAGGCCGGCACATCTACATATTCGTGCCTTGCAATACAGGCGTTACGAATTCTGGTGAGCATATCGGCTATAGGATCCGTCATGGACATAGGTCTTCACCCCTACCAGCTGGCTTTCCTTACCCCTGGGATCTTTCCCTCAGAGGCAAGTCTCCGAAAACACAGACGACAACAACCAAACTTTCTCAAAAAGGCCCTTGGGCGCCCACAAATAGGACACCGATTACGTTTCCGGACAGCAAACTTTGGCTCCCGACGAGCCTTAACCATATGACATGTCCTGGCCACTTCTACCTCCTATCTTTTAAAGGGCATGCCCAAAAGGGTCAAAAGCTCCTTAGCCTCTTCGTCGGTCTCAGCTGTAGTGACAATTGTCACATTCATGCCCTTCACCTTATCGATGGTGTTATAGTCAACCTCGGGAAAGATGATGTGCTCTTTCACCCCTAAGGTGTAATTGCCACGGCCATCAAAAGAATGGGGAGAAACCCCTCTAAAGTCTCTCACCCGGGGAAGGGCCACGTGAATAAGTTTGGTGAGAAAATCCCACATCCGGCCCTTGCGGAGAGTAACCGAAACCCCGATGGGCATTCCGGCCCGCAGCTTAAAGGCGGCAATGGACTTCTTAGCCCGACGGATTACTGGCCTCTGGCCAGCAATCATGCCCAACTCTGCCATGGCCGAATCAATGATTTTGGGATTCTGAATGGCCTCACCCAACCCCATATTAAGAACTATCTTCTCCAGCCGCGGCACCTCCATGGGGTTTTTGTAGCCGAACTTCTCCATCAATTTGGGAACGCACTCTTTCTGATAGACTTCCTTTAGCCACGGCATAAACTTTACTCCTTGGCCTCGATTATCTCACCGCACCTTTTGCAGATGCGGACCTTCGTCCCGTCTTCGAGAAACTTCTTCCCGATGCGCACCCCTCTCATGCACTTGGGACAAACAACCATCAAATTAGAAACATGAACCGGAGCGGGCTTCTCGACAATACCACCTTGAGAGTAGGGGGTGGGCCTCATATGTCTTTTAACAATGTTTACCCCCTCAACTACTGCCCGCTGACGATCCGGCAGGACTTCCAACACTCGACCGATCTTGCCCCGATCCTTACCCCGACGGACCAGAACCCGATCGTTTTTGCGAACATGAAGTTTAACTCTGGCCATAGACTCCTCCTACAGAACCTCAGGGGCAAGGGAGATGATCTTCATGAAATTCCTGGCCCGAAGTTCCCTGGCTACCGGGCCAAAAATACGGGTTCCCACAGGCTCACCATATTGGTTGATAAGCACAGCGGCGTTCTCATCAAAGCGGATATATGTCCCGTCGGAACGGGGAGTTTCTTTCGCTGTCCGAACAACAACGGCTCGAACTACATCCCCTTTCTTGACCTTTGAATTCGGAAGGGCCTCCTTAACCGAGGCCACAATGACATCGCCAATACGGGCATAACGACGCCTGGTACCTCCCAGAACCCGAATACAGAGAAGTTTTTTGGCTCCCGAGTTATCAGCTACATTAAGATAGGTTTCCTGCTGAATCATATCTGTACCCCTTATCTACTCGATCACTTTGGCCTTTTCGAGGATCTGGCGGACTCGCCACCTTTTCCGACGAGAAAGGGGTCGGGTCTCTTCGATCAGCACCCGGTCTCCAGCCTGACAGGCGTTTTCTTCATCATGGGCCATATACTTTTTGCGGCGCCGAATATACTTTCCGTAATCTGGATGGCGGACCAGACGTTCCACCATCACCACCACCGTCTTGTCCATTTTGTTACTGACTACCGTGCCTATAAAGGTTCTTCTTGATGTCTGTCTCTTTTCCGCCATGGCTTTCTGCTACCTCAGACCTAGTTCTCTCTCCCGGAGGATGGTCTTTATCCGGGCAATATCTCTTTTTATCTCCCTTATCCGCATAGGGTTCTCAAGCTGATGGGTGGCCTTCTGAAAACGAAGATTAAACAGCTCCTCTCTCAGCTCCTGCTCCTTTTCTCTCAGCTCCTGCTCTGACATACCCCGAAGATCCTCCGCCTTCATAGGAGCTCCTCCCGTGAAATAATTTTACAGGGAATAGGGAGCTTATGGGCGGCTAACCTTAAAGCCTCCCGGGCCAACTCCTCAGAGACCCCCTCAATCTCGTAGATGATTCTGCCGGGACGAATTACCGCCACCCAACCGTCAACGGCTCCTTTACCTTTACCCATCCGGGTCTCAGCAGGCTTACGAGTAATGGGCTTATCAGGAAAGACACGAATCCAAACTTTAGCCCCTCTCTTAACGCACCGCGTTATGGCAATACGCCCAGCCTCTATCTGTTGGGCCGTAAGCCAACAGGCTCCTAAAGCCTTCAGGCCATAGTCCCCGAAGGTTAAGCGATACCCCCGGGATTCCACCCCTCGCATCCGGCCCTTTTGCCTCTTACGGTATTTGACCTTTCTCGGCTGAAGCATGGCTATAACCTCTCTATATTCTCAGCTCTAGGTGCTCTTCCTTCTCTGGAAGAACCTCGCCCTTGAAGATCCACACCTTTACCCCAATAACCCCATAGGTGGTGAAGGCCTCGGCGAAACCATAATCTACATCAGCCCTCAGGGTATGAAGAGGAACCCGTCCCTCACGATACCATTCTCGCCGGGCTATCTCCGCACCGCCCAGACGACCAGCGCACTGTACCCTGATCCCGCCGGCACCAAAGCGCATCGCCAGCCCCACAGCCCTCTTCATAGCCCGGCGGAAGGAGATACGCCGCTCAAGCTGAAGGGCGATGTTTTCAGCCACCAGTTGGGCATCTAGCTCAGGCCGCCTTACCTCCTGGATATCAATGAAGACCTCCTTGCCGGTCATCTTCTGGAGTTCCTGCCTCAGGGCCTCGATCTCCGCACCCTTTTTACCGATAACTATACCCGGTCTGGCAGTATGAATCTTGATCCGGATTTTATTGGCCGCCCGTTCGATCTCAATCCGAGAGATACCAGCATGATAGAGCTTCTTCTTGATATGGCGCCGGATACTATAGTCTTCATAGACCAAATGGGGAAAATCTTTTTCCGCATACCACCGGGAATCCCAATTTCGAGTGATCCCAATCCTTAAACCAATAGGATTGACTTTATGACCCAAAGCACTCCTCCTTACTTTTCATCTAAGATGACCGTAATATGACTAAGACGCTTAATGATAGGAAAAGCGCGTCCCATAGCCCGCGGCTGGTAACGCTTGAGTCTGGGGCCTTCATCTACATAAATCCTCTTGATGTAAAGAGAATCCACGTCTATCTGAGGATTCTGCTCCGCATTGGCAATGGCGCTCTCTAGCACCTTCTTTACTAGCCGGGCCCCCTTTTTAGGCATGAACCTGAGAATTGACAAGGCCTCTCCCACCGGCTTGCCACGCACTACATCAGCCACCAACCTGGCCTTATAGGGAGAAATCCGCAAATATTTGGCTGTCGCCCGAGCCTCCATAGCAGACACCTCGCTTTTTACCTTTTGCCCTTAACCTTACCCTTGTCGGCCGCATGCCCATGATAAGTCCGAGTGGGGGCAAATTCTCCCAGTTTATGACCAACCATATTCTCCGTCACATAAACCGGGATGAACTTACGGCCGTTATGCACGGCAAAGGTCATCCCTACCATCTCAGGGATGATGGTCGATCTGCGACTCCAAGTCTTGATAACCCGGGTGTCCCCGGTCTGACGAGCCTTTTGAACCTTTTTCAGAAGATGTTCATCAATAAAAAAGCCTTTTTTTCTCGACCTTGGCATAGATTACACCCCTGTTACTTACGACGCTTGAGGATAAATTTGTCACTAGGTTTCTTGCCTCTGGTCTTAAGACCTTTAGCTAGCTGCCCCCAAGGAGAACACGGATGGCGTCCTCCAGAACTGCGTCCTTCACCTCCACCTAGGGGATGATCCACCGGATTCATAGCCACTCCCCGGACATGGGGGCGCCAACCCAGCCAGCGATAACGCCCGGCCTTACCAATACTGATATTTTCATGATCCAGGTTACCCACCTGTCCTACTGTGGCCCGACACTCCCGATGGAAAAGACGGATCTCCCCGGAGGGAAGTTTGATATGGACATAAGGCCCCTCTTTAGCCATTACCTGGGCCACAGCTCCGGCCGAACGAACTAACTGCCCCCCCTTGCCGGGACGAAGCTCTATATTATGGACAAGAGTGCCCAGAGGGATATTTTTAAGGGGCAAACAATTGCCCGGTTTGATCTCCACCGACTCCCCGCTCATCACCACGTCTCCCACCTTAAGTCCCAAGGGAGCCAAAATATAACGCTTCTCGCCATCGGCATAGTGAAGCAGAGCAATTCGGGCGGAACGGTTAGGATCATATTCCAGGGCAGCCACCTTGGCTGGAACCCCATCCTTGTTGCGTTTAAAGTCTATCTTACGATAAAGACGCTTATGCCCCCCGCCCCTGTGCCTGGCAGTAATCCGTCCATAGACATTGCGGCCGCCGGTTTTTTTAAGCGGTTCAACCAAACTGCGTTCTGGTTTTTTCTTAGAGAGCTCCGGATCCACCAGATAGGTCTGAAAGCGCCTTCCCGGAGATGTCGGTTTGCACTTTTTAATGGGCATAAATTACCCCCTAAACAGTCTCAAAAAACTCAATAGTATGACCGGGAGCTAACCGAACGATAGCCTTTTTGTACGTGGAACGCCGGCCAGCAAAACGCCCCAGGCGTTTGGGCTTACCCTTGACAACTATAGTCTGAACATCCTCCACGGCCACCTTAAAGATTTCTTCCACAGCCTTTTTGATCTCTATTTTGTTGGCCGACCTGGCTACCTCAAAGCAGACCTGATTGGCCTCCTCTTTTTGCCTTAGGGCCTTTTCGGTGATCAGTGGCCGAATAATGATATCCCGTGCATTCTTCATTTCTTCGCCAACCTCTCTTCGATCTTGGGAATAGAATCACGGTGAAGAATCAGATATTCGTAACGGACGATATCATAAACGTTGAGCCCTTCAGTACGCAAAACCTTAACTGTTGGCAGATTTCGGGCCGACTTTTCCAGCTTCTCGTCAGCCTCCGGAGTAACTACTAAAGCATTATCTATCCCAAGATTGCGGAGTATTTCGACAAACCTTTTGGTTTTTATTTCTGTAAGAGCAAAGTCATCAATAACCAAAAGTTTGTCCCCCCCTAACTTGGCCGAAAGAGCCATCTTAAGGGCCGCCCGCCGAACTCCCTTGGGCAGGGAAAAGCTCCAATCCTTAGGTTTGGGCCCATGGGCTACCCCACCTCCTACCCAGATCGGAGAACGAATGCTACCATGACGGGCCCGGCCAGTCCCCTTCTGACGCCAAGGTTTGCGTCCCCCACCAGATACCTCTCCGCGGGTTTTAGTGGAGGCGGTCCCAGCCCTTCTTTTAGCCAGTTGCCAGACAACCACCTGATGAATAACCCCTTCCTTTACCGGGCGGGCAAAAATATCATCACTAACCTCTATTTGCCCCACTTTTTCCTTCTTGACGTTATAGACGTCTAAAACTGCCATGATGCCACCCCTAGCGCTGTTTGTAGATCATAAGAAGCCCATTTACCGGACCAGGAACCGCTCCTTTGACCAAGATGAGATTCTTCTCTGGTAGCACGTCAGCCACGAGAAGATTCTTGATCGTTACCCGCTCATTCCCATAGTGGCCAGGCATTCTCTTGCCTTTAATCACTCGCCCCGGAAAGGTAGAAGCCCCGCTTGATCCCGGCTTCCGATGAACCTGTTTGGCACCGTGACTCATGGGCTGGCGTCTAAAATTCCAGCGCTTAATCGGACCAGAAAAGCCCCTTCCCTTGCTAGTACCGGTAACCTTGATTCTCTCTGAAGGAGAGAGCCCCAAATCTGCTACCGTCAGGGCTTGGCCTGGCTCAAAGGCCTCAGGATCATCAACCTTAAACTCTTTAATATAGCGAAACCCCTGATCCAGCCCGGCCCGGCGGAGGTGACCAATCATGGGCTTGTTGAGTCTGGAAAGCTTCTGGGGCCAGAAGCCAAGCTGGAGGGCATTATAACCATCTCGATCTACCGTCTTTTTCTGGATAACAACACACGGACCAACTTCAATAATTGTCACCGGAATGACCGTCCCATCTTCGGTAAAGATCCTGGTCATTCCCAACTTTTTCCCCATCAGTCCCTCAATGACCGCCATGACTCAACCCACCTTTTATAGTTTGATTTCGACCTCAACCCCCGCAGGAAGCTCCAATTGCATAAGGGCATCAATGGTCTGTTGCGTGGGCTCCAAAATGTCCAGCAACCGCTTGTGTGTCCGAATCTCAAACTGCTCCCGAGAGTTTTTATCAATATGGGGCGAGCGCAGCACCGTCCAACGACTGATAGAAGTCGGAAGCGGAATGGGCCCGGCTATTCTCGCCCCGGTATCCCGGGCCGTTCTGACTATCTCTGCCACAGACTGATCCAAGACCTTATGATCATAGGCCTTGAGTTTTATCCTTATTTTCTGGGTCGGTATCATCATTTTGGGACCCTCAACCCCTTGAGCTTTTCTCCGTTGGGCTCTACTCCAACAGAAACTATTCGATGACTTTGGTAACTACACCAGCACCTACCGTCCGGCCTCCCTCTCTTATCGCAAAACGCAAACCCTCCTCCATCGCTACCGGCTTGATCAACTGAACCTCTAACTCCACATTGTCTCCTGGCATCACCATCTCCACCCCCTCAGGCAACGTCACTACACCCGTCACATCCGTCGTCCGAAAATAAAACTGCGGACGATAACCATTAAAAAACGGCGTATGACGACCACCCTCATCCTTCGTCAATACATAAACCTCCGCCTTAAAGCGAGTATGCGGCGTTATACTCCCAGGCTGCGCTAATACCTGACCACGCTCAACCTCCTCACGCTTAACTCCCCTCAACAAAACACCTACATTGTCACCAGGTAAAGCCTCATCCAATACCTTCCTAAACATCTCTAACCCAGTCGCTACCGTCTTCTGCGTAGGACGTAAACCAACTATCTCCACCTCATCTCCAACCTTTATAACACCTCGCTCCACACGACCAGTAACCACCGTACCTCGACCACTTATCGTAAACACATCCTCTATCGGCATCAAAAACGGCTTGTCCACCTCACGAACAGGCTCAGGTATAAACTCATCAACCGCATCCATCAACTCCCATATCCGACCACACCACTGACAACCTCGATCACCACAACCACACTCCAACGCCTTCAACGCACTACCCTTCACTATCGGTACATCATCACCAGGATACTCATACTTGCTCAATAACTCCCTCAACTCTAACTCCACTAACTCTATCAACTCCTCATCATCCACCATGTCCACCTTGTTCAAAAATACCACCACCGCAGGAACATTAACCTGACGCGCTAACAATATATGCTCCCGAGTCTGAGGCATCGGACCATCATCCGCCGCTACCACCAAAATCGCACCATCCATCTGCGCCGCACCCGTTATCATGTTCTTTATGTAATCCGCATGACCAGGACAATCCACATGCGCATAATGACGACGATCCGTCTCATACTCCACATGCGCCGTCGCTATCGTTATCCCACGAGCACGCTCCTCCGGCGCCTTGTCTATGTTCTCAAACGGAACAAAATCCGCATACCCCTTCGTCGATAAAACCCGCGTTATCGCCGCCGTTAACGTCGTCTTACCATGATCTATATGACCTATCGTACCTACATTCACATGCGGCTTCCGACGCTCAAACTTCTTCTTGCTCATTTTAAAACCTCCTTTAAATCTCTAGGCCGCAAGCTTGGCTTTACGAACTATCTCCTCCGCCAAATTGGACGGCACCTTCTCATAATGGGAGAACTGCATGGTAAAGTTAGCCCGCCCCTGGGTCTTTGAGCGAAGATCTGTAGCATAACCAAACATCTCTGCCAAGGGCACCAGAGCCTTAATCACTCGAACACCAGGACGTTGCTCCATACCCTGAACCTTGCCTCGGCGGCCACTGATATCCCCCAGAACGTCGCCGACAAACTCCTCTGGCGTAACCACCTCAAGTTGCATAATGGGTTCAAGGATAACCGGTTTGGCCTTCTGGGCAGCCTCCTTAAAGGCCATAGATCCCGCGATAGCAAAGGCCATCTCTGAAGAATCCACCTCATGATAGCTACCATCTACCAACGTAACCTTAACATCAACAACGGGATAGCCGGCGATAACACCCAGCTCCATGGCCTCCCGGATCCCCTTCTCCACCGCCGGGATATATTCCTTGGGGATAGCGCCCCCAACAATGGCATTAATAAACTCAAAGCCCTTACCAGGGTTGGGTTCGATAGTGATTTTCACATGACCGTACTGACCTCGGCCTCCGGTCTGTTTAATGTATTTTCCCTCTGCCTCGGCCTGAGTGGAAATAGTCTCTCTATAAGCCACCTCCGGCCGACCCACATTGGCTTGTACCTTAAACTCCCGGGTCAGCCTATCGACAATTATCTCCAGATGGAGCTCTCCCATTCCGGAAATCAAGGTCTGACCAGTTTCATGGTCTGTGCGCACCTTAAAGGAAGGATCCTCCAGAGCGATTTTCTGAAGGGCCACGGCCAACTTTTCTTGGTCGGCCTTGGTCTTGGGTTCGATAGCGATAGCAATAACCGGCTCGGGAATGTCTAACGACTCAAGCTCTATCGGATGGACTTCATCACAGAGGGTATCTCCAGTGGTGGTGTTGCGAAGCCCTAAAGCGGCGACAATCTCTCCGGCCTCAGCTTCCTTGATTTCCTCCCGCTTGTTGGCATGCATCTTAACCAGACGACCAATCCGCTCTCGCTTACCCTTGGTGGCGTTATAAACAGTCTCTCCCGTAGCCAAACGCCCAGAGTAGATACGGAGGAAGGTAAGGGTACCCACATAAGGATCCGTCATGATCTTAAAGGCCAAAGCGGCTAAAGGGGCCTCGGGATCTGCCGGACGCTCTTCAACCTCCCCCGTTTTGGGATTAACACCCTTTATCGGCGGAATATCAAGGGGGCTGGGCAGATAGTCAATAACAGCGTCAAGAAGAGGCTGAATCCCTTTATTCTTAAAGGCTGAACCACAAAGGACCGGAACGGCCTCTAGATTGACAGTTGCCCGACGCAGGACTTCCTTTATTTCCTCCTTGGTGATCTCCTCGCCTTCGATATATTTCTCCATTATGGAGTCATCGAGATCAGCCAAGGACTCAATAAGCTTGACTCGAGCCTCTTCATACTCTTCCCGAAGGTCCTCGGGAATATCTTCATAATGATACTTGGCCCCCAAGGTGGACTCGTCCCATACTACCGCCCGCTCTTCAATAAGATCAATTACTCCCCGAAAGGTATCTTCGGCCCCGTAGGGAAGCTGAATGGGGATGGGATTAGCCGCCAACCTAGTCCGCATCTGCTCCACACAACGACTAAAATTAGCCCCCACCCGATCCATCTTATTGATGAAGGCGATCCGGGGGACTCCGTACTTGTCTGCCTGACGCCAAACAGTCTCACTCTGAGGTTCAACCCCGCCGACAGCACAAAAGACGGCAATGACCCCATCCAGCACCCGGAGAGATCGCTCCACCTCGATGGTAAAATCGACGTGCCCCGGGGTGTCGATAATGTTTATCTGATAGCCCTTCCAAGAACAGGTTGTCGCCGCGGCTGTGATGGTGATGCCGCGCTCCTGCTCCTGTTCCATGAAGTCCATAGTGGCCGTGCCCTCATGGACCTCGCCTATCTTATGAGAACGCCCGGTGTAGTAGAGAATGCGCTCCGTAGTGGTCGTCTTGCCGGCATCAATATGGGCCGCAATACCGATATTTCTTAATTTTTTGATCCGTTCTCTATAAGCCTTTCCAGCCATAACCTAAACAATCCCTCCAAAAAACTATTTAAAAACAAAAAATCCCCTTTGGGTGGCAAAGAGGACCTTAAAGCCCCTCTCCTTAAAGGGCTGACTACCAGCGATAGTGAGCGAAGGCCCGGTTGGCCTCAGCCATCCGGTGGGTATCTTCTCTCTTCTTGATAGCCGCTCCCCGGTTCTTGTAGGCGTCCAGCAGCTCAGCCGCCAAACGTTCAACCATCGTCTTTTCACCTCTATTGCGAGCGGCAGCCAAAATCCAGCGGATGGCCAAAGCCCGCTGACGATCCGGACGAACCTCTACCGGCACTTGATAAGTGGCACCGCCTACCCGCCGAGAGCGAACCTCAAGAAGCGGCTTGACGTTTTCTACCGCCTTCTCAAAAACCTTATAAGGATCTTCTCCCTTGAGCTTTTCACCAATGCGCTCCAGGGCCTCGTAGAAGATCCGCCTGGCTACAGACTTTTTTCCATCCCACATTAGGTAGTTGATAAATTTGGCCGCCAACACACTCCCATACTTGGGATCCGGCGGCACCTCTCTTTTGGGAACAGGTCCTTTCCTTGGCATAACCTCACCCGCTACTTAGGTCTTTTAGCTCCGTACTTGGAACGCGATTTACGACGATCAGCCACCCCGGCGGCGTCAAGGGTGCCTCGAATAATCTTATACCGGACACCAGGGAGATCCTTAACTCGCCCTCCCTTAACCAAAACTACCGAGTGTTCTTGGAGATTGTGGCCCACCCCCGGAATATAGGCAGTCACCTCTATCCCGTTGGTCAACCTTACTCGGGCCACCTTACGAAGGGCCGAATTAGGTTTCTTGGGGGTGGTGGTATAGACACGTACACACACTCCCCGGCGCTGAGGGCACCCCTGCAAGGCCGGAGTTTTAGGACGGCGCTTGATCTTTTCTCTGCCGAAGCGAATCAGCTGATTAATTGTCGGCATAACATCTCCTTTGCCTTGTGCCCTTAAGATAGAGGCACGGTTTTATATCGGGAATGCCAGAGTTTGTCAAGGGACCCATTTTGAGCCCCAATTCAGTCTCTATTTAGGCACCAGCAACGGTCTGTTCTTCCCGTTGCTGATAAAACACCCGACCAGTACCGGCAGGGATAAGCCGGCCCATAATAATGTTCTCTTTGAGACCGCGCAAGTAGTCAATTTTACCAGCCACCGAGGCATCAGTAAGGACCTTGGTGGTCTCCTGGAAGGAGGCCGCCGAAAGAAAGCTTTCGGTAGAAAGTGAGGCTTTGGTGATCCCCAATACAATGGGCTCGGCCACAGCCGGACGGCCTCCCTGGGCCAGAACCCGCTCGTTCTCCTCATCAAAACGGTAACGTTCCACCTGCTCGCCAATCATGAAGCTGGTATCACCGACCTCCTTTATCCTCACCTTACGCATCATCTGACGCACAATAACCTCTATGTGCTTGTCATTGATCTTAACTCCCTGGAGACGATAGACCTCCTGAATCTCATCCACTAGATAGCGGGCCAGCTCCTTGATGCCCTTGACCTTTAGAATATCGTGAGGATTAAGGGCTCCATCCATCAGGGGCTCTCCGGCCCGGACATAATCACCCTCGTGAACGGCAATATGTTTGCCCCGAGGGATGAGATACTCTTTCGGCTCACCAATTTCTGGCGTGATGATAATCCGCCTTTTGCCCTTTACGTCTTTGCCGAAAGAAACTACTCCGTCAATTTCGGTAATAATGGCATACTCTTTGGGTTTGCGAACCTCAAAGAGTTCGGCCACTCGGGGCAAGCCACCGGTAATATCTTTGGTTTTGGTGGTCTCCCGAGGAATACGGGCGATAACATCGCCGGCATGAACATGGTCTCCCTCATTGACGGTAATGATGGCCCCTACCGGAAGCTGATACCGGGCCTCACCCTTGCCATCAGGCAGTTTGGCCGTGCGTCCAGTATCATCCTTAATGGAAATTCGAGGACGATACTCGGACTGCTTAAATTCGACGATAATCTTTGAGGCCTTACCAGTAATGGGATCCACCTTCTCCTGCATGGTCACCCCTTCAATGATGTCTCCGAACTTCACCCTTCCTGAAACCTCAGTCACAATAGGGGTGGTGTAAGGATCCCACTCTGCCAAAATCTGACCGGGCTTGACTTTCTGGCCTTCATCCACCAGAACCTTGGCCCCATAAATGATGGGATACCGTTCCCTCTCCCGACCATCGGGGGTGACAATGGCAATCTCGCCGTTCCGGTTCATGGCCACTAAGTAGCCTGCTACCGAACGAACGGCCTTCAGGTTAATAAAACGGACTATACCCTCCCCCCGAGCCCGGTGCTCACTCTGCTCCGCGGCCCGGCTGGCTGTCCCTCCGATATGGAAGGTTCTCATGGTCAGCTGGGTGCCCGGTTCTCCAATAGACTGAGCAGCGATAATCCCAATGGCCTCGCCAATCTCCACCAGACGTCCCTGGGCCAGATCACGACCATAGCATTTAACACAGACCCCACCTTTTGAACGACAGGTAAGCACCGAACGAATCATCACCCGTTCGATGCCGGCTTCTTCTATCTTTTTGACACCTTCTTCGGTGATCTCCTCGTTGGCCGGGATAAGAACCTCACCGGTTATAGGATCAATTACATCCTCCAGGGCCACTCGTCCGAGGACTCGGTTGCCAACCCGCTCAATGATCTCGCCGCCTTCAATAAGGTGCCCGATTTCAATACCATCGATAGTGCCACAGTCCTCCTCAACAATGGTGCAATCCTGAGCCACATCCACAAGTCGTCGGGTAAGATAACCGGAGTTGGCTGTTTTGAGGGCCGTATCAGCCAACCCCTTCCGGGCTCCGTGAGTGGAAATAAAGTATTCCAAGACCGAAAGCCCCTCCCGGAAGTTGGAAACAATCGGGGTTTCGATAATCTCTCCGGTGGGCTTGGCCATCAGACCTCTCATGCCGGCCAGCTGACGGATCTGGTCTTTAGAACCCCGGGCACCAGAGTCAGCCATCATAAAGATAGGGTTAAAGCTTGGCCCCTCGATGGTCTTGCCGTCGGGGCCGCGAAAGTAATCTACTGATAGCTCATCCATCATCTCTGAGGCCACCTGGTCTGTTACCTTGGCCCAGATATCCACCACCTTGTTATAGCGCTCACCGTCAGTGATAAGCCCCTCCTCGTACTGCCGCCAGATCTCGGCCACCTCGGCCTGGGCCTTCTCGATTATCTCCTCCTTCCTCACCGGGATAGTCATGTTGTGCACCGCAATAGACATGGCGGCTATAGTGGAGTAGCGATAACCTAAATCCTTCATCCGATCAGAGAAGATGACCGTCTTTTTGATCCCCGCCCGGCGATAGGAAAGGTCAACCAAACGCTGAAGGTCCTTTTTGCGCATCACCTTGTTGACTTCGGAGAAGGGAATCTCTTTGGGTAAGATCTCCGCAAAAAGCACCCGCCCCACGGTGGTCTCTACCAGCTCTCCGTCCATCCGGACTTTTATCCGGGCCTGAAGATCTACGGCACCAGAGTCATAAGCAATCCTTACCTCCTCTGGAGAATCAAAAGCCTTACCCTCCCCCCGAGCAAAGGGCCTTATCTGGGTCATATAATAGATGCCCAGGACTATATCCTGGGTAGGATAGACAATAGGGGCCCCGTGGGCCGGGGAGAGAATGTTATTGGTAGAGAGCATCAAAACTCGACACTCGGTCTGGGCCTCCACCGAAAGAGGCACATGGACGGCCATCTGGTCGCCGTCAAAATCGGCATTATAGGCCACGCATACCAGAGGATGGAGCTGAATGGCCTTGCCCTCAATAAGGATGGGTTCAAAGGCCTGAATTCCCAGACGATGAAGGGTCGGAGCCCGGTTGAGCATGATGGGATGTTCCCTGACGATTTCATCTAAGGCATCCCAGACCTCAGGGGCCTCTTTTTCGACCATCTTCTTGGCACTTTTAATGGTGGTTACATGCCCCCGCTCCTCAAGCCAATGGTAGATAAAGGGCTTGAAAAGCTCTAAGGCCATCTTCTTGGGAAGCCCACACTGATGGAGTCTCAGCTCCGGGCCAACAACTATCACTGAGCGGCCAGAATAATCCACCCGTTTACCGAGAAGATTCTGGCGAAAACGTCCCTGCTTACCCTTCAACATGTCTGACAGAGACTTAAGAGGCCGCTTATTAGGCCCAGTCACCACCCGGCCCCGACGACCATTATCAAAAAGGGTGTCCACGGCCTCCTGAAGCATCCGCTTCTCGTTGCGGATGATGATATCCGGAGCGTCAAGGTCAAGGAGCCTTCTTAAACGATTGTTACGATTAATTACCCGACGGTAGAGATCGTTGAGATCACTGGTGGCAAAACGCCCCCCCTCAAGGGGAACCAGAGGTCGCAAGTCGGGAGGAATAACCGGGATGACGTCTAGAATCATCCACTCCGGACGGTTGCCGCTCTCTTTAAAGGCCTCCACCACCCGGAGGCGTTTGCCAAGCTTCTTCCGCTTGGCCTCGCTCTTGGTCGCCTGCATCTCAGAGCGAAGCTTCTCAGCCAGTTCGTTGAGGTCGATCCGGGAAAGGAGCTTTCTGATGGCCTCGGCCCCCATTCCCACCTCAAAGGTTCCCGGACCAAGCTCTTCAAGCTTTCGGTAGTACTGATCCTCGGTAAGGATAGTTCCTACCGGCAGAGAGGGTTCGGAGCTCTCTGTAACCACATAGCTTTCAAAATAAAGGACCCTCTCCAGTTCTTTTAAAGTCATGTCAAGAAGACTCCCCACCTTGGAGGGGATGCTTTTCATAAACCATATGTGGGCCACGGGGCTGGCCAGCTCAATGTGTCCCATGCGCTCCCGGCGAACCTTACTTTGGATGACCTCCACCCCGCATTTTTCACAGATCACCCCGCGGTGCTTCATGCGTTTGTATTTTCCACAGAGACATTCGTAGTCCTTTACGGGACCGAATATCTTGGCACAGAAAAGGCCGTCTCTTTCAGGCTTAAAAGTCCGGTAGTTTATGGTCTCCGGCTTTTTAACCTCTCCATGGCTCCACTCTCTGATCTTCTCCGGAGAGGCGATAGCAATCCGGACGGCCCTAATGTTCATGGGATCTTTGGGTTTAGTAAAATAAGTGAAAAGATCTTCCACCCTTATCACCCCTTTTTAGTCTTCTATTAGTTCCACATCGAGGCACAGACCCTGAAGTTCCTTCACCAAAACATTGAAGCTCTCAGGGAGTCCGGCCTCCAGGAAGTTATTGCCCTTAACAATTCGCTCATACATCCGAGTGCGACCAGCAACATCGTCGCTCTTAACGGTCAGGAACTCCTGAAGGGCATAGGCCGCTCCATAGGCCTCCATGGCCCAGACCTCCATCTCACCCAGTCGCTGACCACCGAACTGGGCCTTTCCACCCAGAGGCTGCTGGGTAACCAAAGAGTAAGGTCCGGTGGAGCGGGCATGGATCTTATCATCAACCAGATGATGAAGTTTCATAATATACATGTAGCCCACCGTTACCGGCTCCTTAAAGGGCTCTCCGGTCAGACCATCGTAAAGGGTTGTCTGCCCGGTTTCTGGCAGACCAGCCTCCACCAGCCATCGACGAATATCTTCCTCTTTGGCGCTGTCAAAGACCGGACAAGCCACCTTTACCCCAGCCTCTAAAGCCCGGGCCAGATCGAGAATTTCCTCGTCTGTCTTGCCCTCCAGAAGGCTGGCCAACTCCTCAGGGGAGAAAATCTTGGCCAGCTTTTCCTTTATGGCGGCTATCTGATAACTTTGGGCCAGACGAGCAATTTGTTGCCCTAACCCTTTAGCCGCCCAGCCAAGATGGGTCTCCAGGATCTGGCCGATATTCATCCGTGAGGGAACCCCTAAAGGAGAAAGAATTACCTCCACTGGAGTGCCATCAGCTAGATAAGGCATATCCTCTACCGGTACCACCTTGGAGAGGACTCCCTTGTTACCATGACGGCCAGCCATCTTGTCACCCGGCTGAAGCTTACGCTTCATGGCGATAAAGACCTTGACCGTCTTGATCACCCCTGGGGGAAGTTCGTCGCCCTTTTTGACCCGGTTGATCCGGGCCTCAAATTCCCGACGAATTTCTTCCACCTTCTGCTCGTAGCGCTGAAGAATCTCCTCTACGACCGGATCCGGGCGCCCCTTTTCAGCGGCGGCCAACTCTTTGATCCGGGAAAAAGACATCTTCTCCAGGGCCTCCGGGGTAATCACCTCACCTTTGTTGAGCACGACCTCCGAGCGCGGCCCCTTTACCGTAATGGGCGCCGGCCTTCCGACTAAGAGTCGTTCAAGTCTTTTTAGGGTAGAACGCCGGACCACCTCAAGATAGTCTTCCTGGTCCTTAAGAAGACGGGCGATCTCCTGGTCTTCAATGCTCTTGGCCCGAGCATCTTTTTCGGTCCCTTTGCGACAGAAGACCTTAGCATCAATGACGATGCCCTCTATTCCCGGGGGAACCCGAAGAGAAGTATCTTTTACATCACTGGCCTTCTCCCCAAAGATGGCCCGAAGGAGTTTCTCTTCTGGAGAGAGCCTGCTTTCTCCCTTGGGGGTCACCTTGCCTACCAGAATGTCACCGGCCTTAACATAGGCCCCTATCTTAACGATCCCTGAGTCATCAAGGTTTTTGAGGGCCTCTTCCCCCACATTGGGGATATCACGGGTAATTTCCTCCTTGCCCAGTTTGGTCTCCCGGGCCACGCATTCAAACTCCTCAATATGAACCGAGGTGTAAACATCATCTTGGACAAGTTTTTCGCTGATGATAATGGAGTCTTCAAAGTTGTATCCCCGCCAAGGCATGAAGGCCACCAAGACATTGCGGCCCAGGGCCAGCTCACCACCCTGGGTGGCCGGGCCATCGGCCAGCACCTGCCCTTTTTTGACCTTCTGTCCTCTTTTGACTAAAGGCTTCTGGTTGAAAGTGGTGTTCTGATTGGACTTGCGATACTTGACGAGTTTGTAGATCTCCACCTCGGGAGGCTCGTCTTCATCTTCTCCCTCATAGCGAACAACTATCCTGGTGGCATCGACATCTTCAACCACTCCATCCCGTTTGGCCAGGATGACGTTTCCCGAATCCCGGGCCACCACTGCTTCCATGCCTGTGCCAACCAGAGGGGCCTCAGTCTTAATCAGGGGAACAGCCTGACGCTGCATGTTAGAGCCCATGAGAGCCCGGTTGGCGTCGTCATGCTCCAGAAAGGGAATAAGGCTTGAGGAAACACTAACTACCTGAGTGGGGCTGAGATCCACGTAGCGAACGTCTTCTGGTCGGGCCATGATAAACTCGCCAGCCCGACGGGCAGGGACAAGATCCTGGACAATGCGCTTTTCTTCATCAAGCTTGATAGTCGCCTGGGCAATGACGTGATCGGCCTCCTCAAGGGCACTTATGTAGCGAATTTTATCAGTCACTCGGCCATTAACCACCTCCCGGTAGGGGGTCTCGATGAATCCGTAACGGTTCACCCGGGCATAGGTGGCCAAAGAGACGATCAAACCAATGTTTGGTCCTTCCGGTGTCTCAATGGGACAAATTCGACCATAGTGAGTAGGGTGAACGTCACGGACTTCAAAGCCAGCCCGCTCCCTAGAGAGACCTCCCGGCCCCAGGGCTGAAAGACGTCTCTTGTGGGTCATCTCCGAGAGAGGATTGGTCTGATCCATAAACTGAGAGAGCTGACTTGAAGCAAAAAACTCCCTCACCGCCGAAGAAACCGGCTTGGGATTTATAAGATCATTGGGCATTAAGGTCTCTACTTCCTGAAGGGTCATCCGCTCCTTGATGGCTCGCTCCATGCGCACCAGGCCGATGCGATACTGGTTCTCTACCAGCTCTCCCACGGAGCGCACCCGGCGATTGCCCAGATGGTCGATATCATCGACCGGCCCCTGAGTGTCTTTAAGCCAGATAAGATGCTTGACCGCGGCCATAATGTCTTCTTTGGTCAAGACCCGCACGTTCAACGGAATATCAAGGCCCAGCTTATGATTTATCTTGTATCGCCCCACCTCAGAAAGATCATAGGTCTCCGGAGCAAAGAAGAGACTATGGAAGAAGGCCTTAGCCACCTCCAGGGTTGGAGGGCTTGAAGGGCGCAGGCGTTTGTAAATCTCAAGGAAGGCCTCCTCCTGGGTCTTGGCCTTATCAAGCAAGAGGGTATTCCGAATAGACGGACTAACCTTTATTCCATCAATAAAAAGACAATCTACCTCCTCGATCCCCTTCTCCCGCAAAAGATCCAAAGTCTCCTTTTTGATGATCTCATTTACCGAGACCACCACCTCTCCCGTGTTAGGGTCAACCACATCATGGGCCACTACCTTTCCGATGATCTCTGATTCATCTACCGGGATGACCTCCAGGCCGGCCTCGATAATCTTCTTAAGGGCCGGCCTGGTAACTTTACGCCCCTTTTTGACCAAAACCTCACCGGTTTGGGGATGAACAATTTCCATGGTCACCTTTTGGCCCATGAGGACCTCGGGGGAGACCTTCTTCAGAACCTTGGTAGCCTTAATGAGGTAAGTTTCTGACTTATAGAAGTAGGCCAGGATCTCCTCGGTGGAAAACCCAAGGGCTTTGAGCAAGGTAGTCACCGGGAATTTGCGCCGCCGATCTATGCGGACATAAAGATTTTCTTTGTTGTCAAACTCAAAGTCCAGCCAGGAGCCCCGAACAGGAATAATCCGTGAAGAGTAGAGCAATTTTCCGGTGGTGTGACTCTTGTCCTTGTCGTGGTCAAAGAAGATGCCCGGAGAACGCTGGAGTTGGTTAACTACCACCCGCTCGGTGCCATTGACTATGAAAGTCCCATGCGGGGTCATCAAGGGAATATTGCCAAAATAGATCTCCTGTTCTTTGATGTCCCTAATGCTCTGGGCCCCTGTCTCTTTGTCTATGTCGTAGGAGAGAAGCCGAACAGTGATCTTTACTGGGGCCTCATAGGTAATTCCCTTCTCCAGACACTCCTCTGGTGTGTACTTGGGCTCCCCAATACTATAATTGACAAACTCTAAAGAAGAGGCCCCGGTAAAGTCTTTGATGGGGAAGACGCTTTTAAAGGCCCCTTCCAGCCCCACCTCCTCTCGGACATCTGGCTCGACGTCCTTCTGGAGAAAGCGAGAATATGATTCCCGCTGCAGGGCGATAAGGTATGGAACATCGACTATCTTCTCAACCGTACCGAAATTTTTACGGACTGTGGCGACCATAATTCTCTTGCCTGCCCCCTTTTTGGGTTTTTAACTCCGTTTAGCAAAAATAAACGGGGATGACAGGAGAGACCACTCCTGTCATCCCAGATATAGGCCATATTCCGGCTGAAATTACTGAATTTCTACAGTCCCGCCTACCTCTTCGATCTTCTTCTTGATTTCCTCGGCTTCTTCTTTGGAGACACCGGTCTTGATGGGCTTAGGGGCGCTCTCTACCAACTCTTTAGCCTCTTTAAGACCCAGACCAGTAATAGCCCGGACCTCTTTGATGACCTTGATCTTCTGGCTGCCGGCCTCCTTGAGAATAACATCAAACTCCGTCTTCTCTTCAGCCGGCGCCGCCGCGGCTCCAGCTGCCGGAGCCGCCCCAGCAGCAGCCACAGCCACCGGAGCCGCCGCCGAGACTCCAAACTTTTCTTCCAACTCCTTTATGAACTCTGAAAGCTCAAGAACCGTCATATTGGAGATGAATTCAATAACTTCTTCCTTGGTTACAGCCATCTTTTCTTCCTCCTGTTCCAAAATATTTAGGCGGCCTCAGCCTGGGCCTTCTTTTCCTTGATAGCCTCAAGAGCAAATAAAAATTTCTGAAGAATTCCCGACATAAGCCGGACAAACTTGGCCGGCGGTCCCTGAAGAACAGAGAGCATCTGGGCCAGGAGAACCTCCTTAGTGGGCAGAGTAGCCAAAGAGGCCACTTCCTCGGCAGAAATACCCTTGCCAGAGAGAACTCCACCCCTTACGGCAAACTTCTTGTTTTCTTTGGCAAACTCCGTAAGTATCTTGGCCACAGCCACCGGATCTTCATAAGCAATAGCGACAGCGGTAGCCCCCTCAATATAATTGGTGAGAGGTTCTACCGGAGTCTCTTTGGAGGCCAGACGGAGAAGAGTATTCTTAACCACCTGATAGTGGGTATTCTCTTCTCGGAGCTTCTTACGCAACTCGCTCATCTGGGCCACCGTAAGACCTTCGATCCCGGTGACAAAGACCGCCTGCGCCGTACCAAAACGCTCCCGCAGATCGGCAACTAGCTTTTCTTTTTCTGCTCTCTTAAGCAACTTTTTCCCCCCTTTCCTTTGACATTTTATATGATGTCAAAGGCAGAGGTACTCCCGGGCACTGTCTCGGTAGGCTGGAGGCCTCCAATTAAACACCAGGGGTGTACCTACTGTCTTTGACAATGCCACGTCCAAGGAGCTACTCGGATCGCTGACGCAACAGATTCTGAACGTCGGCCGGATCAATCTTGATCCCAGGCCCCATGGTCGTGGATATAGTGATACCTTTGATATATTGTCCTTTGGCCGAAGCCGGCTTAAGCCTTAAAAGGGTCTCAAAAAAGGCCGCCAGATTCTCTAGAATCTTCTCCGGGCCAAAGGAGACCCGTCCTACCGGGGCATGAATTACCCCTCCTTTATCCACCCGAAAATCAACCTTACCGCCCTTTATTTCCTTGACAGCCTTGGCTACGTCGAAGGTCACCGTGCCGGTCTTGGCATTGGGCATCAGGCCTCGGGGGCCAAGAATCTTACCGATCCGCCCCACCAAGGGCATCATGTCCGGAGTGGCCACCGCCTTGTCGAACTCCAGCCACCCCTCCTGAATCTTTTTAATAAGATCTTCTGCTCCCACTACATCTGCTCCGGCCTCCTCAGCCTCTTTGGCCTTCTCACCCTTGGCGAAGACTGCTACCCGAGGTGATTTACCCGTTCCATGGGGGAGAACCACCGACCCCCGGATCATTTGATCCGCCTGACGAGGATCAACTCCCAAATTTACAGCTACATCAACGCTTTCGTCGAACTTAGCGTAGGCTGTCTCCAGGGCTAACTTAACAGCTTCTTCAAAGGAGTACTTTTTGGTTCGATCAACCTTGGCCTTGGCCTCTTGATATTTTTTCCCCTTACTTGCCATCTTTCTACCCCTAATCGACAATCTCTATTCCCATGCTTTTAGCCGTTCCCTCAATAGTCCTAATAGCAGCCTCAACATCTTTCACATCCAGATCCGGCATCTTAAGGCGGGCAATCTCTTCTACCTGCTTGCGGGTCACTTGGCCAACAATCTCCCGTTTAGGATTGTGGGCCCCCTTCTCTACCCCTGCAGCCTTAAGAAGAAGGATAGAAGCCGGAGGGGTCTTAGTAATAAAAGTAAATGAGCGATCGGCATAAATGGTAATAACAACGGGAATAACCATCCCCTCCTGGCCTTTGGTCTTGGCATTGAATGCCTTACAGAATTCCATAATGTTGACTCCATGTTGACCAAGGGCCGGACCCACCGGAGGAGAAGGAGAGGCCTGTCCAGCAGGAATCTGAAGCTTTACTGTCGCAATTACCTTTTTGGCCATTTCTACACCCCTATTACGTCTGTTAGTAGTTCAATCGCCCGACATGGCAAGAAATGGGGGGAAGAAAGGTTAGATCTTGGTGATGTGGGAAAACTCAAGTTCTACCGGAGTTTCCCGCCCAAAAATACTCACCAAGACCCTTACCTTTCCTTTTTCAGGCTTGACTTCATCCACCACTCCATGGAAGTTGGCGAAGGGCCCTTCAATAACCCGAACTCGATCCCCGGGCTCGAACTGATATTTGGGACGAGGCTTAACCGCCCCCTCCCGTACCCGATCAATGATTTTCTGGGCCTCTTCCTCAGGAAGTGGTATGGGCTTTTGCCCCCCCACAAATCCTGTCACCTTGGGCGTATTTCTCACCAGGTGCCACGTCTCATCGTTTAACTCCATTTTGACCAAGATATAACCGGGGTAAAAGCGCCGAGACGTGGTGCGTTTTTCGCCTTTGACAATCTCTATAACCTTTTCCGTCGGAACAAGGATCTCCGAGAAAAACTCCTCCTTACCAAATTGTTTAATTCTCTCCTCAAGGGCCTTCTTAACCTTCTCTTCAAAGCCTGAATAAGTATGAACTATATACCAGCGATGTGCCATTTTTTCTTTGCCCTTAATAAATGAGGAATTGAACCAGCTTAGAAAGCAGAGTGTCTATCAAACCTAAGTAGGCAGACACAAAGAGAGTAAAGCTGATAACGGCTATGGTCGTCTGAGTGGTCTCCTTTTTAGAAGGCCAGGTTATTCTCTTGAATTCAATTTTAACTTCACGAACAAATTGACTAACCCTCTGGAGAAACTGAACCTCCTCCGCCTTCTTCAGGGGAAGGACCTTCTCAGGGGCCTGCTTAAGAGCCCCCTTTTGCCCTCCTTTAACCTTAGCCTTCCGGGCCTTTTTTATCTTGGCCACCCCGCCTCCTCAGTCAGACACAAAAAATGGCAGGCCAGGAGGGATTTGAACCCCCAACCCCCGGATTTGGAGTCCGGTGCTCTGCCGTTAGAGCTACTGGCCTGCAGCCTAAGACTTTTAATTAAGCCTTTGTCTCCTTGTGAACCGTATGACGCCGATCAAAAGGACAATACTTGCGAAGCTGAAGCTTGTCTGGCGTATTTCTTTTGTTTTTGGAGGTTATATAGTTACGCCGCTTACATTCGGTACACTGAAGCAAAATATTTATCCGAGCCTCACCCTTCTTAGCCATAACCGAAGACCTCTTATTCGATGACTTTGGTAACTACACCAGCACCTACCGTCCGGCCTCCCTCTCTTATCGCAAAACGCAAACCCTCCTCCATCGCTACCGGCTTGATCAACTGAACCTCTAACTCCACATTGTCTCCTGGCATCACCATCTCCACCCCCTCAGGCAACGTCACTACACCCGTCACATCCGTCGTCCGAAAATAAAACTGCGGACGATAACCATTAAAAAACGGCGTATGACGACCACCCTCATCCTTCGTCAATACATAAACCTCCGCCTTAAAGCGAGTATGCGGCGTTATACTCCCAGGCTGCGCTAATACCTGACCACGCTCAACCTCCTCACGCTTAACTCCCCTCAACAAAACACCTACATTGTCACCAGGTAAAGCCTCATCCAATACCTTCCTAAACATCTCTAACCCAGTCGCTACCGTCTTCTGCGTAGGACGTAAACCAACTATCTCCACCTCATCTCCAACCTTTATAACACCTCGCTCCACACGACCAGTAACCACCGTACCTCGACCACTTATCGTAAACACATCCTCTATCGGCATCAAAAACGGCTTGTCCACCTCACGAACAGGCTCAGGTATAAACTCATCAACCGCATCCATCAACTCCCATATCCGACCACACCACTGACAACCTCGATCACCACAACCACACTCCAACGCCTTCAACGCACTACCCTTCACTATCGGTACATCATCACCAGGATACTCATACTTGCTCAATAACTCCCTCAACTCTAACTCCACTAACTCTATCAACTCCTCATCATCCACCATGTCCACCTTGTTCAAAAATACCACCACCGCAGGAACATTAACCTGACGCGCTAACAATATATGCTCCCGAGTCTGAGGCATCGGACCATCATCCGCCGCTACCACCAAAATCGCACCATCCATCTGCGCCGCACCCGTTATCATGTTCTTTATGTAATCCGCATGACCAGGACAATCCACATGCGCATAATGACGACGATCCGTCTCATACTCCACATGCGCCGTCGCTATCGTTATCCCACGAGCACGCTCCTCCGGCGCCTTGTCTATGTTCTCAAACGGAACAAAATCCGCATACCCCTTCGTCGATAAAACCCGCGTTATCGCCGCCGTTAACGTCGTCTTACCATGATCTATATGACCTATCGTACCTACATTCACATGCGGCTTCCGACGCTCAAACTTCTTCTTGCTCATAAAGGGGCCTCCTTATAAAAAATAGGCCAACGGCCTTAAAAAAACAGCAGTGGAGCCCACGACCGGATTCGAACCGGTGACCTCTTCCTTACCAAGGAAGTGCTCTGCCGCCTGAGCTACGTGGGCCAAAAAAGAAAAAATGGAGCGGGAAACGGGACTCGAACCCGCAACCCTCAGCTTGGAAGGCTGATGCTCTAGCCAATTGAGCTATTCCCGCCCTCCAAAATATTATACCAAGAAATCAAGTAGTCCAAGAGATGGTGGAGAGGGGAGGATTCGAACCTCCGAAGGCTTCGCCACCGGATTTACAGTCCGGCCCCTTTGGCCAACTCGGGAACCTCTCCACACGAAAACAGGCTGAGAGTAAAGACTCAGCCTGTTTTGCACCGGCCATTATAATGGCCTTTTTAACCTAGTCAAGCCCTTTGGTTTACTGTCCCTCCCCTGAAGCCGCTGCCGCTTTTTGAGCATTAGAATAACGCTCAAAGACCATTACCGTAGTTCGGTAAAGAAGATGGGCAAACTTAGAAAAAGGTAGGGAAAGAAATAAAACAAATACACTGGCTAGGTGGAGTAGATAGACCGGATAAGCCAAAAATTTGATATTGGCCAGACGAAGGAGTTCCGCACCAAGCCCCGAGAGCCCTACAGTCACAATCAGCCAGATAAGGAGCCAGTCATTGTATGAAGATTGAAGAATGCCCTGACTAGTTTTTTCCCGACGCATGGAGAGGATCATAAAAATCCCCACAATAAGGAGTACCGCTCCCACATTGGCCAGGATTTTAACTGGATTGTATATCTTCCATGGGGTGTGAAACCCCAGAAAGTCTGCCCCAATAAAGACGATATTGGTAACCACAAACAGTATTATGAAGGCCCAAAGGACCATCATGTGCCCTGTAGCCCTCTCCTTGGTCGCTCCACACTTTTGGAATCTAGTGTGCTGGAGGATCTCACCAATGGTAGGCCAAACATAGAGATCCAAAAATTCTCCAGCTGAAGGCTTAAGTTTAGGGGAGATCCCCTGGCTCTGACAAAGATCCTTCCAAAGATTGATCACTCCTCGGGCCGAAAAGAGGGCTACTAACCCCACCAGAGGGAGGAAAATAGCATCTACCAAGACCACCGGCATAAAACCATGCCAGAAGCCCTCAGAGTATCTTACTGGACCCTCCGGGATCTCAAAGCCACCATGGTAAGCCACCATAACCCCAATGATGATGGCAAAGGCCACAGCGAAAAGAAAGGGTAGATAACCGGGTTCGTTAAACATCGTCCACAGGGCTTTGGGGCTGGCATAATGCCGGATGGCCATCGCCCTGATAGCCCCCAGGACATCACCCGGTTTGGCCCCCCGAGGACAGTAAGCACTACAATCACCACACTGGTGACACAGCCAGACCGCTGGATCTGTGGCCAGTTTATCCTTGAGCCCCCACTGAGCCCAAATCATCTCTTTACGAGGAAAGGGACCCTCGTCAGGAGAAAGGGGGCAGACCACCGCACAGGTGGCACATTGATAGCACTTTTTGAGGGTGGTCCCCCCGGCCTTCTGAATCCCCTTAATAAACTCCAGATCTGGTTGAACACGTCGTGCCATATATAAGCCCTCCTAGACCTAGAAACCTTTGAATGGATTTTCTCCCAGCTCCTTAATTGTGGCCACAAAATCCTGAAGGATCTTGGGGATCTTGAAATACTCATCAATAGCCACCTGAACAAGCTGCACCCTTTCAGACTCAAGGGCTAGCTGTTGAAGGGTCTCGCCGACATTTTCCATCCGCCGATTGGCTAGCTCCGAGCCCTTGATGAAGTGACACTGATAGTTTTCCCCATAACGACAGCCCATCAAGAGAACTCCGTCGGTACCGGTGGACAGGGCATCTTTAATCCAGGCCACATTTACCGAACCCAAGCAGCGCACAGGGATAAAACGAATCTCCACCGGAATCTTCTGCTTATACATGGCCGCCATATCCAAAGCGGGAAGGGCGTCGTTCTCGCAGACAAAGGCCAAGATCCGGAACTGTCCGTATTCGGGCTCGGGCATCTCCCAAGCCTTGATCATGGATCCCACCATGTCGATACTAAAGTCCTTAAAGCTGATGATTCGCTCCGGACAAGCACCAAAGCAGGTTCCGCAACGTCGACAACGAGTGGGATTTGGTTTGGGCGTCCCGGCCTCATCGTCGTCAAGGGCCCCAAAGGGGCACTCCTCCGTGCAACGCTTACACTGAGTACAACGCTTGAAATAAAATTCCGGATAGGCGTAATCCCAGGTCCGTGGATGCACGGCGCGTCCAACCTTAATGGCCTCAAGGCACTGGATGGCCTTAAGCACCGCCCCGGCAGCATCGTCCATGGCCGTACCAGCGATCATGGGCTGGTGGACACAGCCAGCGGTATAAATACCCGTCCGCCTGGTCTCGTAAGGGAAACAAATGTAGTTAGAATCCGCATAGCCATAAAAGAGCTCCAGCTCTGGGAATCCCGGTCCCTGACGATATTCCAGAGGAACAATGGGATCATCCTTGGTGGTCGGTTCAATACCGGTGGCCAGAACCACCAAATCAGCATCGATAGAAAGATCCTCACCAATAAGGGTATTCTTCACCTCTACTACCAAAGCACCATCAGAACCTTCGGAGATAGAGGCGATCTCTCCTTTGGTGAGGAAGACCCCCGGATCATCCTGAAGACTCTTGTAAAAGTTCTCATAGATGCCCATGGTCCGCATATCTTTATAAATAATGTAGGCCCGGGCATCGGCGTCCTGCTCTCTTAAATAGCGAGCATGCTTGAGGGAGGCCAAACAGCAAAAACTGGAGCAGTAGGGAAGATGATTCTCATCCCGCTGCCCGGCACACTGAATGAAAACCACACTTTTGGCCGGCTGACCATCAGAGGGTCGAGTGATCTCCCCCTTGGCAGCCATTTCCTCAAACATGAAATTGGTAATTACGTTGGGATATTTGCCGAACCCGTAAGGCTCCTCAAGCTTAGAGGCGTCATAAGGTTTAAAACCGGTAGCCACCACAATGGTCCCTATCCGCTCTGTCTGACCATTTGAAAGTTCCACATTATAGAAGCCCGGGGCTCCAGAGATCTTAGTCACTGTGGTTCCGGTATAGACCTTGATGTTGGAGTTGGCCTTGACCTCAGAGATCAGCTTTCCAGTAATGGGTTCTTGAAGATCTGTAAACGGGGGAGTGGGTTGAAGCATCTTCTTCATCTTGGCCACATATCCCCCGAGCTCAGACTCCTTCTCTACGAGAACCACCTCTTTTCCAGCTTTGGCTGCCTCCAAAGCAGCTGTAAGCCCGGTTACTCCACCCCCCATAACCAGAATGGTCTCACAGAGCTCCTCTTCTGGCTTGTAGGGTTCCGGTGGGGCATATTTCTGCATCTTGACCACGCCCATCCGGATATAATCTTTAGCCAGATTCATCAATTCATCTTCAAAGCTGACATACTCGTTATCCCACTCGCCCTCAGCAGGAGCAGGACGGCTCCAGACCACCCCCTCCCTCAAACTCACCCGCTCCACCGCAACGCCATCAAAATCAAAGACATCGTAGTTTACCCGCGGAGAGCAGGCACAGATGACCACTGAATCCAGCCCCTCTGAAGAAATATCTCCTTTAATGGTCTCAACTGCTTCTTTACCGCAGAGAAAAGGCAAGGTCTTACAAACAGCCGGGTTATACTGATTGGCTGCCTGAGCTAGGTCGTCAAGATTAAGCCTTTCTCCTATATCGCAACTGGAACAGATATAGACACCGATCTTTTCCATTGTTACCTCCTTACAATGGTTTGGATGGCCTTAAGGGCCGCACCAGTAGCCTGTTCATTGGAAGTCATGACATCAAGGGGCATCCGGGCACAACCACAGGCAAAAATCCCCTTAGCCTCATCAGGAACAACAAACCCATACTGGTCAAGACTTACATCACCCGGCAGGTTGGCCCCTTCGATACTTGGCTGCATTCCTACAGCCAAGACCACCATATCCACTGTCTCTTGGTGTTTTTTACCCGTCGCCGTATCCTCAGCAGTAACAACGAGATTTTTGGTCTGAGGATCTTCCTCTATCTTGGCCACCTTACCCTTAATAAAGTGAACCTTTTCGTCCTCCTGAACACGGTTGAGAAACTTTTCATATCTTCCCGGAGTCCGAAGATCTATATAAAAAATATAGGCCTCAGCATCTTCGTATTGCTCCCGCAGATAAAGAGACTGCTTAAGGGAGGCCAAACAACAGATATAAGAACAATAAGGAAGATGGTTTTCGTCACGGCTTCCGGCACACTGAACAAAGGCCACCTTTTTAGGAGGCTGATTATCGGAAGGACGAAGGATCTTTCCTCCCGTGGGCCCGTTAGGAGAGGCCATCCGCTCCATCTGCATATTGATGATCACGTTGGCGAAACGGCCGTAGCCTAGATTATCCATTTTGGTGGCGTCATATGGCTTCCAGCCCGTAGCCACGATAATGGAATCTACCGTGAGGTCCAGATTCTGCGGAGCCATATCTAAATCGATAGCCTGATACTGACAGGCCTCCACACATTTGGCACATCCCTTCCCCTGACAGGCTGCCTTATCAATGACGTAATAAAGAGGAAAGGCCATGGGATAAGGAAGATAAATGGCTTTAGTCTTCCCCAGTCCGAAGTCAAAGTCACTATCCCTTTCCACCGGACAGGCCTCCACACAGGCCCCACAGGCGGTACAGTTTTCGTTAACCATCCGGGGGGCAATACTTACCGAGACATTATAGTTTCCAGGCCCTCCAGATATTCCTTTAACTTCCGCCATTGTGTAGAAGGTGATCCGAGGATTTTCCTTTATTCGCCGGAAGTTTATCTCCAGACCGCAGGTTGGTGGGCAGAGCTTCGGGAAGTAATAGTTCAACTGGGCCACTCGACCGCCGAGATAAGGGGCCTTTTCTAAGAGGATGACCTCATAGCCAACCTCTGCAGCCTCCACGGCGGCCGTAATACCGCTTATACCCCCGCCGATGACCAGTATCTTTCCTTCCGCCATATCTTCCTCCAGATTTGAAATTTTTCGATCCTTTGAGCCAGAGGCTAACGCGCGAACCTCCGCTTCAAAGGACCGTATTAAAAAGCTCCAGGCACCAATTGGTGCCTGGAGCTTTTTCTAACCGTTTAGACCACTCATTTATGGTCCAAGAGGATCAGGAATAATCTGGATGTATGGGAACTTCTCCAAGGTCCACTCGCCAGTTTCCGCATTGAAACTAGAGAGCGTAAAGCAACGCCAGTTGGCATCGTCGATATTCAGAAAGTCAGCCCGATAGTAGTAACCAGGATAACGGCTCTCCTCGCGGAAGAGGATGTGGCGGAGATGGGCCTCAGCCGTAAGGATACGGTGGTAGTTTTCCCAGGCCCTCATAAGCTCGTGGAGGTCTCGAGCCGCCATCTTGGCCGCATCCTCACGGAGCATAACGAGAAGCTCAAGGCCCCGCTCCAGCATAATCTTGTTGGTCTGGTAGTAAGTGGCTACACCAGCCACATACTCATCCATGATCTTCTGGAGCCGGAACTGACACTGCTTGGGCAGAATGTAGTTAGGATTGATCTCAAAGGCCGTGGTAGCTCCCTTGAACTCCTCGAAGCGATACCAAGGAGCATAGATCTCCTTCTTGAGCTCCTCAGGATTTTCCTTCGGAGTGGGTTTGAAGTCTTTGTTGTCGAGGCAGAACTTGATCATGGCCTTAGCGGCAATACGGCCCTCAACATGGGAGCCAGAAGAGAACTTGTGACCACAGGCGCCGCAGGTGTCACCGGCCACAAACAGGCCCTTGACCGTGGTCATACGATTGTAAAGACCGATCTCCTTCCAGGGCTCCTTGTACTCAGCCGGGACCCAGTCCTCATCCGGACCGCAGGCCCAAGCCCCAGCACAACCGGCGTGAGAACCGAGGAAGTAAGGCTCGGTAGGCATAATCTCAGAGGGTACCTTCTCAGGCTCAATATTCAGACAGGCCCACAGACCAGCCTGGGTAACGCACATGTCAAGGAAGTCTTCCCAGGCCTCAGCAATGAGGTGCTTAAAGCGCTTCTTATCCATGGTCTTGGCCGCTTCCTGAAGGGCCACCTCAGTGTGCATGTAGATAGGCCCACGGCCTTCCTTCATCTCAATGAGCATGGCGTGGTTACGGAGACAGGTACCAATAACTGAGGCCTCGCTGTAAGGCTTAAACTTGTCAAGCTCATCCTTGTGCTTGGCGATGTAATCCTCACCATAGGCGTTGCTAGCCTTGGCCTTGAAGAGGAGGAACCAAGCACCAACCGGACCGTAACCATCCTTAAAACGAGCCGGGACAAAACGGTTCTCCATAAGAACCAGCTTACCACCGGCAATCAGGGTCATAGCGTAACCAGAGCCCGGATTCCAGACAGGGTACCAGGCACGGCCCATACCCTCACCAACGGAACGGGGCCGGAAGATGTTCACCGCGCCACCGGTGACCACCAAAGTGGCGTTGGCCTTGATGATATAAACCTTGTTTTCACGAACACTGAAACCAACACCACCGCAGCAGCGATTGGGCTCATTGGCATCCATAAGGGGACGAACGATGAAGCAACGCTCGATGATATTCTCCATCCCCAGGGCATTCTTGGCCGCCTCAGCCACGATGCACTTATAGGACTCACCGTTGATCATGATCTGCCAGCGACCAGAACGGACCGGCTTGGCTCCGCCACGAAGAGTAAGACCACGGGCCTTGGCCTCGGCACCGTCAAGAGTCTCACCATCGTCGGTCTTCTTCCAGATAGGAAGACCCCAGTCCTCAAAAGCATGAACAGTATCATCCACATGACGGCCAACATCGAAAGAAAGATCCTCTCGGATGATGCCCATCAGGTCACAACGAACCATCCGGACATAATCATCGGGCTTGTTCTCACCAATGTAGGTGTTAATAGCCGAAAGCCCCATGGCCACGGCACCAGAACGCTCCATGGCGGCCTTATCTACCAAAAGAATCTTTAGACCAGCCGGCTTGGCCCACCGTACGGCTTCAACCGCAGCGCCGCAGGCAGCCATACCACCACCGACCAGGAGAATGTCGGTTTCCAGCTCGACAATCTCAGGCTCCGCACAGGGAAGCCCCGGGTTATAAGAATGAATCTTACCCATAGTCTACCTCCTTATATGAACTTTTTAGATTGATGTCATTAGCCAGCAAACTTGATAGCCACAGGATTCTCCGGAGTGGCCGGAGTCACACCATCGGCGATTTCAGTGAAAAGACGATTGTCACCAATGGCATCGAGACTGGGATCAGGCTTACCCACGGTAGGATCAGCCTCACCTTCCGGGGTAGTCCGGATAGGGAACTTGAAGCGCAGCACCACGCCATTACGGAACTTAATGGTCCACATGATAGAATCAGTACCCCGCATTGGCTGACAGGTACCGCCCATAGGAGCGAAGTCAGAGTAATGGCGCACAGAGATAGCGCCCTGCGGGCAAATCTTAACGCAAGAATAACACTCCCAACACTGATCCGGCTCCTGGTTATAAGCCTTCATCGCATCGGTGTCGAGAATCATCAGGTCATTAGGGCAGATGTACATGCAGGCCGTCTTCTCTCCGCCCTTGCACCCGTCACACTTTTCTGGATTGACATAACTCGGCATACTCTACCTCCTTCTAGAAGAGTTTTTGGTTAGTTAGCCCTACAAAAGCCCTCTCTTCCCCCTTTGAGTTTCACCCCCCTTAATTATTTCTTGGCACCAGGTAGATCCTCGTAAGCACCCTTCTTGATCTCCACCTTGACCCCTTTCTGGGCCAGCTCCTGGTAGTACTTAACCAAGATCTCTATGACCTCGGGACGACTAAACTCACGAGGAGGAACCTGACCTTCGGCCAGCATCCGACGAAGCTTGGTGCCAGAGAGGACCAGACGATCCTCATTGCCGTGAGGACAGGTCTTAAGAGAGGCCATACCCTCACACTTGTAGCAATAGAAAGTCCAGTCCATCTTAAGGGGGCGAAGCTCCAAGGCCCCAGGCCATAGCTTGTCAAAGATCTCTTGAGCCTCAAAGACTCCATAGTAGTCACCGACACCAGCATGATCACGACCAACAATTAAATGGCTACAGCCAAAGTTCTGACGGAAGATGGCGTGCAAAAGGGCCTCCTTGGGCCCGGCGTAGCGCATATCCAGAGGATAAACACCAAGGACAGTCCGGTCTTTATTGTAGTATTTATCTATAAGGACCTCGTAGCACTTCATACGGATATCAGCGGGAATATCGCCGGGCTTAAGCTTACCCACCAAGGCATGGATAAAGACGCCGTCAGAGACTTCCTGCGCCACCTTGGTGAGATACTCATGAGAGCGATGGATAGGATTCCGGGTCTGAAAGGCGGCCACCGTGCTCCAGCCCTTTTCCTCAAAGATGGCCCGGGCCTGTGCCGGATGGAGGTAGTAATCGCCGTATTTCTCAGGATAATCCAGCTCTGTTAGGACCTTCACCGGACCAGCGATATTGTACTCACCCTGGCCCATAACCATGGCCACCCCGGGGTGCTCCATATCATCGGTCTTATAGACGTGGATACACTCCTCACGCTTGGCCTTTTCATCAAGTTGATAGACCTCTTCTACAGTCATGGTGGCCATGAGGGTGCCGGTTTCCTTATCCCAAAGGGCAACATCTGAACCCTCTTTCACATTTTTGACCTGCTCAGCATCAATGGAGCAACAAATAGGAATGGGCCACATAGTGCCCGGATCAGACTTGCGAAGCTTCATCTCATAAATAACACCTTCCCAATCCTCCTTACCCATAAAACCAGTAAGGGGAGTGAAGGCCCCCATACCAATCATGAGGAGATCACCCTTTTCGCGGGAGCCAATCTCGATACGGGGAAGATTTTGAGCCCGCTTTATCTCCTCCTCTCTTTCCGTCCCGTGGAGCAGGCGCGGGGTTAACTTTTTCTTTGAACCATGGGGGTTAACTAGAGCCATGACCCTCTCCTTTCTGCAAAATTTTATGGATTAAATAAATGAATCTTCACTCATTTGCCAGGGTATTTATATGGAACAATGTCTTCCATGTCAAGCGGAAAAAGGGGCTATAATTGTTTAAACGCTATATTGCTGATATATTTAAAACCCTAGTGAATAATTTCTCATCAGTTTCTGAAAAATCCGGTTCCTCTTTTTGCATTAGGCCCCAGAGAAGTCAAGATTTTTTTGTTTACGGGGCTGTTTTAGCCGGGGGGCAAAGTCGCCGCTTCGGAAAAGATAAGGCCCGCTTTAAGTGGCAGGGTGTCTCTTTTGTGGAACGGGTTTGTTTGGCTTTGGAAAGAAGCGGTCTGCCTGTTTGTATAATTTTAAAAAAGGATCAAGCTTATTATTATAAGGATAGCGGACGAAAAATTCTTCCTGATCTATACCCCCAACAGACCCCTCTAGTAGGTCTCCTAACAGCCCTTGAATCTCTCCCCTCTGAATGGGTATTTGTGACTGCCTGTGATATGCCAGCTATTTGTCCCCGACTGATAAAAGGCTTAATTCATCTAGCCCAAGAGAGTCCGGCGGAAGCTATTATCCCTGTTTACAAAAGCCGCCCCCAGCCTCTCCTCGGCCTTTATCGTCGAACAATCCTGGAACAGGCCAGAAATCATTTAAGAAGAAAAGAGCTTTCTCTCCAGAGACTTTTGAGTAGCCTAAGGAGGCACCTTGTTTCGGAAAGACTCTGGCGAAGCCTTGATCCTCAGGGGACAAGCTTTTTGAACATAAACTATCCTGAAGATGTCAGTAGATTGACAAAGGCCTTAGGGAGGCTTTAAATGGACAAAACTTGGGGAGGCAAACATGGGTAAGTTCGAACATAAACTAACCGCCCGGGACAAGGTTATTGTTCCCGTCCAGTTGACAGAAAAGACCCGCTTCCGTTTTGTTTGCGACAAGGGCGTGCCTTGCTTTACTGAATGTTGCTCAGACCTCTTTATTTGTCTTACACCATATGACATCATCCGGCTCAAAAATAATCTGGGGTTAAGTTGTGATGAATTTCTCCTCAAGTACACAGAGCCTTTCATCCTTCCCCGTTCAGGACTCCCGGTGGCCCGTCTTAAGATGGAAGGGGAACAAAAACTCTGTCCTTTCCTTCTAGATGGAGGCTGTTCTGTGTATCCAGACCGGCCGGTCTCCTGCCGTTACTACCCCATCGGCATGGGAATGTTTCGCAATACAGACAAAAAAAAGAACGAGGAGTTCTACTATTTTGTCAAAGAGGGTTTTTGTCAGGGAATGGGCCGGGGTAAAGAGTGGACTATTGCTGAGTGGCGGAAGAACCAAGGAGCAGTGGAATACGATGAATTCAATCAAGACTGGATGGAAATCATCATGAAGAAAGAATCCCTGGGGCCCATGAAGGTTCATCCTCAGACCCTGGAGATGTTCTTTATGGTCTCTACCAATGTAGATCGCTTCAGAGATTTTGTTTTTGGTAGCCGGTTTCTGGAGATTTACGATGTAGATGAACAAACAGTAGAAAAAATCCGCCAAAGTGAGCTTGAGCTCCTTAAGTTCGGTTTTCTTTGGTTAAAGAAGGCCTTATATAATGAAGGCCCCCTTCGTCTGCGCGAAGAGGCCAAACGCCCCAAGAAGAAGGTAAAACCACTTTAGCCATTTAGGTTTCACCAGGCCGGCGTAGCTCAGCGGCAGAGCAGCGGATTCGTAATCCGCAGGTCAGGGGTTCAAATCCCCTCGCCGGCTCCAACCTTTCCCAGGAATATCAAGCCTTTCCTGGAAATCAGTTTCGTGAAATCTGATGGGATGCCCAAATTGCCCGCGCTCTGCAGGCAATCGGCAGGCAATTTTGATCAGGAATTCTTTCCTCAGAAGCCAGGCGACGCTCGGGGGGCTTTCCGGTGTAGACTAGGTAGAACATGGTAAGAAAGGAGCCAAGATGGCAAAGGCGGAAGAAGCCTTAGAACTGCTGGAGATGAGAGAGTTTGCCAACTTAGCGAGACCGGATGTCCCGATTCCGGGCTGTATCCAGATCTGGTCTCCTGGTCACCGGAGATCATTATCCCCTTAGCTAATCCCCGGAGGCGGGTTCTTTCTGGAGTACAAGGTGAGGCTTTTCCTTTTGAAATTCATCCGGGAGGCTGAGCCATTGATTCGACGATAATGGGACGAAGCTTGGAAACTGGTGCGATCAGGGGTCCTAGGGGAATTTTGTGTAAAGTTTTTCAGGCAAAGTTGTCTTTTTAAAGCACTGCTTCAAGCTCGTAGGTCAAGATAAACTTCTGCTGAAGTTCGTAACTTACCGCTTGTACCGTAGGCATGGGCCTGCGCCACCATTTGTCCAGAAGATTAACCACCTGAACAAAAACAAGTTCACTTCCAAGGTCCTCTCCGGGGGGAAATAATTCCCAAGATCCACGGCCATCCTTTCTAAGCCCGCATTAATGCTTCCTACTGCATTGGTAGAATAAACGTGCTTGCGCACTCCTGAGGATAATCCAGAAAAGTCAGATAATGAGATGCCTTCTCTTTCAAACCCTTTCCCCAAGTTTAGTGTTCTTCCTTGACCACCTGGCAGAGGTCGGCAAAAAGCTTTTCGCCCTCCTTTCGGCCTGAGCAATCCTAATGGCAAAAAGGGACCTTTCTTTCCGGTAGGCTTTATTTGGGAGCTTAGTCCTTAAATTTCACTGAAGATGAATGAGACAGAGCTGATGCCTGGCAGAGGGAAAGAGCTTGCTTATAACTCTAGTGAGTCCCAGAAATCGTGGGTTACAAAAAGAGGGGGCTTTTAAGGCCTCGGTTAATGAGATCCTAAAGGACCTCGATCCAAAAGGCTTTGGACTCTCGGCCCTGAAGGAGCCCCAGGATATGCTTGGAACTTTGAAATCTATGCCAAAGCCACAAAGATGAAAGATCTTTCAGGCCTCCCTAGTTTCAGGATCTTTGATCTCTCCAGTTGGCATCGATAAAGATGGCAAACCGGTCAGGCTTAAGGGTTATTTGTGGTAGCGGCCTGGAAAAGTAGACGATTCGGGCTCTGGGAATTTTCAATTTAAGGTTTCCGAAGGAGAGGTAGAGGTTGCAGGGGGTAGAAGCCGTTCGTCAAGGTAAGGGAAGTTCTTGTCTGGTATGGCTATCCTTCCTAGTTTTTCAAAATTTTATCTGCTTACATAAATTTTCTCCCATCCCTCAATTTCCTATAAGCCGATCTGCAAGATGAGGATTTGAGCGACATTTTTGCTTTGCAGTTAGGAATGCAAAATCGCTTGCAATAACAGTTGACAATAGCCTCTGAGTGATTAAAAGTCTTTTTAATTTCCCTTAATAGAGGGAAATTATTAATATAAATTTTTCATAAAAAGCTATTACATAAGAAAGGAGGTGAAAAAATGAGATATCTTAAGGGAACGGTGATGATATCATTTTTGATCCTATTGGTCTTCTTTATCCCGCAAGGGGCTAAGGCCCTTACTATTGGAACTAAAGCTTATTACTATTTAGATGATTATCCTCCCTCCTTACCTATTCTGGAAGAAGATAGTGATTACAAGACTGCAGGTGGAGGAGCGATACAATCGCAGGTCCAATCTTCATGGGGTGGAATAGCGTCATCCTATGCCGATGAAAGTGGGATTTTTGCTGTACATTCTGAGTTTGGTGCAGGATCTTTGAAGGCTTACTATTTCACTGCAAAAGCAACCTCTTCTACGATTATTACCAACCCCACATCTCATGCAATAGAATATGGTTTATTCTTCCAAATTCCTGAAGTAACTCTTGGGATATGGGATGACTGCACTTGTCAGGGTCTAATTCAACACTCAAAATATGAAATAGATATTTTACTCAATGGCGTGTCGATATGGAAATCTGATGCCACATTAGAAGGTGGAAATGCTAACGGTTATACTCTAACCCAAAGTGGAGATGTTGTATTAAATCCTAGCTTTTCATTCTGGTATGACGCATATTTTCAATCTGCACCGTATAATGGTTATCTTGCTTTAGGTAGATTTGGGCCGGGTGACTCATTTACTCTTGGGTATGAAATGATGGTAATGATCTATGGAGCTGATTTTGAAACTGGTGCCATAGCATCAGTGGGTGACCCCTTTAACCTTACAAGTACTGTAAACTTCAATGTAAGCGGAAGCGGAATTACTCCTATTCCCGAACCCTCTACCCTCCTTCTCCTTAGCTCTGGCCTTGCAGGACTTGCGGGACTTAGAAAAAAGTTAAAACCTAAAATTTCTTAATTCTCCCGCTCTGAGTTCAAAGTCCTTTGAGCGAGCTGATGTTTAAGCACAGAGGGTTTAGAAGTAATCCGGGAGAAGTCTGTGCCAAGAGCGAGAAATTTGGCGGTAAAAGAGGTTCTCTTTGCCCATGATCCTTTTCGGCCCTGGATGGGTATCTTGAGCATCATGATGGGCTTGTAGATCTTACGGCTGACTTTGGCAGAGTGGAGGGCACCAAGGATTTGTTCGAAAGGCTGCCAGTTGATGAGCTTATTGATGTGAGAGAGGATATCTTCGGGCAGATTTTGGTAGATGAGATGTTCTCCTATGGTGAGCTGGCCGCTGTTTTTCTTGAACATTATCTAAATCCCTTTAGTTTTTGCTAATACTAGTATGAGAAATGGAACTTTTCACGAAATTTTGCAAAGGTCTCTCTTAATATAAGAGGTAAAATCAGAAAATTAAGGAAAGAGGAGAACAAATGTCTAAGTGGATATTAGGTTGTCGTCTTTGTTTTTTAACTCTTTTATTTTGTCTTCCTGTCAAGGGATATGCAATTCCTTTGACCGCTAATGAAGTAAAAACTCTAAAGACCGAGATCAATATACTATTACAATCTATCATAGTCGATACAGACGTATGGATACTAGGTACTCAATTTTTTGGTAATATCGATGGAAATCTTTTGTATACATCTCAAACCAATAATCAAGGCTGGATAGGGGTTCTATCTGGCTCTATTTCTGGAATCCCCATTAATATAAACTATGAAGGAACATTAAGTAGTGATCCCGAAATTTCACTTGACATCGATGGTACAGTAGGAACAGATATTTGGAAGGGCAGTGCCAAAGGAATGATAAACATAGGAGATAAGGATCCCATTACACAAAGTGTGGCAGTTTCTATCAATCCTCTCAAACAACAACTAAGTGTGCAGGGAGGGGTTAGTAATATAATTTGTAGTTGGAATATTTCTGCAATAAAGGACTTCGATGGCGATAAAAAAACGAAGGAAGGATATTTTCAAATAGACACTTCGATCGGAGTAGTTGAAATGCCTGTTATCCCTTCCCTTGCAGAAATAGGGACAGGATTCAAACTTTACCAAAAAAGTTGGCTTTATGAGTCATATATTAGAGGTAGAGTACTTATTTTCTTTGAGAAAACAAAAGTAGTAAATAAAGGGAATTTTAGTAATCCAAATAATTTTCCTGTTACAAATAAAATGGAAGTTAGTGCTGAGGTTCCTGAGCCATCAACTATACTTCTCTTATTTACAGGTCTCTGCACTTCAGTAGTTAGTTTTAAAAAAAAAGAATGAAAAAATAATCCCAATCTTAAACAAACTAGAATAAAATCCTAAAAGAACGCCTTTGTTTCATTTTTTGTTAATTTTTGTTTTTTTCTTGTGTAGAATAGACAATTAAAAGAAATTCTATTAAATGTGAGAATGAAATTTGTGATAAAAAATGTATCATGAATTTGGGCTGACCTTTGTTCTTTAAATAAAACTTGGCATTAGAGATTGATCTTACGATACTTGGTTCATATCGAGACTGGATATCCTTATGAACTAATAAAGGAAAAGTTTATAAATTTTAGAAAACAGGGCCACAAATTAGTGACCATTCAATAGTCAGCTTAAGTTTTTAAGCGGTCTCTCGTCGTTGGTCAAATACGATATTTTCTTTGACTTTGCACCAAAGTGAGGGGAAAAAGGACATAGTGGAATTATGACAATTAGTGATTGAAATTATTTATTAATGAGAGCATTTTTTAGACAACATGTTCAAAGGATCCATAGGGATCCGTTCCTATTTTTTGTCGAAAAATGGGAACGGATCCTTAACGATGTCGACTATTTAATGCCCCCATTAATACTACTAAAGTCCCCTATCGCCAAAAAAACAAAATAACTTTAGATTGACTTAAAACTCCTCCGAAAATACCCCACTTGAGGTATAGACAACCCCTTCGACTTTCCCTAAAAGCCTGAAAGGGGGGTTATTTCTATTTTTTCTCTCTTTTTTATTATAAAATGAAAATACTAAAGGTGATAATCATTGAACATGATCATCTTTATTTGAAGAAATTAATTACATATTTAAACTCATTCTGTTTAAATATCTTAGGTACTTATACCAGTGGTAAAAGTGGTTTACAAGCCATTTTAAAAAAGGAGCCACATGTGGTGCTTGTTGATTTAGATCTTCCTGACATGTCAGGAATTGAATTAATGAAGCGTGTCCTTAACAAGGGACTAAATATAGAAATGATCGTTTTATCTAATAATGAGGATGAAAATCAGCTTTTTTCTGCCTTTAAGTATGGTGCTGTTGGTTATATTTTGAAGAATAAAACAGATCCTAATGAAATAACAAGTCTCATAGAAAATGTCGTAAATGATTGTGCATTTATTTCTCCCAGAATGGCAAAAAGGATTTTAATGACTTTTAGAGAAAAACATGAGATCAACTTTGTCATAAAGTTAACTCCTCGAGAGCGAGAGATTCTTGAGTATTTATGCCAAGGCTTTGCCCCTAAAAAAATTTCTCTCATGTTAAATATAAGCTATCAGACGGTCCGAGTTCACCTTAAAAATATTTATAAAAAGTTACAAGTTAACTCTTTGGTTGAAGCTTTAGCTCTTTGTAGAAAATATAAAAAAAACAATTTGGTCGAATAGTTTTTTATCTCGGACTAAAAAAAACTAAAAAGGGAGGAGGTATCATGAAAATAAACAATTTTTTCTCCCTTATAGTTCTCTGCCTTATAGCTCTCTGTTTTAGCTCACTTAGAGCTAATGCTACTTTTATCATGATAGATACGCAAAGTTTTGCTAATGCTAATTATGATTTTAACTATCAAATACCTCCAAATTCTCGACCGAGTTCTCCTTTGGGTGGTATACCCTTCGATATACCTTCTATTGGGAATAACTTTTATTTGTTCTCTGATAGCAATCCTGATCCTTTGATTATTCCAATAAACAACGTTTCTGAGATCACAAAAGTTTATTTTCTTATTAATACATCCTGGGGAATACCCGGTTATCATTCTGGAAGTATCCAGTTTTATTTTGATGGCAGTAATACCCCTGGTTTTTTATATGATTTATATTGTGGATTAAATGTCAGAGATTGGAACGATGGCACCTACGCAAATAGCGTTAGTAGTCCTGATGTGACCCCTGATGTGTATTGGGTTCTTTCTGATCAATGGGGAACACCCGGACGTATAGATTTATTGACTGTCTCTATCCCCTCTACTTTTTTTAACAGTCTTTTAACAAAAATTGTAATTGAAGATTATGGTCGAGATTATGAATCTCGACTAAGAGTTGCGGGAATTACCTTAAAAACAGCTGTTGCACCGGTTCCTGAACCCTCGGGTCTGTCATATTGTTTGTTATCCTTTGGGGCCCTTTTTTGGATTCGAAAGAAAATATACTCTCCAGAAAAGGACATATAAATGCCTTCTAACGTTTGTCTTACTGTCTGTAAAGTTCATGGAGAAACTCATTGCTCCCAGAAAAGGACAGGTGACAGGAAAAGCTTATAAGGAGAGGGAGTGTACAACTTAAGATAGGTCCTCATGAAATTTATACAAAACCAAGTGGATGATTCTATAAAATACTCTCGATGGTGTAAGCTTGCGGAAGAGGCGTTCACCGAGACCTATGTTCTGGTTTTCTCGTCAGGGTCTTTTTGACCGTGAGAACTCTTCTCCCCCAATGATTGATCCACTCCCATTTGAGTACAAGGATCTCGAAACGCCTGGGCCCCATCCGAAGGCGAAAATAGAAGGATGTCCAACGTAAAGAAGGCGAGATTTGCAGGCTTCTTTCAAGCACCCGCTCGACCTCTTCTAGGGCTGGAACTTTTCATTTGACGAACATTTTCGGCAGAATCGAAGGAATTGTAAGGGCGCAACTGTTGCCCCCTCGCGATCGCCGATACGCCTGAGATCCTGAAACAGCGATTTACGGTGGATACGGCAAGTTTCTGTTCGAGGAGTCTTTTTTTCAGGAAATTATAGTTTTATTATCGCGACAGGCATAGAAGCCCGGGATGGAGAGGATACGCCTCACACAAATTGCAGGGCGACTCCATGTAATCTTTCGCGGTCTCATCGATGTTCGGGTGACAAGGATCTGATCGGTAAGGATCGCGGTGAGAAGTCCTCTGTCACGGTCGGAGATGAGATCAAGGGCTACCCTCGGCAAGATCCTCGGCGGTACAGCAACGAAACTTAATGGCTCCCTCCCTGAGGCCAGACCGATGAAGTCACCTTCGCCTCTTTTAGAGAAGTGTAGAGTCTTGATTCGATCGCCCCTAGATACATCAATGTAGCAGATTATGCCATCACCCCGTGGAGTGCTTAGAGAGGTGAGCCATAACCACCTCCTGATCAGTTTTTTACCGTGTATTTACTAGGCCCTCGACGGTAACCATTAAAATTCGTAAAAAAGGAGGACTTAAAAATGGCGGGAATTTACGAATTTTGGTGCCGAGGGGGGGAGTCGAACCCCCACGGGGCTAGGCCCCTGCGGATTTTGAGTCCGCCGCGTCTGCCAGTTCCGCCACCTCGGCTCAAAGAAGCCCTTTGTGGTCAACGGATTTACCACGATCACTTATCCCCTGCAAGTTCTGGCCAAAAGACTCGGTTTGATCAGGCCTGGGCAGTGAGCTGGGCCAAACATCTTTTTAGGCTGGAGAGGCCACAGGAGTGGAGCTGAATGAGGGGGATATCATTTTCTCTATGGGCAGTAAGAACCTGCTTGCGGGCCTCATGGGAGACCTTGTTGGTAAATAAAATAATGGCATCAACATTTTTAATCTTTCGAGAAAGCCTCGGTACCAAACGAGAATAAACCCGCAATTCGATCCCCTTCTTCCGGGCCTCAGTTTCGTATTCTTTGCGCAATCTATCCATTCCTCCCACCAGAACAACACACATAACCTCCTCCTAAGTAATTGAGTTTTAGTTTCAATTACTTAAAGAGGGAGGAATTGTCAAGGAGATTTATTTCTCGGCTTTTTTGAGCCTTGGGCAGCCGGCCTGTAGATTATTTAAGAGGGCTAAAGACCAGCTTAGCCAGTTGACAAGCGGGGCTTGAGGGGTAATTTTCTAAAGGCTTCCGGGGTCGTCTAATTGGTAGGACATGGGACTTTGGATCCCAGTATCCAGGTTCGAATCCTGGCCCCGGAGCCATAATCTTCCAGTTGGTGGCCATTTTCCCTTTAACAGGGCAGCCAAGACGTTATTCAAAATATCTCTCTTCGAGGATAACTCCGGCCTCCTTAAGACGCCGGAAATCTTCTTTAAGTCGGCTATTGGCAATATTTTTGTTCAGCCGGGTTGTATCCAAATCCTCATCAGAAAAGCCCATGACATAGACCTTTTCCACCCGGTAGACCTGGTCGGCCAACTTGAATCGGAACATGGCCTTTAAGAAGTAGGCCTCTTTTTCTTCAACGATTTCGGCCTCTGGATGGACTTTACAGGTGGCTGTTATTCGGGCCAGATTTACCTCTCCCTCTATTCTGTTGCCCGCCTGGGCCAATTTTATGATGTCTTCAAGACGGACGATCTTCTCGGCCATAAGTTACCTCCTTATGCTTTTTACCTGCTTTAAAGGTAGTATTTCGACAAAAAAAGGCAACAAATTGCTTTTATAGAAGATTCTTAGCTAAAACTTTGATTAGTTTCCCCAGCGGGGATGATGGACGGGAAGACCAAGACGGGCCAGGAGTCGGCGGACAAAAAAGGCAACCATTTCTTCTAGAGTCTCCGGGCGATAATAAAAAGCGGGCATGGCCGGGTAGATAATCGCCCCGGCCTCAGAGGCTCGAAGCATATTTTCCAAGTGAATGCGATTAAACGGCGTCTCCCTTACAACCAGGTAAAGGGGACGGCCCTCCTTAAGAAAGACATCCGCGGCCCGATGAATAAGGTTGCTGGCCAGCCCCTGGGCCACAGCGGCCAAGGTTCCCATAGTGCAGGGACAGATAACCATGGCCTCATAGGGGGCAGAACCGCTGGCCGGGGGAGCAAAGAGATCATCCGCCCGATAGATGGCCTTAGCTAAGGAGGCAAGGTTTTGGGGAGGTTCTCCCAGTTCGTGGGCATAGACCTTTTCCCCGGCAGAGGAAAAGATGACCTCTACCTCGGCTCCGACCTCGGTGGCGTTTTCTACTAGCTTCTTACCGTAGATGGAGCCAGAGGCCCCGGTTATGGCCACCAAAAGCCTCATTTTCTCAGCCTCTTAACTATCTTCTGCCAGATGGGTTCTACCTTTTGTCTGGTGGCCTCGTCCATCTCTATTACGGCCGGCCAATCACGCAAGAAGCCTTCTTCTGGCCACTTACGGGTGGCATCTATGGCCATCTTGCTTCCGTAATGAAGGTGGGGAGCAGCGTGATCCAGAGCATCCACCGGCCCATCGACAAAGAAGATATCTCTTCTGGGATCAATGTTGTTGGTCATCCGCCAGAGGCATTCTGAAAGATCCTGGACATTTACTTCCCGGTCAAAGACGACAATGATCTTGGTGAACATCATCTGCCCTAATCCCCAAAGGGCGCAGGCCACCTTCCGAGCATGACCTGGATAACGTTTGTCAATAGAGACAAAGGCCAGGTTGTGAAAGACCCCCTCGATAGGGAGGTTCATGTCTACAATCTCTGGCAATGTCCGCTTTATGAGGGGGAGAAAAAGCCTCTCGGTAGCTTTGGCCATATAGCAGTCCTCTTGAGGAGGGCGTCCGACGATAGTGGCCGGATAGATGGCCTTTTTGCGCATGGTGAGGCAGGTAACATGAAAGACAGGATAATAGTCTGGTAAAGAGTAGTATCCGGTATGATCACCAAAGGGGCCTTCAAGGCGCCTCTCTCCGGGCTCCACATAGCCCTCCAAGACAAACTGACTGTTGGCCGGGACCTCAAGGTCTACAGTTTGGCACCTGACAAGCTCCACCGGCTCTCCGCGCAGAAAACCGGCAAAGATGAACTCATCTAAGTCATCGGGCAGTGGAGCCGTGGCCGCATAAGTCACAGCTGGATCTGGACCTATAGCCACAGCCACCGGGAGCCTCTCTCCCCGGGCCTCGGCCACCCGGTAATGTTGGGCCCCTCCTTTGTGAGTATGCCAGTGCATGCCGGTGGTCCGCTTATCAAAGACCTGCATGCGGTACATGCCCACATTTCGTTTGCCCGTTTCGGGATGTTTGGTGATAACCACCGGCAGGGTAATGAAAGGCCCCCCGTCCTCTGGCCAACAGTGGAGAATAGGAAGCTGGTCGAGATCTACCTCTTCTCCCTTGAGAACTATCTCCTGGCACGGCGCCTTTTTGACTATCCGGGGCAAGGAGTTGGCCAAACGCTTTATCTTCGGCACCAGTTTGAGTTTTTTAACGATGGAATCTGGAGCCTCGACCTCTATGAAGGTGGTAATTTCCTCGGCCAGAGACTCGAGGCTCTCCACCCCCAAAGCCAAACACATTCTTCTCTCAGAACCAAAGGCATTGGTAATCACCGGATATCGATAGCCAGAGACATTTTCAAACAATAAGGCCGGCCCATAGGCCTTAGAAACCCGATCGGTGATCTCTGTAATCTCCAATTTTGGACTTACAGGGTCTTTTATCCTCAGGAGTTCTCCCTCGGCCTCCAGAGTCTGAATGAAGTGTTGGAGATCCTTGTATGCAATCATGGCTCCTCCGGTAATCAGCCCTCATTGGGTGCTTTATTTTATTCCTGTGTATATGGTCACAATTCCCATGGTCAGGGGACGATGGCTTACCTCTTTGAATCCGACCTCTTCCATCATAAAGGCGAAACGTGTCGGTTCGGGAAAGGCCCAAATGGAGGAGGCCAGGTAGCGATAGGCCTCCTCGTCTCCGGAGATGATTCCAGCCACCTTGGGGAGGATATGGGAGAGATAAAAACGGTAAAGGCCCCTGAAAAGCCCTTTGGGCCTGGAGAATTCAAGGATTACCACCTTACCTCTGGGCTTAAGGACCCGGTGCATTTCTGAGAGGCCTTTGTCTGGCCGGGAAAGGTTGCGTATCCCAAAGGCTACCGTGGCTCCCCAGACACATTCATCTTCCAGAGGAAGGCGTTCACCATCGCCACAGACCGAGAGAATTAAGTCCTCTTGGGAGTCAGTCTTGAGGCGGGCCTTTCCATAGGCCAGCATCTCATAACAGAAGTCAACGGCAATTACCTCCCGCGGCCGCTGACGGACAAGCTCGAGGGCCAGAGGGAGGGTTCCAGCGCACAGGTCGAGTATAGGGCCCTGATAGTGATAAAGCTCTCGGGCGGCCCGTTGCCGCCAGAGATGGTCTATGCCAAAGCTGGTAATAGTGTTGACAAGGTCATAGCGTCTGACTACTGCCGAAAACTTTTCTTTGACGAAACGCTTTTTGTCTTTTCTTTCGGCTAACATGGGACGAATTCGAGAGTCACTTGCTGGCTAAGCTCGCCTCGCTCAAAGAGCCTCTGAAAGAAGGTCTCCAGGGCCTTGATCTTTTGACTCTGGAGATCGTACTCGAGCCCTTGAAGATAGCCAAGACATTCTTCCTCGCTAAGAGAGACCAGGCGCGAGCACTGACAGGCGATCTCTCTAAGGCGCAGGGTCCCCTCTTGACGAGAGCGATAGAGGGCTTTGGTTACCTGGCAGACTTCGTTTAAGGCTTCCTCGGCAAACCGACGGCAGACAGCCATAACGGCAAAGACAAAGGGCAGGCCAGTATAACGAAGCCAGAGGTCAGCCAAGTCGTAAACTCGCCTGAGAGGGGGGCTTTGCCTGAGTCTCAAAGCCTCATCACCGATGGAAAGATAGGCCTGAGGCCTAGGCCAAAAGAGCTCCCTTTCGGCCCAGTTACCCACAAAATATCGAGGTTTTATTCCCAGCTCATCTTCAAGGAGCATCTTAAGGAGGGCCACCGAGGTCTGGCTGTGCCGAGTAAGGAGAACCGGGCCAGAGCCTATCTCCTCCAAAGGGCGGTTAGAGAAGAGGAGCACACTCCCTACGGCACCGGTGGCGCTAATGGATATGTCGGGCACCAGTAGATAATCTTTGGCCCGGCAGGCGTATTCGTGGGAGGAAATAAGCCCCATATCTATTTCTCCCGCGGCCAAAGCCTGGTTGAGAGTGGTCGGAGGGGCCTCGATGATCTCCCAGTCGGCGGCCTCAGCCAGCTCCCGAAAGGTAAAAAGCAAGGGAGAGGTGTTGAGATAGCCCACGATGCCGATGGTCACCTTAGCCATAGATCCAAGAAAGTTCCGGAGGATGGCTGGAGGTGGTCAGGAACCCGGCCAGATCTTCGGCCGCCAGTCCCAATCCATCTATCCTTAAGCTCAGGAAGGCCGCCCTTTTGCCCTGCTCCAGGCTTCCCCAGTCTCTCTCCAAACCCAAGGCCCTGGCTCCGTAAATGGTGCCCATCTTGATGATCTCCTCCGGGGGAATTCGGGGGAAGAAGCGGGCCACAGTAGCCATCTCGGCGAAGATAGACAGACGATCATTGCTGGCCAAGCTGTCAGTGCCTAAGGCAGGCCTAATCCCCAAGGCCAGAAACCTCTCCACCGGCGGAAGCCCCACCCCCAAGAAGGTGTTGCTCCGGGGGCAGAGGCAGACTGAGGCCCCCGTGCGGGAGATAAGTTCTAAATCTTCAAGGTCCACCTGAACCACGTGGACGCAAAGGGTTCGCTGGTCAAGCAGCCCCAGAGAGTGAAGATAGGCCACAGGGCTCATCTCCGGGGGCCTGAAGGAGGGATTCCACTGGCCTCGTTCCTCCAGCAAAAACCTAATAGGCCCTGAGCCCTCTTTTAAAAAGAGGACTTCTTCGGGACACTCGGCTACATGGATGGAAAAGATTGACCGTCGACTCCGAGTCCAGGCCTTGATGGCCTGAAGAAGCAGGGGAGAAACGGTGTATGGTGAGTGGGCCGAAAGGCTTATCCGAATTCCCGGGGTTCGGCCCAGACCAACTAGTTCTTTAAACTCCCGAGATCCGTTGCGGAAGTTAATTATCTCTCGGAAAAAGATCCCTTCCACCGGAGAGCTTTCCAGGGCGCTTAAGGCCAAAGGAGTATTGCCGATATCGGCGATAACCCCTACCCCCTCATGCCACATCTCTCGAACCGCCTGCCAGGCTGCCTCTTTGGCCTCATCCTCCCCGACTTCGGTGCGTCCCTTAATAAGACTCTTTACCCAGGAGATGAAAGATCCGGTGGGCGTAAGACGCCACTTAAGGGCTGAGAGCTCCAGGTGTACATGGGCATTGACCAGGGCTGGCATCAAAACCACTTCCCCCAGATCAAAGACCACCCCCAGATCCTTAAGTTGGCGGTAGGGGCCCACGGCGATGATTCGTCCCTTGGCCGTGGCGACAATGCCATCTTCGATAACCGGAGAGCTAACAGGGTAGATATATTTGGCCCGAAAGATCTTGAGTTCGGACATGGCTTAAGTTTTAAGACTCCACCAGGGTGTAGTCCATGAGGCGCTGTCGGGCCTCAAAGCCGGCCTCCTCAATAAAGCGTCTGATCTCCTCTACCGAAAGGCGATGGCTCACACCGGTAGCGGCAACGACGTTTTCTTCAATCATGGTGCTACCGAAATCGTTGGCCCCAAAGTAGAGGGCTACCTGGGCAATCTTTGGCCCCTGGGTGACCCAGGAGGCCTGAATATTGGGAATGTTGTCTAGAAGTATCCGAGATATTGCCAAGGTACGTAAATATTCCGCTCCCGAGGCCGGGAGAACATCAATGGCTGTATTGCGAGGTTGAAAGGGCCAGGGAATAAAGGCCGTAAACCCTCCGGTCCGATCTTGAAGGTCCCGGATTCGGAGGATATGGGTGAGACGTTCCTCGATGGTCTCAATGTGGCCAAACATCATGGTTGCCGTGGTCTTAAGACCCAACCTGTGAGCCGTCTCCATGACTTCAAGCCAGGCCTGGGCTGAGCACTTCCGGGGAGAAAGTTGTTCCCTTACCCTATCCACCAGAATCTCCGCCCCACCACCAGGAATGGAGTCAAGCCCCGCGGCAATGAGTCGCTCAAGGACCTTGACTATACTGAGGCCACTTATTTCTGAGAAGTGGACAATCTCTGGAGGGGAGAACCCGTGGATGTGAAGCCCCGGAAACTCTGTTTTCATAAAGCGAAGCATCTCCTCATAGAAGGAAAGATCAAGGTCGGGGTGAAGCCCCCCCTGAAGGAGAATCTGGGTACCACCAAGATCCAAGGTCTCTTGAATCTTTTGCCGAAGGGTCTCTTTATCAAGCACGTAACCTCCATCCTGGCCTGGAGCCCGAAAGAAGGCACAAAACTTACAGCCCGAGAGACACACATTGGTATAGTTGATGTTTCGATCAACGACATAGGTTACCAACGGTTGGGGATGAAGGCGTAGCCGCACCTCATGGGCCAGGGCCCCGAGGCTGGTCAAGTCGGCCTCATGGTAAAGGCAGAGGGCCTCTCCAAGGCCGATCCGGTGGCCATCAAGGACCCTTTGGCAGATCTTTTCAAGCTGACCCTTAAATGGGGGCCCGGTTAGGGCCCTCTCAGAGGGGGTTGTACAAGCTGTCTCGCTCCACTGGCTCAAAGCCGGCCTCCCTGATGAGACGTTCTATCTCTGTCCGGGTGAGGGTCTTTTCGTCCTCCACCCCAGAGAGCTCGCTGATTCGTTCCTCGATAACAGTGCCATGAAAGTCGTCGGCCCCGAAGGCCAAGGCCACCTGGGCGATTTTGAGCCCTAGAAAGATCCAGTAGGCCTTTATGTGAGGGAAGTTATCCAACATAAGACGGGAGATGGCTATCATCTTGAGATCTTCGGTACCGGTAGTGGGAGCTACTTTAAGGGGAGTTTTCTGGGGCTTGAAAGGCAAGGGAATAAAACAGAGGAACCCCCCGGTCTCATCTTGGGCCTCTCTTAGGGCCAGAAGATGTTTAAGACGTTCCTCGATGGTCTCAATGTGGCCATAAAGCATGGTAGCATTGGTGGGGATTCCTAACCGATGAGCCGTCTTGGAGATCTCTAGCCATCGTTTGCCGCTTATCTTCTTTTCACAGAGGAGATCCCTTACCCGGGGGCTAAAGACTTCAGCCCCTCCGCCAGGTAAACAGGCCAGCCCGGCCTCCTTGAGCTCAGTAAGCACCTGAGAGATGCTCTTCCCTGAGATTCGAGCCAAGTGATCTATCTCTACACAGGTAAAGGCTTTTATGTGGGCCTCGGGTCGAAGGGCTTTAAGGCGCCTAATGAGTTCTGGATAATACTCATAGGGAAGATCAGGGTGACAACCGCCGACGACATGGATCTCTCTAATTGGTTCCGAAAGTCGGGCTCGAACCTTGGCCTCAGCCTCCTCTAGGCTCATCTCATAGGCCCGGGGATCAGACTTCTGACAACCAAAAGCACAGAATTTACAGAGGTTAACACAAACATTGCTGTAATTTAGGTGCTGGTTGTAAATATAATAGGCCTTCTCACCGGAGTGGCGTCTCCGGGCAATGGCCGCTAGATATCCCAGAGCAGTAAGGTCAGAGGTCTCAAAAAGACGACGGCCGTCCTCGGCCTCCAGACGTTGGCCAGAGGCCACCTTTTCCAAGATGTCCTCCAGACCAGCCCGCCTAACAGCTCTTTCTCCTATTTGGGTGAGATACTGGGGCATGGAAACAACTCTCTTAAGGTCTGACCTGGCATTACTATACACAGATTTTTCCGCTTATCTACTCATTGAAGGGCCCCTTACTTGAGCCCCCGAAAATGTTCCCCAGTTCTTCTACTACCAAGTCGTGGAGGGCGGGTCTGAAGGCCTTTATTTTTTGGTTATGACGCCAGGGATGGACCCGGTTGCACAGAAAGACGATGATCAAATCCCTTTGCGGATCAATCCAGAAGGAAACGCCGGTAAAGCCCAGGTGTCCCCAGCTTTCTCTGCTAAGAAGGCTACCGGCCATTGAGAGACCCTGCACCTCAGGACGATCAAAACCCAAGGCCCAGGTACCCTGGCGGCGCCAGTGCCAAAAAAACTTCAGGGTCGTCCCCTTCAGCGGACCGTCTTCTCCCCGATAGATCTGATAGAGACAGGCAAGGAGCTGAACTACCGCCTCCAGACGACCGAAAAGCCCGGCCTGTCCGGCGGCTCCTCCCAGAGCCCAGGTGTTTTCGTCGTGAACCTCTCCCCAAAGGAGCTTTCCGCGCCAGGGGCAGACCTCAGTGGGGGCAATATCATCCTGAAGGATGCCCCTCTTAAGGGGAAAGAAGGTTAGGCCATGGCTAAGACCAAACCGAAGGTATAACCTTTGGGCCGACACATAAAATGGAGTCTCACTAATTAACCCCAGTATTTCCCCCAGGAGAAAAAAACCCAGATCGCTATACATCTCTTTAAGGCCCGGAGGATAACAGAGGGGTTCGTTAAGGAGCCAGTAGAGAAAGACCTGACGGCGCCTTTCAGGAGGATAAGTCAGCAAGCGGGCAAAATATGGACGATGGCTCGGAAGACCGCTGGTGTGGCTGAGAAGATAGGCCACAGGAACCTCTGAGAGGGGATAGGGAGCGGAGAGGAAGGCCTTAATGGGAGCCAGGGGATCAAAAAGCCCCTTGTCAAACAGGTCCATGGCTACCAGGGTGGTAGCCAGAGGTTTGGTAAGAGAGGCCAGATCATACCAGGTGTTTTCCGAAACCGGGGGAAACTCTCGGCCCCAAGCGGTTCTTCCTCGATAAAAAAGGGCCATCTTCCCCCTGTACCAGATCCCCAGGGCGCAGCCGGGAAAGACCCCCTCGTAAACTCCCCGATTGAGAAGCTCCTCAAGCCTGAGGGACACGGTCTCTCCCGGGTTTCCCGCCGAAGACTTCTTTGATAAGGCGCTCTAGATCCTGACGGGTAAACACATATGTGGTTCGGCAGAAGTCACAGCTTATCTCGGTGGATTCTTTCTCTTTGGCCAGCCTTTCAATCTCTTTGATTCCTAAAGCGATCAGGGCTCTTTCCACCCTTTCCCGCGAACAGCGACAGCCAAAAACCACCGGCCTTGTCTCCAGGATCTTAAGGGACACCGGAGATAGAAGCTCGCGGGCGACCTCTTCGGGAGCCAGGCCTCGGGAAAGAAGGCTGGTCAGGGGGGGCATCTCCCGGAGTCTCTTTTCTAGGCGGGCTACTGCCTCGTCGCTGGCCTCGGGGAGGCTCTGGAATAAGAGCCCTCCAGCGGCCTTGACCCGGCCATCCACCTCTACCAGGACTCCGATGGCCGCTGCCGAGGGCACCTGTTCAGAGACAGTAAGATAGTAACTCAAGTCCTCGGCTATTTCTCCAGAGACAAGGGGAACCGACCCCTGGTAGGGTTCTTTAAGACCGAGATCCTTGGTAACAGAGAAAAAGCCCCTGGCTCCCACTCCCCCACCTACGTCTAATTTTCGGGCCTCGGTAGGGGGAAGATGAACAGAAGGACGCTGGATGCATCCTCTGGCCCGGCCAGCCCCATCGGCTTCGGCTAATATTTCACCCAGAGGGCCTCCACCCTGGATCTGGATCATCACCCGATGATCTTCTTTTTTGAGGTCAGCCGACAGGAGTACAGCCGCCGTCATGGCTCTTCCGAGAGCAGCAATGGCCGTAGGGCTGGCCTGATGCCGTCGCCGGGCCTCATCTACCAGATGAGTTGTCCGGGCCCCGATGACCCGAAAAGATCCATCGTCGCTGACCCCTCTAAACAGATAGTCGTCCATGCTCCCTATATCTAGCCTGCCGGAGGGAGTTTTCAAGGATGCACCCCACTGGTAAGATGCCTGGCCATGGATGGACAGGAGTTGGTAGCCGAAGAAGCCTTTGCCATTGTTGAGGCCGGAGGGGAGATTCCAGAGGTAATTTACTATAATGCCATTTACTACCTCAGCGAAGATCCCGATGGCCCGGGGATACGTCTTACCCAAGAAGATCTAAGCCAACTCAAGCTGGCAGTGGTGGAACGGTATCGCCGGATCATCCTTCGAGACCTGACTCCAGAGAACCGAGATAAGTCTATCTATCGCGGCCTGGCCCGGGCCATAGTCAACTGGAAGAGACTGAAGAAGTTCTGTGACTGTCAAAAACTCGAAACAGGGATTTTAGCCTCTCTTCGTCAGGAAGTCTGCCGGGCCCTGGAGACCTTTTTGATTCAAGAGGCCTTTGATGTTAGCCGGGGACGACCCTGCTCCATAAACTGCTCCTCAAAAGAACTTTTCTCCTGGCTTAAAGAGTTAGGGGCCCCTTTAGAGGCTCTAGAAGGCCCTCTTAAGACCCTTTCTCCCTTCTTGATGCCCTGCTCAGCCAATGTTATCAACCAAGGTAATCAAGTAGAAAATAAAGGGGCTGTCCCCGGTCAAGAAATTTGAGTGCTCAGGTATTTGTCTCCATAATCCTGTTTTCATTTGCTGTGGCCGTTCTTCTTTTGGGAGCGGGGCTTTTTTTACCCTTTTTTAAGGCCATCGCCTGGGCGGTAATTCTAGCCTTGTTCTTTTACCCCCTGAACATGCGACTTCGACAGCGCCTCAAAGGCCATCGAGGAGTGGCGGCCTTTCTCATGTGTCTTCTTCTTATCTTCTTTATCATTGTCCCCGTATTTGCCTTTTTGGCCGCTTTGACCAATGAAGTCATCCGAATCTACTCTGAGATTCACACCTCTCTGGGGGAAAACGGCCTCCAGATTCTGCCCCATCTTCAGAAACATCCACTTTTTCAGCGTTTGGGAGAAGGGGTTTTAAAGACCCTTCAGGCCCGGGAGGCGGCCATAAAAGAGAGCCTGGTGGATGTTGTTCGCCAATTTGGTGATTTTTTCATCCGTCAGGGAACAGTAATCTTCAAAAACGTGGCTGGCCTGGTCATTCAGGGGGCCTTCATGATGGTGGCCCTTTATTATCTTTTTCGGGATGGAGATGATCTCCTCTATGCCCTAAAGAGCTTCGTCCCCTTGCCTCCCGGAGACGTGGAGATTATTGCCACCAAGATAAATCAGGTTCTTACGGCCACCTTATACGGAAGCGTGCTTACAGCCATGGTCCAGGGATCTCTGGGAATTTTTATCCTCTGGATACTGGGCTTCTCGGCCCCTCTTCTCTGGGGGCTCATCATGACCATCTCGGCCTTTGTTCCTCTTTTTGGAACGGCCCTGGTCTGGGGACCGGCCACCGTTTATCTTCTGATCAAAGGTTTGTATTTAAAGGCCCTGGTCCTCTTCCTCTTTGGGGGGCTGGTGATAAGTCAAATAGATTCCATCCTAAGGCCCCTCTTCATCGCCGGTCGGACCGATATTCACAATCTTTTTCTCTTCTTCAGCATTTTAGGAGGGCTTAACCTCTTTGGCTTTGTTGGGGTTCTCCTGGGGCCCATTATTATTGCCCTCTGTATTTCCATCCTAGAGATATACCGTTCCCGTATTTTACCAGGGGTAAGAAATGCCTGAGCTTCCTGAAGTTGAAACGGTAGTCAGAGATCTGAAGCCCAGGCTTACAGGGCGCAGAATAAGTGGTCTGAAGGTTCTTCTTCCCAAGCTCTTACGTCAAAAACCGGCAGAGTTTAACCGAATCATCGGCCACAAGATTCTGGGCCTTTCTCGTCGCGGAAAATTGATTCTCATCCATCTCTCTGGCGATTTGACGCTTATTGTTCACCTCAAACTCACCGGTAGGTTGGTTCATGGAAAGAATCAGCCTGACCACACCCATGTTATCTTTGAGTTCGATAACGGGAGTCGGCTTTTTTATGCCGATCTTCGGCAATTTGGCTTTCTAGATCTTGTCCCAACCTCCCGGCTAAAGACCCATCAGGCTCTGGCTTCTCTGGGGCCAGAGCCCTTTGACATCTCTGAGGAAGAGTTTCTGTCTATTCTTTCTAGAAGCCGCCGCAAGATAAAAGCCCTGCTCCTTGACCAGAACCTTATCGCCGGCCTAGGAAACATATATACTGATGAGGCCCTTTTCCGGGCCGGCATCCATCCAGAAAGACCAGCTAACACCTTGACCGCTGAGGAGGCCCGCCGCCTTCTTGAGGCTATCAGGCAGGTGCTTAAAGAAGCTATCTCTGCCCGCGGCTCTAGTGTAAGAAACTATGTCGATGGTCAGGGCCGGGCAGGATCCTTTCAGAGCCGCCACCAGGTTTACCACCAGCAGGGAAAGCCCTGTCCTCGATGCGGTACGCCCATTGTCCGCAAAATCGTTGCTGGTCGGGGAACCCATTTTTGTCCCTATTGTCAGCCATTCAAACACCCCCTCCCCTCTCTTGACTAGCCTGGCAGCGATGCTATCTTTGTTAGCGCCGGTCGGGACGTGGCTCAGTTTGGCAGAGCACTGCGTTCGGGACGCAGGGGTCGCAGGTTCAAATCCTGCCGTCCCGACCACTCCCAGATTTTCTCTCCAAGAATCCTCTCCTTAAAGGTCTCTCTACGCTATAGTAGAGGGATAAATTGGGGAAAGAGACAATCTTAGAAATATCAGGAAGGTTTATTCTAAGATATAGGTAGAAGAATAGAGGGGGCTTCCCCCCTCTCCGGCTTATCCCAGCTGGCTGATTAATCTTTTTAAGAAGTCCTCCCTTTCTTTAAGCTTATCCCGCCATTCTTTCTTTTCCGTGGCGGCAATCTCCATTCGGAGATCAGAAAGATATCTCTCAAGGATCTCCTTTAAAACCTGGGCCTCTTGAGAATCAAGTTCAATCTTTATCATCTTCCCCCCTCCTTAATCTTTCTTCTCAATTAAATTAGGTATTTTGGTTTTAAATGGCAACAACCATGCTTTACAGAGAAAATTTACCAAAAGGATCACTTTTGATCCGAACGGAACGGGAAAACGGCTATTTTGTGCTTAAAGGACGATAAGGCCCAGAATCTTACGCGGAGGGGTTGGCCTTTTGGTCAACCCTGATGTTCCCGGGTGATCTTATCCTCGTCTTCAGAAGACACCTTCTGGCTCTTCAGACCTTCCCAGATGGTCTTCACCAAATTGAGAATTTCTTTAAGGTGAAATGGTTTCTGAAGAAAATGAATTCGGTGTCCCATTTTGGGGATAGAGATTCCTGTCTCGTGACCACTTATGACGATAAAATGGGCCCGAGGCGATCGAACCAATGCCTCTTCGATAATTCTTAGCCCTCCCATAGCAGCCATATCCAGATCCACGATAAGGATGTCAAAGCCCTTTGGCTCCTTTTCCAGAAGCTCTAGGGCCTTCTCACCCTTGGCGGCGGTAGATACCTGATAGCCATGAAGGGAAAAGGCCTCTTTGAGAAGATTTCGAATGTAGGTGTCCTCTTCAGCTACCAAAATTCGACACACCCGAGGGGCCTCCGTGGGGAGGTGAGCCCTCTTTTTAACGGGGAAAATGATCCGGAAGGTGCTACCTCGCTCGGGGAGGCTCTCAAGCTCAATCTCTCCGCCCATAGATGAAACAAGGGAGTAAGCCATAGAAAGGCCAAGCCCCGCGCGCTTTTGATCCTTTTTGGTGGTGAAAAAGGGCTCAAAAATGAATTCCTGTAAATCTGGCGGGATGCCTACTCCTGTGTCTTTTATCTCCAGGATGACGTTACCTTCGGGGGAGACGCCGGTGGTGATGGTGATTTGACCACCTTCTGGCATGGCATCCACGGCATTGCTTATAAGGTTAAGAAGCACCTGCACTAAAGCCATGCGATCATAGTGAATGTGAGGCAACTCACGATCCAGATCGCTCTCAAGGATGATTTTCTCTGGAATAAGATCTCTTAAGACCACGAGAAGATTTTTGATGTCTTGATTGATGTCTCCCAGCTTAATATCGATGGGCTGTCCCATTCCCAGGGTAAGGAGTTTATTGGTAAGCTCACTTCCATGCTGAAGATCCCGCAAGATTCGGGCTGCCCTCTCCTGGAGTGCCCCTTGAGTCTCCTGTTTCAGGAGTTCCAGTTGCCCCATAGCTCCAGCCAAAAGATTGTTAAAGTGGTGGGCGATATTGCCGGCAAATCTGGAAAGGGCTTCCATCTTTTTTCCAAGGTGGCGTCTTCTTTCTCGCTCTTCGATAGGAGAGATATCCCGAATTGAGCAAACCAGAATTTGTTCTTCTCTTTCAAGCAGGTAAAGCCAAAGGTCGTAGTCTCCCCCTTGGGTAGTGACAATTCTTCGGGCCTGCCCCTTGGAAAGGGCTTCCTCCAGGGGACAGAAAGCACAAGGGGCATTTTCCCTAAAGAGTATCTGGAAACAAGATTCCCCTTTCCCTTGAATCTGCTGGGCCGCAGCATTTACGAAGAGAACCTTCCGTGAGGTATCAATACCTACGGAAGGATCTGGTTGGGTGGAAAAAATTTTACATATCTTGGGGTAGACGTTTTGAAACATTAAAAAATTACCATCCCTTAACTTAAAGTTAAAAAGCCCGCAAAACCGACATTTTTTCTACTTAGCCAGCTTTTTCCCATCTCGGCAAGACTAGCAATTTATTTGCCACTTTATGCACTCTATTACATCCGTTTTGCTACCCAAACTTACCAATTGAGCAAAAGATCCTGCGAAAATTGGGAAAAATTTTTCCGTTGCCCTTACGGAAAAAACGTCTCTTATTGGCGGGTTGTTTGACAGAAGCGGGACTGTAACAAGAAGTAAAAAAATTCTTAACAAATGGTAACAATTTTCGAGGAGTGTCTATCCCGGGAATTATCGAATCGAATTTCAAAAAACAGGCCGGGAAGAATTGGGCCCGGTTTCTTTAAGGATCTCCTCCAGCGCCCGCTGGATGTCCGGAAGACATCAGCGTCCCTTAGGATTAGTGTGGGCACAATTACAGCCTCCTCTCTTTTTGGCCCAAAGGATACTCTTTAGAATATTGGAATAGCCGTAGCGTTTATAATCTTCTTTAAGGTCCTCTAGGGTATAGCCAAAACAGTAGCAGATCATTTCTCTGGATTCAGGCATTGAAGACGCTCCCTTATTTTTATTTTATAGGTTATGAAGATGGATTGTGGGCCTGCCTGAACCTTTTCCAATCAATTATCTACCCCCCCTTTCAAGCCTAAAGTAACTTAATTGATCTTCCTGCCAACTTAAGGCTATTTTAAAGATTTTGATGATACTTTTTAATTTCGGAGAAAAAGTCCTTAAACATCTCTAATAGAAGGTTGTAGCCGGCCATGGTGTTTAGAGACCGTTAATAACCAAGCCTCCCCTTTTGGGGCCTGCCTCAAGATATCACTGAGTGCAGCTCTTTCGGGATCTCCTTCGCCTGAAAACAAGCCTTAACAAACAAGAGGCCTTGCTAGGCCCCACCAGAGAGAGTTTATAAAATTTTATATTGACTATTTAGCCAAATGGCTATATAGACAAAAAAGAGTTAGCTATGAAGAGACTTACCAAGCAACTTAAAGCCCTAGCAGATGGCACCAGGCTCCGGCTTGTAGCCCTTATTTCAACAAGGCCCTGCTGCGTATGTGAGCTGGCCGCAGTTCTTAATCTGGCCCAACCAACAATTACCAGACATCTCCAAAAACTTACCGAGGCTGGCTTCTTAGAGTATGAAAGACGGGGATTCTTCCAGATCTATCGCCTCTGTCCAGCCGACCAAAAGGCTAAGGATCTCCTGGCCCTTGTTATCCCCTCTCTATTGGAAGATCCAGAAATAATGGCCCTCCTTGAGAGGTTCCGCCACCTTAATGTAGGGCCAGCCTTTTTACGAGAGTGCCCTTCAAAACCTGAGGAGGAGAAGAACGGTGAACTGGAGACGTGAGACCTTCAGAATTCTCCTGGGAACAGCAATTTTTCTATTCTTTTTCTATTTTCCCCTTAAAGAAAGGGTCTTATCAGGGGCCAGGGAGGCCCTTCTACTCACCCACTGGTATGCCCGGGAGCACGTCATCTTTTGCCTTATCCCAGCCTTTTTTATCGCCGGGGCCATAAGTGTCTTTGTGTCCAAGGAATCCGTCATGCGCTACCTGGGGCCTGCCGCCCCCAAGCCGGTGGCCTATGGGGTAGCCGCTGTCTCGGGGACAATCCTGGCCGTTTGTTCCTGCACCATCCTTCCGCTCTTTGCCGGTATTTATATGAACGGTGCCGGCCTCGGGCCAGCGACCACCTTTCTTTATTCGGGGCCAGCCATAAATGTATTGGCCATTGTCCTTACGGCCCGTATCCTCGGTGCGGATATTGGCATTAGTCGGGCCCTGGGGGCCATCGTAGCCAGCATCATCATCGGGCTCATCATGGCCTTTATCTTCCGCCGAGAGGAGCAAGCGAGGCTATCCCAATTTGGTAGTGAAGACATCCCCCAGGGACGGCCCCTTTGGCAAAACGTCCTTTTTATGGCCACCCTGGTGGCCATTCTGGTGTTTGCCACCTGGGGAAAGGGCACCGGAGTATGGGCTGAGATTTACCGCCTTAAGTGGCCACTGGTGGCCCTGGCAGCCCTGAGCCTGCTGGCAGAACTTAAGGCCTTCTTCGGCGTAAGGCTTCCCTGGCTTCTGGCTACAGCAGCGGTAGTAACCGTGGGGGAGATCCTTTTCCCAGGGCATGAAGTCTCGTTTCTTACCGGGGTGTTTGTCCTCTCTCTGGCCCTTTATTCAACCGGCGGTGAGGCCCGCACTTGGCTTGAATCCTCCTATGTCCTTGGCCGACAGATTCTGCCCCTTCTTTTCTTCGGTGTTTTAGCTGCCGGCTTCTTTTTGGGAAGGCCAGGGCATGAGGGCTTTATTCCCTCCAACCTGGTGGCTGATCTTGTTGGCGGAAATTCCTTTGCCGCCAATTTTTTTGCCTCAATTTCCGGGGCCTTCATGTATTTTGCCACCCTGACCGAAGTGCCCATTCTTCAGGGTCTACTGGGGGCCGGCATGGGTAAAGGGCCAGCCCTGGCCCTTCTTCTGGCCGGACCAGCGGTCTCCCTTCCCAGTATGCTCGTCATCCGCTCGGTAATAGGGGTCAGGAAGACCGCTGCCTACGTGGTCATAGTAATAGCCATCTCCACCCTCTGCGGTTTCATCTACGGTTTGATCTCCGGAGGCTAAAAAGTGAGGAGTTTCGATACCACAAAAAACATCCAAGGAGGAAATGATGAAGATCAAAGTCCTAGGTCCAGGTTGCCCCAAGTGTGCCAATCTCTATGACAACGTTGTTTTGGCGATCAAGGAACTCGGCCTTGAGGCCTCGGTAGAAAAGATAACCGACCTCGGGCAAATAGCGGCCCATGGAGTCCTCCAGACCCCGGGGTTGGTTATAGATGGAAAGGTTGTCTCGCAGGGAAAGATTCTCTCGGTAGAGGAGATCATAAGACTCCTTAAGTCCTAAGGTTAAGGAGGTTACCTTGAAGCCTGAAGTGCTTTTTCTGTGTACCGAGAATGCCTGCCGATCCCAGTTGGCCGAGGCCCTGGCCAACCACTTCTTCGGCACAAAGGTGAAGGCCTTCTCGGCCGGAGTGCGTCCCAGAGGGGTGCATCCCCTGGCCCAAAAAGTCCTTGAGGAAGTGGGAATCGATGTCTCCGCCTTAAGGAGTAAGCATCTTGACGAGTTTTCAGGAAAGACCTTTGACCTGGTAGTCACTCTCTGCGATTCGGCTGCGGCCGAGTGCCCGGTCTTTCCCGGGGCCAAAAGAAGGCTCCATCTTCCTTTTCCTGATCCGGCAAAGTCTGGAGACGTAGAATCCTTCCGGGAGGTTCGGGACCAGATACTTCAGAAGTTAAAAGATCTTTTTGATGAGGAGAAAAGAAGATGAAGCGTCCAAGACTCGGATTTTTCGAACGTTACCTTACCCTCTGGATATTTTTAGCTATGGTCTTTGGTGTGCTCCTTGGGAAGTTCGTACCTCAGACGGCCCAGTTTCTGGAGCGCTTTCAGGTGGGGACCACCTCCATCCCCATCGCCATCGGCCTCATCCTGATGATGTATCCGCCGCTGGCCAAAGTCCGCTATGAAGAACTTCCCATCGTCTTCTCCAACAAGCGGATGCTGGCCCTCTCCCTCATCCAGAACTGGGTGGTGGGACCGCTCGTCATGTTTGTGCTGGCGGTGCTCCTTCTTCCGGATCACCCAGACTACATGATGGGAGTTATTCTGGTAGGCCTTGCCCGATGCATTGCCATGGTCCTGGTGTGGAATGATCTTGCCGATGGCGACCGGGATCTGGCCGCTGGCCTGGTGGCCTTTAATGCCATCTTCCAGGTCTTAACCTATTCTCTCTATGCCTATCTCTTTCTCTATGTCATGCCCTCCTTTTTGGGTCTTAAGGGAGTGGTCGTAAAGGTCTCCATGCTGGAGGTGGCCAAGTCGGTCTTCATATATCTGGGAATTCCCTTTCTGGCCGGCCTGATTACCAACCAGATTCTGCGTCGCACAAGGGGCGACTCTTGGTACTTTACTCGATTTGTCCCCCGGGTCTCCTGGCTTACCCCCATCGCCCTCCTCTTCACCATTGTGGTAATGTTTTCCCTCAAGGGCCAATTTATCGTAGACCTTCCGGTGCACGTTCTTCGGGTGGCTCTTCCCTATGTGGGTTACTTCTTCTTCATGTGGTTTGTAACCTTTTTTATCGCCTACCGGATGAAGATCTCTTACCCCAAGACCGTGGCCGTCTCCTTTACGGCGGCCAGCAACGACTTTGAGCTGGCCATCGCCGTAGCGGTAGCGGTCTTTGGGCTTAAGTCCGGTCAGGCCTTTGCCACGGTAATTGGTCCTTTAGTAGAGGTCCCCATCCTTATTTCCCTGGTCAACGTGGCCTGGTACTTCCGGAGGAGGCTTTTCGGTGAAGTGCCCAAACCTGCTTAAGATATTATTCATTTTGGCTCTTTCCATAATCTGGGCTTCTCCGGGCCTCGCCGACTCTCCGTTAACCTTGGATAAGGCCCTAAGAGAAGCCCTCAAACGCAATCCAGAAATCTTAGCCCGCAAATATGAAGTGGCCGCCTCCAAGGAGAGATACCGGGCCGAACGCGGGAAACTCTTTCCCCAGGTCAACTTCATAGCTCAGGCTAGCCGGCTAAGTGATGCTCAGGCGGTAGTTCCTATTAAAGGGCCCGGGCCCTTTCCGGCCTTTAGCCGAGATCGCTATTTCTTTAATCTGGAAACCCTTCTTCCCATTTATGAAGGTGGAAGGCTGCGCCGAAGGGCAAAAATCGCTGAGCTGGCTATCGCCTTTAAAGAAGGCCTGAGCCGACAAACAGCCCTGGATCTTCTAGCCAACGTCAAAGATACTTTTTATTTAGCCCTCTACCTTGAAGCCCTGGTTTCGGCCCGAGAAAAAACGCTAGCCGCTCTTAAAGACCAGGAAAAAGAGGCTGAGCTGAGGCTAAAAGTGGGCCGCATCCCGCCCCTTGACCTCATGCGCATAAGAACCCAGGTGCGGGCTGAAGAGGCCGCGCTTTCAGCCGCCAAAGAAGCCCTCCGGCGAGCCAAAGAGGCTCTCAGTGTTCTCCTCGGGGAGCCTCCCAGAAGCGACTTCAGGGTGGCCGGGACGCTTGAGATCAAAAAATTAAAACTCCAAAAAATAGACATTGAGGAGGCCCTCTCCTGTCGGCCAGATATCTTTGCCCAAAGGCAGGCCGTCCGGCAGGCTCAAGAAGAAATCAAGCTTGCCTCTGGAGAACATCTGCCAAGCCTTGATCTCTTTGCCGATTACGGCCGAAGGGCCGGCTCCGGGCTCAACGATTCCGAGGAGGTCTGGGAGGCCGGAGTGCGACTCAGGCTCAACATCTTTAGCGGAGGGACCATTTCGGCCCGGGTGGCCGAGGCCCGCTCCCGGGCCCTGGCCGAAAGGGAACGCTTAAGGCTCCTTGAACTTTCGGCCCGGCGGGAGATCGCTGACGCCCTCTCCCTCATTGCTCAGGCCGAAGAAGAAGTGGCCCATTTTGAGGCCGCCAGGGCCACCGCTAAAGAGGCCTTCCGCGTAGAGAGCCTCAAATACCGCACCGGAGCCGGCACGGTGACCGACATGCTTCTGGCCCAGGCGGCCTGGGCCCAGGCCGAGGCCGACTACCTCGGGGCCCGCTACCGCCTGGCCAAGGCCTACGTGGCCTACGAGCGGGCCACCACCCTCATCGCCCGCGGCTGGCTGAAACTTGAGTGTTGGTCCACCGCAAAATTTGAAGGCAAGAATTCGAAGGCGGAGAAATAATGCTTGGTCTTGCCGGCAAGTTTTACGTGATCGCGACTATCTTAGGCATATTGCAAGCGTTTTCTATTTTGTCATGGCGAACATACGCGAGCAGCAAAGACATCTCAACGGATCGGTTGCCGAGATCGCTTCGGGCCCTCTACGCATTTTAAAGCGTAGAGAGATCCTCGCGATGACCTACTTATGTCATTGCGAGCGCAGCGAAGCAATCTCAAGGATCACTTGGCCTGCCGCCTTTACAATGACAGGCCATTTCAGCGCCTTCACCTTCGGAGGGGAACATGAAGAAAATTAAGATCCTTTTGGTCTTGCTCATAGCGGCCGTGGTGGTGGCCCTGGCCGTCCACCTGGTAAAAAAGAAAAAGGAGGCCCTGGCCAAGCTCCCGCCCCCGAAGGTCGTCCCCCTCCCGGTGGAGGTAGCCAAAGTAAAGTGGGGAAAATTGGCCGTTACCGAACACTATCTGGGAGAGATAAAACCCGTACTTGGAGCCAAGATCAGCTCCCGCATCTCGGGCTACCTCCTTGCGGTGACTAAATATGAAGGAGACCGGGTAAAAAAGGGAGAACTCCTGGCAAGGATCGATGATAAGCCCATTAGGGCCCGGATCTCGGCCCTTAAGGCCCAGATAGAAGCCGCCCAAACGAGTTTCCTTACCAAAAAGCGCATCTTTGAGCGTGACCGCATCCTTTACGAGAATAAGGCCATCTCCAAGGAGGCCTTTGAAATCTCAGAAGCCGCCTTCAAGGAGGCCAAGGCCCGGCTTAAGACCCTGGAGGCTGAACTTTCCGCCGCCAAAAACGACCTTTCCTACACCGTGATCAGAGCTCCCTTTAGCGGGGTGGTAACGGCCCGGCTCAAGGAACCCGGAGAGCTGGCCCTTCCCGGAGTCCCCATCCTGGCCCTGGAGGAACCGACCAAAGGCTACCGGGTGTTCGTTCGTGTGCCCCAGACCAAGGCGGCCTCTTTCAGGCCCGGGGCCAGGGCCCTGCTCACCGAAGGGGAAAAGCGGCTTTCAGCAAGTATCTTTCGGGTGCACCCGGCGGTGGGGCCCGGGGAACTGGCCACAGTGGAGATCAGGCTTCCCAGCCGCCCCTTTGGGCTCCCTTCCGGAGCAAGGGTAGGCGTGGACCTTACGCTCAAAGAAGCGGAAGGGGCCATCGTCCCCTTAAGGGCCCTTCTTGAGAATGCAAACGAAACTTACGTCTTACGGGTAAAACCCGAAAAAGACGGCCTGGGAGAAATTGAAGCCGTAAAAGTCGAACTCCTTGGCCGTTCAGGAGAGGAGGTCGCCCTGTCCGGCCCTCTCTCTAAGGGTGATCTCGTAGTGGTGGCCGAGGAATCCACCCTCCTCAGACTCCACCAAGGGGAGAAAGTGCGGCTGGAAAATTAGCATAGTAAAATTTTCGGAAAATAAAGCAGGAGGAAATTTTATGCTGGCCAAGCTTTCGGCTAAAAACCAGATTACCATTCCCAAGAAGATTCTGGAGAAGCTTCCCCCAGTCAAATATTTCGAAATATCTCTGGAAGACGGGGTCATCGTTTTGCGCCCTATCCCGGAAAATTCTCTGAGCCTTACTGAAATCCGGAAAAAAATGAAAAAACTCGGAATCACCGAAGAGACGGTGGCTGAGGCCATAAAATGGGCCAGAAAAAGATAATCCGCGTAGTACTCGACACCAACGTAGTGGTCTCGGCCCTTCTTTTTGGAGGAACACCCGGGGAGTTGGTTTTTTGGTGGAAAAAAAGGCGCATAATCCCCCTTCTTTCAAAGGAAATATTAGACGATTACCTACGAGTGCTTGCTTATCCCAAATTTGAACTCACCAAAGAAGAAATCCTCTTCCTAATTACCAGGGAGATCCTTCCCTGGTTTGAAGTCGTGGAGAATATCACGGATAAAACCTCCTACGTCCCCGAAGACCCTGAAGACGACAAGTTTTTGCGTTGTGCCGTTTCCGGAAAGGCTGATTACCTGGTGAGCGGAGACCAGCATCTTTTAAAGCTCTCGGCCCCTCCGGTACCCGTCCTTTCGGTGCAGGAATTTTTAAGGCGACTCAAGGAGAAGTCATGAGTTTTGTAGAGCGTTATTTAAAAAATCCTTATCTCATTACTTCGCTTATCATCCTGGGCGTGGTCCTGGGGTTTCTTTCCTTCCGGGAGATGCCCTTAAACCTATTTCCCGACGCCAACTACCCGAAGATCGCTGTGGTCCTGGTCTGGCCCGGGGCCTCGGCCGAAGACGTGGAAGATAAAGTGGCCCGTCGGGTGGAAAAGGAGCTCGCCACCCTTGACCTGGTGCGCAAAGTCCAGTCCTCCTCGCGGGACGAAGTGGCGGCGGTTTCCGTAGAGTTTGAATACGAAAAGGGCCTTGATTCGGCAGAAGTCGACGTCTCCGCCGCTCTTAACCGCATCTGGGCCTCCCTCCCCAAGGGGCTTCTTCCCGCACGCATCTTCCGGGTAAGCGACGCCACGGCCCCGGTCTGTACCCTTGCGGTCTATCCCAAACCCGGAGCACCCCTTGATCTGGCCAAGGTACGCCAGCTTGCCGACAACGAGCTCCGGGAGGCCCTCCTGCGCATCCCGGAAGTGGCCCAGGTGGAGGTCTTCGGGGGGTATTTCCCGGAAGTACGCCTTGAGGTGGACCGTGACAAACTTGCCCGCTACGGTCTTAACCTCTCCCAGGTCATCTCGGCCATCTACGCCGAAAATCTTAATATCCCGGGGGGGCTTCTTATCCGGAGCCACGACCAGATCCTCATTAAGGTAGCCGGCGAAAGGCTTGAAAAACAAAAACTCCTTGACCTGGTGGTGGCCCGCACCAAAAACGGCGAGATCCACCTGCGGGATATCGCCCGCCTTAAGACCCTTTACGCCGAAAGGGAGAGCCTCTTTCACGGAAACGGGAGACCGGCCATCGGCATCAACATCCTGCGCCCGGAAAAGGGCCACGTGACGGTAACCCTGGCCGGTCTCCACCGGGAACTTCCCAAGATCAAAAAAATGTTCCCTGAGCTCTCTTTTGAGGTGGCGGACACTCAGGAAAACCTCATCCGCACCTCCATCTCCAACATGATCGACGCCTTAAGGGACGCGGTGGTCCTCACTGTAGGCGTGATTTTCATCATCCTTGCCCGCTGGCGGATGACGCTTCTTGCTGCCATCTCTATCCCCTTCACCTATTTCATGACCTTTTTCGGGATGAGGCTCCTTGGCTTTGAGCTTAATATTGTGACTCTCACCGCCGTGATCGTGGCCGTGGGGCTTCTCCTTGACGACGCCATCGTGGTCATCGAAAACATCGACCGCCACCATCACCTGGGAAAGCCCCCTTTTCAGGCCGCCGTGGACGGGACAAAGGAGATCTGGCTTGCGGATTTCGCCGGCACCATCACCACCGTGGCCGTGCTGGTGCCCATTCTTTTCATCGGGGGCTACGTGGAGAAGATCCTAAGGCAGTTTGCCTCAGTTCTCATCTTAGCCCTTCTTTCTTCCTATGTGGTCTCGATTACCGTGATCCCGCTTCTCTCTCAAAAGATCCTTAGAGGAGATGCCCGCCGGAACGCCTTTGAACGCCTGCTCTATCGCGTAAGTGAAGGAATCCTTGAGCCTTTGAGAAACTTCTTCGTGGCCCTCTTTGACTTTGCGGTGACCAAAAGGCTTCTTTTCATCGGGCCTCTGGGGATAGGTCTTCTGGTCTTGAGCCTTAAGCAGATGCCCCTGGTGGGCAAGGACCTCATGCCCCCCATGGACACAGGGATCATCAAGATCTCTTTTGAGACCGAGGCCAACACCTCCCTTGCCCAGACAGAAAAGATCGTGAACCAGATGGAAGAGATCATACGCGAGACCCCGGGTTTTATCCGTATGGCCACCATGGTGGGAAGCGAGCCCGGGGTGATCAGCTTCGGGGCGGAGAGGACCCCTCAGCAGGGGCTCATCACCGTCCATTTCATAGACCGCTTCCACCGCAAGGAGACCATCTGGCAGATCGAAGAGGAGCTTAGAGAAAAGTTCCTGCGTATCCCGGGACTCAGGTACGTGCACGTCTATGACTTTGGCGCCACCCCACTTTCTTCCATCGCCGCTCCGGTGGACGTTATGATCAGCGGGCCGGACCCAAAAGTACTCGATCGTCTGGCCGAAGAGGTAAAGACAAGACTTTACAAAGTCCGGGGGCTGGTCTCCATCTCCCGCAACTGGACGTTAGAGAAGAGAGAAATCGAACTCGTACTCAACCTGGAAAAGCTTGCCCGTTATAAAGTCTCTCCCCTTGAACTTGCCAGCACCGTGCGTGCGGCCTTCAGCGGCGCGGCGGCCTCAGTGCTAAGGGTGCCGGGGGAAGACGGCTACGTGATAAGGGTGCGCTTTCCAGAAGGAGAAAGGCGGACGCTCTCTGATCTTAAGACCTTAAAGATCCCCACCCCTGAGGGCCCTGTTCCTTTAAATGAACTTGCCACCTTCCAGGAGGTAAGGACCCTTACCGTCTATAAGCGCCAGGGGCTCTCCCCGGTGGTGGACGTCCTGGGTTACCGCTACACCACGGCCATCACCCACCTTCAGGGGCAGGTGAACCGGCTCCTGGCTGACCTCCCCCTTCCTCCGGGCTACCGCATAAGCCAGGAGGGGGAAAGCAAACACATGGGAGAGTCTTTTAGCCGCCTCAAAAAAGCCCTGATCTTGGCCCTGGTACTCCTCTACTTCTCCCTGGTGCCCACTTTCAAGTCGTTCTTAGATCCCTTGACCATTATGGTTGCCATACCGCTTTCCCTTATCGGGGCGGTCTGGGGACTTTTGATCGTGGGGCGGCACTTCTGTATGCCGGCGGCCATGGGGATGATCCTTCTGGCAGGAATCGTGGTCAATAACTCCATCCTGCTTATCGACTTCATCAAAAGAGCCCGGGCCGAGGGCAAGGGCCGGCGGGAGGCCATCGAAGGAGCCATCAGGATCAGGACCCGCCCCATCATCATGACCGCCATGGGGACCATTACCGGCATGCTTCCCATCGCCGCCGAAAGGGCCTTAGGGCTTGAAAGGCTCTCGCCGCTTGCGGTGGTGGCCATTGGTGGTCTTTTGGTGGCCACCCTCCTCACCTTGCTTTACGTGCCGCTCTTTTACACGCTTTTTGAGGATTTGAAAAAGAAAATAAGGAGAATAAGGGGGAATCAGTGAGAAAAAGATGGTTTTTATAAAAGTTTTGCCTTTTAAATAGCTCTTAGGAGGGTTTTTATGAAGCTTAGATTATCTTTATTTTTGTTCCTTTTGTTTTTTTCTCCCTCCCTTGTTTTGGCCTTTCAATTTACCCCTCAAGTGGAAAAGCGATCTCTTCGCGAACAAAAAGTAAGAAAGTTCTTTTCCGTCTGCCCTCCCTTTTATTTAAGGGACGAAAAGGGGCAGATAATCGATCCGGTCCATAACAAGAACGCTGATGAGCCCTACAGCCCCAAAAAGACCTGTGGTCAATGTCACGACTACCAGCATATTACGAGCGCCTATCATTTTGAGCAGGGACGGCACGAAAAAATCCCTTCCTGGATGAAGGAGCGCTATCCCTGGGTCAAAAGTCCTGGCCAATATGGAGGCCGCTGGTGAAGTCCGGCTCCCCTTTTCCCGCAGTTGGCGGAAAAAAAGAATTCTTCAGCCAAAGAAATTGATCTTACCTCTTTTAAATTCGTGTTGGCTTGCGGGAAATGCCATCCTGGGGGTGGCCCTCTGGAGACGGACAGAGAAGGCCATCGATACGACAAATATATGCAGGAAAAGGGCTTGGTCTCCGGAGGGGTCAACGGCTTTGACGGGGATTATTACAAGGCCCACTGGGATAAGACGGGGGTTATAGAAGCCGATTGTCTTATCTGCCACTTACCGGGATACCACTATGAAGAAAGAAATAAACAGATCAAGCTTTTAAATTTCCGTTGGGCGGCTACCGCAGGTGCGGGTTTAGGTCAAATTGTTGGTGCAGTAAAGGAAGGGACTTCTCCTCGCGTGGTTTATAATCTTCGCTTCTTTGACGCCAAAGGTCGGGTCAAACTGCATTTTGTAAAGGAAGTCCCCCGAGAAAATTGTCTCTTCTGCCACAAAGAAAGCGATTACAAGAAAAGAGGGGCCAGTTATAAGGCAAGGGACGACGTCCACACGCGGGCCGGGCTTAGATGTGTGGATTGTCACTGGGCCGGGAGCCGGGCCCGAGACCGAAGGATTGCCGGTCTAGAACTTCATGAAATAGGCAAAGGAGATGATCCGGGAGGCCACGTAAGGGATGATCTAGACAATACGGTAAGGCCGTGCCTTGATTGCCACGGAAAGGGCCTTCACGGAGCCCCCAAAGCCCTGCACCGTGGTCTTCCTCCGCGGCATTTGGAAAAATTGGCCTGTCAAACCTGCCACGTACCTTACCGGGCGGTCAAAGCGGCGCTTCTGCAGGACTCTACTCACTTTAATCCGGCTCCAGGCATTTCCCCTCCCCCTAAAAGGATTTGGACCTTTTATGGGCCCGACGCCAAACCTTGGAATTATTACGGAGAACTCCACCAGGAGGGGACCAAATTCCAGAGACCGTTTTTATATATCCCTGAAAAGGTCTGGTACAAAGGAAAAATTTGGCCCATGAACCGGGTGCACAGTGCCTGGGTTGGGTTCATCAAGCCGGGCCTTCCGGGCATTGATATGGTCTTTATGGTGGATTATTTCCGGATGTGGAAAGAACACCTTGCTGATCCCCAGAAGAATTTTCCCGCCTTAAACGAAATAAGAGACGATAATCTAGACGGTGTGCCCGAAGTAAATAGGCCCGAAGAAATAAAGGCCCTCCTAAAAGAGGTCAAACGTTATCTTGAGCTTAAGGGAAAGTTCCCGAAAAAAGCCAGGCTCGTATTCGTCAAAGACGCCGCGTATACCGAAGACGGGAAAAACTGGACCCATCTCAAACACTTCCCCTGGGAGGCCACCCCTTACGCTTCGGTCTTTAAGTACTCCCATGATATTTATCCGGCTAAAGCGGCCCTCAGGAGCGAAGGGTGTGCAGATTGTCATAGTGGCCGTTCCCCCTTCTTTTATCGTCCGGTCCTTACTTCTCTGTGGGACGGACAGGGGAAGCTCTCTTTTAGACCGAATTACGAAATCCTTGGTTACTCCGCCTGGGCGGTAAAAGCCCTCACCTGGCGGCAAGAGGTACTTGAGCCGGTGATGTACTATGGGCTCCTTCTATTTTTCTTCGTTGTCGGCTTAAGCCTCGTCTTTTACGGACCACACTTAAAAATAAACGATACCTCTCTTTCCCAGCGCCTAGCCTTTCTGATCTTGACCGTGGCGCTTCTTGGCCCGGCCTTAAGCGTTATCCTGGGCGGGTTTTTCGCCGCCTCTACTTTGGGCCACCTGGCTTCCCTTCACAAAGTGGTGGGGATTTTATGCGGACTGGCGGCCCTTTATCTCTTCTTTTCTCCAGGCCGAAAGGGCCTTCTTTTTGCCCTGGGAGCCTTACTCATCCTTTACCAAATCTTGACCGGAGCAGGGCTTTTCTTTTTACAGGGTGGTAATCTTCGCCAAATTATTTTTACCCTGCACGACCTCGGCGCCTTGCTCACGCTGGCCTGGGCCGGGGTGGTGCTCTTAGTTAATTCCTTTTGGAGGATAAAATGACCAAGTCTCTCACCATCATGACGGCTGGACTTTTCGGTCTGGCCTTTATCTCCGGGATGCTGGGGTTGGGGGTGGCCTTTGCTGCGGTACCCTTTCTCTCCTTCTTTCTTCCGGACCTGGTCAACCAGGTCCAGCCCCTGACCCTTTTTCTAAACGGGCTCACGGCCCTTTTTGCCACCTTCGGGTTTGCGAGAAGCGGCTACGTGGAGTGGAAAAAGGCCATCCCTCTTGCCGTAGTCACCACCGCCGCGGCGCCGGTGGGGGCCTTTCTCACCCGGTTTATCCCGGTAATGGTCATCTGGGTGGCCTACCTCCTTTCGGTAAGCTATCTGGCCTACCGGCTCTTTAAGCCCGTAAAAGGCGAGGAGGGCCGCAAAGAAAATTTTAAACTGGCCCTTATTTTGGCGGTTCCCATCTCGGTGCTCGCCGGTTTTCTGGGCATCGGCCCGGGATTCCTCCTTATGCCCACCCTCATTCTTTTGGGGTTTGAGCCCAAGAAGGCCGCGGGAATCAATGCCTTTGCCGTAACCCCGCCTTCTTTTTCGGCCCTGATCCCCCACCTCAGCACCGCTAAGTGGGACCCGGTCTTAACGGCCTCTTTGATTGGTGCAGGGGTGGTGGGAGCCTTTCTCGGGGCGCGCTTCACCAGCCTCTACGTCCCCAGCAACCGCCTGAAACAGCTTTTCGGCCTGCTTATCGTGGTGATGACGGCTTACAAGATTTACACCCTTTTAGGAGGTTAGCTATGAAGCATGTCTGGGCCATATTTTTTATCGCTTTCTTTATCGCAACCCCGGCCCTGGCTGGGGAGGGGGCTACGGACAATTCTCCGGATTGGTTTTTTCCCAAATGGGCGGCCGAAGCCCCTAATAACAAGCCCATTAAGGTGCTTGATACTGAGGCTCCGCTGGGGCGTTACGCCCTGAAGACCAAGGAGATCGGGCTTAAGGACCTGGCCCGCATCCACGGCCACCTCTGCGACGGGCTGGCCTTTGCCTTCGTAGCCATAAGAGAGGCCCTCTTAAAGCTCTTTCCTAACGGAGTGGTGGACCGGACGGACATAAGGGTGGTCACCAGAAATAGCCCCTGCTTTGTGGACGCCGCTACCCTTATGACCAGGGCCCGGATCAACTTCATGACCGTGAGGGTGGATAACTCCCTGGGCTGGGAATTCATCGTCCAGAAAATCTCTACGGGAGAGGCCTACCGGGTAAGGCTTAAATCGGGCTTCATTCCCCGGGATTTTGAAGAGATCGAAAAAGAAATCAGGGCCCGGCGCAAGAAGGGGCTTCCGGTCTCCGCCAAAGAGATTGACCACTACGAGGAGCTTCTTTCGGCCTTTATCCGCAAGCTCCTCTATACTCCGCCTGAATGGTTCATTATCGTTGAGCGGCTCCCCCACTATGAGTTCCGCTTCCTGGATCTTTTGGCCCCGCGTGGAGACATTATCAATAAAAACGTGCCAATGGGAATTCATTCCTAACCCGGTTTTTTCCCATAAGGAGTAGTTTCAGAGCACTCTCTTGGGCCTTTTCTCCTGAATAGCCCCTTCCCTTGAGGCCATATAATAAAGCAAAAAACGCAATTTTTTTCGAAAAATACTCATAATTTGCAAAAAACCTTTTTGTTATTGCTTAAATTTTACTCTTTATTTATAGCCTTCTTTAAGTGTCGGCCTCTTTAGGCCATTAATCAAAAATTAAAAGATCGAATTATTTAAGAGGGAGGTCATGTCTGTTCAAATCTTTTGGGATCCTAAAGGACTCGAATTAGATTCCCTGGGATCGAAAAAGTTCTTAAGGGCTACCGATGGTGATACACCTTATGTATCCATCTCTATCCGGATGTTGAGCATCGACACCCCCGAAGTGCACTATCCTGGCAACCAAAAACCCTCCAAGCATGATAAAAAGCTTACCCAACTTGGAGAATGGCTTAAAGAAGGAAAAGTGCCGATAAAGGATAGTCTGGCTGAATATCTCTACCCCAAACTTGCCAGTGGGAAAGCCGGAAGTCTTCAGGAGAAACAGGGACGCCTAGCGGCGGAGTATTTTCGAAAACTCCTTGAAAAAAGGCTCAGTGATCCCCAAAAGAAGCGCAAGAGGGGGATCTTCTTACGAACTGCGGACAAGCCTTTTGATCGATACGGACGCCTCTTGGCCTACATGGCCCCCTACTACACCCCTGAAGAAAGAGCCCGGATGAGCCGAAAAGATCGAGCTACATTCAACCTTCTGATGGTAGAGTCTGGTTGGGCGGCCCCTTTTTTGATCTATCCAAGTCTTCCGAGATACCAAGACTTGGTACTCTTTTGGGAGGCGGCCAAAAGAGCCTTCGAAGAAAGGGACGGCGCCTGGGCTGAACCTCTGATGCTAACAGGCTACGAGTTTCGGATGTGCGTAAGACTCTATGAGGTAATGAGAAAGCTCATTAAGGGAAAACGTTTGTCCTCGCAGGAGAGAAAAGGCTGGATCACACGCTATTGTGCCGATCTCACCACCTGTAAAATTTACGAGCCCCAGGATTATCATCGGGTACCACCTTACAATCGGCTCTTTATCTGGCCAGAAGATGTCACAGAAGCCGTGGGAAGGTTGAATCTGGTGTCAGGGTATTGACTTTCAGACTATAAATCTTGCGCCCCACCTTAACAGACACAGAAGAATATATGAGAAAGACTCTTGCCCTGAATATCTGAATAAAATCGAATGACCTTTTGGCCTGGATTTCCTCAGATGCCTCTTTTTGAAGGGCCCTGTCAGATTAAGTCTGAGCCAAGGGTTTAAGCTATTTGGGGAAAAACACTCCAGGCTTTCTTGCAATGGAATTTTTCCCTTTAACCTTAAACAACAAGCGAATACGGCTACTTGAGCGGTAACTGATACATTCTTTTTTTGGCAGAGTCCCCTCTCCTCCCTAAATAAGATTCAGAAATGATATCTTTTGATTCTGGACTTTGGCAAAACCACCATCCAGTGTTAGCCTTTAAGGAAAAGACTCCTTTTTAAGGGGTACTTCCATGTGGCGGAAGATTCGAACTCTTCTTGAAATGATCAAATTTGAACACACCATCTTTGCCCTTCCCTTTGCCTTCATGGGAGCCGTGCTGGCCGCACGCGGCATCCCCGAAGCCAGGACTTCTCTCCTTATCCTGGGGGCTATGGTAGGGGCCAGGACTGCGGCTATGGCCTTTAATCGCCTGGTAGATTTATCCTTTGATGCCGCCAATCCCCGGACTCAAAACCGTCCTCTGGTAACCGGAGAAGTCAGACCGGGTGAAACCTGGGCCATGATCCTTATCGCCTCAGCCCTTTTCTTCTTCTGTGCCTGGCGCCTTAACTCCTTGACCCTAAAGCTTTCACCCCTTGCCCTGGCTATTCTCCTGGCCTATTCCTACACCAAGCGGTTTACCTGGCTTTGCCACGTCTTTCTGGGGCTGGCCATCGGTCTGTCTCCTCTTGCCGGTTGGATAGCCGTCACCGGAGCCTTCTCCTGGGAGCCCGCCATCCTTTCTCTGGGGGTGATGTTCTGGGTGGCTGGTTTTGACATTCTTTATGCCTGCCTTGATGAAGAGTTTGACCGAAAGGTGGGGCTTTATTCCATTCCGGCCCGTTTTGGCCGTCGGAGAGCCTTTGCCATCTCTGCCTTATTCCACTCTCTGGCCTTTGGCCTCTTTGTTCTGGTGGGGCTGTTGCTTTCGCTGGGCTGGATATATTATCTCGGATTGACTGTCACCCTGGGGCTTTTTATTGCCCAGAGGGTAGTCATATCACCGGATGATCTCTCAAAAATGGACCTTTCCTTCTTTACCTTCAACGGGGCTATCAGCGTGGTAATGTTTTTAGCTACTGTTTTTTCCCTCATCTTTTGAGATCAGGAGCTCCTTGAGGACCTCCGTCAGTTCATTCAGGCGGTAGGGTTTGTTAAGAATGGCCTGGAAGCCGTAGCGCTGATAATCATTCATAATAGGGTCACTGGAGTAGCCGCTGGATACAACCACCTTGGCCTTTGGATCTATCTGGAGAAGTTTGGCAACGGCCTCCTTTCCCCCCATACCTCCAGGAATGGTTAGATCCATAATCACCAGGTCAAAGCCCTGATCACGGTCCCTGGCTTGGGCGTAAAGTTCAAGGGCCTCCCGTCCTTCCCGGGCAAAGGCCACCTCACAGCCAAGCAGTCTGAGCATCTCCCCCAGAGTCTCCCTTACCAAATCTTCATCATCCATAACCAGCACCCGGGCCCTTATCTCAGGGGAGATCAGACGACTCTCTTCCGGGGCATTTAGAACCTGGCCTCCACTGGCCGGAAGAAAGAGATAAAAGACTGTCCCCTCTCCTGGCTCTGACTCCACGGTAATATGGCCGCCGTGGCGCCTTATTACGGAAAAACAAGTAGCCAGCCCCAGGCCACTGCCACCAGGTTTGCTGGTAAAGAAAGGATCAAAAATCCGAGGAAGAATATCCTCCGGAATGCCCACCCCTTCATCCCTGATGGAGACCTTGACGTAACGCCCCGGAGAAAGGGGAAGACCTGCTTCAGGGGTAATGTGAACATTTTCGGCCGAAATCTCGAGAACACCTCCGTCAGGCATGGCCTCCACAGCGTTTATAACCAAGTTGTTGATGACAATGCCCATCTGATCCTCATCCACCTCTGCCGGCCAAAGCTGTTTGGGAAACTTGAAGCGGGGAACTACCCGGGAACCCCTCAGGGCAAAAGTGGTAGTCTCGGTAATCAGATCTGCCAGAGAGACTATCTTTTTAACCGGGGAGTCTTCTTTAGTGAAGGCCAGCAGTCTCTGGGCCAGGGCTTTTGCCCTCAATGAGGCCCTCTCGGCCTGATCAAGCAGAGAATAAAGAGAGCTTTTTTCTCCGGCCCGGAATTTGGCCAGGGAAATGTTCCCCAAGACGGCGGTGAGAATGTTGTTGAAATCATGGGCGATACCTCCGGCCAGAACAGCCAGAGACTCAAGCTTACTGGACTTAAGCATTTCCTCCTCAAGCTTTTTCTTCTCCGTGATGTCCCGGAAGACCATTACTGCCCCCACAATAAGGCTCTTTCTCTCGTGGATAGGGGAGCAAGTGCCTTCAATGAGCCGTTCCGAGCCGTCTTTTCTAAGCAGAAACCCTTCTTTTATCTCCACCAGTCTTTTTTCTCGAAGACAGACTCCCACCGGATCAAGGCAGCTATGATTATCCTCCTTAAGGCGAAAAATCTCCCTTAATGGACGCCCCAGGGCCTCTTTTTCTTCCCAGCCGGTTATTTCCTCGGCTGCTCGATTCATCATCCTTACCAGCCCGGTCTCATCCGTGGACAAGACAGCTTCACCAATAGAGGTCATAGTTACCGCCAGGCGCTCCTTTTCGGCCGAAAGTTCGGCCTCGGCCCGTTCTCTTTCCTGAATTTCCTGAAGGAGCTTTTGGTTGAGGACTTCCAAATGGGCCGTTCTCTCCCGGACCTTTTCTTCCAGATGGTTGCGAGCCAGTTCCACCTGCCTTTTGGCCTCTCTTAGTCGGCGATTAAGATTGCCCACGTAGACAGCAATGGCGCTGTTCACCACGGCAAACAGCAGAAGCAGCACCACCCAATACCAGTATTTACGCACGGCCTCTTTAAGGGTGAAACGGCCCAGGGATTGATATGGACCGATCCGGAGCTCTTTGAGGCACTCATGAACGGGCTGATAATTCTTGGGGATGGTCCAGCCGGCAATCCCGGCGGCCTTGGCGGCGGGAGACTCTGGAGACATCTTCATCAGGGCAATGGCCACCTGTTCGGCCAGATCGTCGGGGGTCTTTGAGGCCTTGGCAAAAGGCCATTCAGGATAAAGGCGAGTGCTAACCCTAAAGGGGAAACCGGGGTGTTTTTTGGGGGACAGGATCCGAAAGGTTTTAAGATCTATCTTTCCCTCCTGGGCCATGGTCTCCAGGGTATCGGTTCTCACCGTACCGGCATCTACGGCCCCTTCAAGGACCGCATAGACAACCTCGTCATGGGTCTCCAAGAAGACCACCTTTTGGAAGTCTCTTTGAGGAGAAATCCCCCTTTCTTTAAGCTCACGCCAGGCCATTTGCCAGCCACCGAAAGAGTAGGGATTGACCGCGGCAAAACTCTTTCCCCGTAAGTCAGAAAGATCTCTGATGTCGAGACGATCAGCCCGACAGAAAATCACCCCTCCAAAGAGGGTGTAGGCTCCACCGTGACGACTGTTTTTAAGGGTTGCGATCCGGCTGGCCCCGTTTAGGGATTCAAACTCTACATACATGGCCGGATTGGCCAGAATGAAGTCCAACTCATTGTTTTGAACAGCCTCTCTCAGGGCATAAAAGTTCAGGGGCACCAAGATGAAGCGATACTGAGGCAGAGTTTGGTTGAGATAGGCCACCATGGGGGCCCACCTCTCCAGGGCCTTAAGTTCTCCTCTTTTGGCCAAAACACCAACTCTTAGGGTTTGGGCCGACGAAGAGGAGATACAAAGAAAGACAGCACCTAAACAAAGAATTAATTTAATAATTTTCTTCATAACTATTCTAGCTTCTTATATTTTAAGATCGGCAGAGAAAAAAAGAGAAAAAAAATAACAACTTCTCAGAGTCAAAACCATAGGGTTGATCCAGGAAGTCGCCCGACCTTGCTGCTTCGGAAGGCAGGCCGTAAAATAAAAAATTCTGATTAGCAACTATTCCCAAGCCGATTTGGGAAGAAGGTTCCGGACAGAGAGCTTTAAGGCCAACAATGAAAGATCGGACTTCCAGCCTCATCTACCCTCAGGTACCATCTGGTTATCGGCCCAGTGGTCAAAAAAAATCAAAGGGCGTAGAGACGGCAAACTTCCGCATCCAGAATGAAACCTCTTGAGTTAACCATCTCTGGTCTTCACAGTTACCGGGAACCGGTAAAGATAGACTTCAGCCCGGCCATCGAGGCTCAGATTTTTGGGATCTTTGGCCACACCGGTGGGGGGAAGTCCACTATCCTTGACGCCATCACTTTGGCCCTGTTTGGCCGCACCGACCGTCTGGGGCGATCCCTTAAAGAGGCCATCAATCCCCACTGCCGGGAGCTGTCAGTAAGCCTGACCTTCGAGGTCGCCGGCAAAGTCTTCAAGGTCTCCCGGACCATCCCCCGGGAGGGACGCTCCCGGGTCCTTCTTTGGGGAAAGCAAGAAGACCGCTTACAGGAGATTGCCGAAAAGGATCAAGAAGTCAGCCGAAAACTGGATAGCGTCCTGGGGATAGCCTTTGAAGACTTCATCCGCATGGTCATCCTCCCCCAGGGTAAGTTCGACCGCTTTCTCTTTCTCCGCCCTGAAGAAAGGGCCCGCATGCTGGGCCGCATACTGAACCTGGAAAGACTGGGAGAGCCCCTTTATGAACGGGTAAGGGAGGAATGTCAGCGACACCTGAGAGAGCTGGAGGGCCTTAAAGGGCAGCTTGAGGCCCTCAGGTGGGCCACCCCGGAGGCCCTGACCAAACTGAACCGCCGAATTAAGGCCCTGGCCTGGGGAAGAGAGCATCTCGACCGAAAACTCAAAAAGATATCCCAGAGACTCTCCAGACTAAAAGAGCTAAAGGAGTGGCTCGAGCAGGAACAAAGGCTGGAATTTGAGCTTAAGACCCTGACCAGAGAGGCCCCTAAAATCAAAGAGCTAAAGACAAAACTCCGGCTGGCCCAGGCCCTGGCCCCCCATTCTCGAGACCTTAAACGTTTAAGGGATATCGACACCGATATAGACAGGGAGCAGAAGACCAAAGAGCGACTTTTGACCCAACTAAATAAGGCCCAGGAGAGGCTAAAAAAGGCCGAAGAGCAGTATGAAAGTTTTGAAAAACGCTACTCAGAGGAGCTAGAGAACCTCTCCGCCCGGGCCGAAAAGGCCCAACGAGCTCTCAAGTTAGAGGAGCGGCGGCAGAAGGCCAATGAAGAGATCAAAAATCTCCATGGCCATCTGAAGGGAATCTTGGCGGAGATCGACCAGGTCAAAAAACAGCAACACCGTTTGCAGCAGGGCCTCTGGAGTCTTGAGGCTCGAGAAAAGAAGATCTCCTTAGAGCTGGCCCAACTTAAATTTGGCAAGAAGGAAAAAGAACTCCTTAAGCTCCTTGAGGCCAGCCCCTTAAGTGAAGCCCTGGCCCTCGAGAAGACCTGGCGGGAGAAAAGGAAACGCCAGAAAGAAATCAAAGAGGCCCTGGAAGAAAGAGGCCATCGTCTGGCCCAAGAATTTAATCTTTCCTTTGTCGAAGCGGGAAATCTTCTCCAGCAGATCAAGGGGCTTCTCGACCGTCTTCAACAAGAAAAAGAAAGGCTTCTCCTCGAAATCCAGGCCAGAGAAATCATCAATCAGCTGGCCGAAAACCTCAAAGCCGGGTTTCCCTGTCCGGTCTGCGGCTCTCGAGAACATCCTTCTCCAGCTCAAAAAAAGGAGGATACAGAAACCTCCCAAAGGCTGAGAGCCCTTGAGGATCGAATTAAGAAGATAAAAAGATTCCTTGAAGAGGCTGAAGGGCTGGCTCAAGATGAGACCAGGCTCAAGGCCTTAGTGGAAGAGATAACCCTTCTTGGGGAGCGAACCAATCAAATAAGGTCGGAGATCATTAACCAGACCGGGCTCCCCCCTCTTTTTTCTCTGACTGATCTTCAGCGAGAGAAGGAACGCCTCCTCAACCTTCACTATCAGGAGACCGACCTCAGGGAGGAATCCAGAAGAGTCCTTGAGCAACTGGGGCGGGTCCAGCAGGAGGCCTTACACCTTCAGGAGAAGCTTGTTCGACTGGGGCAGGAGAAAGAACAACTATCCGTAAGGCTTAAAGAACGCCAGAGAGAACTAGCTGAGCTTAATCAAGAGATAAGGGAACTTACCGGAAAGGTCTCCCCTGATAAGCTGATCATCAAAATTCAGACCCAGATGGAAGAGTTAAACCGGGAAAAAAACAAATTAAAGGAAGAGGTGACAGAACTGCGCCAGCACAGCCAGGGCCTGGAGAAGAAAGCAGCTGAGATCAGAGAGCACTTAAATCAGCTATACAAAGAAAAGAAGACCCTCTTGACCCAGGCTGAAGAGCTAAAAAGTCGTTTTAAGGCCACCCTTGAAGAACTCTATCAGCTCCTGCTTCCCCCCGAAGTAATGAAAGAGCTTGAAGAACAAATCCAGAGTTTTGAAAAGAGGCAGACCAGTCTCGCCTCCCGCCTTGAGGAGGTAAGACGTAAAATTAATGATCTAGGCCCAGGGCTCTCGCCTGAGGAGATCCCGACATTGGAAGATCTAAAGACACGGCTGGAGAAGGCCATCGGCTGGCTCAACCAGCAGGTGGGACGGACTACCGAAGCAGAAAGAAGATTGAGGGAGGCCCTGAAACAGAGAAAAGACCTTCTCCGCCAGGAAAAAGAAATCCGGGCCGCCAGCGAACTGGCCCACGAGCTCAAAAGGCTTATCCAGGGAAAGGCCTTAGTCAAGTTTGCCACCCGCTTTTATTTGGCTCAGGTAGTCTCTTTAGCCAACCAGATGCTGGAGGATCTCTCCGGCGGGCGCCTCTTCTTGGCCCCTCCAGACGAAGAGCTCAACCTGGCCATTCATGACCTGTCCGCGGGCAATGTCCGTTCAGTCAAGACTCTTTCGGGCGGAGAGAGGTTTCTGGTTTCTTTCAGTCTGGCCCTGGGGCTTTCCGGTTATATTCAGGCCCAGCGGGCCAAACCCATAAACTTCTTCTTCGTTGATGAGGGTTTCGGGAGCCTGGATGCAGACCTCCAGCAACAGGTAGCCAAGGTGCTGGAGAGAATGCTGGCCGAAGGGCGTGTTGTGGGGCTTATCACCCATCTTGAAGCCTTCAGAGAGATAGTCCCGGCCTATTTCTGGGTGGAAAAGGATCCTCAACACGGAAGCCGGGTGCGTTTTATCAAGAACTTTGTTTAAGGCTGTCGGCAAGCGTCTCCGCTAAGCTCTGGGCCTCATCGAAGTGCTCAAGCTGACAGGCCGCTTCAAGGTCAGTTATCTTGAGAAGAAGCTCCAGGTGTCTCCGGGAGGGAAGATCGGTTCGGGAGAGAAGTTCCCGCAATTGCCTGGCCTCTTTAAGACAGGAGGCCAGGAGCTCTTTTCTTTTATTCAGGGCCTCATCTCGGGCCTTGCGGGCCCACTTTTGGGCCCGATTCAGGTAGGCCCTGGCCCGAGAATAATCTTTTCGAGCAATAAACTCCTTAGCCCGGCCAAAAAAGTAAATGGCCTGTTCATAAGCCTCCCGACTGTACCGGGCTCCGCCAGCCACATAGGCCTCGACAATACTCTTCTGAGCGGCAGAAAGGGCCTCGGAGGGAGGCACTTTCTTCTTAAAGGGCCCCACTTGGGGTATCTCCGGCACTTTAAAGGCTGTAGTTAGAGGTAGAAGCAATATTAGAGAGAGAACGATACCTGCGCTTCTCATGCCATTCTTTTCGGCCAAGGTAACAGAGGTCAAAAACTGGTATTTTCTGTTATTATGTCCTCTCCTGAGGATAAATCCCAAAGTCTTAGGGGGTAAAAGAGGTGAAGAGAATCTTTGGTTTTCTGCTCATTATTCTGCTTTTGATAGTTATCGCTGGAACGGCGGCCATCTTTTTCTTTAAGTTTGAGAGCACTCCGCCCCAGGTATCGGCTAAGATTCCCCAGGTAGCCGGTAAGAAGTTCAAGATCAGTTTCCAGGCCGGCGATGAGCAGAACGGACTCCGCAAGATAGTGGTGCTCATCACTCAGGGCAAACTTAAGAAGAATGTTTTTGCCGAGACCTATCCGGTCTCGGCCTTAAAGGGTAGCCCGGTAAAGGAAAGATCCTACGAGCTGGAGATCCTGGCCGACAAGCTTGGGCTTAGGGAGGGAGAGGCCCAGGTGAGTATTCTGGCCTGGGATGGCTCCTGGAGCGGTGGGCTTAAAGGCAACCTGGTTGAGAAAAGCCAGAAGGTGCGAATAGACTTAACCCCGCCCCGAATCATCCCTCTTTCCTTCACCCACAATATTCGTCAGGGAGGGGCCAACCTGGTGGTCTTTAAGCTGGAAGAACCGGTAAGCCGCCAGGGAGTCGTCTTCGGAAAACATTTCTTTAAGGGCTATCCTACAGGAGATGGTGTTTACGTGTGTTATATCGCTCTGCCTTACAACCTCCGCAATCCCGGACGCCTGGCCATTCAGGCCCGCGATCTGGCCGGCAACGAAAGTGAGATCCCCTTAAACTTTCGGGCCCGGCCCATGAGATTCAAAAAGGATCGCATCAATATCTCCGATCGCTTTCTGACCCGTAAAATGCCGGAGTTTCTTCAGCGCTATCCTCAATATTCCTCGGACCGCCTAATTGAAGTCTTCCTTAAGGTAAATCGGGAGCTTCGGGCGGAAAACAACCGACAGATTAGAGAGATCTGCACCCAGTCTGTAGCCGAAAGACTCTGGAAGGGGGCCTTCCTGCGGCTTCCGCGCTCGGCCACCCGGTCAACCTTTGCTGACCATCGCTATTACTATTACCGGGGCCGCAAGATAGACGAACAGTACCACCTGGGGATAGACTTAGCCTCGGTAGCCCATGCCCCTGTTCCGGCGGCCAACACCGGCAAAGTGGTCTTCGCCAACTATCTGGGTATCTATGGCAATACCGTCATCATCGACCACGGCCAGGGTCTCTTTTCCATGTATTCTCACCTTAGCAGTCTCAATGTCTCCCCTGGTCAGAAGGTAAACAAGGGGGAGATTATCGGCCACACTGGCATGACCGGCCTGGCCGGAGGTGACCATCTCCACTACGCCATGCTGGTTCAGGGGATCTTTGTTGACCCTCTCCAGTGGTGGGATTCTCACTGGATAGACGTCCACATCGAGAGCAAACTTCAGGGAATCCATGGGGAAAATTAAACGTCTTCCCCAGGAGATAGCCCGAAAGATTGCCGCCGGCGAGGTAATCGAACGACCGGCCTCGGTGGTTAAGGAACTGGTGGAAAACGCCCTTGATGCCGGGGCCAGCAGAGTAGAGATAGATCTGGACAAGGGGGGTAAGGCCCTCATCAGGGTCCGTGACGACGGTCAGGGGATCCCGGCGGAGGATCTCCCCTTGGCCGTGGAACGGCACGCCACCAGCAAGATAGGCAGCGAGGCCGACCTGGAGGCCATAAGGACCCTGGGCTTTCGAGGTGAGGCCCTGGCGGCTATAGGGTCCGTCTCCCACCTTATCATCACCTCCAGACCACCAGAAAGCCCCCTTGGAGCCCGGGTTGAAGTCCGCTTCGGGCAAAAGAGTGAGGTTGTTGAGGCTGGCTGTCCCCAGGGCACCGTAGTCGAGGTGGCCGATCTTTTCGCCAACCTCCCGGCCCGGAGACGCTTTCTCAAAAGCGATCGGGCGGAGACCACCAGGATTCTGGAGACAGTGAAGGCCCTGTCTCTGGCCTGGGAGGGGGTCTCCTTCAGGCTAAAAGGCCAAGGGCGCCTCCTGCTTAACCTGCCTCGGGAGGATCTCCCCGACCGTCTGGGGCGTCTTCTTGGTCTTGGCAAAAAAGACTTCTTACCTCTTTCCCTGGAAAAAGAGGGGGTGAAACTCTTCGGGTTTCTTAGTCGGCCGGAGAAGGCCCGACATGATCCACGTAGTCTCTACTTCTATGTGCTTCGAAGGCCAGTAAAAAGTAGCCTTTTGGCCCGAGCCCTTAATGAGGCGACAAAGGGCTTTTTTATGAGCCGAAGCTATCCTGCCGGGGCCATTTTTCTTGACCTTCCCCCGGAAAGAATCGACGTCAATGTTCATCCGGCCAAACTGGAAGTTCGCTTCCGAACCGAAGGCCAGATCTTTTCCCTCCTTCATCAGGCTGTCCGTCAGGCCCTTTTAGAAAAGAGCCGCCTTAAGGCGGTTGAAACCCGGCCCTTCACCCCCCAGCTCGAGGATATCCCCTTAGAGGGAGCCCTGGAGTCCGCAGCTTCAAGCAAGGAAGCTCCCGTGGTGGCTGAGAGCACCTTTAACTATCACTCCCCCGGACCGCGTCCTTTAGGGCAGATCCTGGCTACCTACATTCTCTGTGAGGGAGACGAAGGACTGGTTATCTATGATCAGCACGCCCTTCATGAGCGCATCCTTTATGAAAAACTCCGGCGGGCGGTGAAGGAAAAGGGGCTGGCCGGAGAACCCCTTCTCTTTCCGGTCGTCTTTGAGGCCCAGGCCCCGATCATCGAAGCCGCCGAGGAGGCCCGGAGGTTTCTTCAGCGTTTGGGCATTGAGGCCCGCCCCTATGGGCCTGGACAGATAGCTGTCTATTCCTGGCCGCGGGGGTTCCTTAAGGAAGACATTCCCCGGGTGGTCAGCGATATTCTTGGCCGCCTATCCCAGGGGAGGATGCCAGAGGGCTCCCTGCTTCATGAGATCCTGGCCCTTCTGGCCTGTCGTGCGGCAGTTAAGGCCGGCGACCACCTGACCGAGGCCGAAATGACCGAGCTTTTGAAGGAGGCAGAGCGTTTCCCCTCTGACTACTGCCCTCACGGTCGCCCAACCTCAGCCTACCTGAAAAAGATGGATTTGGAGAGGCTCTTCAGACGGAAATGATCAGGGTTGTTGTCATCTGTGGCCCCACCGGAGTGGGTAAAACAGCCACGGCCATAAAGCTGGCCCGGGAGATAAAAGGAGAGATCGTAGGGGCAGACTCCCTTCAGATCTATCGCTACCTGGATATCGGCACGGCCAAACCAACGCCCGAAGAGCGAGCTCTGGTGCCCCACCATCTGATAGACATCCTTGAACCTCATCAACCCTTTGACGCCGCCAAGTTTGTGCACCTGGCCGATAAGGCCATTTCGGAGATCGTCTCCCGGGATAGGACGCCTTTAGTCGTTGGAGGGACCGGTCTCTACATCAAGGCCCTTATCTATGGTTTAGCCCCCTTAAGCGGTAAGGTTGGCCCTGTAAGGGAGCGGCTAAAAGAGGAGCTTCGGGAAAGGGGCCGAGAGGTCCTCTACAGGCGACTTCAAAGCATCGATCCTCAGGCCGCCGCCCGGATTTCGCCAGGTGATACCGTCCGCCTTCTGCGGGCTCTGGAAATCTACGAGCTCACGGGAGAGCCGGCCAGCAGGATCTGGGAAAGGCATCGCTTTGCCCGGCCCCGCTACCAGGCCCTGAAAATCGGCCTTACTCTTCCCCGCCCCATCCTTTACGCCCGGATCGAAGAACGGACCAGACAAATGTTCGCCCAGGGCCTTGTAGAGGAGGTGAAGGGCCTTCTGTCCCGGGGATTCTCTCCAGACATCAAACCCCTTAAAGCTATCGGCTACCGTCAGGTCGTGGCCTATCTTGAGGGAAAACTCACCCTGGAGGAGACCGTGGCCGAAGTGGTTAAAGAAACCAAGCGCTACGCCAAACGACAACTGACCTGGTTTCGGGCCGACAAGGAAATCTTCTGGTTCTCCCCCCAGGAGACGGAGAAGATCATCGAGCTTACCCGGAGGTTCCTTGCCCAACGATGAACATTCCCAATCTGATCACCCTTCTGAGAATCCTCCTTGTTCCGGCCTTTGTTATTCTCCTGTTGAGGGGCTATCGGGAGGGGGCCCTGGCCTTATTTATTGCCGCCGGGGTTAGCGACGGGCTGGATGGTTTTCTGGCCCGGAGCCTTAAACAGCAGACCACTTTAGGGGCCGTACTTGACCCCCTGGCCGACAAGCTACTCCTTTCCACCTCTTATGTCACCCTGGCCATCATCTCTTACCTGCCTGATTGGCTGGCAGTCCTGGTAATCTCCCGAGATGTGCTTATTACCCTGGGAGTGGTGATCATCTTTATCTTTCGTAGCCAGGTAGAAATCAGACCAACCCTCATCAGCAAGGCCACCACCTGCCTCCAGATAGCCACTGTGGCTCTGGCTCTCTATAATGGAGAAGGAGTCGGGTTAAAATACTTCATCTACCTTACGGCGGCGGCTACTATCTGTTCTGGACTTCACTATGTATATAAAGGGATCCGACTTCTCTCTGAGGAGAACTGATGCCCGTATTTGATAACCAAAAGTGGACCAACCTTCTTCAGCTGGCCAGATCGGGCCGAATTGCTCCTGTATATCTCTTCACCGGAGACGAAACCCTTTGCCGCCTGCGTCTCAAGGAACTAAGCCGCTGTCTCCATGAACAAGGATACCTCTTAAAGGAACTCGAAGACGAAGAGGAACTTTTCCACGAGCTCTCAAGCGGATCACTTCTGGGGATAAGACAGCTTCTGCGTCCAGACCCCCCTCTTTCGCCCGGGGGCCAGGAACGGCTGGCCAGGATGGTGCGCGGCGGTCTTCCTCCAGGTCTTTGTGTAGCCCTTTTTCTATCTGGCCCCGGCGAGTCCCTCAAAAAGGCCGCCCGAGATAAAGGAGCTCTGATCCATCTCCGCCCCCCGGGAAAGGGTAGAGACCGACGCCCCCTTTTTAAGGAAGAGGCCTTAAGATTGGCCTCCGCCTGGGGAAAGACTCTGGGGTCAGGAGCCCTTGAGCTCCTTTACCAGAGGATCGGCGATGACCTCTTTGCCCTGGCCACGGAGATCGAAAAACTGGCCCTGGCTGCCGGCCCCAGAAGGGAGATCTCCAAAGACCTGGTTGATGAGCTCACTCCTCTGATAAAAGAAGAGTCCCTCCTGGGACTGGCCGAGACCATCACCACCGGAGACCTCAGGAGGGCTCTGAGAATCATTCACCGCCTTCTTGAAGGAAGCGGTCTTCCGGCCCTTAAGATTCTGGCTGCCCTGGCCACTTATCTGCGTCGTCTCCTTCAGGCCCTCTGTCTCCTGGAAGAAGAGGGGTTGGATACCCTACCCTCCTATCCGATCTTCAGCAAAACCATCTTCCCCAAGTTAAAGGAAAAGCTGCCCGAATATCCTGATCTAAAAGGCCTTCATCCCTATGCCCTCTACCTTCTACTTGAACGGGCCAGACCCCAGAGACTCGATGACCTGATAGAGATTTATCTCCAGCTGGCCGAGACCGATATGGCCCTGAAAGGAGGATCCTCCCTAGGATACCTGACCTTGGAGAATTTCGTGGTAACCTGGGCCAGAAAGACCGGAGGAATAAGATGAGCCTCTATCATCGCCTGGCCAAGTTTCTTTTTGAGGCGGCCATGCTCAAGAGAACACCGCGCACCGGGTATCAATACCTGGGCAGTGGGGAGGAAAACGTTGCCGCCCACAGTTATGGCACAGCTATCATCGGAATGGTCCTTTCTGAAATGGCTAAAGACGTGGACCGGTGCCGGTTAATCTGCCTCTGTCTCCTCCACGACCTGCTTGAGGCCCGCACCGGCGATCTAAACGCCCTCAACAAACTCTATGAAGAGCCCGATGAGGAGGCGGCAGCAGAGGACATGGCCCGGGATCTGCCCTTTGGAGACCGGATCAGAGAACTCCTTAGCGAGTATCGAACCGGCCAGAGCCGGGAGGCCCTTTTGGCCCACGATGCCGACCAGCTGGATATGCTCCTTTCTCTCAAGGAGCAACAGGACCTTGGAAACCCCTACGCTCCCCGCTGGATCAAATTTGTCAAACGAAGAATCAAGACCCCGGAGGCCCGCCGCCTGGCTGAGGCCATCTGTGAGACGGATTGGGCCAGCTGGTGGCTGGATAAATTCGTAGAAAGGGGAGATGAAGGTTGAAAAAGCTTCTTCTGTTCCTCATCTTGGCGGTCATCGGTCTAAATAGCCCGGCAGTGGCCCAAAAAATTACCCTTATTTATACGGGAAAGACCTGGGGTGAGGTGGCCCCCTGCCACACCTGAAAGGGAGTTCTGGTGGGAGGGCTGGCCCGGAGGGTCGCCTTCATAAAAAAAATCAAGGCCGAGGCCCCAAACGTTGTCTTGGTAGACACCGGTGACAGTCTTGCCTTCTGGCCAGAGCTTAGACCACTTCAGATGGGTATGGCCCAAAGAAAGGCCGCTGCTCTGGCCAAGGTTTATCACTATCTGGGGTATGAGGCGGTGGGGATCGGCCGCCGGGATCTAGGGCTGGGAGCTAAAGAACTTAAGCGTCTCTCCCGCGAGGTTCCCCTTATCTCGAGTAATTTAAAGACCCGGGACTTTACTCCTCTAAAGGAGAAGGTGGTAGAGGTCGCAGGGGTAAGGATCGGTATTTTCGCCCTTACCGCCCCGATCCAAAAAACGGGCTTTGCCATGGAGGATCCTCTTACGGCGGCCGAAAAATCGGTGTCTCGTTTAAGAGAGCAGGGAGCTGACCTGGTGATCTGCCTCTCCAACCTGGGGGAAGAAGGAGACGAAGATCTGGCCGAGGATATCAGGGGGATAGATCTTATCCTGGGAAGTGGACCGGGGCCGCGCTTGTACAAGCCGGAAGAAATCGACGGAGTCTTTATTTTTCGCCCCCATCCCAAGGGAAAATCAGTAGGGGTCATAACCCTTACCTTCAACCAGGGAAGGCTGGAGGCCATCAGTCACCAGCTATATCTTTTAGAGGCTGATAAATATCCCGAAGATGCGGAAACAGCCATTTGGCTCAAAGAACAAGGGCTTCTCCCCCAAGGGTACTAAAGCTCTGGCCGAGGTCTGCAACCTCTGTGGGGCCTGCGAAGCTGTCTGCCCCATCTATCGTCTGACCGGCCTTGAAACCCTGGTGGCCCGGGGGAAAATGGCCCTTGTACGCTTCAGTGATATTCCCTCCCAGAGACCTTTCCGGGGCTGTCTTTTATGTGGGGCCTGCAAAGCTGGCTGTTCCGCAGGCGCAGATGCCCCGGAGGTGGTCCGACGTCAGAGAAAGGAAGGGCTAGGAGGGCTGAATTTTGCCCTCTCCCTCTGGCGGAATGATCCGACCCGCGAGGCCGTTGTGGATCTCCTCCGCCGCGGAACTGGCCTGGCTTTAAGGATCAGCGGACTCAAAGTCCCCGAACTCCCAAGGCCAGACCTGGCCACCGTAGCCCAGATGATGGGGGCTACCGCCCCCCGGGAGATAGCCATCTTTACCGGCTGTGGTGGCAACTATCTCTTTCCAGAGGCCAGCTACAGCCTCTGGAGGTTGCTGAATGGCCGGGCCTACTTTCCGGCAGAACAGACCTGTTGTGGCCTTCCCTTTCTCTCCTTGGGGCTTAAGGAAGAGGCCCGAGAGCTTGCCCGGCGCAACCTAAAGGCCCTTGCCGGGGCCAGGGTGATTATCACTCCCTGTGTCTCCTGTGCCGCCGCCTTAGAAGAATACCCAAATCTCCTTACGCCCTCAGAAGGAAAGGCCGCTACAGAAATCCTCAAGCGTCTCAAAGGCCCTGAGGCCTTGCTACCCAGACCTAAAAGGATCACCCCCTTTGCCTTTCATATCCCCTGTCATCTCCGCTTCTCTCTCAAGGAAGAGGCCCCCTTTGTTGAGGCCATGAGGGAGATCTTCGGTGAAACCTTCTCGCCTCTTGAAAGGGCCTGCTGCGGCTTCGGAGGGCTTTTACCTCTTCTGGAGAGGAAACTGGCTTATCGAATCCTGGAAAAAAGAGTGGCGGGCCTTCCTGAAGACGTCCCTGTGGTCACCAACTGCACCGCCTGCCTTATCGCCTTAAGACAGAAGCTTCCCAAAGAGAAGGTCAGACACCTTTACACCTTCTGGCTAGATCCAGAAGAGGCCACTCCCTGGCCTCCTTATTAAGGAGGGAATATGTCCAGAATCCTGATAGTAGAGGATGAAAGAGACATTGCTGATCTTGAGGCCTTTCATCTCCAGAGGGCCGGCTTTCAGACCCTCCTGGCCGAGACAGGTCAGGAGGCTCTGAAACACCTGGAAGGAGGAGATATAGATCTGATCATCCTTGACCTAATGCTCCCTGATATGGATGGGCTGGAGATTATCAAGCGGGTCCGGCTTCGGGAGAGGCTTCAGCGGCTACCTATAATCGTTGTCACCGCCAAGGGAGAGGAGATGGACAGGATATTGGGCCTTGAGCTGGGGGCAGACGATTACGTCGTTAAGCCCTTTAGCCCCCGAGAACTGGTCCTCAGGGTCAAGGCGGTGCTTAAGAGAACCGGCTCCCGGGAGGAAACCGGAGGGATCATTCGTATAGATGGTCTGACTATCGATGAGGAACGTTTTCAAGTCCTGATAAATGGGACCCCTGTAAAGCTAACGGCCACAGAATTTCGGCTTCTCTCCACCCTGGCCCGGGCCAGGGGCCGAGTGATGACCCGAGAAGTTCTGCTGGATAAGGTCTGGGGCTATCACTTTGAGGGATACGCCCGGACGGTGGACACCCACATCCGAAGGCTTCGCAAGAAACTTGGCCCCATGGCCGACTACATCGAAACCGTCTGGGGGGTAGGGTATCGTTTTCGGGAATGAACTTATCTTTTTAAGTCTAGGGGTTCTCTTAGGTCTGGGTGGAGCCCTTCTGTTTCTTAAAAAGAGGGGGGGCCGAGAGCTTAAGTCTCCCCTGCCTCCCCCCGGAGAGAAGACCTGCGACGAAAGAGATTATTTAATCAAGGCCCTGGATTGCCTCGAGGAGGGGGTGGCCCTGCTGGATCATTCCGGCAAGATCCTCCAGACCAATTCCCTCTTCTCTTTTCTCCTCCCGGCCCCTGACCCTCAGGGCCGCAATATTCGGGAGATCCTCCGCAAACCAGAATTTGTCGCCGCCCTCACCAGGGAAGAGGAGATCACGGTTTACCTGGACCCCAGCTGGACCGGCCGGGGGCATCTTGAAGTCCGGCTGATTCCCCTGGCCGAAAGAAAGGTCCTTCTCCTTAAGGACGTTACCAGGATCCGCCAGATGGAAGTCAGTCAGAGAGACTTTATCGCCAATGTCTCCCACGAGCTCAAAACGCCCCTAACGGCTATTGCCGGCTACGCCGAGACCATTCTGGAGGAGAGCCAGGATGAAATCATAAGCCATTCCGCCAGAGTAATACTCAAACACTCCGAAAGGCTCACCAAACTTATCCGCAACCTCCTGACCCTCTCAAGTCTTAAGGGCCACCTTCTTGAAGAAAAGATTCTCCTTGAAGCCGTGGTGCTCCAGAGCCTGGAAGCGGTAACTTCCCTGGCCCGAGAGAAGCAAATAAAACTCACCTTTAAAGGCAAAGGGCAGGTGTTCCTTAGGGGAAAGGAGGATCTCCTCGTGCAGGCCCTTATAAACATTCTAGAAAATGCCATAAAGTTCTCCCCTCCAGGCTCAAAGGTGGAGCTCACCACAGAGACAGAAGGGCCGTGGATCAAAATAACCATTGCGGATCAAGGGCCGGGAATACCCGAAGAAGCCAAAGAGAGAATATTTGAGAGATTCTACCAGGCCGGGCGAGACAGGCGCCAAGGGGCCGGATTAGGTCTGGCCATCACTAAGGAGATCATCACCGTCCACGGAGGCTGCATCTGGGCCGAAAATCTCCCCTCAGGGGGAGCGGCGTTTCATATTATCCTGCCAGCAATTCCCTAAAGACCGCCATTTTTTTGTCAAAGATTCTCCATCAGTTTGTCATAGGCCGCCCCTAAAGTAGGCCCTGCCTATTCAGGCAAATCAAATCCTTTAAGGAGGTGTCTCCATGAAGATGTTATGGGGCTTTTTGCTGGTGCTTGTCCTCGTCGCTCCCGCCTGGAGCTACCAGGTAGATGACCCTTTGCTAAGGGTTCTTATCCGAAAGGGGATTCTCAGCGAAGACGAGGCCCTGGAAATTCTCCAGGAGGCCCGCAAGGAAAAGGTGCTTGAAGAGCAGAGGACACGAAAGATCGCCCAGGAAGTGGCCAGGAAGGAAAGTACCAAGGTGGCCCTGCCCAAAGGGCTAAGGGGAGTTAAACTGGGCACTCTTACCTACATTGACTACTCCGCCGGCAAGAAAAACGGAGAATCTTACAACAAGTTCGCCATCACCAGAGGATACCTCAACTTCAAAAAGAAGATAAATGACTGGTTGAGCTTTCGGATGACCCCGGATGTCCATCTAGATGATAATGGTGACCTTAATGTGCGTATCAAATATGCCTATGCCGGTTTCAAGCTCCCCTCCTTCGGTTTCCTGACCGATATCAAGATGGAGGCCGGCCAGGGCCACTTCCCCTGGCTCGATTTTCAGGAGCATATCAACCCCTACCGGGCTCAGGGAACCATGGCCCGGGAGCGGGCCGGAACTTTCAACTCCGCTGATGTCGGCGTCTCCATCGCCGGATACTTCGGGGGCCGGCTGGACAAGACCTATGTCCGGGAGCTCTCCAGCCACTACCCCGTCTTTAACCATTACGATGGTAAGTATGGTTCCTGGTGGTTCTCGGTGATGAATGGCGGTGGTTATCACGCCAAGGAGAATAACCAGAACAAGGTCATCGAAGGCCGGATCACCCTAAGACCTTTTGGGGATTATACCCAGGGGTTTATGCCGCTGGCTGGTCTTCAGTTCAGCTACTTCTTCATCCGGGGAGAGGGGAACAACACCCCGGCAGAAAACTACTCCAGCGGCTACAGCTCCGGGCTGGTCAGCGCCAACACCTCCCTTGATAGCTGGAACAAGGAATATCCAGACTACAACCTGGACCTCTTTATGCTTTCCTACCAGCACACCTGGTTTGTGATCACCCTGGAGTACAGCACCTCTGAGGGCAATAATTCCGGCAAATGGGTTGGCCCCACCGGCGAGGCCCTGGACACCGAGCTCTGGTCTGTCTTTGCCGATGTCACTCTGCCGGTCTTCGGTGAGAGGCTTCACCTCTTCGGTCGTTATGACAGCTTCGATCCCGATGAAGACGATGTCTGGACTGCCGGTATCGGAGACGATGAATACGACCTCTACATGGTTGGTCTGGCCTACCAGGTCTACAAAAAGAACATGATCCTTCTGGTCAATGAGTGGGTGGACTATGAGCGCAACAACGGCGGGCTCAAAAAGCTCCCTTCGGTTAACAAGGCCCTGGACAACGACTACCGAATCCAGCTGGTCTATCAGGTGAGTTTCTGATACCCTCTGACTCTCCTCCTCCCGGACGGGCTGACCGGCCCGTCCGGGCCCCAAAAGGGGGAGCTGGAAATCTAGCGAATAAAAAACTAGCTTATAGGCAGGCTTAACAAAGGAGGGCTCTATGAAACGATTACTTATTCTTATGAGCGTCATAATGCTTCTGGCCCTGGGAATCTCCCCGGCAGGGGCTAAAAAGGTCCAGCTTTTAGGGGCCGGGGCCACTTTCCCCTACCCTCTTTACTCCAAGTGGTTTTCCGTCTATCACCAGAAAACCGGAGTCAAGATTAACTATCAGGCTATTGGCTCCGGTGGGGGAATACGCCAGATCATCAATCGCACCGTGGATTTTGGGGCCTCAGACGCCCCTATGAGCGACCAAGAACTGGCCAAGGCCCCGGGAAAGATTCTTCATATCCCCACGGCTTTGGGAGCAGTGGCGGTGGTTTTTAATGTTCCGGGAGTCACCGAACTTAAGCTTTCCCCGGAGGTTTTGGTCGATATCTTCCTTGGCCGGATCAAAAAGTGGAACGACCCAGCTATAAAGGCCCTAAACCCCCAGGCCAAACTCCCCAAACTTCCCATAATGGTGGCCCATCGTTCCGACGGATCCGGAACAACCTATGTTTTTACCGACTATTTAAGCAAGGTCAGTCCTGAATGGGCCAAACGCGTGGGCCGAGGGAAATCTGTCAACTGGCCAGTGGGAATCGGTGGCAAGGGCAACCAGGGAGTAGCCGGTATTGTTCTCCAGATTCCAGGAACCATCGGTTATGTAGAGGTCTCTTATGCTGAACAGAGCAAAATGGCCGTGGCTGCCCTTAAAAATAAGGCCGGGAACTTCATCAAACCAACCCTTTCAGCGATAAGCGCTGCAGCCAAGATAGAAATTCCAGATGATACCCGGTGCTCCTTAACCGACACCGAGGCCCCCGAAGGATACCCCATCTCGGCCATGACTTGGTTGCTGGTCTATCAGGAGCAGGCTTACGGCAATCGCTCTTACGAGCGGGCCAAGACCTTGGTTGATCTTCTCTGGTGGTGTATCCATGAGGCCCAGCAGTACAACGAACCCCTGCTCTATGGACGGCTCCCGGAAAACGTGGTCAAAAAGGCCGAAAAGATAATCGAATCCATAACCTACAAAGGAACCCCCATCCTAAATCACTAAGTAAACATAAGAGGCCAAGGAGCTGGAGTCACAAACTCCTTGGCCCCTTATTGCTCCTCAGGGATAAGAAAACCCCCCCTCCCTCGGGTTATCAATCGATAGGTATGGCCGATAAGAAGCGGAAAATTCCAGGGACCATGCCCTACAGGAAGACCAGCAATAATAGGAAGATGGGAAGGAATTGTCTCCAGGATGAGGTCCCAGGCTATCTCTCCGCAAAAGGTAAAATTACCCAAAGCCAGGCCGGAGATCTTCTCCAAGATGCCGGCGAGGTGAAGCTGTTTAAATAGACGATCCACCCGGTAAGGAGCCTCGCCGACCTCCTCTAAGAAGAGGATAGCCCCTTCGGCCCTGGGGATAAAAGGGGTACCCACAAGACTGACAAAAGTTGTCAGGTTACCGCCAATAAGTGTCCCTCTGGCTTCGCCCTCTTGCACGGCACTCCCCTGAAGAGTGGGAAGGGCCCCGGAAAAGAGGACCTCTCTGAGAGCCCTAAGGGTCTCAAGGGAACTAATCTCTAGGGTGGCCACCAACGGGGCATGGAGTCCTTTAAGGGAGGCCTTGGCCAAGGCCGCATTTAAAAGGGCCGTGGTGTCACTAAAGCCTATCAGCAAGGGGCCCTGGCGGGCCAAAAGCTCCCAGGGCAGGCGATCAAGGAGCCTCAGGGCCCCATAGCCTCCCCGGGCAGCCCAGAAGACAGAGATCTTCTGCCGGAGAAGAAACAGAATCTGGCCCAGACGGTCAACATCTGAGGCCGCTAGGTAGCGCCTTGGAGGCGAGGGAGGAGGAAGCAGGGGGGAGAGATCCAGGGCCTCAAGAAGCCTCAGGCCAGCCAGGAATCCCCTCCGAGGAGGAGGGCTTGAGGGGAAGAAGACCCCAAGCTGCTCCCCTGGTCTAAGAGGCTTTATTGCGCTCATAAAAGATCCGCAGGCCCTCCAGGGTAAGGTGGGGAGTGACAGTTTCGATACGCTGGCTGTATCGGGCCATGACAGGAGCCAGGCCGCCGGTGGCCACTATCTTGGCTCTCTGCCCCATCTCTCTTTCCAGCTGTTCAATCAGACCGTCGGTCAGGGCCGCAAAGCCGAGAATAAGACCAGCCCTCATACTCTCCATGGTATTTTTGCCGATGGCCCGCTCCGGATAGGAAAAAAGTTCTACCTTGGGAAGCCGGGCGGCCTTGACGAAAAGGGCCTCAGCCGCCGGCGAAAGCCCCGGGGCAATGGCCCCTCCAAGGTATTCTCCCCTATCAGAGACACAATCAAAGGTGGTGGCAGTGCCATAATCTACCACTATAAGTGAACGACGATAGCGCTCCCAAGCAGCCAAGGCATTGATAAGCCGGTCAGCCCCAACTTCGGCCGGATGGTCATAAAGAATAGGAATACCAATCACCCCATCCTCTCCGACAACCCTTATCGGGCAATCAAGATAACGGCGAACAAATTCCCGAAACGGCCAAAGAAGAGGGGGAACCACACAGGCTATCGCTACGGCCGAGATCTGCCGAAGGGCAATCCCCTTAAGCTCCATAAGCCCTTTTAGGGAGAGGGCTATCTCATCAGCGGTGAGCTCGTGTTCGGTCTTTAGCCGGAAATCGGCTACCAGGGTATCTCCTTTGAAAATCCCGACCACGATATTGGTATTACCGACATCTATAGCCAAGAGCATGCCCTTATGCTTAGACATTGGCCAACTTTTTGCAAGAGTTTTTTAATAAAGAACAAAAGCGAGTCAGGATCAAATGATGCCGATAAAAAATATAAGAAAGGACTCCCAGGGAAGGGGGTAAGAGCCATGGGACGCCGGATCCATAGTTTCCTCTGTCATCATTTCAACAGCCTCCACGTCTTCTGTAAACTGCGAAGGCTAAAAGTACCCAAGCCGCTGGCCTACCAAGTGGCTGTCTGGTGGGAGAAGAAGGTTCACCGGGTTCTTTATTCTCGTTGAGGCTCTAGGACGATAGGCCGCTGATGCGGCGGTCAAGGCTTCGGTACTGAATGGCCTCCGCGATATGAGCCGCGTCTATTTCTTCAGAGCCGGCCAGATCGGCAATAGTCCGGGAGATTTTAATCACCCGGTGATAAGCCCTGGCCGAAAACCCCAGGCGCCGGGCGGCCTTATCCAGGAGCTCCCGGGCCTTTCCTCTGAGTTTGGCAAACTTAGCTAGTTCTCTGGGACCCATCTGACAATTAAGCCAAAGACCTACCTCTTTAAGTCGGCTATTTTGACGCTCCCTGGCCTCCATGACCCTCTCTCTTATCACCTCTGAGGATTCGCCCCTTGACCAGTTAGAAAGTTCTTCCACCGGCAAGGCCGGAACCTCTATATGGATATCAATTCGATCAAGTAGGGGGCCAGAAATTCGAGAGCGGTAACGGGCAATCTCTCGAGGGCCACAGGTACAGGCATGGAGACGATCACCCAGATGGCCACAGGGACAGGGATTCATACTGGCCAGAAGCTGGACCCTGGCCGGATAGGTGATAGATATCGAGGCCCGCGAGATAGTTACCCTTCCCTCTTCCAGGGGTTGTCTTAAGGCCTCAAGGACATGACGATGAAACTCTGGTAGTTCATCCAGGTAAAGGACACCATTGTGGGCCAGAGACAGTTCTCCTGGCCTTGGAACGGTACCTCCACCAATAAGGCCGGCATCAGAGACCGTATGATGGGGGCTGCGAAAAGGACGCCTTTCTATAAGGGCACCATCTTTAAGAAGGCCGGCCACACTGTAAATTCGGCTGGTCTCCAATGACTCCTCCCGGCTCAAAGGGGGAAGAATCCCGGGCAGGCGTCGCGAAAGCATGGTTTTACCCGATCCGGGCGGGCCGATCATAAGAAGATTGTGCCCTCCCGCAGCGGCCACCTCCAAGGCCCGCTTAGCCGAAGCCTGACCAAGAATATCGGCAAAATCTTCCTCTATGTCCGGGGGAGCGGAAGGAATGGGCCGCGCCAGGGGAAGCGATTGGCGTCCTGAGAAATGTTCTACCACCTGGGCCAGAGAGGTGGCAGCATAGGTGGAGACTTCCTTTATAACGGCCGCCTCGGAAGCGTTGGCCTCCGGAGCCACCAGACCTGACCAGCCCTTCTCTCGCGCCAGAAAGGCCATAGGCAAAAGACCACGAGCTGCCTTGAGGGCTCCATCCAGAGAAAGCTCCCCTACCAGAATCCAATCTGCAAAGGGCTCAGAGGGCAGGAGACCTTGAGCCAAAAGGATCCCTATAGCAATGGGGAGGTCAAAACCGGTGCCATCTTTTTTGAGATCTGCCGGGGCCAAGTTAATAGTGATCCGCTGGGTTGGGAAGGAATAGCCAGAATTCTTTATGGCTGCCTTGACCCGCTCCCTACTTTCTCTCACGGCCCCATCAGGAAGCCCAACAATAGTGAAGGCGGGAAGACCGGGTGAAAGATCCACTTCCACCTCAACAGGTAGGGCCTCGATTCCTAAAACCGCAGCCGTGTTTACCTTGGCCAGCACGCATCTCTTTTCGGCCGTTTCCTGCAACATATTGAGAAAAAATGCTCCGTGTTTATCTTTGCCTCTCGGACATCGACCAAAGAGGGGATCGAGTCATGGCCAAGGTTGTAGGAATATTGGGTTCTCCCAGAAGATATGGCGACACCCAATTACTTTTAAGACTGGCCCTTCGGGCTGCCGAACACGATGGCTGTCAGACTGAACTTATCTGGCTCTATGAAGAGGAGATTAAACCCTGTTTAGGATGCGTCTCCGAAGATGTTAAAGCCTGCCGTTTTCCCTGCATCTTTGAGGACTACGGTAAGTTAATTCTCCAGAAAATAAGAGAAGCCGAGGGTATCATCCTGGCCAGTCCCATATATTGGTATAATGTCTCCGGCCCCATGAAGAACCTCCTTGATCGCCTCACCTGCCTGGAAAACATGGCCCACATCGAGGGATACAGCTATCTGGAAGGCAAGGTGGCCGCAGCTATCGCCGTGGGTAAGGACACCGGGGCCATGATGGCCATCTCATCCATGCTCCTGAGCCTAAACTCCATGGGAGCCATCCTGCCCGCCTGGGCTATGGCCTACTCTCAGGCGGCAGATGTCCTTAAAGATGAAGAGGCCCTTATGGATGCCGTAAACGTAGGTCTTCTTGTAAGCGGCCTTATAAGACGACTGGCTGGTCAAGAAGGCCGAATCATGTATCTCTATGATCCTAAACTTTGCCGTCAGCTACTAAGAGAGGTGCTTCTAGAGAGAAAAAAGGATTAAGTAGACTTTAGGGGGAGTTGAACGAAGAATTTCGTCCCCTGACCGCAGACGCTTTCAAACCAGATTCGCCCCCCGTGGGCTTCAACGATCTTTTTACTGCCGAAAAGGCCAAAGCCCCGGCCATTTTCTTTCCCTCTGGTGTAGCCGGGAAGAAACAGCCTGTCTCTAACTTCAGGGGGTATTCCTGGACCATTGTCAGCCACACAGATAGTAACGGTATCTTGGCTGGCCCAAGAAAGGATCGTGATCTGACCATCTAGGGTCTCGGCCAGGGCCTCATCGGCGTTTTTGATGAGGTTCCAGAGGACTTGGCGCATCTTTCCGACATCAACCGAGATCTCATCAGGATAGTCAAGGAAGAGGGAGACCGGATGAAGGGGTCTAAAATCCTCCAGGACAGACCCAACAAGTTGATCCACCCGGATCGGAGCTATATCAAGGGGAACATCTTCCTTCCCTGAGGCCACCAGGAGGATGTTGTCAATTACCTGAAAGGCCCTATCAAGGGCCCCTTCCATTTTCTGGCAGATCTTGCGGGTGTCTTCATCAGAGAGGCGGCTCCTGAGGAGATCCAGAAAACCAGAGACACCTGTTAAAGGATTCTTTAGATCATGAATGAGGCTGGCGGCCAGAGAGCCGATAAGGGAAAGCCTTTCCATCTGCTCATAACGCTCTCTCTCCATGGCTTTGAGATCAGTAATGTCTGAAAGGGTAAGAACGGCCATCTTCTGCTCTGAAAGCTCAAAGGGAAGGCAGTTAATGAGGACATTTATAACCGAAACCGCTTCTTCTTTCTCTAGAGCCATGATGGCCTCACGGTTAAATACAGGCTCCCCGCTCTTTAGACATTCCTCCAGGGTTGTCTTAATGGAGCAAAAGGAGCAGAAGGATGAATAACCACAGCCACCAGCCCTCTTGGAATGAAGACAGGTCAGAAGCTCTCCGGTCTTAAGATTGCTTTGATGGAGGGCGGCCCCGACAAACTCTCTGGCAGCCCGGTTCGCCGCCAGAACCCGGCGCTCTGAATCGACCACCAGAACCACTTCCGGAAGGACTTCAAACACCTGGAGGAGAAAAGAGGTCTCAAACCCCTTTTCTAGCATAAATCTTATCTTAGAAGAACTATCAAAATATTTATGCACCAAATCCTCACTAAAAACCTCAGCCCGAAGAGGAATTCTTCCATGAGAGAGACAAAAAGAAAAGAAATATTTCGGTAAAAAAATTGTTAAATCTTGGTTAAGGCGGGATTGAAGGGGTTAATGGTGGAGGCGGGGGGAATCGAACCCCCGTCCGAGAGTGCTTCAGCCTAGGCCTCTACGTGCGTAGCCTGGGTTTAAACTTCAGTGGATGGCCTCCCCCAGGCGGGCCGACCAACCACCTAGCCTGCGAGACTCTCACCAAAAGGGGGCAGGCTCCCCTTTTGGCCAGCCCGCTAACCGACGTCATATCCGGGGACGCGGGCTCTCCCCGGATAGACGGGCTGCCTTAATTCTTAGGCAGCCAGAGCGTAGTCGTAGTCGGCACTTATTTTTTCCCTGCCTTTTTAACGAGGTGGCAGGACCCCGGCACGCCAGCCTAGACCTCGACACCCCCGTCGAGCCCATATCGCCCCCTCTGGGTAGGCAAGGTCTCGGCCTTGTTTTTAAAAGAACGTATTGACTACTTTATTTTGCCCTTATAACGCCGACGAAGATCTCTCTCCTCTTCTCGACGTCTTATCGTCTCTCGCCGATCGTGGAGTTTTTTGCCCTTGGCCAGGGCCAGCTCCACCTTGGCCAGACCCCTTGGATTAAAGTAAATCTTCAGGGGCACCAGGGTGTAGCCCCTTTCCTTAACTTTACCCAAAAGGCGCCGAATCTCATGCCGATGTAAAAGCAACTTCCGTGTCCGCGTAGGATCAAGAAGGGCCACATCATGAGCATGCGGATAGGGGCTTATGTGAGCATTATACAGGTAAACCTCCCCATTTACAATGCGGGCAAAGGCCTCGTTTATATTGGCCCGCCCTTCCCGAAGACTCTTTACCTCCGGGCCTCGAAGAGCAATCCCGGCCTCGAAGGTCTCTTCAATGTTGTAGGTATGGCGGGCCTTGCGGTTCTGACAAACGATCTTCTCAGCCACGGGAAAGAAAATAAGATCTTTTCGGAAAAAAGCAACCTTATTCTTGTTTAGAATTTCTAAACAAAGGGCGCCAGGCTTCTCCCTCCCGCAGAAAATAAAGGGGGCTCTGGAGCCCGGACTCCTTAAAGAGGGACTCGAGGCGGGATGGGTCTTCGGGAAACGCCAGGGCCATACCACAGTCGCTACTTATTTCTCGAGGAATGGGAACCAGCTCGGTAGGAATCCCCTTGGCCTTAAGGAGTTTTTCGGCCTTCAGGACATAGTGGATAGAGGGAAAGACGGCCACAAATTTCATTCTCTGGCCAGCTCCTTAAGGGCGACCAATGTCATCTCTACATCCGAAGGGCCGCTAAAGTATCCCCAAGAAAACCGTACTGTTCCTCGAGGATAGGTGCCTATGGTCTGATGGGCCAGTGGGGCACACTGAAGCCCCGGTCTTACGGCTATCCCGTAGCGACGGTCGAGCTCTAAGGCCACCCAGGCCGGATCTTTCCCGGCAATATTTAGGGAGACTACTGAGGTCTGCCTCTCGGGGTCACCAGGACCATAGACGGTTATTCCCGGAATACTGGCCAGCCCTTCTAAAAAAAGGGCCGTAAGGCCTTTTTCATGTTCTCTTATTCGGGCCAGGCCTGTCTTCTTGATAAAATTAAGACCGGCTTTAAGACCGGCTAAGCCAACCGTATTAGGGGTGCCACTTTCAAAGCGATCGGGTAGAAAGGAAGGCTGCTCAAGTGATTCTGAGCGGCTCCCAGTTCCTCCCAGGCCCAGAGGTTCGATGAGCTCTTCAAGGCCCGGCGCTATGTATAAAGCTCCGGTGCCCGTAGGGCCCAAAAGTGACTTATGGCCGGTTAAGGCCACAAGATCCAAGCCCTGAGAGACATCTATCTCAAGGGCCCCGGCACTCTGGGCCGCATCTACCAAAAGCAGGGCCGGCCCCTTCATTTCGGCCACTTCCGCCAGAGGGACAATGGTACCGGTGACGTTTGAAGCATGGTTGACCACCAAAAGCCGAGGGGAGACCTCGATCAGCGTCTGACGCAGACGGTCAAGATCAAGGGAGCCGTCTTCCCGGCAACGGACGTAGGTCACCGCTATTCCTCGATGTCGCTCAAGGTAATAAAGAGGACGAGCTACAGCGTTGTGCTCCATGGTGGTGGCCACCACTCTATCTCCCGGTCGCAGAAGACCAAAAAGGGCCAGATTCAGGGCCTCGGTAGCGCATTTGGTAAAGACAATCTGTTCAGAGGAGGGAGCCGAGATGAGGGCCGCCAGCTCCTCCCTGGTCTCGAAGACGATACGGCTGGCCTCAAGGGCCATTTTATGGGCGGCTCGGCCAGGGCTGCCTGAACAGTTGCGCAGAAACTCCCCTACCGCCTCAACCACCTCTGGAGGTTTGGGCCAGGAGGTAGCCGCATTGTCGGCATAAATGATCTCTCTCATGGACGAACAACCCGGTTCTGGGCCAGAAGTTCGATGATCTCCAGCATGTTTCCTACCCGGCCTACGGCCAGACTTTCCTTGAGGCCAAAATAATCAAGACAAGTACCGCAGGCAATAATCTCTACCCCTCGTTCAGAAAGGGTCTTTAGAGGCTCGAGAACCTCAGAGCCTTCAGCGGCCAGAAAAACTCCCCGATTGTAAAAAACCACGGCCCGAGGCGGAAAGGATGTCTGCGGCAGAGTCTTGAGAAAGGCCTGGATAAGAATCCGCCCCAGGGCCTCATCGCCAGAACCCATAATATCCGAGGTTATAGTCACCACATAGTTCTCTGGAGAGGGAGCGCAGGTGATCTCTGTCTCTGAAGCCTTTCGGCCCTCGCCAGGGCGTTTTATGATCCTGATGGCCCAGATCCCGGGGGCCTTTTCAGTCACCTCTGCCTGGTGTCCCTGGCCTTCGGCGAAGCGCAAGACATTGGCCCGGCTGGAGTCATTATCCACCAAAACGATAAGTTCTCCCTCTGTTATCTCTTCAAGGGCCTCCTTGGTCTTTATAACTGGCTGGGGACAGGCCAACCCCTGGCAATCTATTACCTTGGCCATAGTGCCTCCTTAGTTTTTTGAGGAGAGATTACCTATCTGGTAAGGGCCAGTCCAATCAAGGAAACCGATGAGGACAATTTTTTGCATCGGGTAAGGCAATATTTTCTCTCTCGTTGACAGCCCTAAAGGGCAAAAGTAACTTTACTTTTATGCTTCTTGAAGACATAACCATGGCCGAATTCGAAGAGGGCTTGAAGCGCACTCGAACGGTAATTATCCCTTTTGGCTCCCTTGAGGAACACGGTCTCCATCTGCCCCTCTCCACTGACACCCTGCAGATGTATGAAATTGCTAAAGAGGCCGCTCGAAGGTATCCCCTTTTTGTAGCTCCGAGCGTAAACTACGGTCTCTGTCGCTCCACCAGAAATCATCCAGGCACGGTGGGCCTCAAAGGTCAGACCCTCTGGCATCTCACCTGGGATCTTCTGGAAGGTTTTTATCAACAGGGATTGCGCTTTTTTGCCCTGGTATCCGGCCATGCCGGCCAGACCCACAAGGCCTTTATCCTCGATGCCGCAGAGGCCTTTATGGAGGCCCATCCCGAGATAGGGATCATGGTGGCCACCATTATTGATCTTATCAACCTCGGAGCCCGAGATCTCCTGGAAACCCCGGGTGATTCCCATGCCGGAGAGTTTGAAACCTCTCTAATGCTTCTTCTCAAGCCAGATGCTGTCAAGGGTAGCAGCCCGGCAGAGTTTCCAACCTTCCCCGGCCTCATCCTGGTAAGAGACAAGCGACGCTTCTGGCCTGGGGGAGTCTGGGGAGATCCCACTAAGGCCTCCCAAGACAAGGGACAGGCCTTATTTGAACGACTGGTCGAGATCTTGCTAACCAAAATCAAAGAAATGGAGTCGGTTTAGGAGGTTTTGGTATGAAGTCCTCAAACAAATTAATCAGCCTGGTCATCCTGGCACTAGCCTTTCTCTGGACCACCTCGGTTTGGGCCTCAGTCGGGTGCCGCAAGGCCTATAATTTTAACCTGGAGACCGTAAACGGTGATCGGGTAAGTCTGGAACAGTTCCGGGGAAAGGTAATCTTGGTAAACTTTTTTGCCACCTATTGCCCCCCATGCCGGATGGAGATCCCAGGTTTTGTGGAAGTTTACCAAAAATACAAGGACAAGGGTTTTGTAGTCATTGGAGTCTCAGTTGATACCCGCCCCTATCGTATCTTGCCAGATTTTATCCGTCTGGCGGGGATAAATTACCCCGTGGTCCTGGCAGACGATAAGACTATCGCCGAGTATGACAACGTCTATCAACTGCCCACCAGCTTTTTGATTGACAGTCAGGGATGCATTGTCAAAAAGTATCTTGGCTTCATCCCCGAATCCCAGCTGGAAAGAGACATCAAACCACTCCTTATGGCCAAGTAACCCTAAGGTCTGATGACAAGCCGGGGAGGTCCTTCAAGGACCTCCCCCACCACCGCCGCCTCAAGGACCCCCTTTTCCAGTAGCCGAACCAGAAACTTTCCGGCCTTCTCCTCCGGGCAAGCGATGAGAAGGCCGCCAGAGGTCTGGGCATCGAAAAGGAGATCTAGCCTCTCCCGGGAAGGTGTCCCCTCAATTTGGATTTTCTTTTCACAGAAACGGCGGATGGCGTAATCTCCTTCTGGAACAAGGCCCAAGCGGAGATACTCCAGGGCTTCCTCCAGGATGGGCACTTTCTGGGCGTAAAGGGCGACTGTTACTCCGCTGGCCTCAGCCATCTCCAAGGCGTGGCCAGCCAGTCCAAAACCGGTTATATCGGTGGCCGCCTGGAGAGCGAACTCCACCATCGCCTCTGAGGCCGCCTGGTTTAAGGTCTTCATGACTGCTACCGCCCGGGCCACAGCCTTCTTGCTGGCCACTCCTCCTTTAAGGGCCGTAATGATGACACCGGTGCCGAGAGGTTTGGTCAGAAAAAGCACGTCTCCTGGACGGGCCTTGGAGTTTGAGAGATATCGCTCCGGGTGAACAATACCGGTAACCGAAAGACCGTATTTGATCTCTGGATCATCGACGCTGTGGCCGCCCACCAGGACAGCCCCGGCCTCATGGATTTTGTCAAGCCCCCCACACAGTATCTCTTTGAGGATTTTTTTGTCTTCATCCTTGGGGAAACAGACCACATTCAGGGCACAGATAGGCCGACCACCCATCGCGTAGACATCAGATAGAGAATTAGCCGCGGCGATCTGGCCAAAGTCATAAGGGTCATCAACAATAGGAGTAAAAAAATCGAGGGTTAAGACCAGGGCCAGATCATCCCTTAAGCGATAGATTCCGGCATCAGAAGCCCCCTCCAGGCCAACCAAAAGATTCGGATGGGCCTTAAGGGGAAGATCAGCCAGGATTTCGGCCAGGTCTCCCGGACCAAGCTTGGCCGCTCAGCCAGAGGCCCGAACCTGGGTCGTCAGTCTTTTCATCGCCTAAAGGTAGCCACCAAACGATTTGGGTTTAGGAAAAGATCCAGGGCGTCGTTTATATCCCTAAAGACGGCGTCACTGGCCATAAGGGCCTCCTTACAGGCCCCCTCATGGCCAATGATACAGATTCCCAGGGCCGCTTCCCGAAGCATGAGAACATCGTTGTAGCCGTTGCCGATGGCCGCTGTCTTTTCCCGACCAAGCTCCTCTATAAAATGGAGCTTCTGGACGTCTCCCCGGCCTGGTCCCAGAACGCGAATGACCACCCCCAGATCTTCCTGGATCTTGGTAGCCGTCTGGTTGGTGTCGGCGGTAAGGATAAAAACATTGAGAATATCAGAGAGCCTCCTGAGGCGTTCGGCCACCCCAGGAAGAAATTCTCCATCCAGAGAAAGAGTTCCGTTCATGTCCAGGACAAGGTTTTCGATTTCAAAGCGGACCCCGCAGGGGAGATCAAGTTCTAGCCCCTTGGTCATCTGGTTGCTCCTTTCTTAAAAAATCAACAAAGGCCGCTGCCGGGGGCGAAAGGCTTCGGCCCTTGTGTCTGACAAGATAAAAATGGCGACGAATGTTTAACCCCTTAACTGGAATGATCCGGAGGCGCCGGGAAAGGAGGTCCTCCTCAATAGCCCGCAGGGAGATAAAGCTCACCCCCAGGCCAGCCTTAACCGCCTGCTTGACTGCCTCCGTGGAGCCCATCTCGGCAATAATGCGGCATTTTCCCAAGGAAAAGCCTCTTTCCCGGAGGGCCTCTTCGGTGGTAAGCCTGGTGCCAGAGCCCTGTTCTCGAATAATCAGCGGTAGCCGCTCCAAATCTTCCAGTTTGATGGCCTCGGGAAAATTCTGGTTGGTAGAGGCGGCCAAAACCAGCTCATCATCACAGCAGGGTTGGTAAAGAAGATCATCAAAAGAAGTCAGGCGGGCCCCGATAACTCCTAACTCAATATCTCCCCGGGCCACGGCCTCAGCCACTTTTTGGGTATCTCCAATAAGAAGCTTAAGCTCCAGGCCAGGATAGTTTTCTTTAAAGGCCCCAATAAGGGCCGGTAGGAGGTACTGCCCGGGGATATTGCTTCCGCCAATCTCCAGACGCCCTTTTTCTACCCCCAGAAAGAGCCTGATTTCTCTTTCGGCCTCGGCCACCAGGGACAGGGCCTGACGGGCATAGGGATAAAGGATTTCCCCGGCTCGGGTAGGAACCACCTCCCGCCCCAGGCGATCAAAAAGGCGAACGCCCAGGAAGTCTTCTAAGGCCTTTATGTGTCCAGAGACTGTAGGTTGGGTAAGAAAGACCTCTTCTGCAGCCCGAGAAAAACTTCTCTGTTCATAGACCTTGGCAAAGACTTGAAGCTGCCGAAAATCCAGCACTACTCCCCCTCCACCTTAGCCATCAGGGCCTGGCGAATGCGGGAAGGTAGGAACCAAACGGCAAGATCAGCCGCCTTTTTAACAAGAGGGATAATGTCCGGTTCCCCCCGCCAGTGTTCCCGCAAAATAGCTTCATCAGTCCGGTTCAGGAGACGAAGAAGGGCCAGGGCCACCAAATAGATGTCGTCTACCAGTCCCACAAAGGGGATGGCGTCAGGGATAAAATCCACCGGGTTGAGAAGGTAAACCACTGTGGCTCCCAAGATGGCCTTGTCTGCCCGAGAAATGCGGGGATCACGCATGAGGTCGATAATAAGGGCCAAAAAACGGGGTATCAGCCGGATAATCTCTTTAAGATTCTCTTTGGAGCCCATCTTTCCTCCAGAAGTATTTTCCATACCCTCTCCTTTCGCCTATGACAACCATTACTTTTTTCCATAAAAATTACCAAAGGCAAGTCTGGGCCTCCGGTTGACAGCCCCGGGTAGCCCAGTAATATCGAGCCATGATGTCTCTATCCCGTCGCCAAACCCGGCAAATCACCCTTGGGCCCCTGAAAATCGGGGGTGGGGCCCCTATTGTCGTCCAGTCCATGACCAATACCGACACCCGGGATGTGCCGGCCACCCTGGCCCAGATAAAACGTTTGGCCCGGGTTGGTTGTGAGGTTATTCGAGTAGCCGTTCCAGATGAGCAGGCCGCCAGGGCCTTAAAGGAAATTGTCTCTAAGTCTCCCCTTCCGGTAATTGCTGACATCCATTTTGACTGGCGTCTGGCTATCTCCGCCATTGAGGCCGGAGCCCATGGGGTCAGGATCAACCCGGGCAACATCAAGGGCCGAGAGAACGTGGCCCGGGTCATCAAAGCCGCCAAAGAAAGGGGGGTCTGTGTCCGCATCGGGGTTAACGCCGGCTCGCTGGAAAAAGACCTTCTCCGAACCCATGGCGGGGCCACTGCGGAGGCCTTGGTGGAGAGCGCCCTTCGTCATCTTGATTATATCGTTGGCGACCTGGGCTTCGAAAATCTCAAGGTATCCCTTAAGTCTTCTGATGTCTGGACAACCATCTCCGCCTATCGCCTCTTTTCGGAAAGAAGTGATTTCCCCCTTCACCTGGGGGTAACCGAGGCCGGAGGGCTTATTCCCGGGACAGTCAAAAGCTCTGTGGCCCTGGGGATCCTCCTGGCCGAGGGGATAGGAGACACCATCCGGGTCTCTCTGACCAGAGATCCACAAGAAGAGGTTCGGGTGGCCTATGAGATTCTCCGGAGCCTTAAACTCCGGGAGCGGGGGCCAGAGATCATTTCCTGCCCCACCTGTGGTCGGTGTGAGATAGATCTCTTTGCCATCGCCGAGGAGGTAGAACGCCGCGCTGCCCAGATGGAAGCCCCTCTAAAGCTGGCGGTCATGGGCTGTGTGGTCAACGGGCCCGGGGAGGCCAGAGAGGCCGACGTGGGTCTGGCTGGAGGAAAGGGAGTAGGGATCATCTTCCGCAAAGGGAAAATCATTCGCAAGGTCCGGGAATCCGAAATCCTTGAGGCCTTCTTTGCCGAGGTGGACCGTCTGCTAGAGGAGAGAGGAGGTTCCCATGCGTTTTAGCCGTTACTTCCTGCCCACCCTTCGGGAAGATCCAGCTGAGGCCGAAGTAGTCAGCCATCGCCTGATGCTGCGGGCCGGCATGATCCGCAAACTGGCCTCGGGAATCTACAGTTATCTTCCTTATGGCCTAGCGGCCATCAAAAATGTCGAAAGAATAATCCGGGAGGAGATGAACCGAGCTGGAGCCCAGGAAGTCCTTCTGCCCATGGTTCAACCAGCCGAACTCTGGCAGGAGACCGAACGCTGGGAAAAATACGGCCGGGAACTTCTGCGTTTTAAAGACCGCAAAGATCATGACTTTTGTCTCTCTCCAACGGCCGAGGAGGTAATCACCGACCTTGTCCGACGGGACGTTCGCTCCTACAAACAACTTCCCCTCAACCTTTATCAAATCCAAACCAAGTTTCGCGACGAGATCAGGCCCCGCTTTGGCCTCATGCGGGCTCGGGAGTTTATTATGAAAGATGCCTATAGCTTTGATGCCGATGAGGCCGGGGCCGAGACCAGCTACCAGGCGATGTACGAGGCCTACCATCGGATTTTTCGCCGCTGTGGCCTGAGGTTTAGGGCCGTAGCCGCAGACACCGGAGCCATCGGTGGCCATGCCTCCCATGAGTTTATGGTCTTGGCCGAAACCGGCGAAGACCAAATTGCTATCTGCCCCCAGTGCGATTACGCGGCCAATGTCGAACTGGCCGAGGCCCGGCCGCCCAGCTCCTCCGCAGAGGAAGAAAGGGAACTCCCCCTTGAAAAGGTCTCCACCCCAGGGGTGCACCGAGCCGAGGAGGTAGCGGCCTTTCTGGGAGTCTCTCTGAACCGCCTGGTCAAAACCCTCATTTATGTAGCCGATGGTCGACCGGTGGCAGTCCTTATTCGAGGAGATCACGAACTGAATGAGATCAAACTCAAAAAGGCCCTTCAAGCCGAAAGGCTGGAGATGGCCCCGGCAGAGGTAGTGGAAAAGGTCACCGGTGCTCCGGTAGGCTTTGCCGGACCAGTGGGGCTTAAAATAGATATAATTGCTGACCGGGCCGTGGCCGCCCTCAAGAACTTTGTCACCGGGGCCAATGAGGCCGAAAAGCATTATCTAAACGTCAACCTCGGACGGGATTTTCCCTCTCCTCCTACGGCAGACCTTCGAAATGTTGTCTCCGGTGACCCCTGTCCCCAGTGTGGCGGCCCCCTGGAGATCCTAAAAGGCATTGAAGTTGGACACACCTTCAAGTTAGGCACCAAGTATAGCCAGGCCATGGGGGCCACCTTCCTGGATGCCCAGGGCAAAGAGCGTCCTCTAATTATGGGCTGCTACGGGATCGGGGTTGGTCGAACAGTAGCCGCAGCCATTGAGCAGAATCACGATGAAAATGGGATTATCTTTCCGGTGCCCATTGCTCCCTTTAAGGTCATTGTTGTCCCGGTCAACACAAAGGATTCCAAGCTTCTTAAGGCCGCCGAGGACATATACCAGGACCTCTCGGCCCGGGTATCTACCCTCCTTGATGATCGCAACGAGCGGCCAGGGGTAAAGTTTAAGGATGCCGATCTCATCGGGGTTCCCTTAAGGATTACCATCGGCAAAAAGCTAAAAGATGGTCTGGTGGAACTTAAGAAGCGCTCTACCGGAGAGACCATGACTTTGAGGGTAGAAGAGGTGGTGGCCCGAACTCAGGCCATCCTTGAAGAAGAAACCCCCAAGGGCTAATCGCAACCTTCACTTTGAAGCTCTTCCTCAGGCCCCAAAGGGGGGCTTCCCCCTTTTACTCTTTTGTCAATTAGAGTTAATTTTTTGATATGATTCGTCTCTCTGATATCCTGGATCAGATCCACAGCTACCTACCAGAAGCCGATACTATCCTGGTGGAGAAGGCCTATGTCTATTCGGCCAAGGTCCATCAGGGCCAGATAAGGCTCTCCGGGGAGCCTTATCTCTCCCATCCTCTGGCTGTAGCCTACACTTTAGCCAAGATGAAGCTTGATCTCCCCACTATTGCTGCTGGCCTCCTCCATGACACCATTGAAGACACTTGCGCCACGAAAGAGGAGATCCGCTCCTTATTCGGGGAGGAGGTGGCCAGTATAGTTGATGGTGTAACCAAGATCTCGACCATGCCCGTGGCCAGCCGGTTGGAGAAACAGGCGGAAAACCTGCGCAAGATGCTCCTGGCTATGGCCAAAGACATCCGGGTAATCTTAGTCAAGCTGGCTGATCGCCTCCACAATATGCGGACCCTGGAGTACCAGAAGGAGGAAAAAAGGGCCCGCATCTCCCGGGAAACACTTGATATTTATGCCCCTTTGGCTGCCAGATTGGGAATCGACTGGATGAAACGAGAGCTGGAGGATCTTTCTTTCTGCCACCTTTATCCTGAGGAGTACCGCCAGCTGCGCGATGCGGTGGAACAGATGGTCACGGAGAGGCGCTCTTTTGTCGAAGAAGTCAAGGAGATTCTGGAGCACACTCTGGCTCTCCACGGATTAAAAGGCCGGATCCTCGGCCGACGTAAACATCTCTACAGCATCTGGCGCAAGCTTGAGCGTCAGGGGCTGACAATAGACCAGCTGGACCAGATCTACGACATTATTGGCTTTCGAATTATCCTTAAAGAGGTAAAGGAGTGCTATGAGGCCTTGGGCATCGTCCACTCCCTCTGGAAGCCCATCCCTGGGCGCTTTAAGGATTATATCAGCCTTCCCAAGCCCAACATGTATCAATCACTTCACACCACCGTCATCGGCCCCTATGGAGAACGGATGGAGATCCAGATCCGTACCGAAGAGATGGATCGAATCGCCAATGAGGGAATCGCCTCTCATTGGCTCTACAAAGAGGGAAAGATACTCTCTGGCAAGAGCAAACAATTCGAGTGGCTAAAGCGCCTGGTGGAGCTTCAAAAGGAGCTTCAAAACCCCAAGGAATTTTTAGAATCTGTCCGGCTGGATCTTTTCCCCGACGAGGTCTATGTCTTCACCCCCAAAGGGGAGGTAAAGATCTTCCCCCAGGGGGCCACTCCCATTGACTTTGCCTACGCCATTCACACTGAAGTCGGTCATCATTGCATAGGAGCCAAGGTTAACGGTCAGATTGTCTCCCTCCGCTACCAACTTCAGACAGGGGACATGGTGGAGATCATCACCAGTGCCCAGGCCCGTCCGAGCCGAGACTGGCTCAAGTACGTAAAGACCAGCCGGGCCCGGGCCCGGATCAGACATTTCCTCAAAAAGGAAGAGGAGGCCCGGAGCCTGGCCATTGGAAAGGAGCTGTGCGAGAGAGAGTTTCGCAAACATCGTCTGGATTTTGCTCGCTTTATTGACTCTCCCGAGGCCGAAGAGGTGGCCCGGGAGTTTTCCTTCAAGAGCTTCAGGGATCTTATCATCGGAGTGGGGTTTGGTAAGATCTCTGCCTCGCAGGTAGTAGGCAAGGTTATCTCCCGAAAGGAAAAAGACGAAGAGCCGCCCAAGGCTTTAGAGAAGCCCTCCAAGAGACAGGGCAAAGGAGGGATCCTGGTTAAGGGGACAGGAGATCTTCTGGTAAAGGTGGCCCGCTGTTGCCAGCCTGTTCCAGGGGATGAGATCATAGGTTACATCACCAGAGGCCGGGGAGTAACCGTCCATCGAGCGGACTGTCCCAACCTAAGCTATGTAGATCCGGAGAGGAAGATAGAAGTCTCCTGGGAGAGTATGGGAGACGATGGTGTCCATCCTACCAAGATCTCGGTAATTACCGTGGATCAAAAAGGAATGCTGGCCTCTGTCTCCAACGCCATCAGTTCTTCGGAGGCCAATATTGTCAAGGCTGAAGTTCACACCACACCTGACAAAAAGGCCCATTTTCTCTTTGTTGTTGAGGTTACCGGCCGAAGCCACCTCAACCAACTTCTCTCCAATGTAAGGCAGGTAAGCGGAGTCCTTAAGGCCGAAAGACGTCTTTCTTAGCGGACAGCCTTGACCACCTTACCGGCCTTAAGACACCTGGTGCAGACCCGAATTCTTTTAGTTCTCCCGTTGACCACCGCCCGAACCCGCTGAAGATTCGGATACCACCACCGACCAGTATGGCGATTAGAGTGACTGACGTTACAACCAGTACGGGGACGCTTGCCGCAGATCTCACAGACCTTCATCTTGCTCCTCCTAGACTTTTACCGGAGCTTCCTCTAAGCTTCCGGCGCGCCTGCTATATACCGACTAAGCCCTTTTTTGGCAAGGTCTGCCTTGAGCTTCAGCAGGAGCAGGTATATATTGGCCCCACTTTAAAGAAAAAAGAAGGCGGGAGTTAAAATTTTAAAGATTACAGGAGGTAAAATGGCTAAAGAGGCTATAGGTCCCAAGATTTTCCTGGCTTTTTCTCTTTTAACGGTCATTATGGCTGGTCTTGGTTATTATTTTAAGGAACAACTTCCCCCCTGGGCCCTGGTTCTTATTGTTGCTAGCCCCCCGGCCGTTGGTTGTTTTCTTTATGCCCTGGTCCGTTCCACGCTAAAGGAGGAGGGGCCAAAGGCTCCGGCCGCCCCGCCCCCAAAAGAGGCCCCCGAAGAAGCCACACCGTCTGCCAAACCCGAACCTTCATCACCTCCGCCGGCTTCTGCGGTAGAGGCCCAGATGGTGGTAGCCCAGGTACTTTCTCTCCTCCAAAATGAAGGACGCCTTCTTGACTTTCTGAATGAGGACCTTGACCGCTACGATGACGCCCAGATAGGAGCCGCCGTGAGGGTCATTCATAAGGGACTTAAGTCAGCGGTCTCGGAACTTGTCCGCCTCGCCCCGGTGGTAGAGGCCAAGGAGGGAACGGAGGTCACCGTGGAAGAAGGTTTTGATCCTCAGGCCATAAGGCTCACCGGCAATATCCATGGCAACCCTCCATTTAAAGGCATTCTGCGACATCGAGGCTGGCGCTATTTGGAGATAAAAGTTCCCGGGGTGCCCAGCAAATCATCTGACGTTATCACCCCGGCCGAGGTGGAAGTGGGTTGATTTTAGATTCCTTTGGCTATCTTTAAGCCCCTGGGTTCTGGAGCGAGGACTCAACCGGACCAGAAAAAGAGGATTCTTTAAAAACTAAAAAGGGGGGCCTTTCTTGCCCCCCAACCCCCTTCAAACTTTACCTGCGGGATTAGAATCCGGCCGCAATCTGAAAGGTAAAGATGACGTGGTCTTGAATACTGCCGGATTCCCTGTCTTGATCAACGAAGGTCAGATCAAGGCTGATCTTGTTGGCCAGTCCCTTGATGTAGTAGTTGAGACCAATACCATAGACGTCGGTGTCGTCTTCATTATCTACGTCAAAGTTCTGGTAGTGTACGAAGGGCTGAAGCTGACCGACACCGATCTTGCCGGGAAAAAGATAACCGGCTTTCACGGAGACAATTGAGGCATCGTCGCCAGCACTAAGGTAGGTCCAGGTTACAGCATTAGCCGAATGGTCAATATCAATATAAGCGGCCTCCAGGGTAATGGCCCCGGCTCCTAGAGGCTGATCCCAGAAAAGATCCACTGTCCAGGCGGAGTAATCATCTTTGGTTGTCGAGCTGGAGGTGGCTTTAATGTCTTCCTGATAATCAAAGCCGGCTCCAATAGAGAGAACCCGCTTTTTCCCCAGATAAGTTCCCTTGTTAAACCAGCCCGTCTCGGGATCAAAAAGGGAGACGGAAACGCGGCCGGCGAAGCGGAGGTTATCATCTGGGTTCCGAGCGCTACCCTCCACTCCCTCACCGATCATCAGGCGGTACTGGAACTTGCCTCCCGAAATGTTTCCCCAGAGACAGACACTATCATCCCGGCCTACCTTGCTGGGGTAAAAGATCCCGCTGCGCACGCCACCCTGACCCCAATCAAGATCAGTGGTGAGGAGGGTCTTGGTGGAGGTGGTTCCGTAGTTGCGGGTAAAGGGAACATACATCCGCCCGGCTTGAACCATAAGGGCCTCACCGGCCAGTTTCATGGTTATCCAGCCATCCCTCAAGGCCAGACCGGAGCCGAGACCGACACTGGGGTTATCAAGATCTTGCTGACCGATACGGTCGCCGGCGTAGTGAACAAAGAAACTAAACCAAGGGTTAACGATCCCTTTGACGTAAAAATAGGCCCGCCGGGTCATGAAATCATTGATGGACTCATCGCCGACACCATCACCGTCGGTATCGGTGTAGTCGTCAACATACTGGTACCAGGCCTGCCCCCAAAACCCCACGTGGAAAGAGGCTTCACCTTGACGATAGACCTCCACGGACCACACCATTGCTGGAAACAAGAGCAGAAAAACAAACGAAAAACAGAGCTTTTTGAACATAGAAGCACCTCCTTAAAATTTGTAATGTTTTATAGGGTAAAAGATGAAATTTTTTATAATATTAGCATCCTAAAAAGTCTAGTACTTTTTTCACTTTCTTTTTTTCACATTTAAACGCAAAATTACCAATATTTGGTTGCAACTTTAATCATTTTGATAGTCTATCTTTTCTTTTATGTTAAAAATTAAATTTAGTTGTAGAAAAATAAGGGAGGGAAATATATGGATAAAGAATTTTAACCAAATAGAAAAAATATTTTTTACATTTCTGATATTTCAAGGACAGATTGATAAAACTGCTTAAAAATTAAGATTTAAAATAAAAACTAAAAACAAAAATGTAAAAACAGAGGGCAGAAGTTTATCGATGAGGCTTGACGGGAAAGGTCTTCTAAGTTAGTTTGATTTAAAATAAAAATACTACTTATTGTTTGCAAACGAATGAACCAGCCAACCAAGCTCTGGCTTGTACGCCATGGGTTAACCAGAGCCAACCAAGAGGGGATATTTGCCGGGTGGACCGATGAGCCTCTTACCCCAGAAGGGAGACTTCAGGCTCAGGAGGCCGGCCGGAGCCTAGCCGGTGAAGATATCGTTGCCATCTACACCAGCCCTGTGGCCAGAACAATGGAAACAGCCAGGATCATCGGAACCTTCTTCCCAAAGGCCTCTATCGTCCCGGAAGAAGGCTTAGGGGAGATCCGCATCCCTCAGTGGGAGGGGAAGGCCAAGAAAGATCTCCTCCAACACCCTGAGCTTGGCTACCCCCTCTGGAAAGAAAGCCCTCACCTCTTCCGGCTCCCCGGGGCCGAGACCCTCGAGGCTCTCCAGCAGCGGGCCGTCTCAGCGGTGGAAAAGATAGCCTGTGCCCATCCTGGCCAGGCAGTAGCTCTGGTCTCTCATCTGGCGGTGATCCGCTGTCTCGTCCTCCATTATCAGGGAAGGCCCCTTTCTGAATACCGCAAGGTAAAAATTGCCAATGCCTCTCCTGTTCTCCTCTACGGCCGCCCCGGTGAGATCCTCATCGATCTTCACCCCTTTGAACGCCCCTGACCGGTTTTTGTTGCACATTGAAACAGAAGGTCGTAAATTTTATTGGCAATAAATAAAACGTCTATCCAGGAGGGATCCTTCTATGAGCGGGATGAACAACATCCTTAAGACCTTTATCCTTTTAGCCGCCCTAACCGGTCTATTTTTAGTGGTTGGGCAGGCCATCGGTGGTCGGCAGGGGGCCATTTTGGCCCTGGTTATCGCCGGTTTCATGAACTTCTTCGCCTACTGGTTCAGCGATCGCCTGGCCCTGGCCATGAGCGGGGCCCAGCCGGTAAGCCCCAGTCAGGCTCCGGAACTCCACGCCATCGTCGAGCGTCTGGCCCGGACCGCCGGCATTCCCAAGCCCCGGGTGTATATTATCCCCACCCAGACTCCCAACGCCTTTGCCACCGGGCGCAATCCCTCCCATGCCGCCGTGGCCGTTACCGAGGGGATCCTACATATTCTCGACTGGAACGAACTTGAGGGAGTCTTGGCCCACGAACTGGCCCATATCAAGAATCGGGACGTGCTTATCAGCAGCGTAGCCGCCGTCATAGCAGGGGCCATCAGTTACCTGGCCCAGATGGCCCAGTGGGCCCTCATCTTTGGCGGCTTCCGCCGAGACGAAGACGATGACGTGGGAGGCACCATCGGGGCCGTGGTAATGATGATTATTGCCCCTATTGCTGCCGCCCTTATTCAGTTTGCCATCTCCCGGAGCCGGGAATACCTGGCGGACGCCACTGGAGCCAAAATATGCCGCTGTCCCATGGCCCTGGCCAGCGCTCTGAAAAAACTGGAAGAATGGAACCGTCGTGTCCCTATGCAGGTCAATCCGGCCCAGGCCCAGATGTTTATTGTCAATCCCCTCTCGGGGGAGGCTTTGATGCGTCTGTTTTCTACCCATCCCCCTATTGAAGACCGGGTCCGTCGTCTGGTAGAGATGGCTAGATCCATGGGAAGATAAAGGAGATCAGCCAGATGGACGCCACCGGGGACCGCATCCTTGTTCTTGATTTTGGCTCCCAGACCACCCAGCTAATTGCCCGCAGGATAAGGGAGCTTCATGTTTACTCAGAGATCAGACCCTGCACTATAGGCTTAGAAGAAATAAAGGCCTTCTCCCCCAAGGGAATAGTCCTCTCCGGGGGACCGGCCAGTGTCTATGATCAAGAGGCTCCAAGGGTGGAGCGGGCCCTGTTTGATCTTGGGGTTCCTGTCCTGGGAATATGCTACGGGATGCAGCTTATGACCTATCTCCTCGGTGGCCAGGTAGAAAGGAGCCTTAAGCGCGAATATGGACCTGCCAATCTAAAAGTTCTTGATAACAGCGATCTCTTCCACGGCCTCTCTTTGGAGAGGCCCTACCGGGTCTGGATGAGCCATGGTGACCGGATCGAAAAGATGCCTCCAGGTTTTGTCTGTCTGGCCGAAAGCGAAAACTCTCCGGTAGCGGCCATGAAGGACAAAACCGGAAGACTGTTCGGGGTTCAGTTCCACCCCGAGGTGGCCCATACAGAGATAGGCAAGGATATTCTGGCCAACTTTGTCTTTAAAATTTGCGGTTGCCAGCCTACCTGGACCATGGCCTCCTTCATCGAAGAGGCCGTGGCCAGAATCAGCCAGACAGTAGGGCCGGAAGAAAAGGTCATTTGCGCCCTGTCTGGAGGGGTTGATTCCTCTGTTACCGCCCTTCTGGTTCACCGGGCTGTGGGGGAGAGACTGGTCTGCATATTTGTCAACAATGGCCTCCTTAGAAAGGGCGAGGCTGAAACCGTGCTTGATTTCTTCCGGCACTCCCACCTCAACGTTCGCTATGTGGATGCCTCGGATCTTTTTCTCTCCCGGTTGGCAGGGGTCACCGATCCGGAGGAAAAAAGGCGAATTATCGGCCACACCTTTATTGAGGTTTTTGAGGCCGAAGCCCAAAAGATTGGCGAGGTAAAGTATCTGGCCCAAGGAACCCTTTACCCGGATATCATCGAGAGTGTCTCCTTCCGGGGGCCGTCGGCCACTATCAAGAGCCACCACAATGTCGGAGGGCTCCCAGAGAGAATGAAGCTTAAGCTCATCGAACCCCTAAAGGAGCTCTTTAAAGACGAGGTCAGGGAGCTGGGACAAGAGCTCGGTATGCCCTATGAGCTTATCTGGCGTCAACCCTTTCCTGGACCGGGGCTTGCCATCCGCATAATCGGTGAAGTCACCCGGGATCGTCTTGCCATCCTCCGGGAGGCCGATGCCATTGTTACCGAGGAGATGAAGGCCAGCGGCTGGTACTATAAAGTCTGGCAGTCTTTTGCTGTGCTCCTTCCCATTCGCACTGTTGGGGTCATGGGTGACGAGCGGACATACGAACACGTGGTGGCTTTAAGGGTGGTAGACAGCCTTGACGCTATGACTGCCGATTGGACAAGGCTCCCCTATGATCTTCTGGCCCGACTCTCCGGCCGGATCATCAACGAAGTCCAGGGAGTGAACCGGGTGGTCTTTGATATCTCCTCAAAGCCCCCGGCCACTATTGAGTGGGAGTAGTCTCTTTGAGTAGGCCCTCCACGTAGGCCAGGTCTTCCGGGGTATCCACCTCAGGGCACTCGTAGCGGGTAATCACCACCGCCAAAGGCCAGCCATTCTCCAGGGCCCGAAGTTGCTCCAGCTTCTCGGCAGCCTCAAGCTCCCCCTCTGCCAGGGAAACAAACTCCTCTAAGGCCCAGCGGCGGTAAGCGTAGATCCCTATATGACGCAGATATCGAGGTTTGGTCCCGGGGGGACGAAAGTAAGGGATAGGCGAACGAGAAAAATATATTGCCCGCCCCTGGCGATCAACCACTACCTTGACCCGATTGGGGTCAAAAACTTCCTCTTCTCGTCTAAAAAGGGTAGCCACCGTAGACATGGGCAAATCACCATTGAGGAGAAGGGGTTTTACCAGCTCTTCTATCACCGGAGGGGCGAGGAGAGGCTGGTCTCCCTGAATATTGACGACAATATCTTGGTCTGCGAGCCGAAGTAGCCCGGCGGCCTCGGCAATTCTCTCTGTGCCACAGCGGTGTTCAGGGCTGGTCATAAGAACCTGGCCCCCGAAGCCCTCAACACATCGGGCGATATCTTCGCTATCGGTGGCCACCACCGCCTTGGAGATAACCGGACTTTTGAGAACCCGCTCATAGACATGCTGAATCATAGGGCGGTCGACGAGTCTGGCCAGGGGCTTACCCGGGAACCTGGTAGAGGCATATCTGGCCGGAATGATGGCAACGATCTTCATGATTCCTTCCTAAAAGGATGGTACTTTACCGCTTCTGGTAAAAAGGTGGAGAACATGTTAGCCAAAAGGCCCTTTAGCGGCAAGATCAAAGAAAAACTATCCCTTCGGCCGAGATGTCTCTAACAAGGTCTGAAGACCGGCTAATCTGGCTTGTAAACCCCTGGATATACGACTTTGCGGCCTTTGACCTCTGGGCCAAACCGTTGGGGCTCCTTTGTTTAGCCACCAGACTGAGACGCCAAGGCTACCGGGTAAGGTTCATCGATCTCCTGGACCACCGCCATCCAGGGCTTCCTCGACCGGTAAGACGCAAGTCCTACGGCACGGGGCACTACTTCCGCACCCCGCTGCCCAAACCTGTCCAGCTGGCCGATGTCCCGCGAAGCTTTGCCCGCTATGGCCTACCGCACCATCTGGCCAAAGAGGTCTTGCTGGCCGGAGCTCCTCCGGCTCTGGTGCTGGTAACCGGGCTTATGACTTACTGGTACCCCGGGGTCTGGGAGATCATCCGGATGATCAAAGGTCTGTATCCTCAGGTGCCGGTGGTCCTCGGAGGCGTCTATCCCAGCCTGCTTCCGGAACACGCCCGGGGTTCCGGAGCCGACATGGTCCTTGGCGGGCCGGCCGAAGAGGCAGTTGAGTCTCTGGTAATAGACTACCTGGGGCCACCTGAAGGCCCCGGCGAGAGGATTCCCCCCTACCCTTCTTTTGATCTTCTGCCCGCCTTAGACTACGTCTGTCTTCTTACCAGCCGGGGGTGCCCCTTTCGCTGCCGCTATTGCGCTTCCAGGCTTCTTTTCCCCGGCTTTGAGCGCCGCGCTCCAGAAGAGGTTCTCGAAGAGATTAACTACTGGCACCGGAAGTTTGGGGTCAGGGACTTTGCCTTCTACGATGATGCCCTTCTGGTGGATTTTGACAACCACCTGGGCCCCATTTTAGAAGGGGTTTGCCAACAGGGCTTAAAGGTTCGCTTCCATACCCCTAATGCCTTCCACATTCGTTTGGTCACCCTAGAGGTGGCTCGCCTCATGAAACGAGCCGGGTTTGTCACTTTGAGGATGGGTTTTGAAACCGTGGCCGATGGGAGGCACAGGGCCCTTGACAACAAGGTAACCGCGGCTGATCTTCCCCGAGCGGTGGCCCTTCTCAGGGAGGCCGGCTTTCACCCGGCTCAGATCGGGGTCTATGTGCTCTGGGGTCTGCCCGGACAACCCCTTGAGGAAGTCCGCCGATCTGTGGAGTTTGTCGCCGCATGTGGGGCCAGTCCCTATCTGGCCGAGTACTCTCCTATACCAAAAACGGCCCTCTGGGAGGAGGCCTGCGCCGTGGCCCGCTATCGTCTTGACGAAGACCCCCTCTTTCACAACAACAGCCTTCTCCCCTGCCTTAATCCCATAGACTGGGAGGAGGTCTCAGAGCTCAAAAGATACGTCCGGAAACTCAGGGTTTACAGCTCAAGGGGGCTGGGGTAAGTCTGTGGCCTGAGATCTCCTCTGAGGAGCAAATCCATGAAGACAAGGGGCATTGTAACAGTACTGGTTCTGTTTTTGATCTCCCCCCTGGCCTGGGGATTTACCGCCTATGAAGAAAACACCATCACCATTTACAAAAAGGCACGCAGTGGAGTGGTTCATATCGACTGCCTCAAAGATCCAGATCGAATGGGGGGAAAGGGCCCCCTGAGGGCCCTGGGGTCAGGTTTTTTTATTGATCACGAAGGCCATATTGTCACCAACTTTCACGTCATTGACGCTGCCTTCACCATAAACGTCATTGATTGGGCTGGAAACCGCTATCAGGCCCAGATCGTCGGCACCGATCCGGAAACCGATCTGGCCGTCCTTAAGGTGGCCCCCAAGGGAGAGATAACCCCACTTGAATTCGGCGATTCTGACCAGCTGGTTATTGGTCAAAAGGTGCTGGCCATTGGGAACCCTTATGGTCTAGATAACACCTTGACGGTTGGAGTTATAAGTGCCCTTAATCGCTCCCTGCCGAGCCCCACCCTGGAACTCTCCCATAATATTATCCAGACCGATGCCGCCATAAACCCGGGCTCAAGTGGAGGGCCTCTTCTTAACTCCCGGGGCGAGGTCATCGGTATTAACACGGCTATGCTGGCCCAGGGAGCAGAGAATATCGGCTTTGCCATCCCGGCCAACGTGGCCAAAAGGATCATCCCTCAGCTCATCACCAAGGGCTATGCGGTAAGGCCCTGGTTGGGATTCACGGGAATTGAACTCTCCCCCAGGCTGGCCAATCTCTTCGGACTTAAGGTCTCCCGAGGGGTGATGGTCGAACGAGTGATCCCCAGATCTCCGGCGGCCAAGGCTGGTCTCCGGGGAGGACGAAGGCTGATCAAATTCGGCACCGAAGAGATCATCCTCGGGGGTGATGTTATTGTCAAACTGGAGGGTCAGCCGGTATCCCGGATCCTGGACATTGTGGAAATTCTGACCAACAAAAAACCGGGAGATACGGTCACCTTTGAGGTAATCCGGGGAGGCCAACGGCTTAAAATCGCCATAAAAACCGGGGCCCTTCCTCCAGGACTCAAGGGCAGACGGTAATTAAGATGGGCAGAATAGACATCTCTGTGGTCATCCCTCTTTACAATGAGGAGGAAAACGTTCCCCTTCTTTTAGAGCGTCTTAAGGAGGTCCTGACCACCCTCGGACGGACGTTTGAAGTGGTCTGTGTGGACGATGGCTCCACAGACCGAACGGTCGAGATTCTAAAAGGGCTTAAAGAGCGCTATCCTTTCCTGCGAGTGGTTGTCTTTCGCCGCAATTTCGGCCAGAGTGCGGCCATGGCCGCCGGCTTTGACTTTGCCCGGGGAGACATTGTTATCTCCATGGATGGCGATCTCCAGAACGACCCCAGCGACATCCCCCGCCTGATCCAGAAGCTTGAAGAAGGTTACGATGTCGTCTCCGGCTGGCGTCGACAGCGGCGGGATCCTCTCTTTACCCGGAAGATCCCCTCAATGATTGCCAACTGGATCATCGGACGAGCCACCGGGGTAAGACTCCATGATTATGGCTGCTCTCTTAAGGCCTATCGGCGAGAGGTAGTCAAGAACATCTCTCTTTATGGGGAGCTCCATCGCTTTATTCCTGTCTTGGCCAGCTTCTACGGAGCCCGGATTGCTGAAATTCCCGTAAGACATCACCCCCGGCGTCTGGGGCAAAGCAAATATGGCCTTTCCCGGACCTATCGGGTCATCCTTGATCTTTTACTGATGCTTTTTTTTAAGCGTTTTGCCACCAGACCGCTCCACATTTTTGGCCTTTTGGGCGGAGGGATGATCCTCTTGGGCACGGCAATAGAAGTCTATCTTTCGGTCCTCAAGATCTTCTACGGAGAGGATATTGGGGGCCGGCCCCTTTTGCTTCTTGGAATCCTGCTCATTATCACCGGCGTAAACCTCTTTGGTACCGGTCTGCTGGCCGAGCTCCTTGTTCGCACCTACCATGAAAGCCAGGGGAAACCCATCTACACCGTCCGTGAGGTCATAGAATGAGGCCTGGGACCATAGCCCGTATCGCTGTTAGCCTGGGGACCGTCCTCTGGCTGGCCCACCGCATAGATCTGGGCTCTTTGGTCAGGGCCCTTAAGGGCTTTCCTCCAGGCTATTTTCTGATAGCGGCGGTTCTTTTCGCCGGGGCCCAGATCCTCTCCAGCCGGCGATGGCAGGTATTGGCCCAGGCCTTAGGGGTCAGGGCCCCCTATGGACTCTTCCTGCGTTACTACTTTATCGGCTCATACTTTAACCTCATCATGCCCGGGGCCATCGGCGGAGACGTTATCAAGGCCTGGCTTCTGGCCCGGGGGCAAGAAGGCAAATTAAGGATCAGCTATAGCATAGTCGGGGATCGAGGCTTTGGTCTGGGGGCCATCCTGACCCTTTCTCTGGTCGGTCTTATGCTCCGCCCCGAACTCATCCCCCAGGTGGCCCGCTGGCCTCTCCTGATGCTAGTTATCTCCGGGAATCTGGTCTTCTTTGCCGCGCCGCTCTTAGGCCCTGTTATTCGGCGCCTTGTCCCCGGCTTTCCCGAAGATGTCTTTGCCTTTTGGCACGATCGCCGGGCCTTTGTTGAGGCCTATCTCCTTAGCTTGGCCATTCAGCTTCTGGTGGTGGTCTTCCACTGGATCCTGGGCAAAGGGCTCAAGCTCCCCTATGGCTTTGACTTTTACCTCCTGACCGTGCCTATCATCTCGGTAGTCACCAGCCTGCCCTTTTCAGTAAGTGGAATCGGTATCCGGGAGGGAGGCTTTGCTTTCTTTATCCAGCAGCTGGGAGGAGAGCCTGAGCTGGGCGTGGCTTTAGGGATCCTGGCCTTCGGGGTCTTTCTTGTAGTCGGCGGAGTCGGTGGGCTTATTTACGCCTTGGGGGAACATGAGCGGGGCAAAGAGGCCCTTTCTGTCCAGAAGAGATGTCGCTAGACACCGAGCTTTTTTATCTCCTAAACACCAGCCGCCATCCGGTGCTCGACCGGATCATTCCCCTTTTCTCCAGTCAGGAGTTCATTATCGCCTTCTTTGTGGCCCTTTGTTCTCTGGCCGCCATTCGTTACGGTCGCCGGGCACTCCTGACAGCCTTGATAGCCGTGATATTGGTGGCGGGAGCGGATTTCATCTGTGGTCAGGTGGCCAAACCCTTCTTTAAACGCCCCAGACCTTACTATCAGCTGGATCACCTGTATTTGCGTAAGTCAGGAAATTGGCATTTTCTCAAAAAGCCTCTTCCCCTGAGACCTCGCTACTCCTTACCCTCCTGCCACGCCACAAACACCTTTGCCGCCGGTCTTTATCTGGCCCTGACGTTTCCTCGTCTGGCCCCTCTCAGCCTGGCCCTTCCTCTACTTACGGGCTACTCCCGCATATATGGTGGCCACCACTATCCGGGAGATGTGCTGGCAGGATATCTTCTGGGAGGCCTTCTGGCCATCTTAGCCTGGCTCCTTACCAGAAATACCGGACGGAGAAGGTCATGAGAAAGATACTCGACGAGCTTTTCAGCCCCTTTGGACTGTTTGTCCTGGTTCTTTTTACCTTTCGATTGACCTACCTTCGATACGCCCCTTTTGATCTCTCTCCGGATGAGGCCTACTACTGGGACTGGTCCCGCCACCTGGCCTGGGGCTATTATAGCAAGCCCCCCATGGTGGCCTGGCTTATAGGGCTGGCCACTCGGTATCTGGAAAGTTCCACCTACGCCGTCCGGCTGCCGGCAGTCTATCTGGGCACGGGAGTTGTCTTTTGCCTTTATTTTCTGGCCTTAAGGCTTTTTGGTGGTGATCGGCGGCTGGGACTCTTTGCCGCCTTTACTGCAGCCGCCATTCCCCTTTACGCCGTCTATTCTTTTATTATGACTATCGATCCCCCGCTTTTTTTCTTCTGGGCCCTTTCCCTGCTTCTGGGCTGGGTGGCCATAGATCGCGAAAGAATCCCCTGGTTTCTTTTGCTCGGTTTGGCCCTGGGAGCCGGAATCCTCTCTAAACAGACCATGGTGGCCTTCTATCCTCTGTTTTTAGGCTACCTTTTTCTTTCGCCGGAGAAACGGCACCTTCTGCGAAGCCCCGGGCCATACCTCACCGGGGCCGTGGCCAGCCTCATGCTCTGGCCCAACATCTCTTGGAATGCGGCTCACGGCTGGGTGACTTTCTTCCATACTGCCCATCACTTCGAGGTGGAGGGGATTGACTTTCCTCAGAGCTTCCTGGCCTTCGTCGGAGGCCAGGCCCTTATCATCACTCCCCTCCTTTTCGGCCTTCTCGTCTACACCACAGCAGCCGGAATAAAAAAGGGGCTTCTGTGGCAGGAACCCCGCCTCCGGTATCTGACTATCTTCTTCGCCCCTCCCCTTCTGGGGGTCTTGATCCTTTCCCTTTTCCGAAAAATAAACGCCAACTGGCCGGCCCCCTTTTATCTCTCTGGTCTTTTGCTCCTTGCCGTCCTGGGGCTCAGAACCCGCTGGCGGGATAAGGGAGCCCGTATCCGTCGTCTTTATCTTCTGGGGCTGACCCTGGCGGCCCTCCTCTGTGGCCTGACCTATTACCTCCCTGAGGTCATTAAAAGGCTTCCGCCAAAATACGCCCACCTTGACCCCACCCTTAAGCTCCAGGGGTGGAAGAAACTCGGCCAGAAGATAAGCCAGATCCGGCAGAAGCATCCTGAGACCTTTGTCATCTCCCTTAAGCGCCAGATAGTCAGCGAACTGGCCTTCTACATGGAGGGCCAACCGGAAGTTTATCGGTGGGCCGGCGAAAGAAGACCGGTGCGCACCCAGTATGAGCTCTGGCCCTGGCCCCGCAATCTCATAGGGAAAGAGGCCCTGATAGTCTTAAGGGAGCAAGACACCCTCCCCCAGGAGCTGGCCTCCCTTTTTGAAGAGGTGAGGTTTCTTAAAGAGGTCCAGATAGATTTGGGCCTGGGCCGGAAGAGGATCTTTAAGGTCTATTGGGGAGGAGGCTTTCGGGGGCACCCCCGCTATACAGGCCCTTAGCCCAGGCCATATTTTTCTATCTTGTAGCGAAGAACTCTCTCGGAGAGCCCCAGGATCTCCGCTGCCCGGGTCTTGACCCCCTGGGCCTCTTTTAGGGCTCGACGGATCCTCTCCCGCTCCAACCACTCCACTGCCTCGGGCAAAGGTAGCTCCCAGAGCTTCATCTCCTCACCAGAGCCCCTTCTCTGGCTCCCGCCCAGCTGAGGCGGAAGGTCTTCCAGGGTTACCAGAGGACCTTCGGCCAGAATAACCGCCCGCTCAATGATGTTTTCCAGTTCGCGAACATTGCCCGGAAAATCATAGACCAGAAGGGCCCCTAAGGCCTCGCGGCTTAGACCTTCCAGGGACTTGCCGTGCTTTTGGGCAAAACGCTTAAGGAAATATCTGGCCAGAGGTTCTATATCCTCTCGGCGCTCTCTTAAAGGCGGAATCTTGATGGAAAAGACGTTAAGACGCCAGAAGAGATCCTCCCTGAAGCGCCCTTCTTCGACCATCTTTGGGAGATCCTGGTTGGTGGCGGCCAACACTCGAACATCAACCCTGACCTCCTGGAGACCACCAAGACGGGTAAAGCTTTTCTCCTGAAGGACACGCAAAAGCTTGGCCTGGAGAGAAAGGGGCAGATCCCCAACCTCATCGAGGAAAACGGTTCCCTTATGGGCCATCTCAAAGAGCCCGGGTTTGCTGCGGTCAGCCCCGGTGAAGGCCCCTTTTTCGTGGCCGAAAAGCTCACTCTCCAGAAGGCCCTCCGGGATAGCGGCGCAATTGATCTTAATAAAAGGCCCCTCTGCCCGGGGGGAGAGATGATGAAGGAGGCCAGCGACTACCTCCTTGCCGGTGCCCGACTCTCCAAGGATCAGCACCGTGGCCTCGGTGGCCGCCACCTTGGAGACCAGACGGAGAACCTCCTTCATGGCCCGGCTTTCAGCCACCACTCCGGGCACCTCTGGCTCCCCTACCTCCTCCAGCCTCTTTTTAAGAACCTCCACCTCCCGCCGAAGGCGAAGTTCCTTAAGGGCCCTGTCCAGGAGGAGGAGAAGCTCCTCCAGATTTATGGGCTTGGTAAGATAGTGAAACGCCCCCTGGCGCATGGCCTCAACGGCCTTCTCCACCGAGCCAAAGGCGGTGATGATGATCACCTGGACAAGGGGGCGCTTCTTTTTGATCTCCTGAAGGAGGGTCAAACCATCGCCATCGGGCAGAAGATAATCCAGAAGGACAATGTCTGGATCACGAGCCAGAAGCTTCAGCCCTTCTCTGGCGTCAGGGGCCGAATCTACCTCATAGCCCTTGAGGGCGAGATATTCAGCCAGCATCTGGCGCTGCTCAGGATCATCCTCGATGAGGAGCACTCTGGGCATGATTTTTCCCTCCGCTTGGAATATGGACTTCAAAAGAAGTCCCCCGGCCAGGGTGGCTACTTAAGATGATACGACCACCATGGGCCTTAACCACCCGTTCGACAATAAAAAGCCCCAGGCCAAAGCCCTCCCTCTTACGACTGAAGAAGGGATCAAATATCCGGCGCTGGTCTTCGGAGGAGATACCAGGGCCCTGGTCTTTGATGATGAAGACGGTCTCTTCGGGGGAGACGGTAATCCTTAACTCCACAGTCTTCCCGGCCGGAGAGGCCTCAACGGCATTGCGCAAAAGGTTTTCTAGAGCCCTGACCAGCCACCGAAGATCGGCCCAAAGGACAGAGTCTTCCGGGAAGGGAGAAACCTTAATCTCCACCCCTTTCATCTCGGCCAAGGCCTTGGGGGAGGCCAGGGCCTCCCTGACCACCTCTTTTAAGGAGACCGGGCGAAGGTCCACCTTGATGCCCCGGGCCAGAGAGAGAAGCTCTTCGGCCAGGGAGGAGAGGCGGTGGATCTCCCGGCCCATTCGGTCAAGGATCTCTGGCCGCACCTCGCCCACCTCCCGAAGCATCTGGACCCCCATGCTTAGGGTGTTAAGAGGATTTCTGATCTCATGGGTCAGCATGGCGGCCATCCGGCCTACAGTGGCCAAACGCTGACTCTCGGCCAGGGTCTCCCTGAGCTTTTCTTCCTTGCGACGTAAACCTTCAAGATAAAGCCCCACCCCCAAAAGAATGGCCACCCCTCCGGCCAGAATCACCAGACCATGAAGGAGCCCCTCTCGCCAGACATCCTGCTTGAAGGACTCATCAACCCCCACAAGAATGAAGAGCCCAGGCCCTGGCCAGCCACGAACCTCCCGGCAGAGGTAAAAGACCCCGTCTTTTTCCAGCTCAAGGGGACACTTAAGGAGTTTTTTGGCCAAAGGAGATATAGCCTCGGGAAAGCTGTTAAGAAGGGGGCCTTCTTTAGTCCAGACCATCACCCCGGAGAGAAGCGGCTGACCTTGGAGCTCATCGGTCAACCAGGCCAGCCCTTTAAGATAGGCCGGAGCCGAGGGGGGCAGCAAACGCACTAACTCAAGATGCCCCAGAATCCGGGCCGTGACCAGCTGATGGATAGCCAGGGCATCAAGACGCTGATGTTCCCGAAGGTCATGATGGAGGACAAAAAGATAGGCCAGGGTGAGGATGAGAAGGCTGCCCATCCCCAGCCCCAGCCAGATTCTCTCTGGACGAACCTTCATGGAGAAGGGCTATCTCCAACCACCCCAGCCTCTTCCACCTTGACTCCAGTTTCCATGGTCATCATAAGGGCAATTGTAGGGATCATGATCATCGTGAGGGCAGTCGTGTCGGCCGCAGCAGGGGCCATGTCCCCGCCAGAGGGGGAAGCCGTTTTGATCCCTCAGGGTGATTTCCCGGCCGTTGGCCCTTATGAGCCGGGGGAAGATCAGATTGCCCTGACGATAGCCGATGATCTCCACCTGCTCGCCGGTGCTCAGGCTATAGTTATTATCGCGCCAGTACCAGATGGGCCCCAGCCGGACATTATAGACCTGACCGTCTTCTCCCTGGACCCGGGCCACAGGGGGGTTAATATCCAGCACCCGACCTCTGATGGTGGCCTGACCACCCTGAACCGGCTGATTCATCATGTTCGGATTCATCATGTTCCCTTGAGGGCCGGAGTTATAGGTTGGGCCATAGTTATAATTATAGGTTGGCGGGTAGGTCTTGGCCCCGTTTTCACTTTTGGCAGAATTGATAACCCCCAGAACAAACAGGGCAACCAGAAACAAAAGGCTCAATCTCTTCATGGCAAAACCTCCTAAAAGTTTTTTTCTTTAATGGTCCGGACCATTTGTTATCCCATAAAAGCAACGCTCGTGCCAGAACGTAAAATGAAAAAAATGGGCCTGATTTAGTCCTTATCTGTCCCTAAGTGGGACCTTTTCTCCCCAGAGAAGTAAAGGCTCAAGGATCCTTTTTGTCGCCAGCTCGACAAGATCGTCGCCCCCTCTTTTTTGAGAACTCAAGTCTGCCGAAAAGAAGTAAAGATCCTTTAAAGGAGGCAGTCCTATGGACTCCTGGCGTCGTCTTCCCCTTACGGTCAAACTGCTACTAGGAACCGTTATCGTTGTGGTCGCCTCGGTGGCAGGTTTGGTGGCCTTCTCTACCTATCAGCACTGGCAAACCATTCTTGAGGGATACCGACTCTCAGCCAGACAACTGGTCATCCAGGCCGAAAATGTCCGCAAGCACGTGGCCAAGGCCCATGAAAAGGGCATCTACCGGAAGTACGTTGAGGGCCTCAAGCAGGAGGCCCTGGCCGCCCGAAAGCAGGGTGATGAGAAGCGCCTCCGGGAAATCGCTGAGAAATTTGTCGATATCGTTCCGGTAATAAATGCCATCCGGGTGCTGGATCAGGGGGCCAAGGAAGGAGGATACATCCTTCGGGTGCCTAAATTTCAGCCCCGCAATCCCGCCAACGCCCCTGACCCTGTAGAGGCCAGGGTTCTCAAGAGCCTTATGGCCGGAGAAAAGGAAGAAATAGTCATTCGGGGGGATTATCCCGACCCCACCACTGGAAGGCTGAGGCCGGCGTTGCGATATTTTCGCCCCATTCGTCTTACTCAAGACTGCCTTATCTGCCACGGAGATCCACAGCGTTCCTATGAGCTCTGGGGGAACAGAGATGGTCTTGATCTCACCGGGGCCCGGATGGAGGGCTGGAAGGCCGGGGAGGTCCACGGGGCCTTTGAGATCATATACTTTCTTGACGGGGCCATAGCGGCCCTGAAGAAGAATGCCCTAATTATGGCCGTCGGAACCCTGGTGGCTATCTTCCTCATTGCCCTCCTTGTCCATTTTATAGTTTCTCGAATTGTAGGTCGTCCTATAGGCCAGTTTATCTTGGCCGCCGAGAAAATCGCCGATGGTGACTTAAGCGTGACCTTTACCACCAGAAGCCGGGATGAAATCGGACGCCTGGCCCAGGCCCTTGAGAAAATGAAAGAGGGCCTCCGGCGGCTGATTGGCCTTATCTTTAAGGAAACCCAGACCCTGGGAGACGAGGCCCAGAGGTTCAAAGAAACGGGCAATCTTTTGAGTCAAGAGGCCCGCACCATGAGGGATCGGGCCGAATCAATGGTTGAGGGGATCCAGAACATCGCCCACCAGGTAGAGGAAATTGCCGGAGCCGCTGAACAGATGAGCGAGGCCGTCCGGGAAGTGACTCAAAACATCATTAAAACCACGGAGATCACCCGAGGCGCCAGGGAAAGGGCCGAAGAGGCCAGCCAGGTCATCCATCGCCTGGGGGAAGGGAGCCAGAGGATTGGCGAAGTGGTTAAGGTGATCAACGAGATCTCCGAACAGACCAATCTTCTGGCCTTAAACGCCACCATTGAGGCCGCCCGGGCCGGGGAGGCCGGCAAGGGCTTTGCCGTGGTGGCCAATGAAGTCAAGGAGCTGGCCCGTCAGACGGCCAAGGCTACCGAGGAGATAGCCGAGATCGTCTCCAGAATCCAGACAGACACCGAGGCTGCTGTTTCGGCCATCAATAACATCAGCCAGACCGTAGGCGAGATAGACGATATCTCTAACTCCATCGCCGGAGCCGCCGAAGAACAGAGCGTAACGATAAATGAGATCACCCAGAATATCCGGGAGACGGCCGATTCGAGTAGCAAGGTCAAGGAGGGGGCCCTTTCTATGAACCAGACCGTAGCCAAAGTTTCCCAGGTGGCTGAAGAGACTCGAGAGGCCTCAGAGAGGCTAAATGAGCTGGCCAAGAATCTGACTCAGGCCGTTGAAAAGTTTAAGACCTGATACCCATAAGGCATGAAAATCGTCTATTCTCAAGACTATGCCATGGAGTGGGGGGAACACGTCTTCCCGGCAGAAAAATACCACCTTCTCTACCGGCGTCTTTTAAAGGAAGGTCTGGTTCGGGAAGAAGACGTCATCAGCCCCCCGGTCCCCTCCTGGCAGGAGCTGGCTCTTATTCATGAGCCAGAGTATTTAGAAGAACTTCAGACCCTTCGGGCGAGCCCCAGAACTCTTTCCTCAGAGATTCCCCTCAACCCCTCTTTAATAAGGGGCACCAGAGTCATGTGTGGAGGCACATATCTGGCCGCTATTTTGGCCCTCAAAGAGGGGATAGGGTTTCATCTGGGGGGAGGGCTTCACCACGCCTACCCGGACCACGCCGAGGGTTTTTGCTACCTCAATGACCTGGGTTTTGCTTTAGCCAAGCTCAAAAATGAGGGGCAAATCCGCCGAGCCGCCGTGGTGGACTGTGATCTCCATCAGGGAAACGGCACAGCTTTCATCTTTCGGCATGATCCGGAGATCTTCACCTTCTCCATTCATCAAGAATTCTTATATCCCTTCCCCAAAGAACAGAGTGATCTAGACATCGGTCTTGCGGTGGGCACCGGTGATGAAGAGTATCTCTTGGCCCTTGAAGGGGCCCTGGAGAGGGTTATAGGGCACAGCCCGGAGCTGGTTATTTATCAGGCCGGGGTTGACCCCTACAGGGGAGATCTGCTGGGCGACCTGGCCCTTTCTGAGGAGGGGCTTAGGCGGCGGGACGAAATGGTCATCGGCCACCTACGCAAAGCAGGGATTCCCGTGGCTATTACCCTTGGGGGTGGGTATCCTGCCGAGGTGGAAAAGGTGGTCGAGCTCCACCTTCAGACCTTTCTTGTGGCCCGGAGCTACTCTGAGGGGGCTTCTCCAGCCAGATAACAGTCTGGCCTGGCCTGGGCTCCAGACGAGAGTCGGCGGTAAAGACCCGTAACTTGCGTCCCTCGGTGACCAACAAAAGAGGCCAGGCCTCTTCCGGAAGGCGGAAGCCCTTCTCCACCCTGGTCTTTCTTATCTTGGCCCCAGCCCTTATTCGGGCCATGATTCGCGAATAGGTCGCCTGGGGACCAAACAGAATTCTGCCCCTGAGGTTAATAGATACCGGCTCGGGGCAGCCAAAACCGCGGCCTTCTGGAGGAAGCTGATAGACCTCAGATCGACCAAAGGTATCGACAAAGTGAATGACCGCCAGGGAGTTAACCTCATCGTTTGAGGTTAAGGCGAAAAGCCGACCGATACCTTCAAGACCGATCTCGTCTAGAACACAGCCCGAGAGAATACTGCTGTAGAAGGTAGGGAGCCCCAGGCGGCGGGCCTCAACAATATTGGCCCAGTTAGTATCCACCAGGAGGGTTTTGAAACCCTCCTCCTCGACGGCCAGGGCCAACTGCCTGGAGAAGGCATGGGCCCCCACCAAAAGGACCCCCTGAGGATCGGGCTGGACCACCTTAAGGGCTCGGGCCACCCAAGGGGCCAGAAGCCCATAAATGGCCACGGTGACCGCGATCACCTGAAAGACCACCGGGGCCAGGAGGGCCCCCTGGGGCTGACCGATGTGCTGGAGCTCCAGAGAGAAGATAGAGGCGACAGCGGCGGCCACAATCCCCCGGGGGGCCATAAAGGCCATAAAGGCCCTCTCCCGCCAAGAAAGGGGCGAAAAGATGGTAGAGATAAAGACCGACACGGGACGGGCCACCAGGACCACTACGGCCAAAAAGAGGGCCCTCTGGGGAGTGATTTTGAGCAGGTCGTCCAAGTTCAAGCGGGCCGAAAGAATAATAAAAAGGCCAGATATAAGAAGAATCCTTAAGTTTTCTTTGAATTCAATTATATGGCGGATACTAACCGCCCCCTGATTGGCCAAAAAGATACCCATGATGGTCACCGCCAGAAGCCCTGACTCCGGCTGGAGGTAATTAGAGAGGACAAAGGCCAGAAGGACCATCATCAAGATGAGGGCGTTTTCTAGAAAATCCGGCACCCAGTAGCGGCGCAGGATGACCACCAGGGCTGCGGCACAGGCCGCCCCCACTGAGCCTCCGAGGAGAATGGTCTTAGCCACTCCCAGCATAGCCCCCCAGGTGGCGGCCTTGGCCCCGGCCGCAGCGGCGGCTTGAAAGACAAGCACCGCCAACATCGCTCCCACCGGGTCAATAATGATGCCCTCCCACTTGATCACCGAGGCTACCTCGGCGGTGGGCCGAATATGTTTAAGCAAGGGTTGGATTACTGTAGGGCCCGTAACCACCAAGATGGCCCCCAACAAAAGGGCGACAGAAGGAGAAAAGCCTAGAAGAATGAGGGCTGCCAGGGAAACCACCACCCAGGAGATGAAAACCCCCAAGGTGACCAGGCGACCTATCACCCTGGCCGTCTGGCGGATTTCAGGAAGTCGGAGGGTCAGCCCCCCCTCAAAGAGAATGACGGCCACCGAAAGGGAGACCAGCGGCAGAAGGGTGTCCTTAAAGAGGTCATCTGGATTAAGAAGGCCCAGGCCAGGGCCGGCCAGAAGGCCAGCCCCCAGAAGAATAAGAATAGAAGGAAGGTGAAACCGCCAGGAAAGCCACTGAGCGGCCACCCCTAAGGCAACAATGGCCGTAAGACCGGTGAGGATATGAGCACTCAAAACACCATTTAAATAGCCCCACCAGCCCTAAATGACCAGAAAAAACTAAATGGCTTGAGCCTTGCGCCAGCCTTCTGCCTTAAGACGCTCCATACGGGCGTTGGCCCAGGAGCGAATTTCGCAAAAATACCGCTGGGGATCAACCTTAAGAAGGGCAACGATGGCGGCCTTCTCCTCCTGAATATCCTCCAGCTCCCCTGGATAAAACTCCTTCCAGGTAGCGTATCCTTGATCAAAGAGAAACTCCGGGGTGACCTCCTCAGGAGGGATACCCAGCTTGGAGACAGCCATAAAACGGGCCAGATCCATATCGTATTCAATGATCCAGCCGTTGTCCCAGAGCATTCGCTGGGAGTCAAATTCCACCTTACTGGAGCAGGTCGGACAATAGACCCTGGTCACGACCTCTTTGGTCATGATGTTGTCTCGCAGGTTAAATGAAGCCTCTCGGTCTCCACAAAAACACCGAAGACTTATTTCCATACACATCCTCAGAGACCTCCTTTTCCAGATAATAGATAATAAAGATTACTTACTCTTAAAATGAATATTTGTAAAGAATTTTTATAAGTTTCTTTTGACCTACGAAATAAATCTATCTAATATCTAGCCAAGGAGGAGGTATGGCGGGGATAAAGCTGGCCACATGGAACGTAAATTCCGTTCGTATGCGCAAAGATCATCTTCTCCGGTGGCTTGAGGTCCAAAGGCCGGAGATAGTCTGTCTTCAGGAGACCAAAGTAGAAGACCAAGACTTTCCCTTTGAGGATTTAAAAAGAGCCGGCTACTTTGCCGCCCATGCCGGCGGTAAAGGAAGAAACGGGGTGGCCATTATCAGCCGCGAAGAGCCCGGTGATGTTGTGGTTGGCTTCCCCCAAACCGAAGATCCAGAGGCCGCCGAAAGAATAATCGCCGCTACTGTCTTGGGGATAAGGGTCATCTCTGTCTATATTCCCAACGGAGGCAAAGTGGGTTCAGATTATTTTCTTTACAAGCTGGAGTTCATCTATCGCCTAAGGGAGTACCTGGAAGAAAAACACAGCCCCCAAGAGCCTCTGGTCTTGGCCGGAGATTTTAACGTCGCCCCGGAGGAAAAGGATGTTTATGATCCAGAGCTCCTGGCGGGTCAGATATGTTTTCACCCCCGAGAGCGTTCGGCCATCGCCACGTTAAAGGATTGGGGGCTCATTGATGCCTTAAGGCTCAAACATCCCGAAGAGGGGATCTTTACCTGGTGGGACTATCAGTTCCAGGCCTTCAAAGCCAACCGGGGGATGCGACTTGATCATATCTGGATCACCTCACCCCTGGCAGAGAGGCTGATCGACTGTTTCGTCGATAAAGAGCCCCGGGCCTGGAAGAGGCCATCAGACCACACTCCCCTGGTGGCCGTTTTCCGTTAAGAACCAGTCAACCTCTCGGCGGCCCTTTCGGCCAGAAAGACCAGGGACTCAAGGTCAAGGTAATCGAGGGCCACCTGATCAAAGAGAATTTTGACCTGAGCAGAGAATCCCTCTTCCTGATCTTCATCCCAGAAGAGAATCACCAGAGGCACCCGGGGAAGGGCCGGAAGGATGGCGGAGATATCAGCTTGCCCCTCAGGCCAGTCTCTAGCCCCCAGGGCCCGAAGGGCCTTTTTAAGAACCCCGGGAGCCCCGGCAAATCTTTGGGCCAGGAGATCTTCGGCATAGCGCTTAAGGGTGGCTACTTTTGCCACCGAGTTGGGGAAGGCCTCAAGGCCCACGAAATGATGCGAGAGGGGCGTTCCCCGGGCAAAACGAAGATAATTGTAGAGAAGGATCTGATCCCGGGGGTCAAGCTCCAGACCGGAGGAAACCCGGACAGCTTCCCTGCCCAGGCAGACCTCTTCTCCCAGATAGGAAAGACAAAGCCAGCCTTCCTTCATCTCCCCTCCAACCAGAGGAGCCACCTGTGAGAGGTCAAGGCGGGCCACTTCAGCCCGGACATGCTCCAGAATGGCCAGGACCTGGTCGTGGGGCTCCCTGGTCGAGGCCAATTCTGGAAACCGGCTCACCTCAAAGAAGGGGCACCTCTCTGGCAAAGTGGCTCCCGAGGCCAGAGCGGTGGCAAAGGCCAAACAGGTAGGGAAACCACACTGGCCGCAATTGGTGCGGGGCAAGGCTTTGAATATCTCTAAGGCCGTAGGCATTTTAAAAATAGACCGTCTTTTCCCAGGGCCTGTCAAGAATCACCATTCAAAAAGCCAGTCCAGGGTAGATAGGATTTTGAGATCGTTCTTCTCTGTCCCCTCAGGAACCCGACTACGATAGAGATCTTCCAGACGCAGGGAGAACTGGAGGTTTTTGAGAAGAGGCAGCCCCAGGCGGACCTTGCCTTCAAACTGATAGTCCTCTGGCTGGCTAAATTTGGGTTGATAGGTGGCCTCAGCCTCAAGGTTTAGCTGGGCCAGTCGTTTAGCCCCCTTGAGCCCTAAAAGGGCTCTGGTGACCAGATAGGCCCCTTTTCGTCGGTAGTCCTCATAGTCAAAGCTGAGTCCAAACAGGAGTTGGAGATGGCTTTCATCAGGACCGTAAAGATAGTAGCTAAGGCCTGTTCCTCCCTGGAGTCTGAGGTCAAGATCGGCCTCCTTGTCCACCTCAAAGAGATCTTTGGTAAAGAAGGAGAGCCGAGGGGCCAAAGAATAATCATAAAAGAAATCTCCCCGGAGCCTATCCTTGTCTGTCGCCCCTTCAGAGAGGGCGTATTCATAGAAAACATCTGTCTCCAGACGCCCCCGGGGCCACTTCTTTTTCGCCGCCACCATGGCCCGATAGCTTTGATAATCTGTGTTCCCTGAATCATGCTCAAGGCCCACAGAAACTCTAATCCTCCAGGGTTCTTTAGGTGAAGCGGCCGGGGGTAAAGACTTGGCCGGCAGGATATCCTCCTTGGGAATCCGGAGAGTTCCGTAGGGGGTGGCCAGGATGACTACCCCCGATTCCTCTTTGAGGATTTCACCCGTCAGGCGATCTCCATTTTTGAGATGAAGCTCAACCCCTGCGGCAGGAGCCACCCCCAAAAACAACAGGCCCACGATAAGAATCAGGATCATCTTTCCTCCGTAATCATTTGGCCACATTTGGCCTTTAGGATTATGCTTTCTAAAGAAGGCTACCAAGTTTTGCCAAGGAGAAAGAGGGAATGAAACTTCCCCGTCAGAAAACCAAGATAGTGGCCACCATAGGCCCGGCTTCAGATTCTGTAAAGACCATCAAGAAGATGATTCGCGAGGGGATGAATATCGCCCGTATCAACCTGGCCCACGGAGATAAAGAAAGTCATCGGAGGACCATCCAAAGGATTCGGGAGGCCGCCCGGGCTGCGGGAGGAGAGGTGACCATTATGGCCGATCTTCCCGGCCCCAAGCTTCGAATCGGACGCCTGGCAAAGGAACCACTTCAACTGGAAAAAGGAGAAGAGGTTATTCTCAGCACCGGCCCGGCAACCGGCTACAGGAAAGTCATTCCGGTAGATTTCGCCGAACTTCCCCGGGTCGTTCGTCCGGGAAAGACCATCTTCTTAAACGACGGCTTTGTCCAGCTGCGGGTGGAAAAAGTCCAAGGGGCGGAAGTCCACTGCCGGGTCGTTGTCGGTGGATCTCTTCGCTCCCACAAGGGAATAAACATTCCCGGAGTGGATCTGGGCATAAGTGCTGTTACCCAACAGGACCTGGAGCTCCTATCTTTTGCCCTAAAAGAAGCCGTTGAGGCCATCAGCGTCTCCTTTGTCGAAAAGCCAGAAGACATCCAACAGGTACGCCAATTTGCCCAAGATCTGGGTTATCAGCCCTTCATCATTGCCAAAATAGAACGGGCCGCGGCGGTAAAAAACATAGCCTCCATCCTCTCAGTGGCTGACGGTATTATGGTGGCCCGGGGTGATCTAGGGGTAGAGATGCCCATTGAGGAGATTGCCGTGGTCCAGAAGAGATTAATCCACCTGGCCAACCAGGCAGCCAAGCCGGTAATCACCGCCACCCAGATGCTGGAGTCCATGACCGAAAACAGTCGCCCCACCAGGGCTGAAGTAACCGACGTAACTAATGCTATCCTGGATGGCACGGACTGCCTGATGTTATCAGAGGAGACGGCTACCGGAAACTACCCGGTGGAAGCAGTAGCCATGATGGCCCGAATCGCCAGGGCCGCCGAGGCGGCTTCAAATAGGCTCCCACTGTGGAGGGAGCACTTTGAGCCTCCTGTGGGCAAAAAGGTTGCCGTGGAGGACATCATTGCCCTGGATATCTACCTTACTGTAAACCGCCTCCCGGCCAGCCTGGTCATCACCCCCACCGAAAGCGGAGCCACCGCCCGGCGGGTGGCCCGGTTCAGGCTTCCAGTCTGGATAGCCGCCTTTACCCCCTCGCTGGCTACCTGCCGTCAACTTCAGTTTAGCTACGGCGTCCTGGCCATTCAGGTAACCTCTCGTCCCCAAAGCTGGCGCCGCCTGGCCCAAAGCTGGGCCCAGAGGGCCGGATTCCGTCGGGGATACGCCGTTATTGTCCAGGGGCCATCACCGGATCACCCTCAGGCCCCCCATCGCCTGGAAATATTAGACTTGACCCACAAGGAGCTTGAAACCCTCTCAGAGAGCTGAAAAGTTCAAGATAAAAAGAGGCCAGGGGAGGGACCAGAATGCCCATATATGAGTTTTGCTGTCTGGAGTGCGGGGAAGTCTTTGAGACCTTGCAGCGCCTAGGGGATTCACCCCCTGTCTGTCCTCTCTGTCAATCAGGGCGGGTAGAAAAACTGATCTCCGCCCCGGGAGCCGTCATTGACCGGGGGGCTTCCGTCAGACAACGAGAAACAAGCATCCTGAGGAGGGCTGGAGAATACCTCCGGGACGGAAAAGTCGCTGAGGCCCGACGTTTTCTCAAGGAGGCCCAGGAACACGTGCGCACCGACTCCATAAAACGTCTTTCGGATCGCCTCCAGCAACAGCCTCGGGGAGGCTACCTGGTCTCAAAACCGGCAGCCGTGATCACCAAGAAGAAGTCTTAACCACCCTTGAGGCCAGAATCTCCCTGGCCTCAAGCCCCAAAATTGCCGAAAGGGCCTCATCTATCCGCACCCCTCCCTGCTCTGGAGTGCGAAGGGTAATGGTGAGGCCCTGGGGAGAGAGAGCTTCAAGGGCAAGGACATAGTCCTTAAGATCAATCGTCTTTTTCTTACCTTTTCGCAGCCGGGAAAAAGGCCAGCTCTCTCGGGCCTTAAAGTTATTGACGATCTCGGAGAGATCCTGAGGGGCCGGAAGCTCCACCACGAAAGTCATCTTTGCCTCATGGGGAGGCTCACGGCCTACCTGCCAGGGCTGGACAGCCAGGAGGCCGATGCCGGCGGGCATGGTAGCCGAAAGGCGCCGCTTTATCTCTTCCTCCGGCAAAGGGCGGACAAGTTCAACAACGAAATGTTCCCTTTCGCTGGCCACTCCTACCGGTAAGGCCCGGGGAAAGGAGACTCTAGGCAGGGGATGGAAGCCCTGACTGAAGGAAAGGGGGAGGCCGGCCCGCCTGAGAGCCCGATGAACGACCCGCATAAGCTCAAGCTGGCTCAAAAAACGGGCTGGACCATCCTTGCTGTAGGCCACCAGATAGGCGAAACGGCCCTCAGGCTGGGAGGGCGGAGGCGGTGGAGGAGGAAGCTTACAGTCCTTCTTAAGGCTCAAGGCCACCTTCTTTCCACAAACTCCGCACTTAAGACAGCGACTGAAGCGGCAGTCCGGACTAAACTGGGCTTCAAGGGCCAGCCGGCGCTCCTGACGCAGAAACTCCTGGCTAACTCCCATATCCAGATGCTCCCAGGCAAGGGGGGCCTCAAGGGACCTGGCGGAAAGATAACCCTCAAGGTTAATTCCCACCCTTTGAGCAGCTTTTTGCCAAAGAGAAAGACGGAAGTGATCACTCCAGCCATCAAGGCGGGCTCCCAAACGCCAGGCCTCTTCAATAAGGGAGGCCAGAGAGCGATCCCCGCGAGAGAAAACCCCTTCAAGGAGGCTCATCTCAGGCTGGTGCCACTTAACCCGAAAACCCCGCCCCCGAAGGGCCTGCTTGAGGATCCCAAGCCTAAAGGTGGCTTCGTCTGGAAGAAGCTGGGCCTCCCACTGAAACGGGGTATGGGGTTTGGGGACAAAAGTGGCCACACTCACCGTGACCTGCCCTCCCCGACCGGAGGGGGCCATCTTCCGAACCTCCCGGGCCAGACGGATTATCTCCTTGACGTCTTCCTCCGTTTCAGAGGGAAGCCCGACCATGAAATAAAGCTTGATGTGCCCCCACCCCAGACGGAAGGCCGCCTCAGCACAGGCCAGAAGATCTTCCTCCCGGATATCCTTATTGATTACCTGACGCAGCCTCTGGCTTCCGGCCTCAGGGGCCAGGGTAAAACCAGTCTTACGGACCCGGCGGATCTCCTCCATGATGGCCAGAGTCAGGGTGCCTACCCGAAGAGAGGGCAAAGAGATAGCCACCCGTCGGGGGCAGTAAACGGCCATGAGGTATTCCACCAGAGGCTCAAGGCAACTGTAGTCTCCGGTGGAGAGAGAAAGGAGAGAGACTTCGTCCCAGCCAGTGGCCTCAAGCCCCTCCTGGATAAGCTCCAGCACCCGTTTGGGAGATCTTTCCCTCACCGGCCGATAGGTAACCCCGGCCTGACAGAAGCGGCAGCCCCGGGTGCACCCCCTGGAGACCTCAATGGCCAGACGATCGTGGGCTGTTTCGGCAAAGGGCACCAGTGGTCGGTAGGGGTAGGGAACGGCATCCAGATCAGCCACAATGCGTCGTCTCACCTTGGCCTTAAGCCGAGACCTCATCCCCCTGAATCTTCCATCTTTATCATAGAGGGGCTGGAAGTGATCCGGCACATAGAGGCCTTCTATATCCGAGAGGGCCCGGAGAAGATCGGCTTTCTCCCCTCCCTCACGCTTCAAGCGGCCACAGACCTCGGCCACCTCCAGGATAGCTTCTTCAGCGTCCCCGATGATGATGGCGTCATAAAAGGGGGCGACCGGCTCTGGATTAACCGCCGCTGATCCTCCGCCAAGGATGAGGGGGAAAGGCTTCGGCCTTTCCTGCGAACGAAAGGGAAGACCAGCCAAAGAAAGAATGGTGAGGATATTGCTGTAGCACAGTTCGTAGGGAAGACTTATACCCAGAACGTCAAAGTCCACCAGGGGGCGACGATGCTCCCAAGAAACCAGAGGACGACCCCGCTCAAGCAAGAGAGCTTCCAGGTCTCTGTCCGGACAATAGGCCCGATCAGCCAGCCAGTCTCGACGGCTGTTGAGAATAAGATAAAGAATTTGGCTTCCTAGATGGGACATCCCCAGTTCATAAAGGTCGGGGAAAACCAGACAAAAACGCACCCTGGCCTCATCCCAGGGTTTATGCCAGGAGTTGACTTCAGTGCCCAGATAGCGGCTGGGCCGACGGATGAGAGGCAAAAGATCGTCCATGGGAAAAACTAAAAAACCGGAAGATAAAAAAGTTTCAAGTGGAGACGGCCTCTGTCCTTTTTGATCTCAAAAAGGCCCGAGAGCAGAGAAAGCCCCCCGCCCTGAGGGCGTTTCTCCAGGCGAAGGAGAAAGGAGAGCTCAGAGAGGCTCCAGCCAGGACCGCTTTCGTAACGAATAATTCCCCAAAGGATCTTGGTCCGGCTGTAGCCCCGAGGATCCTTAATCCACTCAAAGAGCCTGAAAAACGGACCCCAGTTGCGCTCAAACCCTTCGTCATCAAAAGGGAACAGGGCAGGAAAATACAAATACTCCAGACCGCTGGCTTGACGCTCATAGCGGAAGAGAGGCCAGAGCCGATTGCTCGTCCGCACAAAGTGGCCGTAATCATCCCACTGGCGATGGAAGCGGGAGAAGAGCAAAAAGCGCCTGATCTCCTTACCCCCGGTCTCATCCTCTACGAAATAATAGGTGTAAAGGGGCCAGAGAAAGAAATAACTGCTGCTTTCTTCGGTCTCTGTCCGACCAATAAGGGGCCAGAGACGTCGGCTGCTTCTTTCCGGACCCTCAGCATACTGGAAAAAAGGCCAAGGAATATCCCATTGGCGGTAGCCGGTACTTAAGTCCTGATAGCGATTAAAAAAGGGCCACAGGAGAATGGTTGTCCTGGTGTTAGCCGTGCGCTCCCGAATATAAAAGGGGAAAAACATCTGCCGCTCACTGGGAACCTTCTCATAGAGGTCTGTCCTTTCAAAAAAGAAAAAGGGCCAGAGGAAAAAACTCTTTTCGTATTCTCCCTCCCGGGCATAGTAGCCGTAAAGGGGCCAAAGACGACGTCCTTTCTCGGTGGGCCCCTCAGTCTTGCCAAAGAAGGGCCACAGCCAGGTAGTGGTGATGTTTCCCTCATCTACCGAACGGGTATAAAGGGGCCAGAGGATAAAGAGGATTTCATCTTTCCCCGCCCGGGAATACATCCGTCCATAAAAGGGGAAGACCCCCCAGTAGCTACGCCCCTTGGCGTCTTGCCCCCAAAATATGGGAAAATAAGATCGATGCCGGGGTGGGTTCTCCTCACCCTCCAGATCTAGATCCGTAGCAAACAAGGGGATGAGAACGAAACGGTGACGATCGGGGCTTTTCCAGTACCTACCAAGAGGATAAAGGAACTGAAATTCCTTCCTCTGGGGAAGCCTCCAGAAGGAGGCCAGGGGCCTTAAGGCCCACCCCGAGGCTTCCCTGGTGCGAAAGGAATACCAAAAGGGTCCTAAAATCTCCGTCTCCTCGACCCCGGTTTCTGGATTCTTTTGATGGAAATAAAAGGGAGAGAGGTTAATCCTTTCCAGCCCCCCTGCCCAGAGGAAGCGAGGAAACAGGAATAAAAAGGCTAGGAGTCCTAGGAGAACACCTCGCACTACTATCTCACCGCCGTCCCCACCAGGGTACCGAGAATGGTCACGGGAATCTGTTCTTGGAGATTAGCGCTGGCCTTGTTTATATTGCGCATGGTCTTCTTGGCCTCATAGTAGAGGGAATCATCCGTGAGGAGCTTGCCCAAAGTCCCCTGGCCGGCCTTAAGGTTTTTGGCAATCTGGTTGAGGTTTTTAACTAGCTCATTGGCTTCGTTGTAAAGGGAATCATCGCTGACCAGTTTACCCAAGGTCCCCTGGCCGGATTCAATCTTGGCCGCCAGATCCTGAATGGTCTGGGCCGCCTCCTGAAGGCTGGAGAAGGTCTCCTTGGTCTGATTGTAGAGCTCCTCATCTGTTAGAAGCTTGCCCAAGGTCCCCTGGCCAGATTCAATCTTGGCCGCCACGTTGTCCAGCCGGGTCATCAATTTATTGGCCTTCTGGTAGAGCTCGTCGTCCACAATGAGCTTGCCTAAAGTCCCCTCCCCTTGGGTAATCTTTTCTCCCATAAGCTTAAAAGAGGCCGAGGCCTCTTTGAGGTTGAGCACCAGCTCCTTGAGGTTGTTCTTCCCCTCCTCACTACCCAAAAGCTCTCTGAGACCGGCCGTGATAGCCCGGATATCATCTATGGCTGGAGCCACCTGGGTAAGTATCTGATCTAAGTCCTTGGTAGAGGTGGTCTTGGCGATGAGATCACCGGGGGCCAGGACAGGGGCCTCAGAGCTACCAGGCATGATCTGAACATACTTATCCCCCAGGGCCCCCTTAGTCCGGACCATGGCCGTAGCATCCCGATGAATCTTGACGCCAGAGTAGATGTTCATCAGCACCTCGGCCTTAGAGTCCTTGAGACGGATCTCCTTAACCCGGCCGATTTCCACTCCAGCCATCTCCACCCTGGCTCCCTTAACCAAACCAGAGACGTCATCAAAGAGGGCCCGAAGCTCGTAGCCCTTTTTGGGGGAAATAGTCTCCTCGCCCAGTTTAAGGCTCAAATATCCCAGCAGTAAAAGGGCAATGAGAACGAAGATGCCCACTTTTATCTCGGCACCACAGCCCGAACCTCTCATGATATCCCTCCTTCTTCCTCGGCCACCCCCTCAAAGAAGCGTCTGACAAAGGGATGGGAGGAACTCTTGATACTTTCCGGATCCCCTTCTTCGATGATAACCCCCTGGTGAAGCATGGCAATCTTGTCGGCAATGGTAAGGGCGCTGGGGATATCGTGGCTGATAACCACACAGGTGAGCTGATGTCGTTGCTGGCTCTCCTTGATAAGCCGGTTAATGGAGGCCGTCATGATGGGATCAAGCCCGGTAGTGGGTTCATCAAAGAGAATGATTTCCGGATCAAGGGCCAGGGCCCTGGCCAGACCGGCTCGCTTCCTCATTCCGCCAGAGAGCTCTGAAGGAAGCTTATCCGCCGCCTCAAGAAGCCCCACCAGGGCCAGCTTTTCCTCTACTTTTTTCGCGATCTCCGTCTCGGAGAGCCGGGTATGCTCCCTCAGGGGAAAGGCCACGTTCTCAGCCACGGTCATGGAGTCAAAGAGGGCGGCATCCTGGAAAAGCATACCGAAACGCTTCCGCACTCTGTAAAGTTCTTTGAGGGAAAGGCCGGTTATATCTAGGCCGTCTACCAAAATCTGGCCCGAATCCGGCCTTATAAGGCCAATGATATGTTTAAGAAGGACACTTTTCCCCTGCCCGCTCTGCCCCATGATGAAGGTAATCTTCCCCTTGGGGATCTCCAGATTAACCCCCCGTAAAACCTCTTGGGCCCCAAAGGACTTATGGAGATCAATGATCTTAATCATCAGCCTAAAAAAGGAGAGAGGTGAGGATGTAGTCTAAAATAAGGATCCCCACCGAAGAGATAACCACGGCCTCAGTGGTGGCCTTACCCACTCCCTCAGCCCCGCCCCGAGCGTGGTAGCCCTTGTAACAGCCGACCAGGGCCAGAAGCCCTCCGAAGACCACCGCCTTGTAGAGGCCATTTGTAATATCACTAAGCTCCACCAGCTCAACCATCTTATTAATAAAGACCCCGGGGTCAATGTTAAGGAGAACAACGCCGATCAAGTAACCGCCGGCAATTCCCACCACATTGGCCACCACCGTAAGCAGAGGAACCATTAAAAAACCGGCCCACAGCCTCGGAGTAACCAAGTAATGTAGGGGATTCACCGCCATGGATTCTAAGGCATCGATCTGCTCGGTAACCCTCATGGTGCCTATTTCTGCGGCAATGGCCGAACCGGCCCGGGCAGTAACCATAAGACTGGTGAGAACCGGCCCCAGCTCTCGAGTAAGAGAAAGAGCCACCGTGGCCCCGAGGAGGCTTTCGCCTCCAAATTTGCGAAAGCCATAGTAGCCCTGCAGGGCCAGAACCATACCCGAAAAAAGGGCCGTTAAAACCACCACCAGAATGGAGTTAACCCCAATAAACTCCATTTGTTTGAAGAAATTCTTGACCCTAAGCGGGGGAGAAAAGGTCAAAAGAAGGCCCTGGACCAACATCAGGGCCATTCCGCCCAGATGTTCAACCAGCTTGATACAGAAATCTCCCACTCGGGCAACAATGTTCACTGGCATTCCCCTTGCATAATAGGATTCGGGGTATTTTACCTGGCTAAAAATATTAAGATTGGTTACCTATTGCCGCCAGTACAGTCAATGGTAATTTAAACTAGTTAAATAAATCACCAAATCTGCCAGGGCATCTGGCCGTAGCGTTTCGCTTTAAAAGAAGCTTTTTGAAGATTATCGTATTGGTTCTCAGAATCTTGAAAACAATGGGAGATGGAATTCCGGGCCTCCTTCGTTATCAACAATAAACTGGGACTCCATGCTCGACCGGCAGCCAAGCTGGCCAAGCTAGCCTGTGCTTATAAGGCCCAGGTGTTCCTTGTCCGGGCCGGCCAGATGGCCGATGCCAAGAGTGTACTCGATATACTCACTCTGGCCTGCCCTCCGGGAACAAACTTAGAGGTAGTAGCCAAGGGGCCAGATGCCGAAGAGGCCATAGAGGCCATACTTAAACTGGTCAAAGAAAAGTTCGGTGAAGAATAATGAAACAAGAGAGCATCAAACTCAAGGGCATCGGGGCCTCACCGGGGATTGCCATTGGTGAGGTCTTCCTCATTGATCGGGGAAGGATAAAAGTCACCCAGCGCCCACTCCTGCGCCCAGAAGAGATAGAACTCGAAGTGGCCCGACTAAGAGGGGCGGTCTCCCAGGCCTTAAGCGAGCTTAAGGCCATAAAAAATAAGATTCCCGACGAAATTCTGGGGCAGTCTTCCATAATAGATGCCCATCTTCTTATTCTCAATGACCCTCTGCTTATTGAACGGACTATCTCCTTCATCCGACAGGAGAAGGTCAACGCCGAGTGGGCCCTGGTAATGGCCCTGAGGGAAATCGAGCGGGCATTTAGCAACATTGAGGATGAATATCTCCGCAACCGCTTCCAAGATGTCCAGCACGTAGTAGACCGCATCCTCGGTATCTTGACGGGGACCAGACCGGCTGATCCCGCCGCCATACCCAATCAGGCCATTGTGGTCGCCCACGATTTATCTCCGGCGGATACCATCCAGATGAGGCCCAATCGAGTCCTGGCCCTTCTCACCAACATGGGTAGCCGGACATCCCACACGGCCATTGTTGCCAGATCCCTGGGTATACCGGCCGTAGTCGGCCTAGAAAAAATAACTGATCTGGTCTCCAGCGGTAGTTTTGTCATTGTCGATGGTCTCGAAGGGCTGGTGATCATCGAGCCTACCCAAGAAGAGATTGCCCGCTATGAAGGTCTGCGGGATGAGTTTGAACGCTTTCGACTGGAGATTGTCCGGGCGGCCCATCTGCCGGCAGAAACCCTTGATGGACACCAGATCAAGGTCAAAGCCAACATCGAGCTCCTGGAAGAAGTTCCGGTAATTCTGGAGCACGGAGCCGAGGGAGTAGGTCTTTTCCGAACCGAATTTCTCTATCTCAACCGGAGCACCCCGCCTGGGGAGGAAGAGCTCTATCAAGTCTATCGGGAGGTGGTGGAAAGGCTGGCCCCCTTTCCGGTTACCATTCGCACCCTGGACATCGGGGGCGACAAACTGGCCCGAGGGATCCATCATCCTCGAGAGACCAACCCGGCCCTTGGCCTAAGGTCTATAAGACTCTGCCTTAAAGAACCGGAGATTTTCCGTAGCCAGTTGCGAGCCATCCTGCGGGCCAGCCTCTATGGCCGGCTTCGGATTATGTTCCCCATGGTCTCTGGCCTCCAGGAGCTTTTAGAGGCCAAAGCTCTGCTGGCCGAGGTTATTGAGGAACTCCGAAGCGAAGGCATAAATATCCCCTCCATCCCCATAGGGGCGATGATAGAAGTCCCCACAGCCGTGGCCATTGCCGACATCCTGGCCCAGGAAGTGGATTTTTTCAGCATCGGTACCAATGATCTTATTCAGTACAGCCTGGCCATTGACCGGGTCAACGAACATGTCGCTCACTTATATGAACCACTTCATCCGGGAATCCTGAGGATGATTAAACAGGTAACAGAGGTGGGTCATGAGGCCGGTATCGAGGTAGGGATGTGTGGAGAGATGGCCGGTGAGCTGCTCTATGTTCCCTTACTCCTCGGACTTGGCCTTGATGAGCTCTCCATGAACGCTCTTTCTATTCCCCGGGTCAAAAAACTAATCCGTTGCCTTAAGGTTTCTGAATGCCAGGAGCTCGCTAGAGAGATACTAAAGCTGGCCACCCCCGAGGCGATTAAAGAACTGCTCCTTCAGCGTCTCCCCAAGATATTACCGGAGAGTTTTGCCGACCTCCTAGAGAAGGTGGCCGCCTAGAGGCGTCCGGCCTTAATGGTTCGAACACGGGTTTTCATCTTCTCCATAAGCCGACGGATTTCCTCTCTCAAGGCGTCAAGGGTTAAGTTGCGTTTGGCGTAGATCTTATTAAGCTCTTCTAGCCAGAACTCGGTAACCTGGATCTCCCTGGCGGCCAGCTCCTCCTGAACCTTTTTTTTGAGTTGCTCCATGAGCTTTTTATCTGGAACCATGCCTCAAGCCCCCCCCTCACAAAAGGCTGGAATCTATATACACATCCCCTTCTGTCGCCACAAGTGTCCATACTGCGACTTTTATAGTCTGCCCCTAAAGGAGGCCTCTATAAATTTAGACGAATATGTTCAGGCACTCCTTAAGGAATGGGAACTAAGGCGCCCGGAGACCGAGGGGCTACAGTTTCACTCGCTTTATCTGGGCGGAGGGACTCCCAGCCTTCTTTCCCTTCGGCAGATAGCCCTCATCATTGACTCCCTTGGGCCGGCATTGACCCCGAAGGCGGAAATCACCCTGGAGGCCAACCCGGAAACCATTGATGATATCTGGCTTAAGGGAATCCGGTCTTTGGGGGTCAATCGCATCAGTCTGGGCATCCAGAGCCTTTCAGCCCGGGGTCTTGAGATCCTCCGTCGTCACCACGGACGCAGGCAGGCCCTGATGGCCATAGAAGCTGCCCGCCTAGCAGGGTTTACAAATATCTCCGTGGACATAATCTTTGGCTGGCCAGGCCAACGCCCCCAAGACCTGGAGGCCGAACTTCATGAGCTATTAGGGCTCAACCCTGAGCATATTTCTTGTTATGAGCTGACCATCGAAGAAGGAACTTTATTCGCCAGCTGGGTAAAAGAAGGCCGGATTCAGCCCCTGGGGGAGGAGTCGCTGACTTTTTTTCACCTGCTGGTGGAAGAGATCCTAACTTCAGGGGGGTTCAAGCGCTATGAGATATCAAACTATGCCCTAAAAGGGCGAGAGTGTCGACACAACCTCATCTATTGGGAAAACCGCCCTTATCTTGGGCTTGGAGCTTGGGCGGTCTCCTACCTTAAAGGAACAAGAAGCCAGAACCCCAAGCTCCCCCTTTACCTCCATTATCTGGCCTCTGGGCATTCTCCACCGAGGATAGAAGAGCGTCTCGACCTCGAGGCCACTTTTCGGGAGACTACAGTCCTGGGGTTAAGGTTGATTAAGGGAATATCCATTTCGGAACTTAAAGGCCGTTTTGGGATAGATCCGATCCACTATTATAAAACGGAGCTGGAACATCTAATGGCCGCAGGGCTCATTGAGATCAAAAGGGGCCGGTTGCGGCTCACCAAACAAGGTAGATTGTTGGCTGATGAGGTCGGGGCCTATCTGGTCTAGCCCTTGTCCTCTAGAAGATAAGGGGCTACATTTAGGGTATGTCCAAGGTCGTCTCTATCACGGATAAAGAAAGGGCGCGTCGAGGCCGTGTGCGCCGCCTGGAGCAGATCAAGGAAGAGTTGCTCCGCTTCCACGGGATAGATCTCGATAAACTCCTTTCTGAAGAACCAGCTCAGAGCCTCACCGTTGAGCAATTTGAGGATCTCACCGAACGCATCCTGATGACCATCGATGAATTCTGTGAAGAATTCCCTCAGGCCACCGTCCATGATGTTCTCTACACCCTGGAAAATGTAAAAGAGATCATCCGAGACAATTCCGTAGAGTTTGACTCCGAGTAACGCGGTTATTTGCCAAGGTAGCGGGCGATTCCCTCCCGGAAATCCACCCTAGGAAGGTCAAAGGTCTGATAGAAAACCTCCGTATTCTGGCAGACATTCTCCTCAAGGAGCATGGTTATCTGATCCGTTGTCAGGGGGAAAAAGGCAAAGCCTCCCAGAAGGGAGGCCGCAAGGCGCATCAGGGATACAGGTAAATGGATGAGGACCACTCGCCGAGAAAGGGCTTGGGCCACAGCCCTGACGATTTCGTTGTAGGTAAGAGGGCTTGGGCCACAGACTTCAAAGGTTTTACCTATTGTCTCGGGCAGATTAAGGGCCTTAACAAAGGCCTGGGCCACCACCTCCACGGCTACCGGCTGAAGTCGATAGTTCCCATCGCCAATAACCGGCAAAAAGGGACTTTTGCGGATCAGATCAGCCAAAAGATTGACAAAAGAATCTTCTGGCCCGAAGATTACCGAGGGGCGAAAAATGGTCCAGTCAAGCCCGGAGTCTCTTACTATCTCTTCCGCAGCCCATTTACTTTGATGATAGGCCGAAGTGGCTCCAGGCCTTGTCCCCAGGGAGGCCATGTGAAGATACCTCTGAATACCGGCTTCCTTGGCAGCAGCTACAATATTTCTGGTAGCCTGAGGGTGCAGTCTTTCAAAGGTGATCCCTTTTCGGGGAAATTCCCGGATGATACCCACCAGATGAATCACGGCTTGGCACCCGGCCATCTTAAGGGCCAAAACGGACGAATCCTCCAGAACGTCTCCAGAGACGATCTCCACCCCTGGAGGCACTTTAGCCTCTGAACCAGCTCGGACTAGAGCCACCGCTTGATGTCCAGAGCTTTTTAGGATTCTAAGAAGGGTCCGGCCGACAAATCCTGTACCCCCGGTCACGAAGACTTTCACAGAATTCCTCCTGCTTTTAGCTCTGCCAGCACCCGGGCCAAAAGCTCATCTGGTGATTGGCTAGCCGCTAAGTGAACAATATAGTCACCTTTTATTCGAGAAAAGATTCTTTCCACCTGATGGAGAAAGCCCTGATCTTTTTCAAAGCTCTCCAGGCGTTGCCGGTGCCTTATTCTTAAGGGAACCTTTTCTAAAGGCAGGTGAAGGACAAAGACCAAATCCGGACAGGGGGCGATGGCCTGGTTGATGAGGGTCAGGTCTTCAAGGCTGAATCCCTGGGCCCCCTGATAGGCCAAGGTAGAAAAGTAGTAACGGTCGGTAATAACTATCTTTCCGGCCCAAAGGGCCGGCAGGATGGTCTCTTTCACATGTTCTTGGCGATCTTTGAGGAAAAGAAAAAGCAGCTCCTCCGCCGAAGCCCTGCCCTCGCCCAGGAGTTGTCTAAGCTTCTGACCATATATTCCGGTGGTAGGCTCTTGAGTGAGAACAACATCCTTCCCTCTGGCGATCAGATGTTCCGCCAGGGCCCGGGCCAAAGTAGTTTTACCAGAACCATCTATTCCCTCCAGGGCCACCAGGACTCCTGGCCGCTCAAACTCGGCCACCAGCCTTTGGGGAAGCCCATCTCGAGTGAACTCATCTACCAGCAGGTAAAGGCTCTGCGGAAGTTGACGCCAGGCCTTAAGAAGGGAGAGCCTGCCCTGCCCCAAAGTGGCAAGCAAGGGGCGGTTAGAGGCCAAAATAGCCTCTACCGCCCCGATGAACTCCCGACTTTTAAGCTCCATCTTCCCTAGTTCATCAATTACCAAAAGGGCTTTGACTGGAGCTTGTCTTAAAAGGGGAGCGACTACCTCGTTGAGGGCAGAGATATCGACTCCATAGGGGCCAACCTTGGGCCCCGGAGCCCCCCGGCGGGCCAAAGGAACTCGCTGCCCCTCCGTGGTGACAACATCAAATCCTAACCGTCTCCCCGACTCACAGACCTCTTCGGTATAAAACCCCCAGAGTCTGCCCGGATAAAGGTGCAGGAAGGATTTTATAACCGTGGTCTTTCCAGAACGGGGGCGTCCCAACAGAAAGACTCGACGGAGGCCATGGCGGGGCAGTCTCAACGTCTCCTCCGCCGCCGGTGTTTCTTTCCCGCGGGCCTTTGCCTCAAAAGCACATAGGTGGCCCCAGGACCACCGTCATAAGGAGGAGCACTAGCAAAGGCCACGACATAACGACGCCAGAAACTTCGGCTGAGCCACCTTTGAACCAGACCCTTCAGAACAGGTCCTCGAGGAGAAGAGAGGCCACGGCCGTGGATAATGAGGATACAATGGCATCCGGCCGCCACGGACTCCCGAAGGAATGTCTCCAGAGCCGCCTGGGCTTGATCTACCGAGAGGCCATGGAGATCAAGATGCCGCTGAGGAGAAACCAAACCCTCCCGAAGATAAGTAAGAATAAGGGGGTTGGTGCCACAAACCAGCTCCTCCATATATTCTGGAAGATCCTCCACCCTGAGGGAAACATCTGAAAGGTTAAGCTCTTTGCAAGAATCATCCTTTCTTTTCAGAGCCAGAGAGCTGCCAAAGGGCCAGCCCACAATCCGCCGGTGCCCCGAAAGCGGCTTTACCCCGGCCATGGCGGCCTTAAAGCAGGCCTCATCTTCAGCCTCATCTCGAGCCGGTTCTGGAAGAAGGCGGTCCAAAGAGGGCAGAGAATCTTTATCCACCAAATCCTTCAAGGCCGAGAAAGGAGAAAAAAGAGGCTTTTTTTCTGACATAATCTCACCCGGGGGCCTTTGTCAGGATTTAAGGTAAAAAAGTCGATTTAGTCAACTAGCCACCAGGCTAGATACCCCCCAGAAATCTTCTGCAAAGCCCTAAAAGCTCTCTCCAGATTTTACACCTCTTCACGGCACCCAGCACAATAGTGAAGTGCCCCCGTTTTTGTACTTTTTAGTACTTCTACTTCTTTACTTTTTGCTTCGCGTGCGCGTGAGCGCGGTACGGCATAGAATAGTAAGGCTCTTTTAGCTCAAAAGCACTTCTTTGGATCTCTTCCCTGGTGAGGACTACCGGAAGCCTCCGTCTCTCCCTGGCCTTGACGGCCTCAATGTAGGGACCTACTTCCCGCTCAAGCCCTTTTAAGAAGAAAACCAGGGCGTTTAGGGCCTGATTCTGTGTGGAGGGCGCCACGTGTCTTTCCACGGCAAGATGGGTGAGAAAGTCCTGAAAGTCTTCTCCGGTAAGGGCTTCCGGGGGCTTAAATTCGGTGAACTCCCCAAAACGGCGCACCCAGCCTAGATAAGTCTTTTCCGTTCGGTAAGAATAGTGTGCCTCCGCCGGAAGACTTTTTGGGGCTTTTCGAGCAATTCTTGCCAAGAAGCCTCCGCCTCATTTAAACCCTTCCCGCCTTTCGACCGATTTAGAAAATAATTCTAGGTCCTTATGGCTCGGTCGGCCCATTTCACTTGCCATGACTAAAATTTTTGCGCTAATTTTGCGAGAAGGTCCTTTTTCGCTGGTAAAAGACAGTCTCTCCGGGGGATAGATTGTTTTCCTGTAACAGCTATGTAACCCACCGCATCATGAAGGGGATGGTCTTTTCCCGCTCCCCTATTTTCTTCAAGAACCGCGCGGACTTTTTCATATTCTGTTTTGGTTCTTTCATGATTTCTCAACCAACAGGACTTCTTGGGCTTATATTAGACATCAGCGTTTTGCCAAACAAAAGACAAATAACTTATGAAAGACTTTCTCGAAAAACAAAAATTAAAAGGAGCTTTTAAAGTGTATTTGAGATTTATACTAATTTATAGTAGCAAAATATCGGGTAACCTAAGAATTTTGCTTACGAGCTAATAATGAATGTGTTAAAAAAATTTAATATTGTTCCTTTTGTAAGGAAAGTCATCTAATTAAAAGAGATGTTAGACGGAGAAAAATACACATGCGATTTTCACGACGAACACTTGCTGAACTTTCTCGTTCATTGGCAAATGTTCAGGCAAAAGAGGACATTAGGACTCTAGCATACGAAATCAATATTGAAAATGAAATTAGTGGTACCACACTTAAGGAATTAGCCGGTAGTCTTATACGTTTAGCGGAACAATTGAGGCCTGAAGAAGAAGCTGAAGAAGCAATCTTACGGATCATTGAATATGTGTTTAGACATACATTTATTGACTCGGAATCTCCTTTAGCATTTTCACTAAAAATAGATGGTTTCGAATGGGATGGTTCAAAATTGATACCCACTACACCATCCCCCGCTACTCTTGGCCGAGAAATTACAACATTGGAGGCAAGAATAGATGAGTTTGGGTTTGATGTAGCAAGGCGACATTATGATCAATGCTATGAATCATTTGTAGCTGGACGGTGGGAGGCCTGTAATGGACAACTAAGATCATTCATGGAGGACTTTTTAATTCAACTCGGGAAATCCCAGAGTGGACAGCTTCGGTCTGATCCAAACGCTGCATTAACTGATTTGCGGGGTAACTTACTAGATGACAAAGAATGGAATTTAGGACGTTCGATATGGGCGATACTTCATGAAAGTGGCGCACATGCAGGAATTAGTGACTACGATGAATCTCTATTTCGGCTTCATATAGTAACATCGTATGCACAGTATTTGCTCAACAAGGTTAAGAAAAAGAAATCTTAAGTTGTCGTCTAACAAGGCGCTGCACCGGACGGCAATTCCGCTGCGCTCCATTGCCGCCGGTGAGCTTGGACGTTAGAATAATGAACAAGGCTATTAGTGGACTTTTATTGATAGTCCTTTTTGTAATACCAGGCTATTTTGCTTTTATTCGCAAAAGAATTATAGATGAAGTATCGAAAAAAATACTTATATATTTAGCATCTGAATGTGCTTTTGCTCCGAAAAAGTGGAATTCTGTTTTATATCAACTTAAAAACAGAGGAAGAATAAAAATTCCTTTAAGTGTTACATTAAACGGAATGTTAAAACCAATTTTAGACGATTTTAGTTCTATTGTAACAATATGGTTTGCTTTGTTAATTCTAATTGCAATTATAGGAGCTTATCTAGAAATATCGTTGACAAATACATTATTATTTTTTAATATGTTAGTAATAATAGCAAGTTTATTTTTATTTTATTGTCGTTCTGTAACTTATGATCTTAAAGAAATAGAAGAGAAGGTAAATATTGCTTCAACATTACTTTTTACTTTTGAATGGTGGAAAGATATTAATCTTGAAATGATTGATATTTTGTACAACGAAATAAAATTGGACTTTGATTTATATAAAAAAGAAACAGAAATTGGCAGTTTATTTCTTTTGATTGGTTCTTCTGTAACCATTTATCTAGGCAAACAAGCTTCATTGTTTTCAGGCTCCATATCTATTCTTTTATTTTTGGCAGTATTAACAATTACAATAACAAAATGGTTATATGAAGCGTATCGTACAAAAATTATTCGGATAAGTTTAGGTGCTCTTCTAGAAATAAAAAAGATACTTCTAACAAACCGCTTCAGCGGACACGCTATACAGCGGGCCGCTGAGTTTGAGCGTTAGGAGGAAAATTGTGGGACAAATAGGATCTATTGCACATCATTTTCACCAGGGAGCAAGGTCAGAATATTTAGCTCAGTATGTGTTATCTGCTTTTGGAATCGCAATTCCAGTACCAAGACCAGAAGATGCCGGAATTGACTTATATTGTGCTATTGGAGAAGAAGTTGGGAAACGATTATTGATAGAAAATTATTTTGTCGTACAAGTTAAAAGCAACAAAAATGATATAATACATGAACCAGAAGAAAGCGTAAAGTGGATTTTGTCTCAAAAATATCCCTTTATCATTTGTGTAGTAAATAAATATGAAGGAATAATAGAACTTTACCAAACATTACAATTAGCAAAATTCTTTCCCGAAGAAGATATTAAAAGACTAATTTTTAGTTTTTCTCCTTCAAAAGAAGGAAATTTTGTTGAACAGGAAGAAGATAAAAAGGAAGTTAAAATATTATTAGATCGCCCTATTTTGAAGATAAAGATACCAGATATTGATAAAAAGGAAATATTGTCTCAATATAAAAGAATTCTCAAATCTTGGATTGAATTGGACCAGGAAAATATTGATAGAAAAAATGCCGGAATAAATGTTGTGATTTTTCCACCTAAAATTATTACAAATTCTGAGATTGTTCAAGAAAGAAAGTTGGAAGGTAACTTTTTTAAACATAAGCTTAATCAAATAATTGCAAATAAATATTATGAAAACCTGTTTTTCTTTTTAGCTCATGAAATTCATAATGCAGTTGCACAAGAAGATCAGGATCGATTTGTAGCTATTTCTGATCTTTGTTGGGAACTTATTAAAGTTTTATCTTTGAAAGATAATTATGGAATTCGGATGTTGCAAGTTGCTATTAATAAAGGTTCTGAAAAATTATGCTGTGATAGACATTTAAATTTATATATAAATGGTAAATTAATCCGAACTAATGGTGTCAAAATAGTCAAATAAAAAGGGAGCTTGTTTGCAGAATTTAGATTTTTAGGGCCAGAAAAAGTTAAAAATCCTAACAATTCATTTCAACGGACGGGCTATATAGCCCGCCGCTGAGTTTAAGCGTTAGGATGAGATTTAATTTAAGAATAACGAATAAAAACGATAGTCTCATTGATATTATCCATAAGATCTGTACTGTAATTGGTGTGCTATTTGGTATTTGGTATTTGGGCATATTTTCACACCATTCATCCTGTATTTGAGAAGGAACTAGAACTTCAAAAGTTGCGAGGCGAAAAAGAAAAATTAATTAAGTCAATAAAAGAAGTTACATATAGTTTAAATAAAGTCAAAAAGGAAAAAATATATTAGCGAAAAATATGCAGCAACTTCGGTTTGAAAAACAGCAGATCATTAATCAAATTTCCACATTGAAGGCCGATTTAGATGCAAAAGAGAATGAATTAGGGAAATTAAATAGACAATTACAATTTGCATCTAAGGCTGCTATTTTGAATAGACTTTACTATTTTTCTGATAAACTTATAAATGCATATTTATTACACATTACTACACATAAATCAGAAGAATTTGATGTAATTGAAGTTGCTAAGAAGATTCTTCATACTCATAAAAAGGACTCTGAAAATATTTATGAAAAACAAGCGTATGTTTTTTATTCTTATGTAAATAAACACGAAGATGAAAAATTCTTTGGAGATAAAATTATCGAGTTTGCTATAATGTTGCCTTTTGAGTATAAATTTCAAAAAATCAAAACTTATAAAAAAAACAACAAATATTAAATAGGTAATTATCATGTAGATGATCTTATAGCTAGGCCTTTTGACATTAGCACTAGGGGGGCAAAAATGGTAAAATTCTGGAACTACTTGGGAATTAAAGAGTTTTTTTTGAGACATATTGTAAGTTAATACAAACTGCTAAGTCAAACGACATTATAAACTATGGAGATATTGCAAGAATTATAAATCTACGAACATCGAGTAGCCATATGGCTAGAGAAGTTGGTGAAATGTTGGGAACAATTTCTTCAATTGAGTACAGATTTAACAGACCAATGCTAAATCTTGGAAAATTTATTACTGGGGGCATCAAATAGATGACACAACATTAAAATAGGCCGAACTCTATCAAAACATTGCAGAGCCTATTGTCATCTATTAATGGGGTCATCAAACACTCGACATTTTAGGGGCTCAAAACCCTTGATATTCAAGGAGTTTCAATGTCGACTAAAAAGCGCTCCCATTAATAAGATTTCGGTTAGGGCCTGGATTTCGAGTTCTTTTTCGGCCAGGAGCCGTTTGAGGCGAGCGTTTTCGGCGAAAAACCGCTTGAGGCCTTTGGCTTCGGTTTTATTTGAGGCCAGGCTCTGATGGAATTTACACAAACGGGTAGACAGTTCCTTTATGGGGAGAAGACCTGTTTCAAAAAGGATAGATTTATATGAGGTAAATGGTTATTTAATTTGGCCAAGCCGTGTCTGACTGGAGCCCCTACTCGAGTAAAGTTTACTCCTTGTAGGTGCCTCACCCAGGAAAGACGACTGTCTGGAAAGATAGTCCCCAGGTAAACAACTATAGCGCAGGCTACCACCACGGCCTTAAGAAATCGCCTCAGCCGAGACTCATAGGGAAGGCCAAATTCGTAAAGATAAAATCGATATCGGGCCACGGGCTGCCTCCTGGGATCTTTTATCTCTTATCGGTCTTTTGTCTTATTATTATAACGTTTCTTCCAGAGCCTTCTGAGATCTTCCACTGTTCGATAGGGAACCCTTAAATTGCCCCGCCCAAAAGCCAACTTTATATGGGGTTTGTTTGCCCCATGAAAGTCTGTCCCACCAGTCTCCACCAAGGATAGATCTTTGGCAATCTGATGACATAAAGCGGTAAAGGCCTCGTCATGATCAGAATAATAACTTTCTATACCATCTAGCCCTTGAGCTACCAGGTTTGCGACAAAGGCCTTAAGGGCCTCTGGACGAGAGATGTTCAAGGTTACTGGGTGGGCTAATACAGCTAGCCCTCGGGCCTTGTGGATAAGGTCTATGGCCTCGGGAGCCGAGAGCCTTTCTTTAGGAACATAGGCTGCGGCCCCCGTCTTTAAAAAGCGTTCAAAGGCCTCATGGATGTTTGCACAGACCCTTTTCTCCACCAACAGGCGGGCGATATGAGGGCGACCTATTTGGCCCCCGGCAATAGCCTCCACCTCTTCCATGGTAATATCTATTCCCAGCTCCTGGAGTTTACGAATAATTTTTGGGTTTCGCTCCGCCCGGGCCCGCTGAAGGTACTCAAGCCGCTCCCTCAAGTAGGAAGATTGATAATCAATGAAATACCCCAGGATATGAAATGTTCCTCCTTCATAAAGGGCACTGAGCTCAACGCCGGGGATAAACTCTACTCCTAAAGCTCTGGCAGCTACTTCGGCCTCGGCCAGCCCTCCGATGGTATCGTGATCCGTAAGGGCAACGGCCGCCAGTTCCACCTTCTGGGCCATTGATATCAGCTCTTCAGGACTTAAAGTTCCATCAGAGGCCGTAGAATGAGTATGAAGGTCAACAATTTTGGACGGCATAAATACTCCTTGCATTTTTCGAAGTTGATAGACTAACAAGATTAATAGCGGGCGGCGGAGAAGGAAAGCCCCAATTTCAGAGAAAGGAGGTTCAAATGAAGATCGAAAGAATTCTTTTCCCGGTAGACTTTACCTCAGCCTCGACAAAAGTTCTGCCTTATGCCCTTTATCTGGCCGAAAAGCTGGGGGCTAAACTTTATATCCTCTACGTGGTGGAAGATTTATCTCGTTACACCAGCATTCCTGTAGCCCACGTAAGTCTAGCCTCCTTTGAGAAAGAGCTAGAAGAAGCGGCGGGCAAAAAAATGGAAAGTTTTGTCGAAGAAAATCTTCAGGGCTTTTCAAATTATGAGACCCATATCACCAAAGGCGATGCCGCCGGCGAGATAGTCACCTTCGCTAAGCTGCATGATATCGACCTCATCGTAATGGCCACCCACGGTCGCAAGGGTTTGGAGAAGGCCCTGTTTGGAAGCGTTACCGAAAAGGTGCTGAAGATCTCTCCTGTGCCGGTACTCACGGTCAACCCGGAGCAGGTTCGTTCTTAGGCTCCCCAGCCGCCGCCGCCAGGGGTACGGATTTCAAGGATGTCCCCGGGAAGGGCTTGAAGATGCGTCTTCCCGGGGAGAATCCTCTTTTTGCCCCCACGGATGAAGACATTCTGGCCCCTGCGCCCAGGAGCCCCTCCCTGTAGCCCATAAGGACAAAAACGCCGCCTCTCTGAGAGAATAGTCACCTGGGTCGGCTGGAGAAACCGATAGGCCCTGATGATTCCATCCCCACCCCGAAAACGGCCCCGGCCTCCCGAGCGTTCTCGGAGACGATATCTTTCCACAAGCAGGGGATAGATCTGTTCCAAGGCTTCGATAGGGGTGTTTAGGGTATTGGTCATGTGGGTGTGAACCCCTGAGAGCCCCGGGGCGCCGAAGCGGCCTCCCATCCCCCCACCGATAGTCTCATAATAGGTAAGCTCACCAAAGCCCATGGCCACATTGTTCATAGACCCACAGCTGGCTGCCGGAATCCGTTCGGGTATAGCCTGAGCTAAAGCCCCCAGGATGACATCCACCAAACGTTGAGAGGTTTCCACGTTACCAGCGGCTACAGGGCTTGGATATCTGGCATCAACTACCGTTCCAGGCTTGGTAAGCACCCGGATAGGCTCAAGAGCTCCAGCATTTATCGGCATCTCTTCCGGGCTGAGAGCTAAAAATACATAATAGACTGCGGCGGCGGCCACGCTGGCTACTGTATTGATTCCGGTAGAGGCTGCTTTATCGGAATCAGACAAATCCACTATCGCCCGGCTCCCATCTATAGAAACCCGGGCGACAATCTTCACCGGTTCTTTGCCCAGCCCATCATCGTCCAGGCAATCTTCAAAAAAGTAGTGGCCATCCGGGATTTCGGAAATAGTCTCTTCCATCATCTGTTGGGCATGGAGAAACAGACCTTCGACCCGTTCAATAAGGGTCTTGATGCCGTAGGCCCTAATCATCTCTTTAAGCCTGATCTCTCCTCGCACCAGAGCGGCCTGTTGGGCCGTAAGATCCCCCCTTCTTTCCTGGGGATTGCGTACCTGAGAAAGAAACCAGGCCAGAAACTCTTCGTTTATTCTCCCCTGGCGCTTAAGATGTTGAGGTCTGATAAGAACACCTTCTTCTGAAATGTGGCTGGCCAGAGGCATGGAGCCCGGCATCTTGCCACCTACATCAGCATGATGGGCCCGTACCAGAAGGAAAAAAAGAGGTCTATCAGCATCGGCAAAGACCGGTTTAATCAAGGTGATATCCGGCAAATGGGTGCCCCCAGCGTAAGGATCGTTGGTGATAATTAGGTCTTCAGGGACAAAATCTACCTCTTTGAGGAGGGCAGCCATGGTGGCCGGCATAGCTCCCAGGTGGACAGGGATATGGGCCGCCTGAGCCACCAGTCGCCCCCGGCCATCGCAGATGGCGCAGGAAAAGTCTCTGCGCTCTTTGATATTGGCGGAGAAGGCGCTTTTGCGAAGAACAATTCCCATTTCCTCGGCCACCGCCGAGAAAAGGCGATCAAATATGCTTATCTCTATGGCCTCTTGCCCTCGCATAAGAGCAACCTTATCAAGGCGTTGACAACAGCCGCAGCTACCGGGCTGCCTCCCTTGTTGCCCAGACAGGTAATGAAGGGAAAATCCATCAGACTAAGAAGTTCTTTAGCCCGGGCCGCCTCGACAAAGCCCACCGGGCATCCGACCAAAAGTCCCACCTTGAGACGTCCTTGGTTTATCAGTTCAAGGGCCCGAAGAAGAGCCGTAGGGGCGTTACCAATAGCCATTACTGACCAAGGCCTTTTTGAGGCCAACTCTACAGCGGCCTCAGCCCGCGTGAGCCCCCTCTGACGGGCCATATCCATTACTGTTGTCTGGTCTATAAAACAGCAGGTTTCAAGGCCTAGCCTCCGGGCCGAAGGCGCGATAGCTACCTCCACCATTCGAACATCACAAAAGATAGGGTTTCCTTCTCGCAGAACCCTTAGACCAACCTCAATGGCCCTGGGGTGAAAGCGAAGATTTCGGGCAAAATCCAGGTCGGCAGTAGCGTGGATGACTCGCAGGACCACCTCTCCCTCCGGGCCAGAGGGGAGTTGGGCTCCCAGCTCTCTTCGGATAATGGCAAAACTTTCCTCTTCGATGGCCCGCCCTTTAGAGAAATCCGAAACAGAAGGAGAAACTTTGGTCATAGACAGGATTAGGCGGCTTCCTGTTCCGGGGTCTTTAAGAGATCCTGCCACCAAGTAGGCAAAGCAAAAGAGGCTTGGTGAACTTCTGGATTATAATAACGACCGCTAACCTGCCTTTGAGGCCGACGAAGATCGACTTCAAGCTTGCTAGCCAACACAAAGGCGATTTCATCGCCATAGGTGGGAACCGGAGCCCTATAGATACCGACCTGGGGGAAGACACGACGGGTACGGCGATAGGCCATGGGCATGACATGAGGAATCGTCCGAGGAAGGGAGGCCTGCTGAACCATCACCCCCCAGGGGGTGAGAGCCTCCCGAACGTGTCGATAGAAGTCTTCCTCAAAGAGGATTTTGGCCGGTCCTACCGGATCGGTACAATCCACCAGGACAACATCAAAGGGATGGGACTTCACCTCTTCAGAGGCAACGTAGGAGGCCCCATCACCAAAGATGAGCTGGACCCGCGGATCATCGAAGTCACCGGAGATCTCCCGGAGATATTTCTGGCAGGCTCTGAAAACAGCCTCATCAACCTCGATCTGGACCACCCGTTCGATGGAGGGGTAGCGTAAAATCTCACGAAGACTGCCACCGTCTCCCCCACCGATAATAAGAACGCTTTGGGGCTCCTTGGAGACCACAGTCAGGGGAACATGGACCAGCATCTCGTGGTAGATAAATTCATCACCCTCGGTGAGCTGGACCACGCCATCCAGAACGAGGAAACGCCCCCAGAATCGATTCTTAAGGATTAACAGATGCTGATGGGGAGTTCGCTCTTCGTAAAGCGGCGTAACCTCGTAACTGTGCAGATAACCCGGCGCAATTTTTTCCGACCACCAGTAGTTAGTCAAGTCTCCTCCAGCTCTACCAATTGCCCTCTTTTCATCTCCAGGGCATGGACATACTGCGGCTGAAAGGCCTCTTTTAGACGCTCAAAGACCTGGTAGGCCTCTTTTTCATCAGAGGCGAAGACGTCAATGGCTGCGTAGCCATTTTCTGGCCAGGTGTGGATAAAGATGTGGGACTCAGGAAAGGTGGCTTTGGCCGAGACCCCATAGGGATTAAACTGGTAGCTGACCACTTCCCCACCTTTGTCTTTGCCCCCGGCGTACTCCAAAGCCAGCTCCACTTTCCCGGCATCGGCCAGAAGATGGAAAGGAGAATGCCACATTTCAATCAGCAGGTGGGTGCTGATGTAACAACTGGGGGCCGTATGGGCCTCCTGGGTGGGCAACTTCTCAACCTGACAGACAGGGGCCATCACTGCCATAGCTCACCTCCCCCCAGGCCTTAGCCCGGTCTTTTAAGAAAATTTAAGGCTCGTAACTGTTTGGGGAGCCCAAACAGCCAGAGCCCTTGATCTCAACGGTGGTCGGGACGGGCGGATTTGAACCGCCGACCCCCTACACCCCAAGCAGGTGCGCTTCCAGGCTGCGCCACGTCCCGGCCAGCTCCTTTTTAATCAGCAGGAAAGGTTTTGTCAACAAGGCCTGGAGACCGAAAGCCCCGGGATCAGCCCCCTCTGAGAACCGCCACCCCCAAAAATAAAAAAGGGAAGATCAGACCTAAAATTTTTTACAAATAGCCGATATAAAAACGTAGAGGTGGTTAATAAGGTTTTTTAGGGGATACTAGGTAATTTTGCCTAGTATTTCTCCTGATCTGGTCGTCGTCTCTGAAAAAAGAACTGCCGCCGGCAAAATCCCAAAAGGAGGTTTAGTTATGTGGGTATCTGGTTTAAAAAAACTAAACATTAGTGTCTTTTTTCAACTTCCAGTAAACGTCTTCCTGGTTCGTCATCTGCCACTGGGGCTCTATCGCCTTTACTTGTGGATGTTGGGTTTTCTGTTTCTTCTCTTTAAGGAAAAAACCCGCCGTAACGTAATTGTGGGGCTTAATTACCTAACCAGGGCCAAACCCCTCCCCCAAATGCTCCCTATCTATGTCCTTAAGACCTATCTCGGCATTTTTGAACATTATCTGGAAAAACTCCTCCTTGGCTATCGTCCCCTATCCGAAATGATCGACTTCCTCCGCCCCAGACTGAGGGTATCCAAAAGATATCTGCTTGATCAGATCAAGGGGAAAGGGGCCATTCTGGTCACCGGACATTTCGGAGCCGTGGAGTTTCTTCCCCTGGCCCTGGCCCTTTTAGGCCATAAAGTGGCCATCATTTGTCGTTTTAAGCGACCAGAGCTTAAAAGAGAACTCAGTCGGCGGGCCCAAAAAATGGGGGTTCAGATTATCGACGCCAATGAAGGCCACGTGGCCACTAGGGCCATTGGCCTCCTTAAACAGGGCTATATTTTGATCACCGAATGTGACGAATTTGAAAACTGGCGTCCCTATCCGGATCGCCACACTCTCTTTCTCGGAGCCAGAGTGCCTCTAGACCGAACCCTCGATATCTTCTATCGACGGGCCCGGTGCCCTGTACTCCTGGGGCTTATGCGTCGTGATGAAAATGGCTATACCCTCTGCCTTGAGCCCCTGGCCGGGGGAAGGGAACATGCCGAAATCGCTGCCAGGGCTTTAAAAGTTCTTGAAAAATATATTCTAGAGAGCCCCGAACAGTGGTATCAGTGGCCAGAGGCCGTGGAAGAGCTACAGCCATATATCAATTGGGATGAAAACTATGCGCCTGAGACTCTATCGCCTGCGTCTTCCCTTTAAACTCTCGGTGGACCACAGTTTGGCCCGCAGAAAAATGACTGAAGGGCTGATTGTCCTTTGGGAAAAGGAGGGGTTAATTGGCCTGGGGGAGGGATGCCCTCGAGAGTATGTCACCGGAGAGGCCCCTCTCCAGGCCTATAGGGTAGCCCAGCGTCTGGCCCGGCTCATTATCCAAGAGGGGATTTCATCCCCTTCTGGTCTGGATCAGGCGGTAAGATCTCTCGGACTCGAGGCCTTCCCTTCGGTAATCTGCGCCTTTGAGCTCGCCCTGCTGGACCTCATGGGTCAAGCGCGGAACCTACCCCTCTGGGGCCTATTCAGCCCCGAGCCCCGAAATCTCAAATTCGTCTACAGCCTTGTTCTCCCCTTTACCACTCCCCAAACCTTTACCTTCTTCGTTGAGGCAGCCCAAAAGTGGCAATTAAGGGACATCAAAGTCAAGGTGGCCCCCGGATCCGAGGAGGTGGTCAGAAGAATCCGACAAGAGCTGCCCTCCTGTAGATTGCGCCTTGATGCCAACGGTTCCTTTGAGGGCTCAGAAGCGGTAGAGTTTCTGAGACGCCTTCAAGCCGAAAAGATAGTCGCCTTTGAACAACCTTGCCCTCGCGAAGATCTAAAGGGGCTCCATGAAGTAGCCTCATCCAGACTGGCCCCGGTAATTGCCGACGAGTCTCTGGTCGATCTAAACGATGCCTTGAGGCTTATCGACCACAAGGCCTGTCAGATCTTCAACCTCCGCTTATCCAAATGTGCCGGACTCAGGCGAACCCTGGCCCTCTGGGCTCTAGCCAGGTCAGCCGGCCTCAGGGTTCAAATCGGTTGTCACGTGGGAGAGACAGGCATCTTATCCATGGCCGGCCGCCACCTGGCTAGCCTGATAGATGAGGTCGTCTTCCTTGAGGGAAGCTACAGTCCCTGGCTCCTTGAAGAAGACCTTGTCACGGAAACCGTAGCCTTTGGCCTCGGGGGAAAGGCTTCTCCCCCATCCCGTCCCGGTCTAGGGCTTACCCTCCGGGAAGAGGTCCTCTCTACCTTTGGGGAGAAACTCGGGGTTTTTTCTAAAAAAAGAAGTGTAGGCCCACCGTAAGGAGGTGAACGCGGATACGATAATCACCATTGGCCTTAAGAGGCTCTGGAAGGCTAGAAAGAACCTGGTTCTGTTTGGGGGCCCAGCGGGTAAAAATGTAATTGTAAGCTAAAGAAAAACGAAAATCGGCCCGGGGGCTGGCTGTAATCCCCAAGGCTAGAATCCGCCGGTTAGAATCCGGAAGCTGAGGATCCCGATATTTAGACGGGGCCGGCCCCTGATCCAGACAATAGCCGGCCATAAGAGTGTATCCATCTGCCTGGTAGCGTACTCCCAGCCGGTAGGCCAGGACATCTTGCCAATCCTTAGGCTGGATAAAGACCCTGGTTGATTTACCCGGAGGCCCTAAGGGATCGGAGAAAATGATCTTCATCTCTTCATAGGTGGACCAGCCTGTCCAGGAAAGATCAAACTCCATCCTCAGACGAGAGGTAAGCTTTAAGGCCAAGCCGGCGGATAGCATCGGGGGAAGGGTCAGGCGTCCGGTAGCCCTGGTGTCTGGATAATAGGCTTTTACTGCGGAAGGCACGTAAAAACGGGCCTCAGCCTCTTTAAAACGCAGGTGAACCTTGCTCCGGTAAGAAAGTCCCAAAGACATGGCCCCCCAATGGTAAAGAAGCCCCAGATTGTAACCATAGCCCCAATCATCTCCGGTGAGCTTTTGGTGGCCATCGGCCAAGCCTAGCGAGCCAAACCAAAGCCTTCTTTGAAGATTGAGATCGGCATAGACAATATTAAATCCAGCTCCGAAAGAAAGATTATCTCTTAACTTAACGGCTACCGTGGGATTGGTCACCATGGTCCTAAGACGTGAATAAGTAGTTACATAGCGACCGGTCCAGTTGCTATCCCAAACAGTAGCCAAACCGTATAGGGAATAAGCACCCACGGCTCCAGCTATTCGACTGTTCAAAGGAGTGCTGAGATAAAGAAAGGGAGGTGCCTGAAGACGATCTACAGTCTCTTCCTTATTGAGACCTTGATATTCTACCTTAGAGGCCACTAAGCTCAATCCCGCATAGGCCTGAGGCCCTTCCAAAAAGGCCAATCCAGCCGGATTGTAAAAGACAGCCGAAGGGTTGTCGGCCTGGGCAACGAAGGCGTTAGCCTGGGCCACAGCCTCTGCCCCCTGAAGGAGGTTGACAAAACCGGCAGCCGAAACATCCTTTGAGGAGAAAGTCATAACTAAGCCCAAAATTAAACCAAGCAAAGAGGCGATGAGCGTCATGATTAAAACCTCAGAGGATTTGTCTAGTTATTTTATTTAGGCTGGTTTTCTTAGTTAGCATACTCAAAATGGTTTCCCAAGCCAAAGAAGCACGACTTTCTTTCCGGCGGGCCCAGAGAGAGGATCTGGGGAAAATCGTCGAACTCTCAAAAGAGGCCTTTGCCGCCTATGGCCCTTATGGCCGGATCGTTGCCCGCTGGTTTGAGGAGCCGACAGTAGCCACCTTTGTCCTTGAAAGAGAAGAAGAGTTTCTGGGTTTCGGAATGATCGGTCCCTTTATCTGGTTCCCCTGGCTCCCGGTGGCAGAGCTTATGGCCATCGCCCTGATCCCTCAGGCTAGAGGTCAGGGTCTGGGCAAAGTCCTTTTGGATATGCTGGAGAAAGAAGCCCGCAAGCAGCGACTTTTGGCCCTAAGGCTTCACACCGGAACAGGCAACCGGCGGGCCATTGCCCTCTTTCGGAAGGCCGGCTACCGGACTCTCAGGGTGATAAAGACCTACTATCCCAGTGGCCTTGACGCCTTGGAGATGTGGAAGAAGCTCTGGTCTGTCTCCGAGCCTCCCTCTTAGGCCTGGCCCAGACAACGGTCATTTTCTCGCCGAGGGCCTTTTCTATCTCCTCCAGGCTAAAGGCCCCGGTCTCATCACAGAGATTTATTACCTGCGCCCCAGAAGGCAGGGAGCCGATCCGAAGCAGGAATTCATCGGCGGTGGCCGGAAGATCATAGTTGATAAGGCACCGGGTCTTAAGGAGGTCTAGGTAGGGAACGGACTCGTCAGTAGTCACCAAAATGGCAGCCCGCTGGCTGTTAAAGCGACGGATAAGCTCAAGCCTTTGCCGAGGCTGGGACTCCGGCAGCAGACAGAGAGTCAGGAAACCATGTCGCTTTAGATCCCCGGAGAGGGCCTTAGCTACCAGTTCATTGGCCGTAAAGATAATTACTCGTCTCCGCCCCATTTCTTTGAGGAGTTCAAGGAGCAGAGCGAACTTTTCCTTCTGACTCACATGATAGAGACGAAACCGAAGCTCACCTGGCCGCCGGGGCCGTCTTCCCCAGAAGAGCTCAAAAGGTCGTTGCAGGAGACGATAGGCCCAAGAGACCGCCTCGTAAGAGACTTGGTTAAGGAAGACCATAATTTTTTGGGGGCGTAACCCTTCCACGATGGAAAGCTCCTTGAGCATAGCCTCTGGCTCATCCACCACCAGAAGCCTTATGGAGGAGGGGTCAAGGAGCCGCCATTTGAATATTTTGGTCAGCCACCGGGGAGTGGAGATAATCAAACGGGCCCCCTTTTCTAGCTCTTTCATTTGAAAAGAGAGCTCTTCTTTGCTCCCCCCGAAAAAAAGAGTCGATATCCCCGTGTCCTCAGCCAGGGTCTCGGCCTCCTGAGCCAGAGACCGAGCCCTTTTTTCCTGAGGGGTGAGGATCAAGGCCCGCCCCTCGTGTCTCAAGAGGTATTGAAGGCTGCCCAGAAGATAGGCCGTGGCCTTGCCACTTCCGCGGGGGGCTTCAACAAGAAGCTCTTCATCCTCAGCCAGAATATGGGGAAGACAAAAATCTTGAAAAATGGTGGTCCGCTTAAGCCCTATGCGCTTAAGGTTAAGCTTAAGCTTTTCGTCTAAAGAGAAGGCGTCAAAGGGACGCCCCAGAGGTTCAAGGAGAAGTCTGCTCCGTGCCTCTGCCTCCATCTTTGTCCACCTCCCTTGCTCTGACCTTGTCCACGGTCCCTTCTATGAAAGGGCGAAAGAGATCAATAGGAATAGGGAAAAGGGTGGTTGAGTTATTCTCAGAGGCCACCTCCCTCAAGGTTTGAAGATAGCGCAACTGGATGGAAGCCGGACTCTCGGAGAGGATGCGAGCCGCCTCGGCCAGCTTCTTGGAGGCCTGCAGTTCGCCCTCGGCATTGATAATTTTAGAACGTCTCTCTCTCTCGGCCTCGGCCTGTTTGGCCATGGCCCGTTTCATCTCGTCGGGGAGGTCGATCTCTTTGATCTCTACCTTGCTTACCTTAACCCCCCACGGTTCGGTATCCTGGTCGAGGATGGCCTGAATCTTAGAGTTAAGCTTTTCTCTCTCCGAAAGGAGCTCATCCAGCTCCGCCTGCCCGCAGATGCTCCTCAAGGTAGTCTGAGCCAGCTGGCTAGTGGCAAAGAAGTAATCCTCCACCTCAATGACGGCCTTGTTGGCGTCAATTACCCGAAAATAAACCACAGCACTAACTTTCACAGAAACGTTATCCTTGGTAATGACCTCCTGGGGAGGAACATCCAGGGTAACGGTACGAAGGTCCACTTTACGCATCTTATCGATCAGGGGAATGATAATCACCAGCCCTGGTCCTTTAGCCCCGATTACCCTTCCCAACCTGAAGACCACTCCCCGTTCGTACTCATTAAGGATCTTAAGGGCACTGAAAAGAAAAAGAACCAGAAGGAGAAACAAGAAAGAAAAAGAAATAGGCATAGGGACCTCCTCTTAATTTGCTTCTTCAACCTTAAGGGTTAAGGCCTCTACTGCCAAGACCTTCACTCTTCGGCCCGCAGGTATGGGATGATCGCTTCGGGCCTCCCAGATCTCTCCATGGATAAAAATCTGACCTTGATCGGGACCGACGTCACTTATCACCCGCCCCGTGGCTCCCAAAAGGGATTCCGGGCCAGTTTGGGGAGGAGAGCGAACGGCCTTGGCCGCCAGATAGGTTATCACCGAGAGGAAAAATCCTACTCCAATCAAAGTAGGCCAGAGGACAGACCAGGAAATTCCCACCCCGGGGGCCTTGGAAAAAAGCATCAGTGATCCGAGGGTCAGGGCGATTAACCCGGCCAGGGCCAAAAGGCCAAAACTGGCAATCTTGATCTCCAGAAAAAAGAAAACCCCGGCCAGGAGGATAAGGAGAAGACCTGCGTAGTTAACCGGCAGGGCTTTAAAGGCGAAGAAGGCCAGGGTCAAGGCCAAAGCCCCCACCACACCGGGTAAGATGGTTCCGGGGTTAGAGAGTTCGAAGTACAAACCGGCCAGGCCTATCATCATCAGTATATAGGCAATATTGGGGTCACTGATGGTGCGGAGAATGCGTTCTCTTAACCCCTCTTTGATGGGGACAATAGACACCGATTTGGTGTCTAAACGTATCTTCCGCCCCCCGGAGACTTCCACCTCACGTCCATTGATCTTCTCCAGGAGATCTCCTAGATCCCTGGCTATCAGATCGATGACTTTAAGTCTGAGGGCCTCTTTTTCTGTAATGGATACACTTCGACGCACGGCTTCCTCAGCCCATTTGGCGTTTCTCCCCCGGGTGGTGGCAATAGTCCGGGCCAAGGCCGCCAAATCATTAACGGCCTTCTCGGCCATTTTTTGATCCTCCCTGGGGGCAGCCCCCACAGAAACAGGATGAGCGGCCCCGATATTTGTTCCCGGAGCCATAGCGGCAATATGGGCCGCCAGGGTGATCAAGGTTCCGGCAGAGGCCGCCCGGGCCCCGGAGGGTGCGACATAGACAACTACCGGCAACGGACTGTTGAGGATAGTCTTGATAATTTCTCTGGTGGCCGAGACCAGACCTCCCGGGGTATCTAAACGAATAACCAGGGCCTGCCCACCGGAGGAAGCCGCCGTCTCTATGGCCGAAGCAATAAATTCGCTGGTAATGGGGTCAATAGCCCCCTCAATCTCTACAAAATAGACCGAAGAGGCCCAGCTGAGCCCGGAGGCCCAAAAGACAAAAGAGAGAATCAACCCAATAAATTTGCTCCTGAAGCCGGAAGACATCCTGTTCTCCCTTTAAAAGGGCTATTTAAGTTTATCAAGTTAATCATCAAGAGGCCCCTATGAAGGGAGCATCTCTTAAATCATACTCCGGGCTGATACAGCCGAATCAATCCTTAAAGATTGCAAGAGAAGCTCAAAGATGGTCTCAAGTTCGGAAAGGGGTTTCAGCATCCAGAAGCCGTCTTATGAGCTTTAAGTCCTCCCAGGCGGCCCTTTTAAAGTTTGGATTATAGAGGAGAAAGGCCGGATGATAGGTGGGAACGACCTGGGCCCCGTAGGCCTCAAAAACACGCCCCCGCAGCCGACCAATGGGTTCCCTGGTCTTTAGAATGGTCTGGGCGGCAAAGGTCCCCAGACAGGCTATCACCCGAGGAGAAATAACCCTGATTTGCATCTCCAAATAGGGGAAACAGGCCTCAATTTCCTCTGGACGGGGATTACGGTTTTTGGGCGGTCGACACTTAAGAACATTGGCAATATAGACCTGGCTTCGTTGAAGATCTATAGCCTTCAGCATCCGGGTAAGAAGCTGCCCGGCAGCCCCCACAAAGGGACGCCCCTGAAGATCCTCATCTCGTCCCGGAGCCTCTCCCACCAAAAGGAGGGAAGCCGATTCGCTCCCTTCACCGAAAACAATGTTGGTTCTGGTCTGATGGAGCGGACAACGTTGGCAGTCGTTTACCAGAGCCCGAACTTCAGCCATGGTTTTCGGTCGAAGGGTCTGATCCATAGCCTTACCTCCTGGCTCCCCCACAGGAAGACGGCTGAAGCCAAGTTCTCTATAGTAAGTTATCAGCGTCTCTAGGGCGGAGATAAGATCCTGATCCTTCATAAACAAGCCACCCTGTAGGCATTAACCTGCAAGTCCTTAAGACTTGCGCAGGTCTTTGCCTACATCAAGGGGTTCACGTCGCTGACGGTACTTTTTGGGATCAAGACCATATTTTTGGAAGAGCTTGTAAAAATCGGCCCGATAGTATCCAGCCAACCTGGCCGCCTGGCTGACATTGCCCCGGGTAAGTTTGAAAAGATCTTCCAGATAGCGTCTAACGAATTGGTCTTTGGCCTCCCGGAGAGGACGGAACTCCACCGGAGGCCTTTCCTGGACAAGGGGGGTGTTTGCCAACATGGCCTTGGTAATCACCTGACCGGGGGCCAGCGCCGTAAGATATTCTACCAAGTTCTCCAGTTCACGCACATTACCTGGCCAATGGTAAGAGACGAAGAGATCCACCACCTCGGGCTGGATAGTTTCTATCTTTTTGCCCATTTTTTCACTAAATTTTTTAAAAAAGTGCCTCATAAGCAAGGGGATGTCTTCTTTCCTTTCCCGCAGTGGAGGAAGATAAATAGGGACCACGTGAATTCGATAATAGAGGTCTTCCCGAAAAAGGCCTTCCTTGACCATTTTTTGAAGATCCCTCTTGGTGGCGACAATAAGCCGGACATCGACTTTTTTAACCTGATCGCTCCCCAGGGGTCTCACCTCGCCGGTCTCTACCACCCGCAGGAGTTTGGCCTGCATGGTTGGGCTCATCTCTCCCACTTCGTCCAAAAAAAGGGTCCCCCGATTGGCCTGAACAAAGAGCCCTACCTTGGAGGCTACCGCTCCGGTAAAGGCCCCCTTTACGTGACCAAAGAGTTCATCTTCCAGGAGGGTCTCGGGTATGGCCGCACAGTTTACGGCCACAAAGGGCCCCTTGGCCCGCTGACTATGAATGTGAATGGCTTTGGCTACCAATTCCTTGCCTGTACCGGACTCCCCATATATGGCCACCGTGCTTTCGGTAGGAGCCACGGCCATGATCTGCCGGAACACAGCCTTCATCTTGGGACTCTCGCCCACCATGTCTTCAAAAAGAAACTTCTCCACCACCATCTGGCGGAGATTGGCCAGCTGACGAAGCAGATCGCGCTTTTCAATGGCCTTTTCGATCTTAAGGGCCAGATCATGATGATCCACTGGTTTGGTAACATAAGAGAAGGCCCCCGCCTTCACCGTAGCCACGGCCTGCTCGATGGTACCATAGGCGGTAAAGAGAATGACCTGGGTGGTTGGATCGATCTTCTGGCACTCAAGCATTAACTCCTGCCCGGTCATCTTATCCATTCGCTGATCGGTGATAACTACGTCAAAGTCTCCTTCTTCAAAGAGGGCCAGGGCCTCCTCGGGATCGCTGGCCGTGACTACCTCGTAGCCCTTAAGTTCCAGGCGCATCTTCAAAACTTCAAGGATATTCAGATCATCATCAACCAACAGGATACGTCTTTTGTTTTCCATTTTGCGTCTCTTCTTGGAGCCCTTTTTGCTTGCCTTTAATGGCAAAACCTGTGCCATATAAGCCCCCTTAGACGGTTTAAACAAAAATTAATTGAGTTAGGATTTACTTCATGAAGTCTTTCTTCCGCCATCTCAATCTTTATCAGAAACTGTGCGCTGGGTATATCATCTTTATCTTCATCGCCTACCTTCCCTGCGCCGTTTCTCTATATTCTTTGATTCAGCTGGAAGATATGGCTATCAGCCTGGCCCGGGAGGATGTAGAGCTAACCACTACCATAGAATACTTGAAGGGTCTCCTACCCTCTCTGGAGGGTGAGAGCCGCCGCCTGGTCACTCTCTACAAGGAAGATTCCTACCAGACCCTTAGAGAGCTGATTAAAGACTTTAGGACCCACTTGGTTCTCATCAGAGACAATGGCCCCCCCCAGGCCCGAATGAATTATCGCTACCTGGATCAAAACCTCAAAGATTTGCAGGCCCTGGCCAATGAGGTAAAAAGACACCTTCCTGTCACCCCGCCCACACGATTAGGTCCACTGGAAAAACAGCGGGAAGAACAGGTCAAAGAGCTTATTGATCAGATGGGGCTTCTTCTGGGAAAGATAGAACAGTCCATCCGGATAGATATTCGCACCAAGGCCTCCCAGATCTCCCGGCGCACCGCCCAAGCCCGCAAGCTCACCTTCATTGTTTTCGTCTTCACCCTGGGGCTGGCCCTCCTGGCTCCTTCCCTCCTGTATAAATATATCAAGCGTCCCATAGACCTTCTCCAGAAGGGAACCGAAGCCATAGGCCGGGGCCAGTTCGATTATACCATCACCGTGCAAGCCAGGGATGAACTCGGCCAGCTGGCTCAGGCCTTCAATCGTATGACAGCCCAACTCCGGGAGCTAGACACCCTTAAATCGGAGTTCATATCTGTGGTCAGCCATGAGCTAAGGACACCCCTGGCCTCGATGAAGGAAGCCGCTGACTTGTTAACCGAGGCGGAGATGGGCCCCCTTAACGAAAGACAGCGCCGATTGGTAGAAATCCTCAATGAGGGGGTAGGGCGCCTTGAACGATTCATCAACGACCTCCTTCATCTTACCAGATTGGAAGCCAAACTTGTGCCCGTAGAGAAGTATCCCCATGATCCTCTGCGCCTGGTGCGGGAAGTCTGCAGCACCCTTCGGACAGTAGCCGAAGGGAAAAACATCATAATAGAGGTGGTTTCCGACCAAGAGTTTGACCCCATTCTGATGGATTTTGACCGAACCTTTCGAGCCCTGATGAACATCGTCCACAACGCCATTAAGTTTAGTCCCCCCGGAGGGCAGATAAAGGTTTATCTCAACAGTTATTATGATAAACATAGGGTAAGGTGGCTGAGGATTGGGGTGGTTGATAGCGGTCAGGGGATCCCTCCGGGTGAACGAGAACGGATCTTCAACAAATTTTATCAGATCCAGGCCATGCGCCACAAAGATGGCTGTGGTCTGGGGCTAGCCATTGCTAAGGAGGTTATCGTTGTTCAAGGAGGAAGAATTTGGGTAGAGAGTCCCCCGCAAGAAGATATCGCCATAGTCCCCGGAAAGGGTTCGGTTTTCTGGTTGGAGTTACCCTACTCTTAGCAATCCTGGGGGCCTGTGCCCCTAAACCCATGCCTGACCAGAGCAGACCTGATCCCTGGAGTGTGGCTGAGGAGCTATATCTTAAGGGTAAAAAGGCCAAGGCCCGCAAGGTACTAGAAGAGCTTTTCAACCAAAGGGATTACCGCTGTCGGGCAGCCTTCTACCTTTGGGTCCTTTACGGAGAGGCCCAAAAGTATCTTACCAGCCTTGAAGATCACCAGTGTCTTGAAAGCCTGCCGGCCGAAATAGCGCTCCTTAAAAGGTATCAGAAGGTTCGCCAGAGATTGACCGATTGTCAAAAAGAGAGGGAAAAAGACCGCCGTTTTATCTCCTCCCTCAAGAAGGAAAAAGTTTCACTTAAAGAGGAGATCAATCGGTTGCGCTTTGAGCTTGAAAAATTAGAGGAGATCCGACGGGATACCGAGCAACGTCGGCTAAAGACTTCCCACTAAATCCAGGGGAGGGAAAAATAAAAAATGAAAAGGGCCCTGGCCATAATCCTGATGGTGATAGTGGTCCTTGCCGCCGGACTCCTCGCCCTTCCCCATCTCCTGAACCTAGAACCGGTAAAGGACAAAATCACCCGGGAGCTATCTCAAAGCCTCAAGGCCCAGGTAAAGGTGACAAACCTTTATCTCCATTTTTTACCTCGCCCTCAGGTCAGATTAACCGGTCTGGAAATAAGCTCCCCTTCAAGGTTTAAGGCCACTGTTAAAAACATGACTGTCAGGCCCAACCTTTGGGCCCTCCTTCAAAAAAAGGTGATCTTTGAGGGCATAACCGTTGATAACCCGGAGGTGGACGTCTTCCTCAAGGCATCAGCCAAAAAAAAGGAGCCCCTCTGGCCGAAGCTGGCTAAGGCCCTGGCCCTCTCTGTCTATTTAGAGGTAGAAAACGGCCAGATCCGTCTTTGGCGGGAAGAAAAGAAACTCCTCAGGATTGATCTTCCCTCAGGGGCCCTAAGGGTGGAGCAGGGGCAGGCCCTCCTTGAGTTAGAAATGACCTCCAGTCTTTTCAAACAGGCTCAGCTCTCGCTTCTGATTAATCAGGAGGGCCACCTTGAGGCCAGGGGAACCGTGGCGGTCTTCAAACTTCATCAGATCCCCCTTGATATTCCCTGGCTTCCCATCAAACCAGTCAAGGCCGAAGTCAATCTTCAGGCCACCCTTAACCTGGATTCTCCCCACTCCTGGGAGGTGGGTTTTTCCGGCTCTGTTCCCTGTTATCGTCTCCCCCAGGCTGACTATGATATTAGCTGTGGCCATTTTGAAGGCTGGGCTACCAGAAAAGGAGAGCGCTACCGGATAAAGCTCAACACCCTGAAACTGGACTATCCCCGAATAATCGGAGAGGGCGAGCTCTGGTATCAGCCAAAGAAAATAGGCTACCGGTTTCTGGGGCAGGAGGTGGATATTGTTAACACCAGAAGGGTAGCCCTCGACCTTTTAGGAAGATACCAGAGTGTTCGTAAGCTCTTTGCCATTGTCCTTGAAGGGCAAGCCAAAGGGCTCGAGGTCTCCGGAGAAGCCCCAACAATAGCGGGGCTCAAAGATTTAAGAAGGTTAAACCTTAAGACGGGCTTTACAACGGCCCGGGTAATCTTACCCGGCTCTGGCCTTGAAATACAGCAGGCTCAGGGAGAACTCCAGATCCGGCAAGGAATCCTCCAGGCCCGGGGGCTCTCGGCCAAGATAGGCCTAAGTCAGATTCTTGAGGCCAGGGTGGAGATAGCCCTGAAGGATCCCGAAGGCCCCCTTAATCTTGACCTCCTGGGAATCTGCCGCCTAGAGGAGGTTCCGGATATAATTCACCGCTTTATAAAAAAGGGGGCCCTGCGACACCATATTGACCTTTTCTATCAGGCTACCGGTTCAGCCAGGGTCTCCCTCAGGCTCAGGGGCACCAGAAAAAAAATCACCCCCGTTCTTGAGGTCTTAAACATCAAAGGGACCCTTCACCATCGACGCATCCCCTACTCTATAGTGATCCAATCCGGGGCCTTTGGTTATCAGGAGGGCTCTCTGTGGTGGAAAAACCTCAACGGCTTCTTGGGAGAGAGCCAGATCAGTGGAGCCACCGGTAGCCTTGTCTTATCGAGTCTCTGGATCAAAGCCCAGGCCCGGGGAGAAAAAATCTTACTAACCCAGGTTGACTCCTGGGTTCAGAGAGAGCCTGTCTTCAGGCCCCTTTCCCGCATCATTCGTTTTCTAGAGGGAAAGGCTTCCCTTGAGGCCTCCTTGAAAGGGCCACTCAAAAGGCCCCGGAAGCTCGAGTTCAGCCTTCAGGGAGAGATCTCCGGAGGCCGACTGCAGACTCCCTATCTGCCGGGAGAGCTGGAGATAAAAAGGGCCTCTTTTCAGCTTGATAACGATCATCTCCGTCTAAACCAGGCCCAAGGACGTTTTTTAGAAAGCGATCTTCTTCTTGATGTTGAACTCATAGGTCTCCTTAAAGGAATCAAAGGTCTTCGTCTTAAAGGCGAGGGAACCCTTAATACCCCCTTAGTTAGATGGCTTTGGGAGAAAAATTCTCTCCCCGAAGATCTCTTCCCCCGCACGCCGCTAAAGATTAAAGAGCTTTCCTTCTCCTCTGATCTCAAACAAAGGGTTGACCTCTCCTTACTGGCCCAAAGAGGAGGAGGCACCCTGGCCCTCGCTTGGCATTCAGATCTCGAAGACCTGGAGTTAAAAAAGTTGGAAGGATCCCTCGGACAAAGCAATCTCCGGCTCTCTCTTCACCTTAAGCGTGATCATCCCTGGATCAAGTTCAGCTTTACAGGTCGGCTCCGAGGAGAATTCATCGAAACCTTTCTGGCTGGGAACCGCTTCTTAGAGGGTACCCTCTGGGGAGAGAGTTCCGGTCTGATCAACCTGGAAAATCCCCTCGAGAGCCGGATAGACGGAGAACTTCATGTAGAACGTCTGCGTCGAATCCTAGGGCTCAGGATTCCCCTAGGCATCAATCATCTGGCCCTAGAGGCCAGGGGACACGAGATCGAAATTAAAGAACTCGACCTTACTGCCGGGCAAAGCCGCCTCCAGGTCTTAGGCCAAGTCGCCATCCGTCAAGGTGAGTTTTGGTTTGATCTTGAGGCCTCCTCCCCGCGATTTGATTGGCCGGCAATTCAAAAAGAGTTCTTTAAGAAGAAAGGCGCCAGAGGCTATCCCCTGGCCGGAATCATTCGCTTTAGCACTCCGGTGTTTATCTATCAGCCCGGGCGAGTCTTTGAGTCGGTGGTCGCCGATCTAAGGCTTTCTCTGGATAAAAAAATCCTCATCGATCTCAAAGAGGCCCGCTACTGCGGAATAGATCTTAGTGGAAAGATCAAAATCGTCCCTGGCCAGGAAGCAGGTCTTGACATCAATCTGTCGGCCCAAAAGGGAGATCTTGAAAATCTAGCCTTGTGCCTCTTCGGAGAGAGACATCTTCTTCAGGGAAGCTTTGATCTCGAGGGAAAGGTTAAGGTCTATGGCCGGGAAAACCCACTCTTAGAAGAATCTCAGGGAGATTTTAATTTCCACTCCTCTGGAGGCCGCATTTATCGTTTGAACCTTCTCTCTAAGATTTTTACCATCCTCAATCCTCTGGAAATCTTCCAGGGAGGGCTTCCTGATTTGGTAAAAGAGGGCTTTGCCTATGAGGGGATTGAGGCCCGAGCCCGGCTGAAAGACGGCCTCCTGAAGCTAGATTACCTAGCCATTGACGGGCGCCCCATGAAGATCTTTGCCGAAGGGACTATAAACCTTCTCTCCTCCCAGGCCGACCTGGAGGTCCTGGTGGCCCCCCTTAAGACCATAGACTCCATCATCAGCAAAATCCCCCTTGTAGGGTTCATCCTTACCGGAGAAAAAAAGGTTCTTATCTCCATTCCCATAAAGGTAAAGGGGCCCATCCGGGATCCGGCTGTCTGGCCTCTTCCTCCCAGTTCTATCGGTTCAGGTATCTTAGGGGTGGTTAAGCGGGCCTTGAACGTCCCGGCCTTAATTCTAAAGCCCCTTGAAGGAGGGGCCCCTAAAGAACCCTCTTCAACCCCCTCTTCTCAAGCTCCTTAACCACCTGGCGGACCTCCTGGAGCCTTTCCCGAGGACAGATAAGGACCGCATCTTTTTCCACCACCACCACCATCCCCTCAATCCCGATAGCGGCCACCAATTGACCAGAAGAGACCTGGATAAGACTGTCCCGCACCTCGTGGGTGATCACCTCCGGAGAGCAGACGTTTCCCTGATCATCCTTGGAAGAGATCTCATAAAGGGCCTCCCAGCTACCAAGATCATTCCAGTGGATGTCCGCCGGGATGACAGCCACATTTCTGGCCCGCTCCATAACTCCATAATCAATAGACATGGAAGGCATAGCCGAGAAGGCCTCCCGGAGAAGGTGGTCAAAATGGGGGCTTCCATAGGCCTTTTCTATAAGCAAAAGCTGTTCATAGAGTTCAGGCATGTATTTCTCAATTGCCTCCAGGATTACCGAGGGGCGCCAGACAAACATCCCGCTGTTCCAGAGAAAGGTCTTCTGGGCCAGATAACGTTGAGCTGTGTCCAGGTCTGGCTTTTCCTTAAAGGCCCGAACCATAAAGGCCCCAGACCTGTCTTCAAGGGGCTCTCCCATCTCTATGTAACCATATCCTGTCTCTGGCCGGGTAGGCTGAATCCCCAAAGTCACCAGCAGGGCCCGGTCTCTGGCCAGCTCAAGGGCCTTTTTGAGAAGACTCCGGAAGAAGTCCTGGCGGCCGATGAGATGATCTGAAGGCAAAAGGGCCATAGGGTGATCACCCCAGTTTTTCAGAACATGAATCGCCGCCCAACCGGCACAGGCCGCGGTGGAACGGGCCAGGGGTTCAACAAGGATGTTCTCTGGAGGGATCTCTGGAACCTCAGCCCTTACTTCCGGGGCCAGATCAGAGCCAGTAACCAGCAGGATCTTGTCTACCGGAAAAAGCGGCCGAAGACGATCTATGGTCTGGCGGAGCATACTCTCCCGGCCAACAATGGGCAGAAGCTGTTTAGGCCGACCCTGGCGGGATCGAGGCCAGAACCTTGTCCCCCGTCCTCCGGCCATAATCACAGCAAAAGCTTCCATACCCACCCCCTTAAAGACTTTATTTCTAAGACAAATGGGCTATAATGTTTCACAAATTCGTAAAAAACTTAAAATAAAAACCATAAAAATTACGGAGCACCTAAAGAGCTCAGAGAGATCTATGGAACTTAGCCAAAACAAACCCACTACCGTTGAAAGAGTCCTTGAGGACAACGCCCTGGCCCGTTGGCTTTATGGAGAACAGGGCGCCCACCTCAAGGTGATTGAGAAGGCCCTTAACGTCAACATTAAGGTTCGTGGTAACCGAGTAACCATAAGTGGAGACCCTCTAGATACCGACTTGGCCGATCGAACCTGCATGGAACTATACGGCCTTCTAAAAGAGGGCTACCCCCTTTATCCCAACGATGTTGAGTACGCCATAAGGATAATTTCGGCTGATCCCCAGGCCCGTCTGAAGGATATCTTTCTAGATACGGTCTTCATCAGTTCAGGCAAACGAGTAATTACCCCTAAGAGCCTTACCCAGAAGCGTTACATTGATGCCATTCGGCAACATGACATTGTCTTTGGCATCGGTCCGGCAGGCACAGGAAAGACTTATCTGGCCATGGCCATGGCCATAGCCTATCTTATCAAAAATGAGGTTTCCCGCATTGTTCTTGCCCGCCCAGCGGTAGAGGCCGGGGAGAAACTGGGGTTCCTCCCTGGAGACCTGGCCGAAAAGGTTAATCCCTATCTGCGCCCCCTTTACGATGCTCTCTACGACATGCTCCCCTTTGAAAAGGCCTCTCGCTTTATCCAGAAGGGGGTTATCGAGGTTGCGCCCCTGGCCTTCATGCGGGGCCGGACTCTAAACGACGCCTTCATCATCCTTGATGAGGCCCAGAACACCACCAGCGAACAGATGAAGATGTTTCTCACCCGTTTGGGTTACAGCTCAAAGGCCGTAATAACCGGGGATATCACCCAAATAGACCTTCCTGATACCCGACGCTCTGGCCTGGTGGAGGCAGCCAAGATTCTCAAAGACGTAGAAGGCATCTCCTTTATCTACTTCACCAAGCAGGACGTTGTCCGGCACCCTCTGGTTCAGCGAATAATCGAGGCCTATGAGACCAGAGAAATCCCTAACGGCGAGAGAGTTTCTCCCAGGGAACAGCCATCAGATCAATCAGGGAAAGAGGTTTAATCCCTGAGAAGCCGGTCAAACCCTTACGGGTAGGCAGACGTCCGACAAAGACCTGAGAGATTTCCTTCTGCCCCGCCGGAGAGAGGAGGTAGGCTACCAGTTGTCTGGCCTCCGGCAGGGCTGGGGTTCCCCGGATAAGGGCAACGGTGGAAAAGGTGGCCCAGGTGCCCAAAGAGAGTTTGCCCTGATCGGGGAAGATCAGCCGGAAGGGCCCCTTCTTTAGGACAGGCAAGGCCCTATCGAGGTAGAGTAGGCCTGCCAGAGCCTCTCCTGTCGCCAGGCTATGAGCCACTTCCTGGTCAGAATCCTTAAAAATGGCCCCATTTCTCCGAAGACGGGACAGACCCGATTTCACCCTTTCGACCCCTAAAATCTCCTCAAGGGATCGCCAGAAGAGATAACCATCGGCCGAATCTGGCCTCGCCAGGGCCACCTTCCCCGACCAATCCTTCTCAAGGAGATCCTCCACCCCGGTCGGGGAGGGACTAAGATCTTGATGGACTAAAAGAACCTTAAGCCGGGCCGCCACTCCAAACCAATAACCCTCGCTATCGCGGGCCAGAGGAACGAGGTCGTCAAAACCTGGCGGAAGATAGGGTTCAAGGAGTCCCTCCCTTTGAGCCTCAACAGCCAAAAGGGGGCTGTCTGTCCAGAGAAGATCAAAAGCCCCTTTCCTGGCCAGCTTAAGGGCCTCTTGAGGCCCCAGCCCAGCAAGGTGAACCTCAACCCCCGTCCCCTGAGAGAAGGCTTCCAGTATCTGGGCCACCGGTTCTCTACTCTCGGCAACTACCACTACATTAAGGGCCTGAGGGGCCTCTCTGGTCAGCCAGAAAAGGACGGCCGCGGCCAAGAGGATTCCCACCATCAATAAAAGGTTACGTGCCAGGGACATGGGCCTTTCCTAGCAAATATTGGTCTTTTCTGCAAAGGAGATAACACCGGCTTGTTCACTTTAAAAGAAGATATCCCTTGCATTTTCCCCAAGAGACCTTACTAGTAGAGAGACTATTCCTTAGAAACAATTATCAAGGAGGGGAAGGATGCGAAGATTAACCTCCCTTTTGGTTCTAGTCTTCCTGTTATCTCTGGTGGGTTCTTCTTTTGCGGTAGAGACCAAGATTATGATCCGAGCCAGGGCCAAAGATGCCAAGTTCATCGGCACTTCCATGGGAGGGGCCTTGGTGACCATTCGCGACGCCCTAACGGGGGAACTCCTCAGTAAAGGGCTTATCCAGGGAACTACCGGGAATACCAAGCTCTTAATGACCACCCCTATTGTAAGGGGCATGAAGCTCACCGATGACCGTACGGCAGGCTTTGAAGCTGTCTTGGACTTAAGCGAACCTCGAAAGATTGAAATCGAAGTCCTGGCTCCCTATGGTCAGCCTCAGGCCATGGCCAGGGCCACAGTGACCACCTGGGTTGTCCCTGGTAAGCATATCACCGGCGATGGTCTTATTCTGGAAATACCCGGCTTTGTTGTCCGGGTAACCAACCCCACCGCCCACACCTTTTTAAAGGCCCCGGCCTCTTTTAGTTTGGTGGCCACGGTAACCCCCATGTGCGGCTGCCCAGTCTCCCCCAACACCTTTTGGAAGCCGGAGGCCTATGAGGTAAAGGCCATAGTCAAAAAAAATGGACAGCCGTTTAAGACCATACCCCTTAAGTTCTCCGGGAAAACAAACTACTATGTCGCCTCCATCTCTCTTAACGAACCAGGGGCCTATCAATTCACCATTTATGCATTTGATCCGGCAACAGGGAATACCGGCGTGGACATGACCACGGTGGTGGTAAGATAAGTAGTAAGATACAAGGAAGGGAGGCTCCTGCCTCCCTTCTTCTATAGATGGCTCTCTAAGACTTCCTTAAGCCCTTGAGGGCTCATTTTTACAGGAACCCTTCCCTTAAGCAGGCGCTCCTCATAAGTGGGCCTTTGTACTCGATAGAAGATGCCAATGGGAATCCTTTCGCCGGGCCCATAGGCCCATTCTCTGGCCTTAGAGAAGGCGGCCTCTAAATCCAGAGGGTTATGCTCTGCCTCCTCCAGCTCATAGACCCTTTCATTGTAGTAATCGTAAGTATTAAAGAAGGTATAACAGGGCTGGAGCACATCAATAAAGGCAAAGCCCGGGTGCCTTACAGCGGCTTTGATCAGGGAAGCTAAATGTTTGATTCGGGCCGAATAGCCCCGGGCCACAAAGGTGGCTCCCGCCGAAAGCATTATCTCAAGGGGGTTGAAAGGTTCCTCAGGGCTGCCCTGGGGAGTGGAACGCCCCTTGAAGCCACTGGGGCTGGTGGGGGTGAATTGCCCGGTGGTCAAACCATAAACCCGATTGTTGTGGACGATAAAGGTGAGATCTATGTTTCTCTTGGCGGCAAAAATAAGGTGTTCTATTCCCTCACCATAGGCATCACCATCACCGGCATGGCCGATCACGGTAAGCTCCGGATTGGCCAGTTTGATCCCAGAGATAGTCGGCGGCACTCTTCCATGGAGGGAGTAGAAGCTGTTTATGTTTACGTAATCGACGATTTTGGCATGACAGCCGATACCTGAGGCCAAGACAACCTGGTGGGGCTCAAGATCATCTTCTTCCATAAGCCCAATAAGGGCCTCGGTTAGGGCATTGAGAATGCCGAAGTTGCCGCATCCCGGGCACCAAGTATTTATGGCATAGGTCTTAAGACTCTTTCTCTCCATTAGAGCACCCCCTTAAGGCCCTCTCTGAGGGATTCAATAGTAAAGGGCCGGGCATCATAGCGAAGGAGGAGTTCATCCACCCTAATCCCGTGGCCCTGAAGAAGCCTGGCCAGCTGGCCGGTGGCATTGACCTCTACGGCAACGGTCTTTGTGGCTCCCGCAAGGGCCCTCTCTACGGCCTTTGCGGGAAATGGTTCCAGAACAAGGGGTTGAACAACCCGAAAGCCTTCCTTATGAGCCACCTCCACACAGGCCCCCTTGGTGGATCCCCAGCAAACCAAAGCCACCTCGGCCTCGGGGTTTCCATAGACCTTGACAGTCTCCAGGCCGGCGAGTTCCCTGGCCAGGGACTTTCCCTTGCGAAGACGCTTTTCTTGCATTCTGGCAATAACCTCCGGCTCCTCGGTGGTGATGCCGAACTGATCATGCTCATAGGAACTTACCTTGACTACCGCTCCTTTGCCCCCCGGAAAGGCAAGAGGCGAAAGACCGTCTGGACCCTCTAGGTAGCGTCGATACTCTCCCTGGCCGTCCCACATAAGGGCCGGGGCCGGCTTAACAAGGGCCACATTTGCCTCAAAGCTAAAGATACTCTCACTTAGATGTTTATCAGAAAGGACAAAGGCCGGAAGCTGGTACTTCCAGGCCATGTTAAGGGCCAATCCGGTAAGAAAAAAGGCCTCTTCAGCATCACCGGGAGCCACCACCAGACGAGGAAACTCCCCATGGCCGGCATTAAGAACAAAGAAAAGATCGGCCTGCATGGTGTAAGTGGGCACCCCTGTGCTCGGACCGGCCCGCTGGCACTCTACAAAAACGATGGGGATCTCGGCCTGGCCGGCAAGGCTTACCGCCTCCGTCATGAGGGCAAACCCCCCTCCTGAGGTTCCCACCATGACCCGGGCTCCGGTATAAGCAGCTCCCAGGGCCATTAAGGCCACGGCTATCTCGCTTTCCGGATGAATAGTAACCACCCCCAGGGCCTCTTCATGGGCCGCTAAATAGTGAAGGATACTTGAGGCCGGGGTCATAGGATAGGCAATATACATATTGAGCCCGGCTCCCACGGCCCCCAAGGCTATGGCTTCATTGCCACTGACAAGAGGCACAGGAGGCTGACTGAGAGGATCAACCCTGAATCCCAGGCCAATGGTCTTCTCATAGGCCTCCCGAGCGATCTGGAGGTTGGCCTCCAGGGCCTTAGGAATGGTGTCCTCGATCACCCGGGAGACCTTATCCCAATCCACCTCCAGAAGACCGGCCAGGGCCCCAATGGCGGCCGTGTTGCGCATAATAGGTGCTCCCTGATGCCTTTTGACTATCTGCTGCAGATCAACCCCGATGCCACCCTCCTCCTTGACCTTATGAGAATCAAAGAGAATGATCCCTCCAGATCTAAGTCGCCAGCGGTGTCTTTCTATCGTCTCCTGGTTAAGGGCCACGATGACATCCACCTGATCTCGATGGGCCAGAATTTTTTTCTCGGCCGCCCGAATGATGGAAAAGTTGTGTCCGCCTCGGATAAGAGAGGGATAATCGTCGTAGAAAAAGATCCGATACCCCAATCGATTAAGGAGCCTGGCCACGGTATTTCCGGCCTGGCGAATCCCATCTCCAGCCCGACCACCCACCAGAACAGAGATCTCCTTCATGACTCCTCCTTAAAAGAATTAAATCCCCACCCCCACCAAAAGTTAGGTACCAACCAAAGACATGCCAACTAAAATTCTGATCATGGGGCCAAAAAGAGACTCCGCTTTAGGTTTCAGAAGATCTTTGATCCAGAAAGAGTCAGGAAACCCTGGGGCTGACCTTAAGCGCTGGCATTTTTACTCCAACCCGTTATCGTTATCCTTTAGTGGAAACTCTCTTCCAGGGGGCGTGGATGAGACGCTTCGTCTACCCTTTCTCGGCCATCGTCGGCCAAGAAGAAATGAAGCTGGCCCTGATGATTGCCGCCGTTGCCCCGGGGGTCTGCGGCGTCCTTCTGCGGGGAGAAAAGGGATCCGGTAAATCTACCGCCGCCCGGGCCCTGGCGGAGATCCTCCCGGAGATAGAGGTTATAGAGGGCTGTCTGTTTGGCTGCCGGCCCCAAGGCCCTCTTTGCCCCTCCTGCACCAGAGAGCAAAAGGGTCAGAGGCTTGTCAGGAGATCCGCCCCCTTTGTCAATCTCCCTCTCTCCATCACCGAGGATGCCCTCTTTGGAGCCATAGATTTTGAGGAGGCGGTAAGAAGCGGCCGCCGGAGGCTTCATCCGGGGCTGCTGGCCCGAGCCAACCACGGTGTTCTTTACATTGATGAGGTCAATCTTTTGGCTGACCACCTGGTGGCCGGGCTGCTCAGCGTGGCCGAAAGTGGCGTGAACATCGTGGAACGGGAGTCACTTAGTCTTATCCATCCGGCCCGCTTCATCCTTATCGGCTCCATGAATCCCGAAGAAGGAGAGCTCTCTCCTCAATTCTTAGACCGCTTTGGTCTCTGCGTGACGGTCACCGGGGAAAAGAATCCGGACATCAGGGCAGAGATCATCCATCGCCGTCTCTGGTTTGAGAAGGCCCCGGACTCTTTTCGAGCCCTGTATGCAGACGAAGAGGCCAGGCTAAAGCAAAAAATCCTCCAGGCTCAGAGGATTCTGCCTTCTGTCTCTCTGAGCCGGAGCATCCGATCCTTTGTGGCTGAACTTTGTCGAAAAAACCGGGTTCCCGGTCATCGAGCTGATCTCATTCTCCAGACGGCGGCTATGGCCCATGCCGCCCTAAACGGTCGCCTTGAGGTCACCTATGATGATGTCCTGGCTGTGGCCGATATGGTCTTGAGACACCGGCGTCGGGAGGCCGAAGCCAGACAGAAAAAAGATCCCCAGAGAGACCAGAAAGGGAGGAAGAAGCCCCCAGAGAAGGAGCCAGAAAAAAATGAGGGCCAGGGGAAAAGCCCCCAGGTCTCCCAGGAGACCCATAGAAGAGAACGGTCGGAAGAAGGCCCAAAGGGGAGTGAGGCAGGCCTTAACGGCCCTTCACCACAGGATGATCCCCAACAGGTCTCGGAAAATGAGGGGGTTGATCAAATCTTTGAGGTAGGAGAGACCTTCACTGTAAGACCATTTTCTACCCGAGCCGATCGCAAAAGACGCTGGGCCCGTTCCGGGAGACGATCGGCCACCTTAAACAAGCATCCTCGAGGACGATTTGTCCGGGCAGTTATCCCTCAAGGCCGGGTGAGGGATCTTGCTGTGGCCGCCACCATCCGGGCCGCTGCTCCCTATCAGGCCCTCCGCGGAAGAGACAGCGGGCGCCTCATCATTCGTGAAGAGGATCTCCGAGAAAAGCTCCGGGAGAGCCGGACGGGCCATCTGCTTTTTTTCTGCGTTGATGGCTCAGGTTCCATGGGGGCTGAGGCCCGAATGGCTGAAACGAAAGGGGCCATCATGAGCCTCCTGCTCTCGGCCTACCAACGACGAGATCGGGTAGGATTGATGATCTTTCGGGGAAAGGAGGCCCAGATGGTGTTGCCTCCGACAAACTCCGTGGAGATAGCCGCCAGGATCCTCGAGGGTCTCCCTGTGGGAGGTTCAACCCCTCTTTCTGCCGCCCTCTTGCGTCTGGAAGAGTTTCTCCGACAGACCCTGCGCCGCGAACCAGACCTCAAGGTTACCGTGTTTCTTATCACCGATGGTCGGGGCAACGTAAGTCTTACCGGAGAAAAGCCCCGTCAGGAAATCGAGGCTTTAGCTCGCCGCCTAGCGGAGGGGTTCCCTCAAGTGGAATTTGTGGTCATTGACACCGAAACTGGCCTGATCAAACTCCAAATGGCCCAAAGGCTGGCGACTCTTCTTGAAGCCCGGTATTTTACCCCCGAGGCCCTCCGGGCGGAGGAGATGGTTCGCATCGCCAAAGAGATCCTCTGAGGAGGTTGCGGATGAAACGCTTCGTCTACCCTTTCTCGGCCATCGTCGGCCAAGAAGAAATGAAGCTGGCCCTGATTTTAAATGTCATTGATCCTTCCATCGGTGGAGTCCTTATCCGGGGCGAAAAAGGGACTGGCAAATCCACTGTGGTTAGAGCCCTGGCGGAGATCCTCCCGGAGATAGAGGTGGTCGAAGGTTGCCCCTTCCAGTGTGACCCTGAAGACAGAGACCATCTCTGCCCCCAGTGTGAGGAAAGGCTTCGTTCCCAGGGGAGCCTGCCCCATATTAGACGAAAGATACGGGTGGTGGATCTCCCTCTTTCGGCAACCGAGGACCGAGTGGTAGGGACCCTAGACATCGAGGCTGCCCTGAAGACGGGTAAAAGGCGCTTTGAACCCGGTATTCTGGCCGCGGCTAACCGGGGGATTCTCTACGTAGACGAGGTGAACCTCCTCGATGACCACCTGGTGGACACCCTTCTTGACGCTGCGGCTATGGGCATCAATTTTGTCGAACGGGAGGGGCTCAGCTTTGCCCATGCGGCCCGCTTTGTGTTAGTGGGGACCATGAACCCCGAGGAAGGAGAACTAAGGCCCCAGCTCCTTGATCGTTTTGGGCTCTGCGTCACCGTGGAGGGAATCAGGGACCCAAACTCCCGGGTTCTCATTATGGAGCGCCGGGCAGCCTTTGAGGCTGACCCTGAGGGCTTCTGTCGCCGGTTTGCCGAAGAGAATCAATCTCTGTCGGAGAGAATTAAGACGGCCCGTGAGAGGATAAAAGAGATAGATATCCCCAGAGAGCTTCTTTATGAAATTGCCAAAAGGATAGTCACCCTAGGGGTTGACGGTCATCGGGCCGACTTAACAGTGGTCAAGACGGCCAGGGCCCACGCCGCCTTCCGCGGCCAATGCCAAATAAGCGAGGAAGACATCCGGGTGGCCGAAACCTTAGCCCTGCCCCACCGCCTAAGACGTCGCCCCTTTGAAGAGATTGGCACCCCCGCGGCTTCTCGGCTCAGTCAGTAAGTTGCTGGACTTTCAGGCTCCTTAGACGATTGATGGCGGCTGCCACCTCAAAGGAGCGGGGGAAGGCCAGATCTCCCGCCGGATAGCCCACCAGGGCATCAAAGCCCTTCTGCCTGATGAGTTCAAGGGCCATCTCCACGCCCTCCCTGAGACCAACTCCTTTGGGGGCTAAGTGGTGGCCGAAGTAGCGGATAATCTCGGCGATAGTCCGGGCCTGGGAGTCATCCACCAGTTGTTCTACCAGGGAGACATCGATCACCTCTTGGCCAAAGATGATCTCTCTCAGCCCCCGGGTTTTGACCCTTTCGCGCCGCCCTCTTCGGGGCTTAAAGCTCTCCGGGAGAGGACGGCGCGGGCAAACCAGACCGAAGCTGTCCCCTCCCTCTGGCTGCCGACGGCTAGGAAGACGGCGGCCTACCTCTCGGGCCCTGGCGGTAAGGTCATAAACGCGATAGTTATCAAGGGCAATAACTCGATCGGCCACATCGAGATAGTCTCCTGAGCCTCCAAGAACAAGAATAGTCGAGACCCCATAGTCCCGCAGAAGAAGACGCACCTTATCCACAAAAGGCACAATGGGTTCCTTGTCTCGAGGGATAAGGGCCTGCATCCGGGCATCGCGGATAAGAAAGTTGGTGGCCGCAGTGTCTTCATCTATAAGCAATACCTTAGCCCCTATTTCTAGGGCCTCCATGATGGCCGCGGCCAAAGAGGTTGAGCCCGAGGCGTCCTCGGTAGAAAAAAACCTGGTGGAGCGTCCCAGGGGAAGATCGGCAATGAAGGGGGAGATGTCCACCCCAGCCACAAAACGGCCATCTTCACTCCGGACCTTAACCGCCCGGGAATGGGTAATCACCCACTGTCGGCCATCTCCGGGGATATGGGGATAGACTCCCCGGGATAGGGCTTCAAGGAGGGTGGTCTTGCCGTGAAAGCCACCCCCGACGATAAGGGTTACCCCTGAAGGGATACCCATCCCCGAGACGGATCCATGGTGTCTGGTATCCAGCTTAACCCTGAGCTCTGGGGGGCTTGAGAAGATCACCGCTCCCTCTTTAAGGGGGCGATCATCCACCCCGGAGCGGCGGGGGAGGATGGCTCCATCTCCCACAAAGGCCACCAGCCCCAGATCATCAAGCTGGCCCCTGATGTATTCGACATCTTCAACCAGATCAACAAAGGCCTCTAGCTCACGGGCCGGATGAAAAGAGTATCTCAGGGCCCGGGCCGCCCGGGGAATTTCTTCCAAGATCATGGAAAGGGCCGTTTGGCCTAAAATCCTCCTTCCGGCAGCCGGCAATCCCATAAAGAAGCGAACCTCGACGAACTCCTCTTCAACCAGGCATCCAGAACGAAAGATTATCTCCTGACCCCCGGCATCGACCCGGTAAAGGCCGCTTCCTCCTGTCCCTCGGGGCCTGGAGAGGGCCTTGAGCTCTCGGGCAAAGGCCCGGAGGATATAGTCTTGAAGGGCCATCTTCCGGACTTGGTTGCTCAGAAGCGCCGCTGGGAAACGGGCCTCGGCCATGGCCAACCTCACCCGGACCCGACTGGGGGCGGCAAAGGGATCTCCCTGGGCCCGATCCAGGTAGAAAGACAATTCTGGGGCCAGCCGATAGATGCCTTCTAGCTCCCGATAGGCCTTATAGCCTCGGCCGTCGAGACGAGAAAGGAGACTTTTTAGCTCAGAGACAGTCTTCATAGCCTCAAAAAGTAATAAAGAAGTCAGGGGTCAAGCATATATCATCTTTTGCTGGAAAGGGTAAGTATCTAAGAGAGGATGGACTTACTTATTGGGCCTCGATGGGGCCGGTCTCTTCAATCTCTAGAGAAACTCCGGGAAGGGCCTCTTTGAGCCGGCGCTGGAGATCTGGAGTGGAGCTTGATACCAAGACCTTTACCCGGAGGGGGATCTCCGTTAAAGGAATCTCATAGCCAACGATAATTCCCTGATACATAAGTTCGTTAAGGACGGCCTCTATTTCTTCCTTGTTCATGGTCACCTCTTCTCAGCGAATTTATCCTGACGGATTCTGAAACGCCATTTTCCGTAAAGAAGAAAGCAATCAAGCAAAAAGGCGGGAGAAAACCTCACCGGTTCAACTCCCGCCCTGCCCACCTCCTCCTCCCGGAGGCCGGATCAGGCGAACTCAAACCTTACCCCAGGGATAAAAATACAGTCTGGATTCCGGAAGCTAAGAGTGGCCAGGGTTCCACTACCCTCGGTCTCCACCCGAAGCCTTAACGACACCTGGGCGATAACCCATTTATTGGCTCCCACGGCCATCGAGGCCGAGTAGAAGGCCTGATAAAGGTCCAGACGGCCGCTTTCATTAATGTTGTCATCGGCTCGCCGGAAAAGACGTCTTTCCACCGTGGGGCTCCAGTAGTTCTGATAGAGCCTAACAGAGGCCCGCAGATCTACCACGGCCTCCTTGGAGTTCCACCATTTGTCGTTAGATCGAATCTGATACCAGCCTCGCGTGACCACAGGTAGGAAAACCCTCACCGTGCCAATCTTTCGGGGCCAAAAGGCATAAAAGAACCGGCCATAGGTGGTTACGTCGTTGTCATCAGTCCAGCCCAGACCATCTCCCTGGGCATGGGCATAGAGAAACATTTTTCGAGAGGCCCGACTGCCTGAGCAACTGCCCCTGGTAACGCCTCCCTCATTGTGACGACTCACGTGACACCAGAAGTGATATGGAGTGACATCCAGATAATGACCAGGGGTTCCTCCGGAGACGACATTGGTCTCCAGCACTAACTGGTCGAGAATCTCCTCTCCCACTGTCTCCACACAGAGACCCTCCTCTTTTTGAAGCTGAAAGGCTTCCTCGGTCTCCCGGGCCTTAATTTCGGCCAGTTCTTTCTCCTTCTGAATCTCTGCTTCAATGGCCTCGGGCTTAAATTTGAGGTGTTTAATGAGCTCCAGCATCTCCGCCTCGCTCTCCTGGCCCTGTTCTTTCTTATCCAAAATGGCTTGTTCCATCTGGGCCACCTCAGCAGCCACCTCCATCTCTGAGGCCTCATTCAAAAAGTTTTTATCAAACATTTCCATATTCTCTCCTCCTTACAGAATTTTTTGCCGCCACATCAGGAGGTGTGCTCCTTTAGGCGGTCAAGATTTCTATTCCCAGGGCAATAAGGACATTGTGGATATTGTTGTGGATGGTTACGGCTGAAGAGCCAGCAAAAAGAAGCCCTACCGCTCGACCATCACTAGATAGCAACAGAGAACCAGAGTCTCCTCCCCGGGACATATTGGTAGTCAGGATCTGGTTGCGGAAAAAACCCACCTTCCCTCCCCCGTAGCGGACGCCTACGGTGACATCCACTCCCCGGACGATGCCCCGGGTGTATTGGGTAGTCCGACCAAACTTGACCACCTTCATCCCCAGACGAGCCACGGTAGTTCCCCTCGGAATTTCCCCGTTGGGGAAATAGGGCATGACATAGCGATAGTCTATGGGGCGGGCCAGGGCAGCATCGACCAAGTTATAAGCCCCTCGGCCAAAATGAATGGGGACAAAAGCTGCCAATCGACCGATGACCCGAGGTTCACAAGGACGCCGATCATAGGGGCCGGGCTGGAGAATAGGATCACCGATGCGGGCGTTGTTGGAGTTGGCCAAGACGTGGTTGTTAGAGAGAATATAGACTCCGCTACAACATTTACTTTTCACCAGAGCTCCAAAGGTGCCAGCCGTAATACGATAGTGACCGATACTGTAGCCAGGCCGGGCCGGCCGGATACAGGCCGTATAGGTTTGAGCCTCAATTACTCCTACCTCCACCACATCGGTGGGCAGGCCATCTACGGTCTCAGGAACCAGAGCTTCAGCAACCAGCTCCTTTTGAGGAAGCTTTTTTTCCACATAGACCTGAAGGCAGAGATCGGTAGTTTCTTTACCCCCCACCTCCTTGTAGCCGATACCCACCCCCAGAACGTTGGCCTTATCCAGGAACTCTTCCTCGACCGCGGCTTTAATTTCCTGGATCTTGACGACCATCTCCTCTATGGATGCAGACTGTTCCATAAGAAGGCCTCCTTTTTTGTATTTATTGGTATCTTCTAGCAACATCGGTGCCACCAAGAAGCAGAAATTGGCTAACTATCGGAAATCTTTGACTTAAATGAAGAAGGATGGCTTCTGAAAAAAGAGAGCCCGGCCCCCAAAGTGTCGGATAAAAACAGACACTTTTACAAAAGAAAGGGGAGAATAAGCCTATATTTTTTGGTTCTTGAAAATTATTTTCTATATAAGCGGAAAAATATTTCCATATAAGGAATAATAAGCTAATGAAATCAATAAGTTAGAGGCGTACCCAAAAAGAGAAATTGTTTTCAAAGGGGGCAGGAAAGGACCCTTTCTTTGAGGATTTTCTGATGATAGGCTGAAAGAACATCTTCCCTACGAAGGATTCCCAAAACTCTCCGGGGGTTGTCCTCTCCGACCACCGGGAGGAAGGAAACCGGGTGCTGTTGAAAGATCTCTAAGGCCTCGCCCAGATCGCCCTTCTCAGAGATGGTAATCACCTCCCTGGTCATGAGGTCATAGGCCAAGATGAGGGGCTCTAAGTCTCTCTGAAGGGGAAGGGCTGGACGCAGATCCCTTAAAGAAAGCACACCGGCCAAGAGACCCATTCTATTCAGGACAACAAAGTGGGGATAGGGGCTCTCTATAGCCCGACGAATCAGTTCTCCCAAGGGAGTATCCACTCTAACGGTCTCCGGGGGAGGAATCATATAGTCTTTTACGGGGAGACACCGGAGAATGTTCAGATCGTGGCCGCGCAGGAGCCGGTGTCCTTGGCGGAGAAGTTTCATCTCGTACACAGAGTAGCCAAAGAGCCCCCGAACAATGACTACGCTGGCCACACAGGCCACCATCAGAGGAAGAATGACATTGTGGTCATAGGTGAGTTCAAAAACCGTAATTATAGCCGTAATAGGGGCCAAGGTACCTCCGGCTACCATGGCACCCATCCCCACCAAGGCGCAGTTTACGGGGGAAACAGGAAGGGAGAATAGCTGACCCAGGCTGGAGCCCAACCCCACCCCCAAACAGGCCCCAATAACCAAAGAGGGGGCCAGGATTCCTCCGGACATCCCCGCACCGAGGCATAAACAGGTGGCCAGGAGTTTCAGGAAAGCCAAAGATATGGCCTGAGAGGGCAGAAGCATACCCTCAAGGGCGGCATTAATAGTCTCGTAACCCACCCCCATCACCTGGGGAAACTTGAGGGCCAAGGCCCCCAGGAGAATTCCTCCAACGGCCGGCATAGACCAAAGGGGAAGTTTAAACCTCACCAGAACGTCTTCTAGGAAGGACATAAGACGGATGAAGACTATGGCCATCAGCCCGGTTACCAGACCGATAAGCAGATAAAGGGCCAGAAAAAGGTGGCTTTCATCCTGGAAATGAACCCCGGCCAAGGTCGGCAGTGGTCCCCAAAAATGATGAGCCACTACCGAGGCCACCACTGCGGCTACAACGATGTGAGCCAAATGTGAGACCTCTAGATCAAATAGGATTACCTCCAGGGCGAAGAGGGTTCCGGCTACCGGGGCATTAAAAGTAGCGGCTATACCGGCCGCTGCACCGCAGGCCAGGGCCACCTTACGGAATTCAAGAGGAAGCTTCCACAGGTGCCCCAGGCTGGAGCCGATAGAGGCCCCAATATGAACCACCGGCCCCTCCCGGCCCACCGAGGCCCCGGCTCCGAGAAGAAAGCTGGTCACCAGGGTTTTGAGGAAGGTTACCCGGTGATGAATAAAGCTGAGATGCCGAACCACAGCGGCAATGACCTCTGAGACCCCTGGCCCCCTAATCTCCGGGGCCCAAAAGGCACCTACTGGCCCTACCACGAGACCAGCTATGGTCGGAACAAGAAGTTTGTACCACCAGGGAGCAGCCTGAACTCGGGCCAGGAAGGTCTCCCCCTTGGGCCAGAAGAGCTCTTGAAAGAAAAAAATGAGATACCTGAAAACTACCGTCCCCACCGCGGCCAGAGCCCCAATAAGGGCGGCCACCAAAAGAAGGCTCAGGTAGGAACGACGCCGGGCCCTCAGGCCTGTCGCTTTCATCTTAAGAGAAATCTAGGGCTTCTAAAGAAGAATGGAAAGAGATGTCCTAATTGGCGGCAACAGAAGGACTTATTCGCTTGAGAACCTCTATAAGCTCTCCCATGCGATAGGGTTTGGCTACCACATCTAGAAAACCGTAGCGGCGAAAATCAGACATTACCGGATCATCGGAATAACCGCTGGAGACAATGGCCTTCACCTGGGGATCCATCTCCCGCAACCGTTCGATGGTCTCCCGTCCCCCCATACCTCCCCGGATAGTCAGATCCATGATCACCAGATCAAAGCGACACCCAGCCTCAAGGGCTGTCTGGTAGAGCTCCAGGGCCTCCTGACCATCTCTGGCAAACATAACCTCATAGCCCAGGGCCTCCAGCATGCTCCCCAGGGTCTCCCGAACCAGGCGTTCATCATCCATAATCAGAACCTTCCCCTGACCTCGAAAGGCCGTCTCTGGTGGCTCCTCTCTGTCAGGAGCCTGCCCTTTGAGGGCCGGCAGGTATATGGCAAAGGTGGTCCCCTCTCCCGGAACAGAATCTACCTCAATCCACCCCCCATGTTTGGAGACTATAGAATGGACAATGGCCAGCCCCAGACCGCTTCCCTCTTGCTTGGTGGTAAAATAAGGGTCAAAGATTTTATCTAGCAGGTCAGCCGGGATGCCCACACCCTCGTCCCGAATAAGGAGACGAACATAGGCCCCGGCGGCAAAAGGGATATCTTCTCCCCGATCAATGAGCACATTTTCGGCCCGCACCTCCAGGGTGCCTCCCTGAGGCATGGCCTGTTTGGCATTAACCACCAGGTTCTGAATGACCTGGGTAATCTGGGCCTGATCCACCTCTACGGCCCAGAGGTTCGGGGCTATCTCAAAGCGGGCCTTGACGTTTGAACCACTGAGAGAAAACTCTACGGTCTCCGTGAGAAGGCGACCGATGTCCTCCCTTCTCTTCACCGGAACACTACTTTTGGCAAAGGTGAGCAACTGCTGGGTGAGATTGCGGGCCTGCAAGGAGGCCTTCTCTAGCTGATCCAGAATCTGGGAAAGACGTCCGTCTTTGTCCAGAACTTTGGCCAAAGAAACATTGCCCAAGATGGCGGTAAGAATGTTGTTGAAGTCATGGGCGATACCCCCGGCCAGCAGTTCCAGAGAGCGCAACTTTTCCATCTTCAGAAGCTCCTGCTCCACCCGCTCCCGGAAAAGGGCGGCGCCGATAATATCGGCGGCGGCTTTAAGGGCCTCAGATTCTGATAAGGACCAGGGTCTGGTCTGCTGATAACCAAAAAGGAGCACTCCCCAAGGTCTGTCACCGGCCAACACCGGAACAAAAATCAGAGAAGAGATATCCATTTTGCGAAAGATCTCCCGCTCCCGCGGGGGAAGATGATCAGCGCTCCCCCAGAAAGGCTCACTTCCGGGGGCCTTTAACCTTCGCCAAAGATCCGGCCCCAGAGTGACAGGGCCCTCGGAAAGAGTAACGGAGGAAGGTCCCCGGGGGCTCCAGGAGCAACAGGGCCGAAAGATGGCCTCCCCGGAGAGGGGAATCTCCAGAAAAAGAACCAGGTCAGCCAGGGTGGCCTGACCTAGTCGGGAGAGAACATCACTCAGGGTCTGTCGGTCAATATTAGCCCGAAGAAAGCGGCCGGCCGCCAAACTTATGGCCTCCAGGATGGCCCCCCGACGGCGAATCTCCTCCTCGGCCCTCTTGCGTAAGCTTATATCCCGAATGATCCCCAAAAAAACTGGCTCGTTCTGATAACGGAGGAGGGAAAGAGAGACCTCTATGGGAAACTCACTGCCGTCTTTCCTGACAGCAGTAAACTCTAAAGTCTTCCCGGAGAGTCTGCTTTGGCCTGTGGTCTTAAAGCGCTCAAAGGCCCTGGAATAACGTTGGTGGTATTTCTCCGGGGCCAAAAAAAGATGAAGCTCTTGCCCCAGGGCCTCCTGGGCCGAATAGCCAAAGATACGCCTGGCCGCCTCATTCCAGAAAATTATTCGCCCCTCTTTATCCATAAGAACGATGGCGTCTGGAGCCATCTGACTGATGGCCCGAAAACGGGTCTCACTCTCTTTAAGGGCCAGCTCCGTTTTCTTAATAGAATCAATGTCCTCTATGGCCCCCCGGAGAAAGATCTGCTCTCCCTCCTTTACCAGACGGGCGGAGATCCTCACCCAGACTGTCTGTCCGGTAAAGGTCCGCAGACGGGTCTCAAAGCTGCTAACAGCTCCCTGAGATTTGAGGAGTCGAAGAAGCCGATGGCGGTCTTCCTGATCGAGATAAAGATCACCGGCGTTGGCCTTAAGAAGGCTCTGACGGTCAGGATAGCGGAGAAGATCCACCAGGGCCTGGTTGGCCTCCAGAATCTCTCCCTCCAGGGTGGACCAGTAAAGCCCCACCGGGACGTCTTCCACCAAAGTCCGGTACTTGATCTCACTTTTGAGAAGGGAATCCTCAAGTTCCTTGCGCCGGGTAATGTCCAAAAGGAGGATCATCACCGAGGAGGTCCCCTCCGGATAGCTAATAGGGGTGCTGATGACATAGTACCAGCGCCGGTCAACAGGATTCTGAATTTCCCAGCGAACTGTCTCCCCCTTAAGCACCCGGGAGTTCGGACACCAGGAACAGACGTCTTTCTGACCAAAGATAACCTCATAGCAGGGACGGCCCAGCCCCGATGGTCCTAACCAGGACCTCATAGCCCGATTCATGAATTCAATGCGGTAATCGGAAGAACAGATATACAAAAAACCTTCAAAGCCCTCGATCATGGCCCGATAACGGGCCTCAAGCTGAAGAAGATCCTCGCGGGTTTTTTCAAGGGTATCGAGACCATTAATGAGGTGAAAGACAGCTAAAACCTGACCATCCTGTCCCTTAAGGGGAGAGACTGTAACCCTGACATGCCCCAGTGGTTCCTCATAAAACTGGGCGCTTTGGGCCCTGCCTTTTTCCTGGGTAAGCACATGGGGGCAAAACGGGGGCGGGGCCTCGGCCCCATGAAGTAGTCGATAACAAAACTCCCCAACAATCTCATCACGAGACCGGCCCAAAAGCCGGGCTTGAGCCTCGTTGGCCAAGATGATCCTGAAATCTAAGCCAATAACCATGGCCGGATCTGGCAGACCCTCTATAAGACTCTGCCAGGCGGCCAGATACCCCGGGGGAAAGGAATCGTCTTTCTCTCGGTGCTCCATATCCGCTCCAGCAACCATTAGACTTAAAAAGGGCTAAAAAAACCGCTACTTAATTTTATATCGACCATAAATCGGCTTTCTTAGCAAATAGTACCTAGTCTCTTTGCCTAAGAAATGATGGTCTAAAAATTGGGGACAAAAACCCAGGAGGTTCCAGGTCATTTAAGTGATAATCCTTAAAATGGCAAGCAGAGACAAGAAGTTAATGGAAGGGCCTCAAGACAGACACCTAAAGAAGAAGGACGGCGGCCGGATTAACTGGTGGAGATGGAGGGATTCGAACCCTCGGCCTCCACGTTGCGAACGTGGCGCTCTCCCAGCTGAGCTACATCCCCACTCTAAGGATCTAAAACGTTACCCAGGAGGATGACCACTGTCAAGGAGGGTTTCTTCTCTAAGCAAACTCTTTATTTCTCTCAAAATCTCTATTTTTCACCCCAACATCTTGGTTGACAACCACCAAGGTAATGTTAGCTTGTAAAGAACCTGGAATCATTCAATTCATAAATCCCTTTTAAGGAGGACGAGGTGAAGGTTGCCCCAGATACTGTAGTTACCCTGACTTATCGTCTGGAGATCGAAGACGGCAAGGCCCCAGATTGGTTCAGCCGTCCGATGAAGGCCCGTTTTATTTACGGGCGGGAGAGAATCATCCCCGCGGTGGAAAAGGCCATTGCTGGTCGGGAGGAGGCGGAAACTATCACCGTAACCATCCCCCCTGAACAGGCCTATGGGCCTTATGACGAATCCTTAATAAATGAGGTCCCCCTTGAGAACCTTAAGCATCCAGAACAACTTAAGGAGGGGGAGTTCTATGAGGAGGACGTTACCCCAGGGAAAAAGATGTTCTTTCTGGTTAAAGAGATAAAGGAAGATCGGGTGGTGGCAGATTTTAACCATCCGGCGGCTGGCAAGAACGTCCGCCTCATCGTTACCATCGATGATGTCCGGCCGGCCACGGGTATGGATCTTCTGGCCCTTCAGTTCAACCAGGCCGGCTCTGGCTGAGCCTGCTAATCATAAGGGGGGCGGAGCCCCCCTCAGTTTACATCCCCTCCCTCTGACACTCCTCAATGGCCCGGTCGATCTCGGCCTGGAGATCCATGGGCAGACCTTCAATCTTGACGTTGAGAAAGCCCCTGACGATAGTCGAGGTGGCCTCATCTTCGTCAAGACCGCGGGCCATAAGATATTCGATTTCTTCCTGGGCAATCTTGCCTACGGCCGCCTCGTGAGACATATCCACATTGGGAAGATGGGCCTCAAGCTCGGGAATAGCCCTTATGACACCATTTTCGGCCAGAATAAGCCCTTGACACTCCAGATGAGCCTTAATCTCTGGGGCTTGGCCTATAAGGTGGCCCCGGGCAACAATGGTACCTCCATAGGAGATGGTTCGAGAGACTATCTCCGCCCGGCTTCCCTCACCGGAAAGATATACCCGAGAGCCAACATCGTGAAAGGAACCGGCCGGGGAAACAATTACAGAGTTGAAACGGGCCAGGGCCCCCGGGCCCCGAAGTCTTGCCGTGGGATAGGTCTGGATGGATTTTACGGGCCGAAGAGAAATATAGTTGGAGAGAAAGCTCCCACCCTCTTCAACAAAGATTCCTGTTCGAGGCCGGACGTGAATGTTTTCTGACCAGTTGTGGATCATGGTGAAGACCAGTTTGGCGCCAGCCTTAACGTAAAACTCGGAGACACCAATGTGGAGGCCTGAAACCAGATGAGGAGCGGTGGTGCAACCGGTGATTACGTGCAGTTCGGCCCCCTCTTCAGCGATAATAATATTATGGACTTTCTGGGCGATGTTTTCCTCGCGAATGTAAAGACAGGTCTGAACCGGATAAACAACCTTTTCTCCTGGTAGAACCCGAATGAAATAGCCATTATCAAGATCAACATCGGTGGCCTTGACAAACTCGTCGGCCTCGGGAGAGACCGCCTTCCACCAGTAGTCCTCCAGCCAGGAATAGCGTTTCAGGGCCTCGGTTACCGGAAGAAGCTCCAGACCTTTGGGACGGGCAGTACAGTGGACAACACTACAGTTTGTTTGAACAAATGTTCCAGAACGGCCTTTCTCTCGTAAGTCGATTCCGGTCTCCTGGAGCCGTTCTACCTCTTCGGCGGTCAGCTCACCTAAATCGTGCGGGGCCGGAGCCTCCTTGGCCGAACGAAAACGGCTGAGATCTATATCCTTCTCAGGCATCGTAGGCACTCCTCATAGCCATGTTTTTGGATCCCTTCAAAGATCTCCAAGGGATTGCCGTGGCAATAGATTTGCCCATCCAGCATGACGTAGCCACGGTCAGCAGTAACATAATTGAGAATAAAACCGGTATGGGTGATGATCAGGCCAGACTTGGTGCGACGACGATGGACGTCTTTTTCAAGAAGGCGCCGGATCATCTGACCTATGACCTGAAGGTTTTCCATATCCACGCCAGACTCCGGTTCATCAAGGAGGACCAGATCTGGATTCTGGGCCAGGAGTTGAAGGAGTTCGCTTTTTTTGATCTCCCCCCCGGAAAATCCCAAATTGACATCCCGATCCAGAAAATCATCAAAACCGTAGATCAGGGCCAGCTCCTGGGGATTTAATCGCCCCTGACTACAGATAGTGAGCATGTCCCTTAGCTTCACCCCTCTCAGAGTAGGCGGTCGCTGAAAGAGGATCCCTATCCCCCTTCGGGCCCGCTCATACGGGGGCAAATCGGTGATATCCTCTCCTTTGAAAAAGATGCGACCGTGTTTGACCTTATAGCCGGCAAAGCCCATAATGGTCATGAGAAGGGTGGTTTTACCTGAACCATTGCGGCCGAACAGGGCATGGGTCTCTCCGGAGGGAATCTCCAAGTTTATCCCCTTCAAGACCTCTCGGCCGGCTACCTCCACCCAAAGATCCTCAATCTTGAGCATGGAAGTCTCCTAGAAGGTCTAAATTTATTCCGGAGGAAGTAGTATAATGGGTGCCGTTTCTTTGCCAAGTAGAAAATACGACCCAGGTAATAATTACTCTTTGACGCTTTCGGGAAAGGAGAAGAATCTGAGAAGACCAGTCTGGGTGGAAATAGATCTCGGGGCCATAAGGTATAACTTCCGACAGCTAAAACAACTGGTGGCCCCAGCCCATCTAATTCCTGTTGTCAAATCAGATGCCTATGGTCACGGCCTGATCCCTGTATCCAGAGTGCTGGCCGAAGAGGGGGCCCTCTTCCTGGGAGTCTCCGAACTAGATGAGGCTTTAAAGATAAAAGAGGCCGGGATCAAAACACCCCTTCTTCTCATCTCAGGCTTTGAGAGAGAATGGCTTAAAGAGATAGTGCGGGGGAGAATTACTCCCACGGTAAGCTCCTTAAAAGAGCTCCAGATCCTGGCCCAAGAGGCCCCGAAGACAGCGTTTCACCTCAAGGTGGATACCGGCATGGGGCGTCTGGGCCTTGAGGGAAAAGAGCTCGATCTGGCCCTGGAAGCAATTCTAAAGGAAGGATTAAACCTGACGGGCCTCATGTCCCACCTGGCCCTAAGCGGCCCGGAAGAACCTTTCACCCGCGAACAAATCTTCCGTTTTAAGGCTACCCTTAAGCGAATAAGGGATCTCGGATACCCCCTTCCTCTGGCCCATTTAGCCAACTCGGCCGGGGCTATTCTCTATCCGGAGGCCCGGTTTACTGCTATCAGGCCGGGGATAGCCATCTATGGAGCCCTCCCCCACCCAGCCTGTGAGAAAGTCCTTCGGCTTCGACCGGCCATGAAGGTCCTGAGTCGAATAATAGAAATCAAAAAGGTCTCCCCGGGCCAGGGGGTCGGCTATGGGCTGCTCTTCAGGCCCCAAAGGCCTAGCCAGATAGCCGTTGTCCCGGTAGGCTACGATAATGGCTACCTGCGAACACTCTCAGGCCGGGGTTGGGCCCTGGTAAGGGGGAAGAGGGTGCCAGTAGTGGGGTCTGTCTGTATGAGGGCCCTTTTTCTTGATGTCACCGAGGTAGAAGGAGTAGATGTAGGGGATGAAGTCCTCCTCCTTGGCTCTGGAGCCGAAGGAGATATCCGGGCAGAATCATTGGCCGAGGCGGCAGGAACTATTGCCTATGAGCTTTTTTGTCTTTTAGGGAGGTTAAACTCTAAGGTCTTCATTGAGGGCTAGGAAATGTTTGGCATCGGAGTCCCGGAGCTGATTGTTATCTTTATTGTGGCCCTTATTGTCCTGGGGCCCGAAAGGTTGCCAGAACTGGCCAAGACTATCGCCAGGGGAGTGGCCGAATTTCGCCGGACCGCCAATGAGGTAAAAAGAGAGCTTGAGATAGAGGATCTAGAGCCGCCCCGCTGGGAAGATCTCCATGAGCCCGTCAGGAGGCCTCAAGAAGAAAAAGGCTCTGAAGGCCCTGGAGAAAAGGCCCCTCAAAAAGAGAAAGACACCGGGGAAAGCCTTCCCCCCAAAGAGGGCCCTTTACCCCCAGAAGAGGGAAAAAACGAAAGGCCTCCCCGAACTTCAGAGACCGGCTAAACCATGGATTTTCTCCGTCTGCCTATATCCGCTCACCTGGCTGAGCTGAGAAAAAGGCTGATTACCGCTGTGGTGGCCATTCTTTTGGCCTGGGTCTTGGCCTACGCCTTCTCCCGTCAGATCTTCGCCCTTATGACCCAACCCCTTTCCCGCTCTTTCCCCGGGGAGGATCCCTTCCTGGTCTTCACCGCCTTGCCGGAGGCCTTTTTCGCCTATCTTAAGGTCTCCTTCTGGGTGGGGCTTATACTGGCCTTCCCGGTGGTTCTCTTTGAACTTTGGCGCTTTGTCTCCCCGGGGCTTTACAGCCACGAACGCCGGCTGGCCCGCAAGTTCCTTCTGGGAGCCCTGGGGCTATTTGTGGCCGGAGGGCTCTTTGGGTTTCTGGTAGTTCTCCCCATCATCCTCAGCTTCTTTTTGGGTTTTGCCAATCAGGACCTCATCGCTCTGCCCCGAGTGGAAAGTTATCTTACCTTCTGCGCCAAGCTTATCCTTACCTTTGGGCTGATCTTTGAGATCCCCTTTCTTATGTATGCCGCCGGCCGGCTGGGTCTTGTCTCCCGAGAATATTTCCGCCGACAGCGGCGGATGGCCTGGTTGAGCCTTTATTTTTTGGCAGCGGTGATGGTTCCCAGCGATATATTCACCCAGCTTCTTCTTGCCATCCCCATGATTCTTCTCTATGAGTTGGGAACGCAGGTGGTCCCCAAGCGCCTCAAGGAAGGTCAAGAGGAGAGGGCTAACCAGAGGTAAAGAAAGATGAAACTACTTATCGTCGGATTGGGAGGAGCCCTGGGGGCAATACTTCGCTATCTGGTGGCCGGACTTTTAAGCCGCGCTTTTCCCCTTTTTCCCTGGGGGACTTTTGTGGTCAACGTATCTGGCAGTTTCCTTCTGGGATTCTCGGCCACCCTGATGACCGAACGTCTTCTGGTTTCTCCGGAGACCCGAATATTTATCACCATCGGCCTCTTAGGGGCTTACACCACCTTCTCCACCTTCGAGTATGAGAGCCTCTCGCTTCTGGAAAACGGCGCCCATATGGAAGCCTTCGGTAACATCTTCGGGAGCCTGGTGGCCGGCCTTGTAGCCGTAAAGATAGGCCGCATTCTGGCCCAGATCCTTTAACGGTAAAAACGCAAAAAATTGCGGAGAATCCTTACCCCTTCCGGGATCTCTTCGGATTCAAAATCCCAGTCTCGCGGAGGGGTATTGAGTCTTTGCCAGGAAGCCAAAGAGGTGCCAATAGACTCCGGATGAAATTGGACCCCCTCTACAGGAAGACTGCGGTGACGAAGGCCCATAATCTCTCCGGTCTCCGAACGGGCGGTGACTATCAGCTCCTCAGGTAAGGTCTCTTCATCAACCAAAAGGGAGTGGTAGCGCATGGCCTCAAAAGGATTCGGAAGCCCGGTATAGATGGTTCGGGAATCGTGGTAGATAAGGGAAGTCTTGCCGTGCATAAGCCTCTGGGCCCGAACGATTCGCCCCCCAAAGGCCACCCCAATGCTCTGATGCCCTAGACACACACCCAGGATAGGAAGCCGACCAGCAAAGTGGCGGATGGCGGCCACTGAGATACCGGCCTCCGCCGGGGTGCAGGGGCCGGGACTAATAATCAGATGGGAAGGAGACAGGGATTCGATAGTTCGGAGGTCCACCTGATCGTTACGGAAGACATGGAGTTCACAGCCCATGGCCCCCAAAAGTTGAACCAAGTTGTAGGTAAAGGAATCGTAATTATCGATAACCACAAGCCTGGCATCCATTGGTTGGACTCCCTCTACTGTCAAGCTGGGGTTAACATGTTACATAAAACATGGCTATTAGCTACCATCTTGTGGTCTTTTAACCAAGTAAAGGAGGACCCATGATAAAGATCGCCCCTTCCATCCTCTCGGCAGACTTTGGCCGGCTGGCCGAAGAAGTCCGGGCCGTGGAGGCCGCCGGAGCCGACGTGATTCACATAGACGTCATGGACGGCCACTTTGTTCCCAATCTGACCATCGGCCCCTTGGTGGTCAGGGCAATAAGGCCGACGACTGAGCTTCCCTTTGATGTCCACCTGATGATTGAGGCCCCAGAGAGGTACATCGAGGACTTTGCTGAGGCCGGGGCCGACTGGATCTCAGTACATGTAGAGACATGCCCCCATCTTCACCGCACCATCCAACAGATAAAGTCTCTGGGTAAGTGGGCCGGGGTGGCCATTAATCCGGCCACCCCGTTAGAGGCCCTGGATTATATCCTGGAGGAAATAGACTATGTCCTCATAATGAGCGTTAATCCAGGCTTTGGCGGGCAGAGCTTCATCCCCTCTTCCCTTAGAAAGATTGCCCGTCTTCGGGAACTCATAAGCCAGCGAGGGCTCTCTGTGGCCATAGAGGTCGATGGAGGTATAAACCTTTCTACCATCAGCCAGGTATCTCAGGCCGGAGCGGAGATCTTTGTCGCTGGTTCAGCCATCTATGGTACCCAAAATTATCAGGAGACCATCCTAAAACTCAGAGAATTGGCCCATGGCTCGTAGGCGAGGCCCCCTTTTCCGCTGCCAGGAATGTGGGTATCAGAGCCCGAAGTGGTTTGGCCGCTGTCCGGCCTGCTCAAGCTGGGGGACCATGGTCGAAGAGATCCAGGAGAAGACCCCACCCTCAAAACGGCGGCCTCCAGAAGCCAGCCCCATTACCTCGGTTGAGGCCGAAAGATATCCCCGCCTCAAGACCGGCATCGGAGAGCTAGACCAAGTCCTGGGTGGGGGGCTTGTTCCTGCCAGTCTCGTCCTCATCGGTGGGGACCCGGGAATTGGCAAATCAACCCTGGTTCTCCAGGCTGCGGCGGCCTTGGCCCAAACCGGAGAAAAGGTTCTTTATGTCTCTGGAGAGGAATCTCCAGAACAGATCCGTCTTCGGGCCGAACGGGTGGGGGCCCTGGCCAAGGACCTGCTCATCCTTTCGGAGACGGTTTTAGAGGCGATAACAGCCGCCGCGGAGGATCTGTCTCCAGCACTTCTGATTATTGACTCCATCCAGACCATCAGGACTGAAGAGGTGGCCTCAGCCCCAGGAAGTGTGGCTCAGGTTAGAGAATGCACCGCCAGGCTCCTGGATTTTATTAAGGCCCGACAGATGAGCCTCTTCATCATTGGACACGTCACCAAAGAAGGGGCTATAGCTGGCCCTCGAGTCCTTGAACACCTGGTGGACACGGTCCTTTACTTTGAAGGTGAAGGAGGGCACCCCTACCGGATCCTCAGGGCAGTCAAAAATCGCTTTGGTTCCACTCAAGAGATCGGGGTCTTTGAAATGAGGGAGACGGGTCTGGTGCCGGTGACTAACCCCTCCTGGATCTTCGTCTCCGAAAGACCTGCCGGGGTCTCTGGGTCTGTGGTCACCGCCTGTTTGGAAGGTACCCGCCCCCTCCTGGTGGAGATCCAGGCCCTGGTGGGGACAAGCCCCTGGGGCACTCCTCGCCGCACGGCCATTGGTCTTGATCCCTACAGGGTATCGCTCCTGGTAGCCATTTTGGAACGGCGGGCCGGCCTTCGGCTTTACGATCGGGATATCTTTATTAACGTAGTCGGGGGAATCAGGTTGGCGGAAACAGCTGTTGACCTAGCCGTCGCTTTGGCCTTGGCCTCCAGCCATCTCGATCGTCCCCTGCCCTCGGACCTTCTGGCCTTCGGGGAGATTGGTCTGGCCGGAGAGTTGAGACGGGTGGGCCGGGCCGGGGACCGGCTCCGGGAAGCCCAAAAGATGGGCTTTCGCCGGGCCCTTGTGCCCCGAGGAACTTCCGAAAACCTTCCAGATATGGAAATCCTTACGGCGGATTCTCTGAAAGAGGCCCTTGATCTTTTCTTTTAGGAGGAGATTGGCCTTGTCAAATAACACTAGGGCCTTGTATTATGGCAAACCAAAATTCCTTCGGGAGGGAAAATCATGGGGGATAAAGTAGTTCAGGTAACTGATGCCACTTTCGAACAGGAGGTTATTAACTCTGAGACCCCGGTGTTGGTAGATTTCTGGGCTGCCTGGTGTGGTCCCTGTCGGGCTATTGCTCCAATTATCGACGAACTGGCCGAGGAGTATGCCGGCAAGCTCAAGGTGGCCAAATTAAACGTGGATGAGAGCCCGGTGACCCCGGGAAAGTTTGGCATAAGGGCCATCCCCACCCTTATCATTTTTAAAGACGGTCAGGTAGCCCAGCAGATTACCGGAGCCGTAGCCAAGGCCACCATTGAAGCGGCCATCAGAAAGGTGCTTGAGTAGAAGCCATGGACGTCCAACTGGCCATAGTCGGTGCCGGTCCAGCCGGGCTGACAGCCTATATATATGCTGCCCGGGCGAGGTTAAAGACGGCCCTTATTGACAAGCTGGGAGCCGGGGGGCAGGTTTTAACTACTGATTGGGTAGAGAACTATCCCGGCTTCCCAGAGGGGATAAGTGGCTACGACCTTTCGCAGCAGTTCTTAAAGCACGCTCAGCGGTTTGGCCTTGAACCAGTTATTGGAGAGGTCCAGAAACTGGTTCGGGAAAATAAAGCCTTCCTGTTAGAAACCAGTCAGGGCCCCATCCGGGCCCAGGCGGTTATCGTCGCTACCGGGGCCCGTCCTAACCGGTTAGGCGTTCCGGGAGAGGAGGAATTAACCGGAAAGGGAGTCTCCTACTGTGCCACCTGTGACGGGCCCTTCTTTCTGAATCAAGTAATCGCTGTAGTTGGTGGGGGGAATACCGCGGTTCAGGAGGCCCTGTACCTCACCCGCTTTGCCCAGAAGGTCTTTCTTATTCATCGGCGCGATCGTCTGCGGGCCACCAAGATCCTCCAAGAAAGGGCCCTGGCCCATGAAAAGATTCAGATTATCTGGGATACAGTGGTAGAGAGGATTGAGGGCCAAACAGAGGTGGAGGCCATCCAGCTTTACAATCGCAAAACCGGTCAGCGGAGTCGCCTGGAGGTCGGTGGGGTCTTCATCTTTGTAGGGATCATTCCCCAGGCAGACTTTATTGGCCCAGAGTTAGTAGACAAAGACGATCGGGGCTTTATCATCACCGACGCAGAGATGGCCACCAAAACCCCTGGGCTTTTTGCGGCTGGAGACGTGCGGGTCAAGGCCTGTCGCCAGATTGTCACCGCCTGTGGTGACGGGGCCTGCGCCGCTTACCAGGCCGAACAATATCTGGATTCTCTGGCATGATGAGCCGTCCAGGGTTCTGCTTCCTAGGTCTTGTTTTGAGCCTGTTCTTGTTAACAGGCTGTCTCCATCGTCCAGCTGGTCCAAGTGGGGAGCCCCAGAGCTTTTGGGCCTGGCTCAAAAGGGCGGCTGCCCCTCGCCCCAAAAACCTCCTTGAGGAAGTCCAGGAGGCGATGAGGGAGTTTGAGCGTGGACGTTATGTGGTGGCCTTTGAGAAGTTCCAGAGCATTCGTGACCGCTACCCTACCACCCCTTACGCCCTTTTAGCCGAACTCAAGATGGCTGATTGTAAGTATTACTCGGGCTCCTATGAGGAGGCCATTGTTCTTTATGAACAGTTCGAGAAACTCCATCCAACCAATGAGGCTGTACCTTATGTGATCTTCCAGATAGGTTCAGCCTACTACCGAATGATGCTCTCTCCAGACCGAGATCAGACCAACACCCGGAAGGCTATAGAGGCCTACGAACGCCTTCTCCGACAATATCCAGACAGCCCCTACAGCCTGGAGGCCAGGCGCCGCATCCGCCGTTGCCGTGACAATCTGGCTGCTCACGAGTATTATGTAGCCCATTATTACTTCCGGGTGAAAAGATACCGGGCGGCCTATGCCCGGCTGGAGTATCTTCTGAAAACCTATCCCGACACTGATACAGCCCTTAAGGCCCGAAGCCTCCTTAAGAAGGTGGCTACAAAGGTGGGGCCAGATTGGCAGCCCGGTCAAAGTCCGGATTCGTAGGAGTTTTCACATGGGAGAGATCTATCGCTTCGGAGTCTCTATTCCCTCGGAGCTCATTGAGGCCTTTGATCGCTACATTGCCGAAAGGCACTATACCAATCGCTCCGAGGCCATCAGAGATCTCATCCGGGAGAAGCTGGTCGAAAGGGAATGGGAAATTAGCGGCCGAGAAGTGGTGGGAACCATCACCTATGTTTATGATCATCACCAGCGAGAGTTGGTCGATCGTTTGATCGACCTTCAGCATGATTACCACGAAAACATTCTTGCCGCCCAGCACATCCATCTTGACCACGACAACTGTCTGGAGGTCATCATTGTTAAGGGCCACCCCAAGATCATCCGGGAGTTGGCCAACCGGATCCACTCCACCAGAGGAATAAAACACTGTCAGTTAACCATGACCACCACCGGACAGGATCTAGTCTAAATTCTCAAAAATTCTGGTTTTCTGAAGGAAGAAGATGATTGCAGAGATAAAACCGGTCAGCATCGAGGAGGAACTCAAGAAGTCCTACCTGGATTACGCCATGAGCGTCATCATCGGACGGGCCCTCCCTGACGCTCGAGATGGCCTTAAGCCCGTCCAGCGGCGTATTCTCTACGCCATGTATGAGCTGAAAAACGACTGGAACAAGCCCTACAAGAAGAGCGCCCGTATTGTTGGTGATGTTATCGGTAAATATCACCCCCACGGAGACGCCGCCGTTTATGACACCTTGGTCCGCATGGCCCAGGACTTCACTATGCGCTATCCCCTGATAGATGGTCAGGGGAACTTCGGCTCCATAGACGGCGATGCCCCGGCGGCCATGAGATACACCGAGGTCCGCTTGGCCAAGCTGGCCCATGAACTCATGGCCGACCTAGAAAAAGACACTGTAGACTTTGTCCCCAACTACGACAACACCCTTAAGGAACCGGCCATCCTCCCCACCAAGGTTCCCAATCTTCTGGTAAATGGGTCCTCGGGTATAGCCGTGGGCATGGCCACCAATATTCCCCCTCACAATCTGGGAGAGGTTATTGATGCCTTGGTGGCCATGATCCGCAACCCCGAAATTACTATTGATGAGATTCTTGAGCTTCTCCCGGGGCCGGATTTTCCCACCGCTGGTTTCATTTGTGGCCGAAGCGGTATCAAAGAAGCCTACTTTAGTGGTAAAGGAATCATCAAACTCAGGGCCCGGGCCCTTATTGAACGAGACAAACATAAGACCGCCATCGTTATCACCGAGCTCCCCTATCAGGTCAACAAGGCCCGTTTAGTGGAGAAGATTGCCGAGCTGGCAGCCAACAAGAAAATCGAAGGCATTGCCGATGTTCGTGATGAGAGCGACCGTGAGGGCCTCCGGGTAGTAATTGAGCTTAAACGGGAAAAGGCCGACTTGGCCCCGGTGGTCCTCAACCAGCTCTACAAACACACCCCTCTTGAAACCAGTTATGGCATAATCCTGCTGGCCCTGGTCAACAATCGTCCCCAGTTACTCAACATCCGTGAGCTTCTGGGGCTTTTTATTGAACACCGCAAGACCGTAGTCATCCGACGAACACGTTATGATCTCAAAAAGGCCGAGGAACGAGCTCACATCCTGGAAGGGCTAAAGATCGCGCTGGCCAACCTGGATGAGATCATCGCCCTTATCCGGGCCGCCAAAAGCCCCAAAGAGGCCAAAGAGGGCCTGATGAGCCGCTTTAAACTAAGCCAGATCCAGGCCCAGGCCATCCTGGATATGAGGCTCCAGCGTCTGACAGGTCTGGAGAGGGATAAGATCCTGGCCGAATATGAAGAGGTTCTTCGTAACATCGCTTGGTATCGTCAGATACTCTCAGATGAGTCTGTACTAATGAAGATAATCGAGGATGAGCTTTTGAGTATTCGGGAAGAATATGCCGACCCCCGACGGACAGAGATTATCAGCGATCCTGGAGAGATTCGGGTTGAGGATTTAATTGCTGAGGAGGATATGGTGGTTACCATCAGCCATCAGGGTTACATAAAGCGCAACCCGGTCTCTCTCTACCGAAGCCAGCGACGTGGAGGTCGGGGGGTCACCGGAATGGAAACCAAAGAGGAAGATTTCGTCGAACACCTTTTCATCGCCTCCACCCATGATTACATCCTGTTTTTCAGCAACATTGGACGGGTTTACTGGCTTAAGGTTCACGAAATTCCCCAGGCCGGCCGCACCGCCCGGGGAAAGGCTATTGTCAATCTCCTGCCCCTTCAGTCCGAGGAGAGAATAAATGCCGCCATCAAGATACGCTCCTTTGATGAGAAGGCCTACGTAGTTATGAGTACCAGGGCGGGTTTGATCAAAAAGACCCCTCTTGAAGCCTTCTCAAACCCCCGGTCTGGAGGCATCATTGCTGCCAAGATTAATCCTGGAGACGAACTTATGGCCGCGGCCCTCACCACTGGGGAAAAGCACATTTTTGTCGGCACCAGACAGGGACAATCAATTCGTTTCAGAGAGAGCGATGTTCGGCCTATGGGACGGCAGGCCGCCGGAGTTAAGGCCATTGACCTGGCCGAGGGAGACTACCTGGTGGCCATGGAGATTCTAGAGCCAGAGGAGACGGCCACCATCCTTACGGTTAGCGAGAACGGCTTCGGCAAACGGACACCGGCCGAGGAGTATCGGGTCCAGAGCCGAGGAGGCAAAGGCATTCTTACCGTTCGGATTACGGCCAAAAATGGCCCAGTAGCCGGAATTCTTAAAGTAACCGAAGAGGATGAAATCATGCTCCTTTCCCAGACGGGAAAGATCATCCGAATCAAGGCCAGTGATATTCCCATCCATGGTCGAGCTGCCCAAGGCGTAAGGCTGATCTTCCTCCAACCTGGAGAAAAACTGGTAGGAGTGGCTAGGGTGGCCGAGAGGGAAGAATGAAAATCGCCGTCTTGGGGGCCGGGAGTTGGGGGACTGCTCTGGCCAGGCTTTTGGCCCGCAAGGGGCTCTCGGTAGTTCTTTGGGCCAGAAGGGATAATCTGGCCCAAGAGATTATAATCCGGCGCGAAAATCCGGTCTATCTTCCCGGGATCCGGCTACCAGAGACTCTGAAAGTTACCGCCCACATGGACCAAGCCCTCTCTGGAGTCGAGGTGATAGTTTTAGTTGTCCCCTCTCATGGTCTCCGGGAGACCCTCCGAATAGCCAGAGACATGATCCCCAAGGGACTTAGAGCCGTGGTCTCGGCTACCAAAGGAATCGAAACCGAGACCCTTAAACGAATGAGCCAGGTAATTGAGGAAGAAGTTCCGGATCTGGCCGCCCGAGTAGGGGTCCTGTCTGGCCCCAGTTTCGCCACTGAGGTGGCCCAAGAGGTTCCTACGGCGGTTACCGTGGCCGCCCACCTCCCTGAAGTGGCAGGCCTCCTCCAGGAGCTCTTCCATACCCCCTTCTTCCGAGTTTACACCACCAACGACGTTGTGGGGGTAGAACTGGCCGGTGCCCTTAAAAACGTCATGGCTATCGCCGCTGGTATCGCCGAAGGCCTAGGCTTTGGGACCAACACCCGGGCCGCCCTCATTACCCGGGGCTTGGCTGAAATCAGTCGTCTGGGCCTGGTCCTGGGAGCCAACCCTCTCACCTTTGCCGGTCTGGCGGGTCTGGGAGACCTGGTCCTGACCTGTACCGGGACTCTGTCCCGAAATCGCCAGGTGGGGCTTCGACTTGGCCGGGGAGAGTCTCTGGAGGCCATCTTAGCCAGCATGAAGATGGTGGCCGAGGGAGTTCGGACAACCAAGGCTGCCTACCGCTTGGCCAAGGCTCAAGCTGTAGAGCTTCCCATCACCGAGAAGGTCTATGAGATCCTCTATCAAGGCAAAGCCCCGGCCCAGGCCGTAAGGGAGCTTCTTTCTCGAGAGCCCAAGCCGGAGATGCCTCACTACATGGAGACAATGTGAGGTTGAAGGACTATCACCAACTCCCGACTTTCTTTGACTTTGGCCTTGTGTCTGAAAAGCCCTCCCACCACTGGAGCGTCCCCCAGCCCGGGCACTTTAGAGTTCCGGCTCTGCTCCTCCCGGGTGATGAGGCCTCCTAAGACCAGAAGCTCGCCATCCTTTACCCGGGCAAAAGTGGCCAGATTGCGCAACCGAACGATAGGAAGCTGAACGTACTGATTCTGACTTATCTCTACCAACTGGATATCCTCAACCACAGAAGTCACAGGGATGATGTAAAGGATGACTTCGTCATCACTGACAATATTAGCCACCACCGACATCCCCACCCCGGAGAAGACCGTATCGGTCTCAGAGGTGTAGCTTACCGAGCCGGTATCGGCCTGGGTGGTGGAGGATACAGACTTGAGATAGGAAATATTTGTTCCCACCGTCAGGGTGGCCCCGTGGCCGTTTAGTAGAGATATTTTGGGATTGGCCAGAACGCGAACGTTACCGTAGGCCCTTAGGGCATCCAGAATAACCGAAAAAGTCTGCGGCTGGAGGCTTATTTCCCGGATGAATTTAACCCCCTTAAAGGGGTAGATATGGGAACGATACTCCTGAGTGGTTTCAATGGTCTCGCTGGCGTTAGTACCAGTAACCTTGGTGTAGGCCGCTGCCCCCCCTTCTATAGCCTTAAGCACCGGTTCGCTCCCAAAGTAGATAGCCGCCTCCAAGACCCGGTGAAGAACATCATCCCAGTTAATCCCGGTGGCCGTGGCCTGAGTGAGCTGGACTTCGATGATCTTGGCCTCCACCACCACCTGACGATAGAGCTCCTTGCGCAAATCGGCCAGATAACGCTCCACCTCTTCTAGCACCCGGGGGGGAGCCGTTACCCGGATAAGACCGATGGGCCGATCAATGGTAAAATAGCCAAATTTGCCATGGATGGTCTTGGGCCCCTGAGGCTCCTCCTGGGTCTGATTCTGACCGCCAGCCGGGGTGGAGGGGCCCTGCCCCAGCCCAGGAGGGATAACCGGCTCTGACGGCGGCTGACTTATGGTCTCTCCCTGCTCTGGACGCGTCCCGCCGTTTAGGATAACCAGAAGATTGTTTTCCAGATCATTCCAGAAATCGATGGTATCACGAGAATCCACATCTAACCGGAGCTGGGAAGACATTTTATCCTTAGCCGACTCTCCGCCAGCCCCTAGAAGATCTCCTCCAATAGAGGAGTTAAAGCTTTCTTTCAAAAAGGGCATGGCCAGATAGTAGGATCTGGTGTCTTTGTACTTAATGATCAGGGTGTCTCCCTTAAGACGATAGAAGTAATCATGTTGCCGAAGAACATTTCCGATGGCCTCGTAAAGATCATCTTCGGGACGGATATGCACATCCACAAGAACATTAGGATCTACGTCGCTGGCCCAGCTAACACTAATGTCTCTCAGCTCGGCTAATTTTTTAATCACCTGTCTTAAAGGAACCCGTCCACCCTTGGAGACGATCTCTGCTCCCACAGGGGTATAGGGACGTCCTGTCTTAAGCTCCACCGAAAGAGGCTTAACCATAAAATGAGGAGTCTCTAGCAGGGCTGGAGAAAGTTGTTTCTTTTTGGGAATAGCAGCCTCTTTTTTGACTTTTTTGGCCTCTTTGGCCTTAGGTATTTGAGGAATGGTAATCTCACTTTGTTCCTCTACCGGGGGGCTGGTGGTAGCACAGCCCCAGATGAAAAACAGGCTCCAGATGACCAGTATCCAAGACACCCTACGGTGCATTTTGCTCCCCTCCTTGGCAGACTTTATCCCTCTTTTCTTTGATTATCTTCTTGATTGCCTCCGGGAGTCGGAAACCTCCCTGAAGAAGCTGATCATAACTGCTGCAGGCCTGGCCGGGATCTATCTTCTCCCAGACTCTGGCCTTGGCCACGGCTACCTGAAGGCTGGGGCCGGCCTCTTCTTCATAACGCTGGTAAAACTTAAGGGCTTCAGGAAAGCGGCCTTGCTTCTCCAGGAAGGCCGCATAGTTGTAATAAACTTCTGCTAAGTGGGGACGTCCGGTTAGGGCCTTCTGGAAGAGGGTCTCCGCCAACTCGGCATTACCCAGGGAGGCCTCGGCCAAGGCCCCGTAAAGGGCGGCCTCGGCATCCAGAGGAGTCCGCTTAAGTACGGCCTGACTGTAAAAGGCGGCCTTAAAATAATTGCCTGTCTGGTAGTGAAGGTAGGCCAGTTTCTTGGCTATATCCACGGCCTCGGTGTTAAGGGTGTAGGCCTGTTCGTAGAGGTCAATAGCTTCAAGGGATCTGCCTGCCTTCTCCAGCTTCCAGGCCCTTTCTACCAGCTCCCGGGCCTCATGCTGGGCTTTCTTTTCCGCCCGAATGATACGGGCCATCTGGATGACCTCTGGACTGACGATTTTGGTCTTAAGTTCTCCGATAGCCTCTCCTGTCTTAGTCTGCCCTTCCTTTTTAGGGGAGTGAGGCCTTATGAGGATAGTGTTTAGACGCTCTTCCTTCTCCAGCCCCTTGAGGTCAAGAATCAACTCCAAGGCCAGATCCCAGGGCACGTCCTTCAGGGAAAGAGTCACCGTGCCCTTTACTCCCTCATCCACAATAAAGTTACGACCACTTATGTCCCCTAGAAGCCGGAAGACATTGTGAATATCGGCCTTATAGAAATCTACGGTAATCCGCTGTCCGCTATAGGTTGATATCTTACGAACTTCAGGAGAAAGCCCCGAAGATCCCTCAGGCCCCTGCCCCTCTTTCCAGACTATTACCCGCACCCCTTCCCGAGCTTTCAAAACCCGATAGGCAACATTTTGATCATCAAGAAGAAACAGGCGGATCATTAGATCCTTCCCTCGAGGGGTGATAAGAACCTTGCTGATCAGCCCCCGATCACCCGAAAGAAGAGAGGGGAGCCCCTTGGACTCGCTAGCCAATCCCCGGAGACGAATCTCTATTCTTGCCGGAGACCTCTTTAGCTTGCTGTCCACTGAGCCTATCTTTCCCCGGATGATCAGAGCCACTCGCCCCTTCCCCTCCGCCTGGAGCCCTATCTCGGAAACATAGTCTCCCCAGACCAAGGGTGAATTGAGGAGAGTAAGAGTAAAGACCAAAAAGGTTAATATCCTAACCATTATTATCCTCTCCTCCTATCTTGAGCTTGAGCTCAATCTTCTTGACTATCTCTCTCCCCCAGGCCTTGGTCCTGATTTCCAGGACGAGGCTATTGGAGGTTATCCGGCTGACTTTAGCTCGCTCCACCCCCACCAAAGTCCCCCTGCGAACCAGGTAACCTCGTCCGGTAGGGTCCTCCAGCATAGCCATGGCCTGCCCCTCAGAGAAGACCACGGCCGTTAGACGAAATTGGCTCAAGGGAAAGCTTTCTAGGGGCGAAGTCCTGAAACGAGACTTTTTAGGCTGGGACTCCGGAAGATAAAAGGGAACAAAGGGATCAGGCTTTCCCGCCGGATTGTAGTGAAAATTAGAGGTGATCCCCAAAAGGAGAAGAATCTCCTCGTCTATGGCCCAAGAAACAGAGACCCCATAGACGAATAAGAATCCCAAGATGAGGGCAAGCAATTTACCTCTTGGAGGCATGTCTGGCCCCCTTTTTAGGCTTTTTTCGCCCTGATTTTTCCTCTTGAGCCTTTTTAGCCTCCGCTTCCTCAATGAAACGGAAGGTCATTAGCTCGCAGTCAGCAGTAAGGGTCATCTCCGGGCTGTCCTCCTTAGGACCAACTATTTTGAAGGATCGAACCAGAACCAAGCGATCAAGATCCTTAATCTCATCAAAAAAGATCCCCAAGGAGTGATATCCTCCCCTTACAGACACCTTCACCGGAATGGCCGCATACCCCTCTTTGGCCTCCTCCTCCTGAGGCTCAAAACGAACAAACTCCAGCCCAGACATCTTTCCCGCCTTGGCCACCAGCTCAAGAAGCGAGGAGATTTCTTTTTTGTCGGGCAAAATCGCACTTACCTTTTCAAAAACCCTCTCTTCATCCCGCATTTCCTTGGCCAGCTTGTTAATGGTGGCCGACTTGATCTTGAGGATCTCAATTTGCCTCTTAAGGCCCTGACACTGAGCGTCTACCCTTCTCAGGGCCTCCATCGTGGGCAGAAGGAGAAAATTAATGAAAAGGACAGGCACAAAGACAAAAACCAAAAGGGCTAAGAGGATCTTAGTCCTTCGCTCCTGGGCCTCTATATTGCCTATCAGTTTATTTAGTTGCTGCTTTAGCCTGTTCATAGGCAACCACTTTCACCCGGAACTTAAAGCTGGTGACGCTTTTGCTACCCACCTTTTTCTCCTCGGAGACCACCCGAATGGCGTCCCGGAAGAAAGGAGAGCTTTCGATCTGTCTCATGTAGAGGGCCAGAGTCAAGTTATCTAGGGAGACGCCTTCAAGAAGGACCTCATCTCCCTCAAGGGTAATGGAAGTGAGGTAGAGCCGTCCTTCAGGCAGCTTGCTGGCCACCACATCCAGGACCCGGACCGGAATTTCTCTGCGACCGGTCAGGTCCTTAATAAGATTTATCTTTTTAGTGATAATTTTCTTTTTCTTCTCAATATCTAAGACCTTGGCGTATATCTTTTTATATTTGTTGTAATCAGCCTGAATTAGGCGAAGTTCCCTCTCTTTTTGCCCCTTGTTGAGAAGTAGTATCCCCCAGAGTAAGAGAAGAAACAGATAAAGGACCAAGGCGGCAATCACCGAGTAAAGAATAATATCCCTTTGTCGCTGTCTGGAGGAAACGGTCTTCTGGGGTAAGAGGTTGATCCTGATCATGACTCTTCAGTTATCAAGTTTGCCAGGCTGGAGCCCAGGCAGACTCCCATCTGAATCGATGCCTGACGGACATAATCCTCATCTATCTTTTGAAAATCGGCCTCTAAAGAGGCCAGAGGATCTAGAAGGTGAACCTCAAAGTCTAGACCCTGACGGAAGGATTCAAGAAGGCCTTTGATCCGGGCAGATCCTCCCACCAGATAGACGGCTGAAATATCCAAGTCTCCGAAGCTTACTTTCGCGAATTCAAGGGCCTTCTTGACCTCTTTAATCCAGCGTTTCTGAGCCTCCTCCACCACCTCCCTGATTTTAGAAAATCTCTGGTCTTGAGGAGAAATGGTGATCTTCAATCTTTCAGCCTCTTCAAAGGGAATATCCAGGGCTTTGGCGATATCGCTGGTCAGCTGGCTTCCCCCTTGGGCCACGTCACGAACAAAAATGGGCCCCCCTTTGGACCAGATAGAGACCGTCATCTTACTGGCCCCTATATCTACCAAAGCCGCACCATTTGAGCCCTGACAGAACTCATAGGTATTGGAAAGGGAAAGGACATCCACCCCAATTACAGAAGGAACCACCCCGGCCTCCATAGCCAGAGAAGAGTATTCATCAATAATCTCTCGTCGGGCGGCCACCAGAAGAAGGTCCAGATTACCTGATTGTCTGGGATTAAAGAGATGGTGATCCAGATAGACCTCCTCCAGATCAAAGGGAATGTAAGACTCGGCCTCCTCCTCCAGGCCTTCAGGAAGATCGGCCTCTCTTTCCCGAGGAAGATTGATCCTTTTGATAATCACTGAATAGCCGGAGATGGCCAGAGAGACTTGTTTTGAGGCCACCTTGAGATTATTAATAAGGGCCTCTAGGCGCTCTTTGATTACCGCCCTCTGCTTGGGGATCCCATCCACAATGGCCCCCAAGGGCAGAGTGGCCATACCCATAGAGCGAAGACGGGGGGCCTCAGGCGAGCCTTCTATCTCAAGGAGCTTTATGTAGCGAGAGCCCATATCAATGCTGACCAGAGAGCGTTGTCTTTTAAAAATCTTTAAAAGATTAGCGAGCCCGGAAAACATAGATTTGATCGGTTCCTTTTTGGATTAACTTTGCCCAAGCGACCTTAACATTTATCTATTGGCCCATGTCAACCGCATTTTTGTCAGCTAACCTAATACATCGACCAGAGGGAAGAAATTCATAAGGGCCTCAGAGTCCTTTTTAGGAATGTAAAGATTATGGCCAAGATAGATCCCAGATTTATCCGTAACTTCAGTATCATCGCCCACGTGGATCACGGGAAGTCTACCCTGGCTGATCGTCTGCTCGAAGCCACGGGAACGGTGTCTTCCCGGGAGATGAGGGAGCAGTATCTTGATCGCATGGATCTGGAACGAGAAAGGGGCATCACCATTAAGGCCCAGACAGTCCGACTCACTTATCGAGCCGAAGACGGCAATACCTATACACTCAATCTCATTGATACCCCGGGACATGTGGACTTCGTCTATGAGGTATCCCGCAGCCTGGCTGCCTGTGAGGGAGCCCTCTTGGTGGTAGATGCCTCCCAGGGAGTGGAGGCCCAGACCCTGGCTAACGTCTACCTGGCCCTGGAAAACGACCTGGAGATTATCCCTGTCCTCAACAAGATCGATCTGCCTCAGGCCGATCCAGAAAGGGTCAAGGCCGAGATCGAAGAGATTATTGGCCTTGATGCCAGCGAGGCCATCCTGGCCAGCGCCAAGGAAGGCATTGGGACCAAAGAAATCCTTGAAGCTATCGTCAAAAAAATTCCCCCACCAAAAGGGGAGCCTCAGGGTCCTCTAAGGGCCCTTATATTTGACTCCTGGTTTGATCCTTATCTGGGGGTGGTAGTCCTTATTCGAGTGGTCGATGGGCGGATTTACAAGGGTCAGAAAATCAAGATGATGTCCACAGGTAAGACCTTTGAGGTAACCAAGGTGGGGATCTTTGCCCCTCATCCGGTAGAGGTGGAGAGCCTCTCTATGGGAGAGGTGGGCTTTTTTGCTGCCAGTATCAAAGAGGTCCGGGATACGAAAATAGGTGACACTGTGACCGAGGTCGATCAGCCAGCGGCCACTCCCCTGCCAGGTTTCCGGGAGGTCAAGCCCATGGTCTTCTGTGGCCTCTTTCCGGTGGAAACAGCCCAGTATGAGGCCCTGAGGGAGGCCATGGAGAAACTCTGGCTCAATGATCCGGCCTTCTCCTATGAACCCGAAACCTCCGAGGCCTTAGGGTTTGGTTTTCGCTGCGGTTTTCTGGGGCTCCTGCATATGGAAATCGTCCAGGAGCGACTGGAAAGAGAATTCGGGCTAAACCTTATCAGCACCGCCCCGGCTGTCCGTTACCGAATAACTCTCAACTCCGGGGAGGAAATCTATGTGGATAATCCGGCCAAGTTTCCCCCCCGGGATCGAATCACTCAAATCGAAGAACCTTACATTAGGGCTGACATTTACATTCCCAAGGAGTATATCGGTCCTGTGGTCAAGCTCTGCGAAGAAAAAAGAGGCGAACAGAAGGAGATGCGCTACATCTCTCAAGGACGGGTTCTTCTGGTCTATGAACTTCCTTTTGCTGAGGTGGTGTTAGATTTCTATGATCGCTTAAAGAGCGTCTCTCGGGGATATGCCTCTTTAGACTATGAACCCATAGGCTACCGGCCATCTGATCTGGTCAAGCTCGATATCTATATCAACAAACAGCCGGTAGATGCCCTTTCGGCCATTGTTCATCGTGACAAGGCCTACTATCGGGGGCGGGATCTGGCAGCCAAGCTCAAAGAGGTCATACCCCGCCAACTCTTTGAGGTAGTCATCCAGGCGGCCATCGGAAGCCGGGTAATCGCCCGAGAGCGTATCCCGCCCTTGAGGAAAAACGTCACCGCCAAATGTTACGGAGGAGACATCACCCGGAAACGAAAGCTCCTAGAGAAGCAAAAGGAAGGTAAAAAACGGATGAAACAATTTGGCCGGGTGGAAATCCCCCAGGAGGCCTTTCTGGCTGTACTGAAGATCTAAAGGAGGGTTTTCATTGCCCAAGAAGAAAAAAAATCTTGCTCAGACATTGCGCGAATACGCCCAGGCTATCCTCCTGGCCCTGGTGTTGGCCCTTTTCATTCGGACCTTTATCGTCCAGGCTTTCAAGATCCCTTCGGGGTCTATGATTCCCACTCTCTTGGTAGGGGACCATATTCTGGTCAACAAGTTCATCTATGGGGTCAGAAACCCTCTGACCCGGGAGACCTGGATTCCCTTTAAAACTCCCCAGCGGGGCGATGTCATTGTCTTTATCTACCCTCTTGATCGCCACAAAGACTTCATTAAGAGAGTCATCGGTATCGGTGGAGATATAGTCGAGATCATCAACAAACAGGTCTATGTCAATGGACGCCCCTTAGAAGAACCCTATGTCATCCACACTGATCCTAAAATTATCCCCGGAAATATCCAACCTCGTGACAACATGCCTCCCGTTAGAGTCCCTCCCGGATATCTCTTTGTCATGGGAGACAACCGTGACCAAAGCTATGACAGCCGCTTCTGGGGCTTTGTCCCCCTTAAAGACGTTAAGGGTAAGGCCTTCGTTATTTATTGGTCCTGGGATCGGGAACATTTTCGGATAAGGTGGCGCCGAATAGGCCATCTCATTCACTAAAATTATTGAAGGGCCCTTCTTACCTTGGAGGAAAGGGCCTCCAGAGTAATGGGTTTGGAGAGACAGTCCTCCGGACGGACCCCGTATCGGGCCAGAAGTTCACCGGCGTAGCCAGAAATATAGATGACCTTTATCTCCGGATGTATCCTCTGGGCCTTTAAGGCCAGCTCCGGCCCGCTCATCTGGGGCATAACCACATCGGTAATCAATAAGTCATAAGGGGCCTTTTTTAATCGGGAAAGGGCCTCTTCAGCGGATAGCGAAAAATCTATCTGGTAGCCTAGACTCTCTAGCATATCCCGCAAGATCTGACAGACGGACTCCTCGTCATCCACTACCAAAATCCGTCCTGAGGAGGCCTGGGGCCGAAAGGGTCTTTCTATCTTGGGTTCCTTAGGCCGGGCCTTGGTTCGGGGGAAATAAATAGAAAAGACCGTTCCCTGCCCTCCCTCGGAGGAGACTTCAATAAAGCCTCCGTGTTGGGTAACAATGCTATGGGCAATGGCCAGCCCCAGGCCGCTTCCCTGCCCCACCTCTTTGGTGGTGAAAAAGGGCTCAAAGATGAGGGGCAAAAGGTGTTTAGGGATCCCGGATCCGGTATCCTCAAAGGAGAGGACCACATAATGGCCCCGCGGAAAAGATTTAGGGCCTCCCAGACGTTTGTTTTTCGTCCGAACAGTCAGGACGCCGCCTTGAGGCATAGCGTCCCGGGCATTGACCACCAGGTTAAGAATAACCTGCTGGATCTTGACCCGATCCCCTTTAATGGACCAGAGCTTTGGAGAAAGATCCAAATTGAGCTCGATATCCTCCCCGATGAGCCTAGTAAGCATCAGGGCCATCTCCTGCAGGAGCCTATTGAGGTCAAGAACTTCGAATTGGGGCTCCTGGCGGCGACCGAAGGCCAACAATTGCTGGACTAGCTCAGCCCCCCGTTTACAGGTGTTGATAATTTCTTTGGCCCGACGCTGACCGGAAGCATCGCTTTCCAGAAGCATTAGCTCCGCCTGCCCCATAATCCCCATCAGAAGGTTGTTAAAGTCATGGGCGATCCCCCCTGCCAGGCGTCCTAGACCCTCCATCTTCTGGAGTTGAAGGAGGTTGTCCTGAAGAAGGCGATCTTCCGTAATGTCTTCAATTACCGAGACCACCTCACCGGTACCCTCTACAGGGCAATGATGGCTCCGGTAATAACGGCTCCCTTGAGCCGTCTCCATCTCAAACTCCAGGCCGGTTATCTCCTGCCTCTCCCTGGCCTGACGGACCTTCTTGAGCAAACTCCGACCGATACGGGAATCAAAAAGTTTATCCAGTCTCTTGCCTAGGGTGGCCTCGCTCAGAAAATCAGGCGGATTTTCAGCACTCCATTCAATAAGGCGGTCTTTGTTGTCAAGACGGAAGATAGTAAAGGGAATGGCTCGAAGAAGGGCTCTCATGCGGTTTAAATTCGTCTCCAGGGCCTGATGATACCGACAACGCTCCTCCTCGCGACGTAAGGCCTCAACCAGAATAGTAGCCATCTCCAGGTTCTGAACACCTGGCTTAAAGGGAAGCTGAAACCAGAGAAGGCCTACCGGCTGCCCCTTAAGACCCACTCCAGCCAGAACATAGAAGGCCTCTCCTCGAGCCACCACCTCCATGGGACGCTCTCCAGTAAAGTTGAACTCCAGAAGCCCCGGGGGGAGACTGGTTCCTTGAGGCGAAGAATAAAAGGATCTGAAGCTCCCTTCCTGAAGGCGGAGATAACCCCCGGCCCGGGCCTCAAGAAGATCAAGGGCCGTATTAACCAAAAGGGTGACATTCTTATCGAAGGCCGTACCAAGAGAAAGAAGACAGGAGTTTATCTTCCGGAGGGCCCGACGCCACCTTTCCTCAATGGTCACATCATAGAAGGTATTGACCACCCAGGTATCTCCCTCAGGATCAGGGAAGGGGACTCCCAGAGAGACAAATTCTCTCCCCTTTAGCCTGACATTCACCAAACGGACCTGCCCCCCGTGGAGGATATCCTTGATAAAACACCACGGACAGGGCTTACTTTGGTTAAAAAAAAGGCGATAACATTGTTCACCTTCCAGGCTTCTCCTCTCCACCAATCTCCTTAGGGCCTGGTTGGCATAGGTGATGCGCCAGTTGCGGTCAATAGAGTAGATGGGGTTGCGAAGGTGATCAAAAATCTGGAAAAGGGCACTTCTTCCTCGCTCCAAGGCCTGACGTTCGCTGCGGAGCCGCTCCTCTTGCTTCAAGGAAGAGTAAGCCAAGGAGGAGATGTATGAAGCCAGCTCCTGCTGAAGTATGAGGATATGACGGAAGCGTTCCTCAGGAATTATGGGGATTTCCTTTAAGGCCTCCAGATACTCGGCTACCGGAACTTTATATCTTTTTGCCTGCTCCCGGGCCAAGGTTTCATAGTCTGGAGGCTCTATAAAGACCTGTCCACAGCCCACAAACCCCAGACACTGGCCCTCGATGATGATCGGGGCCGTCCCGTCATAAAGATAGTTATGGCACTGACGGATAATGATCTCGCCCCGAACAAAGCTGTCCCGCCCTAGGTTTTTGGCAAACAACTGACAACGCTCGCGGCCTTCAGGATATCGGAGATGAAAGCGACGACACAGGCGGGAGTAATTCACCGAGGTCAGGTAGTTACCCTCAGCATCAAGAAGAACCACCGCCACCCCTGTGGCCCGGGCGAAACTCTTCAAAAGCCTTTTTACCGGGCCCAGAGGCAGCAGACTATCCAGCTGAAGTTGTTTCATCGGCCATTCGGCTATCCACAGTAACTACAGTGTGGACATTTCCTCGAGGATGAAAATCCGCTACCACCTTAAGATATCTTGGTTTAAGTAGTTCATAAAGGTCAGAATATATCTGGTTGGCCGCCGCCTCGTGGGAGATATACTGGTTACGATAGCGATTAAGGTAGAGCTTCAGGCTCTTGAGCTCCACAATTAGCTGGTCGGGTACGTAGCTGATCTTGATGGTGGCGAAATCTGGATATCCAGAACGCGGGCAAAGACAGGTGAACTCTGGAAAGGTGATTTCAATCGTATAGTTTCGTCCAGGGAAGGGATTTTCCCAAGGTTCAAGTCGGGCCTGGGAGATGGCCTCTTCACCATATTTCATGACCCTCCTCCTTGAAGGGGATAGCGTCTAAGGGGTGTGTAGCATGCCCCGTCTGGCCGAAGATCACTTCGATAAAGAACAATTTCTCGCACCTCAAAAGGAGGGAGACTAACGGCTTCCTTGAGGTGGGAAAGGGCCTTAAGAAGCCGGGCCAGCCCCCGAGTGGATTTAACCCGCCCCAGGGTAAAGTGAGGGGTAAAGGGCCGCCTCTCCGGTTCAAAGCCTAAAGGGACCACAATCTTATCTAGCCTTCTTTTAAGCTCCCTTAGGCGATCAAGATCTCCAGAGACCCCCACCCAGATTACCCGGGGACGCCCCCCGGGGGGAAAGGTACCGAGGCCTTGTCCTTTAAGCTGGAAAGATTCACCCAGGCTCTCCCGGGCCAGGGCCTCCTTGAGGCGAGCAAGGCGGTCCTCACTTAGAGAACCAAAGAACCAGAGGGTCAGGTGAATCCCCTCCGGTCGAACCCAACGGACGTCGGCCGAGGTCTCTCTGAGCTCCTTAATAAGTCGAGCCAAGGTCTCTTTAACCGAAGCAGGTAGAGGGATAGCCAGGAAAGTCCTCACCATAGGCCAGATGTCTTCTAAGCCAGTCAAGCGCTGTTTCCGAAGTGATAAGTTGGATCATGTGCCGAGTGCCTGAAAACCGAAATCGCCTCACCAGGACCTTATCTTTAGTCGCCAAACCGATAAACACCGTACCCACTGGTTTCTCAGGGCTGCCGCCAGATGGTCCAGCGATACCGGTAACCGCAAGGGCATAATCCACCCCCGAAAGGGTTAGCACTCCCCGGGCCATGGCCTCGGCCGTCTCCTGAGAAACCGCTCCCTTTGTCTCGATGATCTCCGAGGGGACTCCAAGGATCTCTGTTTTAGCCTGGTTACTGTACGTAACCACTCCCCTGTCAAACCAGGCCGAGGACCCCGGGACCCGGGTAAAGCGAGAGGCTATAAGCCCTCCGGTGCAGGATTCGGCCACGGCCACCCGGACCTTCTTTTCTTGGAGGAGGTGACCAACCACTGACTCCATGGTTTCCTCTCCTTCCCCAAAGGCAAACGGTCCTAAGGCCTGACGAACCGCCTGGGTGGCCTCCTCCAGAAGCTGTTGGGCGGTGGAATCGTCCCGGGCCCGGGTGGTCAAGGTGACGTGGACCTCCGGAAAGACTGGATAGTAGCCCACCTTGAGGGCCTTGAGGGAGTCGGCAATTTCGGCCAGCCGGAGGTTAACTTCGGTTTCCTGAAGGCCAAAGACCTTAATAATTATCTGGTGGATAAAAAGCCTCGGAGGGATAAAGCTTTTCAGCCGGGGGACGACCTCCCGCTCAAAGAGATCCTCCAGCTCTCTGGGAACACCAGGGAGGAAAAAAAGGGGTTTGCCGGCCTCTACAAGAAGATATCCGGCGGCGCAACCCTGCTGATCAAGAACCTCAGCTCCTTCAGGCAGGAGAGCCAGTTTACGGTGGCTGGGAAGGAGCTCTCGGCCGAGTTCCCTGAGGCGGGCCTCCACACGATCCATAATCTCCGGGAAAAAACGAAGCTTACGGGAAAGGGCCGCAGCCACGGCCTCATTGGTGATATCATCAGCTGTGGGGCCAAGCCCCCCGGAGACAAGGACGAAATCGGCCCGGGAGAGGGCCTTTCTCAGGGAGTTTTTGATCTCGGACGGATCATCCCCTATGGTCAGGATACGGCCCACCGGATAGCCCAAGTCAAAAAGACGTCTGGCCAGATAAAAACTAGTCGTGTTAGTCACCCGACCAGAGACCAGCTCATCCCCAATGGCAATTATCTCCCCCTGGGCCATGTCTCTTTTTATCCCAGTTGATAAGAGGCGTCAAAAGCTATTGTGCCAGCAGGGAGTCAAAGATCTTGTAGGCCTCCCTTAAAACAGCGGAGTCCTGAGGTAGCTCAAGGAGAGGGCGTCTCTCCACCTCAAAGCGGAAGAGTTCCTCGCTGTGGGGAAGATAGCCGGCAAACTCCAGGCCTGTCTCCAGGGCTGTTTTCTCAATCTGATCGGCCAGGGCCGGAGGGATTTCCTCTGGAGCCCGGTTGACAATGAGCACCTTGCGCCCCACTTCAAGCCCTAGCGGTTCCGTAAGTCGGGCAATCCGGCCGGCGGTGAGCACCCCTCGAGAGGAAGGATCAGAGACCACCAGAAGATAATCCACCCGGCGCATATTCAGCCGGGAAAGATGCTCCATACCGGCCTCATTGTCCACCACCAGATAGCGGTAGTTTTTGGCAACCCCCTCCATAACTTGGGCCAAAAAGGCATTGGCCGCACAGTAACATCCAGGGCCTTCCGGTTGCCCCATGACCAGAAGGTCAAAACCCGGGGCCTCAATCAGGGCCTCATGGACCTTGAGCTCCATAAATTGATCCTTGGTCATCCCCGTAGGGACAGAGGTCTTCATCTCGTCTTTTATCTCCCCCAGGGTGATTTCCACCTCCAGCCCCAAAAGCTCATTAAGGTTGGCATTGGCATCGGCATCTACAGCCAGAATTGGTTTGAGGTTCTTCTCTAGCAGATATCTGATGACCAAGGCGGCCACAGTGGTCTTGCCCGTACCCCCCTTGCCTGCCAAAGCGATGGTTTCAGCCACTTAAAACCTCCTATCGTCTCCTAAAAATTTGGCCGCCACTTGGAGGCGGCGTGATTAAAGTCATTTTAAATGCTTGAGGATTTTTTTCACTCCCTGGTCAGCTCCTGAGACCAAATTTTACCAGAGAGAGAGCGGTTGACTTGCTAAAGGTAGGAGAATAATATCGGTCTCTTAATCCGAGCCAAGAGCCCATTTTAAGGAGTATTTCTATGGAATTTGAACCGGTCATCGGCCTTGAGGTTCACGCCCAGTTGACCACCAAAAGCAAAATTTTCTGTTCCTGTTCCACCACCTTTGGCGCTCCCCCCAACAGCCATGTCTGTCCGGTATGTCTGGGAATGCCCGGGGTCCTGCCGGTTCTAAACAAAAAGGTGGTTGAGTTCGCCATGCGTCTGGCCCTGGCCACCGGGGCCAAAATCGCCAAGTACTCTGTCTTTGCCCGCAAGAATTACTTCTACCCCGATCTTCCCAAAGGATATCAGATATCCCAGTATGAGCTCCCTCTGGCCGAACAGGGCTACTTAGAGATAGAAGTAAACGGGGAGAAAAAGCGCATCGGGATTACCCGTATCCATATGGAAGAAGACGCCGGAAAACTCATCCATGATGAAAGCCGCCCCAGGAGCTACGTGGATTTTAATCGTACCGGAGTTCCCCTTTTGGAGATCGTCTCTGAGCCTGACATCCGTAGCCCGGAGGAGGCTGTGGCCTATCTAAAAAAGCTCCGGGAAATCGTCCGCTACCTGGAGATCTGTGACGGCAATATGGAGGAGGGAAGTCTTAGGTGTGATGCCAACATCTCCTTGAGACCAAAGGGTTCTCAGGAATTCGGGGTTAAAACCGAGCTTAAAAACATGAATTCCTTTCGCCACGTACAGAAGGCCCTGGAATATGAAATCCGACGCCAAACGGCCCTCCTCCTTGATGGCAAACCAATCATCCAGGAGACAAGGCTCTTTGATCCGGCCAAGGGGATAACTATCTCCATGCGAGGTAAGGAAGAGGCCCATGACTATCGCTATTTCCCTGACCCAGACTTGGTCCCGGTAGTCATTGACGAGGCCTGGATTGAGGAAGTCAAGGGCTCTCTTCCCGAGCTACCAGATGCCAAAAGGGAGCGTTTCGTCAGTCAGTATGGTCTGCGTCCTTACGACGCTGAGGTCCTCACTAGCTCCAAAAAACTGGCCGACTATTTTGAAGCTGTCTGTCAGATCTTCCCCCAGCCAAAGGCCGTCTCCAACTGGATGATGACTGAGTTTCTCCGGGAATTAAACCGTGACGAACGGGAGATTGATCAGGTTCCGGTGACTCCAGAAATGCTTGCCGAACTTCTTACGCTGGTGGCTGAGGGAACTATCAGCCAGAAGATTGCCAAAACAGTCTTTCTGGAAATGTATCGTAGCGGCCAGCCGGCCAAAAAGATTGTCGAAGAGAAGGGTCTCGTTCAGGTCACCGATGAGGCAGCCATTGAGGCCCTTTGTCGGGAGGTCATAGAAGCCTGTCCCAAAGAGGTGGCCAAATACAAGGCTGGCAAAAAAAGTGTCATTGGCTTCTTGGTAGGCCAGGTGATGCGCCGAAGCAAGGGTAAGGCCAACCCCAGGATGGTCAACCAGATCCTTTCCCGGTTGCTGGAAGAATGAAGGCCAGAAACACCGCCCCGGATATTATCTGCCCTATCTCCTGGGAAGGAGACCATCTCCTTATGCTTGACCAACGGCTCCTTCCCTGGAAGGAACGATGGCTCAAGTTACGCACCGCCAGGGACGTCCACCGGGCCATAAAGGAAATGGTCATTCGAGGGGCACCAGCCATAGGAATCGCCGCCGCCTTTGGCCTGGTCTTGGCAGCCAGAGGGGCTGTCCGTCGGCCTCGCCGCTTTCTGGAGACTTTGGAGAAAGCGGCCTCGCTACTGGCCACCGCAAGGCCCACGGCGGTGAACCTCTTCTGGACCCTTTCCCGAATGATGAACCTGGCCCGCTCCCTGTGGCCAGGAGAACCGCAAGAGATTTTTGCCCGTCTGGAGGAAGAAGCCCAGGCCATCTGGAGCGAAGATGTCGCCGCCAACCGGCGCATGGGCCACCTGGGAGCCCAGCTGATCGCCGACGGAAGCACCGTCCTCACCCACTGTAATGCCGGAGCCCTGGCTACGGGCGGCTACGGCACGGCCTTGGGAGTCATCCGGGCCGCCGTTGAGTCAGGGAAGAAGATCCAAGTCCTCGCCGATGAGACCAGACCCTATCTTCAAGGGGCCAGACTGACGGCCTGGGAGCTGGCCAGGGTGGGAATCCCGGTGACGGTGATCAACGACTCGGCGGCAGGATACCTTATCGCCAAGGGTCAGGTCTCGGCTATTGTTGTCGGTGCCGACAGAATCGCTGCCAATGGAGACGTGGCCAATAAGATTGGCACTTACACTTTGGCTGTTCTGGCCTCGCGGCACGGGATACCCTTTTACGTAGCTGCCCCGAGGTCCACTGTTGACCTTAAGACCCCGGAGGGTCAGAGGATTCCCATCGAACAAAGAGCTCCGGAGGAGGTCCACTTCTGTGGTCGGCAGCGAATGACTCCATCCGGGGTAGAGGCCCTGGCCGTGGCCTTTGACGTCACCCCGGCCGAGCTAATTACAGCGATAATCACTGAGGTAGGCGTTCTCCGACCACCTTACGGACCAGCCCTTGAGGCCGCGCTGAGGGAAGACTAGATGTTCGGTCTCTTCCGCAAAGGGATTGCCCTTGATCTGGGCACGGTCAACACCACTATCTGGGACGCCAAAGAAGGTCTTCTGCTCAAAGAGCCCTCCCTGGTAGCCCGTCATCACGAAAGCGGTGAAGTTCTGGCTGTAGGCCAAAAGGCCCGCAAGTTCTGGGGAAAGACGCCCCCAGACATCGAGGTCATCAAACCCCTTAAAGAGGGGGCCGTGGCCGATTTTGAGGCCTGTCGGGCCATGATTGAAGAGTTTCTGGAAAAGGCCCGAGAGGCTGGGGGGCGCCTTCGTCGGGTTTTGGTGGTGGCCTCCATGTGTCTGAGGCCGGTGGAGAAGAAGGCCCTTTCTCAGGTGGTCGAGGAGGCCGGAGCCGGACGGGCCCTGGTAGTCGAGGAGCCCTTGGCCGCCGCGGTGGGGGCTGGTCTGGATATATTTGCCCGTCGCTCTCAGATGATTCTCTGCCTCGGCGGAGGAACTACCCAGTTGGCCGTCTTTAGTGCCGGGGAGATCATCTTTGAAGACTGTGTCCGGGTAGCTGGAAACAGCCTTACAGAAAACGTAATCAACTACCTCTGGCGGAAATATCGCCTCTTAGTGGGAGAGCCTACTGCCGAGGAGCTCAAAATCCGTCTGGCCGCAGCCACGCCTCAGAACGAACCCCTCCTGGAGACCATCTCTGGCAAGGATTCAAGCGGCATTCCCAAGACAGCCGAGGTAACCGAAGAAGACATCCGAGAGGCCATAAGACATGGTCTGGAAGATATTGCCCTGACGGTGGAAAACGCCTTCTCGGAGATGCCGGCCGGTTTTGCCCGCGAGGCCAAGGAGGCCGGTATTATTCTTACCGGTGGAGGGGCCCTTATTCGGGGAATAAAAGAATTTTTAGAAGACAGAATTAAAACCCCGGTAGCGGTAGCCGCCGAGCCCCTTGAGGCTCCGGCCCGTGGTGGGGCCCTTATCCTGGAAAAAACCAAACCTTATCGGGAATTCATCTACCGATGAAGGAGATCCTGGAAACGCTCAAAGAAACGGCCCTCCTGGCGGGGGATTTTATCCGCAAGCTCTACGAGCATCCTCACCAGATAAACCACAAAGGCGAGATAGACCTGGTCACAGAGGCCGATCTTGGCGCCGAGGAGATTATCGTCCAGAACCTAAAGCAGAATTTCCCCAACGTGGCTATCCTGGCCGAAGAAAAGGTCAAGGAAGCCCCCGGCGAAACATATTTTCTGGTGGATCCTCTGGATGGGACAACCAATTTTGCCCACGGCTTTCCCTGGTTTGCCGTCTCCCTGGCCTTTGTTCAGAAGGGACGGCCAGAAATCGGAGTCATCTATCATCCTATGCTGGACGAACTGTTCTGGGCCCGGCGGGGCCAGGGAGCCTTTCTGGGCCAGCGCCGTATCTCTGTTTCCAGCACCGCAAGACTCTCAGAATCCCTGTTGGCCACGGGGTTTCCTTATGATGTTCATCAAAGGCCTGAGCCGGTCCTGGCAGCCTTTTCGGCCTTTATCGTCCGGGCCCAGGGAATTCGCCGCGCCGGAGCCGCGGCCCTCGATCTGGCCTATGTGGCCTGCGGACGCTTTGATGGCTTCTGGGAGATAAAACTCAAACCCTGGGACACAGCCGCCGGCGTTCTCCTGGTGGAGGAGGCCGGAGGGCGGGTAACAGATTTTCGAGGAGGAGCCTACAGCCCCTTTGCCCAGACCATTGTGGCCACCAACGGCCGCATCCATGAACAGATGGTCGCCATAACTAGCAATTTTCTACCTTAGACCATGGGTACCAAAAAAGAAATAATCTGTCCTCAATGTGGCCAAAAGGTCTTCCTTTATCGCAACCCCGTCCCTACGGTGGACATCATCATCGAGCTCAATGAAGGTATTGTCCTTATAAAGCGAGCCAACCCTCCCTACGGCTGGGCTCTTCCCGGGGGATTTGTCGACTACGGTGAGACTTTAGAAGAGGCCGCCAGGAGAGAGGCCCTGGAGGAGACCGGTCTGGCAGTGGAGCTAATATGTCAGCTCCATACCTATTCTGACCCCAATCGAGACCCAAGACAACATACTATCTCCACCGTCTTTGTGGCCCGGGCCAAAGGGGTCCCCAAGGGTGGAGATGATGCCCGGGAAGCCCGAATATTCTCTTTAGAGGCTCTCCCGGAGCCTTTAGCATTTGATCATCGCCAGATTCTGGAGGACTATATTGCCTGGAGAAATGGACATCGCCGAGAAGAAACAGGCCAAACTCCTACTTGTAGATGACGACGCCTCGGTCCTTTCCCTGCTGGCCGAATTTGTGGCCCATCTGGGCTATCCCTATAAAACAGCAAAAGACGGCCTCGAGGCCCTAAAGCGGCTGGAGAAAGAGGACTTCGATGTCGTCATTACCGATCTCATCATGCCCCGACTCGATGGGCTTTCGCTCATCAAAGAGATCAAGAAACACTGGCCCGAGGTAGACGTCATTGTCATCACTGGCTACGGTCGAGAGTTCCGCTACAGCGATGTCATCAAAGCCGGAGCCAGTGACTTCATCAACAAGCCGTTTGATCTGGACGAGCTGGAAGCCAAGCTCTCCCGGGTCTTGAGGGAAAGGGCCCTTTTGGCCGAACTTCAGCGACTCACCAGAGAAGACCCTCTCACCGGGCTTTATAACCGGCGCTTTTTCGAAGACAAACTCAAGGAAGAATGCCATCGGGCCTGGCGTCTTAAACATCCGCTTTTTCTGATGATGATCGACATTGACCACTTCAAGGAGTACAACGACACCTACGGTCATCAGGCCGGAGATGAAGTCCTTAAAGGGCTGGCTGAGGTCATTAAAAGCTCTATCCGCCAGAACGTGGACTGGGGATTCCGCTATGGAGGGGATGAGTTTTCCGTAATTGTCACCCACGCCGGCCCGGAAGAGATCCGCAAGGTGGCCGAACGTATCCGGCGACGTTATGAAGCCAAAAATTTTGAGCCCACCAGCATCTCCATCGGAGTCGCTCCCTTTCGGTGCCAGAACGACCCCTCTCCCAGAGACATAGATGATCTCATCTTCCGGGCTGATGAGGCCCTCTATGAGGCCAAAAAGGCCGGAGGCAACAAGATTATCGTGGCTGACTAGCCAGGGCCGCCTTAATTACATCCTCCCGGGCATTTACCTTTAGGATAACCACCTCGACCTCCTGGCCAACCTCTAAGGGTTGTCCCGGCGAAAGGGGAACATCCACCACTAGCATGGGTTCGAGCAGAAGCACCTGGGCCCGACGCTGATTGAGGTCTATAACCAGGCCGGCAAAGGAACGCCGGCGGTGCTCCTCCAGATAGCGCAGGAGCCAGTAGCGATGACGACGATATTTAACCGTATTGGCCACCCCGGTGGCCACTTCCAGCCGCTGGGCCATTTCCTCAAGATCTTCCTGGCTGAAGGGAGGCTGGCCAGAGAGGGCCCCCTTCAACTGGTGCTGAACAATAAGGTCCAGCATTCGCCGGATAGGAGAGGTAACCGTGGTATAGACGGGGAGCCCCAAGCCGTGGTGAGGCTCCGCCGAAGTAGAAAGGCTACCTCGACTTATGGCCCGGCGCTGGATGAAATTCTTGAGAAGATCCGTCTCCGAGCCATGAATAAGGCGCTCTCTGGGAGGCGGTTGGCTCCGGAAGAGGGCCGGCACCCCCGAGTCTTGAAGAAAACGGGCCGCCTGATAGTTGGCCAAGATCATCATCTCTGCCACCAGGGCCCGACTGCCGGTGATCTCCAGCTTCTCCAAGATCACCCGGCCATCTTTTATCCGAATGACCACCTCAGGTATAGGAAGAGGCAGGGCCCCGGCCTCGATCCGCTTCTCCTTGAGAATAAGGGCCAAACGGTAGAGCTCCTCCCAGGGAGACGTTTTAAGGAGGCCATCGACCTCCTCATAGACCAGATTTTTCCGGACCCTTATCAGACTCGGCTGAAGCCTAAAGGAACGGACCTCTCCTGAGGAATCAAGGATGATAAAAAAGGAAAGAGCCAGCTTATCTTCCCCGGCTTTAAGGCTACAGGATTCCTCCGAAAGGGAGGGAGGAAGCATGGGGATCTTGAGGTCCGGAAGATAGATGGTCTGGGCCCGGTCCAGGGCCTCCTCAAACACCCGGGACTGCGGGGGGACATAGGCGGCCACGTCGGCAATATGAATTCCGACCTCCCAAAGGCCGTCCGGGAGGGGGCGCAGGTGGAGGGCGTCATCATAGTCGGTTGTCTCTTCGCCATCGATGGTAAAAAGTTCAAGGGAACGGAGATCTTCCCGCTGGCCTATCCGGGGGGAATTCGCTAGGTTCCGGGCCTCAAGTTCCACCTCCGGGGGAAAGTCGGCCCTGATTTCATAGCGAAGGAGATCAAGGTTTTCATCCGGGCTGAACACGCCGGCCTTGACCAGAAGTTCAAAGGGAGCCCCGGGACGATTAAGCTCGGCCCTTTTGAGGAGATCTTTGGCCATGGCAGCCTCCCGGGCGGCCTCTCCCTCAAGGCAGAAATCCCGAAGAAGGCCGATGACAAACTCCTTGACCTCTGGAGAGACATCTGTTTTTTCCCCACGCCAGAGGGCCTTAAGAAAGGCGCTGCCCTCCTGGAGGAGTCTTATACGCCGGGCTTCAGCCTCCCGGCGCTCAATGATCTGAGTGACCACCTCCGGAGGATTGACGATGATTCGTCCGTCGCGAAAACGAAAATAAGTCTTGTCTTCCAGAACTGCCCGCACCAAAGCGGCCACCTGGTCGTCATCGGCCTCTTGACCAAAGTATATCTCGGCCAGATCCTGGGGCTCAGCCTCTTCCATCTCGCCGGAGACTAGCTCCCAGAGGGTAACGAGATCTATCTCCCGGGCGAGCTCTTCCCGTCTCTGGTGACGCCGGACCAGGGCGGCCACGGCCTCGCTACGACCAAGGCCCTTAAGGGGGGCTTGAGACATATGGAGCAGGCGGCTGCGGGGCAGAAGGACCTCCCGTCCTAAATGGTTTATGAGGCGCAGACGGCGGTCTTTGAGCCCCGTCACCACCGCGGTAAAGAAACGATTCTGTTCGAGATACTCCACTATCCGACCAGTGGGGTTGGTCGAAAACTCAGACATGATCTTTCTAGACTTTAGATGCGGGCTTTCTTGGCCAGGGCGATGGCCTCGCGAAGGTCAAGGCTACCAGTATAGATGGCCCGTCCGGTAATAACCCCCTCCAACCCCAGCGAAGCCAGAGGCAGAAGTTGCCGTATATCTTCCAGGGTGGAGACTCCACCGGCGGCATAAACAGGAATCGAGACGGCCTCCACCAGGGACCGGGTCTTTTCCACATTGACCCCAGAGCGAGTGCCGTCGCGACTGATATCGGTAAAGATGATAGCCCGCGGCCCGGCCTCCTCAAAAAGCTTGGCCAGATCCAGGAAGTGAATTTCTACCGTATCTACCCAGCCGGAGACAGCCACCTTCTCTCCCCGGACATCAATGCCCACCACGATCCGCCCAGGAAAAAGGCGGCAGGCCTCTCGCACAAGTTCTGGCTCCCGGCAAGCGATAGTCCCCAGGATGACCCGGTCCACCCCCAGAGCCAGATACTCCTCTATGGTGGCAAGATCCCTGATTCCACCTCCGAGCTCCACCGGAACCGAGACAGCCTTAAGGATGGCCTCTATTTCCGGTTTATTTACCGGCTGTCCTGAAACAGCCCCATCCAGATCGACCAAATGAAGCAATTCAGCCCCTTCAGCCTCCCAGCGCCGGGCCATGGCCACTGGATCCTGGGAGAAGACGGTCTCTTTGTCCATCTGTCCTTGATAAAGGCGGACACAGCGGCCACCTTTAAGATCAATTGCCGGAACGACAAGCATCAAACCACCTCGTCTTTTGATTTCACTCTGAGGCCTTCTGACCTTGAAGGTAAGGAAAACCGGCCAGAAGACGGTCAAGCCCTCTTCGGGCCAACTCATCGGCCGTCAGCCAACCAAAACGGCCGTAAAGGGAAAGGGCAAAGATGTTTTCGGAAATAGGACGTTGGGTCTCATCAAAGCTGGCCCGCCAGATAACAGCCCCATCGCTTACCCGAATAAGATAAAGAGAAAAGGCCACCGAGGCCGGTTGAACCACTGAGTATCCACTGCCCTCTCGTTCCACCCAGCGAAAGATCTTACCATAAAGAACGGCCTGGGCCCCTAACTCCCGACCAATACCCTGGATGAGGGCCACCGGTGAGGCCCCTGGATTTTGGGCCAGAGCTGCCGCCCAAAGGCCCCGGGCCCGCCCCGGGGAGACGAGAAGGAAGCGGGGATCAGACTCAAGACGCCGGAAAAGACTCCGGGTAAGGGTCTCTACTTCCTTTTCTCCTATCGGTGAGGCCCGAAAGCTTTCCCCGGTAATGGCGCAGGTTATGATCTCTCCCACCTGTCCCGGACAGACAGGCTCAAAAGGCAAAACGGCTATCTTTTCCAAAGGAGGGTAGATAACCAGCTCCCTCTTGGCAGCACAGGCCGAAAGGATCAACGTCAGTAAGACAATCACAAGCCATCGGGGCATCAGAGGACTCCTTTGGTAGAGGCCACCTTAAGATGGCCCGGACTTATGGCCTGACGCAAGGCCCTCCCCAGGGCTTTGAAGGCCGCCTCGATCATGTGATGGGCATTCTCCCCATAGGGGATTTCCACGTGGAGGGTAAAAGGGGCCGTGTAGGCCAGAGCCTTTAAAAACTCTTTGACAAGCTCGGTGTCAAAGAGGCCGATTCTCTCCACGGGGATGTTGGCTCTAAAAACCAGAGCCGGACGCCGACAGAGATCAAGACTTACCCTGGCCAGAGCCTCCTCCATGGGAACAACGGCATGGCCGTAACGGGATATTCCCTCCCTCTCCCCCAGGGCCTCTCCCAGGGCCTCCCCCAGACAGATGCCAATGTCCTCTACTGTATGGTGATAGTCCACTTCGATATCACCCCGAGCCACCAGATCCAGACTGAATCCCCCATGGGCCGCAAAGAGGTGAAGCATGTGATTGAGAAAGCCTACTGGTGTCTTAAGACTAATTGGTCCTGGTTTAAGGGCAAAGCGAAGAGAGATTTCCGTTTCTCCTGTTTTACGTGTCAAAGAAATTTCTCTCACCTTAACCCCCCGCGCTTAAGGACCCCTGAGTTCCTGCCGAATATAGCGAAGAGCTCAGAGACAATGGCCATGAAAGGCTGAAGATTATGAAGAGGAAAGGCACCGCCCAGCGTCTCCCAGACATCCAAGAAATACTCAAAAGGTTAACTGGAGAATTACAGATAAAGTTTTTCCCCCTTCACGATATCCCCGAGGCCGTAACCTGGGCGGAGCGAGGTTATATCGCCATTCATGAAAATTTCCGCACCCGCCGCCGGCATTCTTATCATGTTATCTGTGGCCGCCGGGAGCCCTTAGAACGCTTCTGCCATTTGGTAGGGCTTCCGGAAACAGCCATCACAGCCTCGGAATTTTACCGTTTTTGGCATCTGACATGGTATCCTGATGGGCCACCGCCTCCCAAACGCCGCCGCAACAAAGCCGCTTGAGACCAGCAAGGTAGCAAAAAAAAAGAACCTTGACAATCAAGCCCCGGGCCAAGTTAAAAAGTTCGCCGTGGCAGTCCTCCTTTCCTTAACTCTTTGTTTCCTGGCCATCTCCTGGTCCTATTCGGCACCTAAGGCCCAGCCCCTGGCCGAACGGGTTCTCATTGTGGCCAATAAAGCCAGTTCCGACGGCCTGGAGGTAGCCCGCTACTATCAGAAAAGACGCCAAATTCCGGCTCAGCAGCTTCTCATTATTCAGGCTCCCCTCAAAGAGGAGATTGATCGCCAAAGCTTTCAAGAGCAAATAAAGGCCCCCATTGAGAAGTACCTTGAGGAAAGGGCCTTGTGGGATAAGATCCTTTTCATTGTTCTTACTCCGGGAATTCCCCTAAAAATAAAGGGATCTGGAGGTAAAAATGGCCAGAGGGCCTCGGTTGATTCCGAACTTTGCCTTCTTTACCGAGACATGCTCTACGGACGCCATCGCCTCTCCGGATGGCTTCCCAACCCCTACTTCGGGGGCCAAGACAAGGGGCCATTTGGTCATCGCAATCAAGAGATTTATCTGGTTACCAGATTGGCTGGTTACTCCAAAAAGGCCGCTTTGGCCCTCATAGACCGGGCTCTTCGGGCCCAGGCCTGGCAGAGGCCCAAATTTCTTCTCAACGCCAAGACACCAGGAAACCGCCCCGGGGACAACTGGCTGTGGGCCACGGCCAAGGCCCTTGAAAGACGCCGAGCCCGGGTAATCTTCGAGTGGCGCCGCTTTATCACCGAGGCCTACCATCTCATGGGGTATTCCTCATGGGGCTCAAACGACCCTCGCTATCCTCGCGACCGTGGCCTTAAGTTGGGTTTTCTTCCTGGAGCCCTGGCGACAACTTTTGTCTCCACCAATGCCCGCACCTTCAGCCCCCCGCCCCCAGGATGGAAGATAGGCCGCTTTCGTCAGCGCAAGACCTACTTTGCCGGATCGCCTCAATCCCTCATCGGAGACCTCATTGAGGCCGGTGTGACCGGGGTGGCAGGAAACGTTTACGAACCCTATTTGTCGGCCTGCGCCCGGCCACACCTCCTCTTCCCGGCCTATCTTGACGGACGCACCTTGGCGGAGAGCTTTTACGGTTCCCTGAGGTATCTTTCCTGGCAAGAAGTGGTTATCGGAGATCCCTTAACCTCTCCCTATGGGACGCCACCGCCCAGGGATGAACGCGAAAGATACCTTCGAGGAGACTACTTTAAGGCAAGAAGGGCCCTTTATAAGAAAATGCTCTCCCAAAAGGATTCTGCCCGCCGAAGGCTCTATCTGGCCGAAATCGCCCTGCGACAGGGATGGCGCAAAAGGGCTATTAGACATCTCCAAAAGGCCCTGGAATTTGAACCCCGGGGGCCCTATCGGCTGATGCTTGCCCGGCTTTATCTGGAGGAGGGCAACAAGAGGGCGGCCCAGAAGGTTATCTCCGGCCCCATACCGGAAACCCCTCCTCTTTTAAGAAGCAAGGCCAATCTTCTTCTGGCCCTGGGAGACAAGGAATCCGCCTATCTTCTGGCCCGCAGGGTGGTGGCCGAGACCCCCGACTCAGGGCTTTCCTGGCTCCTTTTAGGAAGAGCGGCCCGGGCAAAGGGACTTTACTCCGAGGCCACAAGGGCCCTGGAGAAGGCCTCAGCCAGGCTGGGTTTCTCTCCTCTAGCCCTTACAGAGCTGGCCCTGGCCCTTAAAGAGGAGGGCCAGAAAAAAAGGGCCCGACGGATTCTAGAAAAACTTCTTGCCTATCCCCAGGCGGTAGAACTTTATCCGCTTATCTTCCGGGAGCTTGAAGAACTCAAGAAGACTGCCGGGCCTCGTCGGTAAGGATTCCCTCTAAGAAAAAGGAACTTATCTGCCGGGCAGCCGTAGCAATGCTGTACTTTTTACGGGGGGAAAGGATCCAGAAACGGGACATCTCATCCAGAGCCCCAAAAAAGGCCCGTTTGAAGATCCCCGGCATTACGTCCTGGCGGAAGACTCCACTGGCCTGACCACCACGGACAATTCCGGAGATGATGTTCACGTATTCGGCAAACTTCTTGTTGCGATATTCCTTCATGAATTTGGTGCTTTGTCGAAGCTCCACCTGAATTACTTCAGCCAAATCCCGGTTTTCCTCCACCAGGGAGAGATGAAGATAGGCGAAACGTTCCAATTTCTTACGCGGATCGTCTATCCCGGCCAGTTCACTTTTGACCTTCTGAATGATGGCCCCCATCTCCTTCTCAAAGATGGTGATGAGGATATCGTATTTGTTGTTGAAATAAAGATATATGGTTCCATCGGCCACGCCGGCCTCTTTGGCTATCTCAGAGATTCGGGAGTTAAAAAAGCCCTTCCGGGCGAAGACCTTAATAGCCGCCTGGAGAATCTTCTGTCTTTTATCGCCCTGTCTCATTGTTTTCTCCTGAATGAACACCCATTCATCTATCTAAGGTAGAAGTCCTTTGTCAAGCATTCCTTGACACCTTGCTGGCTGGCTGGCAGGATAGCCAACCAAAAATCTCTATTTTCAGACGGTCCAAAGTTTGGGCTAGAGACTCAAATCCTCTAGGAGGAGGTTTTTTATGAAGGTTTTGGTGGTTGGTTCTGGAGGAAGAGAACATGCTCTGGTCTGGAAGCTGGCCCAGAGTCCGCTGGTAAAGAAGGTTTTCTGCGCCCCGGGAAATGCCGGCATCGCCAAGGAGGCTGAGTGCCTTCCGGTAAAGGCTACAGACATCTCTGGACTAGTTTCCCTGGCCAAAAGGCGACGGATAGACCTTACCGTAGTCGGTCCAGAACAGCCACTTTCCGAGGGCATCGTTGATGCCTTCCGCAAGGCCGGGCTCCCTATCTTTGGCCCCTCCAAACAGGCGGCCCAAATTGAGGCAAGCAAGGTCTTCGCCAAAGAGTTAATGAAAAAACACGGCATTCCCACCGCCGAGTTTGTCGTCTTTGATGATCTCCAAAAAGCCCATGCTTACCTAGAGGAAAAAGGAGCCCCTATAGTAGTCAAGGCCGAGGGGCTGGCCGCCGGCAAGGGGGTCATTGTCTGCCGGAGCCTTAAAGAGGCCCATCAGGCCGTGGATCTAATCATGAAAGAGAAGGTCTTTGGGGATGCCGGCCGGCGAATCGTCATTGAAGAGTGCCTCGAGGGAGAGGAGGCCTCCTTTATGGTCATCACTGACGGCCAGACCATCTATCCTCTGCCATCCAGCCAGGATCACAAGCCTCTCCTGGACGGCGACCAGGGGCCTAATACCGGAGGCATGGGGGCCTATTCTCCAGCCCCGGTGGTAGATGAGGCCATGGAGCGACGCATTATGGAGGAGATAATGCGACCGGCCGTCCAGGCCATGGCCGAGGAAGGTATCCCCTATCAGGGGGTCCTCTACGCCGGATTGATGATCACCCCTCAGGGGCCCAAGGTACTGGAGTTTAATTGTCGCTTTGGAGATCCGGAGTGTCAGCCTCTGATGATGCGACTGAAAGGAGATCTGGCCGAGGCCATGGTAGCCGCCATGGAGGGCCGACTCAAAGACGTAAGTCTCTCCTGGGATGAGAGACCGGCGGTTTGCGTGGTTATGGCCAGCCAGGGATATCCGGGAAAATACGAAACCGGTAAGGTCATAAAGGGGCTGACGGCCGCCGAAAGGATGAAAGATGTCAAGGTCTTCCATGCCGGAACCGCCCGTAAAGGGCGCCAGTTTGTCACCGCTGGTGGCCGGGTTCTAGGGGTAACCGCCCTCGGAGAAGACATCGCTGAGGCCATCTCCCGAGCCTATCGGGCCGTAGAGAAAATCTCCTGGGATGGATGTTACTTCCGACGGGATATCGGCTTCCGGGCTCTGAAACGCCTTTCTCCCCCCAGGGTAGGCATAGTTTTGGGGAGCAAGAGCGACCTTCCAGTGATTGAAGGGGCCCAAAAGACCTTGGAGGAGCTGGGCATCAGCTACGAGGTAGTGATAGCCTCGGCCCATAGAACCCCAGAGAGGGTTCGGGAATACGCTATTGAGGCGTCTCGGCGAGGCCTCAAGGTGATCATCGCTGTGGCTGGCCTGGCCGCACACCTCCCCGGGGTTCTGGCCTCCCAGACAGAGCTTCCGGTAATTGGGGTTCCGGTGGCCGCGGCTCTGGGGGGGCTTGACGCCCTGCTTTCTATCGTCCAGATGCCCAAGGGAATTCCCGTAGCCACCATGGCCATTGGCAAGGCCGGGGCCATAAATGCCGCGGTCATGGCTGCCAAGATTCTGGCCCTCGGCGATCCCCAGGTGGCCGAAAGGCTACGTCGCTATCGAGCCAAGCTGGCCGAGGCCTGAAGGGCATGGCCCTGCGCCTTAGCCTGAACCCTCAAAGTCCAGAGCCACAGGTCCTTAAAAGGGCCAAAGAGCTCCTTGAGGCCGGAGAAATTGTAGCCTACCCCACCGAGACCTTCTATGGTTTGGGGGTAAGAGCCCTTAAGGAGGAGGCCCTGAGAAAACTTGTCTGCCTTAAAGGACGGCCAGAGAAGAAACCGTTTCCTCTGATTATCCCTGACCTCTCCTGGGCAGAGCGCCTTTGGGAGGAGGTCTCTCCCCCCTTGAAACGGCTTATGGAGTGCTTCTGGCCTGGCCCCCTGACCTTAGTAGCCCGAGCCAAAGAGGGACTTCCCCCAGAGATAACCGGGCCCGAGGGGACGGTGGCCTTAAGGATCTCTAGCCACCCTGTAGCTCAAGCCCTGGCAGAGACCCTGGGGGAGCCGATTACCGCCACCAGCGCCAACCCTTCAGGGGCACCGCCGCCTCGGCTGGCCCAGGAGGTGGAAGCCTTCTTTGGCCGGAGTTTGGCCCTTATTCTTGACGCCGGGGAGACACGAGGGGGCCCGGCCTCCACCCTGGCCCTGGTAGAAGGGGAAAAGGTTACCATCCTTCGCCAGGGCCCCATCTCCATAAACGAACTCATGGCCTGCCTAAAGTAAAGCCGCCCGATTCATTGCCCCCTATTTTAGAAATTTTAGAACCTTTCTTTGATGAAAGAAAATTTTAACTTGACCCCAACCCTCAGATACTATATATAGTAGTCAGTCTTTATCAGCTGCCCTATATGTTGTTTTTTATACGCTTAAAAGCCCACTTAGGAGGTCGGGATGACGGCAACCGTCTTTGAACTCAAGAGGAAGGAAGTTGCTACTGACGCCACTGATGTAGCCCTTTTCGTCCGAACCTCGGACGAAGACATGGAGGGCTGGAATCGAGAAAAAATAGTCTCTGCCCTTCTCCGGGAGACCCTTATCGACCGGGACACTGCAGAGGCTGTCGCCCGGGAGGTAGAGGAGACCATTCGCAAATCAAATATCAAGATGATCACGGCCCCCCTTATCCGGGAGCTGGTTAACGCCAGGTTAATTGAACGGGGGCTGGAGGATGTCCGCCGGCGGCACACCCGTTTGGGAGCCCCCATCTATGACGTGGAGTGTCTTCTTGTTCAGCCCAATAAGGAAAATGCCAATGTCCCTCACGGGCCAGAGGCCACCAACCTGACCTTGGCCGAGTGGATCAAAAAGGAATACGCCCTCCTTAGGGTCTTTCCCACCGAGGTGGCTGATGCCCATATGCGGGGAGATATTCACCTCCATGATCTGGGTTTTATTGATCGGCCCTATTGTTCTGGGCAGTCCCTGGAATACATCAAAAAGTTTGGTCTTAACCTGCCCCACTCCCTGGCCATGGCCAAACCGGCCAAGCACCCGGAGGTTCTTCTAGCCCATATGGTCAAGTTTTCAGCCGCCCTTCAGTGTCACTTTGCTGGGGCCATAGGCTGGGATGCAGTCAACCTCTTCTTTGCCCCCTATCTGGAGGGCCGTTCTGATGCCGAAGTAAAACAGTTGGCCCAGATGCTCGTCTTTGAATACAGCCAGCAGGCTGTAGCCCGAGGAGGACAGGCCATCTTCTCCGACATCAATCTTTACTGGGAGGTTCCCAAGCATTTTGAAAATGTCCCGGCCATCGGTCCTGGCGGAAAATATACCGGTAAGACCTACGGCGAGTATCTACCCGAGGCCCAGCGGTTCATCTGGGCCATCTTTGACGTCTATCGAGAAGGAGACGGGGCCGGTCGTCCCTTCTTCTTCCCCAAACCCCTGGTCCATATTACCGAAAAGTTCTTTCACACCCCGGGCTGGGAGAGGTTTCTCCGCCATATCTGTGAGGTAGCGGCCGAGAAGGGCAATACCTATTTTGTCTTTGATCGAGGCGAGACGGCCAAGATCTCCGAGTGCTGCCGGCTCTCCTTCAAACTGGAGGAGCAGGACCTCGCTGACGCTAACACCCCCTGGAAGATGCGCTACTCAGCCCTCCAAAATGTAACCCTTAACCTACCGCGGATAGCTTACGAGGCCCGGGGAGACGACACAAAGCTCTTTTCCCTCCTCACCGAAAGAATGCTCCTGGCCGCCAAGGCCCACCGGGAAAAGAAGGCCTTTATAGAAAAGCTTCTCTCATACGGCAACACCGGCCCCTTAGCCATGCTCAACATGGATCTTGACGGCGAACCATACCTGCGCCTTCATCGAGCCACCTATCTCATTGGCATGGTGGGCCTTAACGAAATGGTTCAATACCACCTAGGTGAAGAGCTCCACGAATCCTCTCAGGCCTTTAAGTTCGGCCTTAAGATTATCGCCCACATGAATCTGGTGGCTCGTAAGCTCTCCAGAGAGTACGGAATGCGCTTTGTCTTAGAGCAAACCCCGGCAGAGTCTACCGCCTATCGCTTTGCCAGGCTGGATCTTAAAGAGTTCTCCGAGACCGAAAGGGTGGTCAAAGGTAATTTGGCCAAGGGCGAAGTTTATTACACCAACTCCACCCTCTTTAACGTCGGGGCTCCAGTCTCCCCCATTGACCGTATCCGCTACGAGGGTCTCTTCCACCCTCTTATTGAAGCTGGAGCCATCAGCCATATCTGGCTAGGGGAGGCCCGGCCAGATCCGGGGGCCCTCTGTGATTTGGTGGTCAAGATCTTTCGTCACACCCAGAATGATCAGGTGGCCTTCAGTCCAGAGTTTACCCATTGCCTGGATTGTGGCCGGACTACCCGGGGGCTCCACCAAAGCTGCCCTTATTGCCAAAGCACCAATGTCGATGGCATCACCCGAATCACCGGGTATTTCACCAGGATCTCCTCCTGGAACAAGGGCAAACGGGGAGAGCTTTCAGATCGTTTTCGCAATTCAGGGTATTTCTAAACCCTCGGAGGGCAAGGCTCCCGGGCTATCTTCTCCGTTTTAAGGGGATTTCTAATAAGAGCTTAAGGAGGGAAGGATGATCCTTTTCACCAAGGAAGACTGTCGTCTTTGTCAGACTATCAAGCACCTCTTTGATCTAGAGGCCCTGGGCATCCGTGAGGAAAAATTAACCGGTGACAACGCCGAGGCCCTGGCCGAATTGGCTTGGTACGGATTGGTCGAGGCTGCCCAGAAGAGGTTGCCTATATTGGTCCTTGATGACGGCAAGGCCCTTACCGCCTTTGAGGACATCATCACCTATCTGGCGGCCAAAACGCCGCTAAGGAGCTCCACTCCAGCCCATCTGGATGGCTGCGAGGACGGCGCCTGTCGGCTCTGAATCTTGCCAGGAAGACATCTTCTGATTAGCATGCCTTTTATCCAGAGTTTACAAAGGAGGAGATCATGAAAGAAGCAGTTCAGGCCGCTCTCGATAAAGTTCGCCCCATGCTTCAGGCCGACGGCGGAGATGTCGAATTGGTGGAGATCACCGACGATGGAGTGGTCAAGGTCCGTCTGGTGGGCACCTGCAAGGGATGCCCCATGTCCCAAATGACCCTCAAGGCTGGAATTGAACGTTTTCTGAAGAAGGAGGTCCCGGAAGTTAAGCTGGTTGAGGCGGTTTAGTGGTGATACCCCTCTCCGGAGATAATGGTCATGGCCCGGTAGATCTGTTCGGTAACCAGCAAAAGGGCCAGATCATGGGGCAGGGTAAGACGCGAAAGGGCCAGGGTCTGCCTGGCCCTTTTTTTGACCTCGGGCGCAAGCCCATAGGCACCGCCAATTACAAAAAAAATGTGCCTCTTTCCTTCTTCGGCTAACTGACGAAGCATGGCGCTAAACTCCACCGAGCTAACCTCCTGACCCCTTTCGTCAAGGACAATCACGTGGGCCTCAGGAGGAATTATCTTCAGTAGCCGCCGTCCCTCTTCTCGTAGAGCCTCCCCTAGATTTCGCAAACCGGAATCTTTCACCGCAACAACCTCGACCCCGACCAGATAGTGTTTGAGGCGCTGGAGATAGATCTCCACCCCCTCCCGAACAAAACTCTTCTTGGGTTTGCCTACTACCAAAAGGGTGATCTTAAGGGGTAATTTCATATCTTAGCCCTATCATCTCTTTTTAGGAGAGAAAAATACTTGAGGCCAGGGGATTTTTTAGATTAAAAATAGGCCCCATGGAAGATAAGGCCTCCAGACAGGCCCTTCTACGGGCTATTCCCCAAACGGGGGAAATGATCGAAACCATAAAATCTCGCCTTCCGGGCCTCCCCCATCAGATGGTGGCTGATTGTGTCCGTCAGGTCTTAGAGGCTGAGAGAAGACGACTCCTCAAAGAGGACTCACCTCATCCCTTAGGGCGAGAGGCCTTGCTTGAGAAGGCCCTGGCGGAAATCCAGCGTCGCCTCTCTCCCAGCCTGAGACCAGTAGTCAATGCCACTGGGGTGGTTGTTCATACCAATCTGGGCCGTTCCTGTCTGCCCAAGGAGGCCATTGAAGAGATCCTCTCGGTAGCCGACCGCTACTCTAATCTGGAATTCAACCTGGAGACAGGGAAGCGTGGTTCCCGATATTCTCATGTGGAGGCCCTTCTTTGCGAACTTACAGGGGCCGAGGCCGCCCTGGTGGTCAACAACAACGCGGCGGCTGTACTGATCACCCTTGAGACTTTAGCCCGAGGCAAGGAGGTAATCGTTTCTCGGGGAGAACTGGTGGAGATTGGAGGATCTTTTCGGATCCCTGATGTTATGGCCCGCTCCGGGGCCATTCTTCGGGAGGTAGGGACCACCAATCGGACCCATCTGCGGGACTATCAAGCGGCCATCGGTCCGGAGACGGCCCTTCTGATGAAGGTCCATCGAAGCAACTTTCAGGTGGTGGGTTTTACCAAGGAGGTTAGCAGTCAGGAGTTGGCCCAGTTGGCCCACGAGCACGGCCTGGCCGCCGTGGAAGACCTGGGAAGTGGCTGTTTCGTTGATCTCTCTCCCTACGGACTTCCTGGAGAGCCCACTGTCCAAGAGGTCTTAAGGGCCGGGGTAGATATAGTTACCTTCTCCGGAGACAAACTCATGGGCGGTCCACAAGCCGGCCTCATCCTTGGTCGGGCTGAACTGGTGGAGCGGATCAAGAAGAACCCCATCAATCGGGCTGTCCGGATAGATAAGCTCACACTGGCCGCCCTTGAAGCCACCCTGAGGCTCTACCGAGACCAACAACGGGCCCTTGAGGCCATTCCCACCCTTCGATTACTAACCATGACTGAGGAAGAAGTCGCCCGCCGGGCCCGGCGACTTCTGAGGCATCTCAGACGCCAAAAACTCCCTCAGGTGGAGCTGGGGCTCACCAAGGTTTTTTCTCAAGTTGGTGGTGGAGCCCTGCCTTTGGCCAATCTGCCCTCTGTGGCCATCTCCGTTCGTCCCCGGAGAAAATCCGTTGTCGCCCTCGAAGAAGCTTTAAGAAGACTCGATTATCCCATTGTCGCCCGGATAGAGGAAGAAACCCTTCTTCTGGATGTTCGGACCATCAAAGATGAGGAGTTTTCCCTTGTCAGCAAAGGTCTCCGAGAGGCCCTTGAAACCGCTTGATCTCCAGAGGTTGAAACGCCCCATAAACGAATCTTTAAAGGGGGTCCTTCCGGCCCAGGAAGTGGTATTCTTTCCCCTTGAAAAAAAGAAAGATTTTTCCTTCGACCCCCTGACCAAGGAGGCCTGGATTCCCCTTTCTCTCGATGGTGTTTTTCTGGGTACCCTTTATCTGCGAAAGATAGACCCTGGTGTTTTGGGGCCAGAACTTAAGAGATGGGCCCCCCTTATGGCCCATCTTCTCTGGGACAGGACCTGGGTGCTTCGAAAAAGCCTTTTAGATGAAGACGGGCTCCCTAATCTTTCCTTCCTCGAAATGGAGTTAAAAGGTGAGGGCAGGAAGCTAGAGCTTCTTATCTACCCGGCGGGACTTTCTCCGCCCCGAGAGCCTTGCTTCTATGTTTTTAACCATCTCCGGGCTACAGTAGGAGAAGGCCTGAACGACGTGGCTGAAGAACTGGCTGGTCTTCTTTGGCGCAAGGGCCTACGAGGACCAATAATCTATGTCCAGAAGCCGGCCCCTGAACTGGTCACAGAGGCCCTTCTTCTCCTTGATCTGGCCAGAATCCTTGGCTTTACCTTTCTCAAAGACCGGACGGCTGAAGAGTTTCTTCAGCGCTTTGGGCTCAAGGGGTTCAGTCCCCCAAGGAAACCCTTGCCCCGAGAGGGGACCATCCTTGTCAGCAGCGATCCCTTGCCCCAAGGGGTCTATCCCCTGTTTGAAGGCCAAACCAAGATAGGTCTCTCTTCTCTTAGACCGGAGGAGATTCTCTCGGACAGGCCCAAAGGCACCCTTGGTCTTGTCCGAATAGGAGAACCGCTGTCCCCAACCCGTTCTCTAATTGGCGCCATTTTTGCTTTTGAACATGCCCGGCTTCTTGGCCCCGAGAAGACAGTTGTCTTTGATGATCTTTCCTGTCAGGTAGGCGGTGACGTCTATCTCTCCCTGGGAGACCGAGGGGGAGCCATCTGGGCCTATCGAGAGGCCTTGAGGATCAACCCCCGCAACGCCGATGCAGCCAATTCTCTGGCCACGGTTTTGGCTGAGGTGGGGCGCCCGAGGGCGGCGGCCAGAGTCTTTAAAAAGGCCCTCAAGATTCGACCGGATGATCACCTTCTTCACTATAATCTGGGGCTTCTTTACATGGGCCTTGGCCGAAACAAGGAGGCCATTGACCATCTGGAAAGGGCCCTAACCCTTAACAGGGACAACCCCCAGATCCTCCTCGCCTTAGCCCGCTGCCTCTTGAGAGAGAAGCGATACCATGAGGCAGCGGAACGGCTTGAAGCAGTGGCCGAAGAGGCCAAAGGCCTCAAAGGTTACTGGGGGCTTCTGGGAGAAAGTCTCTTTCTCGCTGGTCGGCTTAAGGAGGCGGCCAAGGCCCTGGGTGAGGCCGTTCGCCAAAGACCTGAAGACGCCCGTTCTCTAAGTTACCTGGGCCTTGTTTTTATAGAGACTGAAGGCGACCCGGAGATAGGTCTCTCCCTCTGTCGGCAGGCCCTTGAACTCAGGCCGAAAAGTTCTGTGGTTCAACGGAATTATCAGGCAGCTCTTGAGCTTGTCCGTCAGGAGGGCCTTCCCGAAGAGCTTGTTGAATAAGAGAAAGGACCTGTTCCACCTTAAAGGGTTTAGCCAAGAAATAATCCACCCCACTTTGGCGAAGCTCTTCAGCCGAGGAGTTTTGCCAGCCGGTAATGAGGATGACCGTAATCTCTGGATCAAGCCCCTTTAAAGTAGCCGAGAGTCTCTGACCACTTATCCCGGGCATGCTCTGATCGGTGAGGACGATGTCGTAAAGCCCGGGACTAAACTTCTTAAGGGCACTTTGGCCATCGGAGGCCAGTTCTATGTGGTGTCCAGCCCCCTGAAGAATCTCGGCTAAAAGATCGCGCACAAAAGGGTCATCCTCTACTACCAGGATTCTGGCCGTCATCTCTGCCTCCTTTACCTCTGGCTCCTTTTCGGCCTCAAGGGAGGGATCTTTGGCCTTGGGGAGAGTAATAATAAACTTGGCTCCTTTACCTGGGAGGCTTTCCACCTCAATGTCTCCGCCAAACTGCTTGACCAGACTGTAACAGATGGAAAGCCCCAACCCGGAACTCTTCTCACCCTTGGTTGAAAAAAAGGGACTGAAGATATGCCCCATAATCTCCGGGGGAATTCCGCAACCGGTGTCTCTCACCGTCAATCTTACCATTGACTTCAGATCTTCTGTGTGGATATCAAGGACTCCTCCCTGGGGCATAGCGTCCAAAGCGTTGATAATCAGGTTGGTGAGGATCTCCCGAATCTGAGAGGCGTTCCCCAAGACAAAGGAACGTGATTTCAGGTTAGTCCTCACCTCGTAGTTAATGCCTTCGCTCTGGGCCGCCGTTTTCCAGCGAGGCCTGGTCATTTTGATGGCGTCCAGGACAACCTCATTTATAGCCACCGGATATACCTCTCTGGCCTGTCCCAGGCGGGCGAACTGTTTGATCCTCTGAACGATCTCCGCCCCATCGCGGGCTGCTTTTTCAATGACTTCCAGACGGCGGGTAACCTCTAAAGGACACTCCCTTTTGGCCAGGGTAATATTACCCTCGATCACTGTAAGGACGTTGTTAAGATCGTGAGCCACCCCGGCGGCCAACTCTCCCAAGGCCTTGAGCCTTTCTAGCTGGACGAGGCGCTCCTCAGCTATCTTTTTGGCCGTAATATCGATAAAGATCTCCAGGGCCCCTACCGGCTGTCCCTGAAAGTCGGTAAGTACCGAGGCATTCTTTAAGACATAGATCTTATGACCGGACTTGGCCTTAAGGACACATTCCTGACCCACCACCGGAGGCGGAGAAGGCCGATCAAATAAGCGGCAGACCTGACAGGCCTGACTCTGGAGGATTTCAAAACACCGTTTCCCAAGTGCCTCCTGAGAGGAATAACCAACGATCTTCTCGGCTAGTTGATTCCAGTAAATAATTGTTCGGTCAGGGCTAATGAGAATGACCCCTCCAGGAATACTCTCCAAGAGGACCTTAAATAATCCCAAAGAATTCTCTTGGTGATCATAGGCCTCAGCCGGGGAAACTACATGGTTTGCCGTATTTGCCTTCTTAAATAACACCTGAAACCCCTCTTATCCTTAGACCCAAAGGCCTTATTCTCCCCTAATTAACAACATCACTCCTCAGCCGTGATCCCACAGAGGTTGTCTCTGCCTTTAAGTCCTGTAGTATTAATCGAATCAAAGGGGAGGATTGTTAAAAATGGAAGTCACCATCCTCGGATCGGGCACCGGGATTCCCAGCCTTAAACGGGCCCATCCGTCTATTTTGGTAAAAAGTGGTTCTTTTAAACTCCTTCTAGATACAGGATCGGGCACCCTGCGTCGTCTTCTTAAAGCCGATACAGAATATTATCAAATAGATCTTCTTTTTTACAGTCATTTCCATCCAGATCATGTGGCTGATCTGGTACCCTTTCTCTTTGCTCTTCGCTATTGGGCCCTCCCCAAACGAGAGACCCCTATTCATCTAGTCGCCGGCGAGGGGCTCTCGGGCCTTTACCTGGCCTTAAACAAGGCCTTTGGTCACTGGATAGAGCCTCCGGAAGGGCTTCTGCGCTTTTACGAACTCCCCAGTGACACCACTACTTACCTACGTCCCCTGCCGGGAATCATCGTCAGAACCGGACCAGTCAATCATAACCCGGAGTCCCTGGCCATCCGGATCGAGACCCATGGGAAAGTCCTGGTCTACTCTGGAGACACAGATTTTTCTGAAGACTTGGTCAATCTGGCCCGGGGGGCTGACATGCTAATCTGTGAGTCTTCAACCCCTGAGGGCATGAAGATCACTGGCCATCTCACCCCTTCTTTAGCCGGTCGCATAGCCCAAGAGGCCCGGGTAAAGAAACTTCTTCTAACCCATTTCTATCCCCCTTGTGAGGAGGCCGATATCCTTGAATCCTGTGGTCAAGAATTCTCCGGAGAGATAATTTTGGCCCAGGATCTGGCCACTTACCAGCTCTAACGTCCCTGGTGCTTTGCAATCCGGGCTGGGCTGTGATAACCTCAAGCCCCGTAAATTTTGGAGGGAGAAAATGGCGCTTCCCGACCGCCGTGGACACTTTGGTCCCTTCGGAGGCCGTTTTGTACCAGAGACCTTAATGCCCGCTCTTCTAGAGCTGGAGGAAGCCTATCGGCATCTGAGCAGGGATTCGGCCTTCCGTCAGGAATTGGCCACCCTTCTCAAAGAATATGTAGGGCGTCCTACCCCTCTCTATGAGGCTTCCCGACTCGCCCAGGCTCTTGGAGGCCACCTGAAGGTCTTCCTCAAACGAGAGGATCTCACCCACACCGGGGCTCACAAGATAAACAATACCCTGGGCCAAGTTCTTCTGGCCAAAAAGATGGGCAAAAAACGCATCATCGCTGAGACCGGGGCCGGGCAACACGGCGTGGCTACGGCTACGGCAGCGGCCCTTTTAGGCCTGGAGTGCCAGGTCTATATGGGGGCTAAAGACACCGTCCGCCAAGCAATGAATGTCTTCCGCATGGAACTTCTAGGGGCCAAGGTTGTCCCGGTGCACTCTGGCAGCCAAACCCTGAAGGATGCTATCAATGAAGCCATCCGTGATTGGGTGACTAACGTGGAGACCACTTACTATGTCATCGGCTCGGTGGTCGGCCCCCATCCCTATCCCACAATGGTTAGAGACTTTCAGGCCGTAATTGGGCGGGAGACCCGAAAGCAGATAACCTCCCTCGTGGGTAGGCCACCAGATCTCCTTATCGCCTGTGTTGGCGGAGGAAGCAATGCCATGGGGCTGTTTTACCCCTTCCTGAAAGATTCTGTCCGCATGATCGGTGTGGAGGCTGCTGGTCATGGTCTTGACTCCGGTCATCACTCGGCCACTCTCTGCGCCGGTAGCCCCGGGGTGCTCCATGGAGCCATGAGTTATCTCCTCCAGGACGAAGATGGCCAGGTATTAGAGGCCCACTCCATTGCTCCAGGGCTTGATTATCCTGGCGTGGGGCCGGAGCACAGTTATCTTAAAGAAAGTGGGCGCATTACCTATACGGCTGTCGATGACCAGGAGGCCTTAAAGGCCTTTAAGCTTTTGTCAGAAAAGGAAGGAATCATTCCTGCCTTAGAAAGCGCCCATGCCGTTGCCCAGCTGGTAAAAATGGCCCCGGAACTCCCCCAAGGAACAGTAGTTGTCGTCAACCTTTCCGGCCGTGGAGACAAAGACGTAGCCGCCGTGGCCGAATATTTGGGCAGAGGAAGTTCATGACTGGACGTCAACGCATAAAAGAGGCCTTTGTGGCGGCTTCTCGCCGCAAAGAAGCCGCCCTCATCCCCTTTATTGAGGCAGGAGATCCTGATCTTGCCACCACTAAAGAACTACTTCACGCTCTCTCTGAGGCCGGAGCAGATCTCATCGAACTCGGCTATCCTTTCTCTGATCCTTTAGCCGATGGCCCCACCATCCAGGCAGCAGCCCAGAGGGCCCTTAAAGGAGGCATCAGGTTAGGAGAAGTCTTGGATATGGTGGCCGAGATTTCCTCCAAGATAACCCCCCCCATTCTTATTATGGGATACCTGAATCCCTTTCTCCGCTTTGGTCTTGAGGCCTTTGCCGAAAAGGCGACGGCCGCCGGCCTCTGTGGGACCATCATCCCTGATCTACCCATGGAAGAGGCCGATCAGTGGCGGAAGTTGGCCAAGGCCAAGGGGCTGGCCAATGTCCTTCTGGCCGCCCCCACAACTGACCAAAAGCGCCTTGCCATTCTGGCTCAAAAGACCTCTGGCTTCCTCTACTACGTCTCCGTGACTGGCATTACCGGGGCTAGAAAGGACCTCCCCCCTGATCTGGCCCTTAAGCTTCAAACAGCCAGAGAGGTTTCCCCTGTCCCTGTAGCGGTGGGATTTGGTATCGCTAATGCCGACCAGGTAGCTACCCTGGCCCCTCATGCCGATGGAGTGGTCGTCGGTAGCGCCATAGTTAAAATCATAGCTGAAACCCCTCGGACTCGAGTGGTAGAGGAGGTCTTCTCTTTTGTCCGGACCCTTAAGGAGGCAACCCGTCTTTAAACCATGAAAATCATCAAGGTTCGCACCAAGCCAGCCTATGAGATCGAAATCCGCGGGGGGCTTCTTACCGATTTGGCCCAAGATCTTAAAGACCGGGGCTATGGCGATCGTTATTTTTTGATCACCGACTCCAATGTCCGCCAGCTCATGGCCGAAGATCTCCTGGAGATGCTTCGAGAGGCCGGGCTGCCAGTAGAAATTCTCTCCTTTCCTGCCGGGGAGGCCTCCAAAAACATGGCCACTGTGGTGGAACTGGCCCGCAAAATGGTTCAAGCCGGGGCCGATCGCCGATCAGCTATTGTAGCCTTTGGCGGAGGAGTTACCGGTGATATTGCCGGTTTTTTGGCCTCCATCTACATGCGGGGTATCGCCTATATCCAAATACCCACCACTCTTCTGGCCCAGGTGGATTCCTCAGTAGGGGGGAAGACCGGCGTTGATCTGCCCGAAGGCAAGAACCTTCTGGGGACCTTTTATCAGCCCCGTCGGGTCTATATTGATTATGCTGTCTTGGGGCTTCTTCCTCTGCGGGAAATCCGTCAGGGCCTGGCCGAGGTGGTCAAGTACGGTATGATCAAAAGCCAGCGGCTTTTCAAATACCTGGAGCGCCACTCAGGCGAGATTATGCAGCTCGAACCCGAACCCCTTGAGCACATCATCGCCGAAAGCTGTCGAATAAAGGCCTGGGTGGTCTCCAAAGATGAAAAAGAGGCTGGTCTGCGTCGCATTCTTAATTTCGGCCACACCTTGGGCCACGCCTTCGAGGCGGCCTCGGCCTGGCGTCTCCCTCATGGAGAGGCCGTAGCCGTAGGAATGGTGGCCGCGGCCAAGATCTCAGAAAAAAGGGGGCTTATCTCCCCCGAGATCACCCACCGACTGGAAAATCTGCTCACCTCCCTGGGGCTTCCTGTCCGACTTGCCCTTGAACTTCCCGTCTCGGAAGTTCTCACCTATCTGCGGAGTGATAAAAAGGCCCGTTCCCAATGGCCAGTCTTTGTCCTTGTTAGGGATATTGGGGAGACGGTCTTTGACCCGGAAGTCCCGGAGGCCATGGTCAAAGAGGTAGCCGAGGAGCTGGGCTGCCGTTAGGTATCAGGAGTAGAGAAGCCGCCGATGATGACGGAGGTCAACAAGGGTGTAAAGACCTAGGGCCACTGTCAGGCCTGATACTACCCAAGCCCCAGGCCACGCCAGATAGGCTGCCCAGAAAAGCGGCCAGATAAACCATCTCTTAAGGGTTGAGAAGTCTTTGGCCCGGGCCTCAAGGACCATGAGATCCAGGCCCTGGCTTAGAAACTCAAGGGACAGGGCCACCGGAACCATCCAGGAGGCTTCAGGTGAGAGTCTGGGAAGAAGAAGAATCAGCCCCAGGGGGAATAGAAGTGATACCAAAAGGTTGAGCAGGCGGACTGAAGAAAGATCAAGTCGCTTCCAGGCCGCCCGAAGATATTGCCCTCCAGTTAACCAAGTAAAACCAGCAATCACCAAACCATAAAACCAAGCCGTCTCCCTGGGGCCCAAAACAGACCGCACCACCAAGGCCAAGGCAAAAAATATGGCCGCCGCATACCATCTGGGCCCCAACCTTCCCCTGGTAAGACCAAAAAGGAGGGTTGCCAAAAGGGGAAGGGCCAACAGAGAAAGGATCTGACGCTCCTCAGGCAGGAGGTGAACTACCACCAGAAACCCCGCCCCCACCATCTGGACGGTGGTCTTGATCTTGGCCAGAGGAGTTACCGGTAGCCCTCCTGAGCCCGAAAGATAACGCCGGAGCTCGGTAATCAGAAGTTCACGAAGGATAATCGCTCCAGCCAAGACCAGGGGCAGATATCCCCGATAGGCCAGCGGAAGATAGACCGCCGCAATGAAGACCTTGTCCGCAATAGGGTCAAAGAGCTTGCCAAACCTCGTCGCTCCCTGACGCCGGGCCAGCCAACCATCAAGATAGTCGGTAAAACCAAGAAGCGAGGCCACTCCCAAAGCGGTAAACTGGGCCACGTGCCCCCCATAATAGAGAAGAGCACAGGGAATGGGGAGCAAAAGGATACGCAACAGGGTCAGGTGATTGGCCCGGACTTTAAACATGGAGAAAGCTTAGCCGAAAGGCAAAGGAAAATAAAGACTGTCCTAAACCTTCAGGGCTACAGGAAAAACACTTCTCTTAAGCCTTGAAATTTTCTTCCCAAAAAGAAATAAAGTTCTTTTATCTTTTGGTATCTACCAGGATTAAAGCCCTCAAGTTTTCGGCACAAACATTGCTTCTTTCTGTCAGAATCTCTCGTTCAGGAGGTCTTTCATGAAGAAGGTGGTTTTGGGGGCTCTGGTAGTATTTCTTCTCTTTGCCGGTCGCAGCTTGGCAACTACCTACACTTTTGTTGAGGAGTTTTTCGGAACCCCAGATGATCTTTACTTTGTTCCCCTCAACGAAGGGGAAGAAGTCATCCTTTTCTTCGACCTTATAGGCTTTGGGGGTTATGCCCAGATCAACTATCTCCTCGGAGGGACTCAGACCTGGCTCCCCACCCAGGAGGCTGTAGGCTTTGTTCCTGGCCATCACCTCATAGAGAGCGCCAAACTCTCCCTCAGCCTTCTTGATTTTTACTATGATGAAGAAACGGCAACCATCAAAACAGGGCTGCTAGACGGGGATGAGGTTCTCTGGCTGGAGAGTTTTGACCTTTACTATCCCGATTCACTCCTTCTTACCGCAGACTTCGATCTGCTTTCTCTGGGGTTTAAAGAATACTTAGAAGATGGCCGGTTTGAGGCCCTGGTTGTGGCCCTGGCCAATCCCTCGGGATGCTCTCCCAGTAATTTTTCTATAGCTCAGGCCTCACTCACGGTAGTAGCCCATACTCCAGAGCCGGCCAGCCTCATTCTAGTAGGGACGGGAATTCTGGGGATATCGAGGTTGGTAAGAAAGAAGAGATCCGCTTAGGCAAGGCCCAAACAACTCAAAAGTCAGAAAGGGGGCTTTAAAGCCCCCTTTCTTCTAAGTTCCCATTTCCCAGGAGGAAAGATATTTCTCCTGTTCTTCGGTTAGCTGGTCTATCTTTATCCCCATGGAGTCGAGCTTCATGCGGGCAATCTCCTGATCTATCTCCTCCGGGACAGGATAGACGGTCTTCTTGAGCCTCTTGGCCTCCTTGGTGAGAAACTCACAGCACAGGGCCTGATTGGCAAAGCTCATGTCCATAACCGCTGAGGGATGTCCCTCAGCCGCGGCCAGGTTAACTAACCGCCCCTCGGCCAGGACGTAGATCTTACGGCGATTCTTGAGGGTATATTCGGTGACATTGTCCCGGATCTCACGAACCTTAGTGGAGACTTCCTTAAGGCCCTCGAGGTCCAGCTCGACGTTAAAGTGACCGGAGTTGGCCACAATGGCCCCGTCTTTCATCTTCAGAAAATGTTCTCTCCGGATAACGTTGATATCTCCTGTGACAGTGCAGAAGAAGTCTCCGATCCGGGCAGCCTCAGCAATGGGCATAACGTCATAGCCATCCATGACGGCTTCCAAGGCCTTGAGAGGGTCAACCTCGGTGACAATGACCCGGGCCCCCATGCCCCGGGCCCTCATGGCCAGCCCCCGGCCGCACCAACCATAACCGGCAACAACAAAGATTGAGCCAGCCAGGAGCCGGTTGGTGGCCCGAATAATACCATCGATAGTGGATTGCCCGGTGCCGTAACGGTTGTCAAAGAAGTGTTTGGTCTTGGCATCGTTTACGGCAATTATGGGGTACTTCAGAACCTTCTGTTCAGCCATGGCCCGGAGACGGATGACACCGGTAGTGGTCTCCTCTGTGCCCCCAATGACATCCTTGGTCAGACGGGTGTATTCAGAATGGATGGTGGAAACGAGATCGGCTCCGTCGTCCATAGTAATGTGGGGTTTGGTCTCGATAACTGCCCGGATATGGGCATAATAGGTGTCGTGGTCCTCACCTCTGATGGCAAAGACCGGGATCTTGAGATGTTTGACCAGGCTGGCCGCCACATCATCTTGGGTAGAAAGGGGGTTTGAGGCACAAAGGGCCACTTCAGCCCCTCCCGCCTTGAGCACAGCCATAAGGTTGGCTGTCTCTGTAGTGACATGGAGGCAGGCCCCGATTCGGATTCCAGCTAAAGGCTTGTCTTTAGCAAAGCGTTTTTTGATCAGGGAAAGGACGGGCATGTCCTTGGCGGCCCACTCAATCCGCAAGCGGCCCTTTTCAGCCAGGGAAATATCTTTGATGTCATATTTCATCTCACCTCTCCTTTCACTCCCTACTAATCAAGGCCGGCCTGTTCCTTGATTTTGTCCACCAGATCTAACTTCTCCCAGGTAAATTCTGGTTCCAGACGTCCAAAGTGGCCATAACAGGCCGTCTTCTTAAATATGGGACGCCGGAGGTCAAGATAATCTATCATCCGTGCCGGTCGGAAATCGAAGTTAGTGTTGATGATCTCCAAAATTTTCTCCACCGGGATTCTTTCTGTTCCGTAAGTCTGAACATTTATAGAAAGAGGATACGGGACACCGATGGCGTAGGCCACCTGGACCTCCAGCTCCCGGGCCACCCCGGCGGCCACCAGGTTCTTGGCTACGTAGCGGGCATAGTAGGAAGGGGTGCGGTCCACCTTGGTGGGATCCTTGCCGGAGAAGGCCCCACCACCATGGTGGCCGCGGCCGCCGTAGGTATCGACAATAATTTTCCGACCGGTCATGCCGCAGTCAGCCAGAGGGCCTCCGACGACAAAACGTCCGGTGGTATTGACATAGTAGCGGGTGTCGCCATTTATGTGCTCAGGGAGGATGACCTTCTTGACCACCTCCTCAATAACCGCCTCTTTAAGCTCCTTGTAGTTAACATGGGGTTCATGCTGGGCAGCCACCACTACTGAATGGACAGAGATCGGACGGCGATCGACATACTTTACTGTCACCTGGGTCTTACCATCGGGGCGAAGGAAGGGGATAATGCCCCTTTTGCGGACCTCAGCCAGCCTCATGGCTAAACGGTGGGCATACCAGATAGGAAGAGGCATAAAGTCCGGGGTCTCATCACAGGCATAGCCGAACATGAGGCCCTGATCTCCGGCACCGATTTCGCCATTTTCTCTGTCAACCCCCATGGCAATGTCCGGGCTCTGGCGATCTATGGAGATAAGAACGGCACAGGTCTGCCAGTCAAAGCCCAGATCAGAGTGGTTATAGCCGATCTCCTTGACCACTCCCCGGGCGATGACTGGATAGTCCACTCGAGCCTCGGTGGTTATTTCTCCAGCGATGAGAATCATGCCTGTATTGACCAAGGTCTCACAGGCCACCCGAGCGTAAGGGTCACGACTGATAATGGCATCCAGGATGGCGTCGGAGATCTGATCGGCCACCTTGTCCGGGTGCCCTTCAGTGACAGATTCAGAAGTAAAAAGAAAGTCGGTCATACTCATGGAACTCCTCCCAAGACCAGATTTGGATCACGTTTAAAGATATAGAGTTGACTTTAGGCTGGCGGCATGTAATCAAGACCCCTGGTCGTTGTCAATAGATGAGTTAAAATTCTCCTGTTATTTTTGGATCAGGAGGCCCCAAAACCTGTCAGACAACCGAAAGAAAAGGATTGACATCATAGCCAACATCTCCTCTCTCCAGAATCTATCCCAGGCCCTTTACCTTAGGAGGCGTCATAGATGATCGAACTCGAAGACAGCATCACCAGTTTAAGCGGTCTTTCTGAAGAGGAGTCCATAGAGATTCCCGAAGAGCTTCCCTTAATGGCCGTTCGCGACGTAGTCATATTCCCTTCGATGATTATTCCCCTCTTTGTCGGCCGGGAGGCCTCTATTTCAGCCGTCAACGAGGCTATTGCCGAAAACAACCGCTTAATCGCCCTGGTCTCCCAGAAAGACGGCACCGAAGAAGAACCCTCTCCTGAGGATCTTTACTCGGTAGGAGTGGTGGCCATCATTATGCGCACCCTTAAACTTCCCGACGGCCGTCTGAAGATTCTCATTCAGGCCATTACCAGGGCCCAGATAAAGGAATTCATCCAGACATCCCCTCATTTTCGGGTAAAGCTGGAGCCTGTCCGGGAGGAGGAGCCCACAGAAGTCTCTGTAGAAATTGAAGCCCTGATGCGCAACGTCCGGGAGAATGCTGAAAAAATCTTTTCCCTTAAAGGAATGCTCACCCCGGAGATATCCAGCCTCCTTGAGGGGGTCGAAGAACCCGGCCGTCTGGCTGATATCGTGGTCTCTAACCTCAGACTCCGCCTCTCCGAGGCCCAGAAGATCCTGGAGACCTTTGACCCCATCGAACGTCTCCGGCTGGTTAACGAAGTGGTCACCCGAGAGCTTGAGGTCTCGGCCATGCAGGCCAAAATCCAGTCTGAGGCCAAGGAGGAGATGACCAAGACCCAGCGGGAATATTTCCTGCGAGAACAGCTCCGGGCCATAAAGAAGGAGCTAGGAGAGATCGACGAGCACGCCCAGGAGATCGAGGAGTTTCGGGAGAAGATTCTAAAGGCTCGGATGCCCAAGGAGGTGGAGGCTGAGGCCCTTAAGCAGCTCCGGCGCCTTGAATTGATGCACCCAGACTCAGCGGAGGCCTCGGTGGTCCGGACCTATCTGGAATGGCTGGTAGAGCTTCCCTGGCGCCGCTCCACCCGTGACAAACTCGACCTTAAGGCCGCCAAACGTATTCTGGACGAGGATCACTACAATCTGGAGAAGGTCAAAGAAAGGATTCTGGAGTTTTTGGCCGTCCGCAAGCTGAGTAAAACCACCAAAGGACCGATCATCTGTTTTGTCGGCCCCCCGGGGGTGGGTAAGACCAGCCTTGGCCGCTCCATCGCCCGGGCCATGGGACGCAAGTTTATTCGTATCTCTCTGGGTGGGGTGAGAGACGAGGCCGAGATTCGCGGGCATCGCCGCACCTATATTGGTGCCCTGCCGGGCCGAATCATCCAAGGCCTTAAGACCGCCGGGACGAACAATCCCGTGTTTATGATTGATGAGATAGACAAACTCTATGCCGACTTTCAGGGAGACCCCTCGGCAGCCCTTCTAGAGGTGCTCGATCCGGAGCAAAACAGTGCCTTTGTGGATCACTATCTGGGAGTTCCCTTTGATCTATCGCGGGTAATGTTTATCGCCACGGCTAATATGGTTGATACCATCCCCCCGGCTCTGCGAGACCGGATGGAGATCATCTATATTTCTGGCTACACCGCCGAAGAGAAGCTAATTATTGCCAGAAAGTATCTTCTCCCCAGACAGGCCAAAGAGCACGGTCTGTCTCCCCGAATCCTAGCCATCTCTGATGAGACCATTCTTAAGATAATAGAGGAGTATACCGAGGAGGCCGGGCTTCGGGAGCTGGAACGGCAACTGGCGGCCCTCTACCGCAAGGTGGCCCGGCGCATCGCCGAAGGTCAAAAGGGGCCCTTCCGGATAAGTCGGACCAATCTCCACAAATACCTTGGCCCTCCCCGATATATCCCTGAGCTGGAGCAAGAGGAAGATGAAGTTGGCGTGGCCACCGGCCTGGCCTGGACCCAGTACGGAGGAGAAGTCCTCTATGTTGAGGCCAGTGTCATGGTAGGCAAAGGGAACCTTATCCTAACCGGCCAGCTGGGGGAGGTAATGAAAGAAAGCGCCCAGGCCGCCCTTTCTTACACCCGCACCAGGGCCCAACGACTGGGGATAGATCCCGAATTTTACGACAAATATGATATTCATGTCCATGTGCCTGCTGGGGCCATCCCCAAAGACGGCCCCAGCGCCGGAGTGACTATGGCTATAGCCATGATTTCGGCCCTTACCGAAACCCCCGTTTCTAAAGATATCGCCATGACCGGCGAGATCACCTTAAGAGGACGGGTGCTTCCTGTCGGAGGCATAAAAGAAAAGGCCCTGGCCGCCTTACGGAAAAAGATCCATCGGGTGATCATCCCGGAGAAGAATCTAAAAGACCTGGAGGAAATCCCCCGGCAAATGAGACGGCGGATTGAGTTTATTCCTGTACGGCATGTGGATCAGATCCTAGAGCTAACTCTGCTCCCGGTCTCTAAAAAGAAGAGGCGTCGTCGATCGACCTGAACCTGGGAGAACTCCACGGTGAGCCCGGAACTTTTGGAAAGTTTGATCACCATTGTCTTTCTGATCTTTCTTTCCGGGTTCTTTACCGGTTCGGAAACAGCCCTTTTTTCCCTCTCTCGTCTGGAGGCCCTTCAGCTCAAAACACATCCGCGTAAAGGATGCCGAACCATCCCCGAACTCCTTTCCCGGCCAAAGGAGCTACTGGTCTCCCTTCTTATAGGCAACGAGGTGGCCGACATTCTCTCCTCCTCCATGGCGGCCACTGTTCTTATTGGTCAGTATGGTCAGGTGGGAAAATGGCTGGCGATGGCCTCCATGACGGTGATCCTCTTCCTCCTTGGCGACCTTCTCCCTAAGGCCTTGGCCTTCCGAACCCCCCAGGGATTCGGCTGTCTGACGGCCAGACCCCTTAAGCTTTTTATCCTCCTCACCTCACCGGTAAGGGTCATTCTGGTAGGAATATCCTCGACTGTTCTCCGCCTTTTCGGATTCCGCGAAGAGGAGCATAAAGACAGCCGCCTCCGGGAGGAGGATATCCTCCATCTAGTAGAAGAAGGGGCAGAAAAGGGGGTTTTTAAAGAACTCGAGCGTCATTTCATCTTCGGGCTTATGGAGCTTGAAGAAACTACAGTGGCCTCCATAATGACCCCTCGCACCGACATCTTTGCCCTTCCCGTCCAACCGGTAACCAAAGAATTTATTAAGAAAATTAAGGAAAGGGGATTCTCCCGGATCCCCATCTACGAAGGCCAACTTGATAATTTAAAGGGAATTCTCCATATCAAAGAGCTCATTGGCTGGCAAAGACGTCCTATAAATGACATAAGAGAGCTTCTAAGGCCGGCCCACTTTGTCCCTGAGACCATGAGGGCCCGACAGCTTCTGGCAGAGTTTCAGAATCGGCGGATAAAGATGGCCCTGGTGGTGGACGAGTACGGAGTCATCAGTGGTCTGGTCACCCTTGAGGACGTTCTCGAGGAGCTTTTTGGTGAGATCTATGACGAGTTTGATCGCCGAGAAGACCTCATTAAGGAAGTCTCCCCGGGGGTTTATATTCTCTCTCCCCGGCTCAAGGTTGCCAGTTTCAACCGCTTCGCGGGAACCCAGCTTCCGGAAGAAAAAGTGGAGACCATGGGGGGGTTCATTCTTCACCTCTTTGGGGAGCTACCTCGAGAAGGAACCTCTAAAGAGGCCTATGGCCTACGCTTTGTGGCCGAACGGGTAAAGGGCCCCAAAATTCTTTCTATCCGGGCCGAAAAACTGGCAGGGGAGCCTCAGGATGGTGGAGATCGCTCCTAAGTTCCTTGGCTCCCTGATTCTCCTGGCCCTGGAGGCCTTCTTCTCCGGGGCGGAGATGAGCCTGGTGGCTGCCGACCAGGCCCACCTAAAGAGAATCTCCCGGTCCAATCACGGGGCTCGAATTGCCCTTTACCTCCTTGATAACTCCGAACGCTTGCTGACCACCACCCTCCTGGGGCTGAATCTATCAGTCATCGGCAACAGTGTTATCACCACAGCGGTCCTTCTGGAGCTATTTCCAGAAAAGGGGGGAATCATTGCCGCCGGTCTTCTGCCCCCGCTTTTTCTGATCTTCGGACAGATAATTCCCAAAACCTACTTCTGTCAGAGAAGCAATCTCTGGGCCCCTCGCCTGGCCCCTTTTGTTCTCCTGGTCTCTTACGCCTTTTATCCGGTAGTGGTCCTGGTCTCTCACCTTATCAGGGTAGTGTTGGCCAGCTTCGGAGTAGCTCCAGGCCGACGAGCTCCCTCGGTGACCAAAGAAGAGATAGCCTTTCTCATCAAGACCGAATCCGAACTTGATGCCACCGAAAGACGCCTTATTGAACGCCTATTTTCCTTTGGCCAGAAGAAGGTTGTTCAAGTAATGATCCCCCTAGTGCAGGTAACTGCTCTACCAGAGGATACCAGCGTGGTCCGGGCGATGGAGGTCTTCAAAAGGAGTGGTTTTTCCCGTATTCCTGTCTACCGCGACAAGATCATCCAAATAACCGGGATCCTCTACGGTTTTGATCTTCTGGATGTCGATGATCTATCCCGCTCCATAGGAACCCTGGCCAGACCAGCCTACTATGTGCCGGAGTTCAAACCTGTAACTGAACTTTTAGCCGAAATGCAGAGAAGTGGACGGACCATGGCCGTGGTGGTGGACGAGTACGGCGGTGCTCTGGGAATCGTCACCGTGGAAGACCTGGTAGAAGAGGTTCTGGGAGAGTTCTGGGATGAGTTTGATCCCCGCCAAATTCCTTATATCAAGCTTTCTGAGAGACGCTATCTTGTGCGGGGGTGGATGGAGGTTGAGGCCTTAAACGAAGAGCTTTCCCTCGATATTCCCCCTGGAGAATATGAAACCTTAGCGGGCTTCTTGATAAAACTTGCCGGCCGTATCCCCCGAATAGGAGAGATCTTGCAGTACGGTAATATCCATTTTCTCATCCGTAAGGCCTCACCCACCAAGATCGAAGAAGTGGAAATCTGGATAAAAGAAGGCCCAGAAAAGGCTAAAGAAGATCCTCAAGGAGCCCGGTTTCCTTAAGCCAGCGGGTAAGATCCTCGAGGGCCCGACGGGAGTAGTGTTTACCGCGCTCCCTTTTGGGTAAGCGTCGGGCAAGCCGGGGAAAAAGCCCCCAGTTGATGTTCATAGGCTGGAAATGTCGAGGGTCGGCTGAGGTGATGTGATTAACCAGGGCCCCATGGGCTGTAGTCGGTGGTGGGGTCACCAAAGGCCGCCCCCTGGCCAGCCGAGCAGCGTTTATCCCGGCCAAAAGCCCCATGGCCGTGGACTCCACATAGCCTTCAACTCCGCTTAGCTGGCCAGCCAAAAAGAGCCCCGACCTTTTGCGAATCTCAAGGGTCGGGGAGATGATCCGCGGAGCACAAATAAAAGTATTTCGGTGGATGGAGCCGTAGCGAGCAAACTCAGCCTCCTCCAGGCCGGGAATAAGCCGGAAGACCCGCCTCTGTTCAGGCCAGGTAAGTTTGGTCTGAAAGCCCACCAGGTTATAGAGGGTCTTTTCACGATTTTCGGCCCGGAGCTGAACCACCGCAAAGGGCTCCTGGCCTGTGCGCGGATCTTTAAGGCCAACTGGCTTCATGGGACCAAAACGGAGGGTGTCTGGCCCCCTTTCGGCCATAACCTCAATGGGAAGACACCCCTCAAAATAACGGGGATCCTCAAACTCTTTTAGGGGAACCTTCTCTGCCGCCAGGAGTTCTTCCACAAAACGATAATATTCTCTCTCGGTAAGAGGACAATTAAGGTAGTCGCCCTCTCCCTTTTCGTCATACCGAGAGGCCCTAAAGATGACCGACATATTAAGACTGTCGGCATAAACAATGGGGGCAATGGCGTCGTAAAAATAAAGATATTCTTCTCCGGTTATCTCTTTAAGGGCGGCAGCCAGGCTCTCCGAGGTAAGGGGGCCAGTAGCAATAATAACTACCTCCTCCGGAGGAATCTCCCGGACCTCTTCCCGGATGATCTCAATCAAAGGATGAGCCGCGAGGCGTTCAGTAACAAAAGCGGCAAACCTATCGCGATCCACGGCCAGGGCCTTTCCTGCCGGCACCCGGGTGGCTAAAGCCGCCTCCATAATAAGGGAGCCCAACAGGCGCATCTCCTCCTTGAGAAGCCCCACCGCCGAGGTCAATTCCGCCGAACGCAGAGAGTTGGAGCAGACCAGCTCGGCTAAAAACCCGGTTTTGTGAGCCGGAGTCAGGCGGAGAGGGCGCATCTCATAAAGACGCACCGGAACCCCCCGCCTGGCCAGTTGCCAGGCGGCCTCGCTGCCAGCCAGGCCGCCGCCAACTATGACTACCTTAGTAATGGACAATATCCAGCTCGCTGAAGAAGTAGGCGATTTCCCGGGTGGCTGATTCGGGGCTGTCAGAACCGTGAACGACGTTCTTTTCTATGTCTGTGGCAAAATCCCGTCGAATGGTCCCTTCGGCCGCCTGACGATAATCGGTAGCCCCCATAATCTCTCGGCACTTGGCGATAGCCCCCTCTCCCTCCAAGACCATGGCCACAATGGGCCCCGAAGACATAAAATCTGTCAGGCTATCATAGAAGGGCTTGTCCTTGTGAACAATATAAAACCCCTTGGCCTCTTCCTTAGTCATCCTGAGCATTTTAAGGGCCACCACTTTAAGCCCGGCCTGCTCAAAACGCCGAATTACCTCCCCGATAAGCCGTTTACCCACTCCATCAGGTTTAACCAAAGACAGCGTCCGTTCAAGCATCTCTACGCCTCCCTGTAGAAGGTTTTTTTTACTCCAAAAGGCCTAAACCATACCAATTGACTCCCTTGGGGACAATGCCTAGTGTTTGATCGGAACAGGAGGACTAAAATCCTAATTTTATGGGAGGAGGTGGGAGAATGCTTGATCTTGTACCCTGGAGGCCAATGAGAGAACTAAGACGGGAGATAGATCGCCTTTTTGAGGACTTTTTGGGAGAGAGGGCCTTGGCTCCAGAGATGGAGTGGACTCCCTCGGTGGATATCTCCGAGACCAAAGATGCGGTTATCATTAAGGCCGAGCTTCCTGGCCTGGATCCGAAGGATATCGATATCTCGCTTCGGGGCGATATCTTAACCATAAAGGGAGAGAAAAAGCAGGAGGTAGAAGAAAAAGACGAGAATTTCCACCGTATCGAGCGACGCTACGGCTTCTTCTCTCGATCCATCCCCATTCCGGCGGAGGTGGATGCCGATCGTATCGAGGCTACTTATAAACGGGGAGTCTTAAGGATTGTCCTTCCCAAGAAGGAAGAGGCCAAGGCCCGGCAGATCCCCGTAAAAAGCGAATAAAAATCTTCCATACCAGGGCGGGAAAAGGGCCTTTTCCCGCCCTTCCTCATATTACCTTTCTTGACGCCATTTTTTAACTCGATTAGATTTCCTTCTCTCAGCGAGAGTGGCGGAACTGGGAGACGCTCTGGACTTAGGATCCAGTGGGGCCATTCCCCGTGGGGGTTCGAGTCCCCCCTCTCGCACCAAAACCGTTAACCAGAGGAGCTCAAATGAAGGTATCGGTTGAAGACTTATCCAGTGTCCAAAAACGCCTGGAGGTAGAACTCCCCCCAGAAACAGTAGCCAAAGAACTCAATCGAGCTTATTCCCGTCTCCGTAAAGAGGTAAAACTCAAAGGATTCCGCAAAGGACATGCTCCGAAGGAGCTTCTAAAACGCCTTTTTCGAGACCAAGTGGAAGAAGAAGTTACCGAAAGGCTTATCAGTGAAACCCTCCCCCAGGCCATCAGCCAGTCCAAGCTGGTGCCTGTAGTCCGGCCGCAGGTCTCCTCCTATGAGTCCTTAAGAGAGAATGAGTCTTTCTCTTACTCGGTGATTGTGGATGTTCGTCCAGAGTTTGATCTTCCCGACTACGAAGGCCTGGAAGTGGAGGCCATGGATACTGAAGTAAGCGAAGAGGAAGTAGAGAATCAGCTCCAGGCCCTCCAGTACACCTTTGCCAACTTCAAGGAGGCCCCCGAAGGCCACAAATTAGAGAAGGGAAACGTAGTTATTGTCTCGGTAGATATCCTAGAAGATGGAGAGCCCCTGCCGGGGATGAGTACCGATAGTCTTTATATCGATTTAGGCACTGGAGAGTTCAATCTTACGGTAGAGGAGGCCCTCTTTGGTCACCAAAAAGGGGAGACGGTAGAAGTAGAAGTGACTCATCCTGAAGATGCCTTAAACGAGGCCCTCGCGGGCAAAACGGTGGTCTATCGGGTGCAGATAAAGGAAGTCTATGTCCGGGAGCTTCCCCCTCTTGATGATTCCTTTGTAGAGAGGCTCCAGGCCGGCTTCAAAGACCTTGAAGAGCTCAAAGAGCGAATTCGTCAGCGTCTCAAAAAGGAAAAGGAACGTCGGGCCGAGGAGTATCTCAAGGAGCAGATTCTGGAACAATTACGGGCAAAGGTAGACTTTGAGGTTCCTGAAAGATTCGTCGAATACAAGATAGAACAGATGGTGGAGCAGATGGCCCAGAATCTTCAGGAACAGGGCCAGAGTTTTGAAGAGGCGGGCATCTCTGTGGAGAGGCTAAGACAACGTCTCCGCCCTCTGGCTGAACAGCAGGCCAAGGAAGAACTGATTTTGGAAAAAATTGCCGAAAAGGAAAATATAGGGGTAGATGGTCCGGAACTTGAGGCCCGGGTAGAACAGATGGTTCGGGCCTTAGGGGCCAGGGGAGAAGAGCTACGAGGAGTTTTGGCTACCTCCCTAGTCCCCAAGCTCATTGCCGAGAAGACGTTGCGTATTTTGCTGGAGAAAGCTAAGATTAAGCAAAAAGATGACACAGAAACTTCTAAAGACCAAACTCAAACTCAGGAAGGATGAAGCCAATTCCATGCTTGTACCCATCGTTATTGAGCAGACAGGCCGTGGTGAACGGGCCTTTGACATCTACTCTCGACTCCTAAAAGAGAGGATTATCTTCATAGGCTCACCTATAGACGACAACATCGCCAACCTGGTTATAGCCCAGCTCCTCTTTTTAGAGGCCGAAGATCCCGACCGAGACATTACTGTTTACATTAACTCCCCGGGAGGCTATGTCACCGCCGGGTTGGCCATTTATGACACCATGCAATATATTCGCCCGGATGTGGCTACCTTGTGCATGGGGCAAGCTGCCAGTATGGGAGCGGTCCTTCTGGCCGCCGGGGCCAAAGGCAAACGCTACGCCCTACCCCATTCTCGCATCATGCTGCACCAGCCCATGGGCGGTTTTCAGGGCCAGGCAGTGGATGTAGATATCCAGGCCAAGGAGATTCTGCGTTTAAGGGACATCCTTAACAAAATTCTGGCCAAACACACCGGCCAGGATATCGACCGGATTCAGGCCGACACCGAAAGGGATTTCTATATGTCTGCCGAGGAGGCCAAGGCCTACGGGCTAGTTGACGAAGTCATCTACCAGAGGGCAATCAAGGAGGACAAAGATGGCCAGGCGTAATTCTAAAGGCGGCGATCTCCATTGTTCGTTCTGCGGCAAGAGCCAGGACGAGGTCCGCAAACTCATTGCCGGGCCGGCGGTTTATATTTGTGACGAATGTATCGAGCTATGCAACGACATTATCGCTGAAGAATATGCTCGAGAGGAGGCTGCTCGCCGGCTTTCCACTATTCCTAAGCCGGCCGAGATAAAGGCCTTTTTGGACGAGTATGTCGTTGGCCAGGAACGGGCCAAAAAAATTCTGGCTGTGGCGGTCCACAATCACTACAAGCGAATAGACTCCCGCATCAGCCTAGACGGTGTTGAGTTACAGAAGAGCAACATTCTCCTTATCGGCCCTACAGGAAGTGGGAAGACTCTTTTGGCCCAGACTTTGGCCAAGTTTCTCAATGTCCCCTTCACCATTGCCGATGCCACCACCCTGACCGAGGCGGGATACGTAGGTGAAGACGTAGAGAACATTATTCTCAATCTTCTTCAGGCTGCTGATTATGATGTAGAGCTGGCCCAGAGGGGGATCGTCTACATCGATGAGATTGACAAGATCGCCCGCAAGGGAGACTCTCCCTCTATCACCAGAGATGTTTCCGGTGAGGGGGTTCAGCAGGCCCTACTTAAGATTATCGAAGGCACCGTGGCCAACGTGCCTCCCAAAGGAGGACGCAAGCATCCCCAGCAGGAGTTTATCAAGGTGGACACCACCAATATCCTCTTTATCTGTGGCGGGGCCTTTGTGGGGCTGGAGAATATCATCCGGCAACGACTGGGTAAAAAGGCCATCGGCTTTGGGGCTGATATCGAGGTGGCCAAGGATATGACCATCGGTGAAGTCCTCTCTCATACTCAGCCTGAGGATCTCATCAAGTTTGGTCTCATCCCTGAATTTGTTGGGCGATTGCCGGTCGTGGCCACCTTAGACGAATTGACGGAAGATCAACTGGTGCGCATCTTAAAAGAGCCACGAAATGCTCTGGTCAAGCAGTATATTAAGCTCTTTGAGATGGACGGCATCAAGCTTCGTTTCACCGATGGAGCCCTTAAGGCAATCGCCAGAGAGGCCATTAAGCGGAAGACCGGGGCCCGAGGTTTGCGGGCCATACTTGAGGAATCCATGCTGGATATCATGTACGATCTTCCCTCTAAGGATGATGTCCGCGAGTGCGTGGTTAGCGAGGAAGTCATCCTCCGGAGGGAAAAACCCATAATCCTATTTGAACCAAAGGCCAAAGAGGCCTAGGAGGCGTATGAATAGTATCGAGATCAACGAACGTCTACCACTACCCCTTCTTCCCCTAAGAGATATCGTTCTGTTTCCCCACATGGTTGTTCCCCTCTTTGTCGGGCGGGAAAAGTCCATCATGGCCATTGAACACGCCATGGCCATGCGTAAAGAGATCTTTCTGGCCGCCCAGCGGGACGCCAAGATAGATGATCCCAAAGAGAAGGATATCTACCGAGTGGGCACCATAGGGGTAGTTCTGCAAATCCTCAGATTGCCTGATGGCACGGTCAAAGCCCTCATTGAAGGGCGTCAGAGGACCAAGATTCTGCGTTTTCTGCCCAATCAGAACTTTTTTATTGTTGAGGTAGAACCCAAAGACGACGTCTACGAGGCCACAGCAGAGGCTGAAGCCCTGATCCGTCTCTGCCATCAGACCTTTGAAGAATACGTTAAACTCAACAAAAAGATTCCCCCAGAGATCGCCAATTCTATTGCCGCCATAAAAGATCCTTCTCGTTTGGCCGACACCATCGCGGCCCATCTCCCTCTTAAACTGGAGAAAAAGCAAAAACTTCTCGAGATAGAAGACGTTAATCGGCGTCTGGAGCAGATCTATGGCCTGATGCGAGGGGAGTTGGAGATCATCCAGCTAGAACAGCGAATCAAAGAGCGGGTCAAACGTCAGATGGAGAAGACCCAGCGGGATTATTATCTCAACGAGCAGATGCGGGCCATCCAGAAGGAGATGGGCGAAAAGGACGATGGACGCAGTGAGCTGGCCGAGCTGGGGCGGCGAATCAAAAAAAAGAGATTGCCCAGAGAAGTAGCGGCCAAGGTGCGCCAGGAGTACAAGAAGCTCAAGCTCATGAGCCCCATGAGTGCCGAGGCGGCAGTGGTCCGCAACTATATAGACTGGATCCTCTCTCTTCCCTGGTATGAGCGCACCCAGGACAAACTCGACATAGCCGAGGCGGAAGCCATCCTGGATGCCGACCACTTTGGGTTAGAGAAGCCCAAACAGCGCATTCTGGAACATCTGGCCGTCCAAAGCTTGGTTAAAAAGATTAAGGGGCCCATCCTCTGCCTGGTTGGTCCTCCGGGGGTGGGGAAGACCAGCCTGGCCCGGTCGGTAGCCCGGGCCATGGGACGAAACTTCGTGCGCATCTCTCTGGGTGGGGTGAGAGACGAGGCCGAGATTCGCGGCCATCGTCGTACCTATATCGGTGCCCTGCCGGGCAAGATCATCCAGGGCATGCGTCGAGCCAAGACCATAAACCCTGTCTTCTGTCTGGATGAGGTGGACAAAATCGGAGCCGATTTCCGGGGTGATCCAGCAGCGGCCCTTCTGGAGGTACTAGATCCGGAACAAAACTTTGCCTTTAATGATCATTATCTTGAGGTAGATTACGATCTCTCTCAGGTTCTGTTTATTACTACAGCCAATGCCCTGCATACTATCCCGCCTCCTCTCCTTGACCGAATGGAAATCATTGAAATTCCAGGCTATACCGAAGAGGAAAAGCTGGAGATAGCCAAACATTTCCTTCTCCCCCGGCAGCTTGAGGCCCATGGTCTTAAGCCTGAACACCTTCAGCTCTCGGATAAGGCCATTTTGGAGATCATTCGTCGTTACACCCGGGAGGCCGGGGTGAGAAATCTGGAGAGGGAGATTGCCACCATCTGCCGGAAGGTGGCCAAAGAGGTGGCCAAAGATCGCGATGGTTTTAAGTCTCAGAGGATTATTCCTTCTCAGTTACCCAAGTATCTTGGTGTGGCCAAATACCGCTATGGGCAAACCGAAGAAAAGGATGAGATTGGCGTGGCCACCGGCCTGGCCTGGACAGAAACCGGAGGCGCCCTCCTTCAGATCGAGGCCGTACTTATGCCTGGCCGGGGCAAGCTCTTGATCACCGGAAAGCTAGGTGACGTAATGCAGGAGTCTGTCCAGGCCGCTATGAGTTACGTAAGGTCTAGGGCCCTTCAGCTCGGTCTTCCGGCAGATTTCTATCAGAAGGTAGACATCCACGTTCATGTGCCCGAGGGGGCTATTCCCAAGGATGGACCAAGCGCCGGAATTACCATTGCCACGGCCCTTGTCTCAGCCTTACTTAAGGTTCCAGTCAAGCGCACAGTAGCCATGACTGGAGAGATCACCCTGAGAGGGCGGATCCTCCCTATAGGAGGGCTCAAAGAAAAGCTCCTAGCGGCCAGACGCGGAAACGTAGAAACGGTTCTTATTCCTAAAGAAAACGAAAAGGATCTTAAAGAGCTCTCCAATAAGGTGATCAAGGGGCTGGAAATCATTCTGGTGGAACACATGGACGAAGTCCTCAAGCTGGCCTTAGTACTTGAAAAACCGGAGGAGCTCTTCAAAGAAGTCCCACCGGAGGCCTTCAATCTCTTTGGCGGCCCCTCGGTGGAAGAAGGCATCCAGGCCCATTAGCCGATACCTTGACAGGTGGAGGCAGTCTTGTTAATGATTGTCTGCCTCTGGGCGGATAGCTCAGTGGGAGAGCATCGGCCTTACAAGCCGGGGGTCACAGGTTCAAGTCCTGTTCCGCCCACCACTGAGACCATAAGCGGGGCCGTAGTTCAGCCCGGTTAGAACGCCGGCCTGTCACGCCGGAGGTCGCGAGTTCGAATCTCGTCGGCCCCGCCATATTTTTAGCCCACCTTTAAGGTGGGCTTTTCTTTTCTTCTGGAGACCGGTATAAAAGGCCAACCAGACCGCAGATCCAGGGAGAACTCATGTCGTCTATCTACCTCAAAAAGACTCTGGAACTTGTCTCGGTACCCTCAGGTCTAGTATTTGTTTTTCTCCTTATTGGCTTTGTCCTTCTTCCCTTACGTAAACACCGCGGCTGGGGACAATTTGCTGTTTTCATGGCCTTGGCCATCTATTACTTTTTTGGCCTGGGTCCCGTGGTCAACCTCCTCCTGCAACCGCTTGAGAACCGTTATCGTCCCCCGGAAATTCAAGAACTTTCCAGGGCCCGGACTATTGTCGTCTTAACCAGCTATATCGCCCCGGATAAAAGGGCTCTTCTTGACCGTCTTGACTGTGAAAGCCTGGCTAGATTGATCTACGCCATAAAGCTTCACCGTCGGTTGGAGCACCTAGAAGTCATCTTTATTGGTGCCGGTCACCTGGGCCATGAGGACTCTCCCGGGGCCCAGGTGATGGCCTGGATCGCCGAAGAGCTTGGGGTTCCTCGAGTAAAAATTCGCTACATCGAGAGCCCGAGGGATACGGCCGAGACAGCCGAAGCCCTGGTTCCTGTCCTGGGCAAGAAACCTTTTATTCTCCTCACCAGCGCCGTCCACATGCCCCGCTCGGTTTATCTCTTTAAGCGCCAGGGGCTTCGCCCCATCCCCTACCCCTGCCACTACCTGGCCGGCGGCGGAGAGCTATCACCCTTTTCCTTCTTCCCCTATCCGGACAATCTGGCCCGGGCCGATCTGGCCGTTCATGAGTATCTTGGTCTGGCCTGGTACTACACCAAAGATCACATTTTCACCAAAATTCCCTACATCCGAAATTTTGTTCGAGAAAACCGGCCTATTTCAGGGCCAGCATCCTAGAGACAGCCTGCCAGGCCTTCTGCCGGATCTCTTCCGGAACCTTAATGACGTATTGGTTCTCCTTAAGGGCCAGATAAAGGTCCTTGAGCCCGATGCGTTTCATGTTGGGGCAGATCATTCCCTCCCAGGCCGGGTAAAAGCGCTTCCCCGGGGCCACCTTTGAGAGGGGATACAAAAGCCCCACTTCAGTGCCCACAATAAACTCCTCTGCGTCTGATTCCTGGGCAAAACGCAACATCCCCGAGGTAGAACGAACAGCATCAGCCAAGTCAATAACCTCCGGCCGACACTCCGGGTGGGCCATAAATAGGGCCCGGGGATACCTGGCCTTGGCCTCCAGGACTTTTTCTTTGGTTAGGGCCTCATGGACCGGACAGTAACCATGCCAGTAAGAGATGCGTTTGTCCGGATAGAAACGCTGGGTATACATGGCCAGATTCTTATCCGGGGTCATATAGACCTCTTCGGCTTCCAGGCTTCCCACCACCTTGACGGCGTTGGCCGAGGTACAACAAATATCCGTCTCCGCCTTGCATTCGGCCGTAGAGTTTACATAGGTGACAACCGGTACCCCTGGCCTCTTGGCCTTCTCGGCCCGGAGTTGATCAGCGGTAAGCATGTCAGCCATGCGACAGCCGGCATCAAGCCGAGGCAGAAGAACTGTCTTGTCCGGAGAGACGATAGAGGCCGTCTCCGCCATAAAGTGCACCCCACAGAAGACGATAACCTCGGCCTCTGTCTGAGAAGCCTTGAGGGAAAGCTCCAGGGAATCACCGGTAAGATCCGCCAGATCCTGAATCTCTGGTGGTTGGTAGTTGTGAGCGAGAATAATAGCCCGACGTTCCTCGGCCAAACGACGAATTTCTTCCTTGAGCCGCTCCTTGTCCATCTCCATAGGTTACCTCTCCTTTATTATTTCCACCCCTTGAGGGGGCTTAAAGGTAAAGAGTTCCTCTGAAAGACGAGGGTTGAGACGAATATCATCAAAGATGAGACGGGTGTAATTGCCAAAGTAGTCCCAATACCAGAGCTCTCTGATAAGGTAGGTCTTTAGATTCACCAAGACTCGCAGGCGCTCAACCTGGGGATGAGGTTTCCGGGGGACAAGCTCCAGGGTGGCCGTCTCAGGGCCTAGGCCCTCGAGGCGGAGACGAAAATCCCGGAGAATGTTTCCCCTTCCGGAGATAAAGCCCAGAGTGATATCCGAGGCCAGGGCTTTGCCTGAGGGAAAGACCATCACCTGACGGGAAGCCGGACGGAAGACATAAACATTGCGTCCGTCGGCAACAATAAGGACCTTCTCTGGAATTTTGTACTCCCAGCGCATCTTTCCCGGCTTCTCAAAGAAGACCACCCCCCGGGAGACCTTAACCCGCTGAGTACTTTTCCAAAAGGCCTCCTGGATAAAGCGGGCCTCAAGAGAGGTGGTGTCCTCATAGCGGGCCTGGAGCCTCTGGGCGATCTCCTCGGCGGTAGGAGCGGCCAGGGCCACCCCGGCCCAGAGGCTAATGATCACGACGGCCCAAAACCGGCCTAGGCTTAACCCCATCTGATGGACCAACGATACCCTCCTTTTCCATGCGTTCAATGAGTCGAGCGGCCCGATTGTAACCTATTCGGAGTCGTCTCTGAAGCATGGAGATTGAGGCTTGTCCAGTGCGGATAACAATCTCCACGGCCTCGTCGTATTTTTCATCTTCAAAAAGATCGTCTTCCTCTCCCGCTCCCTCGGGAACATCTATCTGGGCCAGGATATCTTCCTTGTATTCAGGTGGCCCTTGAGACTTGAGAAATTCCACCACCCGTTTGACTTCCTTTTCTGAGACAAAGGCCCCGTGGATCCGTTCAAGACGGGAGGTCCCGGGGGGCAAAAAGAGCATATCTCCAGACCCAAGGAGCCTCTCCGCCCCGCCGGTATCCAGGATAGTCCGGGAGTCGGTCTTGGAGGAGACCTGGAAGGAAATTCGGGCCGGAAAATTGGCCTTGATGATCCCTGTCAGGACATCCACCGACGGACGCTGGGTGGCCACCAGGAGATGGATCCCCGCGGCTCGAGCCATCTGGGCCAGACGGGTAAGGGCCTCCTCCACCTCTTTGGAGGAGACCAGCATGAGATCGGCCAGTTCATCGATGACAATAACCAAATAAGGCAACCGTTCCTCGGCCTCTTCATTATAGGATTCAAGGTTACGGGAACCTGCCTCTTCTAAAAGGCTATAGCGACGTTCCATCTCCCGGACGGCCCAGCGCAGAGCCCGGGTGGCGTTTTTAGGTTCAATAACCACCGGGTGGAGAAGATAGGGGATACCATCATAGATGGAGAGCTCGATCCGTTTGGGGTCTATCATCAGGAAACGTAGCCGCTCCGGAGTAGATTTATAGATCAGGCTGATAATCATGGCGTTGAGGCAAACACTCTTCCCTGTCCCCGTGGCCCCGGCAATAAGAAGATGGGGCATTTTAAGCAAATCGGCCACCACCGGTTGGCCAGAGACATCCTTGCCCAGGGCCACCGTCAGGGGAGATGGAGAATGACGGAAGGGCTCACTGGCAATAATCTCTTTGAGATAAACAATCTCTCGCTCTGGGTTGGCCACCTCGATGCCCACCACGGATTTACCGGGTATGGGCCCCAGCACCCGAACGCTTTCGGCCTTAAGGGCCAAGGCTAGGTCATCAGCCAAATTGGTGACCCGATTGATTTTTATCCCCGGTGCCGGCTCAAACTCATAGACGGTGATTACTGGCCCCGGGCAGACCTCGGTCACCCGACCGGAGACTCCAAAGTCAGAGAGCTTCTCTTCCAGAACTCTGGCCCGGGCTAAAAGGGCCTCTCTGGCCTCACGCCCTACCGAGGTCTTGGGATCATCAAGCAGATCTAAAGAAGGAGGCCTGAAAGGCCCGCTAAAGGTCTCGTTAAGGGGAGCAAAGTCCTCAAGGATAACCCGGGCAGGCTCCGGCTCTCTTATGGTGGGTTCAGAGGAGGCCCTCTCTGAAGAGGGCTCGGCGATCTTGGGCCCTCCTTCGCTCTGGGAAGAAGGGGGCGATTTCTGTCTGCGGCGAAGACCGGTGATAGCCCGACTAAACCCCCCAGAAAGCCCCTTTAGGAGAGCCGACGGAGTAAGTCCGCTTATCAGCAGGCTTCCCAGAAAAAAGGTGAGCAAAGAAAGAAAAATGAATCCGGTCTTGCCAACCAGGCGCACTAAGGCCCCCTGGGCCACCACCCCGATAAGGCCGCCGCCGGTAGGGTACCGAGAAAAGATGAAATACTCTGGACCGGGATTAACCAGCTCCAAAAGGAAAGACGCCGAGAGGATAAAGAGAGTAGCCCCTATCAGCCAGAGTCGATCCACCTCGGCCCAGCGAAAATAGCCCAGGCTGATCCAGACAAGCCCTAAGGGGAGAAGAAAGGCGGCCAGCCCTAAAAGAGAAAAGAGCCCTCCGGCCAGGTAGGCTCCGACCAGGCCTATAGCGTTCTTTACCGGAGCCGAACTGTAACTTCCCCAAGAGGGGTCTTCATGATGGTAGGTGAGAAGGGCCAGCAGAACAAAGACAGCCGCCGCCAGCCCCAGGACGGCCAGAAACTCCTGTTTGAGATTTTGACGATGTTGAACCTTGACCATGAATTATCTGGTATAACAACAGCCACTTCTAAGACTGTCAATAGCCATATGTTGACTGGTCCTTTAGACCCATTTAAGGTAAGTTTCTCTTTATGAAGATAGCTATTGCCGGAAAAGGCGGTGTAGGGAAATCCACCATCTCGGCCTTTATTATTGAGGCCCTTCTTGAGGCTGGCCGGCGTGTACTGGCCATAGATGCTGATCCCAGCCCCCATCTGGCCAGACTTTTAGGCTTCCCCGAGGCCGAGGCCATTGTTCCTATCGCCGAGATGACCGACCTACTTGAGGAACGCACCGGTAAAGAAGGGGCCTTTTATCTTCTAAACCCCAAGGTAGATGATCTTCCGGAGCGCTTCATGCTCCGCCGGGGCCCTTTGAGCCTCATGGTTGTCGGGGCCATTCGCAAGGGGGGCGGAGGATGTGCTTGTCCTGAGAATACGGTTCTTAGAAATCTTATTAATCTCCTGGTCTTTGGCGCCCAGGAAGACCTGGTCCTGGATATGGAGGCCGGGGTGGAACATCTTGGCCGGGGGACCTTGGCTGGAGTAGATCATCTCCTGGTAGTCGTCCAGCCCTATCAGGGAAGTCTGGAGACAGCGGCCAAGATTGCTCGCCTGGCCGAAGACCTTGGCCTGGCCCCACCGCTTTATCTCGCCAACGCTACAACCGATGAGGCCGATGTGGCCTTTATAAAAGAAGGTCTGGGAGTCGAACCCTTTGGAGTTTTTCCGTATGATCCGGCGGTAAGGCGGGCTGAGAGAGCCGGAGAGCCGATAGCCAAAAGCAGCCCGCTGCTCCTTCAGGTAGCCAAGGAGGTTGTAAAGAAACTTGCTGACGGAGCTTAAAGACGTCCAAAGCCAGCCGGACTTCCGAAGAATTGAAATCGACAAGGTTGGCATTAAGGACATCCGCTACCCGATAACTGTCCTTGACCGGGGCCAGGGCACCCAGCAGACCGTGGCCTCTATCAACATGTATGTGGATCTGCCCCACCATTTTAAGGGAACCCACATGAGCCGGTTCGTGGAGATCCTCAATGAGTACCGCCGAGAGATAAACATCAAGAACATCGACCGTATCCTCCGAGAGATGCGGGAACGTCTCTCGGCCAAGGTGGCCCATATTGAGATCGCCTTTCCCTACTTCATTGAGAAGATGGCCCCGGTGACCAAGACCCCGGGGCTGATGGAATACTTCTGCTGTATCTACGGCTCAAGCGGGGAACACTGGCGGGACCTGGTCCTTGAAGTCCACGTTCCGGTGACTACAGTCTGCCCCTGTTCTTTGGAGATCTCCTGCCAGGGGGCCCATAACCAGCGGGGAATTGTTCGGGTGAGGATCAGATTCAAGCGCTTCTTTTGGATCGAGGACCTGGTAGAAATCGTTGAAGACTGTGCCTCTTGTGAGGTCTACTCGGTGCTTAAGCGCCCCGACGAGAAGTTTGTTACCGAGAAGGCCTTCAGACGGCCCATGTTCGTCGAAGATGTAGTCCGGGCCGTCTGCGAGCGTCTGATGGAACACCCAGAAATCACCTGGTTCTCTGTAGAGGCCGAAAACTTTGAATCTATACACAATCATTCGGCCTATGCCTTCATCGAGAGACGGAAGACTCCCCCTAAATCTGAGAACGGGCCTTAACGCCGTTGACAACTGCAGCCCTGGCCCATTAAGTTTGCCGGTATGACTCTAAAAGAACGCACCCAAAAAGGAGAAATCCCCCCTATTGTCGAGGTCTGTGCCCGAGATGAGGGTATTCCAGCCGATGAGCTAAGAGAGCTCATTGCCCAGGGGCGGGCCGTTATCCCCGCTAACAACCGATTTGAACTTAAAAGTCCCCGGGCCATCGGAGCCGGTCTGAGGACCAAGATCAACGCTAATATCGGCACATCCAAAGACCGGCCAGAAATTGAACCCGAGCTTGAAAAGCTTGAGGTAGCCCTTAAAGCGGGGGCCGACGCCATTATGGATCTCTCCACCGGCGGCCCTATTAACGAGATCCGCCAAGAAATCCGTCAACGTTGCCCGGTACCTCTGGGGACAGTCCCCATCTATCAGGCTGCTGTGGAGGCCGTAGAAGAGAAGAAAAAGCCCATTGTCGAGATGACGGTGGATGAAATCTTTGCCGCCATTGAACGACACGCCCAGGATGGGGTGGACTTTATGACCGTCCATTGTGGGGTCACCCGAGCCGTACTCGAAAGGCTCTCCCACAAGGAACGGATCCTCGGGGTGGTCTCCCGGGGAGGATCCTTTTTAGTGGAATGGATGGTCTATAACCAGAAGGAAAATCCCCTATATGAGCATTTTGATGACCTTCTGGCCATTGCCAAACAGTACGAGGTCACCCTTTCGCTGGGAGACGGCATTCGCCCCGGTTGTTTGGCTGACGCCACCGATGGCCCTCAAATCCAGGAGCTAATAATCCTTGGAGAACTCACCTTAAGGGCCTGGGAGGCTGGAGTTCAGGTAATGATCGAAGGCCCTGGGCATGTCCCCCTTGATCAGGTCAAAGCCAATGTCCTCCTGGAAAAACGTCTCTGTCATGGAGCCCCCTTTTACGTCTTGGGCCCCTTGGTCCTGGATATTGCCCCCGGTTATGATCATATCGGCTGCGCCATTGGAGGAGCGGTAGCCGCCGCCGCTGGGGCTGACTTCCTCTGCTATGTCACTCCAGCCGAACACCTCCGGCTCCCCACGGTAGAGGATGTCCGCGAGGGAGTTATTGCCGCCCGAATTGCTGCCCACGCTGCCGACATCGTCAAGGGTGTTCCTGGAGCCTTTGAGAAGGACATCGCCATGGCCCGGGCCAGAGCCAGACTGGACTGGGAGGCCCAGATAGAACTCTCTCTGGATCCAGAACGGGCCAAACGTTTTCGCAAGGAGGGAGGTGTCTCCCCGGGCCGGGCTTGCACCATGTGCGGTGAATATTGTGCCATCAAGGTCTATCATCGGGCGCGCAAAAAAACCTTCTTTCCCAGGGGTTAATTCCTGATGCTTAAGGTCCTCACTATCGCCGGATCAGACTCCGGGGGTGGTGCCGGTATCCAGGCAGACCTTAAAGTCTTTGCCACCCTTGAAGCCTACGGGATGAGCGTGGTCACCGCTGTCACTGCCCAGAATACCCGGGGAGTATGGGGCTACGAGGCGGTAGCGGCCCCTTTGGTGGAGAGGCAGCTGGAAGCGGTCCTTGAAGATATTGGAGCTCAGGCAGCCAAAACAGGGATGTTGGCCGAAAGCAATATCATAAAGGCCGTCGTAAAAGGGCTGAGGAGGCACTCTGTGCCTATTGTGGTGGTAGATCCGGTTCTGGTGGCCAAGGGTGGAGCCAGACTGCTGGCGGCCGAGGCAGAAGAGACTCTTAAGAGCGAGCTCTTCCCCCTGGCTACGGTGATCACCCCCAACATCCCCGAGGCCGAGGCCCTTTTGGGGGCCAAGATAGAAACTCTCCCCCAGATGGCTGAGGCCGCCCGGAGACTGAAAGATTTCGGCCCCCAGGCGGTAATCATAAAAGGCGGACATCTTAGCGGCCCGCCGACAGACATTATCTTCGATGGTCAGAGAATAGATGAAATCCCCGGGGAGCGGGTCACAGGGGCGGTCGGCCATGGAACGGGATGCACCTTCTCAGCTGCCCTCACCGTATATCTGGCCAAGGGGCTTCCCCTCCTTGAGGCGGCCAAAAAAGCCAAGGAGTTTGTCACCCTGGCCCTTAAGGCCGCTCCTCGTGTTGGCCACGGTATCTCCCCTACGGACCCCCTTATCTGGAGCCGCCGGGAGAGGGAGCGCTTTTATGTCCTGGAGGCCCTGCTCTCAGCCGCTGAAATCCTCTGCCGGCATCCCTCGCGCCCCCTGGTTCCGGAGGTACAGATAAACTTGGGCTATGCCCTGCCACTGGCCCAAAACCCAGAGGAGGTAGCCGCCTTTCCGGGAAGAATCGTCGGTTTTAAGGAAGGAGTCCGGGTGGTGGCCCCACCAGAGTTTGGAGCCTCCAGACACGTGGCCAACATTATCCTTACCACCATGAGATACTCCCCGGAACATCGGGCGGCCATGAATATCCGCTATGATGAAACCTATATCTCCCGGGCCCGAAAGATGGGGCTCAAGGTCGTTGAGTTTTCCCGGGCCGATGAGCCCCCGGCAATCAAGAAAAGGGAGGGATCAACCCTCTCCTGGGGGGTGGCCTGGGCCATAGAACACCTTCAGGACATTCCAGATATCATTTTTGACCGTGGTGATGTGGGCAAAGAGCCAATGATCCGACTTCTGGGACGCCGTCCCGAGGAGCTGGTTTCCCTGGCCCTCTCTCTGGCTGGTCTCAATTCAGCCTGAGGTTTCTTCTGGTAGTAGCCACCATTTCCTCAAGGTCACCTACCGCTGCCTTAAGCTCAGAGGAGATCTTCTGAAGCCCGGAAACTACTTCTTTGTTTTTAAGGGCCGCTTGGTGGATGTCTCCCAGATCCTCACGGGCCAGTCTGGCCACTTCTTGGCTGACCTCTTCCACATTACGAATGGCCTCTTTTATGAGGCTGATCTCCTCGGCCACCTTTTGAAAGAAAGTCTCAATCTCGGCCACCAAGCCCTGACCGGCTTCGGCCTCTCTAACGCTCCTGTCCATGAGCTCCACTCCAGAGGCCACCTCTTTCTGAAGGCTGGAGAGAATGTTTTCAATCTCTTCGGTGGCCTTATGAGTTCTCAGGGAGAGATCTTTTACTTCGCCGGCCACCACGGCAAAGCCCTTGCCGGCCTCCCCGGCCCGGGCGGCCTCAATGGTGGCGTTTAGGGCCAGAAGGTTGGTCTGCTCGGCTATTTCCCTGATAGTCTGGATAATAGAGCCAATCTGACCGGAGAGTTGATGGAGGTGGTCCATGTTTCCGTGGATATCCACTATAGCCTGACTCAGGTTGGCCACGCCCTTTCCCACCCGCTGGACAACCTCTCGACCCGAGACAATAACCTCGGTGGCCCTCTGGACAGCCTTTTCCGCCGCTGAGGCCTCCGTAGCTACCTGTTCTATCCTCTTTGAGGCCTCCTGGGCCTTCTGGGCCTTGTCTTCCTGGATCTCAGCAATTTGGGCCATTCCCTCGGCCTCCTTCACCACCGTCTCTGTGCTACGAGCCACAGCCGTAGCCTTCTCTGCCACCCCCAGCAGATGTTTCCCCAGATTCTCCACCAGCTCATTGAGATACGCAGCCATGCGGGCCATCTCGTCCCGGCCGCGGATCTGAAAACGATGACCAAGATTGCCCCGGGAGATCTCTTTCACCCCCTGATAAAAGGTGGCCAGAGGTCTTTCAATGGCCCCACGGAAGACCAGCCACGATAGAAGCATCAAAAGAACAAGCAGGCCTACAGTAAGCTCCAGGCCTTGTCTTCTTAAGGCCGTAGCCGCCTCGAGAACCCGGCCGCTGTAGGCCACCAAAAAGTAGGAGTTCACCTCCCCTGCCCGCCAATCAGAATGACAACGAAGACAGTAGGTTGTCGTCTCTACTGGAATAATACGAGCCAGATCTTCAGAGACCATAAAGACTTCACCTGAGGGAGCAAAAGCCTTCAGGAGATCCTGATAGTTTTGGCCAACCTTTTTCCGGTTTGAGGAGTAGAGTACAGTCCCCCCAGCATCTATCAAAGAAAGTTCCTTTATGCCCCTCTGACCGGCCACTGTTTGCAGAAGATGTTCGAAGGTCTTCATGTTGCCCTTACGCAGGGAGTCCACGGCGCTGGTAACGCTTATCTGGGCAATATTGTCTATCATCTCGAAAAGTTGTCCTCTATAAAGCCGGATCAGGCGATCAAAACCCCAGAGATAAACGGCTACGAAACAAAGGGAGTTAACAAGGATCAGAACAATCATTTTGTGTTTTAGACCAAGGCCCAGCTTCATGGAACACCTCACTAAGTCTTGGTTTCGACGATAATTTTGGCCGGATCAGGGTAGATCCCTCCCTCCCGATCCCAAGGCCACCTCTGATGGGCACAGCCTACACAGGGGGTGTTGGCATTAACACACCAGGAAGTTCCCTTATTCCAGCGTCTCAAGGGGCAGTCGGCATAGGTAACCGGCCCTCGACAACCCAGACGGAAGAGGCAGAACTTTTTCTGATTGTAATCGGTGGCGTAAGTGTCCTGAACAAAGTATTGATAACGCTGGCAGTTATGGTGGATGATGTCTTCATAGTACATAAGAGGGCGATTGTCTTTATCCAGAGGGGGAAGCTTTCCGTAGGCCACAAAATAGGCTACCGTGCCGGCAAATCTAACGGAGTTCATAGGGCAGCCCGGGATCCGAACCACCGGCTTACCGAGCCCCTCTTTCTTCACAAAATCAAAGACAGACACGGCCCCAGTCTCAGGGTTAGCTCCCGGAATGCCTCCATAAGAGGCGCAGGTACCACAAGCAATTATTGCTGCTGCGGCCTCGATGACCTCCTTGAGGATGTCAGTCAGGGGACGTTCGGCTACGGTACAAGCCTCAGGCATTCCGCTGGGGATGGCCCCCTCAAAGCAGAGCACAAAGCCGCCCTGAGAACGCATCTCGTCTATTATCTTCAAGACCAACTCTCCCTGAGCCACGGAAAGGACCGGGTGAAACTTAAGATCCACCAGGCTGGTCAGGATAGGGACTAAAGACGGCGAATCTCCATAGACCAGAGAGACACTGTCTCCAGAGCAGGCCTGTCCCGTAAGCCAGATAACGGGAACCTCCTTGCGAGCGATCCGGATAAAGGCCTCTGCGAAATCGGGCCCCAAGGCCGCACTTCCGCAGAAGGTAAGGGCCAGGTGTCCACAGAATTTAAGGAATTCCCGTCGATTAAATAACTTATCCTTCATATAGTAAACCTCCTAGTGGATGCTACAGGCCAAACAGGGATCAAAGCTTCGTATCACCCGCCCCACCTCAATGAGCCCTTCTTTATAGGCTACCGGCGTACCAACGATGGCTTTCTCCGCCGGCCCAAGAAGGCCCCTTTCATCTCGGGGAGAAAAATTCCAGGTAGAGGGAACAACGCACTGGTATTTCACTATTCGCCCCTCTTTGGTGGCCACATAGTGAAGAAGCTCACCCCGGGCGGCATTTGACAGACCCAGCCCCTCACCAGTTATCGGAGCCTCGGGGTTAATCATTCGGATGGTTGGTCCTTGGAGATCCAGACTCTCAAGGGCCCGAGGGAGAAACTCAAGGAGCATCTCCGCCTCTACGGCCCGGGCCAGATGCCGCCCCATGGTGGAGAAGGCCGCCTCTGGGCCATGTCCTAACTCCTTGAGGCGGGCCACCAGCCTCTTTCTTCCCTCTGAGGTCAGATAAACCCGAGAAAGAGGCCCGGTTTCCATCGGATAGCCGTCATACCTGGGAGCTTTAATCCAGGAGTAAGCCCCTTCCTTGTGAGGATGAGGGCGGGTCTCTCCCTGACTAAAGGCCCTTGGCCCCCCATCATAATAAGAAGCGGCGACGTGCTCGCTGATCTTTTCTACCTCAAGGGGATACGTTTTCCCCTCCACCATCACCCCCGGCTCGAATAAGGGGCGTCCCAGAGAGCTAAAACCTCCATAGGAGATAAGATTACGATAGCCCCGACCAATGCGAAAATATGCCGGATACCTCCGGGCCAGGGCCATAACGTCTGGCACATAGACGGCCAGGGCAAAACGATGAAGCCTGTCAACAAGGTCAGCCACCCTGGCCAGACGATCAGGGGTCAGTTCAACAGAGAGCCCCCCGGGGAAAACGGTATGGGCAAAAGGTGCCTTGCCTCCTAAAATGGCCAGGGCCTGAGCCCCGGTGCTGACCACCTCTAGGGCCTCAAGATAATGGGCCACCAAAGGAAGGGCCTGAGAAGGGTCACGAAGATAGTCTCCGGGGACTCTGCGGGTGTAAAGATATGGGCCTTTAAGCCTCACCCATTCTCTTACCGCCTTTAGCTGGGGATCTGTCCCCCTGTAGGCCAAAATGGCCCCAAAATCTACATAGTCTGGAACAGCCAGGTGATAGAAGTGGAGCATATGGTCGCTGGCCATGTGAATGGCCAGCAGGATGTCTTGAAGAAGGGCCCCGTTGGGCGGAGGCTTTATTCCGTAAAGGTTTGCCAGGGCCCGCGCGGAGGCAATGCCATGGACTTCGTGGCAGACGCCACAGATCCGCTGGGTGATCCTTAAGGCATCAAAAGGCCTTCGTCCCGAAAGAATATTCTCGAAGCCTCGATACATCTCTCCTTGAACCCAGGCATTAATCACCCGACCATCCCTTACCTCAGTCTTTACTGCCAAGTGCCCTTCGATCCGGGTAAGTGGTGAAAGCCTCTTTATAGCCATCAGAAACCCCTCATCATTTATGTGACAAAACTTGATGAAAGATATCGGTTTCTCCCCAAAAATTTTAAAGACCCCAAATTCCCACTTAAGATCTTCATTGGCCTGCCCGATTTTTGGGAAATAAAAAGTGTAAAAATTCACATAACCAGGAGGACAAAAATGACTCAAAGGCTCAACTGTTGGGAGTTTAAAAGGTGTGGACGTCAGGGAACATGTCCGGCCTCTACAGAAAAAAGAGCCGACGGAATAAACGGCGGGAAAAACGGTGGCCGAGCCTGTTGGGCCATTGCCGGAACCTTCTGCGGCGGAAAGATTCAGGGGGTCTATTCCCAGAAGTTGGCTTCTTGTTTAAAGTGCGATTTCTACAAATTGGTCTTAAGAGAAGAGGGAAAGGCTTTTATCGGTGGCCGGGAGATCGTAAAAAGACTGGAGAGCTAATTCTAAGGGAGAATGTCCCCCGGGGCTGTTCACCTTTCTACATGACGGTTTGAAGCTTGAGAAGAAATGGTGCCGTCCCATTAAAGATTGTCCCCAATTTAGGCCCAGCTTTCGGTTTTATCTAAGGCCAGGTTCTGATGAAATTTACACAAAAGGGTGGACAGTCCCCTTAAACTCAGCGGCCCGCTGTATAGCGGGTCCGCTGAAGCGATTTGTTAGAAAATATCTGTAATAAATCCTTTTTACTTACAGCTAATGAATAATTTAAAATTGTTTTTAGATCTATCTTTTGGGAAGCATCTAAAATTTCTATCCCTACAATTTTACCTTCTTCCGTAGTGTCGAGATTTACGCCTTCCACTATTTCTATTACACCATCCGGCTTTTTATTACTTAATTTAATGTAAAGAGCATCTACATCCTTATCGTAATAAATTTTCATTGCTTTCTCCTTTTCTTTAAGGGATAGTTGGTGATTACTACCATTGTATCATTTTCTACACTGACCACAATTTTTACGGGAAACTTTTGGTCTGGCACTTCTTGGATGATTTCGTGTTTTCCTGAAGGCAAATTTTTCTTTTTCAGGATATTTTCAATCGCTGATAGGGAAAGCTTGTATAACCTTGCTCTCCTTTTTGCATGACGAGAAAATTTTATTTTCATTATTATGTTCTAACGCCTAAGCTCAGAGGCCTGCTACTAAGCGGATCCACTGAAGTGATTTGTTAGAGAATTATAGAAGCTTGAAAAATTCTTCTACAGTCAATTCAGCCTGCTTCAATATATGAGCTAGTGTTGATCTTTTAATAGGTTTATGCGCGGGAACTATCAATTTTAATTTCTTATCTTTAGTGTATTTATGTAATCGAATATGACCTCCTTTCTGCCTTACCACAACCCATCCATCTCTCTGAAGAGCTTTTATGACTTTATCATAATTTAAACTAGGTACTTTGCTCATAAAGTCAATTCGATTATTTCCATTTTCTTTTGTTCAAAAGGTATCAAATCATCTTCAACCGGTTCAAGATATAATTCTATGGCTTCTTTAATATTTTTAAGAGCTTCTTCTTTAGTATCTCCCTCACTGATACACCCTGGTAAACTGGGAACATATACAGTATATCCACCTTCCTCACTCGCTTCTAAAATAATTTTAAGTTTCATTTCTACATCACCTCGAATTAATTATTGTTTTTTCTAACGTCCAAGGGTCACTTGCCGCTATGGAGCGCAGCGGAATAGCGGTCAAGTGGACCCTATTGTTAGGGGAAAACATCATTTTGTAATTCCGCTGTCAAACTATGTCAAAAGAGTATTAATTTATTATATATATTATTCCCTACTTGACATTGTGATATTACTGCTTACATGGATTTATATAATTTATACCTGCATATGACGGATTGAGATCAAATTTTCTCAAATACTCAATTCTTAGGGGTAAACATTTTAACATATATGCATCTATTGTAAGGTCTCCTTTCATAAGTCGGTATAGTTTCCTTAACAAATAATTCCAAATTTCGCACAATAATAAACTAACAATGGCCAAACATAGTCCTAAGATAAACGATTTTTTATAAATAACTATATATAAAGTGATAAAGTAAAAAATGATACAGAAAATTAAACAAATAGCAGTAATATAAGGCGGGAATGCCCACGAATAGGTGTGTAACTTACCTGTTATTGATTGAAACAATATCTTTATAGCTTCTTTCTTCTTAGGTTCACATCCTACTCTATTATAGACTTTTTTTATGTCCTCTTGAATACGATTAAAGGTCTCCCTATCGGGACTTACATCCCGTAAAGCTCTTGGTAAGATTTCATTAATTTTTAATGGATTGAGTTCCGTATCTCTTAGACGTCCAATTATCGATTCCCATCCGAATATATATTGATATAGTTCATTTTCTGCTTGAGGTAATCTCTCATTGGAAAGAACTTTACAATATCCAGCTAAACGATTATGGGAATGGAATTTATAAAAGAATATAATTGATACAAAGGAAATTATTAATACTAATGCAAGAGATATCATCCCTATTCCTTCCAATCCAAATTGTATACCGTGGCCAGAAGTTTGACTTAATCTCAACAAACCAAAAACAGATCCAGCCAAGCCAGCAAAAATGTAACTTAGATACTTCGTAATACAATCCTTAAGATTTAAGAGTTCCTCTCTTAATAATTTTAGCTCTTCCATTTTTACTCCCCTAACGCCCAAACTCAGCGGCCCGCAGTTAAGCGGGTCCGCTGAAGAGATTTGTTAGAACTTTACCATAACATTTTTATAGATATTGCAATTATAAAAAAGCATAACATCCATAAAATTACCGGTCCCGTAGCACCTTTGAACTTTAATCCCCAAATTTCTATTTCTATTTTGCCATAGCTATATTCTAAAACTGACACAAGTAGATAAGCAGCAACTCCAGCTAAAGGAAGACCTATTGTAGCAGCAAAATGTTCTTTAACTATATCTTTTACCCATCCTTCTTTCTGCCATGTCCAATAGATTATAAAACTAACGTAAGAGATACCTACAACTCCAGCTCCCAATACAGTTACAAGAAGAATAAGTTTTTTTCAATAGTGGAGAATAGCATAATTCTTTTATATATCTAAATAAATCATTTCCTTTTTGCAAATGATTCATGTTCTAACGCCAATTTCTGTAGCGGCGGTAGCCATCCGCAGGAAAGGATTGTTATCTTTTATAAAATTCTTTTATTATCTCTTGTGCCCGTTTTTTCAAATAATCCCAGTCTCTTTGATCGACAACCGAAGACCTTAGGGGAATCAATTTTTGTTTAAGTTCATGCCATAACAATTTCCCAGATTCAAATTGATCAAGAATTTCTTTTTCCACAGACCAAAGAGCTAGTGCTATCTTTCTATTTACAAATTTGTCTAACAATGTTTCAATCTGATGCTTCCCTCCACCTGTACTTTGAAATGACATTCTTCCTCTGCGAAAAACATACCATTCGCCAGTTTTTCTTGACTCTAAGACTAAAGCAGTTAAATGATAAAAAGTAGTTGGTGAAGTTTCAATGATTAAATGTCCGACAGGTTCTTCTATTTCTGACAAGATATCATCAAGTTCTAACCAAACATCAAAGGTTCGGAATTTACCAATCTTGTTTTCCTTTTCAGGATGCTCTATTTTGATATCTGTTTTATTATCAGAAGATTCTTTGTTGTTTAATAAGAAGTCAATTTTATTACCCAACCAACTTGCTAATACACTCAGTGCAAATTCTGTTGGCCCCATTTTATACTCCTAACGTCGAAACTCAGCGGCCGGCGATTCCGCCGGTCCGCTGAAGCGAATTGTTAGATTAAATTTTCTTTTTCTTCACCAATAATTTCAAATAATTGTTTCACAATCTTAGGATGCAATATCTTTCCGCTATGGAAGGGCAAAACAAAACGTTTGTTTTCTTTCATGTAAATCCTATGACTTCCTTTACTCCTAATCAATTTAAAACCTGCTTGTAATAATAACTTTTCGGCTTCAACAGCAGTTAACCTTGGTAATTTAGGCAATCCTTACCTCTAAAGAAGTGGTTAAAATTTCCTTATTTAATAAAATTCTTCTTTCTTCTTCGTCTAATGTCTCTAAATAGAGTTCCACAGCTTCTTTAATATTTTTTAGAACTTCATCTAAAGTATCTCCCTGTGTATGACAGCCTTTTAATTCGGGACAATAAGCGTAGTATCCAAATTCATCTTTTTCTATTATTACTGTAACTTTCATATTCTACCTCGAATTTATTTTTTCTAACGACAAAGCTCACCTGCCGCTATGGAGCGCCAGCGGAAAAGCGGTCAGGTGGAGCGTTTTGTTAGCATTTATTCTTTGACTTCTAACCAATCTTCCGGCACAAGTTTATTACCTCTGCGCCACCTTTCGACGACGCAACTTTGGAACCAGTACTCAGCTATGTCAGCGTGATCTGTTATGATCATCTGGAAGTTAGGACTCAGCTCTTGAATCACCCTTAATGCTAGCCGATACATTCGCGCGACCGCCTCACGGTCTTCATTTTCAATTCCATCCATACTTCCATTGACGTCTTTATCAGCTGGGAAGTACACTTGTGACGGCTGATCAACGAAAAGGAAGCGCGGTACGGGTCGCCCCTGGTTTACAAACCATTTGTGCAAGGCAAAGTGGGCGATCAAGTGATAACCAACCCAGTTCTCTCCGCTACCCATTCGTTCCATAGGAATTGGCCCATCTTTTGTGTCTGCCACCACCGTAAGACGCTTCATATCAAGCCGAAGTGGATACTCTGAATGCTCTAATTGAAGTTCCTGAGCCCAGGCACTCATATCGCGGCTCATGATGGATATAATAGACGCTAGCCTCTCCTGAACTACCTCGTCGCTAACTTCCGCCTCAAGAGCAGAAATCTTATGATTTAGCTCTTCGATTTCTTGGTTAAGATCGCTTCTATCCTCAAGGTGGGGTAAACTTTCTAAGTACAATCCAATCCTGCCTAGAATGTGAGCTCGCCTCGCAGCACGATCACGGATCTCCTGCAGGCGCCTATTTGATGCCTGGACAGCTTCCAAAGCCTCCCTGTTCTCGCGAAGCCGCCTCTTGACATCGTTCATACGTTCCTGAAGTGTTCGGATTACTTGGTCCATCTGCGGAGAACGTTCCTCCACAGACCGAACCTGTTTTTCTATTTGTTTTAACGAGCGCTCCAAATCCACTACAGAGGGAATAGCATCCTCAGGCAACTTTGCCTGACACACTGGGCACACAGGCGTAACGGTACTTCCATCAGTATCAAAAAGTTGTATACTTTTAAGCCTGTGCACATGGGCACCAGCCTCACGCGAATAACCTTGGCGATCAGAAGCTAGTGCCTTTGCAGCGGCTAGCTGCTCCTTGATTTGACGAAGCTCCTCGGTGAGGGCATTCCGCTCTTCATGGAGTCGTTCAAATGCATCTCCCTCTCTTGCAAGCTCTTCTTCCGGTTCGACTGGCGATGCTTGGACTTGCCGTAGCGCCTCAACACACTGCTCCCAAGTGTCAGGGACGACATTAACATCAAAGAGGCCAATATCTTGCGCCTCTTTGAGGAGTGCCTGGGCACGACTGATGCCTCGCCCACGAATTCCTTCATATTCGGCCAGTTTTCGTTCCAAGCCTCGGAGATCACGTCGAAGTTGTCGTAACTCCGCTACCCTCGCGACGTGATATTCATCAACTGCGCCCAAGAAATATGGTAATACGTCTTTGATTGCCTGTGGAATAAATTGCTCGCTTTGCTTGTGAAATAGATGCCTATTACTTATTACCTCGCTCTGTTGCTGAAACGAGAAGAACAAAGCGTGGCGAATGGTCGCGGTTAGAGCAGTACGAGTTTGCTCAGGACCTGGTTCATGAATGTTCTCCCCGATGCCAGCATGTTGGGAGAGAAGAGATTCGAGAGCTTTTGGATTGATAGTCTGCCTCAATGATGAAGATTCAGGAATCTCAACCTCGGTCTTAATATCGTAGTAGATATCGGCAGAGGCCTTTGCGCCTGGTCCAGGTAACCTCCGAGCAACAAATACCTGGCCATCCGTGACCTGCAAGCGAAGGCCAACCCATTCAACAGATTTCCGGATAATACCTTCTGGTATCTTGCACTCACTGCTCCCAAGGCAGTAATCGATGATTTCTATAAGAGCTGTCTTCCCGGTCTTCGATGCACCGGTAATAATGTTTAGTTCTCCAGGACGGAGCGACAGTAATCTTCGACGGCCATTGAATCCATATAGCACGACGTCGAGTATTTGGAAACTCATGGTCGGATCCCCCAAAGTGCCATTACTGTTTGTACCGAGCCAGCAGAAGCAAACCACTTTCCAACGAAGCGGCCCCGTTTTATACAGTCCCTTGCCTCATCGCCCAACCTTCGGAGGAAGCGATCTACATCCACGTTATTCTTGGTCGTTTGTAATCTACCCCCTGTACCAAAGGACAACCAGTCATGAAGAAGAGCAAACAGAATGGCCTCTCGCGTATAGGGCTTGAGTGAGATCGTCCGTTCTGCGAACAGAACGCGAGCTGACATATTCTCCTGAAGCCACGCAGCCATGGATGTCCGTATGGTTCGCGGGAGTGACTCACGAGTTTCTTTGTGTAGGACAATTGGCAAAATGATGAAGGACAAAGGGTACGGCATGCCTGCTTTATCAATGTCCGTGTACCCCACTACGGCAGAAGTCAGTGTAACACAGCAGAATGCTGGATTCAGTAAGTTAGCTTCTTCTACCGGCCGTTGGGCCCACGGTTTCATTTTTCTGCCTCCTGTGGTTCCAGCAGCTTCTTGAGGCGTTTAAGGAACTCGGGATGCCATCCGACCCGCAATTTGTCGGCAAGGATCTGATAAGTACCCCGAGCTATACATGGTTCAGTAACACCAGCCCGAATAGACCGATGGCTACCTGTTTCTACCCATTTGTACAGCGCTTGTGCGGCCTTCTTTTTTGCTTCCTCAGCCGCGTCATTCCCAAGGTCATCCTTCATGGCTTCAAACAAGAGTTCCCATTCTTCCACCAAGCGATCCTCGTAGCGATCTAGTTCTCCCACAAAAAGCAGATCTTCTCTAACCCATCTGGATCGCTGCTCAAAGGCCCTAAAGTAGTTCCGAATCGCATAAAATATGCGTCGGTTGCCAATTTCAATTAGCCGCAATTGATGGACGAATGTTCTGTCTTGATATCCGGATGCATCCACTGTTGCATTCATGATGTCATCGTCGACTGGCAGGTTGTCTTGCTTAAATTGCTCGCGCAACCGCCCTTCTTCAGCCAAAAGTTCTTCGCTTAGAATTGGCTCTGATGCATCACTCGACAGATGCTCGATCACTCTGCGAAACCACCATCCCTCAATCCTCCTCACAAAAGAGTCTAAGAACTTTGGCTTTACTGCATGAAACAATTCCTCCTTAAGGAGCCCGTCAAGGTCAGAAATGGCGGGAGCGTTATCAAGCACGATGACGGCTTCAAGAAAATTGCGTTTCTTTTCCGCACTAAGGTTACGAAATAGCTTGTAGGCGTGAGTGTTGGTCTTGTTTGTGGATGATTCGGCCGTCGCGTTGAGACGCTCAATAGCTCTTACGACGTCCCTTGATTTTCCAGCTCTTAAATAGTAAGCTGCAGAAGCTTCAGGGGCGCTGGATGTGGTGATAAGAAAAAAAGTTGAATCATCTGGAATAGTATCATTTATTAGACCACTTATCCAAATGCGAAATGTCTTCCATATATCAGGTGAAGCATCATTTAAATCAGCAGCTCTATTAATATGATGTTTAGTCTGAAGAATTTCAGCTGCCTCTCCGTTACTATCAAAAACTACATCATCCAATGTTTCTATTGATACACTGAAAGTTACATTTTTTCTCAGACGGCGGAGAGCTTCGAGTAACGCCAATCTACATTGATAAAGATAGCCAATTAATGATGCTGACGCACCAAAATTGTTCTTCACGAAAAATACTCCTTACCTTGGAGTGCTTTGTGTAATGCTAACGCCCAAACTCAGCGGCGGACAGTATTGCCCGTCCGCTGGAGAGATTTGTTATGTTTTTTGCCTTATTAAATAAAAGCGATTAATTTATTCCAAAAATTCTCAAATTCCTCTGTACTTGCTATAGGAATTCCATTTTCTTCCAAAATGTCAACTGATTTTTCTCCAAATATTCTTATCCAATTTTCTGGTGTAGTATCAGTTTTAGATTTTTTGTAAACTATACCTATACTTTTATAGCCAAAATTTTTATTAGTAGCTACAATGTGTAACAATGAAGCAACGTGTAAGTCTGATCGTGGAATGCTAAAACCTAATGAAATAATCTTCTCAGCCTGCATTAATTCATTTGCAACTAGTTTAAAAATTTTTTTACAATAATTATTTTTTATATAACCATCCTTGTTAATAATAGGAGGCACTATTAAAGGCACAGGATTTATAAAATGCCAACTCAATACATCTGGAATATCACGCTGCATTGTTTGTGGATTAAAACCAATATCAAATCTAGGATGTAGAGCTACCCAGTGTATATTAATTAATTTAGCCGTCTCTGGCTTTATTGGATAAAAATGAATTGAACCATGTGGTTTTAATACTAGCGGTGTACTAGGCATATTTTCTTTTATTTTATTGAAATCTCGAGCATCTTGAATGAAAATACGCCCATTTTTGAAATGGATATGTTCGGGCATTACAAATTGTAATCCATGACTAAATTCAGGAAAATAACGAAAAACTGGTCTTTCTCCCCTTTGATTAGCTGTTAAATCACAATCTAAAAATGCTTCTAATAATCCATCATAATTAAAACTAATAAATGTAACACAATCATTGTCACATAAATCCCCAAGTTTTTTTGAATAAAACGAATAATATTTTCATTATTAACTGCGTAAAAAAAATTTCTATTTTTCTTTAATTTCCTGTCTATTGACAATCTATCTGCAAATAATCTAGGAATAAAAAATATCAAACAATTTAAGATATCATCAATATTTTCTTTTGCGATACTGTTTGAAACTATGTTAAATTCTTTAAGCATGGACTGTATGGCTAACATTGATAATAATTCTTCAAAGTTATATTTTGCCTCTTTTGTAGATAGATTCATATTGTTCTAATATATCAATAGTTTGTAAAATTACATCTTTAGAAAAAGGCGTATATTCCTCATTAAGTTTCGAAACAGATTTTTTTAAAAATTCTAACATTAGGTCTGTAAATTCTTGCAAAGTAGGTAAATATTCCAATCCAATAGGAGCTTTATCTCCTCTAGTTAAAGCCGTAGAAAATCCTGCTCCGATAAAAATAACTATTTTCTTTTTTCTGTTATTTTTATTGTTCATTTCTTATCATAACGTCTGAAGTCACCTGCCGCTATGGAGCAAGGCCGAAGGCCGCAGCGGAATAGCGGTCAGGTGCACTGATTTGTTATGTTTTAATTTTTTACTCCAGTATTACAGAAAGGATGCGTTATTTGAGCATTTTCTATTGTAGCCTTGCCACCATCTTGCTTCCTCTGAATATGATCTATCGATATCGCATTTCTATGAATAAGACCACCACAAATTTTGCATTTAGGAGCATTATCAATTGCTTCCTTAATATAGACTAAACTCTTTTTGTAATTATCGAAGTCCTTTTTATCTGTCTGTTTCTGTCTAGGCGTTTCTAGCATTAAATAAGAAAAATCTGTTTGGATTAACATATGTATCGTCTTTTCAACTGAACCTTCTTTGATTAGATAAGACATAGCTTGAAATAGAAAGTTTGATATATAAGGATAACTTCTAATAGCACTTCTATATTTCCTATTTATCTGTTGGATCAAATAATCATAGTCCCATAATATCTTTTCTATTCCAGTACGGACTTGAATAAAATCTTTTAACTTTTTTCTTTCTTTAAGATCTATAACAAATTTTATAACCCCATAGAATAACGCGGGTTTATGTCTCCCATCCTTTGAATAAAAATAAATGATAGGATGGAGGCCTAATGAAGAAGGATGATTACTATTTATAAGTCTTGCAACCTTTAATGTGTTTTTTAAAAATTTTATAGTTTCATCTCCGGTTATATCGTCTTTCAAATTTGTTGATTGAGTGATCTTATTAGAAATATTTACAAAATCTAATATTAGAGGTAGAGTCTGAGCAGAATATCGTTTACCACCAATGGGTACATCCAATGTTTTTATAGGTGTTATTAGTTTCGGCTCAAATAGTATTTCATTTATTTCGGTTGCTATTCTTTGTATTTCTAATTGCTTATCTTCATCGAATTTTGACCAGTATTTGTGTCCTTTTCCACTTCTTATTATTGCTCTTGCGGCAATACTATTGGGCTTCCTGCGGGTTTTGAGCAGGGTCAATTCTGTTTGATTTATAGGGGCTGCTTGTTGATTAATCTTGAAAAATGAGTTTTCTGCCTTACTGGCATCACCTTCAACCCACTGAAGTTGTATGGCAAGAGCTGCAAGATTTTTTGCATTTTTTACAATATCGGGTCTAACTTTGTCAGGATGTGTTAAAGCAAGTTCAAAGTCACTATAAGAACCTACTATAGAATTCACCAATTTCCTTGTTTTTTCTGCGATTTTTATTTGTTCATCTGGAATAATACCATCGTAAAACATTTTTGAAATTTTACCATCTCCATAATCATCATTGACCCATGCTGCTAGTGAACTTAAGCGGTGAGAACCATCTATTACAAACAAATAACCACTAGAACTACGCCACAAAATTATTGCTGGTATCAAATCACCCTCTACAAAACTTTTAATAAAGTCCGCAACTTTTTTTCATCCCATTCGTTGGTCTCTCGTTGAAAGTCTGGTTTTCTTAGATTAATAAAGAAAAAAGAATTATACTTTATATCTTCAATAGAAATTGTTTCTTTCTTTTTCCCTGGATTGGGATTCTCTTTAATTTCAAAATCTTCTCTTGGTATCAATGCATCTAAATTTACTTTACCCATAATTTACTTCTTCAACATAACGCTCAAACTCAGCGGCCCGCTGTATAGCGGGTCCGCTGAAGTAAGTTGTTAGAAGATTTTTTTAGTGGTAATTATTCTATAGATTGTTTCAGGTATAACAATCCTCTCTTTTCAACTATTCGGCCATCCAATTTAAAGTACTCAATGTATTCTTTAAAGTTTTGATAAGATACATCTGGCACCTTTTTATGATATTCTTCATACAATTTATCTATTATTATTCCTTCAGGGTTATCTTTTAAGATATACAAAATTGTCATTCTGTTTTTCATCATTTTAGATTCCATTTCATCAAGGAAGCTAGTGAAAAATTTAATAAATTCTGTGTCAAGGGCTTCAATAAAATATTTGTCTTTATAATAAAAAATTAAATTATCATTCAATAGAGAAAGTAAAACATATTTTAACTCTATATCTTGAATTTTTTCTTTTGGAATGTTTAGTAACGATTGATGTGAAAAAGCAAGGTATTCCGTTTTAATATCATCAAAAGTTATTCCAGAAGAACGTTTTTTAATAATGTCATACACAACAACTCTTTGCCACTTTAAAACCTTTTCTTCTTTTCTGTCTTTCCAATATGTATGCAGATAAAAAATTAATAATAACATACTAACAAATGCCGAAAAAGCGGTAGCAATAGAAGTAACAGTTTCTCTTGACAAATTTAGTATCTTGGCCATTTTTCTAACATATCTTTTAATTAGATGGCGTTCTCTTAATAAGAGACAGTTAATCTTGCTATATTAAAGGCCACTAGCCAGCAAATCAAAATGCAATAGATCGTAAATTTAATGGTTTGTCATTAATAATGTTTGAATAATTCCTGAAATTTTGCTTTTATTTCAATTTTTCGACAATATTTTTGATAAAAATTATGTCTCATATTTAGATGAAATGCTGATGGATGCTATAAATACTCAAAAATTTTGTTGGCATAACAGGCATGAAAAAATCAAAATTTGATATGGAAGAGTTTGCGCAGTTTTTAAGAAAAGTAGGGGAGCGGGGAAAGACCATCCCCTTCATGGTACGGTGGGTTACACAGCTGTTACAGGAAAACAATCTATCCCCCGGGAAGACTGTCTCTTACCAGAAAAGAAAAGACTTCCTCATAAGATTAGCGCAAAAACTTGAGCCCTGGCAAGTAGAACAGGCTGACCGAGCCATAAAGCTCTATAATTACTTTCTAAATCGATCAAAGAACGGGAATGATTTAAAAGAGGCAGAGGCCTCCTGGCAAGAATTGCTTGAAAAGACCCAAAAAGTCCTCCGGCGGAGGCACTATTCTTACCGAACGGAAAAGACCTATCTCGACTGGGTGCGCCGTTTTGGGGAGTTCACCGAATTTAAGCCCCCGGAAGCCCTTACCGGAGAAGACTTTCAGGACTTCCTTACCCATCTTGCCGTGGAAAGGCACGTGGCACCCTCCACGCAGAACCAGGCTCTAAACGCCCTGGTCTTCTTTTTCAGGGAGGGGCTTGAGCGGGACATCGGCCCATACATCGAGGCCGTCAAAGCAAAAGAGAGACGCAGGCTCCCGGTGGTGCTCACCAGAGAAGAAGTCCAGGAGGTGCTCTTTAACCTTGAGGAACCCTACTATCTGATCTGCGCCCTGATGTATGGCGGGGGCTTGCGGGTGAGTGAAGCGGTGAGGGTTAGGGTCAAGGACCTCAACTTTGAACGGGGTCTTATTACGGTTTATTCAGGTAAGGGGGATCAGGACAGGGTGACGGTGCTTCCCCGAAGACTTGAGCCTGAGTTCGAGGTCCACCTGACCAAGGTGCGGGAAACTTATGAGATGGACCGCAAGGCCGGGGTAGCTGGAGTTTTCCTCCCTCACGCCCTTGAGCGCAAATATCCTAAGGCCGGCAAGGAGTGGGCCTGGTTCTGGGTGTTTCCCTCACGGGAGCTTTCGGTTGATCCGCGCACGAAGACCGTCCGCCGCCATCACCTTCACCCTACCGCCGTGCAGCGGGCCTTTAAGAAGGCCCTGCACAAGGCCGGGGTCGAGAAACCGGCCACGGTACATTCCCTGCGTCACAGCTTCGCCACCCATCTACTTGAAGATGGCTACGACATCCGTACTATACAGGAGCTTATGGGGCACAAAAGCCTAAGAACCACCATGATTTACACCCATATCGTGGGCAAGCGCATTACAGGGGTTATTAGTCCCTTCGACAGATAGCTATTATTAGCCGACATGCCTGAAGGGATTCGAGATTGCGAAGGTGTCATTGAGCCGCCTTCGCAATGACTAAAGGGAGAGATCACCGAAGCCCCGGCACGGTTTTAAGTACCAGGGGCACTTCAATCTTAATCACCTCCGGAGCTTGCAATGAAAGATAACGATCGAACTATTTGGTGCCCCCAATATTTCCTGCTGTGATAAGTGGGTTTGGCAGGTAAAATGAGACTTATGGGAGAGGTTTTAAATAAAGCGAAGGTCTATCTGGTGGGGGCGGGGCCCGGGGATCCAGAACTTTTGACCATCAAAGCCAGGCGCCTTCTGGAAGAGGCAGATCTCATCGTTTTCGCCGGCTCTCTTGTCCCGCAGGAAATCCTTTCAGGCCTTAAAGGAGAGCTCGTAAATAGTGCTTCGCTTTCCCTCCCGGAGATTATCTCCCTCCTTAGCAAGGCCGCTAAAGAAGGAAAAAAGGTGATTAGACTCCATTCCGGGGACCCTTCCCTTTTCGGGGCCATCGCCGAAGAGATGGAAGAGCTAGAAAAACAGGGGGTAGCTTGCGAGGTTGTCCCCGGGGTGTCTTCCTTCCTTGCTGCGGCGGCAGCCCTTGGCTGTGAACTCACCGTCCCGGAGGTGAGCCAGACGCTCATCATCACCCGGGCCTCCGGGCGCACCCCGGTGCCGGAGAAAGAATCCTTAAAGGAGCTCTCGGCCCACCAGGCCACCATGGTGCTATTCCTTAGTGCCTCCCTGATAGATAAGGTCACCAAAGAGCTCATAGAAGGAGGCTATCCGCCGGAAACCCCTGCGGCCTGCGTCTATCGGGTGGGCTGGCCTGAGGAAAAGATTATCCGTGCCCCGCTAAAAGAGTTAGCGAGAGCGGTTAAGGAAGCTGACATCAGGAAACAGGCCCTGATTTTCGTGGGCCAAGTCCTTGAGCCTCCCTCTGGTAAGCGCTCAAAGCTCTACGACCCGGCCTTTACCCACGGCTTCCGCCAGCCTAAGGAGTAAGGAATTCCTTTACGATCTTGCCGGCTGATGGGAGAGGACTTCCTCAAAGAGGCCGATCTGGTTATCCTTCCCTCGCGGAGCACCGCTACTTTATCGGCCGGGAGTTTAAGGTCTAGGGATCGCGAGTCATATAAGTAAAAGAACTTAGGAAGTTTTGCGAAGAGAGCTTTTAAGGCTCAGCGGTATTTAAATGTAATCAACTTCTCTTATGCGAGAGCAAAAACCACTAGAAAATAAAAAAAGGGGAGGCTAAGCCTCCCCTTTTTGTTTACGACTTTAGGGAAATTTTAGTCGATGATGACGACGTTGGCCGCTTGCTCTCCTTTGGGACCATTCTGGATGTCAAACTCCACCAGCTGGCCCTCCCTCAGGGTCCGAAAACCACGCCCCTGGATAGCCGTGTAGTGGACGAAGACATCGCCACCGTCCTCACGGGAGATGAAACCATAACCCTTCTTGTCGTTAAACCACTTAACTCTTCCTTTGGCCATTACAACTATCCTCCTTAAAACTTAAAAAACTCTGTAAGCCGTAATGGCCGCCCCAAAGGAGGCATAACCAGCTTACAACTTACACTGCCACTTTAGACCCCCCCTCGGGTTTTGTAAAGAAAAAAGTGGTTCTCCCTCAGAGAAGACTTCAAAAGAAATCATTTTTTGATAACCTTAGTTTAAGTTTGGAAAAATGCTTTGTTAGTTTGCTAAATAGAATTTGAGTATTCAACTAGGTCTCTCCCTTGAAAGAAAAAGACAACAACCAATCTCCCCGAGTCAGAGACATCTTTCGGACCATTCTCATTTATGATCCGGAGGCTCGGGTAAACCTCTTTGAGCTCTTTCCGGCCTTAAAACGCTTCTTTGCTAACCGACGCTACTTTGCCGTTATCCGGACCTTTACCGATATCATCTTTGCCGGCCTTATATTGGCCGGGATCTTTGGCCCCCAAGATCCCCAACGAAATGCCATGCTCTACATCTCGTGGGGCCTGTGGTGGACCGGGGTTGTCCTTTCCTGGTTCTTCCTGGGCCGGATGTGGTGCGCCTTCTGCCCCTTCCCTGGCCTGGGCCGACTCCTTCAGGGGCTCTCCCTCTCACGCAAAAGGTTCCCTCCCCACTGGTTCTCCCGCTACTGCGCCTACGTGGCCACGGGGCTTTTGGCCTTTATCATCTGGGTTGAGGCCGTCACCGACATGAAACACTCCCCCTTGGGCACAGCCCTGCTCCTCCTGTCTATTGTCATTGGGGCCACCATCTTGGCCGTCTTTTACCGGGGGCAGGCCTGGTGCAGGCACTTCTGTCCTATGGGCAAGATCATCGGCTCGGCGGCCACGCTCTCCATTCTGGAGTTCCGGGCCGACCACAATCGCTGCCGGGGCTGTCGCACCTTTGATTGTAAGCGGGGTCGGGATGGAATCCCTGGTTGCCCTGTCTATCTTGGGGCATTCAATGCCCGCAACAACCTGATCTGTCTAGTCTGTGGCCACTGTATCCCCCTATGTCAGAGAGACTCTCCCCGGCTTCAAATTCGCCACTCTCTAAACGAGCTAATACTTAACAAGGGGCGATACCTAACCTGTGCCTACATCATCCCCTTCCTCATGGGCTCTCAGGTGGCCCGTTTTCTCCAGGAAAGCCGCTGGTATGCAGATTTTCGAAGGCTACTGGGGGGATCAGAGGCGGCCACCTTTACTCTGGTGCTGGCCGGGGGTTTTGTCTTTTTTCTGGCCATCATCAAGATCGGAGCCTGGCTCTTTACGGTCTATGAAGACGAACTCTTCGGACGTTTCTCGCCTATGGTTCCGGTATTGGTGCCCCTGGCCTTTACTGGAGAGCTGGTCTATCGCCTGAAGTACCTTCTCGGAGAGGCGGGAAACTTTTTGCCCATCCTGGGAAGACAGCTGGGCCTTAACTGGGAGGCCCTGGCCTTCAGGATTCCCCCGGGCCTTCTGGAGGCCCTCTCTCTGGCTCTTCTGGCCCTGGGGACAGCCGGGGGGCTCCATGTAGCCTATGTCTTTTATCGAGAAGAGTTTGAGGGCCTGGTTCCTAGGAAAAACTATCTTCTTATAAACGCCATGGTGATGCTTTGCCTCGGAATATACATCTGGGTGGGAAAGTATCTGGGGGGATTCTGGCCTCATGATTTGCCAAATCCTTAAAGACAGCTTATAAATCCATGGCCACCACCTAAAACGGAGGCTCCGGTTATGGAGATACTAGAAGGAAGCAAGGGTCTTATTCGCCGCCTGCGCAATCCAGTGGTGACAATTGGCAACTTCGATGGGGTTCACCTGGGGCATCAGGCCCTTTTTCAGGAGACGGTCCACCGGGCCCGAAAAACTTCCGGTGAGGCGGTAGCCCTAACCTTTCATCCTCACCCCCTTAAGGTTTTAAGACCTGAGGCCCCGGTCAAACTTATCTGTACCTGGGAAGATAAGGTCGAACTCATCCGGCGGGCTGGTCTCGATATCCTCATCTGGTTTCGTTTCAACCAGAATTTTGCCCGCATAAGTGCTGAAGACTTTGTCTCTCAATATCTGGTAAAAATGTTGGGCACCAAGACCCTGGTCGTGGGTTATGATTACGCCTTTGGTCGAGGACGCAAGGGTAATATAGACTTCCTTAAGGAGGCCGGGGAGCGATTCGGTTTTGAGGTAGTAGTCGTCCCCCCCCAGAAGATAGACGGCCTGGTGGCCTCGAGCACCAAGGTCAGAGAGCTGGTGGCCGCCGGCGAAGTCTCTACAGTGAAAAAGATCCTTGGTCGTTTTTACCAGATCCGGGGGGTGGTCATTCCAGGCCATGGCCGTGGGGGTCGTCTGCTGGGCATTCCCACCGCCAACCTGCGCATCCCGGGCGATGAGCTCTATCCCAGAGTAGGGGTTTATGCTGTCCAGGTCATCGTTGGCGACCGTTGCTATGGCGGAGTAATGAATATCGGTTTCAATCCCACCTTTGCCAACGGCGATCTTTCGGCTGAAGTCCACATATTTGATTTTAGCCAGGACATCTATGGCCAGGAGATAAAGATCAATCTCATTGAACGCCTGCGGGATGAAAGAAAATTCTCCTCCGCTGAAGAGCTGGCCAGACAGATCCGGGCAGACATAGAGGTGGCCAGGAAGATCCTGGCCCGAGAGGCCGGGGCCATGGCCTCAGCCTGTCTAGAAGAGTTAAAAGCTGCGGCCAGCTAAGAAGCCATGGATAAAGAAACCCTTCTTAAGGCTGTATCTCCGGAGTTGACTCGCATAGAAGGCGAAATGCAGGCTAACTTTGCCTCTTATGTTCCCTTCATCAATGAGGTTAGCCAGTACATCCTTTTTGCCGGCGGCAAGCGTCTCCGGCCCCTTCTGATGGTTCTGGCAGCCAAGCTCTTTGGCTGCTCCAAACCAGAAGTTTATCGGGTTTCGGTGGTCTTCGAGTATCTTCATGCGGCCACCCTCCTCCACGATGATGTGGTGGACGAGGCCCACATGCGCCGAGGACGGGCCGCCGCCAGAAAGGTCTGGGGAAACCAGGCCGTCATTTTGGTGGGAGACTTTCTCTACTCGAAGGCCATCCGCATTCTGGTAGAACACGGAGATCTCCGAATGCTGGAGGCCGTCTCTGAGACCACGGTCCTCATGAGTGAGGGCGAGGTTCTCCAGCTCCTCAACACCGACAACATCTCGGCTACAGAGGCCGAGTACATGGAGGTCATCCGACGCAAAACGGCTGTTCTCATCGCCGCCGCCTGTGAGTGCGGGGCCCTGATTGCTGGCGCCAGCGATGAGGCCGTGGCCGCCCTAAAAGGCTATGGCCTTAACCTCGGTTTGGCCTTCCAGATCGTCGATGATCTGCTTGATTACCTGGGGGCTACCGGCGAGATGGGAAAGGAGATCGGCAACGATTTCAAAGAGGGCAAGGTGACCTTGCCCCTTATTTTGGCCCTGGAGGCGGCCCAGGGGCCCGACAGAGAACGCCTTATTGAGCTCATAAAGTCAGAGGAGACCAGCCGTGAGGCCTTTTATGAAGCCGTCTCTCTCATAAAGAGGTACCGGGGCTTTGAAAGAACCCGCCAGCGGGCCGAAGACCTTGTCTCCCGGGCCAAGGCCCATCTTGCCCCCCTGCCCGAGACCCCGGAGAAGAACATCCTCTCAGGTATTGCTGGCTATGTTCTTAGTCGGCGTCACTAACACCTGTATGGCCGAAGCCACCCTCTCCTCGGTCTGTGGGATCAAGACCTTTGGTCTCCAGCAGTTGGGCCCGAACCACAGGAGCGATTATTAACTGGGCAATGCGATCACCGCGTTCAATGATGACCTCTTTGTCTCCCAGGTTAATGAGCCCCACCTTGACTTCTCCCCGATAGTCAGAGTCAATGGTTCCCGGAGCGTTAATCACCGTAAGCCCCTTTTTGATGGCCAGGCCGCTTCTTGGCCGGATCTGACCTTCAAAGCCTTCGGGAATGGCCATTTTTAGCCCGGTAGGGACAAGGACAATTCTGCCCGGGGCTACCGGAAGCGGTTTCTCAATGGCCGCCAGAAGATCAAGCCCGGCCGAGCCAGACGTCATGTAGCGGGGGAGAGGAAGGCCCCTTCCATGGGGGAGAACTTCCACGGGGACGGTAAGCTCCCTCACTAAATCCTCCTGAAGGCGGTAAGCTTCTCCTCGGCAATGGGCCCCAGGGCTACGAGGGAGAGCCTCTCTGGGGTTAAAAAGTCTCGGGCCAGCTGGCAAATATCCTCCGGGGTTACTGCCTCAATGCGAGAGATGGCCTCTTCATAGGAAACATACCGGGAGAAAAGGATCTCGTTGCGGGCCAGACGGGTCATTCGGGTATCGGAGCTTTCTGCGGAGAGGAGAAGACCACCTTTGACATGGTCTCTGGCAGCAGCCAGCTCTTCCTCGCCAATGTGATTTTCTCGCAGACGGGCAATCTGTTCGAGGATAATAGCCACCGTTTCATTAACCTTATCTGGGGCTACTCCGGCATAGATACCAAAGAGCCCTACGTCTTCATACAGGGAAAGATAGGAGTATATGGAATAGGCCAGCCCCCGACGCTCCCTTATCTCCTGAAAAAGCCGGGAGCTCATGGAACCACCAAGGATCACGTTAAGAAGCAGACCGGCATAGCGTCGCTCGTCTCGGGCCGCCGGCCCTGGCCCACCCAAAACAAGATGAACCTGCTCCAGATCCCGGGGATAGAGGGCCATGGTAGCCTGGAACTCCGGGGTGGATCGGGCCGAGAGACCATCTTTGGGGGGGACTTCGGCAAACTCCTTCTCCACCATCTCCACAAAAGACGCATGGTCAAGGTTTCCCGCCCCGGCGATAACAATCTTCTCCGCGGTATAGGCCCGGTGGAGATAATCTTTAAGGCCAGCAGAGGTCATCCGGGAGACCGTCTCTTTGGTCCCCAGCACGGAAAACCCCAAAGGATTTTCTCCGAAGACCAACCGACCAAAAAGGTCGTGGACCAGCTCATCCGGGCTGTCCTCGACCATGTTTATCTCCTGAAGGATAACCTGACGTTCCCTTTCCAGTTCGGCCTGATCGAAGCGAGAGTGAAGGAAGATATCGGCTAAGAGATCAAGGATACGGGGAAGATGCTCATCGAGGACCTTAGCGTGAAAACAGGTATTTTCACGGGAGGTAAAGGCGTTAGAGAGCCCTCCCACACGGTCTATTTCCTTGGCGATATCCAGGGCTGAACGGCGGCCAGTGCCCTTGAAGACCATGTGTTCAATAAAGTGGGCTATGCCGTTTATCTCCTTGGTTTCATCCCGGCTGCCCACATTGACCCAGATCCCCACAGAGACAGAGCGAAGGCCGGGGATCCTTTCGGTGACCACCCGAAGACCGTTGGGAAGGACCGTTTTGTGATACATCAGGTGATATCTACCGAGTCTTCGTCTTTTTCCTCCCGAAGACGACGCATAGACTCCTCAAGGGCGGCCCGGCGACTAAGCTTTATTCGACCCTGACGGTCGATATCAATCACCTTAACCAGGACCTCATCTCCCTCTTTGAGAATGTCAGAGACGCTGCGCACCCGGCCCTTGTCCATCTGAGAGATATGGATCAGACCGGTAGTCCCGGGAAAGATCTCCACAAAGGCCCCAAAGTCGGTAATTCGGGTCACCCGGCCCAGGTAAAGCTTGCCTACCTCGGCCTCCTGGGTCACCTCTCGGATCATCTTGATGGCCTTCTCCGCGGCCTCGGTATTAGGGGCAAATATTCGCACCAGCCCGGAGTCTTCCACCTCTATCTTGACGTCTTCACAGGCGGCTATAATGCCCTTGATGGTCTTGCCCCCTGGGCCGATGAGATCCCGAATCTTGTTGGGGCTTATTTGGATGGTGGTCAGCCGGGGGGCGTAAGCAGAAAGGGCTTCCCGAGGTTTACTGATAACCTCCCTCATTTTAGAAAGGATAAAGCGGCGGGCCTCCCGGGCCTGATCCAAAGCCTGAGAGAGGATCTCCCGGGTAACACCGGTAATCTTGATATCCATCTGCAGGGCAGTAATTCCCTTGTCGGTACCGGCGACTTTAAAGTCCATATCTCCAAGATGGTCTTCATCGCCGAGGATATCGGTAAGGGTGTAGAACTGGTTGTCTTCTTTAATGAGCCCCATGGCCACCCCGGCGACCATGTCCTTGATGGGAACCCCGGCATCCATAAGGGATAGGGTTCCACCGCAGACAGTAGCCATAGAAGAGGAACCGTTAGATTCCAAGACTTCAGAAACCACCCGAATGGTGTAAGGAAACTCTTCCTGATCGGGGACTACCGCCAGAAGGGCTCTTTCGGCCAGAAGACCATGGCCTATATCCCGTCGTGATGGCCCCCTCAAGGGCCGGACTTCACCCACACAATATGGCGGGAAGTTGTAGTGAAGCATAAAATGTTTGAAAACCTCTCCCCCGGGGGCCTCAATACGCTGTTCGTCTTGGGTGCTTCCCAGAGTAACGATAACCAGAACCTGGGTCTCACCCCGGGTAAAGAGGGCCGAACCATGGGTCCGGGGCAAAAGGCCCACCTCACAACTTATAGGCCGCACTTCATCAAAGGCCCGGCCATCGATACGCCGCTTCTCTCGGGCGATCATGGCCCGCATCATCTCTTTTTCTATCTCTTTAAGGAGACTGAGGACCTCCTTCTCTCGACCACTGACCTCCTCACCCAACTGCTCAAGAACCTTAAGCTCCAGTTCCTGACGCCGGCGTCCCCTCTCTACCTTAACTGGTGTGGTGATAACCTCCCGCAGATCGGCTTCAAAGAGATCAAGGAGGCGCTTCTTGAGGGCCTCATCAGTTTGAGGCTCTTCGAAGGCCATCTTCGGTTGGCCACACTCGGCCCGAAGCTCCTCCTGAACGGCCACCAGACGCTTGATCTCCTCATGAGCCAAAAAGAGGGCCTCAAGGACCACCTCCTCGGGAACCTCCCGGGCAGAGCCCTCCACCATGCAGATGGCCTCTTTGGTGCCGGCGATAACTAGGTTAAGATCCGAGGCCCTGACTTCTGAGGTGGTGGGGTTAACGACAAATTCTCCGTTTACCCGGCCAATCCTTACTCCGGCCACCGGGCCAGCAAAGGGAATGTGAGAAAGATGAAGGGCGGCAGAGGCTCCGGTAATGGCTAGAACATCCGGGTCGATCTCCGGATCTACAGAGAGCACCGTAGCGATGATCTGGGTATCATAACGATAGCCCTTAGGAAAGAGGGGCCGCAGGGGACGGTCAATGAGCCTGGCGGTCACCGTTTCCTTCTCGCTGGGACGCCCGATCTCCCGCCGAAAATAGCTTCCCGGAATACGGCCCGCAGCGTAATACATCTCCTGATATTCCACCAGCAGGGGGAGAAAATCTATCCCCTCACGGATCTCCTTAGAACTGACCGCCGTCACCAGGACAACGGTGTCGCCGTAGCGGACAATCACCGAACCACTGGCCTGCCTGGCCACCCGCCCTGTCTCCAGGACGAAATTTCGCCCGCCGATTTCTAACTCTGCTTTCTTGATCATCTAGGTGTGCTCTCCTTCTTCTTTTCTCTTAACCCCGAAGCCCCAGTTCCTTAACTATCCGGCGATAACGGTCAAAGTCTGTCCGTTTAAGGTACTGTAAAAGGCGCCGTCTCTGACCGACCATCTTCAGAAGACCACGCCGGGAGTGGTGATCCTTTTTATGAACCTTGAAGTGTTCGGTAAGATGATTAATACGGGCGGTAAGAAGGGCGATTTGGACCTCTGGGGATCCGGTATCGGAATCATGGAGTTTAAATCGCTCAATTACCTCCCGCTTGACCTCTGGTGAAAGACCCATACCTTCCTCCTCAAATCTTGCAATTTTGCCAGGGTATTTCTAACACCTACTTGGCCGCCTGACAACGGACAGAGATGTCAGCCCTCCGGGGGAAAGACCCGGATGAGTTCTACCTCGCTGGAATCCGTTGGCTCAGGATAATAGATTACGGCTACCAGATCCCCCTGTTGACCCACCAGGCGCAACCAGGGGACCCGCGGGGCCTTGGCCACCTTTTGGGTACGGATAAGTCCCCAGATAAGACCGGCTCGGGGCCGAAAACCGTGGCGAATACGCCGGGCCAGTTCCTCCCCGATGATCACAGCCGGGATAAAAGACAGGGCCTCAGAGATGGAGATAAGATACTCGTTGATTCGACCTTCGGCAGCCAGCTCCAGGATCTCCTTTATCCCCATAGCCTGGGAGACAGTAAAAGGGCCCTTTTGTATCCGACGCAGCCCTTTAAGGCAGGCCCCACAGCCTAAAGCCCGACCCAGATCATGCACCAGAGAGCGGATATACGTTCCCTTAGTGCAGGTCACCCGAAAATAGACAAAGGGCTTTTCATAAGAGAGAATCGCAAACTCCAGAACCTCAACCCTTTTGGGGGGCTTTTCCACCGGAGCCCCTTTACGGGCGTATTCATAAAGGGGGCGTCCCCGGTGCTTGGCTGCAGAATATGGTGGAGGGGCCTGTTCAATAGCCCCCACAAACCCCTGGGCCACTTCCTTTAACCGGGACAGATCGAGATCTGGCACCTCAGCCCGGGCCACCACCTCACCCAAGGCATCGTAAGTATCTGTCTCTAAGCCAAGTTCCATCACCCCCTCGTAGACCTTGTCACCCTCAAGGATAAATTGGGCAATCTTGGTAGCCCGGCCCAAACAGACCGGCAGGACTCCGGTAGCCAGGGGATCCAAGGTGCCACCGTGGCCGGCTCTTTTGACCCGGAGCTTTCTTTTGAGGAGGTCAACCACCTTAAAGGAGGTCATCCCCTCGGGCTTGTCCACCACCAAGACCCCGTTCATTTTCCCTCCATCAACTCTCTTGCCGCCTCAAGGAGGGCGGCCCTGACCTCATCGGCTCGAGCCCTCTTCTTGAAGCCGGCGGCCTGAGCATGACCGCCTCCACCAAAACGCTCGGCCAAACGGGCCACATTGATCCTCTGGGAACGAAGACTTACCGCCACCTGCCCGGGGGTCACCTCCCGGATAAGAACGGCCAGCTCCACTGTATCTATGGAGCGAATCATGTTGGCAAAACTTTCGGTATCCGATCCCTGGGCCCCGGTCTCCTGAAAGGCCTCCGGAGTCAGCACCACCAACCCCAGACGACCGCCAAAATGAAGCTCAAGGGCATCAAGGGCCCGGGCCAGAAGCTTAAAGCGTCGCAAAGGATAGTGTTCAAAGAGGTCCTCGGCCACCTTGGCTGGAGAGGCCCCCGCAGCCACCAGCTCGGCGGCCATCCGAAAGGCCTCCTCGTTGGTCTGCTGGAAACAAAAACACCCCGTGTCGGTGAGAAGGGCCGTGTAGAGATTGGTGGCTATCGAGGGGGTAATAGGCCAGGATAGGGCCCTGAACATCCGAAAGAGGATGAGCCCGGTGGCCGGAGCTTGGGGGTCAAGGATATTTACATCACCGGCCTCATCAGAGGAGCTGTGGTGATCAATGATCACCATCTTGGCCCCAACAAGATGGCTTTTGAGACGACCTATCCGGGAGGGCTCGGCACAGTCAAGGAGGACAAGGGTCTCAAAACCATCCTTGGGAATCTCAGAAAGGACACCCTCTATCCCCGGGAGCCTTCGATACTGAGGGGGGATCTCGTCGTCAACAAACAAGACCACTTCCTTGCCTTGATTCTTTAAGGTCTCCCCCAGGGCCAAAAGGCTCCCCAGACCATCGCCATCGGGGTGGACATGGGTGGTGAGGCAGAATCTGTGGGTCTCAGCTACTAACCGGGCAAATTTAGTGACTTCGTCCATCCTTCTCTCGCGCCTTGGCCAAGAGGGCGTCAATGTGGGAGAGGGCTTCCTGACTGCGATCAAGCTCAAAATCCACCTCTGGCATGAACTTGAGCCGAACCCTTGAGGCTAGCTCCCGGCGCAAGTGACCGCGGGCCTGTCTGAGGAGCTCAAGGACCCTTTGCCTCTCGGCCTCATCTCCGTGAACATCGAAAAAAAAGACGGCCCGTTTAAGATCCGGACTCACCTCGGCCCTGACCACGGTAATGAAGGCCTCCTTCAGGCGCTCATCCCTGAGACCCCGCTGAATCACCAGAGAAAGCTCCTCCTTCAGAAGTTCGGCCACTCGCCTTGCCCGTTGTCCCTTCATAGACTGATAATTTCTATCTTGGTCTCGATAACCTCCACTCCACCGTAGGCCTCGATATAATCCAAGGCCCGGTCGAGAAGAGAGTTAATGAAACGCTGATCGCTCCCCACGGTGGTCAGCCCTATTTGAGCCCGCTGCCAAAGATCTTGATCATCCACCTCCGCCACAGAGACATTTTTAAAACGGCCGTTTATCTGGCGCAGAAGGCTTTTGACCACCTGTCTTTTGCCTTTTAGGGAGCGATTCTCCGGAATAAAGAGCTGAACCTTGGCCACTCCGACGACCATCATCAAAGCTCCGGCTTGATCTCCACCAGTTCAAAGGCCTCAATGAGATCTCCCACCTTGATGTCGTTGAAGTTTTCAAGCCCCACACCGCACTCATAGCCAGCAGCTACCTCTTTGACGTCTTCTTTAAAGCGCCTTAGGGAGGCGATCTTTCCGGTATAAACGACCACATTGTCCCTTAGAAGACGGACCTTGGCCCCGCGTTCAAGACGCCCTTCCCGCACATAACAGCCGGCCACCACCCCCACTTTGGGAACCTTAAAGGTAGCCCGGACCTCGGCCACCCCGATGACCCGCTCCTCATAGGTGGGCTCAAGGAGGCCGACCATGGCCTTTTTGACGTCATCAACTACGTTGTAGATAACATCGTAAAAACGAACGTCGATCTTCTCCTGGTTGGCCAGCTCCTTGGCCTTGGGAGTGGGGCGAACATTAAAACCGATAACCACGGCATCAGAGGCCGAAGCCAGCATAATATCACTCTCAGAGATGGCTCCGATGCCTGAACGGATAATGTTTACCCTGACCTCATCGGTGGAAAGCTTTCTTAAGGCCTCAGAGAGGGCCTCAAGGGAGCCCTGAACATCGGCCTTTAGAATGACCTTAAGCTCTTTGATTTCGCTTTCTTTTAACCTCTCGAAGAGCTTCTCCAGGCTGACCTTGCCCGCCCTGGCCACCTCGGCCTCACGAAGTTTGCGCTCGCGGTATTCGGCCACTTCCTTGGCCACCTTCTCCGACTCCACAACGATAAAATCATCTCCAGCCTGAGGCACACCGGAAAAACCCAGAACCTCCACCGGATAGGCCGGGCCGGCCTCTTTGAGCTTTTTGCCGCGGTCATCAAACATGGCCCGCACCCGCCCATAGTGGTAACCGGAGACAAAGGGATCCCCAACCCGCAAGGTCCCTTCCTGAATAATAACGGTGGCCACCGGCCCTCGACCCCGGTCGAGCCGGCTCTCGATGATCCGTCCTCGAGCCGGCCGATCAGGAGCGGCCTTAAGCTCCATTACCTCGGCCTGGAGAAGCACCAGTTCAAGGAGATCCCTGATACCGATTCTCTTCTTGGCCGAGACCTCTGCATAAAGGGTCTCACCACCCCACTCCTCAGGAACCAGCCCAAGTTCGGCCAGCTGGCTCTTGACCCTCTCCGGATTGGCCTCGGGTTTGTCTATCTTGTTTATGGCCACCACTACCGGAACACCAGCGGCCCGAGCGTGGTCAATAGCCTCTCTGGTCTGATCCATAACTCCATCATCAGCGGCTACCACCAGGATGACGATATCCGTCACCTGGGCCCCTCTGGCCCGCATGGTGGTGAAGGCCTCGTGGCCCGGAGTATCTATAAAAACGATCTCCCGGCCATCTTCCAGCTTGACAAAATAGGCCCCGATATGCTGCGTAATTCCCCCGGCCTCTCTGGCCACCACGTCTGTTTTACGAATGGCATCAAGAAGGCTGGTCTTACCATGGTCAACATGGCCCATCACCGTGACCACCGGTGGCCGGGGTTTGAGCTCTTCGGGCTTGGGCGGCTCATAACGCAGGAGATCCTCCTCCTGAATCCCGGCCCTTTCCACCTCATGGCCAAACTCAGAAGCCACCAAGGCGGCAGTCTCATAATCAATGGATTGATTAACAGTGGCCATAACTCCAAGCTCCATCAGCTTGCGGATAAGCTCCGGAGCTTTGACTCCCATCTGTTTGGCCAGCTCGCCCACCTGAATGGACTCGTAGATCTTGATCTTCTTCTTGACTACCTTAGGAGGGGCGGGGGCCTCTTTGGGTTCTTTGGCCTCCTTGGTCTTACCCTTTTTCCCTTTCTCCTTGGGGGCTTCAGGATGCTCAGTCACCTCTGAGGGCATTCCTTCGGAGGCCACCTCCTCAAGGGGGGCCTTCTCCAGCTCTCTTTCCAGCTCCAGGAGCTCAAGACCTTCTTTGAGCTCGCTGACCTCACTTTTAGGACGGGCGGCCCGTTTTTTGGTCTTCTTCCGGGGGGCCCCGAGTTCTAGACCCTCCACCGTGCGCTTGCTCTTCTTTTTGCCCTTCTCCTCTACTGGAGCCGGCTGTGGGGCAGCCTTGGCTACAGGAGCAGCCGGACGTGGCCCTTTAGGGGGAGGTGCCGGGGCCTTCTTGACCACCTTGGCCTGAGGTTCGGCCCGCTTGACCACCCGGGCATACTCCCGGTGTTCTGTCATGTCCACCACCCGGGGTTTGGTAGGCTCCGGTTTGGTGGGTTTAGGTTCTTCGGCCTTGGTTTCCTCTATCTTCTTAGCCTCCTCCGGGGCCTTGGGGGTTGGAGCCTCACTCGGAGGGCCCTCCGGAGCCCTGGCTACAGCCTTCTCCGGCGGAGCCTCTTCCCTTTCTTTCTTCTTTGGTCGGCGGATTATCTTTAGTTTCAGGCGGGGCTTGGGCTCCACTTTGGGCGGGCCTTCTACCACCCTGGCCTCTTCCACAGGCTTCTCCGGCTTCTCCTCTGCTGGAGGCTCCTGTGGTCTGGCCCGACGTCGGATGACCTTCGGCCGACTCTGACCGACGGCACTCTCCTCCGAGGCCCCGGCCAGTTTTTGACGAACTATGGCCACTTCCTCCTCGGAGAGCATACTGCTGTGGCTTTTGACCTCCAGGCCAATCTGGCGGATTTTGGTCAAGAGCTCCTTGCTCTCCATACCTATCTCTCTGGCCAGTTCGTAAACCCTCATCTTTGCCATCTCTTGTTACCCCCTAGCCCCAAAGAGGGACTTCAAAAAAATTCTCTCCTTAAGTTTAGGCTCTAATATCTTTAATCGCTTCCGGAGAAAGTCGAAAGGCCCGAGCCAAGACCTTTCGTCCTTTTTGAGAAAAGAGCCTCTTCCGACAGGCGGAACAGACGTAAGCCCCCCGTCCCGGAAGAGTTTGTCGGTGATCGCCAAGAACGAGCCCCTGATTGAACACCAGCCGCATAAGAGACCCCTTGGCCTGACGGTCACGACAGAAGATACACATCCGTATGGGTTGCCTTTTTTCCATCAGTTTCCAACCTGAGACCGAGCGATCTCAATGATCTTTTTGGCCTCCTCCTGGCTAAGGCTAGCTATCTCCGCCACCTGCTCTGGCTCGCTCTGGGCCAGAAGCTCCGGGGAGCTGATACCGGCGTCATAGAGTTTGGCCGCGACTGGTTCCTCAAGGCCATCTAGAGAAAGAAGGGCCTTAAAGCCGGGGTCCTGGCGTCTGGCATACTGGGTCTCACTGCAGACATCTATTTTCCAACCAAGGAGCTTGGAGGCCAGACGAACATTCTGCCCCTGCCGACCGATGGCCAGAGAAAGCTGATCATCGGGGACAACGACCTCCAGAGCCTTGTTGGCCTCGTCCACAATGACCTTGGAGCACTCCGCCGGAGAAAGGGCGTTGTAGACGTACTTGGCTGGATCCGGATTCCAGGGAACAATGTCTATCTTCTCTCCCTTTAGCTCCTGGACTATGGCCTGAACCCGGGAACCCCTCAGCCCCACACAGGCCCCCACGGGATCAATGTCTGGATCACTGGAGACCACGGCGATTTTGGCCCGCGAGCCGGGCTCCCTGGCCACCCCCATGATTTTGACCACTCCCTCCTGGATCTCTGGAACCTCAAGCTCAAACAGCTTGGCCAGAAAATCCGGATGGGAACGGGAAAGCACTATTTGCGGATCTCGACTGGCCCGCCGGACTTCGATGATCAGGGCCCGAATCCTATCTCCCCGCCGATAATGCTCGGTAGGAATCTGCTCTGAGACCGGAAGGATGGCTTCGGTGCGCCCCAGGTTGACAATGATATTACCCCGGTCAAACCGTTGAACACTCCCAGCTACGATATGCCCTACCCGATCTTTATATTCCTCATAGATGAGGTCTCTTTCGGCGCTCTTGATCTTCTGGATGATGATCTGCTTGGCCGTCTGGGCCGCAATGCGCCCCAGGTCTCGAGTATCTAGCTTAACCCCCAGACTGTCACCTAGCTGACTTTCAGGATCAAGGGCCCGGGCCTCCTCCAGGGAGATCTCTGTCTCCGGATCGGCGACCTTCTCCACCACTGTCCGAAACTGGAAGACTTCCACCTCACCGGTTTCTTCATTATATTGGACTTCCAGGTCAGCCTTCTGGCCGTACTTTTTTCTGGCCGCCGAACGAATAGCCTCCTCCACCGCCCCAATAAGAACCGCCCGATCGATACCCTTTTCTTTGCTGACCTGATCAATAATCCTTTTAAGATCGTTCATGACACCCACCCCTTACTATTTGAAGTCAAATTTCAAATGGGCCTTCTCCACCAGAGAAAAGGGAATCTCTACCTGCTGCCCTTCAGAAAGTCGCAGGGATATCAAACCGTCTTCTATCCCCAGGATGATACCGGTAAAGTTTCGCCGCCCGGCCAAAGGTTGCCTGGTGGTTATCCGGGCCTTACGGCCAGCAAAGCGTTGATAGTCCTTTTCCTTGACCAGTGGCCTCTCAAGGCCAGGAGAGGAGACTTCCAGATTGTAGGCATGGGGGATGGGATCCTCAGCATCCAGAATATCGCCCACGACCTCACTAACCTGGACACAATCCTCTAGATTGACCCCCCCTTCCTTATCTATAAGGAGGCGAAGTACCCATCCCGGACGTTCGCGGCGAAACTGAACCTCCACCAGCTCAAGCCCCAACGTTCTGACGATGGGCTCCACCAGCTCTTCAACTTTTTTGACAATGGCCTTGGTCTCCATGGCTCCCATAAACAAAAAAGTGGGCAAAAGGCCCACTTTTTAAGAGATTCCCTCTTTAATCGGCCCCAAACTTAAGGCCTCACAAAAGTAAGGCGCCTTACGGCGCCTTCTTGGCCTCCTTCTGGAGCGGGCAACGGGATTCGAACCCGCGACCTCAAGCTTGGGAAGCTCGCGCTCTGCCAACTGAGCTATGCCCGCTCAAAGCAAAAAATATAGTATAAGTAGCCCCATTATGTGTCAAGGGCCCCTCTATTTGAGGAGATCCACCCCTTGACGGCGCAAGACGTTCATACCGCCATGGATGACCCAGTTCCTCTTTAGGCCCACCTGATCCAGAAATCGCTGCACCTCATAGGAACGCATCCCGGAGTTACAGACCAGCAGTAGATCCTTGTCGCTCGGCAGTTCCTGATAGCGCCGCCGGACGTCGTTGTAGGCCATCCAGATCCAGCGCCCTGGATATCGGGCCTCGTAAGGTTCGGCCTCTTTTTTGTGGCGTAGATCCACAAAAAGGGCCATCTCATCTCCAGAATAAAGGCGAGCCACAGCCTCATCAACCTCGATAGTCCGCATGCGGCCGGAGACAATGTTGTCAGCCACATTGGCCAGGGCGTTTAGGGCATCCATGGCGTTGGCAAAAGGCGGGGCATAGGGGACCTCAAAGCTGGAGAAATCAGCGATGGTGGCCTTCTGACGGATGAGGGCCGCAGCCATGCCCACCCGAGCAAAGACGGCGTCCCCTGCCGGCCCGAGGCCCTGGACTCCCAGGACCCGCTGAGTCCGGGGGTCAAAGACCATCTGAAGATGGATGATAGCCGAACCCGGAAAGAAATGGGCCCGGTCGGTCTGGTTGTGAAGGGCATGGGCCGCCGGGAAACCCTCCTGGCGCGCCCACTGAAGAGACAGACCGGTCCCGGCCACTGAAAGATCAAAAACCTTCATAACAAAGCTTCCCAGACACCCCTCAAATATTTCCGTACCTCCAGCCAGGTTGGTGCCGATTATCCGTCCGTGTTTATTGGCCAAGGATCCTAAGGGCATAGGGAAACGCTTGCCAGTGAGAAGATGATAATTCTCTACGCAGTCTCCTCCAGCGTAGATATCGGGATCAGAGGTCTGAAGCCGATGGTTGACAACAATGCCGCCAAAGGGCCCAATCTCCAGACCGGCCTCTCGGGCCAGCTGACTGTTGGGCCTCACCCCTACAGACATGATCACCAGATCGGCCGGATAGACCCCCTCCTCGGCCACTACTGCCCTAACCTTGCCCGCCTCTCCCTTTATTTCTTTGATCCGGGAGTTGGTCACCACCTGGAGCCCCTTCTCCCGCAGATGGGCCTCAACCATCTTGGCCATCACTGGATCAACAATTCGGGGAAGTACCTGGGGCATGTATTCAAGGACCGTAACCTCAACCCCCCACAGATCGGCCAGGGCCTCGCTCATCTCCAGACCAATGGCCCCTCCACCGATGACCACAGCCTTTTCCACCTGGCCACTGGAGAGCCGATGTTTAATTTCGATAGCTTTATGAAGGTTGGCTATGGTAAAAACTCCATCAAGGTCGTTTCCGGGGATGGGAAGGACAAACGGCTGGCTCCCGGTAGCCAGAACTAGCTTATCGTAAGCAAGGGTCTCTTCTTTGCCCGAATCTAGATATTTGATATGGACAACCTTATTTTTTCTGTCGATGGAGGTGGCCAATGTCCTGGTAAGGACTTCGACCCCCTTGGCATCCCGGAAAAAGGACTCATCGCGGAGCATATGAAAGGTCGTCGAACGCAACTCCTTCTCATCGGTGATATCACCAGAAACATAGTAGGGAATGCCACAGCCTCCGTAGGAGATGAGATCATCCTTGTCAAGGAGAATAACCTCGGCATCTGGGCGAAGACGTTTGGCTCGACAGGCCGCTCGCGGACCAGCGGCCACCGCCCCTATGACGACAAATCTTTCGGACATGGCTGACCTCCCGGAGAGAAGTTCAAATTCAAATTATTTGTCTATCACAAATAATAAGTAAGGAGCAACCTGGACTGAGGGTTAATCCACTTTACTGGAGACAGATTTCAAACAAAAGGGAGGATGAATCATGAAAAAGGAGCGAATTCTTAAAAAGGAGTGGAAGAATTTTCTTAAGGAGTTCAATGGTGCTAATCAGTTTCGTCCGGTACGCCTCTTGGTTGACGAACATCTGGTGGCTGAAAATCTCCCGTTTATGGGGATTGCCTATGAAGAAAAGACCAAGACCGTCGAGTTCTACGTCGGAGGCATGGACGCTGACCACATCGATCACCTTATTCATTCTTTACGTTCCCCGCGGGCCATCTATGCCTTAAAAGAAGACGGCCGGCTTCTGGGTCTCGAGGTTCAATCAGCTAAAGATCCCAAGGCGGCCGTAGAGTTTATTGGCGAACCAGAGGAGGCCCAGCGGACAAAGCACGAACTGATTCAGAAAATCGCCTATTCCCTTTATGAAAAACGGGGCCGGGAGGCCGGACGCGAAAAAGAGGACTGGTATCAGGCCGAAGAATTAGTAGCCAAAATGGCCAAGCGGTTTATCTAGGCTCGTCCCAGAAGAGTTTAAGGCGGCTCTTTTTGAACTCCTTAAGGCTGTAGAGAACAAGGGGGGGCTTTAGGCCAGAGAGACGGATCATTTCTTCAATCACGGCAGAACAATCCCCCTGGTTGCGTCCATGGATCATGGTGTAGAGGTTATAGGGCCAGTGGGGGTAGGAACGTCGCTGGTAGCAATGGCTCACCTCGGCCAAGGCCGCAAAGCGCGGGCCAATGAGATCCAGTTTCTCCTCTGGGCACCTCCAGGCCAACATGGCGTTGCCAGTAAAGCCGGCCCTGGTATGACGCAAGAGGGCCGCAAAACGGCGGATCACTCCCCGGGAGAGCATCTTTTTTATCCAGCCCAGGATTTCAGCCTCTGTCTTATTTATCTCCTGGGCCACCTGGGCAAAGGGTCTGGAAACAAGGGGAAGGTCTTCCTGGACAGCCCGGGCCAGACGTATTTCCTCCGGGGCCAGAACAAACCGGGTCTCCGTGGTGGTCGTCTTCGGATCTGAAGGGCCACCACTGGCCTCTACATCAAGAATGACCGCAATCTTAAAGGTTTTGACAATGGGCAAAAACAAATAATCTCTAGCTCCTGTCCTGTTGGCGAACTCTTGAACCTTAACTTCTGGCTCCTTTCCCGGGGGAACGGCCACAGTAAACCAGAGATTAAACCGATGGTTGCGGAGATAGTTGTGACTTACCCCGGGGTAGGCGTTAATCAGAGCCGCGGCTTGCTCCACCTTGGCCTCAGGGACGCTTAAGGCGGCCAGGGTGGATCGATACCCTACTGCTGATGGCTGAAAAATGGCCCCAATAAGGCGGATAAGTCCGGAACTCTTAAGGCGCGAAAGGCTCTCTAAAACCTCCTCTTCCGCTACCCCCAGGGTCTCAGCCAGCTGCTTGTATGGCCGGGGCTGAAGAGGAAAATCGCGCTGGATCAAAGAAAGCAGTTCCTTCTCCCAAGGCCTGAGGTCCATAGGTCAAAGATTAATCAGATCTGAAGCCATTTGGCAAACAAAAGCCTTGAAATGACTGGCCCCTTGCTTAAATATCCGGTCTGGAGGATTTATGCCTAAAGTTGCGGTTATTATCCCCCTTTATAATGCCGCCCCCTTTATCAGGGAGACCTTAGAGAGCGTTCTTGGCCAAAGCGCATCCGATATAGAGGTAGTGATTGTTGACGACGGGAGCACCGATCAGGGTCCGGCCATTGTCCAAGAATACCAGGAAAAAACCACCCGGGTGAGATTGATTCCTCAGAAAAACGCCGGGCCGGCCCAGGCCAGAAACCGCGGAATTCTGGCCACCGACTCCGAATATCTGGCCTTTTTAGACAGCGATGACCTCTGGCTCCCCCGGAAGCTGGAAAGGCAGCTGGCCTTTCTGGAAGAGCATCCGGAAGTGGCCCTCTGCTACACCGATGCCCGGGTTATCGATGGTGAAGGAAGACCGCTCCCCCACAGGGAGCGTAAGTTTCCCCTCCCTGTCTTTCATGATCCTCAAGAGGCTCTGGAACACCTTATGTTGATCAACTTTGTGGTCACCTCTTCGGTGGTTCTCCGCCGCCGAATCCTTAAAGAAAGTGGTCTTTTTAGCGACAAATACCTGGGGGCCGAAGACTGGGACCTCTGGCTAAGGATAGCCCGAAAAGGACTTATCTCCGGGATTCGAGAGCCTCTCTGCCTCTATCGTTACCACGAGCAAGGTCTCTCGCGCCGACGCTCTTTCCTCCTTCTGGCTACTTACCGTCTGACAGAAAGAAGCCTCCAGTGGTTATCTCCAGATGGTTCCCCCCACCTAAAAAATAAACTCCGCCGTCGGCTGGCCCTTCTGGCCTCAGAAGTCGGCAAATACTACCCGGGACGCCAGGGTCTAAACTGGCATCTTAAAGCCATCCGGCACCTTCCCTATTATCCTACAGTCTGGCTTCGTCTCCTCCGGTTCCTAGTGAAGTTTGGTCAACCATAACCTCTACTTGACTTATCAGCCTTTGAAGACCACCTTTGGCTAAAAAGCGATAAAAGGAGCCCTAAATGGACCCTGTTCGCATCTTATCCATAGATGGAGGGGGGATTAGAGGCCTGATTCCGGCCAAAATCCTCTATGAACTGGAGCGACGCACGGAGAAACCAATAAGTAGCCTTTTTGATCTCATTGCCGGAACATCTACCGGAGGGATTATTGCCGTAGCCCTCTCTTGCCCAGGCGAAGGGGGCCCTCGCTTTAGTGCCCAGGCCCTGGTGGAGTTCTACCTTACTGAAGGCCCTCGCATCTTTAAGAGATCCCCCTGGCGGATAGGACTCCTGGAAGAAAAGTACCCTTCTCAGACCATTGAAGGGATCCTTCAGGAGTATCTGGGAAACATTACCCTCTCTGAGGCCCTAGTAGAAATTCTGGTTACCGCCTATGAAATTGAGCTTCGACAGCCATATTTCTTTAAGAGACATCGGGCCAGAGAGGGAGAGCAGCCAGATATAGCTCTCTGGCAGGTGGCCCGGGCCACCTCGGCGGCTCCCACATATTTTGAGCCAGCTCGGGTGGAAGTTCCTCCCTCCTTTGTTCGCCAACTCGACCCCCGAGCTCCCAAAGGCAAGAATTTCTTAAGCCTCGTTGACGGTGGGGTGATGGCCAACAATCCAGCCATGTGTGCCCTGGCCGAGGCCCGGAGACTCTGGCCCGGGCGACCTGTAATTCTTGTCTCCCTAGGTACCGGGGAGCTCACCAGACCCATTCCCCATGAGGAGGCCATCGGATGGGGGTTGGCTGGCTGGGCCCGACCTCTCCTTGATGTCATCTTCGATGGAGTCTCTGACACCGCCGACTATCAATGTCGTTGGCTCTTGGAGGAGGGGGGAAATCGATATTTTCGTTTTCAAACCACCCTTACCCTGGGAAAGGATGACCTCGACGATGCCAGTCAGACCAACCTCCACGCCCTTGAAACCCTAGCCGAAGAGCTTATCTCGCGAGAGGCCTCACGTCTTGAGCAGCTCCTTGAAAACCTTGTCCGCTAAAGGCTTGCCCTAGGCTACGGGCCTGATAAGATGCTCGTCTGTGGAGGCAACAAAGGCAAAAACTCATCCCCAAGAAGCTGAGGCCCGGGTAATCAGACGCCGCCCTTTTAAGGGAGGAATATTTCTTCTCCGTCTTAAAACAGACCCCCCCTTAGGGCTAATTCAGCCTGGCCAGTTTGTTATGCTTCGAGGCGAAGGCCTGGATCCTCTCCTGCCGCGGCCCTTCTCTGTACACGACCAGGAGGGGAATTATCTTGACCTTCTCATCCAGCCAAGGGGACGATTCACTCGATATCTGAGTCAGATACGTCATGGGGAGCGACTCATTCTGGTAGGCCCTCTGGGACGGGGCTTTCCTCAGCCCGAAAAAAAGAAGCCGCCTTTCCTTCTGGTAGCCGGCGGGATAGGAGTGGCTCCTTTTGGCCTCTGGCTTAAAATGTTCGGGCCGGCTCCACTCATATATGGAGCCCGAAGTCGACAAGATCTGATCAGGCTCTCCTTCTGGAAGGCCCTGGCCAGACCACTTATTCTGACCACCGAAGACGGCTCCCTGGGTCAAAGGGCCCTGGTGACTTCTCCTCTTCAGGAGGCCCTTAAAAAAGGCCCCCGGACCATTCTTGCTTGTGGCCCTACACCCATGCTGGCAGCTGTTGCCCGCCTGGCCCAGGAGACAAACAGCCCGGCCTATATCTCCCTTGAGGCTCAAATGGCCTGTGGCACCGGTCTGTGTCTGGGCTGTGCCGTTAAGGCCCGTCCCGGTGGATATTTACATGTCTGCCAGGAAGGCCCGGTAGTCTTGGCCGAGGAGGTGGAGTTTGATTGACCTTTCCACAGAACTGGCCGGATTGAGGCTCAAGAATCCTGTCCTCTTGGCCTCGGGGACCTGGGGCTATGGCCAGGAATTGTCTCAATATCTGGATCTTTCCCTCTTTGGCGCTCTGGTGACCAAGGGGATAAGCCTTGAGCCCCGGCCAGGCAATCCCCCTCCCCGACTGGTAGAAACCCCCTGCGGTCTGATTAACGCCATTGGCCTGGAAAACCCAGGGCTTAAGGCCTTTGCCACCAAGATCATCCCCTATTTGCGGAGGTTTAAAGTCCCCCTTATCGCTAACATCTTCGGTGAGTCTCCAGAAGAGTACGTTACCTTGACAGCAGAGCTCTCCAGCCTGGTAGATGCCATCGAGGTAAATGTCTCCTGCCCTAATGTCAAGCGTGGCGGTCTCCTCTTCGGCTCCGAACCAGCAGAGCTGGCCAGGTTGGTGGAGAAGGTCTGTCAGGCAGCTTCGGTCCCGGTGATAGTTAAACTCCCCCCCAAAACCCTGGGGATAGGGGAGCTGGCTCAGGTCTGTGAGGCCGCCGGGGCCGCCGCCCTTTCTTTAATCAATACGGTGCCGGCTATGGCGATTGACCTCCACCGTCGAGGTTCCCGGTTAGGGGTGATAAGCGGTGGCCTTTCAGGACCGGTGATAAAACCCATCGCCCTTAAATTGGTATATGAGGTGGTCAAGGCGGTAAAGATCCCGGTCATCGGCATAGGAGGTATCACCTGTGCCACTGATGTGGCTGAGTTTTTGATCCTTGGGGCCCGGGCTGTTCAGATAGGGACTGCTAATCTCATCTCTCCCCGAGCCGGAAGCAGGATTCTCCAGGACCTTCCACCCTTGCTTTCGGAGCTGGGGGTCTCTTCGGTAAGCCAGCTTATCGGGAGTTTCAGGAGCGAATAGCTAGGGACGAGGGGCCGTGGCATGCCTCAGCCCTGCCCCTAAGGCGGCTGAAAGGGTGTTTATAGCCAAATCCCGCGTATCAAAGTGCCTCAAGGGATAGAGCCCCTGAAGAAGCTCATCTATCAGGCCAAAGAGGGCCGCCAGCAAAAAGGCCCCCCAAAAGACCCCCCGCCTGAGACGGAAGGAAAGGGCCAAATGCAATGAGAAAGCCAGCAGGGAATACTCCAGAAGGTGAACCCTTTCCTCAACGATCCGAAGATGGCTCCCGACCCCCGATATAATAGCCAGAAAAAAGAGCCCCCGGATCCAGTAAGGCCCGAGAGAGGCCACCAGGCCGAGGCCCAAAAGAAGGAGCCCTGCTGAAAGCCACCGGCCAAAACCGGGGCCCCAAAAGGCCTTAAGCTGGGGAAGAACTATAGGCCCCAGAGGGATAAGGAGATAGATAAGGCAAAGAAGGATCAAAACCACCCCCCAGGCCTGGCGTTCACTCATTGTAAGACCTCCACTGGACTTCCCCAGAGGGACTGATAACTACAGATAGAGTTCCCTGATCACCGGTAACCAGAACCTGGGGAACCAAGCGCTTAAGACGTTCCAGAACCCTTTTGGCCGGATAACCCCGGGGGTGATTCCGACCGGCACAGACTACAGCCACCTGGGGAGAGACGTATTTGAGGAAGACCTCACTGCTGGCATCGGCCGCCCCATGATGGGAGACCTTAAGCACCTGGGCCCTCAGCCCCGATCCATAGTCCTCAACCAAAGTCTTCTCCACTGAGGCCGGAATATCACCCGTAAGGAGAAGTCTTCCTTTCTTCTCCTTTACCATGAGGACCAGGCTGTCGGCGTTGTAGTTACCAGAAAGAGAAGGGGGCCAGAGAACCTGGATGACAATCTCTCCGATTTTAAGGGTTTCCCCGGCGGAAAGAAATCGGTAGCGGGGGTGTTTCTGGCGCCAGGTGGCGTACCAGCGAAGAAAGTCGTCTTGAGGAAAAGGAGGAATCTTTTGACCGTTGTCGGCCAGACGGCGGGGATACAGGAAACCTGTCAGGCAAAAGATGCCCGAGTAGTGGTCAGGATGAGGATGGGTAACAATAAGATAATCCAGCTCCCTAACTCCCCTGTCTTTAAGCCCTCTAAGAAGACGGTCGCAGGCTATTGCCGGCCCGGCGTCAATAAGAATCCACCGCCCCTGGCTCTTGATAAGAATGGCTTCTCCTTCAGGAAGGTCGAAGAAAGTGGCCTCAAAGGCCCCCACAGAAGAGAGGGCCCCTGAAACCAGAAGCAAGGTCAGAAGGAGAATCCCTAGCCGGGGCGGCGATGAGAAGAACAACATGAAGACTGGCAGGAGCAAGATGGGGTCTTTCGCAATCTGGCCCTCAGCTTAAGGGATAGATGCCAGAAGACAAGCCCCAAAAGCAGGCCTCCGGAGACCTCAGCCCAAAGGGCAAGGCCCTCAGGGGTTGAATGAAGCCTCTCTCCCAGGGTGAGAGCCTGCGGCCAAAGGGTATCAAGGAGGTAACCAGAGGCCAGGGCCACAGAGATGATGCTGAAAATAAAGATCAGTAAGGTCCGCCAGCCCAGGGTGGCCCCGATGACCGAAATGGCCGTGGTGTTGGTGGCCGGGCCACACATCAGAAAGACCAAGGCCGCCCCCGGGGAGACTCCCTGAAGAAGAAGGGCGTAGGCCAGCGGAACCGAGGCCGTAGAACACATGTAAAGGGGAAGACCGGCCAAAACCATAAGAAGAAGCTGCCCCGGGCCCGGGGAGACCAGGCGCCCCAACAGGCCCGGAGGGAGAATAACCGCTACCAGGGCGGCAATGACCAGCCCTCCAAAAAGGGGAAGGGCGATCTCTGAAAGGAGCTCGCCGAAACCATATCTAAGGGCTGCCCCAAGGCGTTCTCCCAGACTGTGGCGCTGAAGACAGGCCTCATCTTGACAAACCTGACAAAGACTTACTCCACCATCTGGAGAAACAATCCGTCTCCCGGAGGCCAATGCCTCTACCAGAAGCCCTCCTATAACCCCGGAGACAAGGGCTGTTAATGGCCTGGCCACGGCCAGCACCGGCCCCAGCATACCGTAAGTCACCAGGATGGAATCAACACCTGTCTGGGGGGTGCTGATAAGAAAGGCCACCGTGGCCCCCCGGCTGGCTCCCTGACGGCTAAGGGCTATGCCAGTAGGCAAAACACCACAGCAACAAAGGGGAAGAGGGATCCCAAAGATTGCCGCCTTGAAAACCTCCCTCCACCCCCGACCGCCGAGATGCCGGGCCACGGCCTCGGGGGAAAGAAAGACCTTAAGAAGGCCGGCAGCCAGAAGACCAAAGAGGAGATAGGGAGCCATCTCTACTGTAAGTTGCCAAAATTCCCTCAGAAAAGGCACCGCGGCAAACCTCCTCTCAAACGAGCTTACCGACGACCAAAGTCGTCTTCGAGGCGGACAATATCGTCCTCACCAAAGTAATCTCCTGTCTGGATCTCTATGAAGACCAGATCTTCCTCGCCTTGATTGGCCACCCGATGAGGGGTCTCAACCGGGATATCTACAGCCTGACCGGGGCCCAGATTAAGTTCTCTTTCCCCCAGGGTAATCAAGGCCCTTCCCTTAACAATAAACCAGTGTTCCGTGCGATGGTGATGTAATTGTAAGGAGAGTCTTTTACCCGGATAGACAACGATCTTTTTTACCTTGTGGTCTGGCTCATCGGATAGTACCCGAAAATAGCCCCAGGGACGATGATCTTCTTGCATGTCGCCTCCACCAGGCCCCCTCCCGAACAGAAGCAATCTTAACCTAAAAGGACCTCTGAGGTAAGACCTGATTTATCCACACCAAACAAAAAGGGGGGCCAACAAGGCCCCCCTCAAAAACGACTCTCTAAAGGCGATTACTTTATCCCCAGTTCTTTCTCCTTTTCGGCGACAATAAGCCTGGTTTTTACTGCCGTGTCCGGAGTAAGGCTCATGGAATCAATACCGCACTCTACCAGAAAGGCGGCAAAGTCAGGAAAATCGCTGGGGGCCTGACCGCAGATACCAATCTTTCGGCCTACCTTCTTGGCCACCTGAATGACTTCCCGAATGAGCTTCTTGACGGCCGGATTGCGCTCATCATAGAGGTGGGCCACCAGCTCGGAGTCGCGATCAAGCCCGAGGGCCAGCTGGGTAAGGTCATTTGAACCGATGGAGAAGCCGTCAAAGACCTTGGCAAAATCCTCAGCCAGGATGACATTGCTGGGAATCTCACACATGACATAGACCTCAAGGCCATTTTCTCCCTGCTTGAGGCCATATTTCTCCATAACCTTGATGACCTTGACCCCCTCTTCTACCGTGCGGCAGAAGGGAATCATCACCTTAACGTTGGTAAGACCCATCTCATCCCGGACTTTCCTCAGGGCCCGACACTCAAGGGCAAAGGCCGGCTCAAAGTGAGGATCATAGTAGCGAGAGGCTCCCCGCCAGCCAATCATCGGATTGTGCTCTTCCGGCTCATAGAGAAAGCCACCAACAAGGTTGGCGTACTCATTGCTCTTGAAGTCCGAGAGACGGACAATGACATCATTGGGCCAGAAGGCAGCGGCAATGGTGCCAACTCCCTGGGCCAGCTTATCTACAAAGAAGTCTGCCTTGTCCTCATAGGTGGGGGTGTGTTCATTAATGTATTTGACCACCTCTTTAATCTTGGCATCCCGCCGGGATTTGCGCTTAAGCTCCTGGTAATTTATGAGGGCCAGAGGGTGGATACCAATGTGAGAATTAATAATAAACTCCAGTCGAGCCAGACCAACTCCATCGTTGGGAATCTGGGCCTGGGTAAAGGCCTGCTCAGGGATGCCCACGTTCATCATGATCTTGGTCTTGGGTCGGGGAAGCTTCTCCAGGTCTATTCGTTCAACCTCGTAGTCCAGAAGCCCTTCATAGACATAGCCTTCCTCACCCTGAGAACAATCTACCGTTATTTCCTGACCGCTTTTAATAACCTTGGTAGCGTTATCTGTGCCGACGATACAGGGGATACCCAACTCACGGGAGACAATGGCCGCGTGACAAGTTCGACCACCGCGGTTGGTCACAATGGCCGCGGCAATCTTCATAATGGGCTCCCAGTCGGGGTCGGTCATGTCAGTAACCAGGACCTCACCCTTCTGAAAGTCGTGGATATTGGCCACGCTCTCAATAACCCGGGCCTTACCCTGACCAATCTTGCTACCCACCGCCTTTCCGCTACACAGGACGTTGCCGGTCTCCTTGAGGCGATAGGTCTCAAAGAACTTCTGGTCTTTCTGGGCATGGACAGTCTCCGGACGGGCCTGAACGATAAAAAGTTCTCCGCTGCCTACGTTTACCCCATCTCCGTCTTTGGCCCATTCGATGTCCATGGGCTTCTGGTAGTGTTCCTCAATGAGGATAGCCCACTCGGCCAGCTTGAGGATTTCATCGTCAGAGAGGATGAAGCTCTGGCGCTCCTTTTTGGTGGTGCGCATATTCTTGGTCGGTTTGTCCGGATTGTCAGTATAGACCATCTTCTTTTGCTTTAAGCCCAGTTTCTTAGAGAGAATGGGGCGTTTGCCCATCTTGAGGGTGGGCTTAAAGACATAGAACTCGTCGGGATTTACCGCCCCCTGAACCACATTTTCACCCAGCCCCCAGGCTCCGGTAATATAGACAACATCCCGGAAGCCGCTCTCGGTATCCAGGGTGAACATGACTCCGGAGCAGGCAGCGTCGCTGCGAACCATCTTCTGAACAGCGATAGAAAGATAGACATCAAAGTGGTTAAACCCCTTGTCTTCTCGATAAGAGATGGCCCGGTTGGTAAAAAGGGAGGCAAAACACTTTTTGGCCGCCTCTAAGACCTTCTCGGCACCCCGAATATTAAGGTAGGTTTCCTGCTGACCAGCAAAGGAGGCATCGGGCAGGTCTTCGGCCGTAGCCGAAGAGCGGACAGCCACATCGACCCCTTTACCGTATTTTTTCTCCAGCCTCTGATAGGCCTTAACAATGGCATCTTTGAGCTTCTGGGGAAATTCGGCCTCAAGGATAGTCCGGCGGCAGGCCTCACCCCGACGCATAAGATCACGAATATTGTGGGTATCCAAACCTTTAAGGATCTCCCGGATCTTTTCGTCGATACCCGCTTCATGGATAAAATATTTATAGGCCTCAGCCGTAATAGCAAAACCATCAGGGACTTTAACCCCTTTAGGGGTGAGGTTACGATACATCTCCCCGAGAGAGGCGTTCTTACCGCCCACTAAGGGAACGTCTTTGATGGAAATTTCGTCAAACCAAAGAATTAAGGGACCTACACCAGCCATCTGAATCATCCTCCCTTCTTAAGAAACTTTTGTTTTGCTGGCCCGAAAGGCTTGATTTGGGACATAATTGAGTGAATCAGTCCTCACTCAGCCTGCCACCTTACCAACTGGCCCGCTTCATTGTCAACCAAATGCGGAAGATATTGAGGCATCTTGTCCCTTTATAATATCGGCCCTTTAGGATATATCCTCAGGGCAAGACGAAGTCGGTGGGAAAGTCCCAAGTCTGTTTAAAGGGGGTGATCATGGAGGACATCTGTTGGCGAATTGCTCGCTACATGAGGGAGCATGACAAAGTGGCCGTGGCTTATAATATGGAAATCCAGGAGATTGCCCCTGGACGGGCTGTGGTCAGTATGGTGATCCGGGAGGATATGCTCAATGCCGCCGGGGTCACCCACGGGGCCGTGACCTACTCCCTGGCAGACTTCGCCTTTGCCCTAGCGGCTAACAGTCATGGCCAGGTGGCCTTGGCCATATCCACTTCAATCTCCTATCCGGCCCCGAGCAGGGTTGGAGACACCCTCACGGCCACGGCCGTTGAAGAAGCCCTTACCAGGCGAACGGGCCTCTACCGAGTTGAAGTGAGGCGCACCGACGGGGCCCTGGTAGGTCTCTTTACAGGGACGGTCTTTCGTCGTGACGACCAGATCCTCGAACTACTAGGCCGGGAGGGGGCCTGATGGCCGAACTGATCATCAACGCCGCCCCCTATGAGACCCGGGTGGCCCTGGTAGAAAACGGCAATATTGTAGAGCTTTACATTGAACGGCCAGCGGAAAGGGGCTGCGTGGGCAACATCTACAAAGGCCGGGTGGTCCGGGTCCTGCCGGGAATGCAGGCGGCCTTTGTCGAGATTGGTCTCTCGCGCACGGCCTTTCTTTACGTAAGCGACATCTGCGACCAGACCAGAGAATTTGAACGACTCATGGGAGAGGATGAGGCCGCCGAGGAACTCTCCCCAACCTCGGTAAGCACCCACTCTATTGAGGACCTCCTGCGTCCGGGCCAGGAAGTCCTTGTCCAGGTGGCCAAAGACCCTCTAGGAAAGAAGGGGGCCCGGGTTACCTCCCACATCACCCTGCCCGGCCGCCATTTGGTTCTGATGCCCACTATGGGTCATATCGGTGTTTCCCGACGCATCGAAGACGAAGAGGAGAGAAAGCGCCTCCGGGAAATTATCGAACGACTCCGTCCACCTGGCACCGGCTGGATTGTCCGTACTGCTGCCGAAGGGGTGGAGGAGAACAAGCTGGCCAATGAGATTGACTTCCTGGTCAAGCTCTGGAAGGAGATTAAGCGCCGGGCCGAAACCCACCCCTGCCCCAGTCTTATTTACGAAGACCTGGACATAAGCCTCCGGGCAGTAAGGGATCTTTTTGCCCGAGAGGTTCAGCGCCTGGTAGTGGACAACGAAGAGGTCTACCTCAAGATTCTCAACTTTATGGATATCTTCGCCCCGCATCTAAGGGCCCACGTGGATCTCTATGAGGGAGAGGTGCCCATTTTTGAGGCCTTTGGCATTGAAATGGAAGTCTCCCGGGCCCTATCTAAAAAGATCTGGCTTAAAAGTGGGGGCTACATCATTATTGAAACCACCGAGGCCCTTACAGCCATTGATGTCAATACCGGACGCTACGTGGGCAAGAGAGACCTGGAGGAGACTGTCTTAAAGACCAACCTGGAGGCCGTAAAGGAGATTGCCTATCAGCTTCGCCTGAGGAACATCGGTGGTCTGATTATCATCGATTTTATTGATATGGAAAAGGAAGAAAGCCGGGAGAAGGTCTTCACGGCCCTTAAGGAGGCCCTCAAGAAGGACCGATCCCGGACCAATATTCTTCGCATGTCCGAATTAGGGCTTATCCAGATGACTCGACAGCGCCTGCGGGAGAGCCTCTATGACCTTCTCTGTGAACCTTGCTTCTATTGTGAGGGAACGGGCCGTCTTAAAAGTCGTCGAACCATCTGCTACGAGATTTTTCGGCGCCTGGAGCGGGAGGCCCGACGCCGCATCGCCAAGAGCATTCACCTTAAGGTCCACCCGCAGGTAGCTGAACTCCTCTTAAACGAAGAGGCCACCCACCTTGAGGCCCTGGAAAAAGGCCTGGGGAAAACCATTATCATTACCTCCTCACCGGATCTCCATCTGGAGCAGTACGAATTGGACTATCTGGACGTGGACATGAAGCACTGAAGGAGAATTAAGATGAAAATCATCCGCTTTCTTTATCAGGGTCAGATCAGCTATGGGATCCTGGAAGACCAAAAGATAGAGCCTCTCAAAACTTCTCCCTATGAGGGGTTTAACCCGACTGGTGATTCCCTTAGCCTGAACGAAGTCCAGCTCCTGACCCCAAGTATCCCAAGTAAGATTATCGCCCTGGGGCTCAACTACCGCGATCATGCCGCCGAGCTGGGCATGCCCCTTCCCAAAGAACCTCTGATCTTTCTCAAGCCTTCAACTGCCGCTATTGGCCCCGGGCAAGCCATTGTCTACCCTTCCATGAGTCAGAGGGTGGACTATGAGGCGGAGCTGGCCATAGTTATCGGCCGCCAGGCCAAAGGCGTCTCTCCTGATAAAGCTCTGGACTTTGTTCTCGGCTACACGTGTTTCAACGATGTTACCGCCCGGGATCTCCAGAAAAAAGACGGCCAGTGGACCCGGGCCAAGTCCTTTGATACCTTTGCCCCTATGGGTCCCTGGATTGAAACAGACCTTGATCCCGACAACCTCCTGGTTGAGGCCTATCTTAATGGAAGAAAATGCCAGAGCTCCCGGACCAGCCAACTGGTCTTCTCTGTGCCCGAGATAATCAGCTTTGTCTCCCAGGTAATGACCCTTCTTCCCGGAGATGTCATTGCCACCGGGACCCCTCCGGGCATCGGCCCAATGAAACCAGGAGACACGATAGAAATCCGCATTGAGGGCATCGGTTCCCTGATCAACCACGTAGTTAAAGAAGGAGGATAACATGGCCTTTGAGATCTCTGATCGTCTCAAGAAACTCCCCCCGTATCTTTTCGTGGCCATAGATGAGGCTAAAGCCCAGGCCATCTCCGCTGGTGTGGACGTAATTGATTTGGGGGTGGGAGACCCGGATCTTCCCACCCCGGAACACATTGTCCAGCGCCTGATAACTGCCGCCCAAAATCCAGCCAATCATCATTACCCCTCAAGCCAAGGATTGGCCGCCTTTCGGGAGGCCGCAGCCCAATGGTGTCGAGAACGTTTTGGGCTTGATCTGGACCCTCAGCAAGAGGTGGTCTCCCTGATCGGATCAAAGGAAGGAATTGCCCATATGCCTTTGGCCTTCGTCAACCCTGGAGACGTGGTCCTGGTGCCGACACCGGCCTATCCGGTCTATCATATTGGAACCCTTTTTGCCGGAGGACAGACCTACTACCTCCCCCTCACCGAGGATAAAGGCTTTTTGCCAGATCTCTCGGCCATCCCTGAAGATGTCATCTCCCGGGCCCGAATGATCTGGCTCAATTACCCCAACAATCCCACGGCAGCCGTGGCCACCAAGGATTTCTTCACCAGAGTGGTAGAATTTGCCCGGGAGCACAATTTGATTGTCTGCCATGACGCGGCCTACACGGAGATCTATTATGATGACTTCCGGCCGCCCAGTTTTCTGGAAGCCCCCGGGGCCAAAGAGGTGGGGATAGAGTTCCATTCTCTCTCCAAGACTTACAATATGACTGGCTGGCGGATTGGCTTTGCCATCGGTAGCCCGGAGCTAATCGGGGCCCTGACCAAGGTCAAGTCCAACATCGACTCTGGAGTCTTCCAGGCTGTCCAGGAGGCCGCTATCGAGGCCTTAACGGGGGATCAGACCTGTGTGGCTAAGGCCCGCGAGATCTACCGGGAACGCCGCGATGTGGTAGTTGAAGGCCTCCGGTCTCTGGGATTTCGGGTTCAGAATCCCCAAGCGACTTTCTACGTCTGGGCCTCCACTCCCCCGGGATATAGCTCCGCTGATTTTGCCACCCGCCTCCTTAAGGAGGCCGGCATTGTGGTTACCCCCGGGGCCGGCTTTGGTGAGCCAGGCGAGGGCTACTTTCGCATTGCCCTCACCGTAGATAAAGAACGCCTGGCCGAGGCCATCGAGCGAATAAAGGGGGTTCAATTTTAATTGGCTAAGGTCTATATCGGCGTTGGTTCCAATCTCGGCCGACGCCGAGAAAACTGTCTGCGGGCCATCTCCAGTCTGAGGGAGGAAGGGCTTAAAATCTCCAAGGTCTCTTCTTTATATCTCACCGAACCGGTGGGGTTTGAGACCAAAAATTGGTTTGTCAATCTGGCCTTAGAAGCCGAAACCGGCCTTCCGGCGCCGGAATTAATGAAAGTCCTCCTTAAGGTGGAGGTGGCCCTGGGAAGGGTCCGAGGAACCGGTTCCCTGGAAGATCGCCCCATTGACCTTGATCTCCTCTTTTACGAAGACCTGATTGTTGACACGGCCGATCTCGTCATCCCGCACCCCCGGGCCCATCTGCGTCGCTTTGTCCTCGAGCCCCTGGCCGAGATAGCCCCGGGGCTCCGGCACCCTAGTTTGGGAAAGACTGTCGCCGAACTCCTGGCAAAGCTGTCCACCTCAGAGAAGGTAGAGATCCTGAAATGATCCTTCGAATTCTCCTTATTATCTTGGCAGCTATCATCCTCTACTACCTTTTCTGGGCCCCGGGGAAGAAGAAGCCTGCCCACCGAAAGAAGGGTAAGATTCTGGTCAAAGATCCTGTCTGCGGGCTTTATATCCCCGAAGATGAAGCTCTAAAGTATGAAGCGGGAAAACACACCTATTATTTTTGCAGCCCAAGCTGCCAGGAGACCTTCATTAAGAACCAATCTAAAGGGAAGAAACCATAAAGACCGAAAAAAGTTAAAGCTACGGAGGGAGGTCTTATGACTATCAGACTCCTCCTGACTCTCGTTGTGCTCATCTTCTGGGGCTATCCACCGGCCGCCTCGGCCGGAGACATCTACTATTTGATAGACGAAGAGGGCCGAATTGTCTTTACCAATGCCCCTGCTGACCCCCGCTTCAGACCTTACAGCCAGGAGGGCCCGGGGCCAGGGCTAGAAAAACATATCATCAGATTAGCTCGCCGGTACAACGTTGATCCCGGACTTATATGGGCCGTAATTCAGGTAGAGAGTAATTGGTCCAGGTGGGCCGTATCTCCCAAGGGGGCCATGGGGCTCATGCAGATTATGCCCACTACTGCTCAGAATCTTTCCCTGAAGAATCCTTTTGATCCTTATGAAAACATAGAAGCCGGAGTGCGCTACCTCCGCAAGCTTTATGATGAGTTTGGCCGCTGGGATCTGGCCCTGGCTGCTTATAATGCCGGCCCGGAAAGAGTGCGACGTCAGCGAGGAGTTCCCCCAATACGAGAAACTCGTCTCTACGTAAAAAAGGTTCTCCGACTTTGGCAGCAAAATAGTTATCTTTTTCCCTAAAAATCGTCCAAAAGAAGACTTTTAGCCCTCCAAAAATCTTTACAACCCCCCACCCCATTGGTATGATGCCGGCCAGATTTTCCAGAGGCAATATATGAGGAGGAAAAGCGTGAAAATATTTTTTGATCCAGATATACCTGAGAACATACGTGACGAAATAGCCTCTCTAATAAAAGAACAAATTACTTCTCCCTGTAAGTGTGGCTGTGACGAGATATATGTTTCTATGACAGACAATATTCTTGATGTTAAGTGTTATGATTGTGGTGAAAGCTTCTTTGAGGTTGCTCTCGAGACTGAAGAAGGCTGATGTTTTACGTTTGTTTACCCTTATATTTTACCTTTCTGGGTTTTTTCCCTTTTTTAGACCCTCATTATTCAAAGTCTGAATAGGTTTTATTAGCTTGATACGGCTTTAATTCTCTTCAAGGAGGAGACTATGTCCAAGATAAAGTTGGCGGTAGCGGGCGTTGGCAACTGTTTCTCTTCTCTTTATCAAGGAATCCATTATTACCGCCACAAGTCTCCAGAAGAGGCTATAGGTCTAATGCATTGGGACCTTGGAGGATATAAACCCTTTGACATCGAGGTAGTGGCTGCCTTTGATATCGATGCCCGTAAGGTAGGCAAAGATCTAACAGAAGCCATCTTCGCCCCGCCTAACTGCACCACCGTCTTTTACCCTGATCTTCCCCCAAGCGGGGTCAAGGTTTCCATGGGACGCATCCTAGATGGCTTCTCTGAACATATGAAGGACTTCTCACAGGAAAAAACCTTTATCCCCGCCGAGTCTCCAGAGGCCTCTAAAGAGGAGATCGTCTCCATTCTCAAGGAAAGCGGGGCTGAGATTCTCATCAACTATCTTCCCGTAGGCTCCGAGGAAGGCTCTCGTTTCTATGCCGAGTGCGCCCTTGAAGCCGGATGCGCCTTCATCAATTGTATGCCTGTCTTTATCGCTAGTGATCCTTCCTGGGCCAAACGCTTTGAAGAGCGGGGGCTACCTATTGTTGGAGACGATATCAAAAGTCAGATCGGAGCCACCATTACCCACCGAACTTTGGCGGCCTTATTTGCCAAACGAGGGGTAAAAATAGACCATACCTATCAGCTCAACGTGGGGGGTAATACCGATTTTATGAACATGCTCAAACGCAGTCGCCTGGCCTCCAAAAAGCATTCCAAAACCGAAGCCGTGCAGGCTGTTCTCTCAGAGCCTCTTCCAGCCGAGGATATCCACATTGGGCCTAGCGATTACGTGCCCTGGCTAAGGGATCGCAAGATTGCTTTTATCCGCATCGAAGGACGTCTCTTTGGTGATGTGCCTATGGAGCTTGAGCTTCGTTTGGTGGTAGAGGACTCCCCTAACTCTGCCGGGGTGGCCATTGATGCTATTAGATGCTGCAAGGTGGCCCTGGATCGGGGAAAGGGAGGTGTTCTCTACTCTCCTTCGGCCTATTTCATGAAACACCCTCCGAAACAATTCTCCGATGAAGTGGCCTGTCAGATGGTTGAAGACTTTATCGCCGGAAAAAGGGAAGATTAGTTTTAAAAAGTACCGTCTCTTAAGGCGGCCCATCAAGGCCGCCTTTTTTCTTTTTGCGTCCCCTCAAACTTGATCTCCCCTAAAGGGTGATTACCGTTTGGCCGGAGGTAATCTCCCCCATCTAAGCTCTCATAAATCGAGAAATCCATATCAGGAGGAAAATATGATTGTCACTGCTGGACACCTGGGCGTTCTCAAACGCCTTGAAGAAAAGGCCCAAGAGGGAGTGGGCCTTCATCGATTACTTGATGAAATCACTGAAGAGGATCTGGAAAGGCTGATTCAGCTTCAGATGGCAGGTCTTGTCCATCGGGAAGAGGAGGAATTTGTTCTTACCAGATCGGGCAGGCTTATTCTGGAGACCTTCTTCCAGCTAGAAGAAGACGGGCTCCTGGATCTCTCTGACAAGACTAACTCTTACCGCCTCATTAGCTCCCGGATCATAAGCATGCTGGTGGTGGCCGAAAGGGCCCAGGGACGAACCGATTTCTCCAAGGTCATAAATCAGGCCTTAGAAGAACGAGGTTTGGCCCAAGAAGGCAGGCTTCATCCCCTAGCGCTCAGTCTGCTTGAGGCCTATCGGGGAGCCACGGTGTCCCTGATCATCACCCCCTCTCTGGCTGAGACCCTGAAGAAAATCCCACCAGGGCCGGGAGAGAAATCCCTTCTTGTTGATCTCCCTGATGAGCACATCCTGGAGCTTGAGGCCCAGAGACTTCTGACCTTCTCTCTGCCTGAAGGCCGGTGTTACAGCCTCACTGGAGTGGGCAATCAGCTCCGAGCGGCCTTAAAGAGTGGCCTAGCTCCCGAGGTGACTATCCATCGAGGCACCCTGGAGGATATTGTCTCTGGACAAGCTACCGAACCATTAAAGCGCCTGGGGGCCCTAGACGAAGAGGGAAATCTCACCTATGCCGGAAAACACCTGCTCAATGCCGCCCAGTTGTTCTTTAAGCCCATCGTTGTCAATCCCTCCCTTGATCTTGATCAGATTGATCTCGACCTCCTGGAGCAGCTTCAGCTGAAAAAAGATATCCGGGAAGAGGAACTTATTTTGACCATGGAGGAGGCCGGGATAAGAGACGAGGGGCGACTGCGCCAGGGACTCTTTCGACTCGAGGGGTTTGGTCTTGTGCGGACCACCTCTCAAAGGACCCTTGAGCTAACCGAGCTGGGCAAAGAGCTCATAAGAGAACCGGAGATAAAAAAGGCCCCGGTGGATGCCCGGGAGGTCATGGCCCTAACCACAGTGCGGATGGAAAACCTTTCCCCTGATGAAGACTGGGTCGAGCTGGCCACCCACCACGGCAGTCTGGGACGAGGCTTCCCCAGCAAAAGGGGGCAGCTCTTGGCCCGGCTGGCTAGTCGGATAGAACGTCTTCCGGTGATCACCGCCGAAGAGCTTAAGATTCTCCGGGATCTGCCTCTCTGGCGAGGGATCTCTCGTGAGGAGATCCTGACCAAGTTCGACACCCCTGCTGAGGAGGTCGAACGTTGTCTGCGTCGTCTGATAGCCTCAGGAGTGGTTGATGTCTGGCCAGGGTCCCTCTACGCCCTCTCTCCGGCGGGAGAAAAGATCAAACAGGGTCTCTCCGGAGTCCCCGAAGGGGTAGCCTTCCCCCTTACTCCCCACATCTGGCGTCTTCTTTTGGCCCTCAGGGCGGTAGGCAAGAGCCGCCAGGGAGGACGCAAGATCTGCGTAACCGAAGAGAAGGTCCAGGAGGCCATAGAGATCGCCGCCATGGGCCCAGATGCCTTTGCCAGGGCCCTCGAGGCGGCTCGGATCTGCCGCTATATCTCTGGATACGACATCCTGGAGACAGGAGTCCTTCTCCTTGAGGGGGCCGAACTCCTCAAACAACTTATTACCCATTGGGAAGAGATTTTGGTCTTCTAGGTCTTGCCTCTTTAAAAGAGGTGCTTATCTTTTCAAGCGCAAAAGGAAACAGAAGAAAATAGCTAAATTTAAGAGGAAAGGAGTGTGATATTATGCTTTCTAACCTATGGATGGATGTATTTGACCCTTTTCGTCAATTTGACCGGCTTCAGGATGAGCTTGATCGCCTCTTTGACCTTACCAGAGCCATCTCCCCGATAAGGGGGGTGGTGCGGGGGACTTTTCCGGCCATAAATGTCGGAGAGACGGCTGAAGAGGTTAAGGTCTATGTCTTCGCCCCCGGGGTTGATCCTCAAAAGGTAGAGCTGACCATCGAGGGCAATCTTCTGTCTATCTCTGGGGAGAGGGACGCCACCTCTCAGCTCGGAGTCTCTGAGGTCAAGCCAGAACGGTTTTATCGACAGGAGCGTTTTTCAGGGCGCTTCCAGCGGATAATTTCCCTGCCCGAGAGCATTGATCCCGGGAAGGTAGAGGCCCGCTATACCGACGGAATTATTGTCATCACCATTGGCAAGAAAGAAGAGATAAAGCCTCGTCAGATTCCGGTAGAGGTCAAGTAAACCGAATTTGAGAAGGAGGGATCAAAAATGGCTGAAACCAAAGACGTTGCCACCAGGGTCGAGACCCCGGCCGCCGAGGCCACCAGAAGGGTTCGTCCCATGGTGCCTCCGGTAGATATTTATGAAGATGATGAGGGGATTGTCCTCCTGGCAGACATGCCGGGGGTTCCCAAGGAAAAGCTGGAACTTAAAATAGACAAAAATGTCCTCCACATCCGGGGAGAGATTGCCCAGATTGCCGGAGAAGATGTTACTCCCCTTTATGCGGAGTTTGTGGGCAAGGAATATTATCGGGCCTTTACCTTGGGGCCAGAAGTGGATCAGGATAAAATTCAGGCCAGCATGAGCGGCGGAGTCCTCCGTCTAGTTCTCCCCAAAGTGGAGGCAGAGAAGCCTCGCAAGATCGAAATCAAAGTGGAATAGCCTGTCTTAAAAGGGGCTGGCTTCTGCCAGCCCCTTTTTGATTTTGGAGAAGACCAATGTTGGTATCTATCCTGCGGCTTGGTTTTCTATTTATAAAATTAGCCGTCCTCATTTTGACTCTGGCCTCTATAGCCACCGTCTGCTGGGTGAGCCTTAAGGCCAGCTATGACATTTTCCACATGGGTTATAAGGCCGCCCAGGCCAACTTTGCCCATGTTTTGGTCAACATGGTGGCCATTGTCGATGGCTATCTTCTGGCCGTACTTCTCTTCTTGGTGGCCTCGTCTCTTTACGAACTCTTTTTTGATCAGATCACTTGGCTACCGGAGTGGCTAAAGGTCAAAAATCTTGAAGACCTCAAACATAATCTCTCCAGCGTAGTGACCCTTATGCTGGCCGTCATCTTTATGGAACACCTCTTTTCCTGGCAGGAACCCAAGGCCACCCTTTATTTTGCCGGGGCCATCTTCCTGGTTATGGTAGCCCTTATTCTCTATCTTAAGGTCAAGATTGAGGCCCGCCGGTATGGTTTAAAGGGTGAGGCCTGAACTCCGAAAGATTTCTTAGCTCTCAAAGACATTTAAGCCTTCTTTCTTCCCCTAACGAAAAAAATCTTCACAGATGGATCTTTTTGTTATAGGAGCTTTAAAAGAACCTCTGCACTGGTCATAATCGCTTAAGGAGCCCCGGGTGTCTAAACTTAAATGTCTTCGTTGTGATGAAGATCTCCTTCCTGAGGGGCTTTCTCACCGGGAAAGAGAGATAGAACTCCTTATCGATGGCCGTCCCATTCCCCTTAAGCCCTATGTCCAGGCCACCCTCTGTGGGGTGATCTGTGGTTTTATAGAGAATCTTAAAATGGTTGATGGGGGCCAGAACATTGAGATTCGGATTCGGCTCCCCAAGGGGTTGCGGTCTGAAAGGAGGAAACCATGAAACTGAGCCGGAGAACCTTCCTCAAGGCCGCCGGCCTTAGCACCGTAGGGGCCACTCTGGGTCTTGATCTCTCCTTGGCCCAGGCCCGGGCCAGGGGGCTTAAGATCTCCCGGGCCCGAGAGACGAGAACCATCTGCCCTTACTGTGCTGTAGGGTGCGGTATGCTGGTCCACTCTATCCCTGGAGGAAACAAGGTAATTAACATCGAGGGTGATCCAGACCACGTAATCAACCAGGGAGCCCTCTGTGCTAAAGGAGCTGCCCTTCGTCAGGTGGCCGGAAGCGAGAATCCTCGCCGTGCCCGAAAGCCCCTCTATCGGCCTCCAGGAGCCAATCAATGGCAGGAGGTCAGCTGGGATTGGGCTCTCACCGAGATCGCCAAAAGGATAAAAGACACCCGAGATCGGACTTTTATTCACAAAAACCACGCCGGTCGGGTGGTCAACCGCTGTGAGACCATTGCCAGTTTAGGCAGTGCCGCCCTAGATAATGAAGAGTGCTACCTGCTGGTCAAGATGCTTCGAGCCCTGGGGATAGTCTGGGTTGAACACCAGGCCCGGATATGACATAGCGCCACGGTGGCCAGTTTGGCCAACTCCTTCGGTCGAGGCGCTATGACCAACCACTGGATAGACATCAAAAACGCCGATGTAATCATGATTATTGGTTCCAATGCCGCTGAAAACCATCCCATCTCCTTCCGCTGGGTAGAAAAAGCCATAGAAGAAAGAGGAGCCACCCTCATCGTCGTTGACCCTCGTTTTACCCGCTCAGCGGCCAAGGCCCACATCTACGCCCCCATTCGGGTGGGGACAGATATCGCCTTTATGGGGGGGCTGATCAACTATGTCCTGGAGAAAGGGGCCTATAATCACCATTACGTGGCCCTACACACCAATGCCAGCTTTATTATTGATGATGCCTTTGACTTTGACCCTGAGGAGGGGCTCTTTTCTGGTTTCATCAAACAGGGAGAGTATAAGGGAGTCCGTTTCGGCAGGTACGACAAGAAAAAAGGCGGCTGGGGTTACAAACTGGGGCCTGATGGCCAGCCTCTAAGGGATCTCAGCCTTAAACATCCTCGCTGCGTCTTTCAGCTCCTAAAACGCCACTTTGCTCGCTACAGCCCGGAGATGGTGGAAAAGATCACTGGCTGCCCTCGGGATATTTTTCTTAAGGTGGCCGAGAAGGTGGCCTCCTGCGGCCAGGCAAATCGGGTAATGACCATTATGTATGCCATGGGGGCCACTCAGCACACTTACGGCACTCAAAACATCCGTAGCTATGTCATCCTCCAGCTCCTTCTGGGAAACATTGGTCTGGCTGGCGGCGGTATAAACGCCCTGCGCGGAGAATCCAACGTCCAGGGCTCAACAGACATGTGTCTCCTTTTTCATATCCTGCCCGGTTATCTTAAGACCCCCCGGGAGACCATGGTGGACCTTAAAACCTACATCCGCAGCTGTGCCCCCAAGCCGGCCCTGAAGACAGCGGTTAACTACTGGAAGAACTACCCCAAGTTCATTGTCAGCCTGCTTAAGGCCTGGTGGGGGCCGGCGGCCACCCGGGACAACGACTTCTGCTACCAGTACCTTCCCAAACTGGATTCCGGAGAGAACTATTCTCACATCATGCTCTTTGAGGCCATGTATTCTGGCCTCATGGAAGGGGCCTTCATGTGGGGCCAGAATATGGCTGTAGGCGGTCCCAACGCCAACAAGGAGCGCCGGGCCCTGGAGAAGCTCAAATGGATGGTCTCTGTTGACCTATGGGTCACCGAGACGGCCGAGTTCTGGAGACGCCCTGGGGTTGACCCCTCTCAGATTCAAACGGAGGTCTTTTTTCTGCCGGCAGCGGCCAGTTTCGAGAAGGAAGGTTCCATCACCAATAGCGGCCGTTGGGTTCAATGGCGCTACCAGGCCGTAGAGCCTCCAGGAGAGGCCAAACCGGACACGGACATTATCAATCTTCTCTTCCGTAAGATTAGAGAGCTCTACGAGAAGGAGGGAGGAACCTTTCCTGACCCCATCCTTAAGCTTCACTGGCCTTATGGAATAAAGGTGGATTCCAAGGTGGTACTGGCGGAGATAAACGGCTATGAGGTAGCCAGTGGCCGGCGTCTGGCCAACTTCACCAAGCTCCGAGAGGATGGTTCTACGGCCTGCGGTAATTGGCTATACAGTGGAGTCTATCCCCCGGAGGGCAACCTGGCTGCCCGTCGCGAACACTTTGATCCTACCGGTATCGGTCTCTACCCCCGGTTTTCCTGGTGCTGGCCCCTTAACCGCCGCATTCTTTACAACAGGGCCTCCTGCGATGATCGCGGCCGTCCCTGGTGCCCAGACAGACCGGTTATCTGGTGGACAGGGGATCGCTGGATGGGAGATGTCCCAGACTATGGCCGTAAGGTACCCCCGGAGAAGATCCAGAGCACGGGGGCCTTTATTATGCTCAATGAGGGCTATGGCCGGCTCTTTGCCGCCGGCCTCAAAGATGGTCCTTTTCCGGAATTCTACGAGCCGGTGGAAAGCCGCATCAAAAATCCCCTTTCCCGGCAGCAGTTCAATCCGGCCATCTCCCTTACGGCCCGTATTCTCGACGGCCCCATGAACAAGGTGGGGACTTCCAAAGAATATCCCTATCTGGCCCTCACCTATCGGGTCTGTGAACACTGGCAGGCCGGGGCCATGACCAGAAACCTCCCCTATCTCTGCGAGCTTATGCCGGAGATGTTTGCCGAGATTCCCGTGGAGCTGGCCCAGCGGCTGGGAATCGGCAACGGGGATCGAGTCCGTATCCGCAGCGCCCGCGGAAATATCGAAGCGGTGGCCATTGTTACCGAGCGGATGATGCCCCTGGTAGTAAACGGAGAAAAGGTCTACCAGATCGGCATTCCCTGGCATTGGGGATACAAAGGTCTCTCCACCGGAGACAGCGGCAACGAGCTAACCATCCACGCCGGAGACGCCAATACCATGATCCCCGAATTCAAGGGATTCCTGGTAGATCTGGAAAAGGTCTGAGGAAAAGGAGGAGGCAATGAGCAAAGAGGCCCAAGGGCCGCTGGCCCTTTATGACCGTAACATAAAGGCCAAGGCCATCCTCTTTGACGCCACCAAGTGCACCGCCTGTCGTGGCTGTCAGGTGGCCTGCAAACAATGGCATGACTTGCCGGCAGAAAAAACCAAAAACTACGGCAGCTATCAAAACCCACCAGATCTGACCCCTCAGACCTGGCTGGTGATTCGCTTCGACGAGACGAAAGACGAACATGGCCTGCCTCGCTGGCTTTTTAATCGCCAGAGCTGCTTTCATTGTCTGGAACCCGACTGTGTTCGGGTTTGTCCCCCGGAGGCCCTTAAGCGCCGCAGCGATGGAGTGGTGGACATAACCCCTGATCTCTGCATTGGTTGCGGTTATTGTATCGACGCCTGTCCCTTTGGGGTCCCGAAGATGGACCCGGCCAGCAAAAAGGTCTTCAAATGTAATTTCTGCGTAGACCGCCTTGACTACGGTCTGCCGCCGGCCTGTGTTTCTTCGTGTCCTACCGGGGCTCTAGAATACGGAGAGCGGGCCGATCTTCTGGCCCGGGCCCGGGCCAGGGTGGAACAACTAAGAGCCCAGGGCTTTGAGCAGGCGGACATCTACGGGGCCAAGCGCTACCAGACAGGAGTCCTGCTGATTTTGCCTTTTTCTCCTGGGAACTATTCCTGGTTACCGGCCAGGCCTGAGGGTAACCGACCAATTAGATGGTGGAAGGAGGTCTTCAATCCTTTAGGTTCCCTGGTCATGGGAGGGGCGGCAGCGGCGGCCATAATCCACTACGTGGTAGTGGGGCCGCACCGAATCCGCAAAGAAAAGAACAAGGACAGTCAGCCCAAAGGAGGATAAAATGGCCGAGGTAGTCCTGCTTGAGGAGAGGGGCGAGGCCAAAAGGGCCGTGGTCAAATATTCGGCTCTGGAGCGCCTTTTGCATCTTGTCCATCTGGTTTCCTTTGTTGTTCTGGCCCTGACCGGTTTGGCCCTTACCTACCGAAGCGCTGGCTGGGCCGTGTACCTCTTTGGTTCCTATGCCGCGGTAAAGGCTATCCATCATCTTTTTGCCTGGATCTTTGTCATCTCCGCCGGTCTATTCTTCCTTAAGCTCCTTCCTCACGCCAGGTTCGCCCCCTATGATGCCGAGTGGATATCCAAGCTGGGAGGATACCTTGACCGCAGTCATCGGGTCCGGGCTCCGGCCGGACGGGTAAATGCCGGCCAAAAGCTCTTCTTCTGGTTTGTTCTTCTGGGGATAATTGTCCTGGCCGTCACCGGTTTTGTCATTATGTACACCCCGGCCCAACCAGGTCAGGCCCTCCATTTGGCCCTTCATGACCTGGCCGCCGGTCTGGTTATTGCCGCCGTGCTGGTTCATCTTTACCTGACCACCATTGCCAATCCGGGCACCTTTTGGATCATGATCACCGGCCAGGCAGACGAAGATTATATCCGCGAGCATAACCCTCAGTGGTATGAGGAGCTTAAGGAAAAGGGGCTTCTGTGAGGGAAAAGAGTGTTTGATTTTGCCCTCTGTCTGGCAAGAATCAGGCAGCTAACCGAGGAAAGACCTCATTCAGCGGCCCCTCTTGAGCTTCTCAAAAGGGCCCTTTCCTTTCAGGGAAGGCAGACAGGGGGAAGGCTGAAACCAGAAGATTTTCTCTCTCCCCGGGGACGCAAAACCTTAAAAGAAACTTTTATCCAGGCCCTTACAGCCCTTGAAGGATTCCCTCCCCCTGTCTCCACCCAGGTCCCCGGGGTCAGAATAGCCTTCCGCCGAGCAGATGTTATGGCCCGGTTTCTTAAGGCCACCCTTGCCGAGGAGACCGGCTATCTCCTTCGCAAAGCCCGGGAGAAAAACTTAAACCTCTCCCTTCTGAACCTTCTGGGCTTTTTGGTCCTGCCGGCCCTTTTGGTCGGAGAGGGGCCTTCTAAAGGGACTCTCCGCACCAACCGTTGCCCCTGCTGCGGCTCAAGGCCCCAGTTTGGTCTCAACTCCTCTGAAGAAGGACGACGCTATCTTTTCTGTCCGGCCTGCTATCTTCGCTGGCCAGTAAGGCGGGATTTCTGTCCCCTCTGTGGTCAGGAACACCAGGACACAAATTACCTGTTTGCCCAGGAGACTCCCACAGTCAGGGCCCACCTCTGCCCCCAAGAGGAGAAAACCTACTTTAAAATCATTGAAGCCCGGGAGCTTGAGGCAGACAGCCTGGCCCTGGTAGAGGATCTGGCCATCCTGGAGTTTGATCTGGCTCTGGAGAAAAAGGGTCTTAAACGATGGGCCCGTGGCCTTCTGTGGCCACCCTGATCAAACAATTTTGAGCTTGCTAAGTGTTTCCCCTCAATGTTAGTAATTAGCCCCTTGAAAAGACTTTTTTTTCTCAGAGGATCCTATGAAGCTAGTGGCCTTTCTTTTGGGGCTGATCATACTCCTTTCCTCGCCAGTTGAGGGCAGGGAGAAGCTAATCATCTTTCATGCCGGCAGCCTGAGTGGTCCTCTGGCAGCTGTAGAGAAGGCCTTTGAGAAAAGCCACCCCCAGATAGATGTCCTCCGGGAGGCCAGCGGTTCCCTTTTGGCCATAAGGAAGGTCACTGATCTCGGCAAACGGGCCGATCTGATCTTCAGCGCCGACTATCGCCTTCTACCCCGCTTTCTCTTTCCTCACCTGGCTGAAAGAGTCTATGTTTTTGCCGAAAACAGTCTTGTTCTCTGCTACCGCCGGGGGGCTTCTCCACCATCTCCCCGAAACTGGGCTCGTCGCCTTCTGTCCCCCGGGGGGCGCTGGGCCTTTTCAGACCCCAACCTTGATCCCTGTGGTTACCGCTCTCTTATGGCTCTGGCCCTCTGGGCCCTTGAAAATGGTGAACTCCCTGTCCTCAGAGAGTATCTCTCTCGGGAGTTGGGAGTAACAGTGGAAGAGAAGGAATCCGGGGTGCTCCTCAAGCTCCCCTCCAGGCTCAGGGCTCGAGGGCCGAAGGTCAAGATTCGTCCCAAGTCTGTGGAGCTTCTGGCCCTTCTTGAAGCCGGGGTGGTGGATTTTGCCTTCGAATACCGTAGCGTGGCCCTAGCCCACCAGAGCCTCTTTATTGAGCTTCCCCCCTCTCAGAATCTGGGAGAAGTCTCACTTACCGAAAGATACCAAAAAGTATCTGTAAAATTGAAAAATGGTGAAGTGGTTGCCGGCGGCCCGATTGCCTACGGCTTAGCCCCTTTAAAGAGGGCCCCCCACCCTGAGGCGGCCAGGCTTTTTATGGAGTTCCTCTTCTCTTCTGAAGGGGAGAGAATCCTTCGGGAATATCATCTCCGTCCCCTCTCTCCTCCCAAGCTCATTAGGCCATGACCCTCCGCCTTACGGCCCGGATACTGGCCCTTTTGGGACTTATGGTCCTTCTGGGGCCATTGATTTATCTCTTTATCTCCGCCGGGACCTCAACTGTAGCCGCCTTTAAGGATATAGAGGTCCGGAGGGCCCTTGAAGTTACCTTTTTGGGCGGGGCCTTGGCCACCCTGGCCTCCCTGATCACCGGCGTACCCCTGGCCTACTTCCTGGCCCGATACCGCAATCTCCTGACCGACTTTCTGGAAGGAGTAATCAACCTCACGGTGGCCATTCCTCACGTGGCCGTGGGGATCATGCTCCTCCTGGCCCTTGGTCCGGCCAGTCCCCTGGGAGGAGCCCTGGCCCGGTGGGGCCTCTATCTGGCCGACAGCTTTCCGGCGGTCGTTCTAGCCATGTGGTATGTGGGTTTCCCCTACCTAGTGGCTGCCGCAACCGTGGGCTTCCGACAAGTGCCAGAAGAGCTGGAGCTGGTGGCCATCAATCTTGGAGCCAGTCGCCTCTATGCCTGGAGAAAGGTCATTTTTCCTCTGGCCGCCCCAGCAATCTTTCGGGGAGCGGTTCTCTCCTTTGCCCGGGCCATAAGCGAGATGGGCTCCCTTCTCATTTTGGCCTACCATCCGCGGGTGATTACCATTCTCATCCTGGAACGCTTTCAGGAGGAAGGTCTTAAGGCGGCCCAGGGGATTACCGCCCTGGGGCTCCTTATAAATCTGGGGCTATTCTTTAGCATCTTTTGGGGACTGCGAAAAATCTATGGTTCGAGCCAGACTTAAAAAAAACCTGGGTGACTTCCAGCTGGAGGTGGATATCCGCCTTGATCCCATGACTTATCACGTAATGCTTGGCCCCAGCGGCTCAGGGAAAAGCCTGACGCTGAGGTTGCTGGCCGGATTTGTCACCCCTGACAAGGGAACAGTAGAGTCTCCCAAGGAGAACAGAATCGTCTATCTTCCCCAGAACCTAGGCCTTTTCCCCCATCTTTCTGTTTATGAAAACCTCACTTTCAGCTACCTGGCTCGAGGGCAAAGACCACCCCAGAGTTTTCTTGACGAACTGATAAGAACCCTCGGCCTTAATGGCCTCCTTGATCGCCTCCCCCGGGATCTCTCTGGAGGCCAAGCTCAGAGGGTAGCCCTGGGCCGGGCCCTTATGGCCGGCCCCCGGGTTCTCCTTCTTGATGAACCCCTCTCCTCCCTCGACTTCCACCTTCGCCTGGAGCTGATCCGACTCCTCAAGGAGCTCAAAGAACGTTTCCAGCTAACCATCCTTCACGTCACCCATGATCCCATAGAGGCCCACCTTCTGGCCGAGAAGATCTTCGTCATTGAAGAAGGTCGCCTTATCTATCAGGGAGACTGGGGAGGATTCCTGCGCTGCCGAAAGATGAGCCCCTTTGTCAGTCTGGTGGCTGCCTTCTTTCGGGAGCTGGATCTTATTCAGGACTAGAGCCGTCTTTGAGAATTCTCTCCGGAGCATGAAAGACATTGGCCCGATCCGGACGGGCATAGCAGACAAGGGTGATTCCGGCCCGGCGGGCGATCTCCAGCCCCAAAGACGAAGTGGCCGTCCGGGACATAACAATGGGAATACCTATCCGGGCACACTTAAGGACCATATCTGAAGTCAGACGCCCGGTGGTGTAGACAGCCCCGCGAGGGCTGGCTTTACCCAGAAGGATGGCCCCGACGATCTTGTCCACAGCATTATGACGCCCCACGTCCTCGTAGAAGAGGGCCAGGCGACCTTCTTCCCAAAGACCGCAGGCGTGGACACAGTGAGTCCGGCGCTGGAGCTCTGAGGCCTTAAGGACCTCCAGAATGAACTGCCGCATCTCTTTGAGGTGCAAACGGTATTCGGCCAAAGACTCAAAATCTCGCTCGAGAAAATCTCGAGAAATCTTACCGGTGCCCCCACAGCCCGAGGTGACAATGGTATCCTTGGTGGTTACCTCAACATCGGCATAGACGTATATAGCTCCCTGATCGCAGACCCGAACCTCTTTGACCTCCTCCGGACGGGAGATATAGCCCTGGGCAAAGAGAAACCCCACGCCGAATTCCTCAAGCCCCGTAGGCAAAACCATGGAGGAGCCGATAAGGACCTCATTGAGGTAAATTCGGTAGGGTACCTCTAAAACGATCTCTTCTCCCTGGAGCCTCTCTTGATGGGGCTCTTTGACCACCGTTTGGTATTTAAGGGTAAACTGAGTCACCTCTTTCTCCCCAAAAGCTCTCTCCGGCCTTGACCCTGACCGGACCCCTGTGCTAGAGATTGGCCACCGATGAAGACCAACTCTCTGGAAATTCTCTCTCGCCACTCTGGTAGGACCTCCAGGCCCTGAGGCCGGAGGTCTTTTTATTTTTGGATCAAAGTATGGAAAAGGCAAGTTTTCCTCATCGGCACATCCTAGGAATGGCCGAGCTCGGCCGGGCTGAGATAGAGCTCATTCTGGAGACCGCCGCCTCCATGAAAGAGATCTTATCCCGTCCCATCAAGAAGGTCCCCACCTTAAGGGGCAAGACCATTGTCCATCTCTTCTTTGAACCTTCCACCCGAACCAGGATCTCCTTTGAGATGGCCGCCAAGAGGCTCTCTGCGGACACCGTCAGTGTCACCGCCTCGGCCAGTTCGGTGGTTAAGGGAGAAACCCTCATCGATACGGCCAAAAACCTCGAGGCCATGGCCCCGGATATAATTGTTCTCAGACACCCCTTCTCCGGAGCGGCCCATCTCCTGACCCGCCACGTTAGGGCCTCGGTGATCAACGCCGGAGACGGAACCCATGAGCATCCTACCCAGGCCCTTCTGGATCTACTGACCATCCGGGAAGAAAAGGGAAACATTAAAGGGTTAAAGGTGGCCATCGTCGGCGATATAACCCACTCCCGGGTGGCCCATTCCAACATTCTGGCTCTCAGCAAACTGGGAGCTGAGGTTTGGGTTTCCGGACCAGCGACCATGATTCCCCCGGGGATAGAACGTCTCGGGGCCAGAGTAACTTACAAAATAGAAGAGGCCCTGGCCGGAGCCGATGTGATCATGGCTTTAAGGATTCAAAAGGAACGTCAAGGCCGGGATCTCATCCCCTCCCTAAGGGAATATGCCCGAGTCTTCGGCCTTACTCCGGAGAGGGTCTCTCTGGCCGCCAAGGACTGCATTATCATGCATCCCGGCCCCATGAATCGGGGGGTAGAAATAAGCCCTGAGGTGGCCGATGGCCCCTACTCGGTGATTCTGGACCAAGTAACCAATGGGGTGGCCGTACGCATGGCCATACTCTATCTGCTTCTTGGAGGTAGCCGTGAGGCTGTTGCTTAAGGGAGGCCGGATTATCGATCCTTCCGTCGCCTTAGATATGGAAGGCGATCTCCTCATCGAGGAAGGGCAAATCAGGGCCATTGACCGGGAGATCCCCGCTGATGAAGGTCTGGAGGTTATCGATTGCCGCCAGAAGGTGATCCTTCCCGGGCTCATTGATATCCATGTCCATCTGCGTGAGCCCGGTGAAGAGTATAAAGAGACCATTGAGACTGGCACTTTAGCCGCGGTTGCCGGAGGTTTTACGGCCGTTTGCACCATGCCTAACACCAAGCCGCCCAATGACTGCGCGGCTGTGACCAAATTCATCCGAGACAGGGCCCGGGAGCAAGGCCATTGCCGGGTCTATCCTGTGGCGGCCATCACTGTGGGGCAAAGAGGAAAGCGGCTGACCGAATTTGCCGACCTAAAAGAGGCCGGGGCCGTGGCCCTCTCTGACGATGGCCACCCCGTGGCCGATGCCTTCCTTATGCGCCTGGCCCTGGAGTACAGCCGCAATTTCAATCTGCCCATTATATCTCATGCCGAGGAGCTGGCCCTTTCGGCTGGTGGCCAGATGAACGAAGGCGCCCTTTCCACCCTCTTGGGGCTTAAGGGGATACCAAAGGCCGCCGAAGAGGTGGCCATCTTTCGAGACATTTCTCTAGCGGCCCTCACCGGAGCCCCCATTCATATTGCCCACGTAAGTACCAAAGGGGCCTGTGAAATTATCCGCCGGGCCAAAGAGGCTGGCGTGCCCGTAACCGCAGAGACCGCCCCTCACTACTTCAGCCTCACCGAAGAAGCGGTGGCCGGCTACAATACCCTGGCCAAGGTGAATCCTCCCCTGCGCACCGAAGAGGATCGAGAGGCCATTATTGAGGCCCTGGCTGAAGGGGTCATCGATGTCATTGCCACCGACCACGCTCCTCACAGTGTCTTGGAAAAGGAGGTCGAATTTGCCCAGGCCGCCTGTGGCCTCATTGGTCTGGAGACAGCCCTCCCACTCACCTTAAGGCTCGTCCGTCGGGGAATTATCAACTGGCTCCGGATGGCGGAACTTCTATCCCTCAATCCGGCCCGGATTCTGAGCTTACCTGGTGGCCAGCTCCGCCCCGGATCTCCCGCGGATATTACCGTAATTGACCCTGAACTCTCCTGGAGGGTCACGCCAGAGGGGCTGAAGTCGCGAAGTAAGAATAGCCCTTTTCTGGGCTGGGAGATGAAGGGGGCCGCTATCCTTACCTTAGTCAGAGGAAGGGTGGCCTTTAAGCGCTAAGATCACGTCGCCCCTCGATGGCCAGACGGAGGGTCATCTCATCGACGTATTTTATCTCCATTCCCATGGGCACCCCGCAGGCGATGCGGGAAACCCGTACTCCACTGCGGTTAAGGACGTCTCGCAGATAGGCGGCAGTAGCCTCCCCTGGAGCTGTGGGAGAAAGGGCCAGGATGATCTCCCGAATGCCTTCCTTAGGGATACGAGAAAGAAGCTCCTTTATCCTCAGCTCCTGGGGGCCGATACCGTCCCGAGGGGAGAGAAGACCGTGGAGAACATGATAGCGACCACGAAAGACCCCGGACTTCTCCACGGCCATCAGGGCCGCCGGATCCTCAACGACGCAAAGCTGATCCGATCGTCGGGACTGATCCGCACATATAGGACAGGGATCGGTCTCGGCAAAGTTAAGACAGTGCGAGCATAGACAGACCTTCTCATGGAGTGAGGCAATGCTCCGGGCCAACTCCACCGCCTCCTCCCGGGGCCAGCGAAGAATCTGGAGGGCCAGACGGGTAGCAGTCTTCTCCCCCACCCCCGGAAGCCGGGAAAGATTGGTGATCAGGCGGAGGAGGGCTGGAGGATAAGCGGCCATAGCCCCTAGAAGAGACCGGGGATCTTCATTCCCCCGGTAAGTTTGGTCATCTCCTCCTGAACCATCTGCTGCGACTTGCGAAGGGCGTCATTGACAGCAGCCACGATGAGGTCCTCAAGCATTTCCACCTCCTCGGCGTTTACTACCTCCGGATCTATCTTAATGGAAACGAGCTCTTGGCGACCATTGACCACGGCTGTGACCATACCGCCGCCAACGCTGGACTCCACCGTCTTGTCGGCCAGCTCCTCCTGAAGCTTGGCCAGACGAGCCTGCATCTTCTGGGCCTGACGCATAAGGTCCTTGATATTGTGCATAGCTACTCCTTCCGCAGGTGTGGTTTGAACCCGGTAACCCGGGCGTTAAAAACCTTTACCGTCTCCTGGACTAGAGGGTCCTGAAGAATATCACGGCGCAGGTTTCGGCTATTGTTTGGCTCTTCTTCTTGAAAATCAAGCTCCAAGGTCACTTCAGGGCCGAAGAACTCCTTAAGGGCCGCCTCCAGACTCTGACGCCGATCCTTATGCTCAAGAAGCCCTCCCTTGGGCACCTGGAGACGAAGAACCCGCCCGTCCCAGACCTTGTTCTTGACTTGGTTAAGGTAAGCCCCAAGGGAAGGATGCTTTTCCTTCAGGAAGGAAAGGAACCCCGAAAGATCTCCGGGAGTCTCCCCGGAAGGTAGCGAAGTTGATGCCACCATAGACTGAGCGGTGCTGCTATGGAGGCGTTTGATCTCCTTAAGGATCTCCTCAAGACCGAGGACATTTTTCACCTCACAGGCCTTGATAACCGCCATCTCCAGGGCCAGACGAGGAAGAGCCGAGCGTCTCACCCCCTCATGTTCCCTGAGAAAGGTCTGAAAATAAAGATGTAGACTCTCTACTGAGACCTTTCGGGCCAGAGACTCAAGACGCCCTATCTCCTCTGAGGGAAGGTTAACCAGAACCTCATCAGCGCCGCAGACCTTAAGAATGGTGAGATCCCGAAAGGAACGCACCAGATCTTCAGAAAGGCGCAACAAATCATAGCCGAAGTCTGCCGCCTGGCCGACCAGGGAAAGGGCCGTCTGGGCATCTGAGGCCAGAATGGCCTCGATAAGATCGACAAGAAGCCGGCGGCTGATGAGGCCCAAAGCATCAATGACCTCCTCCTCGCTTCGAGCCCCAGCAGCCAGTGCTTGGTCAAGAAGGCTCAAGGCATCCCGGATGCTTCCCTCGGCCGCTTGGGCAATAAGGGAAAGGGCCGCTTCGGCCATCTCTACCCCCTCGCTGGCCGCTACCCGCCGGAGGTGGTCCACCAGCCGACGCACCGGCAGGCGTCTAAATTCATAGCGCTGACAGCGAGAAAGGATGGTCAAAGGAATCCGGTGGGCCTCGGTAGTGGCCAGAATAAAAAAGACATGGGCCGGAGGCTCCTCTAGAGTCTTAAGGAGGGCATTGAAGGCCTCTTTGGTGAGCATATGGACTTCGTCGATGATGTAAACCTTGTAGCGGGCCCGAACAGGCATAAAACGAATGTTTTCCCGTAAATCCCGGATTTCATCTATTCCTCTGTTGGAGGCCCCGTCTATCTCGTAGACATCTACCGCCCGGCCGGCCGTGATCTCCTCACAGACGGGGCACTGGTTACAGGGGTTCTCCGCCGGGCCCTTTTCACAATTTAGGGCCTTGGCCAGAATCCGGGCCACTGAGGTCTTACCCACCCCACGGATGCCGGAGAAAAGGAGGGCATGGGCCACCCGGCCCAGAGCCAGGGCCCTCTTGAGAGTGGATGTAATATGATCCTGCCCAACGACCTGATCAAAGGTCTGAGGACGATATTTTCTGGCCAGTACTAGGTAGGACATAAGAAAAAAGAGGGCCGTCGGGCTACCCTGCGGCACACGAAGGGCCCTGCTACCGTTGCTCCCTCCCGGGCCTGGCGGGGTTCACAGGGATTCGTTGCGCAGGACCCAACGGCCCAAAAATAAAAATGGCGGAGAGGGTGGGATTCGAACCCACGGTACGCCTTGTGGGCGTACACACGATTTCCAGTCGTGCCCCTTCGGCCGCTCGGGCACCTCTCCGCATAATGACGCCGTTTTGGCGGAGGGGGTGGGATTCGAACCCACGGTCCCCGATTAAGGGGACAGTCGATTTCGAGTCGACCCCGTTACGACCACTTCGGTACCCCTCCGGGCTTAGCGACGTGCTCTAAAGAAGGCCTGGATGATCTCCCGGCAGCGATTCTCCAGGACCCCCGCCACCACCTCCAGACGGTGGTTAAGGCGCTGATCCTGGACTATCTGATACAGGGAACCACAGGCCCCGGATTTTGGATCCCCTGCTCCAAAGACCAGCCGCGAAACCCGGGCCAGGACCAAAGCTCCGGCACACATAGGACACGGCTCAATGGTCACGTAGACAGTGACCCCTGGCAGCCGGTAATTACCGACCTTCCGGGCGGCCTGACGAAGAGCGTTGATCTCAGCATGGGCCGTAGGATCACAGGTTGTGATAACCAGATTGTGGCCCCGCCCAAGGATCTCGCCTTCAGGGGAGACAACTACAGCCCCTACAGGAACCTCACCGGCGGCCTGAGCCCTTTCGGCCTCAAGAAGGGCCTCTGCCATAAAGAGCTCATCCAGACCCTCTCTCATTTTTGAAAGAGCTAAAACCCAAGAAAAAATAACATGAGCTCTAGAAGGCGGCAACAATTAGAGCCTTTCAGCCGCCCGCTTAAGGGCCTCATTGGCCTCATAGACCAGACGGGCGGCCTGACGGAGGTCTTCCGCAGCTTCCCCGGCCTTCTCGGCCCAAGACTCAAACTCCTTGGCGTGTTCCTGATTGTGCTCTATCCAGTGGGGGATAAGAACCTTGAGACGCTCACGATCATCCATCATCACTTCTCCTTAAATAAACAATATGTTTGAGGAAGTCTATCTTCTCAACGGTGGCCCGCAGGCTAGAGGGAGGGTCAAAGAAGGTTCTCAGGTTGACCTCATCCCCTTTGACCTCAAGCCAGATGACATCCTTCATAATCTCTTCTTCCTGGTCCCCCTTAAGGAGGACAACCTTAGCCTGACACATTACCTACCCCCAAGTGTTTTCCCGGAACTCTTTCTCGGTAATGGGTCCAGCCGCTTTTTTCAAGATCTTGTGGGAGAAAATATCAAGCTGGCAGGCCCGGGGAAGGGGCGGATTTTTGACTCACTTGGGTAATCAGTGGTGAGCAGCCACCACCAGGTTTTTGATCTTCTCGGAGAGTTTGCTGGTTACAGAATGACGCTTAATGGCCTCAGGAGAGGTGGCTCCATTGACATTGATGATGACCATCCGACCATAGCCCTTACCATAGGCGTTGATGAAGTCATAGACGGCCCCGACCACGACCAGTTTCCCCTCCTTGACCAGGTCGTGATAAAAAGAGATGGCCTGGGCCACCTGCCAGTCCACATTACGCTCCACATTCTTGAGCCAACGGCTTTCAAAGTCTCCCCGACCGTCGTCAGCAGAGATAGGGAGATGGAGATGATCAAGTTCATTACGGATGGCCTCTGTCTCCTTGCGATAATCTCCCATGGCCGCCTTGACCGCCCCACAGTGCGTGTGCCCTAAGATGACCAGAATAGGGGTGTGAAGGTGAAGAACCCCATAGTCTATAGACCCATGGGAGACCACCAGTTGATTGCCAATGTTGCGGATGACAAACATCTTATCGATGGGGTCCTTGAGCAGGGCAGACATATGCACCCGGGCATCAGAGCAGGTGATAAGGGTGACAAAAGGATGCTGAGAGGTCTGATAAGCCGAAAAATACTCCGGATGGTGACTGGAGACAAATTCGTTGTTGCCCTCTACTACCTTCTCCAGGGCCTCCGAAGGGCTGGGGCCGGCAGCTCCGTGCCCCGAAGCCCATACCTGACCAACCGTTAATAAAAGGGCAATGGCTACAAATGCCACTATTTTCTTCATTTCACGCCTCCTTTCTCGCTTTTTTATTATCAGGCACCCTGCCCCTTCCCCGATGGGAATGTTTTCTATTATATTTTTGCATTTACTACAACTTTTTAATCTGTAGCTGAAGCTTTACCTAACAAAGAAACACTCCAGAAAACAGGAGAGCCTTAAACACGGATCAGAAGACACTTGAGATAAGCGGTCTCAGGCATGGAAAGAAGGACAGGGTGGTCCGGAGATTGCCCCCGGATCTCCAGAAGACGGGCAGGACGGAGAAGCCCCTGGGCCGCCTGCTGCACCAGGTGCTGATGTTCCTGGAGAGAGAGATGGTGCGAGCAGGAGCAGGAGATGAGGAGCCCTCCAGGCTTCAGGGCTTTGATGGCCAAGTGATTGAGACGACGGTAATTTCTAAGGCCGGCGGCAAGATGTGATCTCTTTTTGATAAGGGCCGGCGGATCAACAATGACCACGTCAAAAGGCCTTTGAGGACGCCTGAGAAAGGAGAAAACATCCTCCTGGAGGAACTGAACCTCCAGACCGTTGCGCTGGGCCGCCAGCCGGGCCTGAGAGATGGCCCAGGCCGAACGATCTACCCCTAAGATCTCCCTGGCCCCGGCGGCCGCCGCGTTGAGAGCCCAGCCGCCAAGGTAACAAAAGAGGTCAAGGATCCGCCGACCAGAGAAAAATCTGCAGGCGGCCTTCTGATTCTCCCGCTGATCCAGAAAAAGACCCGTCTTTTGGCCGGATTCAGGATCAACTGGAAAAAGAAGACCCCCTACCTTCACCCAGTAGGGAAGAGGAAAGGTCCCCCGAACAAATCCCCGGGGAATATCAAGCCCTGGGCCGGGTTGGAGGAAAAAAGCCCCTTGGGGAAAGAGCTCCTCTAGGGCCGCTAAAACACTTTTGAGACGGGTGGCCATGCCAACGGTGGCCACCTGAAGGACAAAAAGATCCCCATAGCGATCAACAATAAGGCCCGGGAGAAAATCTGCCTCGCTAAAGACCAACCGGTAGGCAGGCTCTCCCGGAAAAAGTTCCCGGCGCAGGCAAAGGGCCGCTTTAAAACGTTCTCTAAAGAAATCCACCTCCGGGGAAACCACCTCCGTGGCCACCACCCGGAGAGCGATAGATCTCTGGAAATCAAGGTATCCGGTGGCCACTGGCTCCCCTCTGGGGCTAAGGAGAATCAGCCAGGTCCCCGGAGGCCAATGGGGGCTTTCGGCCAGATCGTCCATCTTCAGCCAAAGGCGACCGGAGAGAATTTTTCTAAGGCCTCCCGGTGTCAAACGCAGAGCCTTCACGAATACATCTCCTCGATCTCATGGGCATATCTTTTACTGATCAGGGCCCGCCTCTTCTTTAAAGTGAAGGTGAGAAGCCCGTTTTCCAGAGTCCAATCCTCGGGAATGAGCCGGACTGCCCCTACATGCTCAAAGGGATGGACTCGAGCCCGGGAAAGAATGGCCTTTATCTCCTGATGGATAAAGTCCCGGGCCTCCGGAGATCGGCAGAGATCCGGCCAACTCAGATCAAGCCCCCTTTGCCTGGCCCACTCCAGAAGCCTTTCTCGATCAGGGACTACCAAGGCCCCAAGGAATTTGCGATCCTGACCAACAAGCATCACCTGGGAGATAAAGGGGCTCTCAAAAAGGAGGGCCTCGATGGGGTCAGGATCAACGTTCTCACCGCTGGACAGGACAATGACATCCTTAAGGCGACCACAGATGATAAGATCTCCCCGAGGAGTAAAACAACCCAGATCCCCGGTCTTAAGAAAACCGTCATCAGTAAAAATGGCGGCAGTGGCCGAAGGATTTTGCCAGTACCCCTTCATCACCTGAGGCCCCCTGACCAAAACCTCCCCCTTTTCTGGAGGCTCAATGCGGATCTCCGTTCCCGGCAGGGGCGGCCCTACTGTACCTGGCAGGTTACGTCCCTTATAACGAACAGAGATCACCGGAGAGGTCTCGGTGAGGCCGTAGCCGTTAAAGAGGGGCATCCCTATGGCCTCGTAGAAATCATCAAGTTCGGGAGCCAACGTGCTCCCGCCGCTTATGGCCATCTCCACCGAGCCGCCAAAAACCCCCCTCAGCCGCCGGAAGAAAACGGCCTCAGCCAGAAGCCAGGGGAGGAAGAAGATAAGACCGCCGCCCAGGCCGCCGAGAAGATGCTTAAGGCGAGCCATGGGGCCGACGGCCGCGGTCTCCCCCCGGATCATCTTAAGGGAACGGCGGAAGAGGAGCCCCACCCTCAGGGCTCGCTTAAACCAGGCCTCAAGCCCCCTTGAAGCCACCTCCTGGTTGATCCGCTGATAAAAGGCCTCCCAGAGACGGGGAACCCCCACCAGATAATGAGGGCGATGGCGCCTTAAGTCCTCCCGAAAATGGCGCTTGTCGCTAAAGATTATCTCTACCCCGGAAGACAGGAGAAGATACTCAACGGTGCGCTCCAGCATATGGTAGGGCATAAGAAGGGAGAGATAGCGCTTTCCCGGCCGAGGCCTGAGCACAGTCTGGCAGGCCAAGACGTTGGAGGCAATGTTGGCCTGGGTAAGCATTACTCCCTTGGGGTTGCCGGTGGTGCCAGAGGTGTAAACAATAGTGGCCAGGTCGTCAGGGAGAGCCCCTGGCTTTCGAAACTCATCCTGACCCAGGTTCTCTACAACAAAGACTTCCGGGTCTCGGGCCACTAAGGAAAGCACCTTCTCCAACTTAGAAAGCCCTTGGGGCTCGACGACCACAGCCATGGCCTGGGAGTGATCAAGGAGAAAGGCCAGTTCCTCCTCGGGGGCAGAGATTCCTCGGGGAACAGTGACTAAACCGGCTATCTGGGCTGCCAGATCCGCAATTAACCAGTTGGGACCGCTGTCAATATAGATGGCCACCCTCTCCCGAGGAGAGAGCTTCCTTTCCTCAAACTTCCGGGCCAGAAAGCTTGCCCTCTGCCACAACCCACCATAGGAAATGGTCTGCCAGCTTTTCCCCTCCCTGAACGTCAGGGCTGGAAGACCTTCGTAGGCCTTTACAGCCCGGAAGATGAGATCAGAAACGGTGGTAATCATGGGGTTTTCGTCAGCCATTTATCCAAAATGTTTTTAAAGAGCTCATACCAGAGGAGGTAAGAAACACAAGCCCGGAAGGTAAAGCCGGGAAGAGGTTGTTTTTAGGAGTCGATAAGGCTATTCTAAAAAGAAATCCTGTGGGGAGGGGACTCACTTTGAAGTGTAAGATTTGCGGCGCCAAGCTAGAACTCTTTCGGAGCTGACGCTCGGTTTATTTCCGCTGCCAGGTCTGTCAGCGGACGTATCGCCTCTCAGATCTTAAAGACGAAATAGACGAAGAGATCGAAACCATTCTGGCCTACACTCGGTGTGACCGCCTGTAAGGGGGCTTAAAGGGGAGCTTCCTTCCCAAAGAGCCTCTGGTGAAAATCACCTTTAAAGACCGGCAATTTTAAGGGGGGCGGCTTTTTGGCCGCCCCCCTTAAGCCCTGTTAAATTTTAGTCCATATCTTCCTTCTCCAGTATTTTGGCATCCTTGGCCATCTTTTCTCCCGAATCCATAAAACGATCCTTAAGGCGCTCCATAACCTTGGGCAAAGTGGTGTACTCCATCTCCTCGGGAGGCAATCTGTGGGGTTCGAAGATTCCCTGGCGCCGCAGGCGATTGGCCATGTAGGAGCATTCGTGCCTGGCCATATCAAAGGCCGGGTCATCAAAGAGATCCACCGGACCTACCAGTCGGCCATTGCAGATCTGATAGCCAGCGGCAATTACCCGGGGCGGACCATCAAACCGGGTGGGTTTTGCCTGCTTAAAGGAGACGGGCATCAGAGGACCGGTGTGGGACCCCCGCATCCAGCCCTCCACCAGCCAGGGACGTCCAAAGGGCTCGAGGATCTCTCCAATGGCCGGGAAACCGCTCTGAGACCTCACCGCCAGGACCGGGTCATCCTTACCCACATACTGACCGGCCATAAGAGAAAGCCTCTGGGTAGAGGCCGCAGCCGCTATCTCCCCATCGGAATTGCGGTATACGGCCCGAACGACATACTTGCTTACTGAACCAATAAGGGCCAGAAGGTCATAAAGTTCGGCCGGAGTCTTCAGCTTGACCACCTTCCCGGTATAAACATCCATAATCTCAAAGGTAAAGCCACCGTGCATTGAAGGGTCGATAACCAGGCCGGCGGTGTTCATAGGGTCAGCAAACATCTCGTAGAGGGGAAGATTCCAGGCGCTGGGGGCGGTCTTGTCGGCGAAAAAGACAATCACCGGCTCACTCTTCCTCTCTTCAAACTCCATCTCGGCAATCCCCGGTCCTAAGCCTCGAACATTGCCCGAGAAGGCATCTGAGAGAAGATCCTGGCCGGCCCCGTAGAGCTTCAGGTCTCTGGCCACCTGGGTTCCGGCCACAAAGGCATCCCAGGCCAGCTTGTGAATCTTCTCGTTATCCACCCCCTGCTGGTGGGTCATCACCAAGGCAATGTCGTCACCACAGGTAAGGACCGAAACGTCTATAAGCAGATCCCCTTTGGCCGCCTGGGCTACCTCCGTTACCTTAGCCACCACTTCGGGATGGGTGGAAGAATGACCGACGTATCCTCCGATGTCGGCCTTAATGATAGAAAGCGTGATTTTCATAGAATACCTCCTTTCTCTTTTCCTCAATCTTTTAAATAAAAGCCCTTCCGGGTCTTTCCCGGCCGGGCCCTATCTTCAGAGCCTATCACGGCATCCGGTCAGATCTTGGCCTTTGGTGATCAGGGAGACGGCGTGGGCAGCAATGGCCTCTCCTCGACCAATAAAACCCAGATGTTCAGTAGTGGTGGCCTTGATGTTTACCGCGCCTTCCCCCATGGCCTCCCTGAGGCGTCTTATCATCTCTTCCCGATAGGGAGCAAGTTTTGGGCTCTGGCAGACGACGGTTACATCAACGTTTATCACCCTCCAGCCCCTCTCGGACAGAAGATCCACCACTTCTTTTAAGAGCTTAAGGCTCTCTATACCACGAAAACGAGGGTCTGAGTCAGGAAATAGTTGACCGATATCTTTCAGGCCGGCGGCCCCCAGAAGGGCGTCGCAGACGGCGTGGGTGATAACATCGGCATCCGAATGGCCGGCCAGGCCCTTCTCAAAGGGTATGGCCACTCCGGCCAGGACCAGAGGGCGCCCTTCCACCAGCGGATGAACATCGTAGCCATGTCCCACGCGAAGCTCTCCCATTCAGACTCCCCAAAAACTTCTCATGGAATGAATAGGTATTCACGAAAATACTTTCAAGGGTTTCATTGAACTGCCTCGAAGTAAGAATTACCTTAGCAAAATTAGAAAGGGAAAGGAGGACGAAGATGTCGGCCACAATTGACAAAATTGCTGAGCTTTTAGGAGATGAGGCCTCTTACCTGCTGGAACATCGGTGCCAGACCATTCCCAAAGAGATGCTTCACCTCCCAGGGCCTGACTTTGTTGACCGGGTGGTAGCCCTTAGCGACCGGCCCACGGCGGTTTTAAGAAATCTCCAGCTTCTCTTCAACCACGGCCGGTTAGCCGGAACGGGGTATCTTTCTATCTTACCGGTGGATCAGGGTATAGAGCACTCTGCCGGCGCCTCCTTTGCCCCCAATCCTATCTACTTTGATCCTGAGGCCATCGTCCGCCTGGCTATTGAGGCCGGGTGCAACGCCGTGGCCTCTACCCTTGGGGTTTTGGGGAGTGTGGCTCGAAAGTATGCCCACAAGATTCCCTTCATTCTCAAGATAAATCATAACGAGCTCTTGTCTTATCCCAATCAATACGATCAGACCCTCTTTGCCGACATCAAACAGGCCTTTGATATGGGGGCCATTGGGGTAGGAGCGACCATCTACTTCGGGTCTCCCCACTGCCGGCGCCAGATCATGGAGATCAGTCAGGCCTTCCGCCGGGCCCATGAGTTGGGAATGGTGACCATCCTCTGGTGTTACCTGCGCAACGAGGCCTTCAAAACCAAAGAGGCCGACTACCACGTGGCTGCGGACTTAACCGGCCAGGCCAACCACTTAGGGGTGACCTTAGAGGCGGACATCATTAAACAAAAACTACCGGAGACAAATGGTGGTTACTTGGCCCTTAAGTTTGGCAAAACCCATCCCCTCGTCTACGAGAAGCTAACCAGCGACCACCCCATAGACCTGACCCGCTACCAGGTGGCCAACTGCTACCTGGGCCGGGCTGGGCTAATTAACTCTGGGGGGCCCTCCGACGACAATGATTTGGCCCAGGCAGTGCGCACAGCGGTAATCAACAAAAGGGCCGGCGGTATGGGGCTTATCCTGGGACGCAAGGCCTTTCAGCGCCCCATGGAAGAGGGGATAGCCATCATTCACGCTGTTCAGGATGTCTATCTTTGTCCGGAGGTAACCATTGCCTGAGGCCGAATCGGCCCCGGTAGTTTCCTTAAACCCCCTCTATGAAGGCGACATCTTTCTCTGGGCCAAGGGCTTTTTAGGGGACAGAGAGCTGGGAATACTCTCCCGGGCCCGGGCCATTGTCCTCCCCCAGACGGTCAGACCGGAGCTTTATTGGCTGGCCCGGGAGCTGGCTCCTACCTTTCCCAATTATGATTTTCGTTTCCGGTTCCCCGGCAAAGTGGGGCAGGCTTTGGCCTTCTCCGCCTTTGATATTCCCCACCCCCGAACCATCGCTTGTCTCCAGCTTGAACCCCTCCTAAGAGATCATCCCCTGAGCCCCACCCTCAGGCTCCCCGCCTTTCCTTTTGTTCTCAAGGCGGATATCGGCGGCGAAGGGGGCGGCACCTGGCTGATAAGCGGTGAAGAGGATCTCAAAAAGGCCATATCCAGGCTGAAGGCCTTAGAGATACAGGGCCGGGAAGGGCTTATCATTCAGGAGTATCTTCCTGGGCTCCAGGAAGACCTCAGGGTGACGGTAATCGGCCAGCGGATTATCAGCTACTGGCGCCGGCGGCCGGGGTTTCATCATCATCTGGCCCGGGGGGGAGAAATAGACTACGATTACCGTCCAGATCTTCAAGCCCGCGGCCATAGCCTCATAAAGGAAATCTGCCGCCGGGTGGGAATAAACCTGGCCGGGTTTGATCTGGCCTTTTCCCCCCAAGGCGAGCCCCTTGTGCTGGAGATCAACTTTACCTTTGGTCGTCGGGGGCTTGAACCTTTTGGTGGTTTTGAAGCCCTCCTTCTTGAGGCCATAGAGGGCTTCCTCAAAGGCCTTCCATAAGCTCCCTTTGGCAAAAAGGCCAGGATCAATTAGATATAATAAGCAGATTATATAAGAGACGAAATTTTTCTTTGTGGAGTTTTCTAATCTATGTCGCGCTATCTAATAGGGATAGACTTGGGAACCACCAATTCGGCGGTAGCCTATGTGGACCTTCAAGAACCCGGGCCTCGACCCCGTTTGCAGATATTTGAGGTCCCTCAGCTCATAGATCGGGGGCGACTCTCTCCCCAGGCCATGCTCCCTTCTTTTCTTTATCTGCCGGGGGAATTTGATCTCGAACCTGGATCATGCGCCCTGCCCTGGGACAAGGATCGAAATTACATCGTCGGGGTCTTCGCCCGTCAACAGGGGCTCAAGGTTCCCAATCGCCTCGTTTCATCGGCCAAAAGCTGGCTTTGCCATGGAGGAGTGGATCGACGGTCACCCATTCTTCCGTGGGGGGCTGGTCAGGAGGTGCAGAAAGTCTCGCCAGTTGAGGCCTCGGCCCGATATCTTCGCCACATAAAAGAGGCCTGGGACTGGACGATAGCCAAGGATGACCCTGAGGCCCGGTTTGAAAACCAGGAGGTCATTGTCACCGTGCCGGCCTCCTTTGATGAGGTGGCCAGAGAGCTCACCCTTGAGGCCGCTAAGGCCGCCGGGCTCTCTGTCACCCTTATTGAGGAGCCTACCGCCGCCTTCTACGCCTGGTTGTCAGCCAACGAGGAAGGCTGGACAGAGTTTATCCGCCAGGGAGACCTCATTCTCGTTTGTGACATCGGGGGAGGAACCACCGACTTTACCCTCATTGAAGCCCAACCGGGGCCAGAGGGACCTGAACTTAAACGGGTCGCCGTAGGAGACCATATCCTTCTCGGAGGAGATAATATGGACCTGGCCCTGGCCCGTCTGGTGGAAAAGAAGCTCTCCGGGGCCAGGCTGGACCTGGTTCGCTTCCAGATGCTCACCCACCAATGCCGTCAGGTTAAAGAAAGGCTCTTAGCCGAAGATGGCCCAGGGGAAGAAGCTGTAAGGCTCACTGGCCGGGGGACAGCCCTTATTGCCGAGACCCTGGTGGCTCGGCTGAGAAAAGAAGAAGTCTTGTCCCTCATCCTTGAGGAATTCTTCCCGCCCCAGCCCTGGCACGATGGCCTAAAAGGCTTTAAGTCCGTCCCCGGAGGGCTTAAAGAATGGGGGCTTCCCTATGCCCGGGAGACAGCCATTACCAAACACCTGGCGGCCTTCCTTTACCGCCACGGGGAAAGAGCTCCCAACCTGGTTCTTTTCAACGGCGGGGCCATGAAACCCACCCTCCTCCGGAGACGAATTCTTGAATCTCTGGCCGGGTGGTTCGGCCAGGAGCCCAGGGAACTTACAAACCCTTCTCTTGACCTGGCTATCTCCCTCGGGGCCGCCTATTACGGCCTTGTCCGTCGGGGCCTGGGGATCAGGGTCGGCGGGGGGGTGCCAAGGTCTTACTACCTGGGGGTAGCCAGCCCTGAAAAAGATAAGCTAACCGCTGTTTGCCTTATCCCTCAGGGAACCGAAGAGGGTAGCGAACTGGAAGTTCCTCGAGACTTTGATGTTATCACCAATCGCCCGGTCCGCTTCAGCCTTTATCATGCTACCGATCGCCAAGAAGATGGCCTAGGCGATGTAGTCAACCTCTCTAAAGGAGAGCTGGCAGAGCTTCCGCCTCTGGTAACAGTTCTTAAGTATGGAAAAAAGGGGGAGAGAAGACACATCGCTGTCCGTGTAGGAGCTAGGCTCACCGAGGTAGGGACCCTGGAGGTCTTTTGTCGCTCGCTAGAGAGCCCTCATCGGTGGCGTCTCCAGTTTGACCTCCGCCGCGAGAAGCCATCCAGGGAGACAGCCCCCCTGGCCACAGGAGTAGTAGTGGAACCCACCGAAGAAGACAGAAGGGCCCTGGTTGACCGTCTGGAAGAAGATCTTCGGCTACGTTTTGAGGCCGCTGCTGAGGCCTTAAGAGCTGTCTTCTCCGGCCAGGCCTCTCCCGAGGCCCTACCCCGCAGGTTGCGGGAGATCCTGGAGATGGAACGGGATCAGTGGCCGCTCAGTCTCCTCAGGGCCCTGGCCGAGGTAGTCATCGAGCTCAAAAAGGAACGGCGGCGCAGTCCAGCCCACGAAGCCCGATGGCTCAACCTGGCCGGTTTCTTCATGCGTCCGGGCTACGGTGATCCCCTTGATCCCTGGAGGGTTAAACAGCTCTGGCCCCTCCATCTGGAGGGTCTTGCCTACCCCCGAGATGTGAGTTGCGCCCGAGAGTGGTGGATATTCTGGCGCCGGCTGGCCGGAGGCCTTACTGCCGGTCAGCAAAATCAGATTCTGGCCCGGATAAAACCGGTCTTAATTCCCCCTCGGCGGAAAAAGTCCCGCCAAAAGGTCCGCTTCTTTCGGGAAGAAAAGATCGAAATGTGGCTTCTGGCCGGAAACCTGGAGCGTCTTCCCTGGCAGACAAAGGTGGATCTGGGGCGGGCTTTGCTGGCGGAGATTGGCCGGGGGCTGCCCCTTAACCTGGCCTTTCTTACCATCTCCCGGCTGGGGGCCCGAGAACCCTTGTACGGACCAGCCAATGAGGTCGTTCCGGCCCCGGAGGTCTGCCGCTGGATCCAGGACCTCATCGAACGTTTTACTCCTCCGGCCAAGGCCGGGAAGGCCGCCTGGGCCTTGGCCCAGGCCCTGGGCCACCTGGGCCGGATGACAGGCGATCGGGCCAGAGACATTGACGAAGACACCCGGCACCGGCTCATCGCCTATCTGGAGCTCTTCCCCCAGGCCAAGGGGATCATCCGTCAGCTAAAAGAACCCCTGCCCCTGGAGAAGGCAGAGGCCGCCAGGCTCTACGGTGAAAGCCTGCCCGAAGGACTTATCCTTAAGGGTTAATTTGAGGGATTGACACCGAAGGCGGTCCGGTTAATCTAAAAAAGTCGTGCCGAAGTGGCGGAATTGGCAGACGCGCTAGATTCAGGATCTAGTGGGCGCTAATGCCCGTGGGGGTTCGACTCCCCCCTTCGGCACCATCGATAGCCTTCCTCAAATACCCGCCTCTTTAAGCCGGAAAACATTTTTAAGCGAATAGTTATGAATTTTATACTCTTTCCTTAAAACCTTACTCTCTTAGAGACAAAAGAGGTTTTTTGAGAGTAGAGCCGCTTTGCATTTTGAAACACTAAAATTAAAGTCCTTTTTACTGAAGAGGGAAAATCCTCAAACGGGGAGGCAAGTTCATGGATGACCAGCGGCGCCAACTATTCTCTGAGGCTCTCTTACAGAAACTCTTTCCCCCGGAAAGAGCCAATCAGTTCTTCGAGGCCCTCTTTGGTGACCCGGAGGAAGGAGCCTACGATATTTTCCTGGTCTATCGCTGGTTTGATGAAGAAAGAGGGCTCATCAGGCTAGATTTTGAGCTTCGCCAAAGACCAGGACGCTGCCTAGCCTGTCATCTGACATATGGGCTCCCTGAGGTCTTCGCTCGCCATCCGGTGATAAATGTCTCTGGCCTGGTAGAAAAGCTTAACCGCCAGCTAGATGGCTTAAGGATAACCGGCTGGCGTCTGGGGCCCACCGAGGAGCTTGGCCCGGCCACCCATGCTGTGCCCCTGTGGTTAGAGGTCACCGAGGTTTGATTACTCCGGGCCGTAACAGCCACTTACCAGGCTAAGAGGATACTCGGATACAGCCTCTTCATAATCGTCAAACCAGTAGGCCTTGGGGTTGCGACGGTAGATCATAAAGCGGGCGCTATCCGAGTTGTCGGCAGCACGGTGGAACTTAAAGAAGACCTGATCCTCGGTAAGGCCGACGATTTCTATCTTTCCTAAGGCGTGGGACATAACGTATCGGGCCCTCTTGTCTAGCCCGGAGCCCAAGGATCTGGCCCTTTCGAATATGTGATAGGCCTCTTCAATGGGCACAGCATAGGGTTTGTTGCCCACTGCTGGCCGGCACTGGAAGACATAGTACGGGGCCACTCCTATGGAAGAGAGCCGGCGGAAAAGTCCGGCCAGGGCCTCAGGGGTGTCGTTAACTCCACGGATGATAGGAGTCTGGTTGAGAACCACCGCGCCGGCCCGAAGAAGCATATGGACCGCCCTCTCAGCCTCAGGAGTAATCTCCCGGGCATGATCAAAATGGGCCATGATATATATCTTCTTTCCGGCGCCGCTATAGCGGCTGATGACCTCTATAAGCCGACGGTCGTTGATGACCCGGGCCGGGTTGTAAGACAGACATTTGGTTCCCACCCGAATAATCTGAAGATGGTCTATCTCCCGAAGCCGAGCCAGGGCTTCTTCAATGCGGGCGGTTGAGAGGGCCAGAGGGTCACCACCGCTTAAAATGGCATTGGTAATCTCAGGGTGCTCACGGATATAGCGAATAGCCTCGTCAAGATCAACCACCCTTTCCTGACGCCCTTCAAGGAAAAGACGCTTACGGAAGCAGTAACGGCAGAAACCCAGACAAAGGTTGCTGAAGAGGATGAGGGCCGTGGAGCCATATTTGTGCTGAAGACCAGGAACAACGGTGTAGGAGCTCTCGTTTGAGGGATCAAGGCGCCCCCATTGCTGGCACTCCTCCTCGTCAGGAAGGATAATACGTCGGAGAGGATCCTGAGGATCATTGAAGTCTATAAGAGACAGATAGTACTCTGTGGCCTTAAAAGGGAAAAAATCCGTGACCTTCTCCAGACCCCTCAGGTTTACTCCGGGACCGAAGACTTCAACATCCCTGATGTCTGTGATAAAATTTCCCAGCATCGGACACCCCTTAGATAGAGATCTTTTAGAGTAGCAAAAGTTGGAAAATTACAAAGAAAAAGCCAGGTGAAAAATAATTATGTCCCCAATGAAATTGGCGGGATCTTTAAGCGCAAAAACATCACCTTTTCCCTTACCAGAGGATTGGCCTTTTGACAAGTTTGTCCCTTTTGCGCCTCAGGCTTACAGAAAAAATTAAAAGACACTTATATTTAGGAGAGAAATAAAATGATTATCATTCTCAAGCAGGATCTTGACCCCCACGGCCCAGAGGTAAAGCGCATCCTTGATGTGCTTCACCAATACGAGGGCATCACCACCCGTCTCTCAGGCATCAGAGGCACCACCCGCACCGTCATGGAACTCTACGTAATTGGCCCGACAGCCCACATTCCCGATGAGGAGATTCAGGCCCTTCCTGGCGTAGAAAAGGTCATCCGGGTCTCCAAGAAGTACCGTCTCATTGGTCGCCACCAGGAGGAGCTGGAGGGTTTTGGGTTTGACTACAATGGTCTCCACTTTGACCAGGATTCTTTCCATATCTTTGCCGGTCTGTGCGCCGTTGACACCCGGGAAAATGTGGCCCGAATCTTTGCCGCCTTAAAGGAGATGGGGATCAGCACCAGCCGGATGGGGGCCTACAAACCCCGCACCAACCCCTACTCCTTCCAGGGGCATGGTAAAAAGTGTCTTCCCTGGCTTTTTGAGCTGGCCGGCAAATATAATATTCGCTGTATTGCCATGGAGGTGACCAAGGAATCCCATATTGAAGAAATAAGGCAGGCCTTAGAGGAGGCCGGTCGGCCTACAGGAATTATGCTTCAGATTGGCACTCGCAATGCCCAGAACTTTGAGCTTCTTAAGGCCGTGGGCCAGCAGGATGAATTTCCGGTCCTTTACAAGAGGGGAATGGGCATCACCATTGAAGAGGCCCTTAATGCCTGTGAATACATCGCCAGTGAAGGAAATCGTAATATCATCTTCTGTCTTCGGGGGGTAAAGACCAATTTAGGAGACCCCCATCGCAACCTGATAGATTTTGGCCATGTACCGGTAATCAAGCGCCTGACCAGGCTGCCTGTCTGTGTGGATCCTACCCATTCGGTAGGCATCAAGGAATGGGCCCCCGATGGTATTCTTGATATCTTCCATGCCGCCGCCCAGGGAATCATCGCCGGGGCCAATATGATCCTGGTAGAATTTCACCCCCGACCGGAGGAGGCTCTTTGTGATGGCCCTCAGGCTCTGACCTTGGAGGAGCTTCCCCACTTTGTGGCCGATATGGCTCTGGTGCGGGAGGCATATCTGCGGCGCAAGGATCTGGCCGCCCGATACCGCCTCAAGGCCTGGGCCCCAGGGCAGGCCGAAGGGAGAAAGGAGGCCCTGGCCCGATGAAACGTCTCCATTATCTTCAGCACGTCCCCTTTGAGACCCCCGGGCTTATCCTTGACTGGGCCCAGGATGCCGGTTTTGAAATCTCCAGAACGGCTCTCTACGGTGGAGACGGCTTTCCCCCCCCGGGGGAGATTGATCTTTTAGTGGTCATGGGAGGCCCCATGGGAGTTCACGACGAAGAGGCCTACCCATGGCTGGTGGAGGAGAAGAGATTTCTCAATCAGGCCCTTAAAGAGAAGATCCCCTGTATAGGGATATGTCTTGGGGCTCAGCTCTTGGCCGCTGTTCTGGGAGCTGAGGTCAGAAGCAACCGCTACAAAGAGATTGGCTGGTTTCCGGTAGAGCTTACGGAAGAAGGCCGGGACCACCCCCTCCTTCAGGATATACCTGACCGCTTTCTGGCCTTTCACTGGCATGGGGATACCTTCGAGATCCCCTCAGGGGCCGTGCACCTGGCCAGATCAGAGGCTTGCGAAAACCAGGCCTTTCTCTATGAGGACTATGTCCTGGGGCTTCAGTTTCACCTAGAGGTAGGTCCTGAAAACGTCGCCGCCTTGGTGGAACACTGCGAACATGAGATCATCGACGCCCCTTATATCCAGACCAAGGAGGCCATCCTCGGCGACCATGACCTCTACGAGCAGATGCGTCCCATTCTCTATGAGCTTTTAGGAAACTTTGTGGATCTAACGGAGCTTGAGGACTAGGCCTGCTGTCTGATCTTATCTCGGCTCTTCTCCAAGAATTCCAGGAAGAAGGCCAGAAATACAGCCATAAAGAGCCCTGCTACTAAAGATAGGGCCAGAATTTTGGCCTTTTCTGGTTTTACCGGTTTTGGAGAGGCAAAAGGAGGCTGAATTATCTCTACTGGAGAAAGGAGGGCCAGTCTGGCCTTCCAGTCAGCAATTTGTGCCTCCAAACTAGTTATTTCCTCATCTAAAGAAGAAACTTCCTCTCGAAGAAGGAGAACCTCTTCATTGATGCTATTTAAGTATTGATTTAAGTTAGAGTAAAGAACGTTTTGTTGAATAATGTTTGCCTGAATAAGGAAATAGCTTTCTTCCGTTTGAACAAAATTTCTACTAACTAAAAGTAAATCAGCAGCATTTTCTTCAATCTTGCTTATTTTTTCCCTGAGCCTTCGAGAACGATCTTCTGCATCTTTTAAAGCATGGATTCTTCTCTCTTTCTCTTTAAGAGCCAGATTTCTTTTTCTTCTTAGAGTAGCTATTTTATTGGTGACTTTCTGTCGAGAAAACCCGAGTTTATTTAGCTGACCTTCCTCAGCATCAGAAGCAAAAGATTGAACTACCTTATTCAAAATTTTCTGCCCTAAAGAAGGATCAGAATGATACATAGTCAAAGTCACTAAAGTCCCTTTCCGAAGACTTTTAGCCTTTATTTCTGACATTTCTTTCCCTTTAAATTCTTTTAGCAAGAAACTTATGTAAGCCTTTTCATTTATCCAAGACTGAAGATCCTCCACCGTCCAGTCAGAAATCGGATTTCCTTCATTGTCAAATCCAGTTATTCCTGGACGAATTTGCATAGATATCTTGTAAAGAGGTTTGGAGAGAAAGCAATAAAGTCCAGCCACTAACAAACACAAGGAGGTAAATCCTAAAATAAACCGCCTTCGACGCCACAAGACGGCAAAAATGTCAGCTAAGTCAATCTCCTCCTCATAAGGAGGGAGGGAAGATCCAGGATGATAAAGTGGCTTTTCTTTGTCCTCCATTTTTGGCTCCTTGACTTGATCGTTCTGGATCTAGCTCGTTAAAGATAGCATATCCTTCCTGGGCCTTGCCAGAAGGGAATGGATCAACTTGCAAGGTCTGGGTAGGAAAAGGTCAGATTCGTATATCTAAGAAGTATTTCTTACCCAGAATTTTTTTAAGAACCACGGCCAGCATCCCAGAGAAGGAAACCCGATCTCCCAGGGCAGCTACGGCTTCAGCCTCTCCCAGGCTGACCACCAGCCCCTTGTAAGCAAACCGGGGCGGGGGAGGCTCCTGACCAGAGACTATTTGGGGAAGATATTCCCCCAGAAACTTTCCCTGCTGGACGGCGATCTGTCCCAGCATGGGAAGACCTGTGCCTGCACAGTCTCCTAAAACAAAGACATCCTCCCGACCTTGGGCCCTAAGATACTCGTCCACCAGGGCCCGGCCCCGCTCATCAACCTCAAACCCCGAAGCCTCCAGCACCCTGCTGGCCCTCACCCCAGCAGCCCAGAGGAAAAGGTCACCTGGAATCTCTGTGCCGTCTTTGAGGACCAAACGCCCTTTATCGATGGCCTCAACCGGAACCCCGGTGTGAATCTTAACCCCCCGTTCTTCGAGAACCGAGCGGGCCTTCTTTCTAGCCTCAGGCGGCAGGCCAGAGAGAAGGTCCGGGGCCGCTTCAACGAGATGGATCTCCAGCCCCAGCTTGATCCCCAGGTCTGTAGCGATCTCCCCGGCATACTCGACCCCTACAAAACCGCCGCCACAGATAACCACCCTCTGCCCCTCCTGAAGGTAAAGGGCCCGGCGGGCCATGAAGGCATCCGGGAGTTCGCGGACAAAGCAGACCCCCTTGGCCGGGAAACGGACATCCGGCTCCCACCCCAGACAGATCACCAGGGCCTTTCTCCAACCAACAAGTACCGACTCCCGTCCGTGGTCAAGGGCGACCACTCGTCGGCCGGAGAGATCTATCTCTCTGACTTCGGCCACCAGAACCTTTTTAAGGAGAGGCTTGAGCCAGATGATCCCCTCTTCCTCACAGATTGAGCCGGTAATCAACTCCGGAAGGAGGGCAGCCAGAGTCTGATAGGGACGGCGATTAACCAAAAGAAAATCTTCTCCTTTACGGGCCAGACGATAGGCCAGGGGAACCCCGGCATAACCTCCACCCAAAATGAGATAGTCCGTTTTAAGCACAACCTCCCCTCCCCTCAGAAAGAATTCTGATGATCTCCTTCATAAAGAAAGGGATGTCCGAAGGCATCCGAGAGGTAATAAAGATATCATCTACCACCACAGGGCTGTCCTCATAAAGGGCTCCAGCCGCCTTAAGTTCGGAAGCCACCGTCTTGTAGGCTGTGGCCCGACGCCCCTTGAGCAGGCCTGCAGATATAAGAACCTGCGGACCATGACAGATGGCGGCGATTGGTTTGCGGGCCGCGGCAAACTGACGCACCAATTCAAGGACAGCACCATTCTCTCTCAGGGCCGCCGGGGCTTTGCCTCCAGGGATAAGAAGAAGGCGATAGCCATCGGGTGAAACATCATCCACCGAGAGATTGGCCGCTACCTTGTAGCCCCTTTTGCCGGTTATCTCTCCCCACTCCAGGGAAGCAATATCCACCTGATAGCCGGCCTCGGCCAGACGGTACATAGGACAAAGAAGTTCACTGTCTTCAAAACCATTGGCCGCAAGGATCAGAACCCTCATCCTGGCCTCCTTAAGGTGTTTGTTAAATCAAGGAAAGAGAAACCAAAATCATTATCAAGCTAAAGCTCTCCCTCTGGCTGTCAAGAACAGCCAACAGAGAAAAAGTTTTGCATTACCGGGGGATATTAGCTTTAATATCTGGGCTGATTTTCGTCTATCAGACGCTATTGTTCCGTGATGTCAGATCATCCAAGGAGGTCTTTGTATGTTTGTTCGTCCCTCTAAGCTTAGCGAATCAGAGAAATCCCTTATCCTCCACCGCCTCTGGGAAAAAGACGCCAGCCTATGGAGTGGTGACGAAGAGGTCCAGAAGGCCATCAGCAATCGCCTTGGCTGGCTGGATTTACCAGAGGCCATGGCCAAAAGCATCGATGAGATCCGCTCCTTTAGTGAGGAGGTCAAAGAAGAGTTCGAGGCCGTCTGCCTCCTGGGCATGGGAGGCTCCAGTCTCTTTGCCCTCACCCTGAGTAAGATCTTTGGCCCCCAGCCCGGTTATCCCTACTTTTTCGTCCTGGATACTACAGATCCTGAAGAGGTGGCCAAGCTGGAAGACGATTTTGATCTCAAGAAAGTCCTCTTCCTGGTAGCCTCCAAATCCGGAACAACCATCGAGGTGGTCAGCCTCTTTAAGTACTTCTGGGGCCGACTGGAGGGCCTTATGGATCAGCCGGGGGGAAACTTTGCGGCCATAACCGACCCCGGGACCCCTTTGGCCAAGACCGCCGAAGAAAGAAAATTCCGGCGCCTCTTTCTGGCTCCTCCTGATGTCGGAGGCCGTTTCTCGGCCCTCTCCTACTTTGGGTTAGTGCCCGCTGGCCTTATGGGGCTTGACCTTGAAAGACTCCTTAAGGCCGCCCAGGAGATGGCCACCGTCTGTGGCCCGGAGGTACCCTGGGAGTACAATCCGGCGGCCAAACTGGCCGAATATATCGGCGAAAACTTCATCCTCGAGCGGGACAAACTGACTATCCTGGCCGATCCTTTGATCCGCCCCTACGGGCTCTGGATAGAGCAACTGGTGGCTGAAAGCACCGGAAAGACGGGCATCGGGGTGGTGCCTATCGTCGGAGAAGCCCCCGGTTCCCCTACGGTTTACGGCCCAGATCGTTTTTTTGTCAACCTGGGCCTCGAAGGCCGGCGCGACATTTATGGCCGACTGCTCTCTGAGCTCAAACAAAATGAATTTCCGCTGGTCAACCACTGGTGGGAGGATCGCTATGAAATCGGGGCCGAGTGTTTCCGCTGGGAGATGGCCACGGCCCTGGTAGGCTACTTTATGGATATTAACCCTTTTGATGAACCCGATGTCATTCGGGCCAAACGCAAGACCGCCGAGATCCTTAAGCTCTTCAAAGAGACCGGGGACTTCGGAGTAGAATTTGGCCTCGATGATCGCACTGGCCACGCCTTCATCACCTCGCGCATCCTGGGAGACACCCCCAGCCTCAAGCTGGCCATAAGAAAATTTTTCCTCTCCCTCTCCCCCTGGTCATATGTGGCCTTCCTGGCCTATCTTCCCTACGATGCCGAGTTAGAAGAGTTCTTTACCGACTTGCGAACCATGGTCCGGACAAGGCGACAGTGTTCAACCATGTTCGGCTTTGGCCCCCGGTATCTCCACTCCAGCGGGCAGCTGCATAAGGGAGGCCCCAAAACCGGCTCATTTTTTATTTTTACCCGCCGGGGGCGCAAGGAAGAGCAGATGGTTCCCGGTGAGGGCTATACCCTTTGGGATCTCCAGTTTGCCCAGGCCTACGGCGACTTTCAGGCCCTCTCTGATCTGGAGCGGCAGGTCATTCACATCCATCTTGGCGAAGATTATCGTAAAGAATTAGAAGATTTCGCCGCCTTTCTCAAAGAAACCATTGAGCTGGCGGAATTTTAACCCCGAGAAGGGAGGGTTATGATGGCCGTCCCCAGGGAGATCGTCGAACGGGTCAAAAAACTCCGGGAGGAGATCAACTACCACAATTACCGCTACTACGTCCTGGATTCCCCGGTGATCTCCGACGCCGAATATGACGCTCTAATGCGGGAGCTAAAGGAGCTGGAGGAAAAGTACCCCGAGCTTATAACGCCAGACTCACCTACCCAGAGGGTAGGCTTTGCCCCGGCCGAAGAGTTCCGTCAGGTGCCTCACTCGGTCCCCATGCTCTCCCTGGACGATGCCTTCACCGAAGAGGAGGTCTTGGAGTTTGACCGCCGCCTAAAACGCTTCCTTAACCTTCCTGAAGACGAAGAGATCGACTACACCTGTGAGCCTAAAATAGACGGCCTGGCAGTGGATCTTGTCTATGAGAATGGCCTTTTCACCGTGGGCTCCACCCGGGGAGACGGCTATGTAGGCGAAGATGTGACCAACAACTTAAAGACCATAAAATCTATCCCCTTAAGGCTTCTCAGCCTGGATGGTGTCCCCATTCCCCGGCGGCTTGATGTTCGGGGTGAAGTTTACATGGATAAAGACCGGTTCAGAGAACTTAACCGCCAAAGGCTGGAGCAGGGGGAGCCGCCCTTTGCTAACCCGCGTAACGCTGCTGCCGGTTCTCTGCGCCAGCTGGACCCCAACGTTACCGCCAGGAGGCCCCTTGACATCTTCTGCTATGGGGTGGGGCTGGTTGAAGGCTATACCTTCAGAAGCCAGTGGGAGATCCTGACCACACTGCCCAAGTGGGGATTCCGGGTAAACCCTCATGTTCGTCTGGTAAAGGGTATCAGGGCGGCCATCGAATACCATCGAGAGATGGATCGCCTAAGGGAGAGGCTCCCCTACGAGATCGACGGTGTGGTCATTAAGGTCAACGATCTTGAGCTTCAGGAACGCCTGGGGACCAAGGCCCGGAGCCCCCGTTGGGCGTTGGCCTTCAAGTTTGAACCCACCCAAGCCACCACCCAGGTGCTGGATATTATCGTCAGCGTCGGCCGGACCGGGGCCGTAACCCCGGTGGCTATCCTCAAACCAGTTAAGGTAGGGGGGGTAATTGTCTCCCGGGCCACCCTTCACAACGAAGACGAAGTCCGCCGTAAGGATGTCCGGGTGGGAGATTGGGTGCTGGTCCAGCGGGCGGGAGACGTTATTCCGGAGATTGTCAGTGTCATCAAGGAACGCCGTACCGGTCAGGAGCGTCCCTTCCAGATGCCTCGTCACTGCCCCATCTGCGGCTCAAAGCTGGTCCGCAAACCCGGCGAGGCCATCTGGCGATGTCCCAACAAAAACTGCTATGCCCAGCTGGTTCGCTCCGTCATTCACTTCGCCAGCAAAGGAGCCATGGACATCGAGGGCCTGGGAGAGAAGGTGGCCAAGCTCCTGGTAGATATGGGCCTTGTTCGGGACGTAGCCGATATTTATCAACTCAAGGAAGAAGACCTGGAGCAGCTTCCAGGGTTTGCCCGAAAGAAGGCCCAAAATCTCATCCGGGCCATAGAAAAAAGCAAAGAAACCACCCTGGCCCGATTCATTTACGCCCTGGGAATCAGGCACGTAGGGGAGGTCACAGCCCAGATCCTGGCCGAACACTTCAAAAGCCTGGATCGCCTTATGGAGGCCCGCCTGGAAGACCTTCTCTCCATTGAGGGAATTGGTCCCGAGGTGGCCACCTCCATTGTTGAATATTTCCGAGACAAACACAATCGAGAACGCATCCGACGCTTGTTAGAGGCAGGTATCCATTTCAAAGAGGCCGAGAAAAAACCACAAGAAAAGCCCCTGGCCGGCATGACCTTTGTCTTCACTGGAGCCCTCTCCTCGATGACCAGAGAAGAGGCCAAACGTCGAGTCCAGGAGCTGGGAGGTCGGGTGGGCTCTTCGGTTTCTCGCCAGGTGGATTATGTCGTTGTAGGCGAGAGACCGGGTTCTAAATACGAACGGGCCCGACGCCTGGGTGTCCGAACCATTAGTGAGGAAGAATTCTTAAAGCTAATCGGACAGGCCTAGTCCTTTTTCATGAAACTAGGATGAGGGGTGGCCCAGGATTCATCGTCAAAGTAAAGCTCTTTGAGGTCACCTGGAGGATCAAACTCCGGAACACTCACCGGGGCCACGGCCTCCATACGAACAAAGGCCGATTTATACCAGTCGCAATCAGGCATGGGAAGATCCAGTTTTTTCATGATCTCATAGGTCTCGTAGAATTCCTCCCACTGGTTCTCTCGCTCTGGGTAGGTAGCAAAATCCCTCAGAATGTCGGTAATAACCATACCCGCCTTAATGACGAACTCCTCGAGCCGCTGCCATTTTTTAAGACTGGCCTCCCGGTGGGTGAACCCCATGTAACCAGCCGCTCCTGGCCCCCTTAAGGTCTCAAGACAACGCCCCACAAAAAGAAAAAGGCCCTTGTTGGTCTCCACCGGATCCGTGACAAAGGTATCGTAGGCTCCCCTCTCCTCAGGGGGCAGGTTCTCCAAGACGTTGTATTCCCGAACGACAATGTTATCCAGATCGTGCCGTTGAGCAAAATCTCGAATAAAGGTCGTAATTCGCTCATCCACCTCGACTACTGTCACCCGCCGGGCCATACCTGTAAGGCCAATGGCTACCGAAAGGAGATCATCATCACCGAGGATGAAAATCTCCCGATCTTCGAGATCTCCCCGCTCGTACATATAGGCCAGACGAGCCACCGTATCCTGAGGACGGACAAATCCCTGATCAAAGTCACTTACCGGAAGAGGCCGATCTTTGGTCTCCTCCAGAAAAAGCTCCAGAATCCGGCCAAAGTAGTCCCGGAGCTCCACCCCTATGCCGCAGGTCCGACAGATAACTTCCCGACGAGGCTGATAGGGAACATCGACGCGGAGACGAAATAGGCCATCTTGATAATCTATTTGGCCGGAATCCAGAAGATCTTTGAGGGCCTCAAGGAACTCTACCAGATGGGCATCTTGGAGATTGACCAGTTGCCAGAAGGTCATCGGTCGGTGTTTGAGGGCCCGGAGGATTTGATATCTGGTACGCATCATATTCTCCTTAAGAGAAGACTGCTTCAGGTTTGGAAGGGATAACAGAAGAGAACTGGTCTTTCAATCTTTAGCCCCAAAGATGGCCTCCTCCAGGACTTCGCAGACCAGGTGAATCCAGAAAATATGGGCCTCCTGGATCCGGGGAGTCTCCTGAGAGGCCACGGCAATCACCAGTTCGGCCACCTCCCTTAGCCGACCGCCCCCCTGACCGGTAAGGGCGGCCGTTTTTAACCCCCTGGCCCGGGCCACCTTTAAGGCCTGGTAGACGTTCTCCGACTCCCCGCTGGTACTGATCCCCAGGGCCACATCTCCCGGCTGACCGAGGGCCTCTAGCTGTCGAGCAAATACCTGGGAGAAATGGTAATCATTGGCCACACTGGTGATGATGGAGGTGTCTGTAGTCAGGGCCAGGGCCGGCAGGGCCGAACGCTCGAGGCGAAAGCGATTGACAAGCTCAGCGGCCATGTGCTGGGCATCGGCGGCGCTTCCTCCGTTTCCAAAAATCAAGAGCCGGCCGCCTCGCCGAAAGGCCTCCTCACACCAGGCGCAGAAGGTCTCGGTAGCCAAAAGCCCCTCTTCCTTAAGCAGGGAGCTTTTGGCTGCCAGGCTGGCAGAAAGGGCCTCCTCTCCTCTTTCTTTAAGGGAGATCATGAGCCTCTCTCCCCAAGAACCTCTTTCACCGCGGCCACTACGGCATCAATCTCTCGGTAGGCCACGGTAAGGGGAGGCAGAAATCGTAAAACCTTTTCTCCCGCAGGCACAGTAAGTATCCGGCGCTCAAAGAGACGATCAGCCAACTCCTTGGCGGGAAAGGAGAGCTCCAGCCCCCAAATAAGACCGCGACCGCGGACATCAAGAACAAGTTCCGGAAAGTCTCTTCTTAGTCTCTCCAGGGCCTTGGCCAGCTGGGCTCCCTTGAGACGAACTTCATCCAGAAAATCCGGGCCAAGGAGGGTCTCCAGTACGGCCTTGGCCGCCGCACAGGCCACCGGATTACCTCCAAAGGTGGAGGCATGACTGCCGGGAACCAAGGCAGACATAACCCTCTCCCGACCAAGGAGAGCCCCGATGGGAAGGCCCCCTCCGAGGGCCTTAGCCAGGGTGAGGAGGTCAGGCTCTATCCCCAGCCCCTGATAGGCAAAAAGATGGCCGGTGCGCCCCAACCCCACCTGGATCTCGTCGAAGATGAGAACCAGATCGTGCTCGTCACAAAGACGGCGGACCTCAAGCAGATAGTCAGCCGAAAGGGGTCTTACCCCTCCCTCACCCTGAATGGGCTCAAGGATTACAGCGCAGGTGGCCGGACCGATAGCCTCGGTCAAGGCCGAAATATCCTCAGGCGGGACATGCTTGACCCCCGGCACCAGGGGCTCAAAGCCCTCCCAGTATTTCCTCTGCCCGGTAAGAGAGAGGGCCCCCATTGTCCGGCCATGGAAGGAATGCCATAGGGCGATGATCTCATGGCGACCCGGGCCATATTTCTGATAGCTGTAGCGCCGGGCACATTTAAAGGCGGCCTCTACCGCCTCGGCCCCGCTATTAACAAAGAAGACCCGGTCAGCAAAGGAATTCTCACACAGAATTTGGGCCACTTCGGTCTGAGGGGCAGTCCAGTAAAGATTGGAGGTATGAAGGAGGCGCTGGGCCTGATCCTTGATGGCTTCAACCACCACTTCTGGACAGTGCCCTAAAGCGCAAACGGCAATCCCGGAGACAAAATCCAAATACTCCCGGCCCTCTTCGTCCCAGAGACGACTCCCTTGCCCCCGGACAAAGGCTACCGGAAAGCGCTGGTAAGTCCTGGCCACATAGATCTCCCCTCGGTCAACGATGATGCCCACCCAGGCCTCCTCTTACTTAAGCCCCAGGACATCATGCATGTCATAGACCCCTTTGGGCTGGCCAACAACCCACTTGGCCGCCCGCACTGCCCCTCGCGCAAAGGTATCCCGGCTGGAGGCTCTATGGGTGAGTTCGATTCGTTCACCTATTCCGGCGAAAAACACCGTGTGCTCACCGACAATATCCCCTCCGCGGATAGTCTGAATGCCGATCTCTTCTTCAGGGCGCTCACCGATAAGCCCTTGCCGACAGAAGCGAAAACGAGAGTCATCCCAGCCTTTCACCTTGGCGATAACATTGGCCAGGGCGATGGCCGTACCACTAGGGGCGTCTTTCTTTAGCCGATGATGGGCCTCAACGATTTCAATATCAAAGCCCTCAGAGAGCACCTGGGCTGTCAACTCCACCAGTTTGTAAAGAAGGTTAATACCGGTGCTCATATTGTAGGCCTGAACTAGAGGAAAGGACTCTTGAGCCAGACGGTGAATCTCTTCTAATTCCTCCTTACTGAAACCTGTGGTCCCAATAACCATGGCCTTGCCGTATTTGCTGTTTATACGGGCGTGATTAAGGGAGGCTTCATGAAAGGTAAAGTCGATGATCACCTCCCCAGCCTCGATGACCTTTTCTAGAGAATCCTCGACAACAATTCCCATTTTGGGGAGCCCCACTACCTCGCCTACATCTTTACCCACTGCAGGGGATTGAGGGTGTTCAAAGGCTCCCACCAGCTCGATTCCTTCGGTCTGAACGATATTGTGGATTATGCGGCCACCCATGCGACCGGCGGCCCCGGCAACGATAGCCTTAACCATACTTCACCTCCTAAAAGGGACTTGCCCCCGACTTTCCAACCTCCAGCCTCTTGAAGCCTTCAGGAACTTTAAAATAAGAGGAGGAAAGTCTCTTTTTCTCTGCCTTGATAAGGCGCAAAATCTCCTTACCTTGGGCCATATCAACCACCTTAACCGGAAAGCCAGAGATTCCCTCTCCCTTAAAAGGCCCTACCCTGGGCCTCCCCTTCTCATAGACAGCCATTTGTTGCCCCTCGGGGGTCATGGCCTTGATCATGGCCTCCAGCTTAGAGTAGTCGCAGGCCTGAGCGATATCTTTGGCCAGGGCCTCAGAGACCCAGAGTTCGGCTACCGGATGGCCATCTTCCAGCTGGAGAACCTTAAGGGCCTTATAACCAGCAATATGTTTTTTATCTCCGGTTGGCTTATAGGTGACCTTGGGCCCCAGAGAAGATGAATCCTGGGGCTTTTCCTCTTTTTTCCCGCCAAATAGCTTTCCTAAACCCTTAAACTTTTTCTCCAGGGTTTTCAGGCGGGAGAGTTGTTTTTGCATCTCCTCCATTTGCCTGCGGACTTCGGCGGCGGTGGACACGGTATATTCTCGCTCCTTGACCATGACGGTATAGATCCGCTGGCTGTCGGCATCCATAACGGTATAGACCTCTTTGTTGCCCATCCGGAACTTGGCCCCTTCACAGGCCCAGGTAAGCTCCTCACCGGAAGGAGACTGCTGAACAATAAGCATGCCGGCTTCAGCAAAACTGCTTCCCAGTAAAAAGAGGCCGAACAAAAACCAAAAGACAATATTATTTCTCATTTACTCCCCCCTCAAAGTTCTCAAAGCTCTCAGCAGATTAGATAAGCTTACAGGCAGACAAAATCTCCTTGAGCTTCTCCAGGTTGGCCTCACTCATAGGAGCCAAGGGCAGACGGACCTCAGGAGAGGGAATCTTGCCCATAAGGTGAAGGGCGGTTTTAGCCGGCACAGGATTGGTCTCAATAAATAGCCCGGTAAAAAGGGAAAAATACTTATAGTGGAGACGTCTGGCCTTATCCCAATCACCCTTGAGGCAGTAATTCATCATCTGGGCCATTTCCTTAGGAATAACGTTAGAGGCCACGGAGATCACTCCCCGGCCGCCAAGGGCCATGGTAGGAAAGGCCGTGGGATCGTCGCCCGAGAGGACGGTAAACCGGGGGCCACAGAGCTGGATGATCTTGGAGACCTGTTTCAGATCCCCCGAGGCCTCCTTAATTCCAACGATGTTTTTGATCTTGGCCAGTCGAGCTACAGTCTCTGGCAAAAGATTAACACTTGTCCGGCCGGGGACATTGTAAACGATGATCGGAATCTTGATGGCCTCGGCCACTGTCTTGTAATGCTGGTAAAGGCCCTCCTGAGTGGGCTTGTTGTAGTAAGGGGTAACCATAAGCACGGCGTCGGCCCCCACAGATTCGGCGAATTTGGCCAGATCCAGAGACTCAGCCGTGTTGTTGGAGCCAGCCCCGGCAATCACCGGCACCCTGCCAGCCACTTGATCAACACAGATTTCAATAACCTTTTTATGCTCATCGTGAGAGAGGGTGGCCGACTCACCGGTAGTACCCACAGGAACGATGCCGTGAGTGCCACTTTTGATGTGCCATTCAATGAGTTGGCGGTAGGTTTCCTCGTCTACCTGCCCATCTTTAAAAGGAGTTACAATGGCCACAATGGCCCCTTCAAATACTTTGCTGCTTCCCTTCTTTTTGGCACACCCCTTTGCCTTGGACTTACATGCTCTGGCCATACCTTCCTCCTTCTTTTAAAGACTCAGACCCGAGAGGGCCTCCGGAAAAAGCTTCCCCTGATAAATAAATCTGGCTATGCCCTCAAGGAATACTTCTTTTGGACCGTGGGCATCAAGAGAAAAATAAACCCGAAGAATCTCTCCTCCCCGGGTGACCACCTCCACCGGAGAAGAAACCTGTCCCTTGGCCCCCAACACCAAGGCGGCAGCACAAGCCCCGGTGCCGCAGGCCAGGGTCTCGTCCTCAACACCCCTTTCGTAAGTCCGGATAAAAATTCTCTCTCCATCTAAAGCGACGAAATTGACATTGGTCCCTGCGGGAGAAAACTGGGGATGGAAACGAATCTGAGGGCCTAGCTCCTTAAGAGGGGCCTTATCTATATCGTTTACTTCAACGACTACATGGGGGACCCCGGTATTGACGAAGCTGTAAAAGATCTGCTTCTCAGCCAAGGCCAGTTTTCTGTCTAAAGTCAGATCTCGAGGAGGGGTCATCTCCAGTTTCACCCGCTCACCCATAACCTCAGCCCGAACAAGGCCCGCCCCGGTCTCAAAGACCATTTGGGCCGGAGCGATGCCCTTTACGTAGGCAAACCTGGCGGCGCAACGTCCACCGTTTCCACACATCTCCGCCTCGCTACCGTCGGCATTAAAGAAGCGCCAGGCAAAGTGAGCCTCAGCCAGGGTGGCCGGCTCAAGGAGGATGAGACCATCGGCCCCCACAGAAAACCCCCGCCGGCAAAGGGTCTTGGCCAGGCTCGGAGCCGCTGAGGGGTGAATGGCCCGGTCCATGTTGGCAATGAGGATAAAATCGTTGCCACTGCCGGAAAGCTTGGCAAAGCTAAGCATGGCCGTCCTCCCAGGGGATTATTTCTCCGCGAATTAGATCATCGTAGCTCTCCCTTTCTCGAACCAGATAGAACTGATCTCCCTTTACCAGAACCTCTGCCGGCCTGGGGCGAGAGTTATAGTTGGAGGCCATGACAAAGCCATAGGCCCCGGCGCTCATAACCGCTAAAAGATCCCCTGGGGCCACCTCAGGCAGAGGCCGTTCCCGGGCCAAAAAATCCCCCGACTCACAGATGGGCCCAACCACATCCACGACCACGGTCTCTCTTTCCTCCCGCCGCACCGGAACAATCTCGTGGTAGGAGCCATAAAGGGAAGGTCGAGCCAGATCATTCATGCCGGCATCGACAATAACGAATCGCTTCTCACCGGTGTCCTTGGTATAAAGAACGCGAGTCACCAGGATACCGGCGTTACCTACAATCACCCGGCCTGGTTCAAGGATCAGAGTATAGGGAAGGCCTTTGAGCTCCTTGACCAAGGCCTGACCATAGTAAGTGGGATGAGGCGGAGTCTCATCCCGATAGGGAATCCCCAAACCACCTCCCAGATCCAGATAGCGAATCTTGATCCCCTCTTCTTCGAGCTGAGAGATAAACTCTTTGACCCTCTTCAGGGCATCGAGAAAGGGGCTCAGCTCGGTGATCTGAGAGCCGATATGACAGTCCACCCCTACCGGCGAAAGGCCCGGCATCTCCCGGGCCAAACGATATCCCTCCAGGGCCTGATCTAGAGGGAGACCAAACTTGTTTTTCCTTAGCCCGGTGGAGATATAGGGATGGGTCTGGGGGTCCACATCCGGATTGATTCTCAGGGCCACCCGGGCCTCTTTGCCCATCCGGCTGGCCATCTGACCGATGAGCTCTAGCTCCTGAAGAGACTCCACGTTAAACATGAGGATATCGCTCTTGAGGGCGGCCTCGATCTCAGCCTCTGTTTTCCCCACCCCGGAGAAAACAATCCTGCTTGCCGGAATACCGGCCTTAATGGCCCGGTAGAGTTCCCCACCGGAAACAATGTCCGCCCCGGCCCCCAGACGGGCCAGGGCCGCCAGAATGGCCAGGTTGGAGTTAGCCTTGACTGAATAACAGACCAGATGTCCTACCGAGGAGAAGGCCTGATCGAAGGCCTGATAATGGCGTTCCAGGGTGGCCAGAGAGTAAATGTAACAGGGAGTGCCAAACTTTTCGATTATCTCTCCCACGGGAACGTTTTCGCAGTAGAGCTCCTTGCGGGGATACCAGAAGTGGTGCATGGCGGCTACCTCTCCTTTGATTTATATTCCACCTCCACCGGCGCCGACGGAGGGCTCTCGTTGGCCCGGGGAGAATCATCTACGGCCGTTACCCGATAAACATAGACTCCCGGCCCTGGCAAGGTCCGATCTATGTACTCCGGTCGGGCAATCAGCCCCTGATGAATAGGGACAAACTTCTTTCCTTTTCTGGCCCGATAGACGCGATACCCAGCAACGTCAGGCTCCGGGGCCTCCCGCCAACGGAGCCAGATCCCTTCTGGCACCGGCACAGCCACCAGGGCCCGGGGGGCTGAAGGGGGGGTGAGGTCATGAGGAATGGCGCAGAGAACCTCCGTCGGGGCCCCTTCAATCCAGGTGCCGTAAAACTGAATAACCGCCGCCACCCGGTAACAAAAACGGATTTCGTTCTCCACCGAGCCGTCAAAAAAGGAAGTACCATCTACCAGTACGGCAAGGGGTTTTAGGGCCTCGGGGGATGGTCCACGCCAGAGGCGATACCTTAGGGGAAGGTCAACAGGCGTACCATCAAGAAAGGACTGTGGCGGACGCCAAAAGAGATAGATCTTTCGATCCCAGGCCTCCAGGCGCAGCCCCTCCGGGGGGCCCGGAGGACTGTGCCAGCTAAAGGAGACCGGAGCCGAAAACGGCCCCACTGAGCGAAATCCCCTTACGGCCCGGACCCGATAGACATAACGGCAACCAGAACGCAGATTGCTATCCTCATAGCCAAAGCTAGAGACCTTATCCAGATCACGATCCACGGGAACGAAGATCTTAAAGCTTCTGGTAAGCCCTTGGCCGATGACTTTTTCCGTTTTCAGGATTTCAAAGCCCTTAAGGTGTCCAACTGGGGTTCCGGCCAGAGTGCGTCGAGGGACCTTCCAGGTAAGCTTGACTCCGGAGACGCGGAGTTCGTAGCGAAGACCGGTGACCTGACGAGGGGCCACCTGTTCGGGAGGAAGAGGAGGGGTCTTGCGGCCACAGCCAGCGAGAATACTAAACAGAATCAGCCAAAGGCCTAAAGCCCTAAGTCTCATCCTGGCTAAGTCTGGTTCGAGCCGAAGCGATGGCCTCTTTTACCCGCTCAGGGGCCGTCCCACCAAAGGAGTTTCTCCTGGCCACCGATCCCTCGATGGAGAGACGCTCCAGCAGATCTTCGTCAATAAGCTCGGAGAAGCGACGCAACTCCTCAAGACTCAGCTCCCAGAGCCGTCGTCCCCTCTCTAGGGCGTAGGCAACAACCCTTCCGGCTACAGCGTGGGCCTCCCTGAAGGCCAGCCCCTTCTCCACCAAGTAGTCTGCCAGATCCGTGGCGGTAAGAAACCCCTCTTCACAGACCTCTCGCATTCGTTCCGGCCGGGGCTTAAGGTGAGCCACAATTTCGCCCATGATGGCCACAGCGGTCTTGACGGTATCTACGGTATCAAAAAGGGGCTCCTTGTCCTCCTGCATGTCTCGATTGTAAGCCAGGGGCAGGGCCTTCATGGTGGTAAGAAGAGAGAGGAGATGGCCGAAGACCCGCCCAGATTTTCCGCGGATAAGTTCTGGAACATCGGGGTTTTTTTTCTGGGGCATAATGGAGCTCCCGGTACAGTAGGCGTCCGGGAGATCCACAAAGGCAAACTCCGAGCTCATCCAGAGGATAAGCTCTTCACTGAGTCGGGAAAGGTGCATCATTATCAGGGCTGCCGCCCCCAAAAACTCAATAATGAAATCCCGGTCAGAGACGGCATCCAGACTGTTAGCACAGGGGGCCGTGAACCCCAGCTCGCGGGCCACAAAGTGGCGATCAACAGGAAAGCCAGTTCCAGCCAGGGCCGCCGACCCCAGAGGGCAATAGTTAAGCCGGCGGCGACAGTCGGCCAGACGTTCCCGATCACGCTGGAACATCTCAAAATAGGCCATCAGGTGGTGGGCAAAAAGAATGGGCTGGGCGTGCTGAAGATGGGTAAACCCAGGCATAATCACCTGAATATTCTCCTCAGCCTTATCCACCAAGGCCTGCTGCAGGCCCTGGAGCCGCCGACAAAGATCGTCGATCTCATCCCGGAGGTATAGACGAACATCGGTTGCCACCTGATCATTACGAGAGCGGGCCGTATGAAGCCTGGCCCCGGCAGGGCCAATGAGCTCGATCAGGGCGGCCTCAATATTCATATGGACGTCTTCAAGCTCCGAGCGCCAACGGAAACGTCCGCTTTCGATCTCCCGCCAGATTTTCTCCAGACCCTCAATGATCTTCTGGGCATCTTCCTCGGAGATGATTCCCTGCCTGGCCAGCATCCTGGCATGGACCTTACTGCCTAAGATGTCCCAGTAGGCCAGACGGGAGTCAAACTCCACCGAAACAGTAAACTCCTCTACCGAACGGGCCGTCTTCTCCTTAAAGCGGCCGGCCCAGGGTTTCTCTTTGCTCATGTCGCCTCCCTGCCCTTTCCCAGAAGCTCTCTCAACTTGGCCACTCGATTCTTCTCCCTCATCAGGGACTCTCCAATAAGGGCGGCATCAACGCCTACCTCCTCAAGCCGCTGGATATCCTCCCGACCTTTCAGGCCGCTTTCGCTGACCACCACTACCCCTTGAGGGATCAGGGGTCTCAGGCGGACAGTTGTCTCTATGTCCACGGTAAAATCCTTAAGATTGCGGTTGTTAATCCCCACGATCTCTGCACCGGCGGAAATGGCCACCGAGAGTTCGCTGGCATCATGCACTTCAACCAGGGCCTCAAGCCCCCACTTCCTGACACAGGCCAGGAGTTCAGATAACCTCCTCGGCGAAAGGGCGGCAACAATCAGAAGCACCGCGTCAGCACCAGCGTAGCGGGCCTCTTCGATCTGGATTTCATCAATGATGAAGTCTTTACGCAAGATGGGAAGGGTGACAGCCCTCTTTACCTGGGGAATATAGGCCAAGGAACCCTTAAAGTATTTTTTATCGGTAAGGACGGAAATAGCCGCCGCGCCGCCGGCTTCATAGTCTCTGGCGATGGCCACAGGATCAAAATCTGCGGCGATGAGCCCCTTGGAAGGAGAGGCCCTTTTGATCTCGGCGATAATGGAGATCCCAGGCCGAACAAGGGCCTCCTTAAAGGGCCGAACCTCCGGAAGGACCTCCGGCTGACTGAGCCCTCGAGCCTTAAGAGCGGCCACCTCTAGCTCTTTTTGGGCCAAAATCTCTTCTAAGATAGTCATTTGAACCCCCTGGCCGAGGGATATTACCTCAGGATGAAAAAGAGGGCAAAAACAGAGTTTGCTTTGGGGGGCTCCATTTTGTTAAAGTCGGCTAAAAATATCCTTAAAAGCAACTCTTCTCGCTGAGGAGTCAGATGGCCAATCAAAAACGGGTTCTCCTCAAGCTCGATTTTCGTCAACCAGAGGCCTTCCTGGGCCCCCTCCTTGAGGGGCTTAATCAGCGAGAATTCTTTGTCGCCAGCGAAGACCTCCTTCCTCCCGGCACCAGGGTGACCTTGGAAATCCTTCTTCCCCTGGACTTTCCCCCTCTTAAGCTTAAGGGGCAGGTTGAGTGGCACACACGGCTCCCCCACGTGCGCCGGAGACGTCCGGGAATGGGGATTCGTTTTGAGCCTCCCAGCCCCATCGACCTTGAGCTTCTGGAGACTATCGGCCGGCGCCTCAAAAAAGAGGGTACTTTTTAAACAGGCGGCCCAAACCCTCAAGACTGGGATAGACGTCTTCTTCCCGATGGGGCTCAAGGGTAATGATAGGTCTGATGCCTCGCTGGTAGAGGTACTCAAAAATTGCCTCAAAATCCACACTCCCGGCCCCCACAGGAAGATGATCATCCCAGTGGCCGGTGTTGTCGTGGAGATGGAGCTGGCCGATATAAGGTCCCAATACCTTGAGCCAGTCTTTAAGATCACCCCCGGCAAAGGCCTTTTGATGACCGGCATCCAGGCAAAACCTGAAATACGGGGAGGAGACGGCCTCAAAGATCCGACGATAAAGTTCCGGCGTGGGCTCAAAGACATTCTCCAGCATCAGGGGGATCCCCACCGCCTCGGCCTTCTCGGCCAGATAGGCAAAGCTCTCCATGGCCGTAAGAAGCCACCTTTCCTCCTCACCCCGGTACCACTGGGGGACAAAGCCACTATGACAGACCACGGAGCGGGCCTCAAAGAGTTCGGCCACCTTTAGGGCCCAGGTGAGTCTATCAAGGGAGACCTTTCTTATCCGGGGATCACTGGCAGCCGGCAAGACCTCCAGAAAGGGAGCATGAATGGTGACCTTGAGGCCTTCGCTTTTAAGGATCCGGGCCACCCTCTGGAAAGAGCCCCAGCGAAACTGGTAGCTGGCCCCATCGTCCAGGCCTACTTCGGGATTCAGTCGATGCTCCAAGACCAGGGGAAGATACTTTTCGTAGAGCATCGGAAAAGGAACACAGACAAAAACCAGGGCCTTTATCGCTTCTGGATCCATACCGAACCTCCTAGACAAGAGAAAGCAGGGCCTCAAGTAAGGCCTCTGCCTGATAACGTCCCGAAATGAAGGGAAGATCCAACCAGATGGTTTCCACCCCTGAGACCTTCTCCTTGGGCCAGGCCGAATCCAGAACCAGGGTATCGATTATCTCCCCGGCCACTTGGGTCCAGATCTGGTAGATCTGAACAGGGGTAAGCCCTCTTCTTTCCGGATCTTCCAGGCTTCCGGGAACAAGAACCACCCGGGCCCCCGAGGCGGCCACCGTCTCCGAGAGGCCGGAGACCAGAAAACAGGACAAAAGGCTGGTAAAAAAACTCCCCGGGCCGATAACCACTATATCGGCCCGAGAGAGAAACTCCCGGGCCTGAGGGCAAAGAGAAGGCCTTACCGGCCGGCCCTGATGGTCAAGAAGGAAAAAGTCCTTTATCTCCGCGAGAGAAAGCCTGGTCAGGCGATCTTGACCGACCACCAGCCCCCCTTGGGGAAGTTCAGCCGCCAGTTCGGCCTCTTCTTCCGTTACCAGGGCCAGTTCAGCCGGAGCTCGAATCAGACCAGCCAAAAGGGCAGCTGCGGCCATCAGGCTGCCAAAAAGATAGCGCCCGCCCAACAGGGCCAGATTACCCAAGCAGGCCCCAGAGAGGGGGAAGCCCGGCCCGGCCTTCTTTTCAAAGCTCTCCAGGAGCCCCTGGACAACAGCCATGGAACCGGCGGCCTCAGCCTCTAAGAACCGCTGGCCTCTTATGCGGGCGTAAATCTCCCGGGCGGCTTCTTCGTATTCGGGCAGACGTTGATTTAGAAACCCCGCCAAAGAGGCCGTCGCCGGATAGCTTCTGTCGGCCAGGGCCAGAAGGCGGTTACGCAAGTCTCCAGGAGGAGGCCCTCCCAGGTGGCGCCGCAACAGGCCACTTGACCCTCCCGAATCAAAGGCCGCTACCAGATGATAAGAATACAATCCCCTTCTGACGAGGGCTGGCCCCAGGGAGGCAATGCCGCTACCACCACCAATGAAGACAAGCCGCAGATCAGGCCCCACCTTCCACCCCTCTTATGGCCAAGGCCAGAAAACGATCTCCCTCGGCAAAGACAAGCCTTTTGGCTACCAGATCTTTAAGAAAGGCCAGCAGGCGGTCACTGGCCAGAGACATTCTGGCGCTTATCTCTTCAAGGCTCTGGGGGCTCTCCAGAAAGAGATAGACCCTTCTTGAAGGCCCCCTTAAGCGGTGGTGGTGAACCGAACCATCGGGCAAAACCTGACGGAGGATAATAAAATCTCCTCCATCCCGGTAGGAAAGAAGTGGGCCCTGGCCTCTTAAGCGTCGGTAGGCCTCGGCCCAGGCCCTGGCCTTGACCACTACCGGACGCCAAAGGGCCTGCTGACGACGACGATCACCAACATATCCCCAGACCAGGGGCACCAGGGTCTGGAGGATCTCTGGAGGGAAGAGGTAACGATAAAATGAGTGGGGATAGAGACGGCGAAGACCATAGATCTTGGGCTGGCTAAAGACAGGAGAACCATATCCCAGCCAGAAGGAAACGGCCTTAAGCGGCCTAAAGGGAAAGACAAAATCCAGGGCCTCAAGGGTTTCGGCCACCTCCTCAGACGTGGAGGTAGGGAAACAGGTAATCAGGTTGCCATGGAGACGGAGACCCGCGGCCTGGGCATTCTTCATAATGGCCACGTTATCCATAGCCGTGGTGCCCTTGTTAAGACGCCTGAGGAGAGAGGTGCTAAGGGCCTCGATACCCACCTGAACCTCAGTAAGACCTCCCTGGCGCATTTCCCTGAGCTCTTTGAGGCTGTGTCTGGCCCGAAGTTCGCAAAAAAGATGGTAATCTCGCCCCTCTTTGGCCAAGAGGCGGAAGAAATCCATAGCCCTGGCCGGAGGAAGGACGTTGTCCATCAGGGCGAAATCAAGAACTCCCAACCTTTGAGAGAGGCCTATGACCTCTTCCGCCAAGCGTTGGGGACTCTTGAGCCGATATCCCCGCCACTGAAGGTTTAGATTGCAAAAACGGCAGCGTCCCCACCAGCACCCCCGGGAAAATTCCAGAGGAATTATGGGAAAAAACCTTTTACTGGGGGCAAGGGCGGTCAGGTCCTGAAAATAATCGGAAAAATCCGGCACAGGCAGCCGGTCAGGATCATCTATCTGGGAGCAACCTCCACCGAGGATCTCACCGCTTCGGCGGTAAAAGACTCCTTCAGGAGGAGTCGGCTCCTCTCCAGCCAAATAGCGAACCAGGCCCAAGAGGGGAAGCTCCCCCTCACCGTTTACGACATAATCGATGAAGGGAAAGGCGGCCATCAGCGAACGCCCCATCTCCTGGGCGCAACTTGAACCTCCAAAGACGATCTTCAGCTGGGGACAGACCGCTTTGAGGGATCTGGCGGCATAGAGGCTGGCGGTGAGCTGGTTGAGACAGACCGAAAAACCCACCAAAAGGATTCCTTCAGGATCAAAAGAGGCTAAAAAAGCAGCTACGGTCTCCTTGAGAGCGGCAACTAATCGGGGGAAATAATCTTTTTTCAGGCCATGGCGAGGGGCCAATCTTCGATAAAGGGACTCAGCAGCCCCAGACATCTCCTTAAAAAGGGCCGCTGCTCCCACAGCCTCCGAAAGCCAAGAACTCTGCGAGAGGGCATAGTAACCCTGGGGGCCAATGCGTTCCAGAAGGGAAAGATATAGATGGTAGGCCCTACAGGGCCAGCCTTCTTGCTCCAAAAAGGCCTTAAGGGTGGCCAGCTGGATTGAAGGGCGATTGAAAAGCGGCCAGGGCATGGAGACGAGAACCACCCCTGGCCGTTGTTGGGCCGTGGCCATAAATACGCCCCGGGCTACCTCCCTCCTGGATTTTGCGAAGGCCCAGCGGCAGGGGCGACCAAGGGAAAGGCCAAAAGATAGCTTTCTCCCTCCTGGGTGAAGGGGTTGCCCTTAACCACCACACAGTAGAGCTCCTTTCCCCAGATGGCCAGCCCCTGAACAGGGCCTTCGAGCTTACCGGTAAGGGGAATAAGCTCATATCCAGTGGCCGAGTAGATGAGGGCCAGCACCTCACCTGACTCATAGGCTGGCAGATTGGGAAGGATATCTCGATGAGAGGAGATATTCCGCACCAAGATAACCTCTTGACGCCCGTCACCGTTGAGATCCCGAACCAGCGGCTCCACCTCGGCAGAGATGGTCTTTTTATAGACGGCCTTCATGGTTTTGGGGCCAGCGGCCAAGGCATAGATGGAACCTCCCACCTTGGTGGTCGAGGTCCACAGGCGCCTTCCCCGCTCATAGACTCTCAGTTTGTGCCCCAGATCCATAAAGCAGGCCTCCTTTACCCGATTACCATTGATGTCGGCAAAGGCGGCCAGCAGCACCCTAAAGCCCCCGGGAACGCGCTCCGTCTCTAGATAGGAGATCTTATCCCAGGCCGGTTTAAGTCGATAGATCGTGGGGCCAAAAAGACTCTGACGATCATAGGTCTGGCCCAGAAGGGTTTCCTTCAAGCCGTCGCCATTTAGATCAAAAAAGGCCAAAAAGAAATTTATATCGGAGACGGCCGTCTCCAGACGTCCCCGCTGATAGCGAAGAAGCCTGGAACGCATGGCCTCCCCGGGCACATAGATGTTGAGGGCAATCCAGCCATCCGGCCCCAGAGAAAAATTGACCATTTTGCCAAAACCGGTGTGCCTATAAGAGGCCAAAAGCCTCCCACCAAACTGAGACACATAAAGCCCCTGAGGAGTCATATAGACCACCTCCGGGCGTCCATCGGCATCAAGATCGCCCATCTCAAAATCCGTAACTACTGCCGGAAGTCGGGCCACTCGGCGAAACTGGGGGGCGGCTGGAAGCTGATACCGCAGAGTAGAATAAGGATAGGGGCCGGAGGGCCCGGAAGGCCGAAGCTGTCCCTGGGCTGGTAAAGAGGTGACAGGGGCCGACGGCCTAGAAGGAAGCCCTGTCACCGGCCAGGTGTAGGCCTGAAGAAGCTCTAAATTAGCATTATAGACTCGCAAACCGTTCTCATCGGCTACCAGAACCAGATCAATACCCTCCCGCGAGAGAAAAGTCGGATTTAGCTCCCGCCAGGAGACCCCAGGTGAGGTGACAAGTTCGGCCTCGGCCAGGGCCGATCTCAGAGAAGGTAAAACTTTCTGGGCTGCCCCTGGAGGCTCTTCAAGGAGGAGAACCTTAATGTCGGCAAAGCGAACCGCCGGCTGGCCCACCTTAACTGTCTCCTTCTTGGAGACGAGATGAAGGACAGAAAAGGTCTCCTCTACCCTGACCGCCTCGGCCTTGGCAATAGGTTCCTTGAGGCGGCCGATCTCCTGTTTGGTCACCGGGTGGATGATCTTCTTGCCCTCCCGATAGATGGTAAAAAGATCGCCCCGGTGGATCCCATCTCTGACCCCTTTATCAATAAGAACCGTGTCTCCCTCTACATTGATTACCAAGGCCGAAACAGGAGAAAAACCAGCGGCCAAATCATCCAGACTGCGGGCCAGGGAAACCCCCGTCCCTAAAAAGAGCACCACCAGAACCACCGAAAGTAACGTCCTGTACATGAAAGACCTCACCGTAACAGCTGAATTAGACTTCATCTTTAACAGAAAGCGCCCCGGCTTCAAAGGCCTCTTTTGGCCGGGAAAAAAGAGAATCTTGTCACTTAAGAAGCGACACCGTTTTTTAAACATTAGGCTTAAGCTTTTTATTTAGGGAGACGATTTCCATGTAATAAATCCAAAAAAGTGACAAAATTCTTTAAAAGAGAAACTTTTCAGGAGGTAACGATGTCTGAAGTTACCGCTACCGAAGCGCAAGGCTTTGCAGAAAGAATCAGACATCAGCACGAAGCCCTTATGGCGGCCTGGGTAGCCTTTTTGGGAATTCAACGGGAGAAAAAGATTCCCTATCCGGCCATTTATCAGAGGAGCTTTAGTGAAGCCCTTCGCCTTAAGGAAAAGAACAACGTCCTTCTGGAAATCCTATCCGAAAGTCGAAGCCTCATGGAGGAAATCATCCAGGAGCTTAATATCCAGAAAGATGGGCTAAGGCCTCTTAAGAACTATTTTGCCCGCATGCAGGAACATATTCGGCGTATAAAAGATCTTGAAGAAGAGCTTTCCTTCCTCCGAGAGAACTATCTTCGGGATCACCTAACCAGACTCTGGAACGAAAGGGCTCTGGAGAAATTCTATGTGGAGGTCGTCCGTCCTAACATCTTTCAGGAAGACTATGTCTTTATTTATCTAGATCTAAACAATTTCAAGGAAGTCAACGACTCCCTGGGCCATCGGGCCGGAGATGAAACCCTTAAAGCCTTTGCCCGTTATCTCAAAGGCCAGTTCAAGGCCCGAGACTTTGTCTGTCGCCTCCATGGTGACGAATTTGTAGTTGTAGCCACCGGAGTAACCCTAGAGCGGGCCACCCCTTTTCTGGAATATCTGGCCGGCCAGAGGCTCTCACTCTCTTACAAGGGAATCCCTATCTGTCTTTCCTTCGCCTTAGGGGCTACCAACGTTATTGCCAGCGACTCTCTGGCCTCTATCCTTGAAAGAGCCGATGCTTCTATGTATCACCACAAACACCAAGGGGAGCTCCGACTGAGGCGGATTTAAGTAAGGGAGGTAAAAGATTTTGGTGGGCGGTGCAGGATTCGAACCTGCGACTTCCACCGTGTGAGGATGGCACTCTGCCACTGAGTTAACCGCCCAAGCGGTTAATTTTATACCCTAGCCTCAATGGATTGTAAACCTCAGCTGCTCAGGACTCGAGCAATAGTCTGGGAGAGTTCTTCAATCCGGGCTGGCTTCTGGAGCCAAGCGACCTTTTTGAGGCCCTCAAGAAAATGGTGGTCCTCGCCCAGGGGATAACCACTTAGAAGGACGATGCGCACCTGAGGATCAAGCCGACGCAGGTTCTCGAGAAGTTCGAGACCATTCATCCGGGGCATAACCATGTCCGTTAAGACCAAAGCAATCTCGTTGGCCCTTTTGGAATAGATCTTCAGGGCTTCAAGACCGTCTCGAGCCACTGTTACCTGATAGCCCAGGGCCTCTAATGAGGCTTTAAGGGCCTCAAGGACCGATTCCTCATCTTCCACCAAGAGAATTTCCTGTCCTCGACCAGGAACAAGGCCACCTCCAGCCTTTGTCTCCAGGGCTATTTCTTTTATGGCCTTAAGGAAAATAGTCATGGTGGTTCCCTGGCCCGAGGCAGTCTCTACAGTAAGACACCCCCGATGTTGGCGAATAATACCCTCCACCTGGGCCAATCCCAGACCGGTACCCCGCCCTCGTTCCTTGGTGGTGAAGAAGGGCTCAAAAATATGAGGCAGTATCTCTGGCGGGATCCCCTCGCCCGTGTCGGATACAGAAATAGATATCCACTCCCCTGGAGCCATATCCTCACAGGGGGTAAGCTCTTTAGGGCTGACCTTTAATCTGGAGAGGGCCAGGGTGATTACCCCCCCTTTAGGCATGGCATCCCGGGCGTTTAGGGCCAGATTAATTAAAGCCTGCTGGAGTTTGCTGGCGTCAGCGGCCACAGTATATCTCCCTGGAGGAATCTCAAGCCTCAGCTCAATATTCTCAGGGATGGTTCTTTTAAGGAAAAGGGCCAGATCCTTAAGAAAGGCCGAAAGCTCCAAGGGGGCCATCTTGAGCACAGAACGGCGGCTGTAGTCCAGGATCTGACGGGTAAGATCGGCCGCCCGCTGTCCCTGAGAGATAATGAGATCCAATCTCTTTTGGGTCTCTGGAGGGATTCCCGGATCCAGTTTAAGGAGTTCAGCAAAACTAATGATGCTGGTAAGGAGATTATTGAAGTCGTGAGCAATACCAGCGGCCAGCTGTCCCACAGCGGCCAGCTTCTCCTGAGCCAGGGCTCGATCCCGGAGCTGACGTTCCAAAGTCACCTCTCGAACAACCACCACCCAACCCTTCTGTTGCCCCCCGGCCTGAAGGGGACGGGTAGCCACAGTAAAAGTTCGAGGAGAAGGTTCCTTTATCTCCAGCTCCTGTATTTCGCCCTTTAGAAGCTCGACCACCGGTCTTCCGGCCAGCCGCCTGAGACGCCCCTGGGAGTCAAAATCAGCCAAAAGATCCAGATACTCCTTCCCCAAAGGATTAACCACCTCCACCAGAAGCCCTTCATCCAAGAGAAGAACTCCCTCGGGGACGGAGTCCATAATACGCTGGATCTTCTCCAGCAGACGCCGGATCTCCTCTTCGGCCAGACGTCGATGGGTAAGGTCCCGGGCAATATGGACGATGTGACGGATCTGCCCTGAAGGGCTCTTTATAGGAATAGAACTCACTTCAACATATCGCTTCTCCCCCTGAGGGCCCCGGTGCACGTGTTCAAAAATGGCCGGCTCTCCCGTCTCCAGAGTGTAAAAAACCGGACAGGGACAGTCTGGGGGCTGGCAGGGACTTTCTCGATGATGGGTTAGTCGATAGCAGGTCTGCCCCAGAACCTCCTCTCGCTCCAGCCCCACCTCCTGAAGGAAGAGACGGTTGGCCTCGATAATTTTGAAAGTTTGGGGATCAATAAGGGAGACAGCCTCATTGATGCTATTGAGGATAAGATCGCAGGCCAGACCCTCATCAGAGGACTTTCGAAAGCGATAGTGAAAAAATAAAGCAAAACCACCCACCGCCAGAATAGTTACCAGATGGAGCCAGACTTCGTGAAAGGCAGGAGGGACAGATATCACCCCTCGATGGAAGATAAGAAGATCAGCCAGGGCCCCAAGCCCCCAGATAAAAAGCCCCAGAAATAGAGCCAAAACAGGTCTGGGGCAACGATCAAACAGGTCACATCTCTCAAACATCGAGTCGATCCACCGGATAAGGCCGGAAGGTGAAGTCTAAACTTTTCGTCTATCGAAATATAATCGGATTTAACATTTGGCAACATGAAAATGTTAAAGGAGAAAGAATCAAGCAAGGAAGGTCCTTAAGAAAGGTCTTTTTCGGGCTCCAGCTCGATCTCTTGACAAGTAGCCTTCCCAGCCGGCCAGATAAAACTCAACTCCTGGGTCTTGTATCCCGGAGCACTAACAATCAGCTGGACCTTGATCCGCCCCTTGGGCCCGGGAATGATATGGCCGCCCTGATGTTTCCGCCACTTTTTCTTCTCTTCCGGCCCGGGGAAAAGGACAAAACAGCCATAGTCATCGGTGATGGTCTCACACCGCCCCCCGGCCCATTTAAGACAGACCTTGGCCCCACCGATGGGATATTCGGTACGATCCACTACTCCACCCTTAAAAAGGGTAGCCCCTTCGGGGAAGGGATAAAGTTCAGAAGGGTAAAGAGAGACCTCAATGCTAGACTCCACAGAAGAATCCACCACCACGTCTTTATCCCTGAAATAGGGACTCCGGAAACAGATGGTCACCTTGCCGGAGGGCAGGTTAAAAAAAGCTACTGTGCCATCCTGGATGTGACCTTCAATATCTGGAATCTCCTTCACGAAACAACGGAAGGGAAGAGTAGGCCCCCTCCCCGTAAAAGCGTCCTTGACCCTGACTATCAAAGAGGATTTTCTCCCCTCCGGCATGCCCCCTCCCAAAATTTAACTTTAAGACAAAAAATAAAGATTTCAGAAATTGTTTGGCAAAAAACAAAAAATTGTAATATCTACAAGAGGATATAGCCGTTTTATAGCCTAAAAGTCAAGTCAGGAGCTATTTTCGTGAAATTGGAACCAGGCAGCGCAGGTACCCTCACTGGAGACCATGCAAGGGCCCTGCGGGTTATCTGGACGACAGCCCCTGGCAAAGAGGGGGCAGTCGAGAGGCCTTTTCCGTCCGGAGAGAATCTGGCCACAGAGACAGCCCTTAGTCTCTCTGACAGGAGGAAGGTCAAGGTCAAGCCGACCTCGGGCATCAAACTCCTCGTAGGTCTGACGGAGAAACAACCCGCCGCCGGGTATCTCTCCCAGCCCCCGGAAAGAGGCGTCTCCAGTTGAAAAGACCTCTTTCATGAGCGCCTGGGCCGCTGGATTTCCCTCAGGAGGAACGGCTCGACTGTACTGAATAACAATCTCGGCCCGACCCTCCCTAATCTGGTGGGCCAAGAGACAGAGACCTTCCATAATGTCCGTAGCCTCAAAGCCGGTGATGACTCCCGGAAGACCAAAATCTCGGGCAATAAATTCATAGGGCCCTCGTCCGATGACTGCACTCACATGCCCCGGCAGGATGAAACCATCAAGATTGAGATCTCCGGAGGCCAACAGGGCCCTTATAGCTGGAGGGACGAGACGATGGCTGGTGGCCAGGACCAGATTACTCACCCCTCTCCTTTTGGCCTCCAAGACTGTAGCCGCCACCGCCGGAGCAGTAGTCTCAAAGCCAACGGCTGCCAGAAGGACCGTCTCCTGGGGAAAATTTTCGGCCAGGGAAAGGGCCTCCATAGGTGAGTAGATGATCTTTATCTTCGCCCCCTGAGCCCTGGCCTCCTTAAGGGAGCCCCAACTCCCCGGCACTCGCAAGAGATCACCAAAGGTGGCCAGCCTCGCTCCCTGACTAAGGGCAGCGGCCACCAGAAAGTCTATCTCCTCCACCGGGGTAACGCAGACTGGACACCCTGGCCCGGAGACGAGCTCCAAGGTCTCAGGGAAGAGGCTTCGGAGGCCAAAACGAAAGATGTTTACCGTATGAGTCCCGCAGACCTCCATTACCTTGACCGGCCGGGGGAGAAGGGCGGCCAAATGTTTGGCCAGGGCTGAAACCTTATGAGCTGGCGTAATAATAGACATAAGCTGCCTGTCCCAGAGAGATCCCTCCGTCATTTACCGGGATATTCTCTGGAGCATAGGGAATGAGCCCTAGAGATTCAAGGCGTAGAAGAGTTTTTTCAAGGAGAAGCCGATTCTGGAAACAGCCTCCAGAAAGAAGGATCTGCCTGACTCCCCGCCTCCTAGCAAACTCCGCCGCTACTACCGAAAAGGCTTCAGCCAAAGTGGCGACAAATCTTCCAGCGATCACCTCAGAAGGCACGCCGGCTAAAATATCGGCAACCAAATCCCTGATGGCCGGATGAAGACATATGCGCCAGGGAAGACCGGCCTTCTCCAAAGAAAACGGATAGGGACGGCTTTGAGACACGGCCAGAGCCTCAAGCATCATGGCCGCCTGGGCCTCATAGAGATTTTCGTAACAGAGCCCCAAAAGGGCGGCCACGGCATCAAAGAGACGGCCAGCACTTGAGGTAGGGGGAGAGTTAATCCCTTTTTCCATCATGGTGGTTAAAAAATGCCACTTCTGCGGAGTGACGACCTCAAAAAGTCTTAAAGGAAGGTCCCGGGCCTCCGGTCCCATGGCCGTATAAAGAGCCGAGGTTGCCATACGCCAGGGAGATTTTATGGCCGCCTCCCCTCCGGGCAGGGGGAGATACTCCAGATGGGCCAGACGTTGAAAGCCCCGGTCTTCAAGCCAGAAAACCTCTCCCCCCCAGATGGCTCCATCCAGGCCAAGGCCCAGGCCATCAAGGACTACAGCCAGGGAGGGGAGGGAAAGCCCTCTTTCGGTTAAGGTGGCCAAGGCATGGGCCAAATGATGCTGGACAGAGATGACCCTTATCCCCTTCCTTCGGCCATAGTCCCGGGCCCATTGACTGGAGAGGTAATCAGGATGGAGATCAGAGACCACCAACCGGGGAGAAAGATCCAAAAGGCGGAGAAGATGCTCCAGGGTCTCTTCAAAAAAGGCCAGGCTTTGGGGACTGTCAAGATCTCCAATATGCTGACTGACAAAGACTTCAGCTTCCCTGGTAAGGGAGAAGGTATTTTTAAGGAAGGCCCCGATGGCTAGGGTACTGGTCATGGGGCCCGGGAGTCGAAAAGGTTCAGGAACATAGCCTCTAGCCCGCCTTATCAGGCGAGGACGGCCGGCCATCACCCTAACCACAGAGTCATCCACCCTGACAGCAATCTCTCGATCATGGAGGAGAAAGAAATCAGCAATCGAGGCCAGACGCTCCAGGGCCTCCTCGTTGGTGCGGGCGATGGGCTCATCGCTTAGATTGCCACTGGTCATCACCAGATAGGCCGGACCCTTCTTCAATAAGAGATGGTGAAGGGGGGTATAGGGAAGCATGACTCCGATAAGATCTATCCCCGGGGCCAGAGAAGGGGCCAGAGGAAAGGGATCCTTCTTTTTCAGCAGGACAATGGGCCGGCGGGGCGAGACCAGGACTTCCTCTTCCCCAGGATCAAGACAGGCCACCTTTTTAACCCGGCTAAGGTCCCGAACCATGATGGCCAGGGGTTTGGCCGGACGGTGTTTCCGGGCTCTTAATTTGATCACCGCCGCCTCGTCTTGGGCCGAGACGGCCAACTGGAACCCCCCCAATCCTTTCAGGGCCACGATGGCCCCTTCAAAAAGACGCCGAGCCACAAAGTCCAACGGGTTATCGACGGCCAGAGAACGCCCCTGAGAATCGACCACCCAGAGCCGAGGTCCACAACGAGGGCAGGCATTAGGCTCGGCGTGGAAACGCCGGTCTTCAGGGTTGAGATACTCCTGAAGACAGTCTGGACACAGCTTAAAGGGAGCCATAGTGGTCTTTTCTCGATCGTAGGGTAGATCAAGGATCACGCTGTACCGAGGGCCACAGTTAGTACAATTTGTAAAGGGATAACCATAGCGACGATCAGCCGGATCAAAAATCTCGGCCAGGCAGGCCTCACAGGTGGCCACATCAGAGGGAATGTAGGTCTGTCGGGGGCCGGGTTGGCTCTCGGCTACCGAGAACTCCTGAGGGGATTGACCCTCAAGGGGAAAGACCTTCATAGAGGTAATCCGAGCCAAAGGAGGGGCTTCCTTTTCAAGGGCGGTTAAAAAAGAAGAGAGCTCCTTTCCCCAGGCGGCGATCTCCACCCCTTCTCCAGTATTTCTCACCCAGCCTTTAAGGCCATACTTCCGGGCCAAGCGAAACACAAAAGGACGAAACCCCACCCCCTGAACCACCCCGGATATGAGAATCCGTAAAGCCCTCATTAAAGACAAGGATACTCCAAGAGGCAGGGGGGAGAAAGCGAGTCTTGTTTCCGGGGCCGGTTGGGATTAATTTCCTCAAGAACTATTTCACCATTTCAAGACGGAGGTGCCCTATGACCCCTCTTAGAGCTCAACGACTCTTTATGGGAACCCTTCTGCTCGTGGCCCTCGTGCTTATGCACAGCGGACGCAGCTGGGGAGAGTACATCATCTGGTTTATGACCTTTATGCTCTACTTCTCGGGGATTACCGGCTTCTGCCCTTCGGATGTGGTCTTTAAAAAGCTCTTTAAAGGAGAAATGAAACTCTAGAAGGAGCCTTAAATGGCCAAACTTGTCCTCATTCGCCACGGAGAATCCCTGTGGAACAAGGCCAATCGCTTCACCGGGTGGGTGGATGTCCCCCTCTCTGACAGGGGGCGAGAAGAGGCCCGAGTGGCCGGACGTCTCATCCGAAATATCCCCTTGCATCGGGCCTACACCTCCCTTTTGATCCGGGCGGTGGAGACTCTCCTCCTGGTTCTGGCTGAGGCCGGAGGGGAGAAAGTCCCCATCATCAAGCATCCTTCAGGCCGAATGAAAGATTGGGGTAAGTATCAGGGAGAGCCTTCGCTTGAGCTCCCCATATTTCAGGCCTGGGAGCTCAACGAGCGCTATTATGGCCAGCTTCAGGGGCTCAATAAGGCCGAAACAGCCCAAAAATACGGTCCGGAGCAGGTCAAGCTCTGGCGGCGCAGTTATGACGTTGCCCCTCCTGGGGGAGAGAGCCTCAAGGACACCGCCAAGAGAACCATTCCCTTTTTAAAAGAGACCATTCTTCCGGTGGTTGTCTCTGGAGAAAATGTCTTGGTGGTGGCCCATGGCAACAGCCTTCGAAGCATTATTATGCATCTTGATGGTCTCAGCCCCGAAGAGGTAGTAGCCCTTGAGCTGGCCACCGGAGTGCCCATAGTCTACGAGATAGACGCCGGGGGCCGGGTTGAGGCCAAGGAGGTCCTGGGGTCTTGAATGGAGCCATCATCCTCTTGGGAGCGATGGGGACTCTTCTTCTCGGATATCTCATCTACAGCCGTCTGGCCGCTGGCTGGTTCGGCCTCAGGGAAGATGAGCCCACCCCCGCCCACCGCTTAAAAGACGGCGTGGACTATGTCCCAGCCCCTTTGCCGGTCCTCTTTGGCCACCACTTTGCTTCCATCGCTGGAGCCGGTCCCATTATTGGACCGATTCTGGCCATCTCTTTTGGCTGGGTAGGGGTCTTTGTCTGGCTAGTTCTAGGAGTCATCTTTGCCGGAGGTATCCACGACCTGGGGGCCATGATTGCCTCTGTCCGCCACGAAGGACGATCCATTGGGGAGATCATCAGGCTCCATATGGGTCAGCGGGCCTTTTTTCTCTTTCTCTCTTTTGCCTGGGCCACCTTGGTCTTGGTTATTGCCGCCTTTGCCGTCATCGTGGCCAAGACCTTCAGCGCTCGACCAGAGGTGGCCAGTGCCTCGGTAATGTTTTTGATCCTGGCCATAGTCTTTGGCCTGGGGGTCTATCGTCTTGGGATCCCCCTCTGGCTGGCCACCACCCTGGGGGTGCCTCTCCTGGCGGGAGCCATTTTTGTCTCCTATCGAATTCCCCTGGCTCTGCCCCAAAACCTCTGGCTCTATCTTCTGCTGGTCTACATTTTTGTTGCTGCCACTGTCCCCGTCCACGCCCTCCTTCAGCCACGGGACTACCTGAACTCCTTCCTTCTCTATGGACTTCTGGGTGGGGGCCTTCTGGGCCTTATGGTCAAACAACCCCAGATCAACTTCCCGGCCTGGACAGGGTTCAGCAATGAGATCGGCCCGTTTTTCCCCCTTCTTTTTGTGATCACCTCCTGTGGGGCCATCTCTGGTTTCCACTCTTTGGTAGCCTCAGGGACAACGGCCAAACAACTCTCCCGGGCCGCCCACGCAAGACCTATAGGCTATGGGGCGATGTTACTGGAGACGGTTCTGGCCCTTGTATCTCTGATGGCGGTGGCCGGTCTTAGCCTGGCAAGCTACAAAAGCCAACTGGCCACCATGGGGCCTATTGCCCTTTTCTCCCAGGGAGTAGGAGAATTTATGGCCGCTTTAGGGATCCCCCCTTCCCTGGGACGCTCTTTTGCCGGGCTGGCGGTTTCGGCCTTTGCCCTCACCTCTTTAGACACAGCCACCCGGGTGGCCCGTTTCACCCTCGAGGAGCTGCTGGCCACAAAGACCCATGACCCCAGCGGGACCAGACGCCTCCTGGCCACCGGAGTCACGGTGGTGGCCGCCGCTGCCCTGGCCATATCCGGTAAATGGCGAGCCATTTGGCCAGTTATGGGCAGTGCCAATCAACTTCTGGCGGCCCTGGCCCTGCTGGCCCTCTTCGTTTGGCTCTGGCGTTCGGGTCTGCCAGCGGTCTTTGTCGGCCTGCCGGCAGCCTTCATGCTTCTCGTGACCACCACCTCCCTCGGCCTTCTCTTTAGTAAACAGTGGCAGGCTGGACATCATCTCCTCTCTGGCATAAGCCTGGCCCTTCTGGCCCTAAGTCTTGTTCTGGTAGCAGAGGCCGTAAAGATCAGCAGGGATTCATGGAGAAGATAATCCGTTTGGCTCGGGATAAGGCCCCGGATCCAGAGACGGCCTTAAGAGGCTGGGAGAGGCTAACTGAGGCCCATTCTGATCTTCCCTGGAGCCAACTCACCGAAGAAAACTTGACCAGGCTGGTAAGACTTCTTGGAGCCTCCATCTACCTGACAAACGCCCTGGTAAACGACCGCGGGATTCTCCAGGAGGTCTTCTTTGAAGGACGCCTTTTTCTCCCCAGTCGCCTCAGCCTGTGGCGGGAGCTCTCCGGGGCCATTGCTGGTGACCGCCGGATTTTTTTAAGGCGCTTGAGAGAGGTCAAAAAGAAGGCCTTTGTTCGACTGGCCACCATTGATCTGAAAGGAAGACTATCTTTTGTTCGCATCCTTCGAAGTATCACGGCCATCTACGAAATGCTTATCAGGGCGGCTCTCTCCTTTGCCGCTAAAGAGCAGGGGCTTCCAGCCGAGGCCTTAATTGTCTTGGGCATGGGAAAGCTCGGGGCCAGAGAGCTCAATTATAGCTCTGACGTTGATCTCATCTTTCTCTCTCCGAACCGGTACCCTCGAACCAGGGTCATTCGGCTGGCCGAAAGTCTTATCCAGCTCCTCTCTTCTTATGTTGAGGGAGATATTGCCGCCCGGGTGGACATGCGTCTTCGCCCCGGAGGCAAGGATGGAGAGCTGGTCCACAGTCTGCCAGCGGCCGTAACTTACTACCGCTTTCAGGCCCAAGCCTGGGAACATCTGGCCCTGATTAAGGCCCGGGGCCTGGCCGGAGACCTTAAAGGTGGCCTTCACTTTCTGGCTGGAGTGGAACCCATCGTCTTCAGACGCTATCTTGACTACGCCTATCTGGAAGAGATCGCCAGACTCAAGGAAAAAATCTCCCGAGAGACGGCCCAGAAGAAGCTGGCCCGGGATATCAAGCTGGGCCCCGGAGGTATCCGGGAGATAGAATTTTTTGTCCAGGCCCTTCAACTCATCTTTGGGGGGAGACTCCCTAAAATAAGAAAAAGAGATACTCTAGGCGGCCTTAGGCGACTGGCGGAGGCCGGCCTTATCTCTGAGGCAGCCTTAAGGGAGCTGTCGGCGGCCTATATCTTTCTGCGCAATCTGGAACATCGACTCCAGATGATCCACTTCACCCAGACCCATCGTCTGCCCGGCCAGCCGGCGGCCTCCAGAGCTCTGGCCCGTTCTTTAGGGCTGAAAGATGAAGAAGAGCTGGAGGATCGTCTTCAACGAATACGTCGTCAGGTAGAGGAGCACTTCGGGGCCCTTTTTCGCCCCACAAGCCGCAAATCCACCTCCAGCCAGCTAAAAGAGGCCCTAGAACTGGCCCTTGAAGGTGCCCCTCTTAAGGAAACCGCTGCCAGCCTGGGGCTGGCCTCTGAGGAACCGCTGGCTTCACTGGTGGCCAAATTTCGAGGGAAAAGTCGTCTTGTTCAAAAAAGGCGGGAGATCCTCTGGCCTGTTCTTCCTGATCTCATTCAGATGGCCCTTAAGACTCCCCGGCCAGGGGTGGCCCTAAATAACCTGGAGGCCTTTATTACCAGAGCTGGAGGAAGAACCTCCCTGCTCTACCTTTTAAAAGACCGACCAGATGTGGCTGAAAGGTTGATCTACGCCCTGGGGACGAGCCCTTTTCTGGCCGATCTTCTCCTTAAAGGCCCTATCTTAAGCGAGGCCCTGGTCCTTCGCGTCCACCAGACCGGAGCGGGACAAAGACCGCTGGTTTTAGAGCAAATTGATCGGGAGGATTACGGTCAGGCCGTTGCCAGCCTGCGGCGTTTCAAGAACGAAGAGGTTCTGGTCACCGGTTTTGGGGATCTTTTTGGAGAGGTTAAGACCGTGGGTGAAAGGTTGACCAGAATCGCCGAGACCGTAGTCCGGGGGGCCTTTCTCCTTTCTCGACGAGAGCTTAAGCGTCGTAGTGGCCAGCCGTCTCAGACCTTGGCTATTCTGGCCTTAGGGAAATTAGGTAGCCGCGAGCTTTCCTACCGCTCAGACCTGGATGTGATCTTCCTTTACCGAGGAGATCAGGAGGAGATGATCAGGGCCACCAAATTGGCCCAGAATATCATTTCCGTCTTGACTATGCCCCTTGAGGAAGGCCCCGGATATGAAGTGGATGTCCGCCTCCGGCCAGGAGGTAGCAAGGGCCCACTGGTCAGCGAAATCGGGGCCTTTCTAGACTATCATCGAAGAGAATCCGACCTCTGGGAAAAGCAGGTCCTTTTGCGTCTGGCCCCCCTGGTGGGAGAGGCTACAGTAGTTGAGGAGGCCTTAGCAGGGGTAGCCGAAATTTTAGGTAGCCTCCGGGTAGGACCTAAAGAGGCCCAACAGCTTCGCGAGATGAGGGCCCGGATAGAGAAAGAAAGAGGCCGAGAAGAAAACGGACGTCTAAACCCAAAGTTGGGGTACGGAGGCCTGGCCGATGTGGAGTTTATCGTCCAGTGGCATCAGCTCTCTCACCTCCCCCGGTATCCTCAACTCCTGGTGCCTAACCCCCTTAAAGCCCTTCACCTTCTGGCCCAATATGATCTTATTCCCCAAACCGAGGTCCAAACCTTGAGCCACAACTATCGCTTCCTGACCCGGCTGGACCGCAGACTAATCCTCTTCTATGACCGCCGCACTGAAGAGAGGGTCTATACGGCTGAGGAGATAAAAGAAGCCGAAGTCGTCCTCGGCCCCCATAGCCTGGAAGAATATCTCCGAATCCGAGAGGTCAACCGGCACCTCTTTGAAAGACTTATCCCCCACTGACCCACCCTCTTAAGAGTTTAGGAAGAGATGTCGATCAAAATTTAGAATTCAATCATATAGACATTACAGGAAAACCATGGCCAAAATAGACGCCTTTTTCAAACTCATGGTTGATGCCGGGGCCTCGGATCTTCATTTAGTAGCCGGAGCCGTACCCCGAGTGCGTATTCACGGAGAACTTCAAAAAATCAAGTATCCTCCCCTGGACAACGAAGAGCTCAAAAGCATGCTCTACGAAATCGCTCCAGAGGACAAGATCAAAATCTTTGAAGAGACGGGAGACGTTGACTTCGGCTACGAGATCCCCAAACTGGCCCGCTTCCGGGCCAATTATTTCCGCCAAAAAAATGGCGTAGGGGCCGTCTTTCGGCTTATTCCCTCCCGAATCCTCTCCGCTGACGAGCTGGGGCTTCCCTCCATCCTGACCAAACTGGCCTCTCTTCCTAAAGGGCTGGTTTTGGTTACTGGGCCCACAGGATCCGGTAAATCAACCACCCTGGCAGCCATTATCGACCATGCCAATAAGACCCGTCGGGACCATATCCTGACCATCGAGGATCCCATTGAATTTGTCCATGAGTCTCAGCTCTGTTTGGTTAATCATCGGGAGGTAGGGCTTCATACCAAGAGTTTTGCCGCCGCTCTCCGGGCGGCCCTGCGTGAGGACCCAGACATCATCATGGTGGGAGAGATGCGAGATCTTGAGACCATTGCTTTGGCCATTGAGGCCGCCATGACTGGTCACCTGGTCTTTGGTACCCTCCACACCATCAATGCAGCCAAGACCGTAGACCGGGTTATTGAGATCTTTCCCCACCAGCAGCAACCCCAGATCCGCTCAACCCTGGCGGATGCCCTCCGGGCCGTGGTTTCTCAGACCATGTTCAAACGGGTGGATGTTCCCGGAAGGTGTGTGGCCTTTGAGATCCTTATCGCTACGCCAGCGGTACGGAACCTCATCCGGGAAGGCAAAACTTATCAAATTCCCTCCGCCATCCAGACAGGAAGAAAATACGGCATGATCAGTCTGGATGATTCCATCATGGAACTTCTCAAAAAGGGCTGGATTAATCCTCAGGAGGCCCTCAATAAGGCTGTGGACAAGGCCCGATTTTTGCCCTTTGTCAAGGGAGAGCTTTCTGACTTCACGGAGGTCTAGTCTTGAGAGATCAAGATGTAGCCCATCTCATTGGTTATCTGGCCCGGGCCAGGGAACGGGTTACTGATCTTAACTTCACCGTGGGCCGGCCTCTTCAGGTGGCCGCTGACGGACGGCTACATCCCGTCTTTTGGGAAGAGGTCCCTATAGAGGCCCTTACCCCCTTCCAGACCGAAATTCTGGCTCTCTCTCTCATTCGGGGCAATGAACGCCTTCTCAAAGACTTAGTGACCACTGGCTCCTGCGATCTCTCCTACCGGTTGCCTGACGGCACCCGCTTCCGGATAAATATCTTCTCCAGGCAGGGTTCTTACAGCTTGGTAATGCGTAAACTGGAGAGCCGGGTCCCCAGTATCAAAGAGCTTTCCCTGCCAAAGTGTTTTTACCAGATGGCCCGGGAGAAAAACGGCATTATTTTGTTTACCGGCGCCACTGGTACCGGTAAAACCACCTCTCTGGCGGCCATCCTTGACGCCATTAATGAAGAAGAAGCCGTCCACATTGTCACCCTGGAGGATCCCGTAGAGTATGTCCACCAGTCCAAAAAGGCCACTTTTAACCAGCGGGAGCTGGGGCTGGATTTTGACCACTTTGCCAGCGGACTCCGGGCGGCTCTGCGTCAGGCCCCTAATGTCATCCTGGTAGGGGAGATCCGAGACCGGGAGACTATGGAAATTGCCCTCACCGCCGCCGAGACCGGACACCTGGTCTTCTCCACCCTGCACACCGTAAATGCCGGCCATACCATCAACCGAATTCTGGGCTTTTTCAACACGGAAGAGGAAAGACAGATACGTTTTCGTTTGGCCGATGCCCTCAGATGGATTGTCTGCCAAAAGCTACTTCCTAAAATAGGTGGCGGGCGAGTAGCCATATTCGAGATTCTCTACAACAACCTGCGGGCCAAAGAGGCCATTCTCTTAGGAGAAGATGAGGGGCGAACTTTTTATCATATCATTCACGAAGGAAGCCCTTATGGAATGCAAACCTTTGATCAGCACATCCTCGAGCTCTTCAAGCAAGGGATGATTACCGAAGAGACAGCCCTGGCCTATTGCACCAGAAAGGATCTGGTCGGTCGGGGGATAGATCTCATCAAGAGTGCCCGAGGAGAAAAAACCAGCGACATGGAGCTTTCCCTTGACCTCGAAAGTGACTTCCAGTAGCCACCAGGAAGGAAGAGAATTTCGTTGCCCGAGCTGTGGGGGCCGTTTTCGGCTCAAGGGGCAGATTAATCTGACTCGCCCCATTCCTTGCCCCAAGTGCAAGGTGCCCCTTGAAGCGGCTACCAAAACGGAAGGGCTCTTTACTACCGATTCCAAGGGAGAGGAGCCTTTCGATTGGCCCCGGGGAGCCACGGCCCTTATTTACTGGGGTTTTAGTGATCCTAAGGATCCGGTAACCAGAATCCTCCGGGCCCGGGGCCTGGAGATCGTCGAGGTTCATGACCGGGATCACTTTCTCAAGGCCCTACGATATACCCAAACTGAAGCCGTCATTTTGGCCTTTGGCCCTGAAGACAAAAAGGGTATTGAGATCTGGCAGGCCCTATCTCAGCTCTCAGCCCACGACCGCCGCCGTTTCTTCTCTGCCCTTATCGGACCTTACAAGACCTTAGACGATTTGGAGGCCTTTCGCCTCTCGGTAGACCTCACTATTAACCCCAGAGATATTCCCCATCTGGCTGACATTTTGGCCCGGGCCTGGCAGGAAAGAGAGCGTCTCTATCGTAAATTTCTCGAACTGCTTGATCGCTTGCCAGCCCTGGCTCCTTTGGGCTAAATAGAGGCATGGATCTTAATCGTCGTCAATTTATGATGGCGGCCCTGGCCGTCTCAGCCTTGGGTGCAAGCGAGGCCTTAGGGGCCAAGGAGTTTGGTCGATTAATTGGCCGGGTTAAAGGATTTTCTGCTACCCAGATAAAGACTCACCTGGCCTATCTTCAGCTTCAGGAGGAAAAGCTAGCCGAGGTAAAGGGGTATCTAAACGAAGTGGACCTTTCCACTACCAGCCCCTTCTATAGCGACTATCGTGCCCTTATTCGAGCTTACACCGAGCTTACCACCTCCATTTACTGGCACCGACTCTACTTTGAGGGCCTTTCATTGGGCTATGAACGTCCTCGATCCGGTCTCTCCGAGGCCATTGCCAAGGCCTTTGGCTCCTTTGACCGCTGGAAGATCCGCTTCTACTCCCTCTGTCAGGCAGCCCGGGCCTGGGCTGTTGTAGCTGCCGATGCTACCGGTCAGCTCTACCACTTCTGTTTGGACAGCGAGTCAGAGGGACTCTGTCCAGAGTATCAGCCCATCATTGTTGTCGATACCGCTGACCATGCCTATTTATTTGATTTCGGAAATGATCGGGCAGGATATGCCGAAGCGATCATCAAAGCCCTGGCCTGGTCCAAGCTGGAGGAGAGATTTCAGAAGGTCAAAGGAGGGAAGTCTCCATGAAGGTAGCCAAGGCGGTAATTCCCGTAGCCGGGCTTGGGACCCGTTTCCTTCCGGCCACCAAAGCTATCCCCAAAGAAATGCTCAACATTGTCGATCGGCCGACCATTCAATACATTGTTGAAGAGGCCGTAAGCTCAGGCATAAAAGACATTGTTCTCATTACTGCCTCCCACAAGTCGGCCATTGAAGACCATTTCGATTACTCCTACGAGCTAGAGGCCTATCTTACAGAGAAAAAAAAGTTTGATCTCCTAGAGGAGGTCAAGCGGGTCTCCCAGCTCATAGAGCACATTATTGCCGTCCGGCAGAAAAAGCCCCTAGGGCTGGGACATGCCGTGCTTATGGCCAAGAACGTCGTAGGTGATGAGCCCTTTGCCGTCCTTCTGGGGGATGATCTGGTTGACGCCGAGGAGCCTTGCATCCTTCAGATGCTCAAGGTCTATGAGCGCTATCAGGCTCCAGTGATTGCCGTCACTCCCGTCCCTGAAGAAGAGGTCCACCGTTACGGAATAATCGAGGGAGAGGAGGTCGAACCCGGAGTCTTTCGTATTCACCGGATGGTGGAAAAGCCAGCTCCAGGAACGGTAGATTCCAACCTGGCCATCATTGGTCGTTATATCCTTGTGCCAGAGATCTTCCGCCTCCTGGAAAAGACCCCTCCTGGCCATGGAGGTGAAATTCAGCTCACCGACGCCTTGGCCGCTCTGGCTAAATCCCGCCCCTTTTACGCCTATTCCTTTAAGGGGAGACGATACGACGCTGGGGATAAGTTTGGCTATCTGCAGGCCACCTTGGCCTTTGGACTTAAACACCCCCAGCTTGGTCCCAAACTGGCAGCTTACATCAAGGAAGTGGCTGAGACTTTGAATTAATCTTGTTTGCTGAGATCCTTTTTCCGGCTACAGGCAAAAGCGAAAAGGTCTATCTAGAAGAGGAAACCTTGCCGGGGGTAAGGGTTCTTTCCCCCGGCAAGACCAGGCCTCGAATCGGTTTAGTTTTAAGGGAACTTCCTCCTGAATCTGATCTTTTTCCCCGAAAGACGGGGGTTTCTGTTCTTGACAAGGTGCCGGTTATCTCCCCTGACCTTCTTTCTTTTCTTCAGTGGGTCTCTTGGTATTATCAAAGCTCCCTGGCCCAGGTGATCCGGACCGCCCTTCCCCGGGAGCTTCTCCATCCTCCTCGGCCGAGGGTTTGTCTCAGTGCTGAGGGACGAGAGATCCTCCCAGTCAGTATCCCCCTGGTAGCCAGACTACGCCGGGCGGGCCGCCGTGGTCTGACCCTGGAAACAATCCAACGAAGCTATGGCCCGGGAGCCTTAAAGATGGTGCGGGAATGGCTTAAAAAGGGCCTGTTGAAAGAGGCCTGCCCCCTTAGTCAAAAAGGACGCCCCTTAAGTATCATCTCCCCGGAGATCCTGGATCAGACCCGGACCATCACTCCCACCACCGCTCAAAAAGCCGCCGCGGCCGTCATATCTCAATCTCTGAGTGGAGACTTCCACCCCTTTCTCCTTCATGGGGTTACCGGAAGCGGTAAGACATGGGTTTACATCAAAGCTGTCAGCGAGGTCTTAAAGCGGGGCAAAAGTGCCCTAATCCTGGTACCGGAGATAGCCCTCATTGGGGCCCTGGAGGGGGCCTTTGTGGCCGAATTTGGTCAGGAGGTGGCCCTGTTCCACAGTTTTCTCTCGGAAAGACAGCGGACGGAGACCTGGCTTAAGGCCTGTCGAGGAAAATGTCGTATCGTTATTGGAGCCCGATCGGCGATCTTTGTCCCCCTTAAGGACCTCGGACTAATTGTAGTCGATGAGGAGCATGACCCTTCGTATAAACAAGAGGAGGGGCTTCGCTACCAAGCCCGAGATCTGGCCCTGGCCCGGGGCCAGATGGCGGGAGCCACGGTTATCCTGGGCTCGGCCACCCCGTCTATTAAGAGTTATTATCTGGCCCGAAAGGGACGGTTGAGGCTTATCAGCCTACGGCAACGGGCCAGCGGACAGAGGCTGCCCCAGACCCGAATTGTCGATCTTACCCAGGTCGAAAGACCGGGCTACCTTCTCTCCAGACCCCTCCTTGAGGCCCTTAAAGAACGTCTCCGAGGGGGGGAACAGGCCATTGTTTTTGTCAACCGGCGAGGATTTGCTACTCTGGTAGTTTGCCATCGTTGTGGCTATCAATTTCGCTGTCTCAATTGCTCCGTAGCCCTCACCTACCACAAGGAGGAAGGGGAACTTAGATGTCATTATTGCGGTCTGACCTTAAAGGCCCTGCCCCAGTGCCCGGCCTGCGGTCAGGGAAGGCTGGAGATCCTAGGTCTGGGAACCCAACGGGTAGCCGAGGAGTTGGCCCGACTTCTGCCCGAGGCCCGGATAGGACGCCTGGACAGAGACGTGGCCAGGAGCCCTGGCCGCCTGAAGAAGGTCCTCGATGATTTTCAGCAGGGAGAGCTGAACATTCTCGTCGGAACCCAGATGCTTAGCAAGGGGCACCACTTCCCCAGGGTGACCTTGGTAGGGGTCATCCTTGCTGATCTCTCCCTCAACTTTCCAGACTTCAGGGCCCCGGAGAGGACTTTCCAGCTTCTGGTTCAGGTGGCCGGCCGTTCTGGTCGGGAAAGATCCGGAGAGGTCATCGTTCAGACTTTCTCCCCGGGCCACTACAGCCTCCGACACGCCTTAAGACACGACTACGAGGGCTTTTACCAAACCGAGATTGGCCTGCGACAGGAACTAAATTGGCCCCCCTTCAGTCGGCTGGCCAGCCTCCTCTGGGAGACTCCAGCCAAGGAGACGGGAGAGACCCTGGCCCGGGCCCTGGAAAGGCTTCCGGAGCTAGTCTCCCCGGCGCTTGAAGTCCTGGGCCCCGCTGAGGCCAGCCATCACCGCCTGAAGGGACGATGGCGCTGGCAGATAGTCTTTAAGGCCCCCAACATCACCACTCTCCATCAGGGTCTAAAACAGGCCCAGGATCTTATTCGGGAAGCTTCTCCCCCGGGCCCCTTTCGGATAGTGGTGGATATTGACCCCGAGGAGACCTAAGCCCCATCTTTGGGAGTCAGGCGGGTAAGGAGTATCTCAAAGCTTTCATCCTCGGATTTCAGACGCCGACGGCTCATGGCCAGATCATATTCGGCCTCGGCCTTAGCCAGAAATGGCCCAAGGGTACGCAGCCTCTCCGAGGAGTGAGCCAGATAAATGGTCCCCCCAGGGCGGCGAAGGAAGCGCCGGAAAAGGGCCAGGAGGTCCTCATAGATTCGAGATGAATAGACCACCTCGGCCCCAATGATCATATCGAAGATTCCCACATCTTGGGGAGAGGCCCAGTCCATTTGGAGGACATCTACCTCCAGATTGTTTACCGCTGCCGTGATCTTGACAAAGTCAAGGGGCTCTTCCTCGCCATCGGTAATGGTCACCTGATGGCCAACAGCAGCGGCAAAAAGACCGGCCACTCCTAGGCCGGCCCCGATTTCTAGAATCTTCCGAGGAGGATTGGCCTCAACAGAGGCCATAAAATCGGCCAAGACCACCGCCCCCTCCCAGATCTTGACCCAGAAGGGGAAATTAGCCACTTCGGTAAGGGCATCTCTCTCCTCCAAAAGGGGTTCGAGGTTGCCAAGACGGAGAAAGTTGATTTCCTTTCCCCGAATGGCTATCGGCTCAAACTCCAGCTCATATCTTTTGGCCAAGCGCTCGTAGATCGGTTTGACGCTTTCGGGAATGGTAATCTCGGTCATCTTTTCCTCCGCTGATATCGTGGTTTGCTGATCAGCCTCACCCGAACCTGCTTCTTCTTTTTCCCCCGATAAAAGGTTATCTTAATAACCTCGCCAGGCCTCTTGCGCGAGATAATCTTCTCCAGATCGGCGGCCGAGGTCACCGGCTGATCATCGATAGCGTAAATGATATCTCCTCCTACAGAGACCAAAGTATTGCCAAAAAGGACCTCTTCTCGCCCCCCCCTAAGACCAACCCGGGCCGCGGGAGACCCCGGCAGGACTTTAAAGACCAGAGCCCCTCTGTCCAAAGGAAGGCCCTGGGCCCGAGCAAAAGCCGGGATGAGATCCTGGGCCAGCACCCCTAACCAGGCCCGCTCGATATATCCCTTCTCTACCAGCTGTGGCAAAAGGGCCTTTATCTGGGCCACCTCCACAGCCAAACCTATACCGGCCCGCCGGGCCTCAGGGAACAGACAGGTGGCCATAGCTACCAGAGCCCCACGGCGATCAACCACCGCTCCCCCACAGAACCCAGGAGGCACCGGGGCAGAAAGCTCAACCACCCCGCGGAGAGAAGCCAATTCAGTGACAATCTCTCGACGGAAATCACGCACCTGAGCCCCTCCCACCGCCAATCCTTGCCCCCAAGGATTGCCCCAGTAGAAGACCCACTCGCCCCGCCGCGGCCGCCTTTTGGCCTTAATGGCCGGAGAAAGACGGCTGGCCGGGGCATTGATGGCCAGCACAGCCAGATCCGTCTCCGGATCATAACCTACCATCCGGGCCGGCCACTTGGAACCATCAGGTAGAGTAACCTCCAAAAAACGGCTCTCCCGTACCAGATAATAGCTGGTAATAATGTGTCCTTTGCGATCCCAGATGATACCTGATCCCTCACTCAGAGGGGGAACCGGGGCCAGAAGGGCCTCAGGCCTGAGAGGTGAGGTACTCAGATGGACAACATACTCCCCGGCCTCTGCCCCCCGGGCCTTGGTGGGAGAGAGAACCAGGAGAAAGATCACCAGGGTAGCCAGAGCCAGACGATAAAAGGCAAAGGGATAAAAGGTATGTTTTACCAGAAAGCGAAGCAGCCAGGCGATGACCAGGAGGCCGGAGAAAAAGGCGGAAAGAAGGCCTATTAAAAGATTGAATGCGTCAAGGGCCACACCCCCTCCTTGAAGGAGGTCAAGGGTCTTGTAAAGACCAGCTCCGGCGATAATGGGGGCCGAAAGCAAAAAGGAGAACTTAGCGGCCGCCGGTCGAGATAAGCCCAGAAAAAGGGCCGCGGCCATGGTAATTCCGCTACGAGAGACCCCCGGAACTATGGCCAGGGACTGGGCTAGACCAATGATCAGGGCCTCCCTGAGACCAATTTCCTCCAAGGATCGTCCCCGCCTTCCCAAACGTTCGGCCAGAATAAGCACCAGGGCCACCGAGGAAAGGGTAAAGGCAATCAGCGAAGGCCCCCGCAGGTGGTTTTCTACGATATCACCGGCCAGGGCCCCGGCCAAAGCCCCGGGAACCGTAGCTAAAAGGATAAGGAATAAGAGACGCCTTTTGTCCCTTTGCCGAGGATCAAGCATCCCCAGCCAGTCTTTCCAAAAATAGATGAGAATGGCCGCCAGGGTGCCCAGATGAAGAAAGACGTCAAAGGTCAGCCCTCCACCTTTAATGCGAAAGAAATACTGGGCCAGAGCGAGATGCCCAGAGCTTGAAATTGGAAGAAATTCGGTTATCCCTTGGATTATTCCTAAAAAGATGGCCTCAAGGTGAGTCATTTTTTTCTTCCTCTATCCGGGAGGCAATACTATCATTGCCTGAGAACCCTCGAAAGGGGAAGATAGAAAAAGACTGCTTTCTTTGGTGAGAATCTTGACGAAATTAGAGTTAATTTTAAATTAAAATCTATGCCAAAAAAGAAGATTGTAATATACCCAGACCCTCCTCTTCGGGAAACAGCCTCTCCAGTGGAGGAAATAGACGGCCAGCTCCAAAAGCTGATAGACGACATGATAGAGACGATGTATGCGGCCAAGGGAGTGGGGCTGGCAGCCAATCAGGTTGGAGAGCTCAAGCGCCTGGTGGTCATGGATGTCAGCCAGAAGGATGGACACCCTGGTGAGATCCTTGTTCTCATCAACCCGGAGATCATCGAGGCCGAAGGAGAGCTCTACGAAGAGGAAGGGTGCCTCTCTCTTCCCGGTTATGCCGCTAAAGTCAAAAGACACGCCCGCGTCTTGGCCCGGGCCTACGACCGCCAAGGCCGGGAGTTTGAACTCGAAGGGGAAGGACTCTTGGCCCGGGCTATCCAGCACGAACTCGACCACCTGAACGGAATCCTCTTTATCGACCATCTTTCTCCCCTTAAGCGGGCCCTTTTTCGCAAAAAGTGGAAGAAGATCCGACCCCAGAATGACTAAAGTAGTCCTTCTTGATCACGGAAGCGGGGGGCGGGCCAGCCAGGAGCTCATTGAGGGGCTTTTTCTCCGCCATCTTGGCCGGCCAGAACAACTTCTTGACGCCGCCGTCCTTAAGGCCCCCTCAGAAAGGCTGGCCTTCACCACCGACAGTTTTGTGGTCGATCCCATCTTTTTTCCCGGAGGGGATATCGGTTCCCTGGCCGTTCACGGGACCATCAACGACCTGGCCATGGTGGGGGCTGACCCCCTCTTTCTCTCGGCAGGCTTTATCCTCGAAGAGGGATTGAGCCTGGAGGAACTTGAAGCGGTAGTAGCCTCCATGGCCCGGGCGGCCAGGAGCGCCGGAGTCTGTATTGTTACCGGAGACACCAAGGTTGTCCCCCGGGGCAAGGCCGACCGGATATTTATCAACACCGCGGGTATAGGTCTCCTCCCCCAAGGAGTAAGCCTGGGGCCAGATAGAATCCGCTCTGGGGATGAAATCATCCTCTCCGGCCCTATTGCCGAACATGGTCTGGCAGTCCTTTCGGCCCGGGAAGGACTTGAGCTTGAGGGGCTAAGTAGCGACACGGCTCCTCTTCACGCCCTGGTAAAGGCTCTCCTTTCTGGGCTCGGGGAAGACTTACACGCCCTCCGGGATCCTACCCGAGGGGGCCTGGCCACGGCCCTCAACGAACTGGCCGAGACTTCAGGGTCTCGATTTATTGTCTTTGAGGATACCGTGCCTATTCGGGACGAGGTCCGTTTTGGCTGCGAACTTCTAGGGCTTGACCCTCTCTATCTAGCCAATGAGGGCCGACTGATCGCTTTCGTTAGCCGGGGAAGGGGGAAAGAAGCCCTCCAGATCCTTAAAGAAGAAGGAACCAATCCAGAATCAGCCATCATCGGCTACGTAGATTCCCACGATCGGGCCCAGGTAATTCTCAAAACCGTTTACGGAGGGGAGAGGATCCTGCCCATGCTCAGCGGCGAACCTCTTCCCCGAATCTGCTGATCAGTCCTCAGGTTGATCCGCCGGCATAAATTTACACCCAGAGACCGCTCCAGAGATAATGGCCTCCGGAGCCTTAAAGTCATTCCATACGGCAATATAGAGATGAACAACAACAAAGAAGATAAAGGCCCAATGGAGAAGATAGTGGATAAACCGGGCCTGCTGGGGAGAACCGAAGATGACCACCCCCATGGCATTTATCCAGCCTGTTTCCGGATAAAGAAGATAAAGACCCGAGAGGGTCATAACCACGGCGGCGACAAAGAGAGCAAAATAAATGGTTCCCGCTAAGACGGTATGGCCCATGCGCCATTCATGCTCATCGGTAAGGTAAAGATAGAAACGAAGTGACTGCCAGAAAGAGTGGATATTACGTTGATTGATAGGCAAAAAGTCCGTAAAGCGCTCATAGCGGTTACCAAAAAGGAGCAGATAGAAGCGGATAATCAACGCCGCCATAAAGAAATAGGCCGCCGTGAAGTGGTAGTAACGAAGGGTGGCCATAAGGTATTGAGGCTTAAATTCAGCCCATTTGGTAGTTACCGGAGGGTAGTGAATGTAAAGCCCGGTAAGGATAAGGACCAGAGTGGAGATAGCAAAGGCCCAGTGGAAGATTCTCAGGGCTCCACTCCAGACAAAAACCCGACGATAAAGAACCTGTTTTCTGGTGGCCATGTTGACCTCCTAGAGAACTTTTACCCGGACGACCTCCTCCCGTTGGGGGTTGAGGACATGAACTGCGCAGGCGATACAAGGATCAAAGGAGTGAATAGTCCTTAAGACCTCAAGGGGCTTTTGAGGTTCGGCTACCGGATTGCCGATAAGGGCCGCTTCATAAGGCCCCCTCTTTCCCGCCTGGCATCGAGGGCTAACGTTCCAGGTAGAAGGCACTACGCATTGGTAATTTTCAATCACCCCGTCTTTTATTACCACCCAATGGGAGAGAGTCCCCCGGGGGGCTTCATGGAAACCAAAACCTCGAATTTCTCCGTGGGGAAAGGTAGGCGGAGTGCGGTAGGGGAAGATCTCTGTGTCCCCCCGACCGATATTCTCAATGAGAAGATCCAGGTGTTTGAGCCCCAGCTCGGCCAACATAGCCGCCCGAATAGCCCGAGCCAGATGGCGCCCCGGGGTAGACTGGAGGGCCGTAACCGGAACAGGATGCCCCACCAGGGAAGAAAGCCGCCCAAGGGCGTAATCTACCCACTTTTTGGTCAACTCATGACCTTGGGCATAACCAGCCAGAACTTGAGCTAGAGGACCAACCTGCATGGGCTCCCCTTTGAAGCGAGGGGCCTTGGCCCAGGAATATTTGCCCTCCTCTTTAAAGGCCGTGTAGTGGGGTTTGGTTTCTTCTTTCCAGGGATGACGCGTCCAGTCTCCTTCGTACCAAGAATGGACGATACTCTCGGCTACGTTGTCTCGAAAGTAAGGATCGTTGAAGCTGGTTATGGGTGTAAAGTTCTTGAAGTCTCCTCCAAATATGGTCCCACCAGGCAAGTCAAAAACCTCTCCCTTGGTGTCAAGGGGCATATCAGGAACGGCCAGATAGTTGGTTACCCCGGCGCCATAGGCCAGCCAGTCTTTGTAGAGGGCGGCCACAGCAATGACATCTGGTAGGTAGACCTGATGGACGAAATCCCGAACCTCACCAAGGAGCTGCTTGGCCCAATAAAGGCGCTCCATGTTCAGGGTGGCCAGGTTGTTGGTGTTGATAGCCAAGGCCACTCCACCGACAATGACCGTTTGGATATGGGGAGTTTTACCTCCAAAGATGGCCACCACCTGATTGGCCTTGAACTGGTACTCCAGGGCCTCCAGATAATGGGAGACGGCCATAAGATTGGCTTCCGGCGGAAGCTTCATGGCCGGGTGTCCCCAATAGCCATTGGCAAAAGGCCCCAGCTGGCCGCTCTGGACAAAGGCTGACAACTTTTCCTTTACGGCCTTGAAACGACTGGCTCCATTGCCCGGCCAAGGAGAAAGACTTTGAGCCAAAGAGGCCGTCTTGTGGGGATCGGCCTTTAAGGCGGAGACCACATCTACCCAATCAAGGGCCGAAAGGTGATAAAAGTGAACAATATGGTCGTGAAGACCGTGGGCAGCCAGGATAATATTTCGGATATACTGGGCATTGAGAGGGATCTCCATCCCTAAGGCATTCTCCACGGCCCGCACCGAGGTGATGGCGTGCACCGTGGTACAGACCCCGCAGATCCGCTGGCAGAAGGCCCAGGCATCCCGCGGATCACGCCCTTTGAGGATTATTTCTATCCCCCGCCACATCTGGGCTGAGGCCCAGGCATTGGTTACCCGACCAGAATCCACCTCCACGTCTATGCGCAAATGCCCTTCTATGCGGGTAATAGGGTCAACGGTAATCTTGGTGGCCATAGGCTATTCCTCCTCTTTTTCCTGACCGGATTTGACCATCTTTTTGATGACCCCAACCGCGGCGTGGGTGGCCACCACGGCCAAGGCCCCTCCCACCGCCACCTTGCCGATCTTCTCGGCCTCCTTTCGAATACCGCCACCGGCCGGGATATAAACCTCTGGCAGATGTTCATAGAAGGGGGTCATGGTGTCCCAGAATCCGGGCTCGGTACACCCAATACAGCCGTGACCGGACCCTACAGGCCAAGCCCCTACGTCGCAAAAACGAATGACCGGACAGTTGGAATAAGTAACTGGCCCCTTACAGCCTACTTTGTAGAGGCAGTAGCCCTTCTGGTGTCCTGGATCTCCAAAGGCCTCCACAAAACGCCCTTCATCAAAATGGGGGCGACGAGGACAATGGTCGTGTATCTTCCGTCCATAAGCAAACTTAGGACGGCCGAGCTCGTCTGTCTCTGGTGGACGTCCAAAAGTCAGGGTATGGAGGATAGTCCCCAGAATGTTGTAAGGATTAGGCGGGCAACCAGGGATGTTAATCACCGGTTTGACCTTGATGATGTCCCGCACTCCCACGGCCCCCGTGGGGTTAGGATGGGCCGCCTGGATACCACCAAAGGAGGCGCAGGCTCCTATGGCGATCACCATCTGGGCCTTTGGGGCTACGTGGTTGAGGATCTCAAGGGCGGTACGGCCGCCAATCTTGCAATAGATACCCCCGTCCTTTTTGGAGATAGCCCCTTCCACTACACAGATAAAGCGCCCCTCGTTTTTTTTGAGCTGTTCCTCAAGAACCGTCTCCGCCTGATGTCCGGCAGCAGCCATTAAGGTCTCGTGGTAATCAAGGGAAATAAGGTCCAAAATGAGCCGGGCCACGTCAGGATGAGAGGAGCGCAACAGGCTTTCGGTACAGCCGGTACACTCCATAAAGTGAAGCCAGATCACCGGCGGTCGCTGGGGAGAAGCCGCAGCCTCGGCCACCTTACCCACCATTTCCGCCGGCAAACCCATAGCCGCCGTGGCTATGGTGCAGGCTTTAAGAAAACTGCGTCGACTCATCTTACCCAAACGGTGAGCCAGAAAGCGTTCCATCCCCGCCTCCTTTGCAAAAGCGTAAAAATTATCAGAAGATATGTATTACCTTGGATCCTAAAAAGAAAATTTGGCAAAAAAAGAGATCGACAAGGGACGAGTTAAAGACCATAATTTTTTTTAGCATTTAACAGAAAAGAAGGCAAAAATTTTTTCAAAAAATGAAACCTTTAAGGATGTTAAAGGACCAAAATGACCTCTAAACCCCTCTAAATGACAAAAATTGTCACAAAACCCCAAAAGGCTCAATAATGGGACAAAGATTTATCAAGGAGGGCAAAAGTATGGATGTGTGGGGGCCTTTGGCCCTGGTAGGCCTGGGGAACATCCTTCTCGGAGATGAAGGTTTCGGGGTTCATTTTATTAGGCACCTCAAGCAGGAGTTCTGCTTCCCAGAAGGGGTAGATCTTATAGATGGTGGTTGTGCCGGCCTGGGGCTCCTTAACCTCATCCGGGGCTATAAGACCGTCATCCTCTTTGATGTCTTGTTAAAGAAAGCCCCGCCGGGGACTATCTATGTCCTGGAGATGGACGCCCTCGAAAACCTGCCCTCATCCTCCCTGGCCTCGGCCCACCAGATAGGAGTCAAAGATGCCCTGGCCCTGGCCAGGTTCTCCAGTGTTGGTCCCGAGAAGTTCTGGGCCTATGCGGTTGTCCCCAAGGATCTTTCACCTGGAGTAGGGCTTTCGGCAGAACTCCGGGAAGCCTTCTTTCCCCTCCAGGAAAGGCTCTTTACGGATCTTAAAACATTGGGGATCTATCCCGAAAAAGGGGGGTAGTTATGTGTCTAGGGGTACCCATGAGATTGATTGAGGTAAATTATCCCCTGGGGGTAGCCGAGGCCCGAGGTGTAAAGCGGACTGTCTATCTCCAGCTTCTTCCGGAAAATGAGATCAAAGAAGGGGACTATGTCATCGTTCATGTGGGCTTTGCTATTCAGAGGCTTTCAGCCAGTGAGGCCGAGGAAACCTGGCGCCTTCTGGAAGGCCTGCTGGAGGGTTCTTGATGCATGAGGCATCTCTGGTGGCCGCCATGGCCGAAGAAATAAGAAGATTGGCTGTGGCAGAGGGGGCCCAAAAGGTAACCCGAATCCTGGTGCGGATCGGGGAGGCCGCAGGGGTGGAGCTGGAGGCCTTTGATTTTGCCTTCTTGGCTCTAAAGGCCCAAGATCCCCTCTTCTCCGAAGCCCATCTGGAGATAGAGACCAGACCGGTGGTTTTGGAATGCTTTTTTTGCGGCCATCGCCAAGAAGGGGAACTCGGCCGGCCCTGTGATCAATGCGGCCAGATAGGGCTCCAGCTTATCTCTGGAGATGAGATCTACCTGGCCAGTATAGACTTAATCACGGGAGACAAAAATGTGTGAGGATTGCGGTTGTCAGACCAAACATCTGGAGATCGAAAGGGCCATCCTCTCTACTAACGAAGCCCTGGCCCAAAAAAATCGTCAGCATTTTCGCCGTCTCGGAGCCAAGGTTATCAACCTCATCAGCGCCCCGGGCTCCGGCAAGACCTCGCTGCTTGAGGCCACGGTGGAGGCCCTGGCCCAAGAGATACCTCTGGCGATCATCGAGGGAGATCCGGAGACCGAAAAAGACGCCGAAAGACTGCGGCGCAAAGGAGTCCCGGTGGCCGCAGTAACAACAGGCGGAGCCTGCCACCTGGATGCCCGGATGATCCACCGGGCTTGTCATCAGCTTGAGCCCCATCGCCCCCGCCTCATTTTTATCGAAAATGTCGGCAACCTGGTCTGTCCCGCCGCCTTTGATCTCGGAGAAGACCTCCGGGTTATCCTGGTCTCCGTACCTGAGGGGCCGGATAAACCAGAAAAATATCCAGCGGCTTTCCTCAAGGCTCAGGCCTTTTGCATCACCAAGGCCGATCTTTTACCCTACTTTGACTTTGACCCCCAGGAGGTCATCGACTCCGCCAGGAAAATCAAGCCAGATCTAAAGGCTTTTATCCTTTCAGTAAAAAATGGCCAGGGTCTCTCTGATTGGTTCACCTTTATAAGAGAATTCGTTATCAGGGGATAGCCGGTGGTCTCAGCCCCTTTTTTGGGTTACTAAAGGGGGCATGATTCGAAGAAGGTTTCTGGAGATCCTGGCCCTGGGCTTACTGGCGTTCCCCACTGTCTCCTTTATTGTCTATCGCCTCCCCCGCCCCCCTCGTCTCAAAAAGGTCAAGGTTAACCTCAAGCCGGGTATGGTCTATGTTGATGCAGAGTTTTTTTTGCTAGAGGGCCCTAACGGGCCACTGGCCCTTTTAAGAAGATGCCCTCATCTGGGCTGTCCGGTCTCTTACCAACCAGAGGTCGGTCTCTTTGTCTGCCCCTGTCACCAGAGTCGTTTCAAGCTAACTGGACGGTACGTGTCTGGTCCGGCCAAGAAGGACCTCCGCCGGCTCACTGTGGAGAAGAAAAAGGACGGCTATGTGGTGGAGATCCCGGTCTAAGATAAGCCTTGGTATTGCCCAGCTTATCACGGCCAGTCTCCTTATCTCCGGGGGCTCGGGTATCCTGGTAGCCTATCACTTCTATCCAGACCACGCCTTTGTCTCCGTGGTCGGGCTGGATACGGTAATCCCCTTCGGGCGACTTATCCGGGGGGTGCACTTTTGGTCAAGTCAGTTCTTTTTTCTTCTGCTTCTCTGGCATCTGTGGGAGTCTATCCGCAGCGGAGCCCATTTAAGACGCCGGCTCCTTTACTGGAGTGGGCTGGTCCTTCTCCTTCCGGCCGCCCTGATGGCCCTCTTTACCGGATATGTCCTCCGGGAGGATCAGACCGGCATGGCCGCCGGGGCCATCGCTGAGCATCTGGCCCTTTCTGTGCCCCTGATCGGCGGGGTGGTAAACGCCCTCTTTTTTGATCTGGAACACTCCGGGCTAATAAGGGTCTATAGTGCCCATATCTTGATCTTTTTCATCATTCTTTGGGGAAGTCTCTGGTACCACCTAAAGAGACGGAGATTGGAAAGCGAGGATCTTCTCCGGGCCCTTGTCCTCTCTCTGATCCCCGCCCTTATCTTAGCCGCCCCCCTGGAGATGACCTCCGGGGCCCTTCTCATTAAGGGCCCCTGGTTCTTTCTTGGAGTTCAAGAGCTTCTGCGCTATCTTCCTCCGCTGGTGGCCGGAGTTCTCTACCCGGCCGTGCCCATTGGGGCCCTTCTGGCCCTGCCCCGGGCGGAGAAACCGTCTCTTCTTACCCTCGGCCTGTGGCTGGTGAGCTATTTCATTCTCACCTTAGTGGGAGAGTTGAGGTGAAGACCTGGCTATCTCTGGCCCTTATAGTTTTAATCCTTTCGGCCACAGTCTATGAGGTCCTGCGGCACCGGGCCGACAAAGTCCACCTTCTCCTCAGCGGCCAGGTAGATATGTGTCTTTCCTGTCACCAGGAAGAGCCGGATCAGGCCCATCAGGCCGGAGTGGTGGGCTGTGCTGAGTGCCACCTGGGCAATCCCTTGGCTTCAGAAAAATGGCGGGCCCACCGAGGGATGGTCAAAAATCCCGGAGAGCTGGTTTGGGCGGAGAAGACCTGCGGTCGGCAGGGGTGTCATCCCAGCGATGTCCCCAACCTCAAAAAGGCCCTCATGGCCACCAATCGGGGCATCATTGCTACCCTTCGTTACTACTGGGGAGAGACCGACGACCCCCGGGAGAATCTCACCGTAGAAGACCTTCAACGGACCGGGAAGACCTCCCTGGCCCTTGATTACTTCCGTAAGCTCTGCGGCTCCTGTCACCTTTGGGTAAAACGCGGTGAGCTCCCTTCGTTTCTGGCCGAAAAAGGCGGAGGCTGCACAGCCTGTCATAATCAGCCTCCCCCACGCTCTACCGGAAACAAAAGGGGCAAACCCCATCCCCAGATCACCAAAAAAGTTCCCCTTGAGGCCTGCGTCCGCTGTCATAATCGCAGTGGCCGCCTGGGCCTTACCTATCAGGGGATGATCGAATCTGAAGGCTACGGCGTCCCTTATGATGAAGGTCTTCCCCGTTCAGATCTTATCGATGGTCGTTCGGTAATTCGTATCCCCCCTGATGTCCACTTTAAGGCCGGGCTGGTCTGCATCGACTGCCATCTGCGGGAAGAAATCATGGGCGATGGTAAGTCTTATGCCCATTTTGAGGAGCAGGTAGAAATAACCTGCCAGATGTGCCATGGCGGAGATGGTCTAAGCCGCAAGGGACGCAAGGCCCCCAACTTTAAGAAGGGGCCAAACGGACAACCAGTTCTGGAGGGCAAACTGGATGGTCGGCTCCACCCACTGGCCCCTCCCAAGGAGATCTGTCAGGGGCGAGACCACCAAAGATTATCCTGTCAGGCCTGTCATAGCTGGTATGTCCCCCAGTGCTACGGCTGTCACGTACGCCAGGATGAGAGTCAATCCCAGCTAGACAAAGTAAACGCCAGAGAAACCAAGGGGCTCTGGGAAGAGTTTCGTTCCTACATGCGTTATGAGAGGCCTGTCTTGGGGGTACAAGGTAACAAGATCGAGATCCTTGTCCCTGGCTGACAGGATTTTGTCTCCCTGCTGGATGAGCAGGGACGCCTGAAGAGGACTTTCAAACGCCTTACCTGGTCTTTCATGGATCCCCACTCTACCCAGAAGAAGGGACGCAGTTGTCCCGACTGTCATCAGTCGCCCAAAACCGTAGGGCTTGGCCCGGGAAATGTCTTCTTTGAAAACGGCCGTTTGCTCTTTGCCCCAGCAGATACCGGAGCCGATCTGGGACTTAACCATTCCCTTCAGGCCCTGGTGGATACCTCGGGACAGCCCCTTACCAACCTCTCCCGGCCCAACCTCCGACCTTTTAATCAAGAGGAGATAAGGCGTATCCTTCGGGTGGGCCTCTGCCTTGTCTGTCATCCAGACTACAGCGATCCGGTTATGCAAAACTGGCGTCCAGACCTCACTTGTCCGGTATTTGACGAAAAAAATGGCCTCTGAAGGAGAAAAAAATGGCTTATGAAGGCCTAAAACGCTTCCTGCCCGCTGGCATTTACATGATTTTTCTGCTGGCGGTGGCCGTTATTCCCCTGGGCCCTCCAGGAGGAAGCGACAAGCTGGCCCATGCCCTCTCGTATTTTATTCTGGGTTTGCTGCTTTTCTGGTGGGCCTCATGGCGCCTAGCCCACCGCCCGGCCTATCTGGTGGCCTTGGTGGTCATAGGAATTGGGGCCGTCCACGGAGCCTTGGTTGAAATGGTTCAGAGCCAGGTGCCAGGAAGGGTAGCCGACCTAGGTGACTGGCAGGCCGACATCTTTGGTCTTCTCACCTCTCTTTTGGCCGCCCTGCCCATTTTGGGGGCCCGAAAGAGCTAAAGAAGGGCGTTCTGGGCCACAAATTCTTTGACGGCCTTGATGTCAGCCGGAAGAATGGTTACCCGACGGGGGCGTTCCTCCAGCCCCTCCAAGGCCGGAGGCCGCCGGGGAGGATGGCCGATGGCCTCAGCCACGGCCTCTGGAAACTTGGCCGGATGAGCCGTGGCCAGACAAACCACCGGATGGCCCCGATCAAGGAGGCGAAGTCCAGCCCGGACTCCCACCGCCGTGTGAGGATCAAGCACGTAACCTGTCTCCTGGTAAAATGAGGCAATGGTCTCCCGGGTTTCCTCCTGAGAAACAGAGACAGAGGCGAAATCTTCTCTCACCCGGGCCAGCTCTTCAGGGCCAAAACGAAGCCTTCCCTCCCGGGAGAAGACCTCCATGGCCTCCCGGACCCGAATCGGATCCTCCCCCAAGAGGTGATAGAGGTAGCGCTCAAAGTTGCTGGCCACCTGAATGTCCATGGAGGGGCTGATGGTGGAGACCACCTTCCCCAAAGAATAGTCCCCCTGATTGACAAACCTGGTCAGAATGTCGTTTTCGTTGGTGGCCAACATAAGCAGAGGAATCCGCTCCCGGCCCAGAATCCGACGGGCCACATAGCCAGCAAAGATATCACCAAAGTTGCCGGTGGGGACGGAGAAGAAGACCGCAGACTGCCCCTTTTCAGCCAACCTCAGCCAGGCCCAGATATAATAAACCACCTGGGCCATTACTCGGGCCCAGTTAATGGAATTTACCGCCCCCAGATGATAGCGGCGCTTGAAGGCCAGGTCTTCAAAGATGGCCTTAACGATGGCCTGACAATCATCAAAGGTGCCCTCTATAGCCAGGTTAAAAACATTGGCATCGGTAACCGTGGTCATCTGAAGGGCCTGAACAGGAGAGACCCGACCATGGGGGTGAAGGATAAAGATATTGATGTTCTTGCGTCCTCTCACCCCGTAGATGGCTGCCGAACCGGTGTCTCCCGAGGTGGCCCCGAGAATATTCATTCTGGCCCCCCGCTCGAGGAGAAGGTATTCAAAGAGTCCGCCGAGAAATTGAAGGGCTATGTCTTTAAAGGCCAAGGTTGGACCATGAAAAAGCTCAAGGATGAAGACCGGCCCCACCCGGACAAGAGGACATATCTCCGGATGATCAAAGGTGGCGTAGGCCTGAAAGACCAGCTTCCGGAGATCCTCAAGGGGAATGTCATCTACAAAAAGGGAAAAGACTTCCAGGGCCAGCTCTGGATAGGAAAGCCGACTCCAGAAAGAAAGGACCTCTTCATCCACCGCCGGATAGGCCTCGGGAAGGATAAGACCTCCATCCTCGGCCAGCCCCATAAGGACGGTTTCCTTAAAGCTTAAGGGGGTGATTCCTCCACGGGTGCTGATATAGCGCATCTTTTTACCCCTTAATTATGGTCAGAAGGATCTTTAGTTTACGCTAAAACAGAAATAGGTCAAATTCGGCCCTGCCCAAGACGGTAAGGAGTGTTATATAGAAGCCCGTGTCTTTAAGGATCACCACCGGAAGGTTTAAAGGGCTGCGGCTCAAAGGGCCATCGGGGGAACGGATTCGGCCCATGGCCGATCGGGTCAGAAAGGCCCTTTTTGACATTCTGGCCTCCCGGGGTCTGCTGGAAGGGAGCTTCCTGGACCTTTATGCCGGTACAGGGGCGGTGGGGATCGAGGCCCTCTCCCGGGGAGCCTCCCGGGTCGTTTTAGTAGATAAGGATCCCCGGGCTTTGAGGCTCATTCGTCAAAATTTGGCCCGGACCGGAGCCTCTGCAGAGATTATTCGTTATGATCTGAGTCGGGGGCTGCCTCCGGTTAGAGGGCCTTTTGAGGTCATCTCTGTCACCCCTCCTTATGGCCAGGGCCTGGCAGAGAAGACCTTAGGGGATCTGGCCCAAAGCGGCCTTCTGGCTCCTGGAGGGCTCGTTGTAGTCGAGGAGAGAGAGACCGTGACTCTCCCTTCAAGGGTTGGAAGATTGACTCTAAAGGACCGAAGACGTTACGGCCAGTCGGTGCTCTGGTTCTACGAGGAGGAACGATGAGGGAACGTATCGCTATCTATCCCGGCACTTTTGATCCCATCACCAATGGACACCTTGATGTCATCCAGCGCGGCGTGCGTCTGTTTGATCGACTTATAGTGGCTATCGGCCTTAACCCGGCCAAAAAACCCCTCTTCAGCCTCGAGGAAAGGCTGGATATGATCCGGGAGACAGTGGCTGGAATGGAACGGGTAGAGGTAGATTACTTTCAGGGCCTTCTGGTGGAATACGCCCAAAAGAGAGGGGCCTGTGCCGTCATCAGAGGGCTCAGGGCCGTCTCGGACTTTGAGTACGAGTTTCAAATTGCCCTTATGAACCGTAAACTCTGCCCCAATCTGGAAACAGTTTTCCTGATGCCCGGGGCAAAGTGGATATTCATTAGCTCCAGCATAATCAAGGAGGTGGCCAGGTTCGGCGGCTGTCTGGAGGGGCTGGTGCCGGAATCCGTCGAGAGGCGTCTCAAGGAAAGGTTCTCCTCCCGCTGCCCCGGGGGAGAATCAGGCTAGAAGCCCCCGGATGATGGGCAAAAGCTCAGCAAAGGAGGAAACATGATAGGCGGCCGAAAGGTCGCGGTTCTTGTAGGCCACCAGGGGAATACCAGCGGCGCGGGCCACGGCCTCGTCCACCTGAGTGTCTCCAATATAAAGGGCCTCTTCCGGACGGGTCCTGAAGTGGGCGAGGATTTTTCTTACCCCTTCAGGATGAGGTTTGGGCCTTTCTACATCCAGGGCACAGACGATAAGGTCAAAAAGCTCATCAAGCCGGAATATCTCTCTTAAGGCCGGCATGGTGGTAGAGCGATTGGTAGAAATGGCTGTCTTAAGGGGCGGTCGCACCTCTTCAATAAGCTCCTTTAGGCCCGGCTCAGGGGTTAGAAGCGGGAGAAACCCAGCATAGTCAAGCCTCTTTTGAAACGAAAGGGCCTCTTTTAGAAGATGGGGATGATCTCGGAAGATATAACGGACAGAGTCCTCGGCGGCGTGCATATGGACATACTGAAGTTCATCTTCGTCAAGCGGCGGCAGGGAAAACTCCTCCCGAATCCGGTTATAGTAAGCCCGGTTAGCCTCTCGCGAATCAAAAAGCACCCCGTCACAATCAAAAATAAGAAGCTTGAGCATGGTCAGGAACTATAGCAGAGAGGGAGGAGAAGACAACTGCCATGGCCTATGAGACGGATTTTTTGATCATCGGAAGCGGCATCGCCGGCCTCTCCCTGGCCCTTAAGGTGGCCGACCTAGGCCGGGTGACCATTATCACCAAAAAGGCCCCTAAGGAGGCCGCCACCACCCTGGCCCAGGGAGGAATTGCCTGCGTTCTGGGAGAAGATGATTCCTTTGAGCTTCACATTGCCGACACCCTCCGGGCGGGAGACGGCCTCTGCAAAGAAGAAGTGGTCTCCCTGGTCGTTCGTCAGGCCCCGGAACGAATTCGGGAACTCATGGATCTAGGGGTGCGTTTCAGTGAGGACCCAGAACGCCCTGGCCATCTGCACCTTGGCCTTGAGGGTGGACACAGCCGACGTCGCATTGTCCATGCCCAGGATTTCACCGGCAGAGAGATAGAAAGCGTTCTTCTTAATCGAGCCCAGGACCATCCCCAGATAACCATTTTGGAAAATCACATGGCCGTTGACCTTATCACCGGCTGCAAGGTGGCCATTCGCCGACAGTGTGAGGATCTGGGGGAACGCTGTCTGGGGGCCTACGTTCTTGATGGACAAAGCGGTCAGGTAAAGACCTTTCTTTCCCGGGTGACGATCCTTTCTACAGGAGGGGCCGGCAAGGTCTATCTCTACACCAGCAACCCCGATGTGGCCACCGGTGATGGCATCGCCATGGCCTACCGGGCCGGGGCCCGGGTGGCCAACCTGGAGTTTGTCCAGTTTCATCCCACCTGTCTCTACCACCCCTTGGCCAAAAACTTTCTCATCTCTGAAGCCCTAAGGGGGGAAGGAGCCCGACTACTTGACCCCGAAGGCCGACCTTTTATGCACAAATATGACCCCAATCTCAAGGACCTGGCCACCAGAGACGTGGTTGCCCGGGCCATAGATCAAGAGCTTAAAAAAAGCGGCCGCGACTTTGTTTATCTTGACATCAGTCATCGGGAATCGGAGTTCATCAAGAGGCGTTTCCCCAACATCTACCAGACCTGCCTGCGTTTTGGCATCGATATTACCCGTGAGCCCATCCCCGTGGTCCCGGCAGCCCATTACATGTGCGGCGGAGTGGTCACCGACACCTGGGGCCGAACCGATATCTTCGGCCTTTTTGCCATTGGGGAGTGCGCCTACACGGGTCTCCATGGGGCCAACCGCCTGGCCTCAAATTCTCTCCTTGAGGGGCTGGTATTTGCCCACCAGGCCGCCCGCTGGATACACCAGAACTGGGGGGAATACGGGGCCCTTGACCTTCCTCCCGTGCCTGACTGGGATCCCGGAGGGGCGGTGGATATGGAAGAGGCCGTTCTTATCTCCCACAACTGGGATGCCATCCGCCGGCTGATGTGGAACTACGTGGGCATTGTCAGAAACAAAAAGCGGCTTGAGCTGGCAAGCCGCCGCCTTAAACCCATCCTGGAAGAGATAGAACAACACTATTGGGACTACATTATCACGGCTGACTTTATCGAGCTCCGAAATATTGCCCATTTGGCAGATCTCATCATCCGTTCGGCCAGGTGGCGCCGGGAAAGCCGCGGGGCCCACTACAACATGGACTGGCCCCACAAAGACGACGCCAACTTTCGGCGTGACACCATCCTTTGCCGAAGCCCCTAAAGAGGAGGAAGGCTTGGAAGACAAAAGAACCTTGCGAAAGAAATACCTAGCGGCCAGGGCCAACCTGGATCCAAAAAAGAGGTCCGGGGCCAGCCGAATCATCGCCCAACATGCCCTTTCCTGGCCTCTTTATCGCTCGGTTAAGGTAACCCTTCTCTATGCCTCCTTTCGTGAGGAGGTAGAGACCTGGGATCTCATCCGGGAATCCCTTAAGCGGGGGAAAATCGTCCTTTTGCCGCGAACATTTGTCGAGGAGAAGACCCTGAGGCTCTACCAGATCATGAGACCGGAAAAGGATCTTTCTCCAGGATATGCCGGGATCCTGGAGCCCCGCCCTGACTTACCGGAGGCCACCCGACCTCCGGAGATAATCTTTGTCCCCGGGGTAGCCTTTGATGTCCACGGAGGCCGCCTGGGCTACGGTGGAGGTTACTACGATCGCCTCTTGAAAGAATACCCTGAGGCCATTCGAGTCGGGCTGGCCTTTGGGGTTCAGATCTGTCCCCGCCTTCCCCTTGAACCCCACGACCAGCTGATGGATTTCCTGATCACCGAGGAGGGACTTATCCGGACAAGGTGTGGGCCATCTCCTTGAGGCGCATCAACCCCTTCTGATCGGCCAGGGCGATAAGGATATCTCCGGGTTCGATGATATAATCTGGGGGCGGGTTGTAGATCATCTGCCCGGATTCCTTTTTTACCGCCAGGATGATGGCTCCGGTCTTTTGCCGGATGCCACTTTCAAGAAGGCTTTGCCCCTGGAGCCTTGATCTTTCGATCACGGTGATCTCTTCGATCTGAAGATCCAGAGAGGCCTTGTGGACGGCCAGCTCCAGGAAGTCGGTCACCGTGGGGCGCAAGACGGTAAGGGCCATACGGCGGGCCCCGATGAGATAGGGGGAAACAACCTTATCGGCCCCGGCCCTAAGGAGTTTCTTCTCCGCGTCCTCCTCAGCGGCCCGGGCAACGAGGAAGAGTCTGGGATTCAAGCCCTTAGCCGTAAGGCATATATAGACATTGTCGGCGTCGGACTGAAGAACCGAAAAAAGCCCCCGGGCCCGTTCCACCCCGGCCTTAAGCAGGGTCTCCTCGCTGGTAGCATCTCCTTCCAGGTAAAGAAAGCCCTGCTCCTCCAGACGCTGAATCTGTGATGGATCATTCTCTACCACCACCACCGGGTGCTCCTTGGAGACCATCTCGGCAATCACCATACCGATGCGTCCGAAACCGCAGATTATGTAGTGATCCTTAAGCTGGGCAATCTTTTTCTCCAGCCGACGTCGCCCCATGGCCTTCTGGATTTGACCACTGACTATGGCCTCCGTAACCATGGAGAAGACGTAAAGGACCAACCCCACCCCCAAAAAGAGGATAAGAATGGTAAAGATGCGCCCTTCCTCCGAAAGGGGATGAACCTCTCCGTAGCCTACGGTGGTCACGGTAATAAGGGTCATGTAGAGGGCATCAAGAAGGCTCCAACCTTCTATAAGCTCATAGCCGAGAACACCAAGGGTAACGATGCTTATGGCGGCTAAGACCGAAAGCAGGACCTTTTTTATCTCTTCTCTCATGTCAGCCATAATTTATGTCCTCCTCGAGGTCTTCAGTTTGCCCAAATCGGCTCCAAGATCAAGGGCCAGCGTCTTGCAAAAAGACCGGGCCAGTGCCTACTTTGGGATAGGGAAAAATTTTCTGAAAAGACACCTACTGCAAGGAGGAATACCATGAAGGAGGCCATGCTCTACGAAAGGCTAAAGGACAAGGAGGTCCGGTGTCAACTATGCAGTCACCGCTGCAAGATAAAACCGGAGAAGACCGGCATCTGTGGAGTGCGCAAAAATGTGGATGGCACCCTTTACTCTCTTGTCTACGGGCGGGTGATTGCCAGGCATGTTGATCCCATTGAGAAAAAGCCCCTGTTTCACTTTCTTCCGGGCAGCCGCTCCTACTCCATTGCCACCGTAGGTTGCAATTTTCGCTGCGATTTTTGCCAAAATTTTGAGATCTCCCAGATGCCTCGGGACCAGGGAATCATTATGGGAGATACTATGAGCCCCGAAGAAATAGTCGCCGAGGCCAAAGAAGCCAGGGCCAAGACCATCTCTTACACCTACACCGAGCCGACAATCTATTTTGAGCTGGCCTACGACTGCGCCCGCCTGGCGGTGGAAGAGGATATCCGGAACGTATTTGTCTCCAATGGCTACATGACCAAAGAGGCCCTAGAGACCATCCGGCCCTATTTACATGCGGCCAACATCGACCTTAAAGGTGACGACCGCTTTTATCGCCGTCACTGTGGGGCCAGACAAAGTCCAGTCCTGGAAACATTGAAAAATCTCAAAGAAATGGGGATCTGGCTGGAAGTAACCACCCTGCTTATCCCTGGTGAGAATGACTCCCTGGATCTGGTCCGAGAACTGGCCCGTTTTATCAAAGAAGAACTGGGCCCAGGAACCCCCTGGCACCTTTCTCGCTTTTACCCCCGGTATCATCTAACGGGGCTCCCGCCCACCGAGGTGGAAAAACTGGCCGCCGCCCGTCAGATCGCTCTTGAGATGGGCCTGCGCTACGTTTACACTGGAAACGTCCCCGGAGACCCCGGGGAGAAGACCTACTGTTATGCCTGCGGACGGGTGATCATCGACCGCTTTGGTTTCACTATCACCGACTATCACCTCGATGAAGGTCGCTGCAGCTTCTGTGGGGCCGAGATCGACGGTGTCTGGAGCTGAGTACTATTTAGAACAGACCGACTTTTATGGACAAAGAAGACTGGCAGAGACGGGGAGCCGGCCATCGACAGCGGTTAAGAGAAAAGTTTATGGAATATGGGCTTTCGGCCTTCACCGACGCCGAGATTTTAGAGGTTCTTCTTAGCTTTGGCACCCCCCGAAAGGACTGCAAGGTTCCGGCCCGAAAGGCCCTCCAGTATTTCAAGGGGCTGGCCCAGGTTCTGGAGGCTCCGGTAGAGGAGCTGGTCAAGATCCCCGGGCTTGGCCCCAAGAACATCTTTGCCCTTAAGTTTGTCCAAGGAGTGGCCCGAAGATACCTGGAGAGAAGGATCAAAGAAAAGGTCTATCTTCGCTCCGCCAGAGAGGTCTATGAATATCTCTATCACTCCATGGCTGACCTCAAAAAAGAGGTCTTTAAGGCCATCTATCTCGATGCCCGGGGGGCCATCCTGGCCGTAGAGGATCTTTTTCGGGGCACTGTCAACATGAGCCATGTCTATCCTCGCGAACTCATCGAACGCACCCTGAGACACAATGCCTCGGCCCTGGTAGTGGCCCATAACCACCCCTCTGGCGACACCACCCCCTCCAGGGAGGATCTCCACCTCACCAGGCGTCTTATCATCATCTGTGAGATGCTGGAGATAAGGCTGCTTGACCACCTGATTATTGGACACCCCGGTAAATATTACAGCTTCGCCGAAAGGGGGCTCATGGACAGCCTGAGGGAGGAAGTCCGGAGGGCCCTGTTATGAAGGTGGTTCTGGCCAAAAAGGCTGGCTTTTGTATGGGGGTAAGACGGGCCATGCAGCTGGCTTTGAAGGCAGCCCGTACAGGCCCTCATCCGGTCTTCACCTATGGCCCTCTTATTCATAACCCTCAGGCCCTAGATCTTCTTAAGTCTTTAGGGGTTGAGATCCTCAAGGATATTCCAGAAAAGGGTGAAGGAACGGTGATTATCCGGGCCCACGGCGTGCCCCCAGAGGAGAAGAGTCGGCTCATCAACGCTGGTTTTAAGGTCATCGATGGAACCTGTCCCCGGGTGATAAAGGTCCAGAAGATCGTCCAGCGTCATGCCGAAGATGGCTATCGGATAATCATCATCGGAGACAAAGATCATGCCGAGGTTATTGGCATCCTGGGCCACTGCCGGGGGAAGGGAATCGTGGTCAGCGATTTGCGGGACATCCGGGAGCTAAAAGACCTTCAAAAGTACATCATCGTCTCTCAAACCACCCAAGAGGAAGAGACTTTTGAATTCCTGAGCCAGGAGATCGTGGAGCTTTTTCCCGGTGGGCAGGTCTTTAATACCATCTGCAACGCCACCCACAATCGTCAGGCCGAAGTCCGGCGTCTGGCAGCAGAGGCCGAGGCCATTGTCGTTGTCGGAGGGAAAAACAGTGCCAACACCAACCGCCTGGCCATGGTGGCCCGGGAGGCCGGTTGCCAGGCCTACCTGGTAGAAACCGAGAGCGACATTCCCCGTGAAGAGCTGAGCCAGTTCCGCCGGGTGGGGGTGACTGCGGGGGCCTCTACTCCTAACTGGATGATAAACCGAATCGTCAGGATCCTTGAAGACATCCGGGGAAAAGGAGAACCATTTTTCTTTCGCTGGCTCCGCCGAGCCATAAGAATGGCCGTGGAGATAAATCTGGCCGTGGCCCTTTCGGCTGCCCTTCTGGGGGTCTTCGCCCAGACGGCCCTGGGCCAGGATCCATCCTTAACATGGGCCTTTGTTGCCGGCGGCTATGCCTGGGTCATGCACACCATAAATCGGCTTTTTGATTTGGAATCCCTGAAGTTAAATGATCCCTTGCGAGCGGCCTTTTTTGAAAGGCACCGCCTGTGTTTTTATCTGGTGGCCGCCCTGGTGACTGGAGCCATCCTATCTCTAGCCTTCAGGGCCGGATCTCTTCCTGGTGGACTCCTTTTAACCCTCCTCCTCCTTGGCTCTCTCTACGGATTTCAGGCCTTACCCCCTCCCCTTAAACACCTCCTGGGATACCGGGCCCTCAAGGAAGTCCCCGGCGGGAAGATGTTCTTTGTGGCCCTGGCCTGGGCCGCGACGGCGGCCGTAGTTCCGGGTCTTACCCTGGGCCCCCGGCCATCTGCCTTGGCAGGGGTCTTTGTCCTCGCCGCCCTTTTAGCCTATCTGCGGGGAATACTCCTTGAAGTTCTTGAAGTCCAGGGAGATGGCTTTGTGGGCAAAGAAACCCTTCCAGTCTTTCTGGGCGAAGAAAAAACCTTAACCATCGCCCGCTGGATTACCGGAGTTCTTATGGTCTTAGGGCTTATCCTGCCGGCCATGGGGATCTTGCCCCCTTCCGCCCTGGCCGTCTTTGCCGGCGGGATCTATCTTCTCTTTCTCATCAGAGTCTTTGCCCAGAGAAATCCCGGCCAAAGCTTCCGACTGGAGATCTTAGTGGAAGGCCTTATTCCTCTGACAAGCGCCATCTCTCTGGCTATAGCCCTCTACTTATAAAAGGCTTCTAATTTTTACCCCACCAAAATACTTGACATAATAAGTCAAGTATTTAAAATAAAGCCATGTTCAGGTTATCAACCAAAGGGCGTTATGGGCTGAGGGCCATGTATGAGATCGCCAGAAGCTATCCCCGGCCCATAAACATTAAAACCATCTCTGAGCGCCAGGGGGTGCCGGTAAGGTATCTGGAGCAGATTTTAAACCGCCTGCGTCGGGCCGGTTTTATTGAAAGCATCAAAGGTCCGGGTGGGGGATACGTCCTCAAGCGAAAGCCGGCGGAGATTAATCTGGCAGAGATTCTCCTGGAACTGGTTGGTCCGGTGGCCATAACCTCATGTCTTGATCCAGAAGAAGGCTGTCTGCGGGTTGACAGGTGTGTCTTTCACCTTCTGTGGAAGGCCCTCGGCCAGCAAATAGAGAATTTTCTTAGCACCATAACCCTGGAGGATCTACTCCAGGAGTGGTTTCTCGAGGCACTCCAAAATCAGGGAGGAGAGCATGAGCAAGATCAAGTTTGTGGAAAATATTAAACCCGATGTCACCACAGACATTGTCTATATGATGTGCCCTATGCATCTCCTGACCCTGGAGGAAACCATCTCTCAGCTCGAGGAAGGGCAGATCCTTGAGCTTCTGACCGACTATGACGGGGCTCTGGAGGATGTTCCCAGCTGGTGTGAGCGGACAGGCAACGAATTCCTGGGGCTAAGCGAGGGAGAAGACTACTTTCGCTTCTATATTCGCAAACGCTGTCCCAAGAGCTGTCCCTTCCGGGGCCAAAGGGTAACCAGAAAAGAGACCAATAACTAGAAAGGGAAAAGACATGGATTGCTATTTCGACCACGTTGCCACTACTCCTCTCAGGCCAGAGGTTCTCGAAGCCATGCTCCCCTATCTTAAGGAGGAGTTTGGCAACCCTTTGAGTGTCTATCCTCTAGGGGTTAAGGCCAGAGAGGCTATAGAAGAGGCCCGCGAAAAGGTGGCTGGTCTCATCGGAGCCAAGGCCAGCGAGATCGTCTTCACCTCCAATGGGGCCGAGGCCAATAACTTTGCCGTTCAAGGGATTGCCCGGGCCATGGAGAAAAAGGGCCGACACATTATCGTCAGCCTCATGGAGCACCATTCGGTCCTAAACCCGGCCCGTTTTTTGGAAAAACAGGGGTTTGTGGTCAGTTTTATTAAACCAGATAAATTTGGTCTCATTGATCCTGACGAGGTGCGCCGGGCCATTCGCAAGGAGACCATTCTGATTTCGGTAATCATGGCCAGCCCCGAGGTGGGGACCATCGAACCTATTGCCGAAATAGCCCGGGTGGCTCGGGAAAATGGAGTGGTGTTTCATACGGATGCTGTAGCCGCTGTGGGCAACATACCGGTAAATGTTGAAGAACTGGGGGTTGATCTTCTGAGCATGTCGGCCCACCAGTTCTATGGTCCTAAGGGGGCTGGGGCCCTTTATATTCGCAAGGGGCTACGGATTACCCCTCTTATCTTTGGCGGCATCCAGGAAAACGGCCGCCGGGCGGGCACGGAAAACGTTCCCGCCATTGTGGGCATGGGCAAGGCCGCTGAGTTGGCCCAAAAGGAGCTTCCTCAGCGGATGGAACACGTAAAGAGACTCCGGGATATGTTTGTTGCCGGTATCACCGGAGAGATAGACCATCTTTTGTATACCGGACACCGGGAGAAGAGGCTTCCGGGACACGCCAGCTTCTGCGTAGAGTTTGTCGAGGGTGAGGCCATGTTGCTCCTTCTGGCCTCAAAAGGGATCTATGCCGCCAGCGGCTCAGCCTGTACCTCAAAGGCCCTCAAGGCCTCCCCGGTGCTTCTTTCTATGGGTGTCCCGGCCCATATAGCCCAGGGGTCGGTGGTCTTTAGCTTTGGCCAGGATAACAATGAAGAACAAATCAAATATGCCCTGAGGGAGTTCCCTCAGGTGGTTAAGAGACTCAGAGAACTCTCCCCCTTCGGACAGGGCTGGGGAGAAATGGAGGGAGGACTATGTACACGAAAGAGGTAATGGATCACTTCATGAACCCGAGAAACGTAGGCGAAATTCCCGACGCTGACGGGGTCGGGATGCAGGGAAATCCAGTTTGCGGCGATGTAATGAAGGTCTACATCAAAGTAAAAGATGGCCGCATCGTTGACGCCAAATTCCAGACCTTCGGTTGCGGGGCCGCCATTGCCGTAAGTAGCATGATCACCGAAATGGTTAAGGGCAAGACCCTTGAGGAGGCCCTCAAGATCACCAACAAAGAGGTGGCCAAGGCTCTGGGAGGACTACCACCCCAGAAAATGCATTGTTCAAACCTGGGGGCCGACGCCCTCAAGGAGGCCATTGAACAATACCTGGCAAAACAAAAAACCCAATAACTCCCCCCTCCCAAAGCAGGGGCAGGGTTTTCCCTCGGGAAAACCCTGCCCCTTTTTATTATGTGGGCAGGAGGGTCAGGAGCGCTTCTCAGAAGAGGTTTTGATATGGTTCTTTTTATCTTCTGGATCTTTCCCCTGGAAACAGCCGGTAAGCATCAGATCCGCAAGGGTGGAACAAGTCCCGCCATTTTCTTCAGCCCCAACCATCTCTAAAGTTATTTCCTTAAAATCTTTCTCCATATAAACCTCCTTAAACATTAATGCGAGCATAGATTCGGCCAATCTTACTTAAGCGATGTCGTAATAAAAACTCCGTCAGTTTATTAGCTACTCGTCCGCCGGGATGCTGGAAAGTTTTATCGATAAACACCTCCTGCCCCCGTTTGCGCCAACGTCCAAGAATCTCAAATCCATCTTCGACAGCCATACCGACATTATCTGTTTGGACAGCCAACATTTGAGCCCTATTGGTAAGGTCATAATGACACAGGAGTCCGATCTCTCCCGGCCGAACAGGATTTAATGTTTCGGGATCAATAATTTTAAGACGGGTCCATGGAGGAAGTTCCTTGTAGCGAAAGACCTTTCGTCCCTTAAGATGATTTCTTAAGACGTTGTCAAAATAATTAGTGCTGGTTTCCGCCATCCCCAAAACGTTAATACAGTAAGTCTCTGGGATCCCGAGAATTCTTTTGGCTTTGGCCCAAAATTCCTCCTTACTACACTCACCAAACTGACCTTGATATCCGCCACCATCACAGAGTCGACTTCCGGGAGGAAGTTTAAAGTGTAAACCTTCTTTCTCGCAGGCGTTAAAAAAGTAGATAAAGGCCGAGGTGGCCCCGATGAGGGCCAAAGGTTCGCCAGTTTTCTCTGCTTGTTTGAGGGCCTTGAGGAGTAATGCCAGTTTTAGCCCCCGATAGCCTATAAGAAAGGCACTATCCGACGTTCCAAAGATGCGCCTCACTTCCCCTAAACCGACAGCCATCCCCATACCGGGAACTAGTTTAGGAGAAGGGGCAAAAAAGAGAATCTTCATTTTGTCTATATCGGGAAAGAGATACTCCCGGGTAAGAAGGGCATTGGCCTGAACCATAATTTCAACGGCCCGCTGATCTCGATAGACCTTGGCTCGATTAGTTGGATCTGTGGTCCCACTACTCATGTAGTGCTGAACCGCCACATCAGGTGGAAAGGTAGTTAAAACAAACTTCTTAAAGGCCAGAGAAGGGACGGCCGGAATATCTTCCCAAGAAGAAACTGTTTCTGGAGTCCGGCCTACTTTAAGGCAGAAGGTACGATAGGGTTCTATATTACGAAATTGGAGCTCAAATTCCTTAAGAGCCAAACGATTGAAAGTCTTCTCATCATTATTATCTAGCCCCCGGGCCACGAAGGCCTGAATTTCTTGATCGAGCTCCCGAACAAAGCTGGAGTCAAGGCTATAGTCCCTCACGAAGCGTTCCCCTTCAGGAATCTCTTAAAAGGAACAAGGAGGCTCATCATCTCTGAGGCCAAATAAGACCTCTCCAGTAAAAGCTGGAGTACGGTGAGCATAAAGCCCCTCTTGTAGGGAGTAAGGGTCTCTAGACGGGCAAACTTATGAGCAAAAAAGCGGCCGGTAGCCGAAAACATTGCCCGCCGAAGTTCTGCCCGACTCATGGCTAGCGGCCTGATGATGGGTTCAATGAGATTGTAGTGGCTATAATTGTAGTCTTCGATGTAGTCTCTAAAACGTTGATAAAGAGGAGTATAGGGCCAAGGGGTCAGGGGCAAAAAAAACGCCATATCTGGATCATAAAATTTGGCCAGTTCCAAAGTCTGGTTGAGAGAGTCTTTTGTTTCATCTGGAGTGCCCACAACAAAAGATGTCTCTGAAACAATGTCTGCCCTATTAATGATATCTAAGGCCTTCTTGGAGGCCTCAACTCGGATATCTTTCTGAAAAAGGTCTATTTTCTGCTGATCCGGTGATTCCACTCCCACATAGATATGGGTTATTCCGGCCAGGCGATATTTCTCCATAATGTCTTCATCTCGGATAATATCATCGACCCGAGTCTCCATGAGGATCTCTATTTCTAGATCCCGCTGGAGAAGAAGATCCAGAATCCTTTGCCAGCGCTGGCGATCCCGAGTTGGATATTCATCACTGATCATGACCACATCCACCCCATAGACACGACGAAGATACGCCAGCTCGTCCACAAAAGCTTCGGGAGATCTGGCCCGCCATGATCCCCGCCAAAAAAGACGCTGGGAGCAAAAAAGGCATCCGGCCACACAGCCTCGGGAAGAAGAGACGATAGCCAATCTGGAGCCTGGCTGAGGATGATAGGTATAGACAGACCAATCAAGCAGATCCCAGGCTGGCTTGAGCCGGTCAAGATCGACGACAAAGGGTCTTTCTGGAGTAAGGAAAGGGCCCCCGTCTTTGAGAAAGGCCAGCCCAGCCACCTTTTGGGGGTTATCTTCAGCAGCCAGACATTCAACAAGTTCGGAAAAGGTTTCCTCCCCCTCACCCCGAACAATAAAATCCACCACCCCAGAGGCCAAAACCTCTTCATACATAAAGGTGGGATGGACATTACCCAAGACGGTGATCACCTGAGGATCAATTTCTTTCGCCAGATGACAAAGCTTCAGGGAGTCGTTTACCGTAGCCGTAATAGCCCCCGAGGCCAGAATATGAGGCTTGAAATCCTCAATAAGGCAAGCGATCTCCTCCCAACCATGATAAAGAGACATGGCATCATAAATTATAACTTCGTGTCCGGCTTCGCGGACTGCCCCGGCCAGATAGACCAACCCCAAAGGCAGCCAGGTACCAGCGGCCTCCAGCATGCCACAGTGATACGGTGGAGTTACCAAAAGAATACGTTTTTTACCCATAAAAATTACTCCCCAAAGGCTATGACATAGCCCCAGAGACTCCCCGCCAAAAATACAAAAGCCAAAAGCAGGTGTTTAAGCCAAAGAAGTTTGGTCTTAAAGGCCAAGGATTTCTGGCCACGATAGTCCCGAAGTCTTAAAATCCCGGTAATGGCCACCAATACCAAGGAAAATATGATTACCAAAAACATCAGACGCTTAGTATCTGCGATGCTCCTTTTAGTGGACAGTAAAAAAAGGTTTATTAAAGCCCCGGCCCACAAACCAGTAGCCAGATCATGAAGAAAGTTGTTGATGATTTGCAAGGGCCGGTTCATCAACTACTTCCCCCGATCACATACATAGTGTGAAGACCTTGGCTAATAAAAGGAACTACGAAGAGAGCCAGAATAAAGAAGGAAAAACAAATTACTGTCAACCAGGCCGCCCGTCGGCCCCGCCAACCGAAAAATCTCTGTAGATGAAGATCAAGTCCCAATCCTAGCCAGACAATAAGCGACCAAGTTTCAATAGGATCCCAAGACCAATAGCGTCCCCAGCGAAGGTTGGCCCACACAGCTCCTGAGGCGGTGGCTATTGTCCAGAAGACAAAGGCCAGCCCCATAAAACGGTAATTGTATAGTTCAAGGGAGTTTGAATCCAGCTGAGTTGAGGAACGCCGAAGGAGCCAGAGGCTGCAACCTAAAGCCACCAAAATAGCGGCAATGGAGAGTTTGATAAAGAGAACATGAATCACCAACCAAAAATAGTGAAAGGCTGTAGGTAAGCCTGGCTGACCATCGTATTTGCTGAGCCCCAGAAGGAGAAAAAATAGGGCCCCGGGAAGTACCACCAAACCGACAGGCAGAAGACGCCCCATCCTAAGGGTAACTAACCCGTAGATAGCCAAAATCACCCAGGCATTAGAGGAGTAAACCTCATAGGCTGTAGTGTAAGGCCCGTGACCCACATAGTACCAGCGAAGTGCCAGGGCCAAACCGTGTAAAGCTATCCCCCAAAAGACCAGAAACCGTGAGGCCGAAAGGCCTCTTTCCTTCGTGAAGAAAACTCCCCAGGCCAGGGCAATAATGGCCAAGGCATAAGAAGCTACGGCCAGCCAGCTCAGAATTATTTCAAAAGTGACTTCTCTCATCTTCCATTCTGGTTGGCTAAAACCTTCCGGAACTCGGAGATGAGAAAATCTTCCTCTTGGGGGAAGAAGCGTCCCGGGTAGGGAGACCACAGGAAGACCCACAGGGCCTGGTTAGCATCTAAAACTAGAAAGATACGCCTAGGCGGCAGAAAATAGACTAAAATCGCCCCCAGCACAGCCGCTAAAAGCCCAGCGAAAAAGACTCCCTCCCCCTGATGAGAAGTGACCACCAAACCCGTCCAGTAGGCCAAACGACCAAAGGTTAAGCGTTCATCTCCAAGAGAGATGGTCTGGCTAAAGAACAGCCTTCCCTCAAAAAGCAGCTCTCCAGCCCTTTGTACCTGAATATAGATTCCAGGCCAGGCAGGATCTAAGGCCTGTTGATCAAATAAGTTGGGGTAGAATTTAATGTTTAGAGAATAATCTCTGCCAGGAAAGTCTCCGCCGCCGACAAATCCCTCCCCAGGGCGGGAGGGTGGATCAAGAAAATAATGAGCTGATATAAACTCCCCTTTCTGGTCTCGAAGATAAAGAGTGGTTACAAAACCAAAGTCAGGGGCTTGGTAAAGACGGAAGCCCTGATATCGCAAAGGCCCCCGTAAACTTGTTTCCATCTCTTTCCTAAGCTTTCCCAAAAGCCGAAGCCGGCTATTGATGTCAAAGAGTTCCCCATCTTGGTAACGAACATTACAGGAAAGGAGGGCCAGGCCAAAATTTGGTTCAAATCTGGAGATCAGAAGGCCGGTCTCTTTGACCAGCCAATGACGGTCTTTAATTCGCTCAAGGCGTTCTCCCTCCATTATCTGAAGATAGCCTCTCGCCCCCCACATTCCTCGATAGATGAATGAAAGGACAACCAAAAATAATCCCAAGTGGAAGACAAAGGTTCCCCAGCGTCCGATACGGTGCCGTTCAAAAAGGAGCCATTCCTGGCCTTCAGCAGTAAAGACATACCCCAGAGACTCGAGTTTATTCCTTAAGGGAACCAGGGAGCCGTTAAATGAAGGCTCCAGGAGAACTTTCTTTCCTAAAGGATGTGGAGGCCTCCTTTCACGAGACCATAGACGCTTGAGAGCCAAGGCCAGAGAGACCAAACTGAGCGAGGCTACAAGTAAGAGAAAAAGACCATTTAGACGTCGTATAAGATGTAAAGAATCATCTGACCTCTCTTGGGGGATAAGGGCTTGAAAGAGAGAAGCCAAAAGAAGGGCTAAGATAAGCCAACTTATAAACCCCCTTTTAAGGAAAAACTTACTTAGCCTAAGCATAGGGCGGGTTCAGGGATCATAGGGCCCCTGGTAGTTCTTATGGTAGCGACAAGGATTGATAGTGCTGTAGCAGTTTCTCTTATTGTAAGAATCGGGATCAGAGGCCTTCCGATAGCCCTCAAGGACCGCCATCTTGGTGCCATCGCTCTGAAGGGCAGCATAGGGTTCCGGATCACTATTGTAGGCAATAAGCCGCCCCCTCTTGGAGCCATGAGGCACGGCTACATGGCAGGCCACACAGGGGGCACCGGGATAAGAAACCGTTCCAAAGGTGTAATTTTCATTATAATGGTCATCCTTGTCGTGAACATTGTTTAAAAAACGGCCATTTACCTTAAGTGGATGACACTTGGCACAAAGAAGTTTGGTCTGCCAATTGCCCTGGTCGTTAAAAACATCGGCCAAAGTCCAGAACTTGCCTGTGTCTGGCCTTATGGGCCAGGTATAACCATCAGCCAGCATGTACTTAGTGTTTGAGGCATGAGGCCCTTCGGGGCCTGTAGAGGCATCATCTCCATGACAGTCGCTACACCACATGGTCTGATCTCCTACGGCCTGCGTCCAGGGCGACTTGACCCGAGCCCCTCTACTAGAAGCCACTAAAGCCCTAGGAGAATCCGAACCGCTGCGATTGTTTAGAGTGACTACCACTGGATGACCAGATTTGTTGGCCGGAGCAAACTCAAGAGCCTGATCAGTCAGATAGTATTCGCTGGTGGCGTTTGTGATGGTGGTCACTCCAGTGGAGGTGTTCTCTGCCGAACCAAAGGCATAGTAAGAATGACACTTCAGACAGACCTGATACTCCTTGATCGCCCCTCCAGCAGGATTAGCAGTGGTTGGACGGAGCTCATTAAAGCTTGTCGGAACCGTCCAGGCTGATGAGGGCCAGATGGGTTCTACTCCCCAGACTCCTTTTAACAAGTTGGAGACCAGATTGTTATTTGCCGGATTGGTAGTGTTGTATTGGTGATAGGCTGTCCCTGGATAGCCAATAGTATGAGGATTGTGGCAATCAGCACACTCTGCATGACGATTGCTGGCCCCGAAGGAGGAAGCCCCCTCCAATTTGCTCACTGTATGCCGCCCGCTGCGTTCCACCGGATGCCGATAAGATTTGTTAAACTGGGTCTCAATATCCCTTGAAAGGGAAGGCACGTTGTTACTAACCGCCCCATGACAATAAAAACAGAGTTTCTCCTCCAAGGCGAAAAGGGCTAGGGGGGAAGGACCGGCTCCTACAGGAGAGGGTTCTGTACCACCAATGCTGGCATGCATCTCATGGCAATGGGCACAATTACCCACCGAATAGCCTAGGGTCTGAATAGAATCACGATTTACCCCACTACTACTGTTGCCGTGGGCTGAGCCGGTATAAGTGCCAGCCCAGAGAGAAAAAGGAAGGGCTAAGAACAGTAAGAAAAAGAAAATCATAAAAGATGCCACTTAATCTTACCCTCCTAGCCATTGTTTCTCGAACATATTAGGATGCTATAAATAACCAACTTTTAAGTAATTGTCTATTTATAAAAAATCGTTTCCCTAAACACTAAAATTTAATTTTAATCTATTTGTTGCTATAATGTTATTATACAATATGTAAATAACACTTAATGCTACAGATAGATAATTGAGTGATTAATCAAGGGCGTTCTTCCTGTTGGCGGCGTCCGGAGGGGCAAAGACGGCTGTAGTGGGCCTCCCGAAGCTCCTTGAGAAGCCCGTCAATCCTTTCTTCTGGCAGAAGATAGACCCTGAGACTCCGGACAAAGATCTCCAGGGCCACTACCAATTCTTCAGGAATGACCTCATCGGCCCCCAGCCTTAAAAGAGGAGCAATCTTGGCTACATACCGAGTGCGAACAATAATATAAAGGTTAGGATTCAGTGACCTGGCCAGAGAAACCACCCGACGCACGGCCTGAGAGTCAGGGATAGTCACCGCCAGGACTTTGGCCTGATCAACTCCGGCCTCAAGAAGAATGTATTCATAAGTGGCATCCCCAAAGATGATAGGTTCCCCGGCCTTCTTTTCCCTTTTTACCGTCTCCGGATTCATCTCCACTATGGAATAGGGAATCTCCATCCGCCTGGCGGCATCCCTTAGGGCCCGACCGATAATTCCAAAGCCAATGATGACCAGCCGGTCCCGGATAGATTCTGAAGACGAGGGCCTTCGCCCGGGCAGAAAAAGATACTGCCACCTTTCCGCCAGAGCGATCAGCACAGGAGTGACCAGCATAGTGATGATGGACACTGCCAGGAGGAATTGATACTCCTGGCGGCTGATAAGCTCTATCTTCAGGGCCTCCTGAGCCAGGAGAAAGGAAAACTCTCCTATTTGAAAGAGGCTGAGGGCCACCAAAAAGCAGATCCGCAGAGAATACCTCAGTAACCTTACCACCCCAAAAATAACGGCTGTCTTAAGGGCAAAGGATAAAAGGGCCAGCCCCAGAATGGGAACCGGATGACGCCAGACAAACAGGGGATCAAAGAGCATCCCGATAGAAATAAAGAAAAAACAGCTCAAGAAATCCTTGAAAGGCAGGATATTGGCTATGGCCTGATAACTGTATTCGGAACGAGCCAAAATAAACCCGGCCAGAAAGGCCCCTAAAGAGAGAGAAAAACCGGCCTTGTAGGTACCCCAGGCCACTGCCAGACAAAAGGTGAGAACCGCCAGGACAAAAAGCTCCCGGCTTCTTGTTCGAACCACCAGTTCCATGAATCGGGGGACTCCCCAGCGCCCCAAGGTGTAGAGCAAGGCAAACAAGAGAAGGCTTTTAAGGAAGATGATTCCCACGGAGCGGGGATCGGCCTCAACCTGTCCGGCCAGAAAGGGAACCAGGAGAACAAGGGGGACAATGGCCAAATCCTGGAAAAGAAGAAGACCCAGGGAGACCTGCCCCTGGGGACTTTCTATGAGACCCTTTTGCTGAAGGATAGTTAGAACAATGGCCGTGCTACTTAGAGCCACAAAAGAACCCAAAAAAATCGACCTTCCAAGTTCGGGGGCCACCAGGAGCCAGTAAAGACCTCCGGCCAGAACTATAGTCAGGAGGATTTGGGCCGTGCCCCCGAGAAGAACCACCCGCCGCAGACGGCGAAAGTGGGCCGGAGAAAACTCCAGCCCAATACTAAAAAGTAGCAGGACGATGCCCAATTCGGCCAGAAGTTCGATTTCGTGAGTGTTGGGAATGAGCCGGAGGCCAAAAGGACCTATAAACATTCCGGCAATGATGAATCCCACAAGGTTAGGCACCCGAAGTCGATGGGCCAGAAGACTCGTTGCCAGGGCAAAACCGAGAATGATAAGGATATCCTGAAGGATAACCATAAGCTGCCCAAACCTCCTGTCCTTTTTGAGTCTTAGGAAAGGTTTGAACTTTTTTAGCCCGTGTCCAGAGGATGGCCTTTTTTCTAAAGACTCTTAAACTTTCTGAAGGGGGTCGTAGAAGACATGAACCAGTCTGGAGAAAAAATCAGGCATTTCCTTGAGGAGATCTCCAGCCTTAACTGGGAACCACCCTCACGAGCCAAAAGCCTCCAGAAACTTCATCGACAGGTAACTGAGCTCGTCCTTGACCACATAAGATATTATAGCCGCCAGTATCAACGAAATCACAGACTATCTTGCCTTCTCAGGGGCCTGATCATCTCAATCGGGGCAAGCGGGGTCCTCTTCCCTTATTGGTCTTCCTTACTACCAAACAAATGGCAACAGCCCCATCTAGGCTACTTCCTGGTAGGGCTGGCCGGGGTCTTTTATCTGCTTGACGAGGTCTTTGCCGTAACCAAAAACTACACCCGCTTTATCCTGGTCAAGCTTCAACTAGAAGATCTTCTCTCTCGCACATCGCTTAAGTGGCAGAAGTTGTTTGCCCTCCTTGATCCCCCAAACATCTCAGACAAAGAGGTATCAGACATATTCTTTCTGGAGGAAGACCTCCTGGAGAAGGTCTACAGCCAGATCCTGAGCGAGACAGGCCAGTGGGAGTCTCTTCTAAAAAGACAACTGGCCACCATCAAAGAGAGAATCGGGACCTTAACTTAAAGTTAATTTTATTAGCCAGCTAGCAATAAGACCTTGCCTGAAAGGTCTTTTTTGGGTAGGTGGAACCTTTAAAAAAACCCGGAGGGGTTGCCCATGAGGGTGTTGATTGTCGTGGACATGCTCAATGACTTTGTCGATGAAAGGGGGGCTCTCTTTTGTGGTCCGGCGGCCCGGAGGATCATCCCCTTCGTGGCCCAAAAGATTGCGGAATTTAGACAGCAGGGCCAGCCGATTATCTATCTTCGTGATAGCCACAGCCCCGATGACCGAGAATTTGAGGCCTTTCCCCCTCACTGTGTGCGGGGTAGCTGGGGAGGAGAGATCATCCCTGAACTGGCTCCGGCCCCGGGAGATATCATCATCGAAAAGACCAGATTCTCCGGCTTTTTTCGGACACCCCTGGAGAAAGAACTTGAGCGTCTTAAGGCCCAAGAACTTCACTTTGTGGGAGTTTGCACCAATATCTGCGTCATGGACACCGTGGGAGACGCCCGCAACCGTGACTACCCTGTGGTGGTCTATCGAGACGGGGTGGCCGACTTTGACCAGGAAGCCCATGAATTCGCCCTTAAACGAATGGAGCGCATCTACCGGGCCAGGGTAATCTGACCATGGAGTTCTCTGCTCTGCTGACAGATCTTTATCAGCTGACCATGGCCGCCTGCTACTTTGAGGAGGGAATGGCCGAAGAGGCCACCTTTTCTCTGTTTGTCCGTCGTCTCCCTCAGAATCGGGCCTTTCTGGTAGCCGCCGGTCTGGATGAGGCCCTAAGGTACCTGGAATCGTTTCACTTTCGTCAAGAAGACCTGGCCTACCTGGAAAGACTGGGGCTCTTTAAGAGCAAGTTTCTTCAGTTTCTTGAGGGCCTACGTTTTACCGGCCAGGCCGCGGCCCTCCCTGAGGGAAGCATATTTTTTGCCAACGAGCCAATCATCGAGATTACCGCCCCCATTATTGAGGCCCAGCTGGTGGAGACCTATCTCCTGAACATCTTTAATATCCAGACCATGGTAGCCACCAAGGCGGCCCGTTGTCTTCTGGCCGCCCCTGATAAGACTCTAGTAGATTTTGCCGCCCGAAGAACTCAAGGGGCCGACGCCAGCCTTAAGGTGGCCCGGGCCAGTTACCTGGCCGGATTCGCTGCTACTAGCAACGTCCTGGCCGGAAAGCTCTTCGGCCTTCCGGTAGTGGGAACCATGGCCCATTCTTTTATTGAGAGCTTCCCCAGGGAAATAGACGCCTTTCGATCCTTTGCCCGCCTTTTTCCCGAAAAAACGGTCCTTCTGATCGACACCTATGACACCCTGGCCGCGGCCCAAAAGGCGGTGGCCGTAGCCAAAGAACTGGCTGCCAAGGGCTATCGAATGCTTGGGGTAAGGCTTGACTCCGGAGACATCGCCTCTTTGGCCAAGGAGGTCCGCCGAATCCTGAACGAGGCAGGGCTTAATTACGTGAAGATCTTTGTCAGCGGTGGCCTTGATGAGTTCGCCATCCGGGATCTCCTTGATCAAGGAGCCCCTATAGATGCCTTCGGAGTAGGAACCAAAATGGGAGTCTCTGCTGACGCCCCCTATCTGGATTCGGCCTATAAACTCGTCCGCTATGGACGTCGCCCGGTGGCCAAGCTGTCTGTGGGGAAGGCCACCTTGGCCGGAGACAAACAGGTCTTCAGAAAGGTAGAAGACGGCCAGATGATAGAAGACCTCATCGGCCTTCGAGAAGAGGCCATCCCCGAGGCCACCCCTCTCCTTGTCCCGGTAATGAAAGACGGAAAGCGTATTTTCTTTGAAGATCTGGCCACCTCAAGGGCGCGGTTCCAACAGGAGCTTTCCCAGCTGCCGGAAGGCCTAAAGGCCCTCTCCCCCCCCTTCCCCACCTACCCTGTGCGCCTCACCGAGGCCCTCTCCCATCTTCAGGAGGAAGTCCGCCAACGTCTCCTCAAAGAGACAGAGCATTCTAAATTTTAGGATCTTAATTAAAGTAAAAGACTCCCCCAACCGAATATCTTAGAGAAAAAACTATTCCGGAGGTTAAAGGGTGAAGATCTGGCAGAAGATTGCCCTGGGGTTCTTGGTGGTTGTCATCATCAATCTGGCCAACCTGTTGCTCCTGCTCCACCTAGAAGGCAAGGTCTTCCAGTATCAGGAGGAATCAAGCAAGGCCCAAAAAGATGTTCAGGAGCTTATCTACATAAAGGCCGGCCACATTCGCTGGAAGGTAAATGTGCTCTCGGCCCTCCTCAACGAGGTTGCTCCCAAGGTAGAGTATGATCCTACCAAATGTTCCCTGGGGCGCTTCATGGCCCGAGTCCATCCTCAGAGCCCCGAAGAAGAAAAACTCTGGGCCTCTCTCAAAAAGTATCACACCCAGATGCACCTCAATGCCCAAAAGATGGCCCAGATGATAGAAGACGAAGAGGATTTTGAAGACGTAATCGTCCCTTTTTACAACGAAAAAATCAACGCTGTCTCTAAAAAAGTCCTTAAAAAATTAGACGAGCTGGTTGATCTCTATAACCAGCGGGCCCAAGGCCTTGAGGCTCGCTCAAATGGTGAGCTCCTCCTCCTTAAAAAGACCAGCCTTATGGCCAACATGATGACCATTATCTTGGCCGTGGTCTTCGGATTTTGGGTAATCAGAGCCGTAACCGGCCCCATAAAAGAAGTCTCCAGGGGGCTGTCTCGGGTGGCCCAGGGAGATTTCAGCCAGACCATCTCTGTCTCCGGCCGGGATGAAATCTCCCAGGTAGCCGAGGCCGTAAACGGGATGATTCTCTCTTTAAGGCCCCTTATCAAGAACATCGCCCAGGGTTCAAAGACCATCAAAGAAGAGACCGAAAAGATGGCCACTTTTTCCGAAAACGCAGCCAAAGGCGGGGAGAAGGCCAGTTCCCGAGCCGACAGAATGCTTACAGAGATAGAAACTGTGGTCCAGAGCGTCGAGGAGGAAGCCGCATCCATCAACGAGATCTCCTCTGCTATCAAAGAAATCAGCCAGAACACCACCCAGGCCAGCATGATCACCAATGAGGCTGTGGATAAGGCCCAGAATGCCGGAGAGATCATCGGCCGGCTGAGCCAGGTCTCTCAAGACGTAGAAGGGATCATCAAACTCATTAGCTCCATTGCCGAGCAGACCAACCTTCTGGCCCTAAACGCCACCATTGAGGCCGCCCGGGCCGGGGAGGCGGGCAAGGGCTTTGCCGTGGTGGCCGGCGAGGTCAAGGAGCTGGCCCGCCAGACGGCAGCGGCCACAGAAGAGATCACGGAGAAGATCCGGGCCATGCAGTCTGAAAGTCAAGCTGCTGTCTCGGCTACCGAATCTATTCTGAATATTATCGGACAGATAAACGACATCTCCTCCACTATTGCCGCAGCCGTAGAGGAGCAGACGGCCGTCATTGCTGACATCGCTTCCAAGGTGGAGGATCAAAAAGAAGGGGCCAGAATCCTCAAAAATGAAGCCCAAGAGGCCCAGCAGGCGGCCAAAGAGGCCGTAGCAGCGGCCCTGGTGAACCTAGAAAACATCAAAAAGCTCGTTCACCTGGCGGAAGACTTCGAACAGGAGGCCAGAAAGTTCCGGGTCTAAGGTGTCAGTCCGGATACACCGGGGCCAATTTCAGGCCAAAGTCCCGGTCTAGATCCACCGGAAGGCCATGGACCACGCCGCGCCCCTCGGCAATGGTCAGTTTGCGGCGATGAACGTCCTCAACCCATCGGGGCCGAGAGGCCTCAGCCCGGCGATGGGCCACCACCCGCATCTTCTCCACCTCAAGGGCTTCGGGGGGAAGATCTTTATCCAGCTCGGCAAAGTCCTGCCGAATGATAACCTCCACCAGCGAGGGGATCCCGCCATTTTGAACTTTGATGTCAAACATGAGGGCGACCGCCCTCTCGGACCAGAGATCAAAATCAGCAGCCAGCCGGGAGGCAGCGGCAAAAAGCTCAGAGGCAGTCTCCACCTGAATGGCCTGAAACTCCGACAACCGCCCCAAAGTCTTAAAGTATCCGCGCCAGGGCTGATAGAGACGGAAGCGATAATCCTGGATGGACCGGGCCCAGGCTAGTTGCTCCTCCCGATCGAGAGAGAGAACCTGGAGAAGGATCCCATAGTGTTCGCCAAAGACATCGGCCAAAAGATCCGGATATCTTTCATTCATCCGCAAAATAAGGGGCGGCAGTGATCCCTGACCAAAGTTCCACTGTAGGGCTCCAAAGGAAAGCCCCTGGCCGTCAAAGTCTCCCGTTAGCCCAGCAAAACACTCCGGAGGTAGCTCACCTGTTTCAAAGAGGCCCGTTAAGGCCAGAGAGCGATAGGCCAGCGATTCCTTATAGATCGAGGGCTCTGGTATCTCTTCCCCAAACAGGGCCCTCCAGGTCTCTGGCCCTACCCGGCCATCCACTAAAAGCCCCCGGGCCCGCTGAAAACGTCGTACAGCCGACTCCGTCCCCCCGCCAAAGTCTCCGTCTATCGGACCCAGATAAAGACCAAGCTGCTGGAGTGCCCTCTGGATCTTGATGACCTCCCTTCCCTTGGAGCCGCGACGATAAACTATCATGCCCTCCCCCTCTAGGGCCTGGGTCTGACAAGCCAGGCCGTAAGATGGCCAATGGTCAGGCGTCCGGTCACCTTGACCGGAAGACGGCGAGAGTCGGCTGTAAGCCAGACATGGATATCCCCTTTGCGACCAAAAACCCCCTCAAAGGGAACCTTAGGCCGAAGGTGGAGGACTTTCTTCCAGCCGCCGGTGACCTTTATCTCCTCGTAGCCCAAAAACTCCACCGGAACCCGATAAAAACGCCCGCCGGAAAAGGTCGGAACATACTTGATCTCGCCAGGGGCAGAAAACTCAAGGTCTCTCAGATAAACAAAGGCGCTAATCTCATCAAAGGCCGGAAACTCTAAGCGGACTTCTTTTTTAAGACGGCCGTTTTTAAGCACCCGGACCACCCCGCCCCGGTAGTCAAAAAGATACTCCTTCTTTCGAGACCATTTTCCCTCGTTTTGGTCTATAAAAGACCTCACAGGATACGGGGGAGAGCCGGCCAGGATTGACTGCCAGAGATCCCGCACCGGGTAAAAAGTAGAGAGAAGCCTGGAGGATCTAGCGGTGGCGGTGATCACTATCTCCCGGCTGTTTTTTTCTACTTTAAGATGGACCTTGCCCGCCGGAAGGCCAAACCATGTCACCCGGAAGACCAGGCTCTGAGAAGAAAAGGCCTCTGTGGCCGAAAGAGGAACGGCCCCCAAAAAGAAGAAAAGACAAAAAAATCCCCAAAAAACCCGCCAGATAAACTTACCAGGCATGAAGACTCCTTTCTGAACCTTCTTCAGAAAATAGGAGAAGATGTTCAAATGGAAAAAATGCCCTTAAAGGTAAATGATAGAGCCTTTTAGATGTTTAGGCGACCTTTTTATCAGACCTTCTCTCTTTTCCCCTTGACAAAAGACAGGATAGTAGAAAGAGCTTTTCTCCAGAAGATTCCAGAAGGAGGATAGCAATGGCTAAAAAGAGGGTTCATGTCTTTATCAGCGGGAAGGTCCAAGGGGTTTTCTTTCGGGCCTATACCCAGGAAGAGGCTCGCCGCCTTGGCCTCCGAGGCTGGGTTCGCAACCTGCCAGATGGCCGGGTAGAGGCGATCTTTGAAGGTGAGGAGAAGGCCTTAGAGGAGATGATCCGCTGGTGCCACAAGGGATCTCCCGGGGCCCGAGTGACCGGAGTTGAAGTCATTGAGGAGCCTTATACAGGGGAGTTCTCCGACTTTCGCATCCGCTACTGAAACTTGGCGGCGACTCCAGTTAAAGTGATCCTTTTAAGCAAGGAGGCTGTAGATGATCAACATAGACCGCCTTACCAGAGAGTTTATCCGCTTAGCCACCATCGAAAGCCCCTCGCGCAAAGAGGGCAGACTGGCGACCTATCTTCAGGAGGTCTTTGAATCTTTAGGAGCCCGGGTTCTTTTTGACGCCTCCGCAAGCCAAACCGGCTCCGAGGTAGGCAACATGGTGGTCAAGATCCCCGGAGGCCGGGGACAGGCCATCTTCTTCAACGCCCACCTGGATACCGTGAGCCCCGTAGAGGGGATTAAGGTCATCTTCCGGGACGGAGTTTTCTCCACCGATGGCCGAACCATCCTGGGGGCTGACGACAAAAGTGCCATTGCCGCCCTGATTGAGGCCGTACGGGTCATCCAGGAGCAGGGTCTGGATCATCCTCCTCTGGAATTAGTCTTTACGGTTTGTGAGGAAATCGGTCTTCTGGGGGCCAAAAACCTGGGCTGGGAACTCATTGAGGCCCCCATGGGATATGCCCTGGACAACGAAGAGATTGATATCCTCATCAACCGGGCCCCTCAAGCTATTCGATTTCGGGCCCAGATATTGGGTCGCAGTGCTCATGCCGGGCTGGCCCCTGAGAAGGGGATAAACGCCATTAAGCTGGCGGCCAAGGCCCTGCTGGAGATGCCCTGTGGCCGAATAGATGAAGAGACCACCGCCAACGTGGGTATCATCCAAGGAGGAGTAGCTACCAACATTGTTCCCCCCGAGGTGACCATTGAGGGCGAGGCCAGAAGTCATGACAGCACCAAGCTTAAGCAGACCTGGCAGGCCATGGAGGCTGCTTTAATTAAGGCCTGCCAGACACTACCTCAGGGGCAAGACGGCCGGCCCAGTTACTCCTGGCAGATGGAAGAAGACTACCCCTTGATGAAAGTTCCCGAAGAACATCCTGTCATCAAGCTGGCCCTTCAGGCCGCCAAGGATGTGGGCCTTGATCTCAAGCTAGAGAAAACCGGTGGCGGAAGCGATGCCAACATCTTTAACGCCCACGGTCGAACTACGGTTATCCTGGGCACCGGGATGCGCGAGGTTCACACCACCAAGGAATATCTACGGTTAGAAGATCTGATAACCACCACCCGACTGGTCCTGGGAATTATCCGGGTAGCTGCCCGAGGCTAAAGAGGCAAAATGATCCGGGCCCGGGCCCCGCGAGGCTTTCGGTTTTCCAGCAAAAGCTTTCCGCCATGGGCCTCAATAATCTGACGACTGATAGCCAACCCCAGACCGGTGCCCTGAGGTTTGGTGGTAAAGAAAGGGCTAAAGAGCCGTCGGCTTACCTCCGGTGGAATCCCAGGCCCTTCATCCTCAACGAGAATCTCCACCTTCTGGCCGCCGCGCAAACAAATCGTAACTCCGCCCCGCCCCTTCATGGCCTCAGCAGCGTTGAGAATAAGATTCCAAAGCACCTGACGGATCTTGTCAGGATCCACCTCACTCCTGACAGAGGAGTCAAGGTCCAGCCGGAAGTCTATTTCCGGATAGGCCTCACTGATTGCCTCCACCGTCTCTCTAATGAGCCCGGCCAAGGGGGTTGGCCGGCGCTGGAGCCTTATGGGGCGAGCCCGTTCAAGCATGTCCTGAACAATGCGCTCTATACGCCGGCATTCTCTAACAATAACCTCGGCCCGACGACGGGCCTCTTCATCCTGGAGGGTTTCTGTGAGCATCACCCCGGCCAGCTTGAGGCTGGTAAGGGGGTTTTTTACTTCGTGGGCAAAGCTGGCCGCCATTTGAGCGGCTGTATTCTGACGCTCCGCCACCAGAAGCCTCTGCTGGTATTCCCTGAGCCGAACCAGCATTTCATTTATGGTTCGAGCTAGCTCTTTTATCTCTGGGGGGCCCTCCTCTGGAAGCTTAAGGCCTGTTTCTCCCTGGGAGATGCGCCGGGCATACCGACAAAGTCTCTCCAGGGGCCGGCCCAGGTAGTAGCCGAGGTGATAGGAAACCACCAGAGCAAAGAGAAAGCCGCTTAGAGCCGTATAAAAGACCCCTATGGCCAGCCGTTTCTTAAACAGGCTTAGAGAGGATTCCGAGGAAACCAGGGAGATTATCAGCTTCGTCCCTCCTGGCAACCGAACCAAAGAAAGGGCCTGACGTAGCGGCCCCCCGGTCGATCTGATTATTCGCTCACCAGCAAGTAGTTTTTCTAGCAAATCAGGGGTTAGCTGGGTCGGAACTTGGCCCATCAGGGCCTTATTGGTGGCCAAAAGCATCTTCCCCTGGAGATCATAAACGAAGATTTCCGCTTGAAGGAGTCTTTTAAGCCGAGGAAGGATCTGGGGTTGAAGCAGGAGGGGATCCTCGGCAATGGCCACCACTGCTCGATCCAGCTGACTGATAAGGGTCATATCCAGGATCTTTCCGGCAAAAGAGATGATAGTATAAACAAAGAAGGCACATAGAAAGAGAATAAGTGCTGAAAAATAGACAATAATCCGTCTGATCATGATCGGATCTTAGGGTGGCCAGGGAGGCGGTGTCAATCAAAAGCTCAGGGCAGGAAGGAAATCACCGTGTGTCGGTCTATCTGAAGAAACATATAAGGAACAAAAAGAAGGTGGACAGCCACCGCCAGAATCACCAGAACAGGACGGGCCCCACCTGACAAAGAGGCCCTTTCTGCCTGCCAGCATCTTCCCCCTCTTAGGAGACAGACAAAGTTGTACATCACAAAACACTCTACCGCAAAGGGAGGGAAACCCAAAAAACCAGGCAGAGGCATCTCAAACAGTTTGAGATCTCCCACCCAAGGCACCGTATATACCCATTTGGCCTGGGCCCAAAAGTTCCAAAACTCCCACAAAAAACCGCAGATCAGACCGGCCAGCAGAAGAAGATAAAATCGTTGGGGCCGCCCCTGCTGCCAGTCCTCAAGGAGAGAGTCACCACCAAATCGGTGATTGATGGGTTCAAGGAGAAAAATAAACCCGCCCCAAACCAGAGGAAAAAAATAAAGGGGCCAAATAACAGGCAGGACAAGGCAGACCAGCCCCAGGGCCACCAGAGGTAAGTAAAGCCGTTCCGGGGCACGCAGGGGAGGCACCCGAGAGCGGGCCCCGAAACCCAGAGTAAAAAGAAGCTCGTAGGTCTCAAAGAGACCGGGGAGAACCGTGGCGAAGGAAAGATAATAGCCTATCCAGCGAAGCGGCCGGTTGGCAATAATATCCACATAGTGCCAATTTTTAAGGAAGAGGTTAAACCACTCGAAGACAAGCCAGAAAAAAACCGACCAGGGGAGGAGAAGAAAGAATTCCCGACGCCGGCTTTTAAAGAGAGAGTTTCCCTTCAGGTAATAAATCAGGGCATCTATGGCAAAGATATAGGACCACCAGGCGATAAGGTAGAACCATTGCCTGACCAAGGCCTGGCCGGAGAAAAGGAGGATCTCTCCGATCACCAAAACCCCGATGGCCAGCAGACCATAGGCAGGAAAGGAGCGCTTTCTGGACAAGATTTACCTCCAAGTACGGATCTGGCCCCTTGTTTGCTGACCGCATCAAGACAGTTAATAAAATAATCTTTTCTGCCGACTCCTTAAAGAAAAAGAAGAAAAGTATGAGTGTCCTTACACGGCTAACCCAGGAGAAGTTTAGACTACCATCGCCTCCGGCTATCGCCATCCGGATCCTTGAAACCTTCAAAAAGGGGGAACCCTCTTTTGAAGAAATCGCCCGGATAATCTCTTCAGACCCGGCCCTCACGGCCAAAATCCTCCGGTTTGCCAATTCTTCTTTCTTCGGTCTCCAAAAGAAGGTGGACAACCTGAGCACAGCCGTGGGGCTTATAGGCCTTGAGGCCCTCAAAAACATGGCTCTTTCCTTCGCCATTGTTCAGAAATTTCGCGGGGAGAGCAGCGGTGGCTTCAGCTTCGAGCTTTTCTGGAAGCGAGCCGTAACCTCAGCCGTAGCCGCCTCGGAGATCGCCCGGACCATCTCTCTGACCTCAGAGAACATCTTTGTGGCCGCCCTGCTAATGGATCTGGGCATCCTGACCATGCATCTCTGCCGCCCTCAGGACTACCAGCAAGTCTTCGATGAAAAGAGGGCCAAGGGGCTCTCGGTAGTTGAGGCTGAAAGACTGGTCTTTGGCTTTGACCACCAAGCCGTGGGACAAGAGCTCCTTCAGGAATGGAACCTCCCAGAGGGAATCTGGCAGCTGGTAGGCAAACACCACTTCGATTACTCCCTCTACTGCAAGAACAAGAAGCTAACGGCCAATATGATCCTCTGCCTGGCTGATCTATGTTCCTCGGTCTATCATGGTTCGGGCAATGTTCAGAAACTCCAGACCCTGAAAAAGATCCTCCAGGAAGTACTCCGCTTTGAAGAAAGCGAAACAGAAAATTTTATCGACAAGATAGGACAGGAGACGGTAGAGATTCTTTCTGTCTTTGAGATCGAACCCGGAAAGATGAAGCCTTACTCCCAGATTCTCCAGGAGGCCAACGAAGAGCTGGCCAAACTAAATATCTCCTACGCCCAGCTGCTCGTGGCCCACAAACAGGCCAAAGAACGGGCGGAGAAGCTGGCCCAAGAGCTTCTTGAGGCCAATAAAAAACTACGAGAGCTGGCCTATCGCGACGGGCTTACCGGGCTTTATAATCATCGATACTTTCAGGAAATCCTGGAAAGGGAGATTAAGAGGGCCAGGCGTTATAAAAAACCTCTTTCTCTGCTTATGATCGACATCGACCACTTTAAAAAGATAAACGACACCTACGGGCACCTCCACGGTGATGAGGTTTTAAAGAGACTGGCCCAAATCTTCAGTGAATCCATCCGGGCCTGTGATTACGCCGCCCGATACGGAGGCGAGGAGTTTTCCATAATTCTCCCCGAAACTCCCCTGAACGGAGCCCTAAATGTGGCTGAAAGACTGCGTCAAAGGGTAAAAAACACCCCCATAGTCCTTGCTGATCAGGAGATCAGAGTGACTATCAGCATTGGACTGGCCGCCTATGAAAATACTCAAATAGAAATTACCAGATCACAACTTATCTCTCTGGCAGACAAGGCTCTTTATCAGTCTAAAATGGCCGGACGAGACCGGGTTACCGGAGTCCGCATATAAAATCTTTATCTGAAATGAGGGGCTGAGATTATATGAAATTTTGCACCGTAATTAATTGTATGGATGGAAGGACTCAAATACCAGTAATTGAATATCTAAAACGAAGATTCAAAGTGCAATATGTAGATAGCATTACAGAACCGGGGCCAAATCTCATCTTGGCCCAAAAAGATGACCTGCACTCGGTTCAATCTATTCTCAAGAGATTAAGCATTTCGGTTAAAAAACACGGCTCTCAGGCAATAGCAATTGTTGGACATTATGACTGTGCTGGAAACCCTGCCCCCAAAGAAGAACAGATTAACCATATTAAAGAAGCTATCAAATTTATCAAATATTATTACCCAGACAAAGAAGTTATTGGTCTCTGGGTCAACAAAGATTGGAAAGTCAAAGAAGTAAAATAAAAAACCAACTTGAAATATGGACCCCACCTCCACTAAGCATCAATAAAAAAGAAGTCTTTTGTCTTCATTCTCCATGAATCATGGTCAATGGTTAAAAGCCCTCGAGAGATTAAAGATTTATCACAGAGAAAAGGCAACTCTACTTGTTTTCTGACAACAATATCTTCATTAATTTTTGATTTACCCAAGACACCTTTAATATATCTAATGTTCTTTAAGTCGATCTTATCATCCATATACATGGCCTCTACCAGGTGGCCTCCGCACCAAAGAAAGCAGATAGAAAAAGGGTACGTACTTGTATAAATCCGATCAAGTCCACTAAAATGAATAAAAGGTTCGGGATGTTTATGAACAATTCCCCAAAAACCGTTTGAGGGAATCCAATAAGGTATTACATAATCCGGAGAGATAGTCTGAGGTGGAATGATAGCTTCTTTATTAAAGAGGAGACGATTGCCATCTATCTCTCCCTCAATATAAAAAATAAATTCATAGTCTTTCAGTTTTTGGTCAAGATTTCGGGCAGTATCAAGAATTTTCTCATTAAGAAAATATTCTTCTATAGATTCGGAAACAGAAAGCCACTTTTCGACTTTGTTCATTTTAGAATCTCCGATTTTCCCCCCTTCTGGCCTTAAGGCCTTTATAAATTTTGATTCTCTTTGCCTTAAACAGGATGTTTTCGACAGGAAAGGGCCACTTTTGGGAATTCAACAGGCAGAAAAAAATAAAAAAAACTGGTAGCGGGGGGAGGATTTGAACCTCCGACCTTCGGGTTATGAGCCCGACGAGCTACCGGACTGCTCCACCCCGCGTACCAGTCTCTCCGTGGTGCCGAGGGCGGGATTCGAACCCGCACGGGCTCACGCCCACTGCCCCCTCAAGACAGCGTGTCTCCCAATTCCACCACCTCGGCACCGGGAGCAAAAGCATATTAATCGCTTTCGCCCATCCTTTCAAGGGTAGAACTATTTAGCCTCAGGGGTAGATGGTGCCGGAGGAATGGGGGCCTCGTGCTTCTCGGTCTGGGGCGGGGGAGAAAACTTCTCCACCACCGAGCCTTTCCCCCCTCTGGCGGCCATATAAGTCAGAGAAAGAGAGGTAATAAAAAACAAGACCACTAAAACAGTGGTGACCTTATTCAAGAAGGTGGCCGGGCCAGAGCCGCCAAAAATGGCCTGACTGGAGCCAAAGACAGCCCCCACCTCGGCTCCCTTACCGGCCTGCATCAGAACAACAGCAATTAAAAAGAGGCAAACAATAACATGAATTACTATCAAAAGGGTGTGCATACTTTACTCCATCAGCCCTGATACTTGACAATCCGGACAAAGCTCTCCAGTTTGAGAGAAGCCCCCCCGACCAGGACCCCATCGATGTCATCCTGGGCCATAAGGGAATCAATGTTGTCCGGTTTAACGCTGCCTCCATACAATATTCTCAACCCCTTGGCAAGGGTATCTCCAAAGAGCTCCCCCAGGTGGTTACGGATAAAGGCATGGACTTCCTGGGCCTGGTCCGGAGTGGCCGTCTTGCCTGTTCCTATGGCCCAGACAGGCTCGTAAGCGATAACCAGATCTTTAAGGTCTTTGCCCTCAAGGCCAGCCAGACCTCCGTCTATCTGGGTCTTTACTACCTGAAAGGTCTCTCCGGACTCTCGCTCCTCAAGGCGCTCCCCCACACAGAGGATAGGCCTCAAACCATGCCTTATAACCGCGGCCACCTTTTTGTTGATCAGCTCATCTGTCTCTCCGAAGATATGACGCCTTTCTGAGTGGCCCAGGATAACGTAGCGACACCCCACATCCTTAAGCATCAGAGGAGAGATCTCCCCGGTAAAGGCCCCCTGATCCTCATAGTAACAGTTCTGGGCTCCCAACTGGATAGACGTATTTGAGACCACCTCTGATACCGGCTTAAGAGCAGTAAACGGTGGGCAAATGAGAACCTCCCGGTCTCCAAGCCCCTGACATTCTTTGGCCAACCCCTGGGCCAAGTCCAGGGCCTCGGCCACGGTCTTATACATCTTCCAGTTTCCGGCAATAAGGGGAAGCCTCTCCATTAGTCCCTCCTTCCCTCAGGATCGCATAACTCCAGGGCAGCCACCCCGGGCAGGGTCTTTCCCTCAAGGAGGGCCAAAAAGGCCCCCCCGCCCGTGGAGATATAGGAGATGTTGTCTGATTCACCCGCCTTATGAACGGCGACATCGGTATCACCACCGCCGACGATGGTCAGGGCATAAGAAGAGGCCAGGGCCCGCACCATGGCCATCGTCCCCCGGGAGAAGGCGTCCATCTCAAAGACCCCCATCGGCCCATTCCAGACAATGGTTCGGGCGTTGTGAAGGGCCTCGGTAAAAAGCCGTACTGTAGCCGGCCCGATATCCATTATGTACCAGCCGGCCGGAACTTCCTGGATAGGGACAATCTTTATCTCCGCCCGGGGATCAAACTTCTCGGCCACCACGCAATCAACAGGCAGGTAGAACTTAACCCCCCGCTCTTTGGCCTGTCTGATGAGCTGGGAAGCGGTCTCAAGAAGGTCATCTTCAACTTTGGAACGCCCCACCTCAAAGCCCTGGCTCTTAATAAAAGTGTTGGCCATGGCCCCCCCGATGAGAAGCTTGTCAACCTTCTGGAGAAGGTTTTCTAGGGCTCCCAGCTTGCTGGAGACCTTGGCTCCACCGACAATGGCCACCAGAGGCCGAGCCGGCTCTTCAAGGGCCCGATGAAAATAAGACAGCTCCCGTTTCATCAGGAAACCAGCCCCACAGAGTTGAACGTACTCTGTCACCCCCACCACCGAGGCATGGGCCCGGTGGGCAACGGCGAAGGCATCGTTAATGTAACCCTCGGCCAGAGAGGCCAGCTCTCGGGCAAAGGCCGGATCATTCTTGGTCTCCCCCTCGTGAAAGCGAAGGTTCTCCAGAAGAAGAATCTCCCCCGGAGAGAGCCCTTCACAGAGCCTTTTTACCTCTTCTCCCACACAGTCTGGGGCCAGGGTGACCTCCTTGGCCAGAAGACGCGAAAGTCTCTTGGCCACCGGTCTGAGACTGTAGCGTTCGTCCCTTTTGCCCTTGGGCCGGCCCAGATGAGAACAAAGAACCAGACTGGCCCCCTCATCTAGGGCATAATTTAAAGTCGGCAAAACGGCCCTTATCCGAGTATCGTCAGTGATATTGCCCTCTTCATCTAGGGGGACATTAAAATCCACTCGAACAAGAAGTCTCTTCCCTTTAATAGGGAGCTCGTTGATATACTTCATCCGTCCCTCCTGATCAGCTCATCTTGCCAGCGATGTAAACGGTAAGATCCCCCAACATATTGGTATAGCTGCCAAGCTCGTTGTCATACCAACCGTAGATAACCACCTGAGTCACCGGGACCTCCACCAGAGGACAGGCCAGGGCCTTGAGGGCCTCCTCCGGGGCCTCACCGCAGGCCTTGGAGATATCCACCCGAATAGTGGCTGTTCTGGTGTGGGTCTCGGAGGCCTCGATAATGGCGGCCGCCCTGGGGTAGCCGATAATATCGGCCGAGACATTCTGCTCCTCCGTATAAACCAGATAGTCCTTCATGGGGCCTGAGGCGGCCTTGGCGTAGATCTCATTTATTACCTCTCGGGTAACCCGATTCTCCACACTCTCATCATGAATATTAACGGTGAGGATAATCAGAGAACCAGTAGAGGTGGGGATACGGACACTTTCGGCAATAAAGCCAATGCGCCGCATCTCTGGAATGACCAAGGCCAGGGCCTTGGCCGCCCCGGTAGTGGTAAGGATGATGTTATTAAAAATACTGCGATTTTTTCGCAGATCTTTAGCCCCGGCCGCCGGTAGCCGGTCAAGAACCATCTGACTCCCGGTGGCCGCATGCACGGTAACCATGGAGGCGGTCAGTATTCGATCAGCCCCGAAGTGGTCTATAAGGGGTTTAATCATATAGGCCAGGCAGGTAGTGGTGCAGCTGGCCGCAGAGACCAGTTTGTGTTTGGCGGGGTTGAAGTCATCTTCGTTAATCCCCATAACCGTGGTTACGGCATCCTCTGGAATGGTCTTTTCTTTATCTTTTATCTTAAACGGGGCAGAAAGGATGGCCCTTTCGGCTCCGGCCTCAAGGTGCCCCCTGAGGGCCCCCCCGGGTTCGCTGGCCGGTTTGGTAGGGTCAGTAAAACGACCGGTAGAATCCACCACCAGTCGGACATCATGTTTCCGCCAGTTGATCTCAGCCGGGTTGCGACTTTCCCGAAGTATCCTCACCGGAACTCCGTCGATGGTCATGGTTCCCTCTGCCTCATTAAGATTCTCAATAACCCGGCCAGACCTGTGCCCATAAAGATAAACGTTTAGCCGACCATAGGTGCTGTCTTTTTCGATGTAGTTGGCAATATCCTCCAGACTCCGACCAGCTTGGCGACCGATATTGACAACGATCTCCGGGAAGTGCTTCCGGGACACATGGTGCCAGAGGGTGAGCTTGCCGATTCTACCCAGACCATTGATGCCAAGTTTCAGTGGACTCTTCGCCTCCGTCATCTTGCCTCCTCCTTAAAGAGCTTTCTATTCAAGGGCAAATTTGACCTCTTCCTGAACGGGATGTCGGCCGAGATAGACCCTGCCCCGAACCCCATCGATGCTGACCCAGTCTCCTTTCTTTACGGTATGGCCGTTGAAGCGGCAATATCCTTTTGGCTCAAAGACGACCATGGGCTGACATCCGACAACACACGTTTTACCCAGCCGGGCAGCGACAATGGCCGCATGGGAAGTCTGCCCGCCCTTAGCGGTCAAAAGGCCATCAGCCAGCGAGATCTCCTGAATATCATCAGGAACTGTATCAGAGCGGATAAGAATGATGGGAACTCCAGGATCGGTCTCTCTAAGATCTTTAATATCCTCCAGGCTAAAGGCCGCCAGTCCCGACAGGGCGCCTCCATTTACCCCGATGCCCCGGGCAACAAAGCTCTTCTCCAGGGCCTCCGAGGGCACAAAAACCGGCACCCGTTCACGATCTTCCTTGGTAACCATATCCCGGCTCTGGAGGATAAAGAGCTTCTCGGCCTCCGGTCCCTCAAAGGTAAATTCGATTTCCTGAGGACTCCACTTTTTGCGATAGACAAGCTCCTGGGCCATCTTATAAAGGGCCTGATAAATCTCTGGAAAGGCCTCCTCCAGGGATAGCTCTCCGGAGCGTCCTTCCCGCTTTTTCTGTTCAATGGAGATAGGATAGGTGGTCACCAAACCGGAAACAATATCTTCTCCCTGATTGCCGGGAGTGTAGTCGCCCCAAAGAACAACCCTGGAGAGCTTACCAAAGGGCGGAGCCGTAAAGAGCACTCCCGTGCCTGAATCCCGGGAAAGATTCCCAAAGGTCATACACTGGACGATGACCGCTGTCCCCCAATTATCGGATATCCCCATGATCTGCCGGTAGGCCCGGGCCTTGGGAGAGTCCCAAGAGCCGAGAACAAGCCTTATGGCCACCAGGAGTTGTTCCCAGGGATCATCAGCGATCTCCAAACCGTAGTCAAGAACTGTCCGGCGGTAAAGGAGGGCCAGCTCCTTCATCTGCTCTCCCGTAAAGTCCCTCTTCTTGACCACCCGGTAGCGCTCCTTATGGGTCCGCATGAGGGAGTTAAAGATCTCCCGCTCCATACCAAAAGCCATTCCCCAGCTCTGGACAAAGCGGCGATAGGTATCCCAGGCAAACCAGACCTGGCCTGTTCTCTCGGCCAGCCCCTCGATGATCTCCGGATTGCTACCCACATTGAGAAGAGTGGCCATCATCCCGGGCATGGAGATAGCCGCCCCACTCCGAACCGAAAGAAGGAGCGGATTAGTGGGAGAGCCGAAAGTCCGACCTGTTTCCTCCTCCAGCCGGTGAATGCCGTCTTTTATCTGGGCGATAAAGTCTTCGTGGGCCTTAACAGAAAGCTGAATGATCCGATAGCAACGGAAAACCTCGGTAGTAATAATGAAGCCTGGAGGCACCCGAATTCCCTCCCGGGCCAGGAGATAAAGATTATATCCTTTGTTGCCCAGATGAATAAGGTCTTCGGTTAGAGGGTTGGGTTGATGGATAAAACAGATGGCCCGACCAGGGTCATAACTCAGAAGGAGGTCGAGATCCTCGGCCGAGAGGCCTTCCCGCTGCTCAAGAATGGTATGATAGATACGACTGACAAAGTTATCCAGATATTGAAGCCCGAAGGCCGAGGCAATGAGATCCCTCAAGAAACGCTCTGAGAGGCGATGGAAAAGTTCCCGATCGCATAGCCTCTCGGCCCCAACCAAGTACTTCGGAAGCAGGTTCTCGCGTCCGAGTTGCCGAATAATTATTCCCAAATTTTCCCGGTGGGGGCTGACGTAATAGACCTTGATAATGTCCTTAACCCCCTCGGAAAGCCCCCGAACAATGTCCACATACTGGGTAAAGGTAAAGCGGCGCACCTCAAGGGATTTCTCCAGAAGGGTGAGATAAGTATTAAACTTTTTGGAACTGATTCCCTCCAGCTCCAAGGCTCGCTGAAAGAAACGCAGGCACTTGAGAATTTTGTAAAAGGTGGCCCGGGTAATAAAAGGAATGTCGATGGAATCCACCAGACGTTCAAAATAAACGTTGGCCAGATTCTCTAGCCGAAACGTAAGCCCCAGGGCATCAAACTTCCGCTCATGGTAGCGACCATACATGGAGGGGATATCAGCAGCAATATGGCGTTTGTGGTAGATATCCTCTCGGGCCTCAAACTTCTCCGGGGAGAGAATGATCCCCTTTAGATAACATAGATAATCCAGGATGGCGTCAAGACAGGCGGCCGGATCGTCCTTCTTATCCTTAAGGATGGTAATTAGATGGTCCAGGTTCTCAAAACCCCAATATTTGGCCTGCTCCAGATGGTAGAAGATCTCCTCTACCCCCAGAGTGTATTTGATGTTCTCCAGACGATACATCTTCACCAAGAGCTGAAAGCGCCTGCGCTCCTGCTCGGAGACGTCTTTTTGAGCAGCCAGGAAGGACTCCAGCTCCTCATCTGAGAGACGCAAAAGTTGCTCAGGTCTTTGGAGCTCAAAGGTTTCAAAAAGGCGTTTAAGAAGCAGGTGAACTTCATCCACAAAAGGCCCGGAAGTCTCTATCTGTTCCAGAACCTCCGGGGGAACATAACGGGAAAGGCCTGACTTTTCCCTGGTGAGCCAGAAGCGGAAGATCTCCTCAATGAAATCAAGGATCAGATTAGAGGATTCCACATGACTCTGCTTACGCAGAAAGTGGATAAGGGGATCCTTGCGCCGAAGAATCTCGTCAAGCTCGGTGGAGACATCGCGCAGCAGACCTTCAGCCCCGATCTCATTAAAATAGACGGGAAGAATCCGGCAGAACTGCTTGACAAGATTGTAGACAGGCTCAATCTCGCTGTTGAGGAGCTTGGTAATATCTTTCTGAAAAAGATCTGTGTCTCGAATGCAGGTGCCAGCCAACTTGAGATTAATGATCAGGGCGGACAGCAGGGTGGTGCACCACTTCGGATTGCGGCCGATAAGATCAAGCCAGATGCGAATATTAAGCAGATGGGCCGGATTACAGATTACGTGCCACTCGACATCCACTCCCTGGACATTGGGGGGTTGAAAACCAAAGCGAACCACCTGTTCCAGAAAAAGCTCCACCAGGTGAGGACTGGCCCGATCGAAGATCTCCTGCCCCAGGGCCCGGATACACTCCAGGGCCGTATGAGGGTATTCGGCCACGTTGTCCCGCAGAAGCTCAAAAGAGCGGACGATAAACTCCTCCAGACGGGCTGGAGGCTCCCGGCGAACCATGGAGACCAGGATCCGGTTGACCTCTCTAAGGGTCTCCTCGTGGATGGGAGCCAGACCTTTTAGCTCCAAGATGTGGAAGAGAAACAATATGTGACAGTTGCGTAAAGGGTCATCGGCGGCCAGGCCCTGGGAGAGCTCCTCCAGCCTCCGGGCTATCTCTTTGTAGCTCCGGATAAGGTCGATGAAGTCTGGAAACTCCAGAAGCCTATCCAGGGCAGCCCTTGAGCTTAAGGCATAAGGGAAGGCCTCCAGGACAGCCAGATACTGCCGTAAAGTCTCGTGTGAGATTGGTTGAAAGATAGCACAGGCATCTTCCTTAAGGCAGGTCTTTTGACACTGAGACAAAAACCAGGCCAAAGGATCAGGGGCCTTAAGCCAGAAGTGGTAGGTAAGGACCAGCCCCCGATAGATGAGCCGGGCGAGATTCTCCAGACCAGCCTCTGGTGGCAATTTGTGGAGCAGGCTTCGCCCCAGCCTTTTAAGGGAATGGTAGCTCTGCATAAGGGAGATGAAGGTCTCATCAGGGATACTCTGAAGGCGCCCAAAGATGTAGTTAAGGAAGGGAAGGTAGGCAGGAAAGCTATCCTCAGGAAGGACCTCGACAATCTTCTCCAGATAGGCCCAGAGGGCATCAATAGCCTGGGATTTTATATCCTCCTCTTTGGCCTCCAGGATAAGGTCAATAAAGACATCGGCAATGGCGGCCGAGGCCTCGGCCCCTCGTTCGTGGAGGCCATAAGCCTTGAAGTTTTTCAGGGCAAAGGATCTAAGCTCCGGCAGGATCAAACGCCAGTTTCGATAGGGATGATGAAGCTCAAAAAGAAGGTGGTCTACCTGTTTACGAAGCCCCTGGTAGTCAGCCACCACCTCTCTTAAGACTTCAAACCGGGGCTGGATGCAGACGGACTCAACCGCGGTTTCCTGAAGATTGGCCCTCAGGGCGTCGGATTCCAGAGGAATCTCGCGCCCTGGAGGGCAGGCATTTGGCGGATTCTTCATCTAGACGGCCCTTTTGCTATCCATGAATTTAATCAGATCAAGAACCCGATTGGAATACCCCCACTCATTGTCGTACCAGGCCATGACTTTTACCATGTAACCCTCAATGACCCGGGTGCAAAGTCCATCAACCACCGCCGAATGCTGGTTCCCCAGAAAGTCTGTGGATACCAGAGGCTCCTCGGTGTAGCCCAGAAAGCGGCTCTGGGCGGCCTTAAGGGCCTCATTAACCTCAGGGACCGTAACCTCTCGCTCCACCTCACAGACCAGGTCAATAAGGGAAACGTCTGGGGTGGGCACCCGGACAGCCAGACCATCAAATTTGCCCTGGAGTTCAGGGATCACCTTGCCCACCGCCGCCGCCGCCCCGGTCTTGGTGGGAATCATGTTCACCGCCGCCGCCCGGGCCCGCCGCAGGTCTTTGTGAGGAAAGTCAAGGATTCGCTGGTCATTGGTGTAGGCGTGAACTGTAGTCACCAACCCCCTTTTGATGCCAAAGCGATCCAGGATCACCTTGGCCACCGGAGCCAAACAGTTAGTGGTGCAAGAGGCGTTGGAAACTACATGATGCTCAAGAGGATTGTAATCGTCTTCATTGACCCCCATAACAATAGTAATATCTTCATTTTTGGCCGGGGCAGTAATAACCACCTTCTTGGCCCCAGCATCCAGGTGCCCGCGGGCCAGATTGCCGTCGGTAAAACGACCGGTGGCCTCAATAACGTAATCTACCCCCATCTCCGCCCAGGGGATCTTGGCCGGCTCGGTAAAGTTAAAGATACGAACCTCCTCTCCATCAACAAGGAGACCGTTTTCCGTAGCCTTTACCTCCTGAGGCAGGGTTCCCATCACTGAATCATATTTTAACAGGTGAGCCAGAGTGCGATTATCGGTGAGATCATTGACGGCTACAATCTGGATATCATCTTTAAATTCTGGATATTTAAGGTGGGCCCGATAAATACAACGCCCGATACGGCCAAAACCGTTAATACCAACCCGTATAGCCATAGCCATCCTCCTTATTTAGATTTTTCCATCCTGATCGGAAAAACCCTCCGGTCTTTGAAGCGATAAGAGCCTTCTCGCCCAATCAAATCACTTTTTTACGATAAGAGGCCCCTTGAGCGGCGTCAATTAGCATCTTTTATAAGAGAAAGCGAAAGGTTATCATAGATGTTATCGATAGAATCTATTTGAAATAGCAATCAAACACCGCTAAGTATTTGTAATGAGGGGACGATGGTGCTGGGCACCCGGCGGGCTGCAAACCCGCTTGTTCCCGGGTTAAACCGGGAAGGAGGTTCGATTCCCCTCGTCCCCTAATCTCCTGATCCCAGAACAAAACTTTTTAAATCTGGTCGGGACAAAACCACCGATTCCGCAAAGATTTGGACTCAGCCCCTTGTCTCCTATCCGGCCATTTGAGCTGGCAAATCTATTAGGATCCGTTCCCATTTTTCGTTCCGAAAAATGAGAACGGCTATTTGATGCCCGTATATCAGGTAGCCATAAATTGAAGCAGTTCATGAAGGCGGTATGGCTTCCGCAAAAAACCGCTCGCTCCAAGGGCCTGGGCCTCTTCTTTGAGCTCTTCTGAGAGATAGCCACTTGAGACCACCACCTTGGCTCGGGGGAAAAGACGTCGGATCTCCCGCAGGCAATCTTTACCCGAGAGTCCGGGCATATAGTAGTCCATGACTACTAGCTCCACATCACCAAAGCGAGACGCCAGGCGGGAGAGGGCTTCGCACTTGCTGGCCACCTGGACTTCAAGCCCCAGGTCCTTTAAGGATTGGGCCATCAATTCCAGCAAGGACTCTTCATCATCGATGATCAGAACCTTCCTGATTCGAGGGCTAACTGTCTTTTTGGAGCTTGCCTCTGGGACTTTCTCCCGGCCACTGGCTTCAGGGAGATAGATCCGAAAGGTCGCCCCTTTACCCGGAGCACTTTCTACCTCAATCTGGCCATCAAAGGTCCTAACAATTTGGAAGACTGTAGCCAGACCAAGCCCCGTCCCCTTGCCAGGCTCTTTTGTGGTGTAGAAGGGTTCAAAGATATGGGGGAGATCTTCGGCGGCGATACCGCAACCATTGTCTGTAACCTCAAAAACCACATAACCTCCGGCAGGGATTTCTCCCCAGGGAAGCCTTTTATCCGTGGCCAGATATTGGCGATAGATCCGCAGACGGACTTCACCTTCTCCCCCAAGGGCATCTCTGGCATTGGTGAGGAGATTGTAGAAGACATGCTCCAGGGAACTCGGATCAGCCAAAATGTAAAGGGGGCCCTCGGGTAGCTCCAGGTGAAATGCCACCCCGGGGCCGAGAAGGGCCCGACTTATATCCGTGAACCGACGCACAAACTCCCCTACCTCAATAAGTTCTTTCTTTTTAAGACCTCCGCGGGCGAAAAAGAGGATCCGGTCGGTAAGAGACCTGGCCCGATCCAGGCCCTGATCCATCTTCTCCAGAATGCCGGCCATCTCCAAAAGAGAGCTTGAAGGTGGACGGCATTCCTCCTTGGCCTGAAGGTAGCGAAGTTTTAAGAACTCAAGCCCGGAAGCAAAGATGGTCAGAACGTTGTTAAAATCATGGGCCACTCCAGCGGCCAGCCGCCCCAGGGTCTCAAGGCGCTGGGCCACCTGAAGGCGCTCTTCGGCAGCCACCAGCTGGCTTACGTCCATAAAGGCCAGGAGACAGCGACGCCCTACCGAAGAACAGATCAACTTGACATAGGCCCAAAAAGTAGCCCCATCGGCCCGACGAAGTTGGACTCGTCCCTCAAAGGAGCCTCCCTCCCGCAGGAGATTCCGCAGCTTGAGGTCAGGAACAACCTGCTCAACGGAAAGCCTTTTAAGCTTCCAGGAGCTCCGATATCCCAAAAGCCCCACCGCCGTCTCGTTGGCGTCTTTGACCTGGCCCTCAGGGCTAAGAAGGAGAAGCCCTACAGGGACAGAGTTGAAGAGTTCCCGATAGTGGCTCTCAGAGTCGCTTAAAAAGCTCTGAAGATGATAGCTGGCCGTGATATCCCGGAGAATGACAATAAGGTAAAGGCTACTCTGGTGCCTGACCTCCTCACAGAGGGTCTCAAAGACCCGTCTCTTCCAAAAGAAGCGACGATAGCGCCCTCCGGTCCAAAGAGGCAACGTAGGCACGATCTCCTCAAGCTGGCCGGAGAAAAGTTCTTTGGCCCGGCCGTTGGCAAAAACCAAGGCCTTCTGGTCATCAAGGACCAGGACTGGCTCGGGGAGGTGACGGGCAACGAGATATTCAATCCGTGCGTCGGCCTCAGTCATTTTCGGCATTCCCGATATGATTAGGTAAAACTAAACATTCTTTGAGGATTGGCCAGACCTTTAGTTAATAAGCTTCGGAGGATCGAGCACCAGAAGCACCCGGCCCTCTCCGGTAACCGTAGCCCCCGAGAACCCGGTCAGGCCCTCTAAAAGGCCGGTTAAGGGTTTGAGGACAAACTCGCTTTCGTTGTAGAAGCGATCCACCTTAAGGGCCAATTTCTTGGCCCCGAGGTTGAGCACCACCAAGGGAATCTCTCCGCTGTCTTCCTCTGAAAAGACCGAGCTGCCGGCATCTAAAAGCTCTGCCAGATCAAAGAGGGGCAGGAGGTAGCCACGGATGAGTACCAGGGCCTGGCCTCGGTGCCAGTGGATAGCCTCCCGGGGGGCCTTGACAGTTTCCACCACGTAGTCAAGGGGAATGTAATAACGCTCTCCAGCGGTTTCCACCTCCAGACCTTTGCTTATGGCCAGGGTCAAGGGAAGCTTAAGGATAATCTTGGTTCCCTCTCCCAGGCGGCTCTCCAGCTCTACTGACCCCCCAATTCTTTCTATGGCCGTCCGGACGACATCCATGCCCACCCCTCGACCAGAGACTTCACTGACCTTTTCAGCAGTGGAGAAGCCGGGCCGGAAGATAAGATTGATGATCTCCCGGTCATCCAAACGCTCCAGCTCCTCTGAGGAGAGAAGTCCGCGTTCCAAAGCCTTGGCCCGGATCTTATGAGGATCAATGCCCCGACCATCATCTTCAATTTCGATGATCACGCTCTGACCTTTGTTATAGGCCCGCAACCAGATAGTCCCCTCTTCGGGCTTTCCCCGCTGGCGTCTTTCCTCGGGAGGTTCTAGACCATGATCAGCGGCGTTACGAATAAGATGGACCAGGGGGTCTCCCAGAGATTCAATGATGGTCTTGTCTAATTCTGTCTCTTCACCGCTTATCTCCAGACGCATTTTTTTGCCCAGTTTCTTGGAAAGATCCCGAATCATTCGCGGAAAGCGGGAGAACACCTGAGACACCGGAACCATGCGGACAGACATGATAGTCGCCTGGAGCTCATCCACCAGACGACTTATCCCGTCACCGAATTCTTTAATCTTCTGGGCCAGAGCGGCCAGGCCGTAATCTACGGCCACCTCTCGGGCCAGGGAGGAAAAGTTGTTCTTACTGACAACTAGCTCACCGACAAGGTTCATGAGCTTATCAAGACGCTCCTGGGGAACCTTGATGACCTGCCTGGCCTTGCTCTCAGCAGTGCGCTGGGCCCCTCCTGGCGAGGCAACCTTCTTGGAAGATTGAAGGGTGGTGGAGCTGGAGGAGGCCGCAGGGGAGCTCTTTGGGGCCTCTTTTTGTAGCTGTTTTTTCAGGTCTTCTTTAAGCTCCTCAAAGAGGTGAAAACCTTCTTTTATGCCTTCAATGAGGATCTCTTCATGATCTTCGGGCTCCTCGTTGTTGGCCATAAAATCTATGATGTTATAAGATTTTTCGGCCTCCTCCCGGACTTTCTCGTTACCGGTCTTCTCAGCGATTTTGATGATGAGCTCAAAGGCCCGCCCCACTTTAGCCAGGGCCGTCTTTCTCTTGTCTCTTTTTTTGATCTCCTCAAGCCCCACCCGGGCCGCCTCCATGGCCTGGGAGAGGGCATTAAGGAGGACTTCTATTCTATCAGTGTCCACCTCCACCGGGGGCATAGGCGGGGTCTCCTCCGCCCCCTTCGGGGCACCTTCTAAGGCTGAAGACTCAACCTGACCCTCCATAAGGGCCCGCAGGCGATCTACAGCCTTAAGGAGGATATCTAGCTCCTGTCGTTCAGGAAGACGCCCTTCATCTCGACACCTCTGGACAAGCTCCTCCGCCCGATGGGCTTCCTCCTTGAAGACAAAAAGGGGATGGGCCCGGGCCAGGGCCTCGTCTTCTATAGTAGAGAGGAGCACACCAGCGTTTCCTTTAAGGGTGTGGAGCGAACGAAAGAGCTCGTTCAGGTCGTCGTCTTCAGGGTGTCCGGATTCAAGACGAAGGAGGATTTTTTCCACATTGGCCAGGTGCTCTTCGGCCTCCTCTCGAAATTGTTCTTCCATTTCCGGCGGGAACTGCACCCTGGCCGCGGCCTCAGCAGGAGATAATTTCGCCTCTTCCTGGGGAGGCTCCCCCTCACCGGTGGGTCCTCCTTCTTTGGCCTTTTCTATCGCCTCAAGGGCCTCTTGGTAGTCTATTTCAGCGATGTCCAGCACTACTTCCTCTCCGTCCTGGTTGGCGGCCTCAAGGGCCTCTTCAGTAGCCCGGAGCATCTGAGAGATAAGGTCCACGGCATTCAGGAGAACGTCCACAACCTCGGAGTTTACTCCCAGCTCGTTTTTGCGGATAAGATCCAGAAGGGTCTCGGTCTGGTGACAGAGTTGCTTAATGTCGTTGAGCCCCAGAAAGGCCGCTGTCCCCTTAATAGTGTGAATGGGGCGAAAGATGGCGTTTACTGTCTCTGGGTCTGGATGCTCCTCAAGCTCCAAAATCTTGTCCTCAATACCGTCCAGATGCTCCCAGGCCTCCTCCAGGAAGCCTCGGAGAACATCCAGCTCATCGGCTCTGATGGTCACCTGCATTCTACCCACCTCCTTCACTCCGTAAGAAACCGGACATTCTCGATTAGGATGGATGGTTTGGCCGGTTTGACCACATAAAAATTGGCCCCGGCATCATAGCCGGCCTGCTTGTCAGTGGCCTCATCTTCGGTTGAGACGATGATTATGGGTACCGTGGCGTCTATCTCTCTTATGCGCCGGATAAGGGTCAGACCATCCATACGGGGCATATTGATGTCCGTAATGATGAGATCAAAGCTATCGGCCAGAAAGGCCTCCAGAGCCTCGGCCCCATCAGCGGCCGTCCGGACCTCAAAACCGGCATCCCGAAGAATATAGCTGTGAAAGTTACGAACCATCTCCGAATCATCGACAATAAGAACCTTCTTTCGAGGTGGAGAGGCCTCTCTGGGGCTTCTGGGGCCTTCTTTCCTTAAAAGTCTCTTCCTGACAGGAGTTTCGATCATATCGCCTCCTGATCTCCTTCTGGTTTTTGATAGACGATCATCCCTCCCAGTCGGCGCGGTTTGAAGGCCGAGGTGATACGCGAAAGGGATTCCGAGTGTCCCAGGAAGATAAAGCCCCCGGGAGTCAAGGCCCGGTAGAAATGGGCGACCACCTCCCTGCGGGCCCTCTCATCAAAATAGATGAGCACGTTGCGACAGAAAATAAAATCAAAGCCTTTCATCTGGCTCATGCGCTGATGATCAAAAAGGTTTAGCTGGTAAAACTTCACTAAAGAACGAACCTGATCTTTTACCCGATATTGATCTCCCTGGCGGATGAAGTAGCGCTCCAGGTATTCTGGGGGGACATTTCTTACCGATCTGGGGCCATAAACTCCCTCCTGGGCCCGAGCCAGGGCATTAGTGTCGATATCGGTGGCCTCTATCCGGGCGTCCCAGCGGGGTAAATCGTCGATCATCTCCCAAAGGATAATGGCCAGGGTATAAGGCTCTTCTCCGGTAGAACAGCCCGCAGACCAGATTCGGAGACGACGGCTACCGCGGGAAAGTTTCCGCTCACAAACAAGAGGAAGACACTCTTCGGCAAAGACAGCCAGCTGATCAAACTCCCGAAAGAAATAAGTCTCATTGGTGGTCAGGCTATTTATCAGCTCCTGAAAGGCACTACCATCGTCCCGAAAACGTAAGAAGCGATAATAGGCATCAAAGTCGTCAAAGCCCAAGGCCTCCATGTGGGCCTTGACCCTCTTTTTGACAAAGTAAAGCTTCTTTTCCTCAAAAAAGATTCCGGTTCGCCGATAAATAAAATCCCTGAGCTTGAGAAAAGAGCTGATATCCAGATCGAACTCCCTCTCTCCTCGCCGCTTGAGCCTGACTCCTATCACTCTGCCCTCCCTTAGAGCTCCAAAACGTCTTCAATGGTCTGCTGGATTTCGGGGCGCTTGCTTTCCCGGGCCAGGGTCTCAAGACGCTGCCTATCTTCGGAGGTGCCGTATTCGGCCAAAAAGTTGATGGCCCCCGTGGCTACCTCAATGGGTCCATTGAGAAGCTCACCGGCCAGGGAACTGGCCGCCTGCTGGTCTCCCATGGCCACCACCTGGAGGAGAAGATAGACCTCCAGAGAATCAGAGAGATCACCCGCTTTTTGCGTAAGGTAGGCCAAGAGTCCCTTGGAGGGACGCTGGCCGTGACGCTTTAGGAGGAGGACAAGGGCTTCAAGGCTCTCGCGGGCAAGAGGCACCCTCCCCTCCCTTATCCCCTTAGAGAGCCAGCCAAGATCCTTCTTGTTGCCAAACCGGGCCAAATACTTAAGGAAGGAGTGAAGAAGCACCGGACTGGCCTCTTCTTTAAGAAGGGAGATTACCTCCCTGGCCCGCGGTGATTCCTTAAGGGCGGCCAGGGCCTCAAGGGCCACCCCGCGGGCCATCTCGTCCTCCTCCCTGATGGCCATCTCTTCAAGTCGGGGGATGGCCTCCCTTACGCCCTTTTGGCCCAGATATTCGGCGGCTGTTATCCGGACATTGGTCTCCTCATCATCCAGGGCCTCAAGAAGAAGCCGTTCGGCCCGGGGATCATTTATCTGGACGGCAATATCCAGAACGAGTTTCCGTAGATCCTTATCCTCATCTCTGGCCAGTCTCTCAAGGTGGGGCAAGATCTGAGGGCCAAGATCCTGAGCCAGGTCAATGGCCCCGTTGCGAATATAGGCCTGAGGAGAGGAGAGCATGAGTTTAAGGAGCCTTTCGTCTTCCTCCTGAGCCAGTCTCTGGCCTAACTCCTCAAGGATTCTTTCCCTTACGAGCTGATCATCCTCTTCCTCCAGCCATTCAAGAAGCCGAAACGGAAGATCAGGCGGCCTTTGAGCCAGAAGTTCCTCCAGAAACTCCAGACGCTCCTCGGGGCTCTCTCCCCGTTGCCTGCCAGAGGTGGGGCGAGCCACCTCTTCTGGATTTATCTCCCGACGCCGGGCCTCTATGACCAGCTCTCGCCATCTCTCCAGGCGTTGGACCACCTGATCGAGCACCTTGCGGACTTCATGGATATCAAAGGGTTTCATAAGGTAGTCCGCCGCTCCCTTCTCCAAACAGGTAAGGACCCGATCCACTGAGGAGTAGGCAGTCATCATGATGATCTGGACAAGGCCGTTTATGGAATGGGCCCGCTCCAGGAACTCCAGCCCATCCATCTCCGGCATAACGATGTCGCAGATAATGATCTGAATCTTCTCTCTGGCCACCAGAGAGAGGGCCTCCTGGGGACTGGTGGTCACCAGGGGCTCGAACCTTCCGTCAAGCTCGAGCAGACGCCTCAAAGACTCAAGGATCTCTGGCTCGTCATCCAGTACCAATACCTTGATGGCCATCTTGGACTCCTTTGTAAAAAGTCTTATTAAAAATTCTTTCTACCCCCCCCCCCCCCCCACTTAGAACAATTCTAAACAAAAGACCCTCTGGCTCCTTTGGGCATTCCACCTCCAGGGTTCCCTCGAGGGAGTTGACAATTTCTTTAAGGATATAAAGGCCCAGGCCGGTGCCTTCCTCTTTGGTGGAGTAAAAGCTCTCAAAGATTCGAGACAGCTCCTCCTCGGGCACTCCGCCGCAGTTGTCTCGAAAGGTAAGAACCACCCGGGGGTAAATATCCTCGACATTTATCTCCAGGGTGGCTCCCTTAACCCGCCTTCTCTGGGCGGCCTCGGCGGCGTTATTAATGAGGATGACCATCATTTGAACCAGCAAGGAGCGGCGCCCAGTGGTGTAAACTCCCAGCAAAGGGACACCCTTTTGGCGATTGTAGGGCTCTCCGTTTATGAACACCCGGAGGTGATGTTTGATCTTGTTGTGGGTAAGGATGAGGGCCTCGTGGAGGGCCTGGCCGAGATCAATCTCTTCATTAAAGGATTCCTTCCGCCCCAGATTTTTCACGGAGGTGATAATCTCCGCGATTCTTTCCGCCCCCATCTCTAAAGACTTGGTTATGTCCCTGATCTCAGAGATAATTTTGTCAATGGTTTTTCTCTTCTCCCCGGCCAGTTCCGCCCCTTCGAGCAAACGCCTGAGCCCCTCGACGTAGGCCCCAAAGATCTGGATATTGGTCTTCATGAAAGTAAGGGGGGTGTTGATCTCGTGAGTGAGTCCGGCCAGAAGGCGGCCCATCAGAGCCAGACGTTCCTGCGAAAGAAGATGAGAGGCCTTGGCCTGGGCCAAAGTCTCAAGGCCCTCTCGCATCTTTACGCAGGAGGTCAAATCCTCGACGACAAGAAGGATGTTCTGGTCATCTATCGGAGAAAGAGTAAAAAGGAGATGCCGTCCCTGAATCTCCTCCTCAAAACGGAAGACCCTGCCGGCTCCCCTGATAAGCCGACCCACGAGATGGGGGATCTCCCGGGGAATGTTCTCCCCCAGAAGCCCCCTGAGGAGCTCGTTTTTTAAGACCGGCCCCTTGGGACCCCAGACACCGATTCCTGCCGGAACAAGGTCAATGATTCGGCGGAGAAAATCTTTCTCTCGCCGCAAGGCCTCAAGGGCCCCCGACAACTCGAGACGCAGGCTGGAGCTCCGGGCCTTAAGACGTCTTAAGGAACGCTTCTCAGCAGTAATATCCCGAATAGTAGAAAGAACTATCCAGTCATCTCCCAGAGGACGAAGTCTGCGGGTGATGATCTCGCAGATAATAGGTGAGCCATCTTTTTTCTGCAGAGGCCACTCAAGAACAACATCGTCCCTTTCTTCCAGCAATCGGTAAAGCCTCTCACCGAAGGCCTCCCAGGAGGCCCGGTCACTAAAAAATATTCTGGTGGAGCGACCAATCATCTCCTCCCGGCGCCAGCCGAAAAGACGGGCCAACCCTTTGGAGGCAAAGACTATCTTGCGCTTGAAGACAGCCGCCACCCCGATAGGATGGCGATCAAGGAGCCCCAGAATAAGGGATTCATCCTTTAAGTTGTCTTCGAGCACAGAGACTCCGACCATAGGATTCAAGCCACCTGCCTTTTACGGATGATCTGCTCTACGGCCTGAACAATATGACCGGCAATCTCCCAGCTGGGGGCCACAATATCGGCCCCTCCCCGCCGGATAGCCTCTCGAGGCATACCGAAAACAATGGCGCTCTCTTCGCTTTCGGCAATGGTGATCCCCCCAGCCTGCCGGATCCGGACCATCGCGTCCGCTCCGTCGTCTCCCATTCCGGTCATGAGAACCCCCACCGTCTGAGGACCAAAGACTGAAAGGACCGAATCCATCATTACATCTACCGAGGGCATGAAAAGATGCCGGGGGGTTTTGGTGTTGCGGATGATGAGATCTCCCCGAACCTTGCGGAAAACTGTCAGGTGATAGCCTCCCTTGCCTACGAAGCAGACACCGGGCTCGACTTTAAGGCCGGTTTCCGCATGGAGCACCTTTATCTGACAGCGCTTATCAAGCCTCTGGGCATAGGATTCTGTAAAGGTGGGGGGCATGTGCTGTACAAGGAAAACCGCCGCTGGCAGGTCTTCCGGAAGATACGGAAGAACCTCAAATATGGTCTTCGGCCCTCCGGTGGATATTCCAATGGCCACCGCGGCAAAAGGGGGGAGTTCTCCCTTGGAGAGCGAAGGAACCTGGGGCCGGAGGGGTTTCAGCAGCCGGGGTTCCTTTGACACCGGAGTCTTTACCTGACTGCGGCGTCTCAGACGCCCGGCCGTCCCCGAACGAGCGGCGGCCTTGATCTTGGCGATCAGCTCTCGGGCCACCGCCTCCATGTTTACCGAGACCGTGCCTCCTGGCTTGGCTACATAGTCAAAGGCGCCCATCTCCAGGGCCTGAAGGGTTATGGGAGCCCCCTCCTGGGTCAGGGAGGAGACCATGATCACCGGGGCGATACCCTCTTCGATGAGGATCTTAAGGGCCGTGAGGCCATCCATCCGGGGCATATTGATGTCTAGGGTGATCACATCCGGCCGCAGGGCCCGGGCCTTTTCAATAGCGTCCCGGCCATCACGAGCGGTACCGACCACCTCCAGACGAGGATCGCTTTCGATAATCCTTTTCAGGCTCCGACGCATAAGGGCCGAATCATCACAAACCAGAACCTTAATCTTGGCCATCTTTCCTCCCTGTTATTCGGCAATCTTCAGCCTGGGACGCTCATCCAGAGTCGTTACCCCCTCCTCTTCGGAGAGGACCATCTCCTTGAGCTCCTTCTGCTCCTCAGAGGAGAAAATCTGGTTAACATCAAGGATAATAATCAGCCCCCCGCCCTCTCTTTGGGCCACGGCAGAGACAAAACGCAAATCTACCTGAGAGAGGAGAAGGGCTGGAGGCGGCGAGATTCGCTGTCTGGGAATCCGGGTGACCTCGTTTACCCGGTCAACCACCAGGCCGACCTTCTGTTCACCGAACTGGATGATGATCAGGCGGGTGCGGTCATCCCAGCTTCTCGGTGGCAGGCCAAAACGCTTACGGAGGTCTATCACCGGAATGACCTCCCCCCGGAGATTGGTTACTCCCTCTACGTAGGCCGGAGTCTTGGGAACCCGGGAGATCTCCCCCGGCCGGTTTATCTCCTGGATCTGAACGATGGGAAAGGCATACTCCTCATCATCCAGGAAAAAAGTCACCAACTGCTCCTCGTCAAACTCGACAACCTCGCTGGTGTTCATATTCTCTCCCCCCTCGGCAAGATCTTCTAAGGGCTCGGTGGGGACAACGGCCTCCTTATCCAGAACAAAAACAATCCTCCGGCCCTGGTCGATTCTGGCGATGGCCTTAAGATCTTCAAGCTCTGTGCGTTCCAAGGCCTCAACAGGCACCGCCAGAACCTCCTGGACCTGGTCAACCAGCACTCCTGCCAGTGTTCCGGAAACATTAAGGATGATGATCCGTTCCTCCTCGGCCACGGCCTTATCCATCTTGGCCTCCAGGCGTCGAAAGAGATCCTTCATCTGGGCGGTCAGAAGGTAGATCTCATCGGCAACATCATCAGGGGCTGCGGTAAAATAGGCTCTGACCAGGCTGTGGAGGTACCGATGACGGAGATGAAGCTGATGGACGATCTCTAGTTCCGTTTCGCTGCGACACTTCTCAAGCTCCCCTTTAAGCCACTGCCCCAAAAGACAGCGTTCCGGATCAAGCACGGGAGGATCACCTCCGGAGGCCATGGCCCGGGTGAGCTCTTTCAGCCAGTTCTCAAAGATCTGGCGCAGATGAGCGACCTTTTGCCTCTTTTCATCTACCAGGGGGGGAAGACCTAAAAGCTTGCGCAAATCATAGACCGGAAGGACCGTTCCCCGGAGAGAAATAATCCCCCGAAGATAGGCCGGGGCCTCGGGAACTTCCTGGGGGGGTTCAAAGCGAATGATCTCTTGGATATGGTCTATTTCAAAGGCGTATTCCTCGGCCCCCAGGAAGAAGGAAAGCAGACGCCGCTCTTCTTCTGTAGCTATGGCGTTCCCGGAAGATTCGGACTGGTCCACTCCAAAGGAACCCAGGCTTCCCCCGGCCGTCTCGGGCCTCTCCTCCAAAGACGGAAGAAGCCTGTTAAGATCAAGGACCTGAATCATGCGCCCGCCGCCGGGTTTAGCTACTCTGGCCACCAGGCCCTCAAGATCTCCCCCCAATGAAGGGGGCGGGGCAAAGGTTTCCTCCCCCACGGTGAGCACCTCCCGAACCTCATCTACCAAAAGTCCACTCGGGTGGCCTTCAAGCTCAACCACCAAGAGTCGGGAGCGATCATCAATGGCTGAGGCCTCAAGACCCAACCTGAGACGGACATCCACCACCGGGATAATCTGACCCCGCAGATTGGTAAGCCCCAGAATAAAGGGAGGAGTCAGAGGAACCGGAGTGAGCCTCTGGGCCCGAACGATCTCCCGCACCGAGGCTATATCCAGGGCAAACTCCTCTCCTTTCAGCCGGAAGACCACCAACTGACAAACACCGGACTGGCCAGATTGGGAAACCATGGCATCACCCCTTACATGTTCTGCAGTTCGTCGGCGTCCCCGGCAATTTCCTCTACGGCCTGAGCGATCTGGGCAATGCCTGTCTTTATCTCCTCGGCGGCGGTAGAGGCCTCCTGGGTGGCCCTGCTGGCCTCCTCGGCGGCCGAGGCAATCTGCTCTACGCCTTTGCTAGCCTGATCGATCGCGGCCAGCATCTCATCGGTGTGGGTAAGGATCTCCGAGATGGCCGTTATCCCCTCAGAGATGGCCACCGAAACATCCTCAAGGCGTCTGGCCGAACTGGTAGTCATCTCCGCCTGGATCCTGGCCTTCTGGGCCGAAGCCTTGAGATCATCCTGGACCCGGACCATTTCATCCCTTATCCCCCGGACGATGTCTTTTATTTTTTCGGCATTCTCGGCGCTTTCGTTGGCCAGGGAACGGATATCTCCGGCCACCACCGAGAAACCTCGACCAAACTCTCCAGCTCGAGCGGCCTCGATGGAGCCATTGACGGCCAGCATATTGGTCTGAATGGTGACCATGGTGATCTGTTCGGCGATCTTTTCGATCTGGCGGGTCAGAAGCTCAAGGCCGGCCACTCTCTCGACGGTCTGGCCCGTCTTAACCGAGGCCTCCTTGATCCCCTCAATAAGCTGCTCCACCAGCCTGCGATTTTTATCGCTGGCCTCTTTAAGACCTCTGAAGATCTCCTCCACCTGGGAGCTCAGTTTGTGGGCCTCTTTGGCCATCTGAAGCAGCTCTTCGCCGACGATGGCCCCGCTTTCGGCAGCTCGGGCCTGCTCGGCTGCGCCCTCGGCAATTTGCCTTATAGCCAGGGCAATTTCCTCGGCACTTTTGCTGCACTGCTCGATACTGGCCGAAAGCTGCTCAGCCGCTGCCGCCAGGGTCTCGGCTGACTTTTGGCTGTCGGTAGAGACCCTTAGCTCCTCGGCCAGCTCCAAAAGCTCCTCGGAGGCCTCCTGGATATCCTGAAGGGCCTGATTCTGCTCTTTGACATTTTTGGTGGCCTCCTCAGCGGCCGAGGCCTGCTCCTCAGCGGCCGAGGCCACCACCTCCGCTCCCTCTAAGAACTCCTCGGCCTTCTTCTGAATGGCCTGGGATATGTCATTTAGCTTTTCGGCGGCCTCCCCAAGCTGGACGGCTTTGTCTAGAATTTCTTTAAGTGAGGAGAGCACCTCTGCCGAACGCTCGGCCTCCAGATTGGCCTTCTCCACCGACTCCTGAACCTCCTGGACTACCGCCTGAACGGCCTCCTGGATCTTGGCCACCACATTGCGGATATCCCGGGCACTCTTTTCTGAAATCTCGGCCAGATTGCGAACCTCGTCGGCCACAACGGCAAAGCCTCGCCCATGTTCGCCAGCCCGGGCGGCCTCAATGGCGGCATTGAGGGCCAAAAGATTGGTCTGATCAGCAATGCGGACTACAGCCTGAACTATGCTTTGAATCTCCTGCCCCTTCTTCTCCAGGCCCTGAATGAGTTTGGCCGACTCAAGGGCCTTTCCCGCCGCCTTCTCTACCTCATGGGCCATGGCCTCGATCTCCTGGCTACTTGAGCGGATGAGGCCGTCTATCTGCTGGATCTTGTCCAGAAATCTGGCCACGTTTTCAGCCGAAGCCTGGGCCGTCTTTTCAATCTGAGTGATGGCCGCCCGGCTCTCCTCAGTGGCACTTGAGGCCTCCTCGGCTCCGGCGGCAATAGTCTCCATGGTTTGTCCGAGCTCCTCGCTGGCAGAGACTATCTGGGAGATGGCGGAACTCATCTCCTCCACGGCAGCCGCCAATTTCTCCGCAATGGCCTGCTGCCTGGCCAGGGTTCGAGCTCTCTTCTCGGCCACCTTGGACTGCCGCAACCGAGATGGCTGTTTGTCGCCGGCCTCGATCACGGCCAGATTGTTGCCTTCGGGACGGGCTAATTTCTTTCCTCCCATTTTTGACCTCCTTGAGTTTTCTTATCGGGGCCTTGGCGGGAGAGGGCCTGACAGACAAGGGCCAGGTTCTCCCGGGCCATGGAGTTGTCGGGATCAAGCTCGAGGGCCTTCTCCAGGGCCAGCCGGGCCTCCTGGGGACGATCAAGGTAAAAGTAGGCCACCGCCAAGTTGTTCCAGGCCTTAAGATTGCCAGGATCAAGGTGGACTGCGGCCAGAAAATGGGCCGCAGCCAGGAGGTAGTCCCCCTGCTTTAGATAGCCCAGGCCTTTACGGTAAAGGGGCTCCGGCAACGCCCCCTGAGAGCCCCCTTCCTCTGAGACCGGGAGCTCCCCTAAATTATCCTCACGGGCCAGGGTTAAGAGGGTCTCAAGCGATGTTCCCAGCGACTCTTTCTTCCGGGACATTCCTTGCCTCCAAAATGGCCATAACTACCCGCCTGTAATCATCGGCTACGGGACTCTCCGGAGCATACTCAAAGATGGTCTGGCCAAAGCTAGGGGCCTCGGCCAGCCGAACACTGTTTCTTATCGGTGGCAGTAGAATCCTCTCCCCGAATACCTTCTGGATCTCCTGCTTAACCGCCCGCACATGCCGCAACTGAGGGCTAAAAAAAGTGGGCAGGACTCCGGCCAAATGAAGTCTCGGATTGTTACGGCGGACCTTTTCAATCAGGGCCTGGGTCTCGGCCAGCCCTTTTAAGGCCAGAAAATGAAGCGGCATGGGAGCAATAACCTCCTCAGCAGCCAAAAGGGCTGAAAGGGTTAGAACCCCGGGATTGGGTGGAGAATCGATGATTACGAAGTCAAAGTCTCGGTCCTTTTCGGCCAGAGCCTCTCGCAGACGAAGGAGCTCCCGGGGGCGCCTCAAAGCCTCGGCCTCATAGCGGGAAAGCCGGGAAGAGGCCGGCACCAGAAAGAGACCCGGGCGCACCGACAGACAGGCCTTTGAGTCTCCGGAGATAAAGGCCAAAAGATCAATCCCCCCGGGGGGCCTGACCCCTAAAGCCAAAGAGGCGTGGGCCTGACTGTCGACATCAACCAGAAGAACCCGCTGGCCCTGAAGGCAAAGACCGGCGGCCACGTTGACCGCTGAAGTCGTCTTGCCCACCCCACCCTTACGGTTACTGAAGACAATCTTTCGGGCCATTTTCAAAAGTCAAAAAAGCTAAGCTTCTCATCTAGCGAGAGCCTCCGGGCCAGGGAATCGACCCCTAGACCGTAGATGGCCTCGGCCACCAAAAGAGAGGGCAACTCCCTCTGGACCCTGCTTAAGGGAAGAAGTTCCAGAGGAAGGTTCTTGAGCCCCTTTCTTTGCCAAAGAGAATCAAGCTCCTTTTTAAGGCCGGAGGGCAGGCCGGAATGGTCCTCAAAAACAGCCAAGACCTTCTCGGGAAAGACGGCCAGAGACAGAAGCAGACCTCCCCACCGTCTGAAGAGGAGATTCAACTCCTCAAAAAGGCCGGCAAAGGAATCCTCCAGCCCCCTGAAGAAGGCCTCCAGAGAGGGATAAAATAGATGCTCTCGATTGGGGAAATAAAGATGGGCCCGACCAACAGGCCGCCACTCTACCAACCCCATATCTACCAAGTCATCAAGGGCCTCCTTGACCGGAGCCCAGGAAAGATCAACCCTTCGGGCAATCTCCCGACCAGAGAGACCGGGATGCTGATAAATCATCTCCAACACCAACCACTTGGATTTTGTTCCCAGATTTCGGAGAACCCGGTTAACGACCATCTTTAAGATTTTTCGACCGTTGGCCTAAAAGCTTTAACTTTTTGGCCTAAAAACCGGCCAAAAGCGATGGCGATCTTTTAGCCCTCGAGGGAATGGATCTGGACAAGGATGTCTCTAGGGATTACTTGGTTGAGAGATGAATCTTTCTGCCACCATAAAAAGGCTGGTTTTGGGGACTGTAGCGGCCCTGCTTTGGCTATTTGGTGGGGCCATTTCTGCCTTGGCCGGGCCCAAGGTAGTGGCCAGTATCTTTCCCCTTTACGACTTTGTCCGAGAGGTGGGAGGGAAAAGGGTTGAAGCCCATCTCCTTTTGCCCCCGGGGGCCGAACCCCACTCCTGGGAGCCCAGGCCTAGCGATGTTCTGGCCATATATCGGGCCGATCTTCTGGTAGTCATGGGAGCCGGTCTTGAACCCTGGTTAGATGATATCCTCTCTGGCCTTAAGAAAAGAGAGGTCCGAATTATGGTGGCTTCAAGGGGAGCCAAGCTCATTTATCTGAAGGGGGAAAAGCACCACAGGGCCGTTGACCCCCACCTCTGGCTGGACCTGGACTGGGATCAAAGAATTGTCTTATCTCTGGCCGAAGAGCTGACCCGGCTTGACCCCTCCGGCAAGGAATACTACCAGCATCGGGCCCGCCGCTATGCCCAGGCCCTGGCCCAGCTTGATCAGCGCTATGCCAAAGGGCTTTCCCGCTGCCGGAGCCGGACCATTCTGGTGGCCGGCCATGGGGCCTATGGATACCTGGCCCGGCGTTACGGCCTCCGCCAAGTGGCCCTCTTTGGCCTCTCTCCTGAGGCCGAACCAAGCCCCAGAAAGATGATTGAAATCCTCACCCTGGCCCGGAGCTTAAAGGCTGAGGCCATCTTTTTTGAGACCAGGGCCAATCGACGTCTCGCTCAGGCCCTTTCAGATGAGGCCGGCCTAAAGGCCCTGGTGCTAAACCCCGGGGCCAGCCTGACTCAGGAAGAGCTCCAAAAAGGGACCACCTTCCTGACCATCATGGAGGAAAATCTCAGGGCCTTAAGAACCGGACTCTCCTGCCTCCCTTAGCCACTGCTCTATCTCATACCTGGCTGGCAGGCGGCCGGCACATTTGAGGCGGTCGTTGATCACCAAGCCAGGGGTGGGAACCATCCCGTAGCGGGCAATTTCTTTGATGTCGGTAATATGCTCCACATCGGCAGTAAGCCCCATCTCGGCCACCACATCCAGACAAAGACGATACAGGCTCTCACAAGAAGAGCAGCCAGGCCCAAGCACTTTAAGGGAAAGAGGCCCCGGTTCAGAAGATTCCTCAAGATCTAATACATCTTCTCCCTGCACCTTGAGGTACTCGCGTAGGAGGGCCCGACGATAGGCCTCCCTGGCCCGATCAGGGATGTAGTTCTTTTGGGATACGATCTCAAGGAGCCTATCGGCGACCTCTTCCCGAGAGAGCCCCGGAATCCGACTGACCTCAGCAATAGCCTCAGAAAGACCAATTATCCCCACGATAGTTTTGCCTATCCGGATCCGCCCCATCTTGCCCTCCTTAAGGTGTTCTCCAAATTCTCGCCCCCTTCCCCTCTCCCGTCAAGGAGGGCGGCCACAAGCCTTCCCGGTTTCTTACCAACTGCATTGTCTATAAAAGGCGCCCCAGCGATTGTCATTTTTTATTTGCATCCTAAAAATAAATAATCTATAAGTGCTAAACATCATATGGATGATTTTTGGGATTTATTAGCAATAGTGTTCAATTTTGCAACAAAAAATCCATTATTTTTTCTCAAAATAAAATTTAGGAGGTGTTTTATGAAAAATTTCTCTTTTTCTCGTCGGGATCTTCTTGTCGGTGCCGGGAAGTTGGCTGCTGGAGCCGCCGTACTCAGTCTAGGAGCCGGTGGGGCAGCCAGAGAGGCCTGGGGCTACGGGTACTCTTCGGACTTCAAGTACGCCAAGCTGGATCTCGATGAGGTCGGGCAAATAGCCTATGAGAACTATTTTAAAAGGTGGTGCACCTCGACGGTTTTGGCCGGGCTGGTGGAGCCCCTGCGCAAAAAGGTCGGGGGCTCCTGGAAGGACTTTCCCATTGATGCCTATCGTTGGGGGCACGGTGGCCTGGCTGGGTGGGGGGCCCTCTGCGGCACGCTCCCCGGAGCAGGAATCGTTATCGGCCTGGTTACCAGAGACACCGACACCGCTGAGGCCATGGTCAATGATCTGGCCTTTTACTACTCCTATACCGAGCTTCCTAGCTACACCCCCAAAAAGATCTTAAAGGCGGAGATCCACCAGATGACCATTGCCAAGACCCCGGTTTGTCACATCTCTGTAGGACGATGGATGGCCTCAGAGGGAGTAGGCTTCCTTACCCCAGAGCGGGCCGAAAGATGTGCCCGTCTGTCGGCCAACATTGCCATGGAGGCCGCCCGGATGCTCAACGAATGGGTAGAAGGAAAATATAAGCCCAGACATCGGCCTCTCTTCAACCTGGTAGAAAACGGGATTACCTCTCAGAACAACTGTATCGACTGCCACGGGCAAAACGTCCCTGCACCGCCGGAAGAATACCAGGTGCTGGACAAATAAAAAGAAAAAGGGAGGGGCTCCCCCTCCCTTTAAGCTAAGCCGTCCAAAAGGCTAAAAGATTAACTATATGCCTTCTCACTGTGCTGACTGATATCCAGACCGGCCAGTTCATCTTCAGCCCCAACCCGCAGCCCCCAAAGGGCATCGATTAGCTTAAGAAGGACAAAACTGACCACAAAGGCATAGGCCCCCACCACAAGGACCCCAAAGGCCTGAGTGCCCAGAAAGGCAGGGTTTCCGGCCAGAAGGCCGCTAGCGCCATCGGGATTTACAGCCTGGCTGGCAAACACCCCTAGGGCCAGAGTTCCCAAAACGCCTCCCAGCCCGTGAATACCCACTACATCCAGGCTGTCGTCGTAGCCGAGAACATTTTTGAGCATCACCCCGAAGTAACAACAGACCCCGGCCAAAAGACCAATGGCAATGGCCGCTGTCGGCCCCACAAAGCCGGCCGCTGGGGTGATGGTGGCCAGGCCAGCAATGGCCCCACTGGCCGCCCCCAGGGTAGTAGGTTTTCCGCGGTGAAGCCACTCCACCAAGACCCACATGAGCATCCCGGCCATTCCCCCCAGGTGGGTAGCCACAAAGGCCACCCCGGCGGTACCATTGGCCGCCAGGGCACTGCCTCCGTTAAAGCCGAACCAACCAAACCACAAAAGGCCTGTACCCAGAAGGGTCATGGGAAGATTGTGAGGCATAAAGCTCTCTCGACCAAACCCCCGCCGCGGGCCAACCACCAAGGCTGCCGCCAGGGCCGCGGCCCCTGAAGTCAGATGGACTACCAGCCCACCGGCAAAATCAAGCACACCTTTGGCCTTAAGCCACCCGCCGGCCCCCCAGATCCAGTGACACACAGGATTGTAAACCAGAATGGCCCAGAGGAGACTAAAAACTATAAAGGGAGCAAAGCGCATCCTTTCTGCAAAGGCTCCGGTAATCAGGGCCGGGGTAATAACGGCAAACATGCACTGGTAGATCATAAAAACAAGCTGGGGAATGGTGCCAGCGTAGTCGGGATTGGGAGTTAGCCCCACCCCCTTTAACCCCAACCAGGAAAGATCACCAACAACCCCCCCGATATCCGGGCCAAAGGCCATAGAGTAACCAATAATGACCCACTCCAGGCTGATGATAGAGATCATAATAAAGCTTTGCATAAGGGTGCCCAGGACATTCTTTTCCCGAACCATCCCTCCATAAAAAATGGCCAGCCCAGGGGTCATCAGGAGGACCAATGCTGCTGCCACCAGGATAAAGGCGGTGTCACCTGAATTAATCATGAAAGGCCTCCTCGTTATTTTATTTTTGCCCGGCCCAGAGCAACTCTAATACCAGCCCCTGATCTGCTTGGAGAAAGAGCACTTCAGCCCATGAAGAATTAAGAGAGGTCTATTTTTATGACATTTTTGTATAAAATTGGGGGCGTTTTTAACAAAATTGAAATAAAAGATGTGCCTCTGTGTCCTTGTCTCAACTTGGCCCTCAGAGTAAAAAGGCCCTGTGGAAGGCGGAACCAGCCTGCGAATATTGGCTGTCTATCCTCCCGGACTGGAAAGGCTGGGGCAGGCTGAACTGGCCGCCCTGGGAATAAAGGGCAGGGCCCTGGCCGGAGGGGTGGAGTTTCGAGGCGACCTGAAGACCCTCTATCTGGTCAATCTTGCCTCAAGGCTGGCCAATCGTCTTCTTGTCCGGGTAGCGGACTTCAGGGCCCGGAGTCTTAAAGAGTATGAAGACCGGATCTCACGCTATCCCTGGGAGCTGTATATTCCAGAAGGAGATGGGGTGAAGATAAGGGTAACCTCACTAAGGAGCGCCCTTTACCATGAAGGAGCCGTGGCCGAAAGAACGCTCCGAGGCATTTGTCGGCGGCTAAAACGCTCCGTTTCCCCGGGGTCAGGACAAACTGTAGTGGTAAGGATAGAAAGATCCCACTGTCTGGTAAGCCTTGACTCATCTGGAGGGCTCCTCTGCCAGCGCGGCTGGCGGCTGGCCAAAGGCCCGGCTCCCTTAAGGGAAAACCTGGCGGCGGCCCTGATCCTTCTTTCTGGCTGGCAAACACAGACCCCTCTAGTTGATCCTTTTTGTGGGGCTGGAACCATCGCTATCGAGGCCGCCCTGATGGCCTTAGGACGCCCCCCTGGAGAGAGGCGATCCTTCGCCTTTGAAAGATGGAAAAACTTCTCCCCCCAGCTTTGGCAAAAAGTAAAGGAGCTCTTCAGACCTCAAGGGCTGGCCCCTAAAACAAAAATTATAGCTGGCGACCATGACCCAAAGGCCCTGGCCGCCGCCAGAGATAACGCCTCTCGGGCCAAAGTAGCCGAACGAATAACCTTTGTTCAGACGGACTTCTCCCGGATTCACCTTCCAGGCAGACCTGGAGCGATAGTTACCAACCCCCCTTATGGGAGGCTTGTTCATCCGGCCGAAAATCTTAAAAGCCTCTATCATCGTTTTGGAAGCTGGCTCAAAAGGAAGGCCCCCGGCTGGAGCGTCGCTCTTCTCTCCCCCTGGCAGGAGTTGGGTGAGATCATGGGAATCTCCCTGGAACCAATAGCCAATTTCCCCCATGGAGGGCAGAGGGTCTGGGTCCTTAAGGGAATAATTGCCAGCAGAGAGATTTAACAAAAATGTTATCTGCCACCGGCACATTTTGACTTTTTTGTAAAACATCTTTCGGCCGGCCCTAAACCTTATGGGCTTGCCGTGGGTGGCACAGATATTGTTTGAAGGATAGAGGAGTTAAGAAACCAAAAGAGAGAAGGAGACAACAATGAAGAAGATCGAGGCCATCATCAAACCTTTCAAGCTGGACGAGGTCAAGGAAGCCCTCAATGAGATTGGTCTTAAGGGCATGACTGTCTCCGAGGTCAAGGGTTTTGGGCGTCAGAAGGGCCACAAAGAGATCTACCGCGGGGCCGAATATGTGGTTGACTTCCTACCTAAAATAAAGATTGAGATTATTGTTGAGGCTTCCATGGTAGAGAAGGTTGTCCAGACTATTATTGATTCGGCTCGAACGGGCAAGATCGGCGATGGCAAGATTTTTGTCCTTCCTGTAGAAGAGGTTGTTCGTATCCGTACCGGAGAACGAGGCAAGGAGGCCATCTAAACCACTATGGGGCTGGCTCTTGTTCAGGAAATGCCCCCCGAAACCCTCTCTGAGGTCTCGGGGGTAAAACTTACCCGGGAGTATACCTCCCTTATAGATCGCCTGATAGTTAATCTCTTCCGGCAGGGACGCCCTCCTAAAGGGGTGGCTATCATTGCCCTGGGAGGTTACGGCCGAAGGGAGCTGTGTCCGGGATCGGATATCGATCTTCTTTTTCTTTATGGAGAAAAGGTCCCCGAAAAACGAGCCCGACGCCTAATAGAAAAGATCGTCTATCCCCTCTGGGACAAAGGGCTTGAGGCCAGCCACACTGTCCGAAGCATTGCGGAAACCATCGAAGATGCCCGGGAGGACTTCTTTCTAAAAACAGCCCTCCTTGAGGCCCGCCTTCTGGCAGGAGAAAAGGCTATCTTTGAGGAGTTCAAAGATGTCTTTATCAGCCGGGTCCTGGCCGGCCATCGGCGTGAGTTCTTTGAGGATGTCATCGAGCACAATCGCCGCCGCCATGAACGCTTCGGTGACGTGAGTTTTATGCTTGAACCCAACATTAAAGAAGGAGCCGGGGGCCTTAGAGACTTTCACAGTATCTTCTGGGTCGCCAAAGGCCTCTTTGGACTCTCCAACCTTTCGGCCCTGGAGAACGAGGGCCTGATTACCAGCCGCGACCGAGAAGACCTAGAGGAGGCCCTGGACTTTCTCCTGAAGGTCCGCTTCAAATTACACCTTCTCTGTGGCCGTAAAAATGACCGTCTCTACTTCGAGCATCAGGAGGCTCTGGCTCGGGAGCTGGCCTTCAACGACCAGGAAGGGGAACTGGCGGTTGAGGGATTCATGCGCCGTCTCCACCTTAAAGTGGCCTGCATAAAATATCAGACCGAAGCTTTCTTTGAACACGTGGCCGAGGCCCTGGATATCGTCCAGCCCGGACCGGTAGAAATCCTCAATGCAGCCATTGAGCTTCACCGACATCGGGTAACCTTTGCCGATTTCGAGCAGGCCAGACGTCAACCCGGGCTGATAATGCGCCTCTTTGAGGCCATGGCCGAAGTTGACTGCCCTCTGCATCCCTTGGCCCGCCAGTTTGTCCGCCAGAACCTAGAGGCCATCTCCCGGATACGGCAGTCTCGAAGAGCGGCCAGATCCTTTCTCAAGCTTCTTACCTCTCCCGGGGCCTACCGGGCCCTCACGGCCATGTTAGAAACAGGGGTCCTTACCCGCTTTATTCCTGAGTTTTCAGAAATTGAGGGCCGGACCCAGTTTGACTTCTACCATACCTATACAGTGGACAGACACAGCCTCTTGACGGTGGCCGAATTGAGTCGTCTAGCGAAAGAGGAACCCTCGGCCTGGGAGGGGATCGAGAGCCCCGAGGTGGTCTATCTGGCCGGTCTTCTCCATGACATTGGCAAAGGGAAAGGGGAAGGCCATGCCCGGAGAGGGGCCGAGATCGCCCAAAACATAGGCCGCCGTCTGGGCCTTACCCCCGAGGAACTAGAGGATCTTTACTTTCTCATTGAGAACCATCTTCTTTTGGCCGAAACGGCCATGAGGCGGGATCTTTCCGAAGAAAGAGTGGCTTTTCGCTTTGCCAGAAAGATGGGCACTGCCTCGCGACTGCGAATGCTTTATCTCCTAACCGTGGCCGACTCTCGGGCCACTGGCCCCCTGGCCTGGAATGATTGGAAGGCAGCCCTGGTGAGGGAGCTGTACCTAAAGAGCCTGCGTTTTCTGGAGCAGGGAGTCCTCTCTGACCCCGGACGGGTGGAGGAGCTCAACCAAAAATGGCAGATGCTCCGGGAAAAGGTCCAAGACTTTGTCCCTCCTGTCCAGCTTGAGGCCACACTCTCCAGCCTGCCGCAAAGCTATCTCCTGTCCTTCTCCCTCCCGGAGATCCTTGAACATCTCCATCTGGCAGAAGAGGCCAAAACCACCGGCTTTGCCTGTCAGGTCAGCCGGATCAACGGCACTTTCCGGATGACCCTTGTCTGCCGTGACCGTCCCGGCCTCTTCTCCAGAATAACTGGAGTCTTTACCCTCCATCACCTGGATATCCGTTCAGCCAAGATTTTTACCTGGTTTAATGGTCTGGCGGTGGATGTCTTTGAGCTTCTGCCCCCCTGGCCAGACTTTGACCAGTGGGAAAGGGTTATCAGCAACCTGAACAAGGCCTTAAAAGGCAAGATAGCCATCTCGGCCCGGATGGCCGAAGTCAAACCCCTCTGTCATCAAACGCCAAAGGTGCTTAAAAGCCGCCGGCCGGAGATTGTTATCGACAATGAGGCCTCGGATTTCTTTACCATTATTGAGATCTATGCCCCTGATTGTCTGGGGCTCCTTTATCAAATTGCCCGAAGCATGTGCGACCTGGACCTCAACATTCACCGGGCCTTTATATCCAACAAGGCCGATCTCTCGGCAGACGTCTTTTATGTTACGGATATTGCCGGAGAAAAAATTCTTGACCCTGAACAGCAGGAGGAAATTAAAAAAGCTCTAATCCATGCCTTGAAATAGATGCTATGGGTTCTTGGTGGCTAATCAGGGCGAAGCGAGCCTGATCCATAAAAAAACATCCAAAGGAGGTTGTTTATGACACCCAAAGAAGTCTTAGAGTTCGCCAAAAAAAATGGGGCCAAGATGGTTGACTTCAAGTTTCTTGATCTTCCTGGCATGTGGCAACACTTCTCAATCCCCATTGAGGAGCTCTCGGAGAGCTCTTTTGAGGATGGCTTTGGCTTTGATGGCTCCTCTATCCGGGGCTGGCAACCTATCAACGCCAGTGACATGTTGGTGGTGCCGGATCCTAACACGGCAGTCATGGACCCCTTCACCGCCGTTCCCACCCTCTCTCTTATCTGCAATATCGTTGATCCGGTAACCAGAGAGCCCTATACCCGTGACCCGCGTTATGTGGCCCAAAAAGCCGAGCAGTACCTCAAAAACACCGGCATCGGAGACACGGCCTACTTTGGACCGGAGGCTGAGTTCTTCATTTTTGATGATATTCGCTATGATTCCGGGGCCCACTTCGCCTTCTACAGCGTGGATTCCGTAGAGGGCACCTGGAACACCGGCCGTGAGGAGTGCCCCAACCAGGGCTACAAGCCCCGCCACAAAGAAGGCTATTTCCCCGTTCCGCCAAGTGACAAATTCCAGGATATGCGGACGGAGATGGTTCTGGTCATGCAGCAGGTAGGCCTCCAGATTGAATGTCAGCACCATGAGGTGGCCACTGCCGGCCAGGCGGAGATCGACATGCGCTTTGCCCCTCTCGTCAAGATGGGCGATAACCTGATGTGGTTCAAGTACATCATCAAGAACGTGGCCTATCGCCATGGCAAGACCGTCACCTTCATGCCCAAGCCGGTCTTCGGTGATAATGGCTCAGGTATGCACACTCATATGAGCATCTGGAAGGGCGACACCAACGTCTTCGCCGGGGATGGTTATGCCGGTCTTTCCGAGACCGCTCTTTACGCCATCGGCGGCATCCTGGCCCATTGTCGGGCCCTGTGCGCCTTCACCAACCCCACCACCAACTCCTACAAGCGCTTGGTTCCCGGATTTGAGGCTCCGGTCAATCTGGCCTACTCCAGCCGAAACCGTTCGGCCGCTGTCCGGATCCCCATGTACTCTGCCTCCCCCAAGGCCAAGAGAATCGAATTCCGGACCCCTGATCCCTCCTGCAACGGTTACCTGGCCTTCTCGGCCATGCTCATGGCCGCCCTGGACGGCATCGAAAACAAGATCCACCCGGGTGAGCCTTTGGACAAAGACATCTACAGCCTCTCCCCTGAGGAACTAGCCAATGTTCCCAGCGCCCCGGGCAGCCTGGAAGAGGCCATCAACGCCCTGGAGGAGGATCACGACTTCCTGATGAAAGGTGGCGTCTTTACGGAAGACCTCATCGAAAAGTGGATCGAATACAAGCGCGAGAATGAAATCAATCCTGTAAAACTTCGTCCTCACCCCTACGAGTTCTTCCTCTACTACGACATCTAAAGAAAAGGGGGGCTTAAGGCCCCCCCTTTTCTTTCCCCCCAGAGAAAGACTGTGTTATCCTCCGATTGAACCAAGGCCGACTTTAAGTGGCCAAATTTTTCTGCCAATGGAGTTAAGATGGTCCTCTGGAATCGCTTGGCTGTTCTTCTGGTCTTTCTGGTGGGAGGCTTTCTCTTAATCGCCAACCCCTTTGTTTCTTACTACACCGACTATCTCTGGTATGCCGACCTGGGATTTACCCGGGTTTTCTTGATTAAATTCTGGGTCCAGACAGCCCTCTTTCTGGCGGCCGGGGGTTTTTTCGGCCTCGTCTTCTATCTCAACGGCTATCTGGTACATCGCTATGCCCGCCGGAGTCCGGCAGCCTTTGACCTTTTGGGGCCTCGACTCCGCCATTGGCTGGGAGAAGGATTCCGTTTCCTCCTCAAATGGAGTTCTCTGGTTCTGGCTATCATTTTTGGGGCCTCGGCCACTCCCTTCTGGGAGGATGCCCTTCTCTTTAGCCAGGCCACGGCCTTTGGTCAGAAAGATCCCCTGCTGGGTATGGATCTGTCGTTTTATATCTTTCGGCTTCCCTTCTGGCGCTATTTGGCCAGCTATACCTTTGCTCTCTGGTTACTCTGTGCCGGTCTGGGCGTGGCCATCTTCCTGGCCATGGGACATGTTCAGGGCTCGGGACGCCGCCTGACCCTTACCCGGATCTTCCGACGCTATATCGCCGGCCTTCTGGCCATCTTTTTTCTCCGCCTGGCCTTTGATCTCTGGCTAGATAGGGCTGACCTTCTCTTCGACGAAAGGGGGGTGGTTTTTGGAGCCGGGTTTACCGAGGCCCGGGTGGTACTGCCGGTGTTAACGGCCCTTACCTGGCTTTCGGTGGCCGCCGCCGGGCTTTCAGCCCTCTTTGTTATGCGCCCCCGAAGGGAGATTCTCCTTGGGCTGGTGGTCTTATATGCCGGGCTTTACTTCCTGGGGCTAAAGTTTCTGCCCGGGGTGGTGCATCGCTATGTAGTCCAGCCCAATGAGTTTGAACGGGAAAGAGAGTACCTGGCCTTAGAGATCAAGGCCACCCGGCAGGCCTTTGGTCTGGATAAAGTCAACGAGCAGAGCTTTGTCTTCGGAAAAAGGCTTACTCCAGCGGCCCTTGAAGCCAATCAGGACACCATCAAAAACATCAGGCTATGGGATCACGAGCCTCTCCTTGAGACTTATAGCCAGATCCAGGAAATCCGCACCTATTACAAATTTGTCTCTGTGGACAACGACCGCTATCTCATAAATGGTCAACTCCGTCAGGTGATGCTCTCGGCCCGGGAGCTTTCCTATACTGACCTCCCCAGCCGTTCCTGGATAAACGAACACCTGGTCTATACCCACGGCTATGGCCTGACTTTGGGGGTGGTCAATGAAGTCACCCCGGAAGGACTTCCCAAACTCCTTATTAAGGATATCCCCCCGGTCTCAGAATGCGATATCCAGATTAGCCGCCCGGAGATCTATTTCGGCGAGTTAGCCAATGAATATGTCCTGGTGCGCACCCGGGCCAAAGAATTCGACTACCCGGCGGGGGAAACCAATATTTATACTACCTATGGAGGCAAAACTGGGGTCAGGGTAGGAGGCCTCTTTCGACGACTCCTCTTCAGCCTTCGTTTTGGCTCAAGCAAGATCCTCCTCTCTGGAGATATTACAGGAGAGAGCCGGATACTTTATTATCGATCAGTCGCGGAGCGGGTCCGCAAGGCAGCCCCTTTTCTCAAGTTTGATGCCGACCCATATCTGGTAATCGGCCAGGATGGTCGCCTGTTCTGGTTGGTAGATGCCTATACCACTTCCAATCGCTACCCTTACGCCAGGCAGATAAAAGGAGTAGGCAACTATATCCGCAACTCCGTCTTGGCCGTGGTGGATGCCTATCACGGAACTATAGAATTCTATCTCAAAGACGCTTCAGATCCTATAATCAGAACCTATCAGCGAATATTTCCGGGGATGTTTCGCCCTCTTTCGCAGATGAGGTCCGACCTGAGAAATCATATCCGATACCCTCACCGGCTCTTTTTTCTCCAGGCCAGGCTATTTGGAGCCTACCACATGGAGAACCCTCGCGTCTTCTATAACCAGGAGGATCTCTGGGAGATTCCCCGCAGCCTTCGCAACCAACAGGGCTACATGAAGCCCTACTACACCATTATGAAGCTTCCCGGGGAGGAGAAGGCCGAATTTATTCTCATGATCCCCTTTAATCCGGCCCGCAAACACAATCTGGCCGCCTGGATGTGTGTCAGATGTGATCCAGAGCACTACGGCCAGATGCTGGTCTATCGCTTTCCCAAACAAAAGCTGGTCTATGGCCCTCAGCAGATAGAGAGCCGGATCAACCAGGATCCGGAAATCTCCCGCCAGCTTTCCCTCTGGGATCAGCGAGGCAGTCGGGTGATCATGGGCACGCTTCTTATTATCCCCATTGAGGGCAACCTGCTTTATATTCAGCCCCTGTATCTTAAGGCCGAGTCAGGCCAGATCCCGGAGCTCAAACGAGTCATTGTGGCCTATGAGAACGAGATCCGCATGGGCAAGAGTCTGGAGGAAGCTCTTTATGCCATCTTTGGCCAGACCCTTAAGACTCCCCCCTCTCCCCGTGACTACAGCGGGCCTCCAGGCCCAAAAACCACCGGAGTTATAGAAGAGCTCTATCGGCAGGCGGAGGAGGCCTTGAGAGCCGGAGATCTTGAAACCTTTGGCCGCCTCTGGCGCCAGATAGGAGAAATTCTCAAGAAGGGGCTCAAGTAAGAAGTGGCGGACAAGAAAATCGGCCTCCTTGAGGCCACCTCTATCGGCATAGGGGGCATGATAGGCGGGGGCATTTTTGCCGTCTTGGGGCTTACAGTCCTTCTGGCCCGCGGGGCCGCTCCACTGGCCTTTCTTGTGGCCGGCCTCATCGCCCTGGTTACCTCTTATTCTTACGCCAAACTGGCCGTGCGCTTTCCAAGTGAGGGGGGCACCATAGAATTCATCCTTCGGGCCTTTGGACCAGGTCTTATTCCAGCCTGGCTGAACATCCTCCTTTTGGCAAGCTATATAATAATGCTCTCTCTTTATGCCTATGCCTTTGGTAGCTATGGAGCCGTACTTCTCAAGGGCACGGAGGACCCTCTCCTCAAAAAGGCCCTGATCATAATTGTGGTCTCAACCTTTACCTTCCTTAACCTCCTTGGAGCCCTCATTGTTGGTCGGGCCGAGGACATAATGGTAGTGATCAAGGTCCTCATACTCCTTTTCTTCTCCGCCTTGGGATTCATGAACATTGATCCGAACCGTCTTATGCCTTCAGAATACCCGCCCCCTCTTCACATCCTCACTGGAGGGTTGATCATCTTTTTGGCCTATGAAGGCTTTGAGCTCATCGCCAATACGGCGACCGAGATCCGGGATCCAGATCAAAACCTGCCTCGAGCCTTTTACGCCGCTGTGCTTTTTGTAATCTTCATCTATGCCTTGGTAGCCCTGGTGGCTGTAGGCAACCTTCCGTTTGATGAGGTGGTTCGGGCCAAAGATTATGTCCTGGCTGAAGCGGCCCGGCCCTTTCTAGGCCAGGCCGGATTTGTCCTTATTGGGATTGCCGCTGTTCTCTCCACGGCCTCAGCCATAAACGCCACGCTCTATGGAACAGCACGTATCAGCTACCTGGTAGCCAAATATGGGGAGCTACCCCGAATCTTCAGCCGCCGAATCTGGAAAGGGGCCTACGAGGGCCTTATTATCCTGGCGGTCTTAACTATCATGGCCGCTCTATCCTTTGACCTCGAGAACATCTCTGTGGCCGGAAGCCTTGGCTTTTTAGTGGTTTTTGCCATGGTAAATTTTGCCAATCTGAAATTGGCCAAGGTGACCTCGGCCAGCCGGATTCCAGCCGCTATCGGTGGGATAGGTTGCCTCCTTTCGGCAGTAGTGCTGGTGGTCCACACCCTCAAAACCAATCCATCTTCTCTTAAATCAGCAACCATTCTCATCGGAGCCACCTTTCTCTTTGAGATGGTCTTTCGGACTAGAAGACGCTTTTCAGAATTTGTTGACTGGAGGCTCCGGGAAAAAGAGGCCTTTCTTGATCGTTACGAAGACCACCTAAAGACGATTCTTGAGGCCATCGGCTCTCATTTCCGGGAGGCAGAGGTCTATCTTTTGGATGAACTGGCCCGGGGAGAAAGAGAAGGGGCCAACAAACTTCATCTGGCAGTGGTCCTCCCCCGCAAACTCTCTCCCGAAGAAAAAAGAAGGGGGGAGAGAAAAATTCGAACCAGTGCCGGCCTCAAATCACATCACCCGCTAAAGATCACCTTCCTCCACCCCCAAGAAAAAGAATGGCTCGCTCCCCACAGTGCCAAAAAGATCCGGGAGGTGAATCGGCCCCTAGGGGCCGATTCACCCTAGAGAGCAGCTTTTATCTTCTCTAAGAGCGAGGCCGGAGGTGAGCAGAAGATATAGTCCCCCTGAACTTCCTGCCAGGGACCAGTAATTCGGCCCAGCTTTTTATGATAGAAGACCGTTCGGTATTCCACTCGATCCTGGTTGCGGTCGTGGTAGATAACCTTTTGCGAAAGGGGCTCTCCTTTGGCCACCGAAATCTTAAGGGCGGAGTGATCCACAAAGGGACGGCCAAAGCGCTGGTAACGCAACTCTACCACCACTCTAGCTACATTAAGGGAGCGGAGTTCGTCGATATCGGCCTCGGCCTCGATTACCCGGGGACGTACCGGTGCAGCCAGGGTCACGGCCATTATATCGCCCGGCTGCCACCTGGGCTGGGGAGGATAAAGATAGCCCCCGCGAAGACTCCACTGGACAGCGTATTGGAAGATGGCCCCTCGGCGGGGCATCTTACCCATTTTGGCAAAGGTGAGTACCGCTGTCTGGCCATGCTCTTCGAGGTACTTGCGATCGATGGTGATTTCATCTTCAAAGGGGGCCGCCCCAACCCTGGGGACCCGGACCATCACTGTGGCATAGTTGACCATCTGCTTAAAGATATCGTAGGCCTCATTATCTATAACAAAGCGAATCTCACCCCGCTGGAAGAAAGGATCATCCAGGTTAACCTCGGCCACCAAACGGGGATCATTTTTAAACTTCTTATACCAAGCACCCACATTACCCACCATGATGTGGGACTCATACCGGGCAATAGTGCGGCGGAGATCGATGGTCACCCGTCCGTGGCGTTTTATTTCTCTGGCCTGAAGGAGATAAGCCCGATAGGACCGAGCCCCCCGGGCTGCTCTCTTCTGCTCTTTGCTTAATTCCATAGGTTTAAATTCTGTCTCCTCCCCTAAGCTCTCGGCCATGGTCTTTTGCATATTGAAGAACTCCTCAAGAACCACCTTCTGGAGCCCCATTTCAACAATTTCCTTGTCCGCTTCGGGAACATTGGCATCAATATAAAAGCTGACCACACCAGTACTTTTCAGGAAGTCTATGAAGTGCTGTTTTTCAGACTCGTTGATATACGTTCGGCTACCTTTATTGAATATGTTGTACCATTTAGGATCCCAATATTTGTGGACTATCTTCTTTCTTTTGTACTGGAGGTCCTGCCGGATTTGATTGTAACGATCGTAGTCGATGGTTACCCAGGCTTTGTAGGCCGGAAGTTTGGTAATATAGCGGAGCTCGAATTCAACAGAGATCTGAGAGGTGGGCAGCTCTAAACTTTTCTCTAAAAGGGTGGCTCCGTAGGCACTAAGACGAGCAGCCACGGCCACCTTCTGCCCCTCCATCACGGGAGCCTTACCGCTACTTATAAGGTGAGAGGTAAATTCCTTGTCCTCAAAAATGGCCGAGATAACTCGAAAGCTATTGCCCTCAGCGGTATTTTCCAGAGGAACAGCCCCTTTTAGTTCGGCCCCCTTGATCCGCTGTTTGAGCCGGCGCTCAAGTTCTTTTTTCTGCTCCGGGGTAAGCCCATATTCCACCAAAAAATGAAGGACAGCTCCTTCAGCCCCGCCTTGCTCCTTGCTCTTGTCGGTGACGAATTTAATTAGAGAAAATTGGGGAAGACCTCGGTTGTCTCGGGCGATTCGGGGGCTAGTAGGAAGATAATACCAGCTTTTGGCCACCGCCCGGGGATCAACCGTTGCCGCCGGGTAGCAACGCACTACGGTGCCATCACTTAAGGTGATATCCACATGTTTGCCGTAGGCAATTCCGGTGGTCTCTTTGACTGCCTTGGCCGGGGGGACAACCATCCGGGGGGGAATACGAAAATCAGTAGGGACTTTAAAAACCAGAGCGGTAGCCCCGGCAGATGGAATCAACAGCCACCATGCCAAGAGAAAAAGAGACAATCTCTTTCCCATAGATATCCCTCCTCGAAAAGTTTTATTCAGGAGGCATTAAAAAGAGATAGCCCTCCTCCAAGGTCTTCCAATCTTGCTTAAGACGCTGGCCATCGCTATAGAACCAGCTCACCTGGTATTCAATAGGAGAGCGGGGATCAATAAAAAGAACGTAATCACTTAAAGACTCCCCATCAGTGGCCTTTAAGACAGCCAGCCGCTGAGTGTACAGATGGCCAAAGAGACGATAGCGGACCTGGACCACGGCGGCACGGACTTCACTTTCTTCAAAAGAAAGCCGATCAGCGTCTATAGTGAGATCTAGGCGACGAAGTGGTGGAGCCAAGGTAACGATGGGATCCATAGTCTCCTGCCAGTCAGAAGTCAGCTTTCGTTGACCTCTGAGACTCCAGGTCACCTGATAGGCATAAGTCATCCAGGAGGCCCCCTTCTCTCCCAGGCGGGCATAACGCCAGCTCTTGGAAAGATTCCCCTTCCGGACATCCTCCCGGGTAAAGATGAGCTCACCGGTGGCCTCCTCCCCGGTAGGATAACGCTTTTTGAGAAGCACGCTGACAAAGTTCACCAGCCCCTCAAAGGCGGGGGCAAAATCTCCATCCAGTCGGAAAAAGATCTCCCGTTTCTGAAAGGCCGGATCGGCCAGATTGACCACCTTAAATATCTGGGGATCATCCTTGTAGGCCGTATAGAAGCCAGAAAGATTACCAGCCGTATCGTAGGGGACCTTGATGACCGTTCGTCTGGTCAGGTTGATACTAAAAACCCCCCGATTGATATCCGAGCGGTCTTTAAGGACAAACTGGTTGTCGGTGTAATATTTTTGATTACCGGTACTGGTAAAGATCCGGGCCAGAAACCCCTTTTGTTGACGACCCTTGATTTGCCCGGGTTCTACCGCCTTCTCCCTCTTCGGGATAGCGGTAAAGCCTGTCTTTTGGTCAAAAATCAGCTCTGTAAGTTTACGGCTAAGAAGATCTACCAGGCCCTGGATGGCTTTGTTGCCAGCTTCCCCAGGCAGTCGTTCCGTTACCTCCACCTTAATGACCCCGGTGCGAACCAGTTCATCGGTAATCTGACGAATCTGATCCCGGGTGTACTCTTCCTGGACATTTTTGACCTTAGAGAAGTGTTCATAGACTGTACTGATATCAGCTGAGACATGGGCGGTGATGGAAGGCAGGACCGCCTCATAGTAGGCCCTTATGCTTACGGAAACATCTGAGGTTGGGCTCTTGAGCGAATCCCACAGTAGGGTGGCCCCGTGCTGATCTAGCACGGCAGCAATAGCCGCCTGGGAACCCGGGGTAAGAGGGGCCCGCCCACTGCTTATCAAAGTCCTGGTAAACCCTTTGTCTGAAAGGGTCCCGGAGACAACCTGAAAACTTCCTTCTTTTTCCTGGAGAAGGGGCACCGGACCAACAATCTCTGCCCCAGGACGAACCTTGCGAAAGGCCTGCCGGAGAGCCTCTAGCTCATCTGAAGGCAGGGTTAGAGTCACCAACATGTGAAGGAGACCGCCGCTGGTCTTACCATCTGGATCCACAAATTTGACCATGGAAAAAGCTGGCCGACCATCCGGCCCCAGAGCCACCCTAGGGGCCTTCGGAAGATAATAGTAAGCCCCGGGATTGGCGGCATCCTGAAGAAGGAGCACCCCTTTGACCTCAAGTGGCGCAGCTTCGTAATTGACTAAAGCATTAGACCGGCCGGAACAAAGCCAGAGGAGAATCAGTAGAAAGATCAGCGTCTTCCTCATTTGAGTCTCCTTTCCTAAGGAAGCTCATCCCAATAAAGAATGGCCCCTTTGAGGGGAAAAGGACCGCGGGATACTTCACTGCCGCCTTCAAGATGCCAGGTAATTAAAACCTCGGGAGCAGCCCCCTCTCGGGGCACAGGCACTCGAACCATGGCCCCGGTAGCCGGACCACTATTTTTAAGGGTCACCTCTGTACGGATAGTCCGAGACCCTAGATGGGTGAGGAAGGTAACCACGGCATGACGCACTCGATACGAATCAAGGCGGTCCTTGTCTCCTTCGATGGTTACCGGAAGATATCTAAAGGGAGAAACAACATTAAGAACGGCTGTGTCTGACTCCTGCCAGCCCTGGTCCAGTTTAAAACCGCCTTTAAGTTCCCAGACCACCCGATATTCGTAGCGAAGCCAGGCCTGCCGATTTCGGTCACCCTTCCAGCCATAGCGCAGGAAAAAGGCGTTACCCTGCTGATCAAAGAGTTCGGGGGTGATTATCACCTCATCAGTAGAAATCTCTCCTGATTGATGATGCTTACGTAGCTGAACGGTAACAGCATTTACATAGGCTCCGAAATCACGTGAATCCTGACCATCGATCGTCACCAGGATATTGCGTTGTTTAAAGACCGGGTCATCAATAAGGATCTCCCGAAACACCTGGTTATCGTGACCGTAGCGCTGATAGAGATCTCCAATATTTAAGGTGATATGAGTTACCTGAGACTCCATCCGATAACGCTTGAGACTATAGTAAAAATAGCCACTTTCCCGGATATGACGCATCCGATAAGCGGCTACCAGAGAAAAGTTTGAAGTCGGTTTACCTTTCTTGGCCTCCTTAGCTGGCTTTTTCTTGTCTTTAGTTGGCTTTTTCTTTGTTTGTTCCTCTTTTTTAGCATGTTTTTTACTCTGAATTGAAGAGGTTGATTTCGGGGTTTCGGAGGTTGCTTGCTGTTTTTGAGGCTGGTTGGTGGCCCCAGATGGAGCCTTATCGCTGCCCTTACCTCCTGAAGTTTTTTCCCTTTTTTGAGAACTTTGACTATTGGTAGAAGAGGTCTTAGGCTTTCCAGATTGAACCTCTTTCTTTGATGATTTCTTAGACTTTTTACCAATGCCGCAGGAGCAGGCCAGAAGCCTTTTTAGACACCGCCTCTGACTGGAGGAAGAATCCATACAGCGGGCAAATTTCTTCTGACAATAATCGCTGGTGGTATTAACACAGCGAACCCGCAGAAGATACCAGTTCTTGAGACGCTGAATATCCTTTTTCCAGTTTTCTTTTTTCCGATCGATACAGGCCTGAAAACGAGAGTGACATTCTTCCTGAGATTTGGAACACCGGGCAAAACGGGACAGACAGCCGGAGATATCTTTTTTGATCTTCCTCACGTTACGCCGGACCTTTTTCTCGCAGTCAGGTTCCAAGAGACCACAGGCTCTAGTGAGGTTACTATCGGTAACCACCTGGCCACAGACAGAGGTTAGATTAGGACAGAGATTACCGTATTCTGGAAGATAGGTCTGGGGATCAAAGACCGTGTTTACAGCCTGCTGGGCCGTAGCTACCTGATTGAGCAATTGCGCGGTAGAGCGGTCAATAGCCTTGACGACCTTAAAGAAATAACTGTCTAAGCCAGAAAATATTCCGGCCTCTGCCGAAGGACACCAGTTCCATAACGCCCTCCAATTCCACCAATCTGCCAGCCGGGTTGGCCACCAGAGACTGGTCTGATCGATCTTTTTGGTCTTGGTAAGGAACTCCAGAGCCTGATTGAGGTTGCTGAAGCTATCCTCTTTGATGGCCTGTTGCATAAGGTTCTGGGCATCAATGGGCTCAAACATAATCTCTAAGAGTTTGTTTTGAACGCTGGCCAACAATTTGTCACTGGGAGCGTGTTCCCCTTTGACAATGATCTTGATGGCCCCTGTGCGCCGGAGTTCCTGAAAAAGAAGGTCAATATCTGCTCCAAACCAGGCATAGCGCATCCCGGCCTGTACCCGATGATTTTGGAAAACCTTAGACCAATCGACAATTACCTCGGCCTCATAGGGCTTGCGGTATCCAGCGAACTCAAGCTCAAAGATGAGGGATATATCAGGGGTGGCCATTTGGAAATCTTGCCAGAGAACCTCGGCTCCCTGTCGGGTAAGGGCCAGGGAGACAGCCGTTTTTTGTCCTTCCATAAGGGGAGCCTTACCCAGGGCAACCGCCCTGACCCAGGCCTTATTTTCTTCTTTAAAGGCCGTCACCAAGGCAAAGGTTCCCCGCCTGAAAATCACCGGCCCCACAATCTTAGCTCCAGGGACTCGTTCTCTTAAGTCGGCCTCGGCCTCCTGGAGTGTCTCTTCATCTACGCCGTAGGTGGCCAGAAAATGAAGAAGCCCCCCGCCTTCGGTGGTCTTTGTGCCCGCCGTTTCGGCCTCCCGTAGCCGGGCATACTTCACAAAGGAAAACTCCGGCCGGCCATCCCGTTCGGCCAGCCGAGCCTGACCTGGCAAATAGTAGAAACTCTGGGGATCATCCATGGCCGGATAACATTTGAGCCGGCCACACTTCTGAACCCCATCAAGAAAGATTTCCTGAGCAAAGGAGCCTCCCCCCCAGAGGCAAAAGATGACCAACCAAAGAGGTAAGATCCTTTTCCCGTTCATCTTTTCTCCTCCTGGCTGTTCCGATAAAAGGTCACATCTAACAAACGCTCTCCGTGTCTCTCCTGCCAGGGACTCTCTTTTGTGCTTCCATCGGAGAAGATGCGAATGATCCGGAAGCGATAGGGCTTGTCCACCTCATGGGCTAGAGGGAAGATCACCTTCTGGTGATAGTCTCCTCCCTCTTGGAAACGAACCCTTTTCAAGAGTAGCCTCCCCCTCACAGGAAAACCAATTTCCACAATGGTCAAATACAATCCGGGTAATGTCTGCTCTACAAAATCCAGACAGAAGACATCTATTTGAGTGTAGGCCCGGGCCAATTTGGCCCCCAGATCATGAAGGCGAAACTTCTGAGGGTATCGATTAAAGTCAAAAAGAACAGGAAGAATCCAGTGCCAAGAATATCTAGTTTGGACCAGCCCTTGGTCTTTTTGCCTCTTAAAACCGAAACTTTCCTCCTCAACATCCAAACTAATAAGGACTTGGCCCCTCTTGGCCGCTTCCCAAAGAAGGGCTCCCAGATAATCATCAAGGGGTAGAACCAGCCTCTCGGGCCGCCAGCGGACCTTCAGGTGTCGTTCGTAGACTCGGTCTGCAAACAAGAGCCGGACTCTGGCCCCCTGAATGGAAAGGGTCTTTAGCGTTATCCCCTTCCCAAATTCGTTTCTGAGGGCCCGACGAAGTCTTTCTTTGGATTCGGGAGGCCAAGAACGCTCAAAACTCAAAGAAAGAATAATCTTTTGCCAAAATAGTCCTTGATCTCCGGTAGCCTTACGCCCTTGATAGGCATAGATGTCCAGAGAATAAGCAGGGGTACCATCTTCATCTACAGCCAAACGGGGGGGAGGCGGAGCGAGATACCAGATACTTCGATCCTTGTGATCAGAAAAAGCTCTGAGATCACCCACCTGACGATAGATGGAAAAGTCCGGCTGGGCCCAAAGAGAACTGTGCAAAAACAATGTAAAAACTACTAGGATGAAGGCAATGATGGCATTACCTCCTGCACTTGTTTACGACCGATGATTTGGGTAAGAGAGTCGCTATCCTTCCAGGTTTCCTGCTTGAACTGATCACCATCTAGGGTGATTACCAGAAGACGGTAGCGGTAGTGCGGATTAGGCCGATGAAGGAAAAGCGTCAGTTCCTGGCGGGTCTCATCGGGCGAAAACTCCAAAACCTTGGTGGTCTCCTGGCCAGAGGGAGAAAGGGCCGAAGATCGTATCTCCACCACTACTTTGTACAGCCCTAGGGTTTCAAAAATATTGGGAATAACCTCCCAAGAGAGGGTGGTCGTCGGGGTAAGGGAGACCCCACGCCGCACATCCTTCTGGATGGCCTCCAGGCAGGACTTACAGTTAGTATCAAGGCGCATATTGAACCAAACCATAAGCAAGTTGCTTCCCAAGACGCGCTCGGGAGAAGGGACCTTGAAGGGCATAACCTGCCGAGGCCGGATAGTTCCCCGAAGCCCTCGACAATAACGCTCCAGGTGCTTATTTCGAAGACGATAGGCACAAATTCCCTTTAACTTAAGGGGGAAATAGGTAAGGTTTTTTATCTTCACATCTGGGAGATGATTAAGCCAATCCTCAAGCCCCTCAACCTTGGGGCCAGAGAACTTTGTAAATTTTATATTTAAGGGAATAGGTACCGAGACCTGATCCACCTGGATGTTCATTTGACCGGCCAATCCCTCACCGGTTAACTGGGTAAGGACTTCTTCCACCTCCTCTGGAGTAAGAAGCATGCTAAGACGAATAGGTTTTCGCAAATGGGCCCCTAAAGTGACCTCAATTCTTTCTTTGGGGATGGTCAACCCAGAAGCCAGGGTGGCCAGATCCACCTCTGCCGAGAGGGCAGGGAGAGCCCGAACCTTGATTTTAGTTCCTGCAGGGGGCCTCAGACCTTCCTTAAGTAGATAACGAAGGAGTTTTACGTCTCCGGGATTAAAGGGGGCCATAAGCTCTAAAGTCAGGGTAACGGAAGGCTTACCCGGAGAATCCTGATAATTGTATTGAACTCCCAGGTGATACCCCCCCTCATCGCTTAAAAGGAGAAATTCTCGAGGCAGATAATAAAAGACCTGGGAGGCCTTTTTATCTTGAATGATATAATGAGGGTCAAAGCCGGCCACATTCTGGAGATCATCAAGGAGGGTTTGATCTTCAAGAATATCAGCTAGATCAAGCACTAATCTTGGATCCGGACCAGCCGGAGGGACTTCTGTGGCTGTCGGTGGGTTGATCTTAAGATTCTGAAGATATTTAAATTTTATCCCTTGGAGGAGAAGAGGATTGGCCTGAAGAGAACGAGTCTGAGAAGCCCAGATCATTCCCTCCCAAAATCCCAAAAGGAGAAAAAGAATCCCGATCAAGCAAATCTTTCGGCCGTCCATAATATCTAAACCCCTATTTGGTGGTAAGCCTTGGAGCCACCCAGACAGCCCAATCCTGGGCTGATGTCCGCCAAGAATTAACATAAAGAATGATGGATACGGCCTTGCCAGCGTATCGCGAAAGATCTGCCTCCAGGTGAACATAACGATTAGCGGGGACAAATCGGGAAATTAGCAAGCGCTTTCGACCCTTTTGGTCTTTTATTAGAACCTTAAAGATTGCCCCATCAGAGGCCTTAACGCCCTTTAGGAAACCGGCAACGGCTTTAAAATGTACTTTTGGGCCCAAAACCATCAAGGGATATTCTCCTTCAATCCATCCGGCCCGCTCCCAGGCGGGATGAGTCTCAAGAAGCCTTACAGCCTTGTTACCGGTGGAGAGAAAACCTTGGGGAATTCGACGGACAAAGCCCCGCTGATCATTATCCCTGCCAGGAAAAGGAAGTGTTCCCCGAGAACTTCGCCATTTGGCCCTGTGGGCCTGGGTATAAAAATCGTAGTTCTTTACTGAAGGAATACTAAGCCTGGCAACACTTCCGATTTGTCGGGTAGGAAACGACGATGAAGCCTCTTTGGTACCCGTTTTGACATCCGTTACAGGAGCTAAAGAGAGATCTTCCCCTTCCGTCTCGCCGGAGGTCACCTCTTCATCAGTTAGGGTGATAGCTTCCTCTCCGCTGGCCTCTTTAGTCTCCTCAAGCCCCCACTTTTTAACCAAGGTGAGATAATATTCTCCGAAACGCTTATCCGGCTCTCCTGCGGGGTGGAGATAGACAACAATCTGATCACTTCGCCCCACTCGAACATCTTGCGTCTCTGGCTCTACATAATAGACATTGAGGCGAATTACTCCGCGCTTCTTGGTTAAAGGAAGCCGGTCAACGACAAAATCCGGGGAGGGAGAGCCCCTTCTTAAAACCTCACCACTAATATAGACATCATCCGGTCTTGAGACTCTTTTATAAGAGACCTCTAAGGTAACGTGCTGGGCATCTTCCTCTACCATCTTGACCGCTGTAATCCGGCCCCGATAGTCTTTCTTCCAATCTTCGACTTTCTCCTCCAAGGTCTCTTTAGCGGCCTCTCCTAGGGCTTCAGTAAGACTATCAAGGAATCCCTTTTCCTGAGAGGTCTCAGATGCGGAAGATTGTTTGGCACCTTCAGAGCTGTCGGTCTCTTGGGCCCAACAAAGACCGCTCAAAAGAAAGAAAAAGACAAAAACCACTATTATGTTCTTTTTGGCCTCCATTCCCTGCCCTCCCGATCAAACAATATTCAAAATCTTTTAGTTTCAATTCTAGATGAAACTTTTGTTTAGCTTCAAACAAAAAATGATTACCTAATCCTTTAGCAAAGATTAGACCACTTAGGTAGCTCTATTTTCAAAAAAATGATGAAAGTGACCTCTAATATCTTTAAAAAATTGGATTTTTTCATTTGGGATCCCAATCTCGGGAGGCAATTAGTAGGGAGGTAATTATTATCAGAGAGGGCAGCTAGACCTTGAGACTAAAAAAGATAACTGCATTTTTTGCAGATCAGGTCACGCTGGTCTTGGACGTGTTTATTTCAAGGGGCCAAACTTAATAAAATCTGTCTAAATTTAAGCCCCCAGACTTTTCCGGAAGAAGAGAAGAATTATAAGCCTATGAAGGCCTTGTTGGGTAAGATTTGCGTAAGCAGAAAATAAAAAAAGCCCCGACTCTAGAGTCGGGGCGTACTTTCGAAAATGATCCCGGCACCGACCTACTCTCCCACCGGGGTAACCCGGCAGTACCATCGGCCCTGGAGGGCTTAACTTCCGTGTTCGGAATGGGAACGGGTGTTTCCCCTCCGGTATGGGCACCGGGAAACTGTTATCAAATATCAAAACTCAAAAAGGCAAATAAATATGGGCTCTCGCGCGAATCCCTGGCTTCCCTGCCGTCGGTTAAGAATATAAAGAATATGTGGCCAAGCCGCACGGCCGATTAGTACCGGTAAGCTTCACCCATTGCTGGGCTTCCACCTCCGGCCTATCAACCTCCTAGTCTTGGAGGGGCCTTCAGGGGCCTTAACGGCCACGGGAGACCTTATCTTGGGGTGGGCTTCCCGCTTAGATGCTTTCAGCGGTTATCCCTTCCGCACATAGCTACCCAGCTATGCCGCTGGCGCGACAACTGGGCCACCAGAGGTGCGTCCACCCCGGTCCTCTCGTACTAGGGGCAGCTCCCCTCAAGTCTCCTACGCCCACGGTGGATAGGGACCGAACTGTCTCACGACGTTCTAAACCCAGCTCACGTACCCCTTTAACGGGCGAACAGCCCGACCCTTGGGACCTTCTCCAGCCCCAGGATGGGATGAGCCGACATCGAGGTGCCAAACCTCCCCGTCGATGTGAACTCTTGGGGGAGATCAGCCTGTTATCCCCGGAGTACCTTTTATTCGATGAGCGATGGCCCTTCCACTCGGGACCACCGGATCACTAAGGCCGGCTTTCGCCCCTGCTCGACCCGTCGGTCTCGCAGTCAAGCCCCCTTATGCCTTTGCACTCGACGGCGGGTTTCCAATCCGCCTGAGGGGACCTTTGCGCGCCTCCGTTACCCTTTAGGAGGCGACCGCCCCAGTCAAACTGCCCGCCAAGCACTGTCCCTGCAGAGGATAACTCTGCCAGGTTAGAGCCCTAGAGTGACAAGGGTGGTATTTCAAGGGTGGCTCCACCGGAGCTGGCGCCCCGGCTTCACAGCCTCCCACCTATCCTACACATGCCACCCCAAGACTCAATGCTAAGCTGCAGTAAAGGTTCACGGGGTCTTTCCGTCCCACCGCGGGTACCCGGCATCTTCACCGAGACTACAGTTTCGCTGGGCCTCTGGCCGAGACAGCGGGGCAGTCGTTACGCCATTCATGCAGGTCGGAACTTACCCGACAAGGAATTTCGCTACCTTAGGACCGTTATAGTTACGGCCGCCGTTTACCGGGGCTTCGGTTCGGAGCTTCGCCAGCCGAAGCTGGCTAACCCCTCCCCTTAACCTTCCGGCACCGGGCAGGCGTCAGACCCTATACGTCGTCTTAACGACTTAGCAGAGTCCTGTGTTTTTAGTAAACAGTCGCCACCCCCTTTTCACTGCGACCCGCCTCGGCTTCGGTCGCGAGGACCTACACCTACACGCGGGCACCCCTTCTCCCGAAGTTACGGGGCCATTTTGCCGAGTTCCTTGGCCAGAGTTACCCCACGCGCCTTAGGATACTCACCCCGCCTACCTGTGTCGGTTTGCGGTACGGTCACCAGAGCTTCATCGACCACGAGGCTATTTCTTGGCAGTGTGGGCCGAGCTCCTTCCCGGGATAAATTCCCGGTTACTTACTCCCCCTCAGCCTCGGAACCGGGATTTGCCTCGGTCCGTCATCGGCCTACAGGTTTGGAGGGTCTTCCAGTAACGACCCCGGAGCCCTTTCCTCCTGCGTCACCCCTTGGTCTCCACTCTGGTGGCTGGGGAATATTAACCCCATTCCCATCGGCTACGCCTTTCGGCCTCGCCTTAGGGGCCGGCTAACCCTGGGAGGACGAACCTTGCCCAGGAAACCTTAGGCTTACGGCGAGGGGGATTCTCACCCCCTTTATCGCTACTCGTGCCAGGATCCTCTCCTCCGGGACCTCCAGCAGGCCTCACGACCTGCCTTCAACGGCAACCGGAGTGCTCCCCTACCGCTCATGCCTTGCGGCATGAACCCGCAGCTTCGGCACCGGGCTTAAGCCCCGTTAGATTTTCGGCGCGGGCCCACTCGACCAGTGAGCTGTTACGCTTTCTTTAAAGGATGGCTGCTTCTAAGCCAACCTCCTGGTTGTCTAAGCAGGCCCACCTCCTTTACCACTTAGCCCGGATTTGGGGGCCTTAGCTGGCGATCTGGGTTGTTTCCCTCTCGTCTGCGGACTTTATCGCCCACAGGCTGACTCCCGGGCTACGCTTGCCGGCATTCGGAGTTTGGCTGGGTTCGGTAGGCCGGTAAGCCCCCTAGCCCAACCAGTGCTCTACCTCCGGCAGCGACCACCCGAGGCTATACCTCAATATATTTCGGGGAGAACCAGCTATCACCGAGCTTGTTTAGCCTTTCACTCCTACCCACAGCTCATCCGATGAGTTTTCACCCTCAACCGGTTCGGGCCTCCAGAAGGCGTTACCCTTCCTTCACCCTGGCCATGGGTAGATCGCTCGGCTTCGGGTCTATTCCCGGCGACTAGACGCCCTATTCGGACTCGCTTTCGCTACGGCTCCGCCTCACGGCTTAACCTCGCCGCCGAGAATAACTCCCTGGCCCATTATACAAAAGGTACGCCGTCACCGGATAAATCCGGCTCCGACAGCTTGTAGGCAGACGGTTTCAGGTTCTATTTCACTCCCCTCACGGGGTTCTTTTCACCTTTCCCTCACGGTACTTGTGCACTATCGGTGCGCGGGGAGTATTTAGCCTTGGAGGGTGGTCCCCCCAGATTCACACGGGATTCCACGTGTCCCGTGCTACTTGGGTAGTGTACCCAGGAAGGCCCCTTCTCTTTCGCCTACGGGGCTCTCACCCTCTATGGCGGGCCATTCCAGGCGCCTTCGGCTAGAGAAAGGACTTTTTGACTTCCCGAGGGATCCGTGGCTCCCTCCGGTACACCCCCACGACCCCGATCGAGCAACGCCCACGGGCTTCGACACCCGATCGGTTTAGGCTGTTCCCCTTTCGCTCGCCGCTACTCAGGGAATCTCGGTTGATTTCTTTTCCTCCGGGTACTGAGATGTTTCACTTCCCCGGGTTGGCCTCCGCAAGGTTACCCTTGCGGATACCTGGGCATTACCCCAGGTGGGTTTCCCCATTCGGGCATCCCCGGATCAACGCCTGTTTGCGGCTCCCCGAGGCTTTTCGCAGCTTACCACGCCCTTCATCGCCTCCCGCGCCCGAGGCATCCACCGTCTGCCCTTAGTAGCTTGACCACAAACCGTATAGCCTAACCGACGGTAGGTACCAGGTTACGCGCGGATACCCATATTTATTTGTCAAAGAACAAGCCATCTTACCAGAAGGAGACGGCCGCTCCGCGGCCGCCTTCAACTGGTAACACACCTGGTGGAGGTGAACGGATTCGAACCGATGACCTCCTGGTTGCAAACCAGGCGCTCTCCCAGCTGAGCTACACCCCCATTAGGTATATGGTGGGCCTAGGTGGATTCGAACCACCGACCTCACGCTTATCAGGCGTGCGCTCTGACCGGAGCTGAGCTATAGGCCCTTCCGTCCACCCCGATGAGCTTCACTTTCCTTTATAAAGAGCAAAAAGGCGACTAATCCCTCAAAGCTGAATAGTGACCGGCCAGGCTTTCTTTTTCAAAGGAAAATCATCCTTAGAAAGGAGGTGATCCATCCCCACCTTCCGGTAGGGATACCTTGTTACGACTTCACCCCAGTCACCAGCCCTACCTTAGGCGCCTCCCTCCCGCCGAAGCGGGTTGGGCGAGCGACTTCTGGTAGAGCCAGCTTCCGTGGTGTGACGGGCGGTGTGTACAAGGCCCGGGAACGTATTCACCGCGGCATGCTGATCCGCGATTACTAGCGATTCCGCCTTCACGGGGTCGAGTTGCAGACCCCGATCCGAACTGGGACCGGCTTTCTGGGATTAGCTCCCCCTTGCGGGTTCGCAACCCTCTGTACCGGCCATTGTAGCACGTGTGTAGCCCTGGACATAAGGGCCATGATGACTTGACGTCATCCCCTCCTTCCTCCGGGTTATCCCCGGCAGTCCCCTTAGAGTGCCCGGCCGAACCGGTGGCAACTAAGGGCGAGGGTTGCGCTCGTTGCGGGACTTAACCCAACATCTCACGACACGAGCTGACGACAGCCATGCAGCACCTGTCATCGGGCTCCCACCCGAAGGTGGGCACTCCCCTGTTTCCAGGGGATTCCCGATGATGTCAAACCCAGGTAAGGTTCTTCGCTTTGCATCGAATTAAACCACGTGCTCCACCGCTTGTGCGGGCCCCCGTCAATTCCTTTGAGTTTCAGCCTTGCGGCCGTACTCCCCAGGCGGGGTGCTTAATGCGTTAGCTACGGCACGGAGAGATTACCTCCCCACACCTAGCACCCATCGTTTACGGCGTGGACTACCCGGGTATCTAATCCGGTTTGCTCCCCACGCTTTCGGGTCTCAGCGTCAGGCGCCGTCCAGGAGGCCGCCTTCGCCACCGGTGTTCCTCCCGATATCTACGGATTTCACCCCTACACCGGGAATTCCGCCTCCCTCTCCGGGCCTCAAGCCAAGCAGTATCGGATGCACTTCCGGAGTTGAGCCCCGGGCTTTCACATCCGACTTACCCGGCCGCCTACACCCGCTTTACGCCCAGTGATTCCGGACAACGCTCGCCACCTCCGTATTACCGCGGCTGCTGGCACGGAGTTAGCCGTGGCTTCTTCTGTGGGTACCGTCAGCCCTAGAGGTTATTAGCCTCTAGGGGGTTCTTCCCCACTGAAAGGGCTTTACGACCCGAAGGCCTTCTTCACCCACGCGGCGTCGCTGGGTCAGGGTTTCCCCCATTGCCCAATATTCCCCACTGCTGCCTCCCGTAGGAGTCTGGCCCGTGTTCCAGTGCCAGTGTGGCTGGCCACCCTCTCAGGCCAGCTACCCGTCGTAGCCTTGGTGAGCCATTACCTCACCAACTAGCTGATGGGACGCGGGCCCATCCTCGGGCAGAAGCTTGCATGCAGAGGCCTCCTTTAATCCCCAAGACTTGCGCCCAGGGACATTATCCGGTATTAGCCCCCCTTTCGAGAGGTTATCCCAGACCCGAGGGTAGGTTACCCACGCGTTACTCACCCGTGCGCCGCTTTACTCCCAAGGCCGAAGCCTTGGTTTCTCGCGCGACTTGCATGTGTTAGGCACGCCGCCAGCGTTCGTCCTGAGCCAGGATCAAACCCTCCAGTTAAAACTGAAGGCACCTTGCCTGACCAATGCCAAGGCAAGGCCAAAACTCTTTTACGCCCGCCGGTCACTATTCAGTTTTCAAAGATCAGTCGCCAAAATGGCGATTTTATTAATAGCTTCTTTTCGTTGCCGTGTCAAGCCCCTCTCTATCGCCTCTTCCAGGGCTTGGTGGATATCTTCTTTATCCTCTTTTTAGCCGCTGGGAGAAGCCAAAATTGAGAAGCAACGACAAGGTTTGTTTCCAAAGAGCAACGTGAAGCGTCGGCTAATATAGCGACCTTTCCTTAAGTGTCAAGCCCCCACTTTCAGTTTCAAAAAACGCCGCTTGCCCACCTTAAGAACAAAGGTACCCGGCTCTAGATTCAATTCTTCTGTCTCTAGCCTCTGGCCATTTAAGGCCACCGCCCGTTGCTTTATTAGCCTTCGGGCCTCAGAGGTGCTTGAGGCCAGCCCCTGCTCTTTAAGAAAGCGGGGTAGCCACAGAAGCCCCGGATCTAGGTTTACCTCAGGGGCATCCTCTGGGACCTCTCCCCGAGAGAAGGTGGCCTCAAAGACCTCGGCCGCCTTCTTGGCCGCTGATAGGCCATGAAAGCGGGCCACGATCTCTAAAGCCAAACGCTTTTTGGCCTCTTTGGGATGTTCTCGTCCGGTCCGAACAGACTCCTTAAGGGCCTCTATTTCTGAAAGACTCAAGTCGCTGAGGAGCTCATAATACCGCCACATCAGATCATCAGAGATGGACATAAGTTTGCCGAACATCTCCTGAGGGGGTTCAGTAATTCCCACATAGTTTCCCAGACTTTTACTCATCTTCTGAACCCCATCAAGACCTTCAAGAAGAGGTACAGTGATAATCACTTGGGGTTCTTGGCCGTATTCTCTCTGAATTTCTCGCCCCACCAGAAGATTAAAGAGTTGATCGGAACCACCTAACTCAACATCGGCCTCAAGGGCTACAGAGTCATAGGCCTGAATTAAGGGATAGATCAGCTCATGGATAGCTATGGGCCGGCCGGTCTGGAATCGCTTTTTAAAGTCCTCCCGCTCAAGCATCCTCGCCACCGTGTATTTCGAACAGAGACGGATAAAATCCATGGTGTTCATCTTTAGCATCCACTGACTGTTAAAGACCACTTCTGTTTTTTCCGGATCAAGGATTTTAAAGACCTGTTCTTGATAGGTTTTGGCGTTCTCTAACACCTGTTCCCGAGTAAGGGGGGGTCTGGTTTCATTTTTACCGGTGGGGTCACCAATCATCCCCGTAAAATCGCCGATGAGGAAAAAAACCCGATGTCCCAAATCCTGGAAGTGTTTCATCTTCTGAAGGAGAACCGTATGGCCAAGATGTAAATCCGGAGCTGTAGGATCAAAGCCGGCCTTAATGCGGAGAGGGCTTCCGGTAGTCAAAGAACGCTCTAGTTTTTGACGCAACTCATCCTCTGAGACAATATCTACTGTGCCTCGACGGAGATATTCCAATTGTTCTTCTACGGATTTCATCTTACCTCCCTACAAGAACTTTCGCAGACGAACTATAGACAGGGCTCGCCCGGATTGACTATCGGCCTCAACCAATACGGCTTCCAGAATGGAAGCCCCCTTTTTAGGAACCTCAAGCTTCCTGGGCACTTGAGATAGAAAGAGCTCTAAGGCTTGATCTTTCCGCATACCAATGACTGAATCCCTTACCCCCGTCATTCCTACATCAGTAATGTAGGCTGTTCCTCCGGGTAGGATCTTCTCATCCGCCGTCTGAACATGAGTATGAGTCCCTACCACGGCCGTTACCCGACCATCGAGATAATAAGAGAGAGCCATCTTTTCGCTGGTAGCCTCGGCATGAAAGTCCACTAGGATCAGGGGGGTCTTTTGGTACATTTCTGCCGCAAGCCTTCGGCCAACCCTGAAAGGACATTCTATAGAGCGCATAAAGACTCGCCCCTCGAGATTAATCACTCCCAAGGTAAAGTCTTCTTTACTGATAATTACTGCCCCCCGACCCGGGGCCTCTTCAGGATAGTTTGCCGGACGGACCACCCGCTCGGCCCGATCAAGATAGCCCAAAAACTCCCGACGCCAGATGTGGTTGCCAGATGTAAGGACATCTATCCCAAGAGCAAGAAGATCTTCGGCTACTTTCTCCGTAAGTCCATAGCCCCCAGCGGCATTTTCCCCATTGGCCAAAATAAAGTGCGGGGAGATCTCTCTCTTTAAAATAGGAAGAGCGTCTGCCAGGGCGGCTCTTCCTGGGCTACCGACTATATCTCCGATAAAGAGGATCCGGACCTTACTTGGCATACTCTATGGCCCTAGTCTCACGAATCACCGTTACCTTAATCTGTCCCGGATAGGTAAGCTCTTTTTCGATCTTCTTGGTAATGTCCCGACACAGGAGGGCCGTTTCAGCATCAGAAAGACGGCCAGAGTCCACCATGATACGAATTTCTCGCCCAGCCTGAATGGCAAAGGCCTTCTGCACCCCCGGAAATGAGTAGGCAATCCGCTCAAGATCCTCAAGGCGTTTGATATAGGTCTCCAGCATCTCGCGCCTGGCTCCCGGGCGAGCCCCGGACAGGGCATCAGCGGCCTGGACCAACACCGCCAGGGGACTTTCACAGGGAACATCCTCATGGTGGGCAGCAATAGCCTGAACCACCTCTTCATCCTCTCCATAACGTTTGGCCAGCTCCGCCCCGATCAAAGCATGAGGCCCCTCCACTTCGTGGTCCACTGCCTTGCCAATATCATGAAGTAGACCAGCCCGTTTAGCCTTTTTAACATCAAGTCCAAGCTCTCCAGCCATAAGACCCGAGAGAAAAGCCACCTCAACCGAATGTTGAAGAACATTCTGAGCGTAGCTAGTCCGGTACTTGAGGCGGCCCAAAAGCTTGACCAACTCCGGATGGATACCATATACGCCAACATCAAAGGTCACCCTTTCTCCGACCTCTTTAATAGTGGCCTCCATCTCCTCTTCTACCTTGCGAACCACCTCTTCAATTCGGGCCGGGTGGATGCGACCATCAGAGATAAGACGCTCCAGGGCGATCCGGGCGATCTCCCGTCTTAAGGGGCTGTAAGCCGATAGGACTACGGCTTCGGGGGTATCATCAATGATAAGGTCCACCCCTGTGGCCGCCTCCAAGGCCCGAATGTTGCGTCCCTCTCGTCCGATAATTCGGCCTTTCATCTCTTCGTTAGGCAAGGGGACCACCGAGACTGTCTTTTCGGCCACATACTCACCAGCATAACGGGCAATGGCCAAGGCAATAATCTCTTTGGCTTTGCGATCTGCAATCTCCTTGACTTCTGACTCAACTCGCATGATTATGCGAGCGGCATCCTCTCGGACCTCTTCTTCAACTTTTTTGAGAATGATCTCGCGGGCCTCCTCCGTAGTGAGACCTGAGATCTTTTCCAACTCGGTCTTCTGGGCAGCCACAATCTCAGCCAGTTCAGCCTCACGGCTGGTTAAACGTGACTCTTCCTCTTTTAGAGCCCTTTCCCGTCGGGAAAGTTCCGCCTCCCTTTTCTCCAGCTGCTCCAGACGTCGTTCAAGCTGATGTTCCTTGTCCGTCAGGCGGCGTTCTATCTTTTGTATTTCACGTTTTTCCTGCTCTAGTTCCTGACGGGCCTTTTCCTTAAGCCTGACGATCTCCTCTCGGGCCTGTATCTGGGCTTCTTTTTTAATCTGATCGGCCTCATGGCGGGCCTTGTCCCGAATCTCAAAGGCCACCTTTTCGGCCGATCCCACCGTCTGTTCATATTGGCGGGCTTTAAGAACAAACCCTAGAGGGAGTCCGATAACAAGACCGAGAAGAACAGCTAAAGCAAAATAAGCAACTTCCATACGCGGGGCACCTCCTCAACACTTTGGCCACACCCCGCAGGGCACCAGTGGGCAGGACTATGGGTGAAGGAAAACCAAGGAAGGCTTACAAGGAGATAAAGGCCCTAAAAAACTTTAAAAACCTTTCACCTCCGTAAATCTACCATATGTAAAAAACCAAACATGTGATGTTTTTTTGTTTTTTATATGTCCATAGCCACCATGGGCTGGACTAAATCCCACTTCACCCGCTGCCCACAAAAGGCAAATCATATATTTTGACCCTTACGGGATATAGCCATCCCCCCGCAGTGCCGTGTTAACTGGCCGTTTGAACCTGACATTTTTAAGTGGGTGACCTGTTCGCCCCTCCGGCTCCTTCTCCGACCAAAGTCGGGAAGTCTGCACTCAGGACGAAGGGAGGTCTCCCATGCCAGGTAATGTTGGCTCAACGGACCTACCGTTAATCACGCACACCGCAGGGGGAACCCTCTGTCAACTCTTGATCTATCTGTTCAATCAACCGCCGGGTTTCCCTGGCGACTTCATCCTTTAAAGTGACATAATCTCGAGCAATGTTCAATAGGAGCAATACGGCCACCTTAACTGGAGGCAAAGGACGCCTTTCAAGCTCTAGTTCTTCTATTTTTTGATAAAGATAAGAAACTACCTCCTGGGCGACCTCCTCGGGAAGGTCGGTACGAAAGCGGTATTCTTGCCCTAAAAAATAAAAGACGACCTCAGTCAATGGACATCCTGTTCTTTTTCTACCTGTTCAAGTCTATCGATTAAGGCCACCACTTTCTCTTTAAAGAGGGCCCTCTCCTGACGAAGGCGTTCGATCTCTGCCTCCCGCTCCTGAAGAAGCCTCTGAAGGATTTGATGTTGCCGTTTAAGCTCCAGATAGCCCTTTAAGAGACGCTCCAGACGTTCTTCCAGCTGAGAGAGTTCAGTTATTTCCATAAGGGCCTCCTTAGCAGAGACTTGAATCGGGGCCGATGAGGATAGCTCCCGGACAAACCCTGGTCCCTTCTGGTACCAGAGCATCAATAAGAATGGCTCCCGGACCAATCTCAGCCCCTCGATGGATAACTGTCTGACCTCGAAGAACAGCGCCAGGCCAGATAGTCACATCATCTTCTATAGCTACAGAAGGCTCAAGATAAATGGTCTCGGGCATTTTAAGGGTTACCCCTTCTTTCATTAATCTTTCTCTCAAACGCTGGAGAAGAATATTCTCCACATGAGCTAATTGCCGACGATCGTTAACCCCTAACATCTCATCAGGATCCCGAAGTTGAACTGTAGCCATCGGGAAACCATTGCTTGCCGCCCAGGCAACGATATCGGTAAGATAATATTCTCCCTGAGCGTTTTCAGGACGAAGGCTCTCCAGGGCCTTTCTTAAGAAGTCTCTATCAGCGATATAGACCCCGGCATTCACCTCTTTAACCTTCTTCTCTAAAGTGGAGGCATCCTTTTCTTCAACTATAGTTTGCGGCCCCCCGGTAGCATCCCTAATTATCCGACCATAACCTGTTGGATCTGCCAGTTCTGCGGTAAGGAAAGAGAGACTGGCTCTGCTTCTAAGGTGCTCTTCAAAAAGAAGACCCAAGGTGTTTGCGGACAGAAGGGGGGTGTCCCCACAGGTAATAAGGACTCTGTCAGCCTCAAGGGAATCCAGAGCTATCTGAACGGCATGTCCTGTCCCTAACTGCTCAGATTGATGGACAAAGGTCAAACTTTGATCGGCAAAGGCCTTTTCAACCTCTGAGGCTTTATGCCCCACCACAACCACCACCTGACAAGGATTAAGACTTTTGACGGCATCCAAGATATAGGCCAGCATAGGTTGCCCCAAGATCTCATGCAGCACTTTCGGACGTTGAGATTTCATTCTTGTTCCTTTACCAGCAGCCAGGATAAGGGCACAAAGATCCATCAGGGCTGACCTCCCGATCTCAAGGGATTCAGAAGACAAGTCTGGCCCCTAAAAACAAAAAAGGCAAGCCTTAAGGCTTGCCTTTTAATCTCTATGTAGCCTCAGATTTATTCTTTTCTAATGATGACCTCTGGCATGTTCGACCACTTTTAACCGGGTAAGAGCCCTTTGGAGAGCCGCCTGGGCCCGAGCCATATCTATCCTCTCTCTTTTGGCTGCCGCTTCCTGGAGACGCCTTTCGGCTCGCTCCTTGGCCCTCATAGCCCGCTCAACGTCTATCTCATGGGCCTTTTCTGCTGCTTCAGCTAAAAAGGTAATTTTATTCTTTGAGACCTCGCAAAACCCCCCACTAATAGCCACATACTCCTCATGCCCATCTTTTCGATAGCGTAGTTCACCAATTTTGATAGTAGCTACCATGGGAGCATGGTTGGCCAAGACCCCAAATTCACCCGCTACCCCCGGGGCAGTGACAATATCAACCTCCTCAGAGACTACCAATCTACTGGGAGTGACTATTTCCAAAAGGATCTTGTTTGGCATGAGAGCTAGCCTCCTGCCGCCATCTTCTGAGCCTTCTCGACAGCCTCCTCAATGGTTCCAACCATGTAGAAGGCCTGCTCTGGCAAGTCGTCATGTTTACCGTCTAGGATCTCCTTAAAGCCACGCACTGTATCTTCAATCTTTACATAACGCCCCGGGGTCCCGGTAAACTGTTCCGCTACGTGGAAGGGCTGAGAAAGAAAACGCTGGATCTTTCGAGCCCGCCCCACGATAAGCTTGTCTTCATCCGAGAGCTCGTCCATTCCCAAAATGGCGATAATATCCTGAAGGTCTTTATAGCGCTGAAGAACCTGCTGGACTCCTCGAGCCACCTGATAATGTTCCTCACCCAAAACATTGGGATCAAGAATTCGGGACATAGAATCCAGAGGATCCACCGCTGGGTATATTCCCAACTCAGCTATTTGACGCGAAAGAACCACTGTTCCGTCAAGATGAGCAAAAGTGGTGGCTGGAGCCGGGTCAGTAAGGTCGTCAGCCGGCACATAAACACACTGAACCGAAGTAATAGACCCCTTAGTGGTTGAAGTGATCCGTTCCTGAAGCTCACCAAGGTCTGTAGCCAAAGTTGGCTGGTAACCGACAGCCGAAGGAATACGACCTAGTAGAGCCGAAACCTCAGAACCCGCCTGGGTAAAACGAAAGATGTTGTCGATGAAAAGAAGCACGTCCTGTCCCTGCTCGTCTCGGAAATACTCAGCCACGGTAACGCCGGTAAGAGCCACCCGGGCCCGGGCTCCTGGAGGCTCATTCATCTGACCATAGACCAGGGCGGCCTTGGAGATAACCCCCGAGTGCTTCATTTCCAGATAAAGGTCATTACCCTCACGGGTCCGCTCTCCTACACCACAAAAGACCGAAATACCACCATGCTCCATGGCGATATTATGGATCATTTCCATCATGACCACTGTCTTGCCGACACCGGCCCCACCGAAAGTCCCCATCTTTCCACCCCGGGGGAAGGGGACCAAGAGATCAAGAACCTTGATACCGGTTTCCAGAACCTTAATGGTCACATCCTGATCAGTAAAAGCCGGAGCCGGACGATGAATAGGATAGGTCTCCTTGGCCTCAATCGGACCCGCTTCATCCACAGGATCTCCAACAACATTCATAATCCGCCCCAAGGTGGCCTCTCCCACCGGCACCCGAATAGGAGAACCAGTGGCCCGAGCCTTCATTCCCCGCTGCAAACCATCAGTGGTGTCCATGGCGATGGTTCGAACCATATTATCTCCGAGGTGCTGAGCCACCTCCAGGGTAAGGTTCTCCTCCCGATCATCGATGGCCGGATTGGTAACCTTAATGGCCTCAAGGATGGCTGGAACCTTGCCCGGCGGAAACTCAACATCCACAACCGGCCCCATAACCTGAACTATTTTGCCGTAGTTGGCTTCACTCATATCTATCCCTTCCTCCTTAAAAGGTCAGTATTCTATTGTTGTTACCCCTTAAGGGCCTCGGCGCCTCCCACGATATCCATGAGTTCTTTAGTAATGGAGGCCTGACGAGTCTTATTAAAGAGCAACGTCAGGCTATGGACCATATCGCCGCACGCCCGATTAGCGTTATCCATCGCCGTCATTCTAGCTGCCTGCTCGCTGGCCGCCGTCTCCAACATTCCCCTAAAAACTTGAGTATTCACATACATGGGCAGAAGCTGCTGAAAAATCTCCTCGGCAGAGGGCTCATAGATATAAGCCGCTTCCCCGCCCGCAGTAGTCTCCCCCTCTTGCTCAATGGTAATAGGAAGAAGCTTTTCTGTCTTGGGGATTTGACGAACCACATTAATAAATAGACCATATATGATATAGACCTCATCGGTCTTGGCCTCAATGAAGTCATTCATGACTTCTCGGGCTATCTCACGAGCATTAAAAATCTCAAAACGGGCCATAATATCCCGATAATCTTTACGCATATTGAAGGGAGACTTACGGAAGTAATCTGCCCCCTTCCGGCCCACACAGACCATGGAAACCTCTTTGCCTTCGGCCTGAAGAGAACGAGCAAACTTTTCCGCCGCGGTTATAAGATTGGTATTGAAGGCCCCGCACAGCCCTCGATCCGCGGTAATAAGAAGGATCTCCACCCGCTTGGGCTCTCTGACCTGCATCAGAGGAAACTGGGCTGGATCAATAGCCCCCGAGGCCGCCAGATCGGTAATTACCTCCCGAAACTTGGTGGCATAGGGACGAAACTTTTCCATACGGGCCTGGGCTGTACGGAGCTTAGCCGCGGCAACCATGTTCATGGCCCGGGTAATCTGCCCGATTTTTTTAACGGCATCAATTTTGCGCCGAATATCTCTTAAGTTAGGCATCGCTCCCCACCCTTAAGACAGGCCATGGGCCTGCTTAAACTGCTGATTGAACTCATTAAGCATATTTTTCATCTTTTCTTCCAGCTCAGGGCTGATCTCTTTCTTCTCGGCAATCTCCTTGAAGACATCAGGATATTTGCTCTCGACAAATTCATAGAGCTCCCTCTCATAATCCTGGAGCACTTCCACCGGCAACTCATCCAGAAAACCACGGGTACCAGCAAAAAGGATACAAACCTGTTTCTCTAAAGGCAGAGGCTGATATTGAGGCTGCTTGAGAATTTCTGTAAGCCTCATACCCCGATTCAGCTGAGCCTGAGTGGCCTTATCAAGCTCGGAACCAAACTGGGCAAAGGCGGCCAGCTCTCGATACTGCGCCAGATCCAGACGGAGCCGACCAGCGACCTGCTTCATCGCCTTTACCTGGGCGGCACCACCCACTCGGGAGACCGAAAGACCAACGTTGATGGCCGGCCGGATACCAGCAAAAAAGAGACTGGGCTCAAGATACACCTGACCATCAGTAATAGAAATAACATTAGTGGGAATATAGGCGGAGACGTCTCCCTGGAGAGTCTCAATAATGGGCAAGGCCGTAAGGCTGCCACCCCCCTTGCTCTCGTGCATTTTAGCCGCCCGCTCCAGGAGACGAGAGTGGTTATAGAAAATATCTCCCGGGAAGGCCTCTCGTCCGGGAGGACGCCGCAGAAGGAGAGACACCTCTCGATAGGCATTGGCCTGCTTGGAAAGATCATCGTAGATGATCAAGGCATGGCGGCCAGAGTCACGAAAATACTCACCCATGGCGCAACCAGCATAAGGAGCAATAAACTGAAGGGTCGCCGGATCCGAAGCACAGGCGGCCACCACGGTAGTATATTCCATGGCTCCATAGCGGCGGAGCACCTCCACCACCTGGGCCACAGTGGACTTCTTTTGTCCTACGGCAACATAAATACAATAGATGTCACTGTCCTTCTGGTTAATAATGGCATCCACACAGATGGCGGTTTTACCCGTCTGACGGTCACCAATAATGAGCTCACGCTGGCCACGCCCAATAGGAGTCATGGCATCAATGGCCTTGATACCCGTATACATGGGCTCATGCACTGGCCGGCGAGCAATAATCCCCGGGGCCTTAACCTCGATACGCCGGAAGTCTTTGGCCTCAATAGGGCCCTTCCCATCTAGCGGACGCCCCAGAGGATCAACCACACGCCCCAAAACCGCTTCACCCACCGGGACCTCAGCGATTCGGCCAGTCCGCTTGCAAAGATCCCCCTCTTTAATATGGTGAGCCTCTCCCATAATGGGGACACCAACATTATCCAGCTCCAAGTTAAGCGCGATCCCCATCTCACCGCCAGGAAACTCAATAAGCTCCATAGCCTGGCAGTTACGCAAGCCATAGACGCGGGCGATTCCATCACCCACGGAAATAACAACCCCCATCTCATTCAGGTCAACTTTCTTTTCGTACTCCTCGATCTGCTTTTTTATGAGATCACTAATTTCCGAAGCTTTAATCTGAGTCATGAGGCCACCTCACCCCTTCTTATGGATTCTTTAAATTTTTCTAACTGGGCCCGAATACTACCATCCAGAACCAAATCACCTATTCGGGCCACCACCCCTCCTATAATTGAGGGATCTACTTCCATCTCTACAATAACCTTCTGACCGGTCACCTTCTCCAGAGCCTCAGCCAACTTTTGCTGATCTTCCGGCGAAAGCTCAATGGCCGCCACCACTTTGGCCCGACTAATCCCCAGCTCTTCATCCAAAAGCTCCTGATAGGCCTCCGCAATCTGGGCAATGTGGTGAATGCGACGTTTTTCCACCAAGAGACGGAGAAACTTGGCCACCGCGTCAATGATGCTCAAGGCCTTGATAAGCTCCTCGACAATCTGGAGCTTTAAGTCCGGCGGAAAGACAGGGTTTTCCAGGGCCTCCATAATATCCGGGGCCTCCCGCAAAAAGGCGGCCAAGCGATCAAGCTCCTGGCCGTACTCCTTAAACTGGCCGTCTTCCTTGCCAACAGCAAAAAGACCTCGAGCGTATTTGAGGGCTATTACTTTGCGCGTCAATGTACCTGCACCACCTTTTCAATAAATTCGCCCACAAGGCGTTTCTGATCTTCAGGGGTAATATTTTTCTTGATGATGTCTTCCGCCATCTTGACCGCCAAATCGGCCACTTCTTCACGAAGCTGCTGACGGGCCTTTTCCAGCTCCTGCTGGACGTAAAACTCAGCTTGTTGCTTTATCCGCTCCGCCGTCTCTTTAGCCTCGGCAATAATGCGGGCCTTCTCTTTCTCCCCCTGCTCAACAAAAGCCTCCATTATCTGCCGGGCCTCCTCCTCAAGACCGGAGAGACGCTGCTCGTACTCACGATAGCGGGCCTCAGCCTCCCGACGTTTGGCCTCCAGCTCCTCAAGACGACCCTCAATAGACTCCCGCCGCTCCCGAAACATTTGAGAAACAGGGGCCTTTCCAAACTTCACTAAAATAAAAACCAGGAGGACAAAATTAACTGTCCACCAGATGAGATTACGAATCTGGGAAGGAGTTACTCCGTGATGCTCACCCTCACCATGGGCCGCCTCACCATGGGCTGCTGCCGCATGATCGCTGCCCCCACCAGCCATCTCAGACTCTCCCTGAGGGTGAGAGGCATGCCCGGCCTCAGCCTGATAGGTTGCCTCATGCCCACCGGTGGCATGCTCCTCCACCGCCAGAGCTGACCCCAAACCCAAAAAAGAAAGACCAAACACCAAAAAAACAATTACCAGCCAAACTGGAGGCCTTATGGATTTCATTAAATGCTCCTCCCCAAGAGCTTCTGAGCTATCTGAGCCGCAAAACCCTCCACCTGCTCCCGCAGGGCCTTTCTAACCCCTTCTATCTCTTTCATTACTTGAGAAAGCAGCTCACTCTTTCTGGCCTCAGCCTCCTTGGTAGCCGCCTCCAATATAGACTTTTCCTCCTGCTTGGCCTGAAGCTTCAGCTCCTCTCGCTTTTTCCCCGCCTCCATTCGAGCCTCAGCCAGCCGCCGATTATAGTTCTCCAAAAGCTGCTCAGCGCTCTCTGTAAAACGCTGAATATCCTGCTCCAGGCCAGCAAAGTGCTCTTCCCGCTCTCTGAGGATACGCAAAATGGGCTTAATGAGGATGGCATTAAGAATGAAGGTGAGAATAAGAATTTTTACAATCTGTACCCATAAAGTTATATCAAGTGATATCATTCTTAACCTCTCGATCTAGCGTAAATCTCTCCATTTACTGAATGGTCATTCATGCTTTGGAGCTTCTACATCATTTTAAAATCGGTGTCAACGGCTTTTTTCCCGTCATTTTGACAGCTTTTTGTGACTATTGGAACATGAATCGACGCATCCGGATGTTGAGCAGCAATCCAATACCAATCATGGTGGTAAGCACAGAGGACCCTCCGTAACTAAAAAGCGGCAGGGGGATCCCCACCACCGGCATCATCCCCACCACCATGGCAATGTTGATTACCGCCTGCCAGAAGATCATGGCCACTATTCCAAAGGCCAAAAAACTACCAAAACGTTCCTTTGATCGGGCCGCGATGGAAAGCCCTCTAATGAGTAAGAGCAGGTAAAGACCAATAACGCCAACAGCTCCCAGAAAGCCCCATTCCTCAGCAAAAACAGAGAAAGCAAAATCAGTGTGCCTTTCAGGGAGGAAATTAAGGCGGCTCTGAGTGCCGGAGAGGTAGCCCCTTCCAAACATTCCTCCCGAACCGACGGCTATCTTGGATTGAATAACGTGATATCCACTACCTAAGGGATCAAGTTCGGGACGGAGAAAGATTTCTATGCGACGACGCTGATATGGCTTGAGGTTAAGCCAAAGAATGGGCAGAGAAAGCAGGGTTCCCAAGGCCATGGAGATCAAAACTGGCCAGCGAATACGGATCAGGAGCAGCATTGAGGCGTAAATCAAAAAAAGAAGACCAGCGGTTCCTAGATCTGGCTCCTCCATGATAAGAAGAGCAGGGACTAACACCAAAATAGTAGGGAAGATAAGATCCTTTAAACCATAACCTTCCGCCGGATCCCGCCGGTAGAAATAGCTGGCAAGGGCAATCACCGTGGCCAGCTTAGCAAACTCAGAGGGCTGAACATTAGCAAACCCCAGAGACAGCCAGCGTCGCCCTCCCCCTACCTCCTTGCCAATAAAAAGCACCAGCACCAGGCTAACCAGACAAACAATATATAAAATGGGAGCCCACTTATAGAACCAGCGATAGTCAACAAGAAGAAGCAAAAACATAAAAAAGAGACCAATGATATACCAGTTAAGTTGTTTAAGATAGAAAATACCGCCTCCCTTCGTCAGAGTGGCAGAGGCACTGTAGAGATTGACCACTCCCAAAGCCATAATGACCAGAACTATAGCCAGAAGAATCCAGTCAAAATGGGAAAGGTATCTTCTATCGAACATAGGCAATTTTTATCCCTTTTGGTGAGGGAAGAGGTCTTTTCTTTTGAAAATAGGCCTCAAGGATCTTTTTCACCAGCGGAGCCGCCACACTTCCTCCATGCCCCCCATGCTCCACCAAGACAACCACCGCCACCTCCGGATCATCTGCCGGAGCATAGGCGGCAAACCAAGCGTGGTCGCGATACTCATAGGGAAGCTCTTCCGTTTTGAGTCTCTTTTTCCCCATACGGATCACCTGAGCTGTCCCTGTCTTGCCGGCCAGCAAAATGTCTTTCATTTTGGCGGCCGTCCCGGTCCCCTCCTCTACAACCCCTATCAGGGCTCGCCTGATGCGAGAAAGGGTCTCCCGGGAAAGCCCTAGGCGACCATTTTCTTCAACACTTACCCTGGTCACCTCCAGGCCATCGGGGTCAAGGATCCGCTGCAGATAAAGTGGTCGATATAAATGACCACCATTAGCCACGGCAGCCACCATTCGGACTATCTGAAGAGGGGTAACCAAGGTATAGCCCTGCCCAATAGCCATTATGAGGCTTTCTCCCTCATGCCATCTCTCACCAAAACGGCGTCTCTTCCAGGCGGTATCAGGGACAAGGCCAGACTTTTCTGAGAAGAGTTTGATTCCTGTTTTTTTCCCGAAACCAAAGGACCGGGCATATCGGGCCATAACATCGGCCCCCAAAATTTCCCCCAGATGGTAAAAATAGACATCACAGGACTCAACTAAGGCCTCCTCTATATTTACCCAGCCATGCCCGCCGGCCTTCCAGCAGCGAAATACCCGACGACCAAAACGGTAATATCCAGGGCAGAAGACCTTTAGGTCAGCAGATACGGCTCCTTCTTCCAGGGCCGCCGCCATGGAGACGATTTTAAAAATGGATCCTGGCGAATAAGTTCCCTGAATAGCCTTGTTCTCTAAAGGACGTCGGGGATCGTTGATCAACTTCTGCCATTCTGAATGGCTTAAACCATAGGATATCTTCTCCAGATCAAAGGTGGGACTGCTGGCCAAGGCCAGAAGCCGCCCATTTTTGACATCCATGACTATGGCTGCCCCGGCTTGATTATCTAAGACCTCCTGGGCCACCTTTTGAAGATCAAGATCCACCGAAAGAATCAAGGTATTCCCCGGCCGGGGAGGAATCTCCCGGATTACCTGAATAATCCTTCCATGGGCATCGACTTCCACCCGTCGCTCCCCTTCCTCCCCATGAAGAATCTTCTCAAAGGCCCTCTCTATCCCCGTCCGACCAATGCGATCTCCGGGACGATACTTCTCAAATCGAGGATCACGGAGTTCTTTGGCACTTACCTCTCCCAGGTACCCAATAAGGTGGGCCGCCGTATTGCGATGAGGATAATATCTTTTGGGCTCCACCTCGATGAAGATTCCAGGCAACTTATAGCGACGGGCCTCGATGCGGGCCACAGTCTGCCGGTCAAGATCACGGGCCAGGATCAGGGGGTGAAAGGGAGAACGTTTTTTCTGGGCCAGGAGACTCTGACGAAATATCTCTTCGTCTATCCCTGTAATTCGAGAAAGCTCCTCCAGGAGCCCCTCCATATCTTTTACGTCTTCAGGAATGACCGAAAGATTAAAACAAGGTCTTACCCCGGCCAGCAATCGTCCCTCCCGGTCTAAAATGTTGCCTCGAGGAGGGGAAATAAGAACCCGGCGAATCCTGTTCTCTTCGGCCTTAAGGCGATATTCATGGCCATGAAGAATTTGCAAAAACCACAACCTGACCACCAGCACAGAAAAGAAAACCAAGACCAAGCCGTAGGCCAAGTTAAATCGGGTTCTCAAGGCCCCATTGTCCGACTCTTCAAAGCGTCGAAGGTTAAAGGAAGACCTCATCTCTAGATCTCTTCCCCCAGACCAAACCGTTGCCGAAGTCTTCTAAAAAAGAACCAAAAAGGCGGGAAAAGCAGGGCCAAAACCAGGGCTTGATAAAGAAGACGCCCCCAGAGCCCCTCTCCCACCTCGCCGGCATAGATAAAGCGGATAAAAAAGACAACCAAGCCCTCAAGCAGGAGGGCCATCCAGAAGGTAAGTAATATTCCCTCCAGAGCCCGCCGAAAAAGGAACTTGGCCTGAAGAGACCTAACCAGAAAGAAGCCCAAGGGATAAACCATAATATGGGGGCCAAGAAAGTAGCCAGAAAAGGTATCCATAAGGAGCCCCCAAGATCCAGCAAGTAGGACTCCCGCTGCCCCTCCCAAATCAAAGAGAGCTATTACGGTAATGAGCAAGAGATAAAGATCTACTCTCAGCCAGGAAAATCGGGCCAGAATTGTAAGGGAAACAACCAGAATCAGCCCTCCAATAAGGAAGACCACTCCCGAAAAATAAAGCTCCCCCTTAGAATCCCTTTTGATTCGCAAGTCCGGTTCTCCGAAGAATGACCAAGACTTCTTCTATATCTTCAAGATTAATGGCTGGCCTGACCTCAACCCTCTGAAATAGACCCTCCTGACGTTCTGGCAAAACTCGATATACCGTACCCACGAGAAGTCCTTTAGGGAATATGCCGTCAAGGCCTGAAGTGATTAAAAGATCTCCCTCCCGAACATCGGCTTCCATGCTTACATACTCCAGGCTGCAGACCTCGGATCCTCTACCTCGCAGGATTCCCCGGGCCCGAGAACGCTGAACAATAACATCAACCGCACTGTTAGGATCAGTGATGAGCATTACCTTGGCGTACTTGGGAGTCACCCCCAAGATTTGACCAACCACCCCTCCAACTGTAACCACTGCCATGCCCTCCTCCAGCCCTTCGTCAGACCCCAAATCGATGATCAGGCTTCTGAACCACATAGAGGGATCCCGACCCACCACCTGAGCCGCAAGAGTGGCATAGGGAAGTTTTTCTTTGAGCCTCAAAAGCTTCTTGAGGCGGGCATTGGCGATGAGGGCTTCCCGGTACTCTACCAATCGGGCCTTAAGGAGGGCATTTTCCTTCTTAAGTGCCTCGTTCTCCTGGTGGGTATGGACCAAAAAAACATAGGAGTCTAGAAGTTTTTTGGCCCCGGAAATTCCTTGAGAGACAAACTTCTCTGCCGGGGCAAAAATCTCCACTAGGATTTTCTGGGCAAGACTAAACCTTGGCCCCTGTTCGACGCTAAGACCGATCAGGGCAAAAACTAGGGTAGCTGCTGCGCCTAAAAATAGCCATCTGGCCCATCTGGCCCAAAAGGATCGTCCACGCACTTATAGGCTACTGGATCATGATTTCTCTTAAGACATGGATATTATCAAGGGTCTTGCCGGAACCAAGGACCACCGAAGAGAGGGGATCATCGGCAATGATTACCGGGAGGGAGGTCTCCTGCCTAATGAGCTTGTCCAGGTTCCGCAAAAGGGCTCCTCCGCCGGTAAGAACAATGCCCTTATCTACTATATCGGCCGCCAGTTCTGGCGGGGTCTGCTCCAAGGCCACCTTAACCGTCTCCAAGATTGTTTCTACTTGCTCCTTAATAGCCTCTCTCACCTCACCGGCATCTATAGTGATAGTCTTTGGAACACCGGTAACCAGATCGCGTCCCTTGATGTCCATGGTTTCAAAGGGTTCCTCGGGGAGGACATTACCAATGGTAATTTTAATATTTTCAGCGGTGTGTTCACCAATTAGCAGATTATACTTGCGTTTGATGTACTGAAGAATGGCCTCGTCCATCTTATCACCGGCCACCCGTACCGACTTGCTATAGACGATTCCCGCCAGAGAAATAACAGCCACCTCGGTGGTCCCCCCTCCGATATCCACCACCATGTTGGCTGTGGGCTCAGTTATGGGTAAACCAGCACCTATGGCCGCCGCCATGGGCTCCTCAATGAGATAAACCTCTCTGGCCCCGGCGCTTTCTGCACTTTCCTTCACGGCTCGTTTCTCTACCTGGGTAATCCCCGAAGGGACACTAATGACTATCCGGGGGCGCACCAGGGTGCGGCGATTGTGAACCTTGCGGATAAAGTAGCGAAGCATGGCCTCAGTGACCTCAAAGTCGGCAATGACCCCGTCTTTCATTGGACGGATGGCCACTATGTTGCCCGGAGTCTTACCTAACATCATCTTGGCCTCTTTGCCTACGGCCAAGACTTTATTGTTGCGGCCATCCTTTTTTACCGCTACCACTGAAGGTTCCCGAAGCACTATACCCTTACCCTTGACATAAACCAGGGTGTTAGCCGTCCCGAGATCAATGGCCATATCTGTGGAAAGCCAACCAAAAAGAGAATCAAGGATCATCGTTGATTACCACCTACCCACCGGATTGAGGCCCGGCTATGAGTTTTCATAAAATATTATCGCTTAAAAGCGCAGGTAAGTTACCAGATGCACCTTGCCCTGACAAGGATTAAACCCCATTTTTCAGGGAAGGGAAGCCTCTGATCGTTTCAGAGTGGGGGTGAGAGAATGAAAAAATCTCTGGTTCGGCATCCGGCTGTAGCTGGCCAGTTTTATCCGGCAGATCCTCTGGCTTTAAGACGAATGGTGGAGTCCTATTTGGATCCTCAGGCTCCGAAAACCCAGGCCCGGATGGCTATCTGCCCTCATGCCGGATACATATACTCTGGCCCGGTGGCCGGTGCCGTATATTCTCGTCTTCTCATCCCAGAAGAGGTTATTATTCTGGGGCCAAATCACCACGGCCTGGGAGAACCGGCGGCCATCATGCCTGCCGGGGCATGGGAGATGCCCTTTGGGCCGGTAGAGATCAGTGCCCCCCTGGCCGAGCTTATTTTGGATGAAAGCCAGATTCTCTCCGAAGACCACCAGGCCCATCTTTATGAACATTCTTTAGAGGTTCAGGTTCCCTTTCTTCAGTATCTTCGTCCGGAGGTTAAGATAGTTCCCATCTGTCTTTCCTGGCTTCGTTACAATGAATGTGAAGAGATAGGCCTGGCCTTGGCTAGGGCGATCAGGGCCTGGGGACGACCGACCCTCATTGTATCCAGCACCGACATGACCCACTATGAATCCCAGGAGATGGCCAAGGTTAAAGACTCCCTGGCCCTTGAACGAATACTTGCCCTTGACCCCCGAGGTCTGTTAGAAACAGTGGCGACCAACAGGATATCTATGTGCGGAGTGATCCCCACAACCGTTGGTCTTATTGCAGCCAGGGCCTTAGGGGCCCAAAAGGCCGAGTTGGTCCGCTATGCCACTTCAGGGGATATAACCGGTGACTACTCTCAGGTAGTCGGTTATGCTGGTTTAATTGTGGAGTAACACATATGAACATAAAGACTCGCTTTCCGCCTAGCCCTACAGGTCATCTTCACATTGGGGGGGCCAGAACGGCCCTTTTTAATTGGCTCTTTGCCCGACACCATGGGGGGAAGTTTGTCCTCCGATTTGAGGATACGGATCAGGAGCGTTCACGCCCCGAATATGCCCAGGCCATTCTCGAAGCCATGAAATGGCTAGGGCTTGACTGGGATGAGGGGCCCTACTACCAGAGCCAGCGGTTTGATCTCTACCGTCAGTACATTGACCAGCTCCTGGAGGAAGGCCAGGCCTACTGGTGTCAGTGTAGCCCTGAAGAGCTGGAGGCCAAGAGGAAAAAGGCCTTAGAAAGGGGCCAAAAGCCCAAATACGACGGAACTTGCCGAAGACTGGGGCTGGGACCAGGGCCCGGGCGGGTAGTCCGCTTTAAGATTCCTCCCACCGGGAGCACTGTGGTCGATGATCTCATCCGGGGGCCGGTAGCCTTTGATCATCAAGAGCTGGACGACTTTATCATCCTTCGCTCAGATGGTGTCCCTACCTATCATTTTGCGGTCGTCATAGATGACCTGACTATGGAAATCACCCATGTGATTCGGGGGGATGATCATCTCAATAACACTCCCAAGCATATCCTTCTCTTTAAGGCCTTAGGGGCCCAGCCCCCCAAATTTGCCCACGTGCCCATGATCTTAGGCCCAGATCGGACGCGTTTGTCCAAACGCCATGGAGCCATGAGTGTGCTTGCCTACCGCGATGAAGGCTACCTTCCCCAAGCGTTAATCAACTATTTGGTTCGGCTGGGGTGGTCATATGGAGATCAGGAGATTTTCAGTCTTCAGGAACTCATCGAAAAGTTCAGCCTGGAAAACATAGGCCGCTCAGCGGCGGTCTTCAATCCAGAAAAGCTTCTCTGGCTAAATGCCCACTATATAAAATCGGAATCTCCAGAGACTCTAGCCTCACTGGTTCGACCTTTTCTGGCCCGTCTAGGGGTGGAAAATGTTGATGAAGGCTATCTGCGACGAGCCATCGAAACAGTCCAAACCCGAGCCAAAACCCTGGCAGAGATGGCCGAGATGCTCCTTTTTTATTTTAAGGAGCCGGATTATGATCCCAAAGCGGCCCAAAAATTCTTAAAGCCCGAGGTCTTGCCTGCCCTAGAACGGCTAGCCGGAGAGCTCAAGGAGCTGCCAGAATTCTCCAATGAGGAGCTCCTGGAGAAGCTTTTCCGAGGGCTAGCGGAAGAGATGGGGCTTAAGCTAAAAAATATCGCCCAACCGGTAAGGGTGGCCCTTACCGGGAAGACTGTCTCTCCAGGGCTTTTTGAGATTATTTCCCTTCTAGGTAAAGAACGAGTCATATCCAGACTTAAGAGGGCTATAGAGTTCATCAAATCCAAGGAGGCCTAAGGTGAATTTAGGAGATTTGGGGGTAGTGTTAGCCGTTTTTGTCATTTGGTTAGGACTTAACCGGATCATTCTTCCCCGGCTGGGGGTGCCCACTTGAGCTGCCCCTAGCTGTGAGATCGGGTCCCGATCCAGAAAAAAGAAAAAATCAAAATAAAACTGGTATCTAAGGCTAATGACAGCTATGATTCCGGCGTGAGGTGGGCTTGTGAGAAACCTGATTTGCTGTCAGGATATGCAAGATGCCTTCTCGATTGATCATTGTTGCCAATCGATTACCAGTTACCGTAAGCAAACAGGAAAAACGCTTGGTCTTTCACTCCAGTGCCGGAGGGCTAGCCACCGGGCTGGGATCCTTCTATCGCCAGAAAAATGGGCTCTGGTTGGGGTGGCCGGGGCTCTCTAGTGAGAGTGCCAGGGGTTACGAAGAAGAGATCAGAGAGCGACTGGCTCAAGAATCTTGCCGCCCCATCTTTCTTACCAAACGTCAGGTCGAGTATTATTATTATGGCTTCAGCAATCGTATTCTCTGGCCGCTGTTTCATTACTTTCTTCAGTACGTAAACTTTGAAAAGCGTTTCTGGGATAGCTACCGTCAGGTAAATCGGCTCTTCTGTGAAGCTGTTCTCAACGAAGCCACCGAAGAAGACATCATCTGGGTCCATGACTATCAGCTTCTTTTATTGCCCGGCCTCTTAAGGCGCCATCTTCCTCGGGCCACCATTGGATTTTTTCTTCATATTCCCTTTCCCTCTTTTGAGATCATCCGCACCCTTCCCTGGCGAGAAGAAATACTGGAGGGTATGCTAGGGGCCGATCTTATTGGCTTCCACACCTATGATTACGCCCGGCATTTTTTGAGTTGTGTCCGCCGTATCCTGGGCAAGGACCACAGTCTGGGGTTGGTTCATGTATCCAACCGGGTGGCCAAAGTGGACACCTTTCCTATGGGAATAGACTATGAACGATTTGCCGGCTCACCGGAGCTAAAGGAGGTTCAGGCTGAAATTCGCCGTCTTCGTCGCCGAATCGGCGACCGTAAAGTGATCCTCTCTGTAGATCGTCTGGATTACACCAAGGGTATCCCCCAGCGCCTGGCGGCCTTTGATCTGTTTTTAGAACGCTATCCCCGCTATCGGGAAAAAGTCATTCTTGTCCTGGTTGGGGTTCCCTCCCGAACTAAAGTAGAACATTACATCCAGCTAAAACGAGAGGTTGATGAATTAATTGGCCGCATAAACGGCCGTCATGGCACCTTGGGCTGGACCCCTATTTGGTATCTTTACCGCTCCCTGTCTTTTCCCACCTTGGTCGCCCTTTACCATTTAGCTGAAGTAGCCCTGGTTACCCCCTTGAGAGACGGGATGAATCTCATCGCCAAGGAGTTTGTGGCCACCAAGACTACCGATCGAGGAGTTCTTATTCTCAGTGAAATGGCCGGAGCTGCCAGGGAGATGGGTGAAGCCATAATCGTTAACCCCTTTAACATCCAAGAGGTGGCCAACTCCTTGGCCTTAGCCCTAGAAATGGATGAAGACGAACAGGCCGACCGCCTAAGGAGGCTTAAAGAACGCCTTAGGCGATATGATATCTATCGCTGGACAGGGGAATTCATGGACCGACTAAACCACCTCCAGGAGATGCAACATCAGCGAGAAGCCCGTAAGCTCTCACCAGAGACCAGGAAGAATCTCATTCAAGACTATCTTAAGGCCAAGGAGCGACTTTTCTTCTTGGATTACGATGGAACTTTAGTTTCCTTCTCCGGCCGACCAGAGCTAGCCAAACCGGATGGAGAGCTTAAAAAGATTCTCGCCGAGTTGGCCGATAAAAACAACAGAGTGGTCATCATTAGTGGCCGTGATCGCCAGACCATGGAAAGCTGGTTAGGCAATTTACCTATAGACTTGGTAGCCGAACACGGAGTCTGGTTCAAAGAGGGGGGTGGGGAATGGGAAATGATCGAACCCCTCAAGCAGGACTGGAAAGAAACTATAAGACCCATTTTGGAGCTCTACATGGACCGGACTCCTGGCTCACTCATCGAGGAGAAGGAATTCTCGTTGGTTTGGCACTACAGGATGTCGGACCCAGAGCTGGGGAGTCTGCGAGCCCGGGAGCTCAAAGATGCTCTGGTCAACTTGACAGAGAATTTCAACCTTATGGTGCTTGAGGGTAATAAGGTTATCGAGGTCAAACCGGCCAACATTAATAAAGGCCGGGCCGCCCTGCGGTGGCTGGTCCCCAAGGCCTGGGATTTCATATTGGCCATGGGAGACGACTGGACTGATGAAGACCTCTTCGATGTCCTTCCAGATTGGGCCTATTCCATCAAGATCGGCCTTGAGCCTTCCAGGGCCAGGTTTAACCTGGAATCCTCTCGGGAGGCCCGAAGACTCCTTAAGGAGTTAGCCCATGCCCAATGATGAAGTTGTAGTTGACTATCCCTTTTTGATTAAGGACTGCGCTCTGGTGTCTATCTCCACCGGAGAAAAGTCCCATTCCTTGGCGGAACTTCTCGACGATTTAAGACGGGTTCATTCTGGTTGTCTATATCACCACTTCTGGGGGCGTCTTTTGCGCCCCAGTTTTGAGCACCCAGAATATCACAACGACTTTGCCGCCTGGGCCTATCGAGCTCTCCATGATCAAATCCTGGCTGAACGCCTAAATATTATCGACCCTCAGGACTATCCCGATCTTGAAGCCCTGCGGCAGGAGCTCATTGATACCATTGAAGAACGGATGGATGAAACCGAATACACTCCCTGGCTTAAGGCCGAAACTCCGTTTTACTTCGTCCGAAGCCAGATTGTCGTCTTAGACACCCACCGTCAGCTAACAAGTCCGGAGGAGCTTCCGGAGGCTGTCTTAGGGATGTCTTCGGGAAGTATCTTTTATCACTTCATAGATGCCCGCCGCCGGACTTCAGAAGGCACCGATGACTTTCGGGCCTGGATGACGGCCTTTGGCCCGGAATATCAGGATCTCATTCGTCAACTGGCAGCCATTGATCCCTACTTTGTCACCCTAACCGAGCTTCGCCAGCAACTATATGAAGTCTTCAGAGACTTCTTTTCTGGGAGGTCGTTGTGACCGAAGAGATTCTGGCCCGCTATCAGCAAATAGCCGGAACAGACGTTGTTGACCAGCTAAAACAACTGGCAGGGGCCCTCAAGGGAGCCCGAGTGGTTCACGTCAACTCCACCCGCTATGGCGGCGGAGTGGCCGAGATCCTTCATAGCCTTACCGCCATTAAGGAGGCCCTGGGGCTTGAAATACGCTGGGAGGTAATCAGTGGAGATGAAAACTTCTTCCGGGTTACCAAGGCCATGCACAATGCCCTTCAGGGTTTCCCTCAAGATATTAGCGAAAGCGCCCTTCGGGTCCATCAGGAAATAAACGCCCAGCAGGCCGAAATCCTCCGGCCTGTCCTTGAAGACGCAGATTTCGTCTTCATCCACGATCCGCAACCGGCTCCTCTGATTGAATTTTTCCCTCATCGGCGGGGGAAATGGGTCTGGCGGTGCCATATTGATCTCTCGCGACCTCACCGGCCGGTATGGCGCTATCTGAGAGATATCGTCTCCAAATACGAGGCGACTATTTTCTCCATGCCTGATTTCACCCAGCCTCTACCAAATCTGCAATACATCATTCCCCCAAGCATAGACCCCTTAACCCTCAAGAACCAGGATCTTCCCCAAGAAGAGGTGGATAAGATCTTTGATCGTTTTAAGCTTACCAGGGAAAAGCCCCTTGTCGTTCAGGTGTCGCGGTTTGACCGCTTTAAGGATCCTCTCGGAGTCATCCGGGCTGTTCGCCTGGCCAGAAAGTTCACCCCTGTCCAGCTCGTCTTGGCCGGCGGAGGGGCGGCGGATGATCCCGAAGGGGAGATTGTTCTCAAAGAGGTCAAGGCGGCCGCATTGGATGATCCGGACATCCGCATTCTTTTCCTTCCCCCTGACGAACACCTGACTATAAACGCCCTCCAGCGAGCTGCCGACGTTGTCATGCAGAAGTCCATCAAGGAGGGGTTTGGTCTCACTGTCACCGAAGCCATGTGGAAGGGCAAGCCGGTAATCGGTGGAGACACCGGAGGGATAAGATCCCAAGTGGTCAACCACCATACTGGCTTTCTGGTCAGAACCCCGGAAGGAGCGGCGCTCAGGATTCGATATCTTCTTTCCTATCCGGAACGCCGTCTGGAGATGGGCCGCAAGGCCAGACAATTCGTCAGGGATAACTTTCTCATCACCCGACACGTAAGGGACTACCTCTCTTTGATGTTGGCCCTTTTGCGCGGGACGGAAGAGCGTATCGAATTAACCGCTGAGTAGGTCTATCCTCTCTTAGCAAAAATCCTTCGCCGGAGGGCGTCTATCCCCTCTCCTGTCCGACAGGAGGTGAGATAGACATCTTCTGGAGAAAGCCCAAAGACCTCAAGATATTTTTTCTGGGCCCGGGCCCGTTCAGAGCGATTAACTTTATCAATTTTATTGAGGGCCACGACAAAAGGGCGTCCTGCCGCCCAAAGATATTCAATGAGGGCCAGATCAAGTTCGTCGGGTTCTCGCCTTATGTCAAAGATGGTCAAAACCAACAGCAGGCTTTCTCTTTCGGAAAGGTATCCCTCAACAAGCCTCTTCCAGGCCAGCCTCTCTCTTAGGGGCCCCTTCGCAAAACCGTAGCCAGGAAGATCCACCAGATAAAGGCGATCATCAATATTAAAAAAGTTTAGGGAGCGAGTGCGTCCAGGGGTAGAACTTACTCTGGCCACGGCCCGTCTTTTAAGAAGACGATTTATCAAGGAAGATTTCCCCACATTCGAACGACCAGCCACGGCAATCTCCGGGAAACGCTCCCCCGGGAGCTCAGTAAGACGGCTTACGGCCCGGAAAAAAACGATTTTTTTGAATTTCATGAGATGAATTTTACCACTGAATACGAAATATCTCTTCTTCTGCCGCTCGGAGTCTGTTAAGTTTCTGGCCGTCACCCATAAGATATGCTAAAAGGCGCCCTTAGGTAAAAATTCGGGAGAAGGGGGGAGGCAATGATTCGCACCCTAATTGCGGCCGCACTGCTAGGCTTCAGCCTTATCTTCTTTAGCCCGGCCTTTGCCAGTTTAAACGACAAGGTCATTCAAATCGGAGAGCGGGCCACAGTAGAATTGATGAAAAACCTCAAGTCTCGTCTGATAGCTGCCCTTGAGGAGGGCGATCCGGCTACCGCTATCTCTGTATGTGCCAATGTAGCCCAAGATCTGACCCACAAGCTGGCCCGTCAAATAGGCCCTGGAATCAAGATCAAACGCACCTCTTTTAAGTGGCGCAACCCTGCCGACGCCCCAGACAAATATGAAAAAGAGGTTCTTGATCTTTTAGAATGGATATACAAAGGTAAAAAAATTCTTCTGCCTTTTTATATCCAGGAAGTCACCGAAAACGGTCAGCCCTACTTTCGCTACTACAAGCCGATTTTAGTCCGGGAAGAGTGTCTCCTTTGCCACGGAGATCCTCGGGAGATGCCTGAAGAGATCGTTGAGACTTTAAAAAAGCTCTACCCCGAGGACAAAGCCACTGGCTATAAGCCTGGAGACTTCCGGGGAGTAATCAGGGTCTCTATTCCCAAAAAGCTCATAGAGACCTTGGTAAATCAGGAGGGCAACAAGCCTGACGAAGACGATGGTTGCATCCCCCCTCAGCTTCCTGGCAGAGACTAAGTATGGATGCCGACCTCACCAAGTGGATGATAGACATCCGCCGGACCATTCATTCCTGGCCGGAGCTTTCCTACCAGGAGGAGAAAACCGCTGAGTTCATCTCTGCCAGACTAAAAGAGCTGGGGATCCCTCACAGAACAGGGGTGGCCCGAACCGGCGTGGTGGCCGAAATAGACGGAGGTCCTGGGGCCACAGTGGCCCTGAGGGCCGACATGGACGCCTTACCTCTTAAGGAGGAAACGGGGCTCCCCTTTGCCTCCAGGGTGCCCGGCGTGATGCATGCCTGCGGCCACGATGGCCATGTGGCTATGCTTTTAGGGGCCGCGGCCCTTCTTTCCCAGAATCCGGGCCCGGGGAGGGTAAGGCTCATCTTCCAACCGGCCGAAGAAAAGGGCGCTGGGGCCCAGGAGATGATCCGCGAGGGGGTCCTGAGAGGAGTCTCAGCCATTTTCGGCGGCCATATTGACCGTCACTTTCAGGTGGGACAGATTGCCGTAAATGAGGGCCTCATTTGCGCTTATACCGACAGTTTCTCCATCTCTGTTCGGGGCCGGGGCGGCCATGCCGCCTGGCCGCATGAGGCCATAGACGCCATCGTTGTGGGCTCCCTGCTGGTTATGAGTATCCAGACCATTGTCTCCCGGGAGGTGAACCCAGCCTATCCCTGTGTGGTTACCGTAGGCAGATTTTCAGGGGGCTCAGCCCACAATGTCATCGCCGAGGAAGCCTTTCTTGAGGGCACCATTCGTTCCACCCATAAGGATATTCGCCGCCGGATTCATGAGGGTCTTAAACGCATCAGTCGGGCGGTGGGAGACCTCCACCGAGCTCAGGTAAAGATGACCATCAAGGAAGGATATCCACCGGTGATAAACAGCCCCCGAGAAACGGCCTGGGCCAAAGAAGCGGCCCAAACAGTTGTAGGCCCTTCCGGAGTGGTCAGTCAGCCCCATCCCAGCCTGGGGGGAGAAGACTTTGCCTTTTATCTGCGCAAGGTTCCCGGATGTTTCGTCCGCTTCGGAGCGGCTAAAGCGGGTCTAGAAGGCATTCCAGCCCATAGCCCCCGCTTTGATTTTGATGAAGGCGTCCTGCCTGTCGGAGCCCGGTATCTGGCTACTGTCGCTCGTATCGCCCTGGAGGGTCTTTCCAGGAAGGGTTAGCCATGGTCCGCTTCCGTCGCAGCCTCCCCTTTACCTTAGGCGTAGAGATCGAACTCCAGGTCCTCGATGCCCGGACCCTCTCCTTGACCCCTGGAGGCCCCAAAATTCAGCACCTGGCTGAGGAGAGACTTGGCCCCCTGGTCAAGCCAGAGGCCTTCTCCTCCATGCTGGAACTCATCACCCCTGTCTGCCAGGATCTGACCGAGGTGGACGAATTTCTCCGCGAGGCGCTCTCTTATCTTTTCTCTTTAGCCGAAGCAGAGGGTTTTCTCCTCTGGCCAGCCAGCCTTCATCCCTTCTCTCTGGCCGAAGAGCAACAAGTCTGGGATCATCCCCGCTACCACCGGATCTTTAAAGAGCTCCAGTTACCTGGACGGCGTTTTATTGCCCAGGGGCTTCACATCCACGTGGGCATGGAAACCCCGGAGGTGGCCATCAAAGTTTACAATTGGCTAAGGCCTTATCTCCCCCTCTTTCTGGCTCTAACCACCTCCTCACCCTTTTATGAAGGAAGACCGAGCGGGCTCTATTCCTATCGAAGCAAGCTATTTGAAGTCCTCCCCCTGGCCGGACTTCCCCGCTTTTTCAAGGATTGGCAGGAGTTCGAAGACCTCATCAACCTCCTCAACCGCTTAGAGATTATAGAATCCATCAGGGATCTCTGGTGGGATATCCGGATTCACCCCGACTTTGGCACCGTAGAAATTCGCATCTACGATGTTCCCACCCGCTATCAGGATATCCTGACAATTATCGACCTAACCCGGGCCCTGGCCAGATTGTTTTCCGAAGAAGAAGCCCCACCACCATGTCCACCGGAGGAAATTATCCGCTACAACAAATGGCAGGCCGGACGATACGGCCTTGACGGAACCTTCATCTCTCCGGACTTCAAGCGCCACAGCTTTCGAGAGCTGGCTCTCGGCTTAGGCCAGCAGATTTCGACCCTTGAAGCCCCTCAGGCCTTCTCCTATATTGAGGGGCTCCGAAGAATTCTTCAGCAAGGCACCGGGGCCCACCAGATGCTAGCTCTCTACAGAGAAGGCCTTCCTTTTGAGGAGATAATCCGACGGATAATTGGAGATTTTTGGTCATGAAGGGAGCCATCGCCTGTGGTAATCGATACACCGCCTTGGCCGGCCAAAAAATCCTTGAGGCCGGGGGTAATGCCTTTGATGCCTTAGTGGCAGCGGCCTTTGCCTCCGGGGTGACGGAGGCCGCCCTTACCAGCCTTGGAGGAGGAGGCTTCGCCCTTGTTCACCAGGCCTCAAATGAAAGGACCCTTATCTACGATTTTTTTGTCAACACCCCCGGCCTTGGGGCTCCGGGGAAGAAGCCGCAAGATTTTCAGAAGGTCACCCTTCACTTCGCTGCCTCCAGCCAGGATTTCAATATCGGCCTGGCCTCAGTAGCCGTTCCAGGCACCCTAAAGGGCCTTGTCTGCATCCATCAGGACCTGGGCTCCCTGCCTCTCAAGAGGGTAGTCCAGCCGGCCGTTCACTTTGCCCGGGAGGGGTTCGTGATTGATGCCTTTCAGGCCTACTGCTTCGCCATTCTTGAACCCATCTTCAAAAGCACCCCCGAATCAACGGCTATTTTCTGCCCTCAAGGACGCCCTCCCAAGGCGGGAGAAAGACTCCGCAACCCCCTTCTGGCCGACTTTTTGGAAGGTCTTCCCGAGACCCTAGAGTCCTTCTATAAAGGAGAAATTGCCCACCGAATAGCCCAGCTTATGGCCGAAGGAGGAGGCCTCCTTACCCAAGAAGATCTTTCGGCCTATCAGGTTATCCTCAGGGAGCCGCTCCGCTTTGACTTCTCCCGGGGAGTCCTGTTTACCAATCCTCCACCGGCCTTTGGCGGAGGCATGGTGGCCCTTTCACTCCAGCTTTTTGAAAATAGCTTCTCTGAAGGGGCCTTCTTGAGCCGGGAGCATCTTCTGGCCCTGGGGCAGGCCCTTTATGAAGCCCACCATCTAAGAGAAGGGGTCATTAAAGATCAGCCCCAAAGGATCCTTTCCCTCCTCAATCAGAGGCCTAGGGCCTCCCGGGGGACAACCCATATCAGCGTGGTGGATGGTCAGGGCAACCTGGCTGCCCTGACCATGACATTTGGCGAGGCCTCGGGCTATCTGGCGCCAAGGACAGGCATTGTCCTTAATAACATCATGGGTGAAGATGACCTCCACCCCCGAGGCTTTTTCGCCGACCCTCCCGGAAGACGGGTGGCCTCTATGATGGCCCCTAGCCTGCTTGTCTCCGAGGGAACCAAAACAGCCCTTGGGAGCGGAGGCAGCAAGCGTATCCGGTCGGCCATCTTCGAGGTAATAGCCAATCTGACCTTCTTCGGTCTGCCCCCCGAGAAGGCCGTCTCGGCCCCCAGGGCCCACTTTGATGGAGAAAGGCTCCAGATAGAACCCGGCTTTCCCCCGGAAGCCACAGAGGATCTCCCCTGGCCTCATAATATCTGGCCGGTAAAGGATCTTTACTTCGGCGGCGTCCACTTAGTAAATGACCAGTTTCAGGGAGCCGGCGACCAACGCCGAGCCGGGATCTTCGCCTTGGTAGAGTAGCGAAAACCCAAAAGAATTCTACTCTTCCAATAAAGGACGGCCTGTCATCTCCGAAGGGATGGGAAGCCCCATAAGGAAGAGCCCTGTAGGAGCAATGTCGGCCAGGATCCCCTGCCTTAGAGAGGCTCCTTTAAAGCGGTCATCTATAAGATAAAAAGGAACCGGGTTGGCCGTATGGGCGGTGTGAGGTCCGGTGTCGTCTATCATCTGCTCACAGTTTCCATGATCTGCGGTAACAATGACCGGCCCTCCTTGGTACTTTCTAAAGGCCTCAACCACCCTACCTACACACTCGTCCACCACCCGAACGGCAGTCATGGCCGCCTCAAGGACGCCGGTATGCCCAACCATGTCACCATTGGCATAGTTCATAACAATAAAGCCATAGTTTCTGTCTTTTATACGCTTAATCACCTCCTCCGTGACCTCAAGGGCGCTCATCTCGGGTTTGAGGTCATAAGTGGGGACTTCTCGAGGGGAGGGGATTAGTCGGCGATCTTCAAGAGGAAAGGGATTTTCTTCACCACCATTAAAGAAATAAGTCACATGGGCGTATTTTTCCGTCTCGGCAATTCGAAGCTGACGGATACCGGCCCGGCTGACTTCTTCTCCCCAGATGTGTTTGAGATGTTCTGGCGGAAAGGCCACCGGGAGATCAAAGGTTTCGTCATAAAGGGTCATACAGACAAAATAGGCCAGGCGGGGAAAACAGGGGCGCTGAAAGCCTTTAAAGCCATCCTGGGTAAGGGCCATGGTCAGCTGTCTGGCCCGATCAGCCCGAAAATTAAAAAAGATGACCACGTCTCCGTCTTCTACCAGGGCCACTGGCCGGCCCTGTCTGACCATCACCGTGGGTTTGATGAATTCATCTGTTTCTCCCCGCTCATAGGCAGTCTCAACGGCCTTAACCGGATCTTCAGCCTGGCGTCCTTCCCCCAAGACCAGAGCCCGCCAGGCGAGCTCAGTGCGCTCCCAGCGCTTGTCTCTGTCCATAGCGTAGTAGCGCCCCGAGACCATGGCTATCTGGCCACAGTTAAGCTCGACCATCTTCTGAACCAGGGTCTGAATATATTTGACTCCGCTTGTGGGAGGCGTGTCTCGACCGTCAGTGAAAGCATGGACAAAGGTCTTTTGACAAAGCCCATGGATTTTGGCCATCTGGAGGAGGGCGTAGAGATGCTCCATATGACTGTGCACGCCACCATCTGAAACCAGCCCCATAAGATGGACCTTTCCCCCCGAGGACTTGGCCCGAACAAAGGCCTCCTTTAAGACCTGGTTCTCAAAGAAACTCCCTTCTTTGATGGCCAGATTGATGCGGGTAAGATCCTGATAGACAATGCGCCCCGCCCCGATATTAAGGTGCCCTACCTCAGAGTTTCCCATCTGGCCTTCGGGAAGCCCGACGGCTTCTCCGGAACACTTAAGGAGGGTGAAGGGATACTCCCTCTGATAACGCTCAAGGTTCGGTGTGCCGGCCAGCCGGATGGCATTCCCCTCGACCTCATCTCGCCAGCCCCAGCCATCAAGAATGATCAAAAGAAGCGGCGACAACTCCTCAGCCATGATTCCTCCAGCCTTTTTCGTTTTGCCCAATAATAGGCCTGAGAACAAAGGGGAGCAAGAAAGCTTTTAAATAAACCAAACAAGAAAAAAGACAAACAATTCATCTGGGCCCTTCAACCCCACAGATATCTCCCGCCTTTCTTAACAAAAATTTTTTCCTGATTGACAACCTAAATAGTTACTGATATTTAGTCGCAGTTTCTTTGGATTATAAAAATCCTTAATAACAAAGGAGGTTTCCAGATGAGTCCCTAAAAAAACATCGTGTTTTTTTACAACCATAATTGTTAAAGCATTGCAGAATTAATTTCTATAAGGAGGTGCCGTCATGAAAATTTTGCTAAGGGGAATCCTGATCCTCTTCCTGTTGGCCGTTGCTTCTCCCTCATGGGCCGAACTCAGCGACAAAGAAAGGCTGGAAATCCTGGAGAAGAAGGTCGAAGAACTGCTTAAGCGACAAAAGGCAGCCGAAACCCAGGCCCCACCAAGGAGATCAGCCTCTGAGAATCGCTTTGGTATCGGTGGTTATGGCGAAATCCACGCCAACATCAGTGAAGGGCGAGATTCCAAGGGCTACTCTAATGACAAGGTAGATATTCACCGCCTGGTGCTTTACTTAGGCTATGACTTCTCCGACTGGATCAAGTTCCAGTCAGAAATCGAACTAGAACATGCCTATGTCCAGGGTGATGACGGGACCCTGGGGTTTGAGCAGGCCTATGTTGACTTCCTGCTCTCTCCTTACCTTAACTTCCGCGTGGGCCGGGTCCTGACTCCCCTGGGGATCATCAACCTCCGCCACGAACCCCCGGCCTTCTATGGTGTTGAACGACCGTCCTTCGCCACCTACATAATTCCCACCACCTGGGCCTCCGATGGAGGCGGAATCTTTGGAGACTTAGGCCCCTCTCTTCGCTACCAACTCTATCTGGTAGGCGGCCTTGACGGCTCTAAGTTCTCTGCTCTCAACGGAATACGTAAAGGACGCATAAAGGAACGGCCCAGCTTAAACGCCCCGGTTCTTACTGGCCGTCTAGACTTCTACCCGGGCACCCTCTGGCCCTGGGAGACCCTCAGCGGTCTTCGCCTGGGAGCCTCGTTTTATTACGGAGGCATCAACAATGGCGACAACGGCAAGGACCCAGATATAGACGGAAAAATCGGAATTTACTCCGCTGACTTTGAGTTTGTTTGGAAAAAGGTCGATCTCCGTGGGGCCTTTGCCTTTACTCGCCTGGAAGACACCCAGGGCCTTCCCCAGGGCGTGGCCAAAGAAATGCTGGGCTACTACCTTGAGGCCGGCGTCCATATCTGGCCAGAGGCCTGGAAACAAGGACGGCTCAGCCGCTCTGATGCCGTGGTCTTCGTTCGCTACGATGACTACGACACCCAACATGCCATGCCTAAAGGAGTGGTTCGGGATCCGGCCGGTGACCGCTTTGATTGGACCTTCGGGATCAACTTCTACCCCGTTCCCAATCTCGTCCTAAAGATAGACTATCAGGTCAAGAAGTCTGACGGACCTGATCCGGCCGACATGATAAACCTGGGCGTAGGCTGGCAATTCTAGGAGGGTGACTATGAAAAGGATAATTTTTTTGCCCGGCTTATTGATAATTTGTCTTAGTCTCTTTTATGGATGTGCCTCGACTCCCAAAGGTAGCTCCCCTAGTCTTTCCGCGGGTAAGGCCTACTACCTTAAGGAATGCGGGGCCTGCCACCGACACATAAGGCCCGAGGAGCGGACAGCTTCAGAATGGCCGGCGATTCTGGAAAGACATCGAATAAGGGTCTCCCTGACTCCAGAACAATTCGACAGCCTGAGCCAGTATATCCTGGCCGGCGCCAAGAAGGATAACTCCCCATAGCTTCCCTTTGGCCTCGGCCCTTTATCCCCTGGCAAAGGGGCCGAGGCCAAAGTCCTTCTCGGAGAAAATCTCGGCCGTAAAGGTGTAGATTTCTGTCTCGGGATCCTGCCAGCAGCCCGGCGGAAGTCCGGCCTTAAGACAGGTGTGGTCAAGAAAGGTATAGCGATCCCAGCCATACTCCGTGGCCACCTGAGGGAGGAGAACCCCCCGGTTAAGGCCCCGGACAATGTAGATTCCATGCCGGCCGACCTCAATCTCCTCCGGCCCCAGAACCCTCCTCATGGGAGATAGAACCGAGATCTCAATGTCTATCAGAGGCAACTCCCGAGCGGAAAGGGGCGGAAAGCGAGGATCAGAAAAGGCGGCCTCCTGGGCCATCTGGGCGATGGTAAGGTAAAGAGGCCCCTCCGGGAAAAAGGTGCCGATACAGCCCCGAAGTTGCCCCCGGATATGGAGGGTCACAAAGGCCCCCAGCGGGGAGCGAAGCTTGGGTGACTCAACCCGTGGGAACCTGATCTCCCGACCCTCAAGACGAGCCGCTATAGCCTCTCGGGCTATCTTAAGAAGAAGAATCTTTTCTTCATTGGAGAGGCCCAGCACCTCAACCATGGCTACCCTCCTAAAGGCGCCAGTAACGGTAAGGGGTGGAGGCAAAGTCTGCTGCCGAAAACAGCCCCTTGACATCTATAATCACTCCCCGCCCCGGGCGTAAGGTAGCCACGATACCCTCTGGACCAAGCTCTCGGTAGGCCTCATGGGCCACGGCCAGAATCACCGCATCAAGCCCCCGGGGAGGATCAGGATATAGGCGCAGACCGTAGAGCTCTTCTGCCAGGAGGGGATCGGCCAGAGGATCATGGACTTCGGGCTCAATGCCGTAGTCTCTAAGCTCGTAGATAATGTCCACCACCCGGGTGTTGCGGATGTCTCGACAATTTTCCTTAAAAGTCAGGCCCAGGATCCCTACTCTGGCCCCATCAACCCTGATGCCGGCCTTGATCATCTCTTTGATGGCTTTCTGGGCAACGTAAATGCCCATAAAGTCATTTATCCTGCGGCCGGCCAGGATTACCTGGGGGTGATAACCCAACTCCTGGGCTTTATAGGTAAGATAGTAAGGGTCAACCCCAATGCAGTGCCCGCCTACCAGGCCAGGCCTGAACGGGAGAAAGTTCCATTTAGTGCCGGCACACTTCAGAATCTCTAAGGTATCCAGCCCCATAAGGTTGAAGATGATGGCCAGTTCGTTCATGAGGGCGATGTTAAGATCTCGCTGGGTGTTCTCAATAACCTTGGCCGCCTCGGCCACCTTGATGCTGGGGGCCCGATAGACCCCGGCTTCAACCACCAGCTCGTATGTCCTGGCTACCGTCTCTAAAGTCTCCTCATCCTGGGCCGCTACAACCTTAATTACCCGGGCCAAAGTGTGCTCCTTGTCTCCGGGATTAATACGTTCCGGGGAGTAGGCCACTTTGAAATCCTGACCGGCCTTAAGGCCTGAAGCCTCCTCCAGAACCGGCAGACAGACCTCCTCGGTAACCCCTGGATAGACGGTTGACTCATAGACGACAATGGTTCCCGGAGAGAGGTTGGCCCCGATGGTCCGACTGGCGGCCAAAAGGTGGCTAAGATCCGGAAGCTTATGAACATTGATGGGGGTAGGGACGGCAACGATTATGAAGTCCGCCTCGCGCAGGCGACCGGCCTCGCCAGTAAACTCAAGATACCTGGCGGCAATAAACTCCTCTGGAGGCACCTCTCCTGCCGGATCCTTACCCTGCTGATAAGCAGAGACCTTGGCTCGATTAACATCGTAACCTATAGTGGGTACCTTTTTGCCAAATTCTATGGCCACCGGAAGGCCAACATAACCAAGACCGACAACAGCTATTTTTTTGATCTCTCTCATCTCTAGTTAATCTGAAATCGGTTATCAGCTGTTAGCACACTCAATTACTAGCATGATACTCTCTTTTTGGACTACCTGCCCCGAAGAGATATGCACAGCAACAATCCTCCCGGTACAGGGAGCTTGAATAGGTATGTAGACCTTCATGGCCTCAAGTTGCATCAATTCCTCACCCTTATTGACCATCTTCCCCGGCCAGACAGAAATATCCACCACTGTGGCCGTAAGAGGGGCCCTTACTTCAAGCATGGGTAAAAACGCCGCAGGCGATCGAGTTCTTCTATCCCCAGGGGTAAGACCCCCGGGTTGAGAGCATAGGCTAACCAGTGGGTCCGGGCCAAGTGCTCCAGCATATCTGTAAGATTAAAAGCCTCTTCCAGGTCTGCCCCCAGGGTTACCAGGCCATGACGTTCGAGGATGATTGCTTTGGAACGCCGGATAAAAGGCTCAACCACCGCGGGAACTTCGTCACTTCCCGGCACGGCGAAGGGAGCCTTCTCTAAGTCTGCAAAAAAAAGGGCCCCTTCGGCCAGAAGAGGACGGCGGAGATCATATCCGGCAAGGGTGACCGCGAGCACATAGGGAGGATGGGTGTGAACCACAGCCCGAACATCAGACCTCAAATTATATATGTGGATATGAAGACGGATCTCTGAAGAGGGCTTGGGGCCGGAAACCAGCCTGCCTGCCATATCCAGGCAGGAGATGTCCTCTGGCTCAAGCCAGCCCTTGTTTCTCCCTGAAGGGGTGGTCAGGAGGCGGCCGTCGTCAAGCCTCAGGCTTACATTGCCTTCACTGCCGGCAATAAGCCCTCGTTCGTAAAGCCGGCGGCAGACATCTACAAGCTTTTTAACCTCGGCCTGCAATAACGATCTCCTCCTTTTCGGTAACCTCAGCCTTGATGGCCTCAAGAAGCTCTGAAAGACAGGCCAGCACATTTTGGCGGAAATCTCCAGCCACCACCAGATACATAAGATCCTCCCCTACCCAAAACTCACCCTCCTTTAAAGAGGCTTCAACAGCTACAATCCCTGGACGCTGGCGAGCCTCCTCAAGAAGCTCTGAAAGACGTTGCCAGTTAACCTTGACCCTTATCCTTTCTACCTGATGGCCATTTCTTGTCAGCCCCCGGACAATTCCATTGTGGACAAGGATCATACCTGCCCGGTGGATATCAGGAGAGGACTTAATGCGCTCTAAAAGTTGAGATAACGTCACGAAGATTAATTACCAGTTCTGAAAGAGATTTGTCTAGAAATTTTAAGAATGGTTAAAAATTTAGCCCTTGACCTTGGAAAAAGGTCGGGATAGAGGGGACAATATCCTCAATAATTATCATCCTAAAATATAGGAGGTTCCTATGAGGCGTTGGTTGAGTATTGTGATGGTCTTTCTTTTTCTTTTTGGGTTGGCGCCTTTGGCCTCAGCCGCTCCAAGCACCGAAGAGCTAATGCGTCGCATTGAGCAACTCACCCGAGAGCTTGAAGCCTTAAAGAGCCAGCTCAAAGAGATTAAAGCCACCCAGGAAGAGCAGAGCGAAACCGTGGCCGATGTTAGTGACACCATTGAGGAATTCAAAGATAACATGGGCAAGTTCAAGATCTGGGGAGATATCCGGGCCAGAGTGGATTCAGCCAGCGCCCATGTACCGGCTAACAAGTATATGTTTAGCCTTCTCCCAACTTTCACCCAGTTCCGGGTGGCGTCCGGGGCAACTTTAAGCGGAACTGACGCGTTGGGGAACCCTATAGACTCAAATAAATATTACTTTGTTAGCTCCGGCGGACATGCTTTGGTAAATTTAGATCCGCAGCTAAAGGAACGCTTTACCAGAGCTGGGCAAAGCCACAGTCAAGACAATGATACCATCTATACCAACCGCATGCGGATAAACTTCAAGGTCAACCCCACAGAAAACACCAACGTTAAGGTCCGTCTTTCCTACTATAAAATATGGGGAATGACCAACGATTACATTGCCCCCGGTCTTTTCCCCCCCACCACCAATAATTTCACCCTCGGGGTCAGGCCGGCTGACAATGCCCTTTATGTGGACCGGGCCTACTTCAACTGGGTAAATGTCGGCGGTCTGCCCATGTGGGTCTCCTTCGGTCGCCGTCCGACCACCCATGGTGTTCCCAGTCAGCTCCGCGAAGGCCTTGACAACCGCGAGGCCAGCCCGGCGGGAATTAACATTGATGTTCCCTTCGACGGAGCCACCATTGGCTTCCAGTATTCTTGGCCTTGGCGCGGTCGAATCCGCTTCTGCTATGGCCGCGGCTTTGAGTCTGGCTTCAAGATGCCTCTTGACCGGGCCAAAGATGACATTGACTTCTATGGCTTTGTCTGGGATGTCATCGATGAGCCTGAGAAAGACATGCTCCTGGTTGTCCAGCTCTTTAAGGCCGAAGGGGTGATGGGTTTCCCCGATGGCTCTTGGTATATGTTCTCCCCTCTTTTTGGTCAGTGGACGCCCTTTTCTGTAACCAGTCAGTATAACTTGGGAGACATCTACGAACTCGGGGCCACCTGGATGCACAAGATAGATGTCCCCGCCGTGGGCCTTAAAGGCGTAGATTACTTCGCCTCGGTGGGTGTCTCCATCACTGATCCAGATACCTATGGCTACATGGGAATGCCTCTTAACCACGATGGTGACATGCTTTACATGTATTACACTCTCCTTGGAGGCCCCTATCTGACTTTGGGGCACAACTTTAATCCTCTTTACACCCCCAATCAGGCCACCGCTCGTTGGGATGACCTAGGCACCAAGGCCGGTTGGGCTGTTTATCTCGGCACCAGAATCCCCATTACCAGGTTCAACGCCAAACTCGGCCTGGAGTATAACTATGGCTCCAAGTGGTGGTTGCCATTTATGGTGGGCAGCGATGATATCTACTTCAACAAGCTGGCCACCCGAGGACACGTGGGCGAGATCTACTGGATCCAGGATCTTCCGGTAGGTGAGGCCCTTAACAAGTATGCCAGGGCCTCTTTAAGAATTGGTTTCCAGTATTTCTGGTTTAACTATACCGGAAGTGGGCTCTGGCTAGGCAAACCCAAACAGATAGACAGTGATATCCAAAAAGATATCCAAAGCTTCAATCAGATGATAAGCAACTTCTCTAGCTATCTGGCTGGAGGGCCGGTTCCTACTAGCATGCTGGAAATTAGTCAGGCCACCATGTTCATGCCTATCGACCACATGTACAATCTTTACGTATCCTTTGAGTTGAACTTCTAAGATCATTCATCAGGGAGGCGGGTGACCCGCCTCCCTCCTTCTCGCCCCTACCCACTAAAGAATCCTCCTCTTTAAGCCGATTTTTTAATAAGGCTTTCGGTCTTTTTGGTAAAAAATTTTCTCCGGAGGTAAGCATTGGCTGTCTATGTATGGGTAGGGAAGGGGCCCGATGGTTCCAAGAAAAAGGGAGAGATGGAAGCCCCCGATGAAAGACTAGTTCGCCTTCATCTCCGCCGCCTTAAAATTACTCCCATTAAAATCAAGCCCAAATCCAAGGGATTAACAGACTATATCCCCTTTCTTCGTCCTAAAGTAAAAGCCAAAGAATTGGTAGTTTTTACCCGCCAGCTGGCCACAATGATCAACGCTGGCCTTCCGTTGGTCCAGGCCCTTGATGCTTTGGCTCATCAGCAAGAAAACAAAACCTTTAAAGAAATCATCCAGAATATTAAGGCCGACGTGGAAGGGGGGCTTAGTCTTACCGAGGCCCTTAAGAAGCACAAATGTTTCGACAATCTTTATACCAACATGGTTCAGGCCGGAGAGATGGGGGGCAACTTAGATGAAGTTCTTATGAGACTGGCCACTTATATGGAAAAATCTTTAAAACTTAAAAAGAAGATCAAAGGTGCCCTTACCTATCCGGCCATAGTGGTTTCCATTTCTGTAATTGTGGTAACTATAATTTTGCTGTTTGTTATTCCCGTCTTTGAAAAGATGTTCTCTGACTTTGGCAAGGCCTTACCGCTACCCACTCAGATCGTCATCGCTATAAGCAATTTTGTCAAAAATTATATCCTGGCCATCATTGGGGGAATAATTCTGGGATCTATGGCCCTTAAGCGCTATTACGCTACCGAAAAAGGACGACGCCAGATAGATGCCCTCATCCTTAGAGTACCTGTCTTTGGCCCACTGATTCGCAAAGTGGCCGTAGCCAAGTTTGCCCGCACTCTAGGAACCTTAATAAACAGCGGCGTTTCCATAATTGAAGCCCTTAAAGTAGCGGCAGCCACAGCAGGCAATAAAGTTGTCGAAGAGGCCATCCTCAACGTGAGGGCCAACATAACTGAAGGGCGATCTATTGCCGACCCCTTAGAAGAAAGTGGAATTTTTCCCCATATGGTGGTTCAGATGGTGGCCGTAGGTGAATCCACCGGAGCCCTTGATACCATGCTCAACAAGGTAGCCGAGTTTTTTGAGGATGAGGTCGATGCCACTGTCGAAGCCCTAACAAGTATGATCGAACCATTCATGATTGTCTTCTTGGGAGGCACCATTGGCGGCATTATTGTAGCCATGTATCTACCCATATTTCAGATTGGTGATATTGTTAGTGGCCATTAATATCGTTAATATTGCTCAAAAAAAACCCCCCGGGCCCCTTGGGCCCGGGGGTGAGGAGTGGGGCAGAGAGAGGAGGCTTCTTACATATTTATCTTTCGGGTAATCTACCTGGGAACTTAAAAAATTTTGCCTAATATTTATTACCTACTTCTCCCCTACCTCCTTTAACCTTCTGGAGTTCTGAAGAAAGGCTCTTCTAGAACGAAAAGCTCTGCCGCTTAAATTAAGGTACGGCCCCTGTATAAAATGCTCCAAGCCTGGACCATCCTTGAAAAGGGGGGCTAAAGCTGTTATCCCTTGAAGGCCGAAGAATTTACCTTGCCCGGGTGGCGGAACTGGTAGACGCAGGGGACTTAAAATCCTCTGGGGCAATCCCCCGTGCCGGTTCGAATCCGGCCCCGGGCACCAAGACTCGCAAATTCCTACCATTTTTAAAGCTCACCAGGTGGCCCTCGAAGACGCCGTCACCTGGCCGAACTTCAGCCGTTTTTTGAAGCCAAGATCGGCCGTCCCATCACCGGAACTGTCCTGCGGGAAAGAGCCCAAGGAGGCCATAAGCGCCCAAACCCAGACGGTGTATTTGAACGACGAGACGCTTACCACCCACAAGGAAGGTCATCCCCATCTTGGAGAAATAGTTACCAAAGAAGGCGACAAATACCTCGTTTCCCTAAAACGAGGAGAAAAGCATTATTACGCCATTGTCAAAACGACTCAAGACCTCAAGGAGATTTGCCTGCTCCCACTGCGCTACATCAACGAAGAGCACACGAAGAGCACATCAGGAGGGGCTCTCAAACGTGGGGAGGTCGTCTACCGCAAATAGGCCCTGGGGAGGGACCCTCATGTCCCCTCCTGAGCTCTCTGACACGCCTTATTAAGGCGTGGAAGCACGGCCGGGGGATTTACCGCGTCACCAGGGCCTAACCTTAAAAATGGAATCCTAAGCGAGGAGTCCCCGGGCTCCCCTGGGGCCTATGCGGCGGGCCCCCACACACCGCCGACGGAACTTTTTGCGTGCCGGGACACGCTCAGCATCTCGCCGGGGGATTCTTTCCCCTAGGCCCAGATCCGAAATAAGGAGAGAGATGATGGGAATCAAGATGAAACGTGGCCGCAAACAAACTCCTTAAACAGCTCTGGGAGCACCTCAGGGGGCCTTAATCCGGTGATGAAAGAAATGGGAGGTGCTGACCCCTCCGTCCAGGAGAATGACCTGCTTCCCATTTTTCGAACCACCTGGGGTGTTAGGATTTATAGCTGAAGCAATTTAAAACCATGGAGGTAGGCCATGAAAAAGTTTACCATCGACCAGATCATAAGAATCCTGGCCGAAGCCGACACCCCGGGAAACTCCGTAGCCGCTACCGCAAGAAAATACGGAGTCTCAGAACAAACCATTTACAGGTGGAGAAAGAAATATCGCGGTTTCTCCGCCTCCGAGGCTAAACGTCTTAAAGCTCTCGAAGAAGAAAATGCTCGTCTCAAACGGCTCCTTGCCGAAAAAGAACTCGAAATCCAGGCCCTGACCCAGGTCATTAAAAAAAATTTCTAACCCCAGAGGAAAAGAAAATGTTAGCCACTCAATTAGTAGAAAATGGTCTGTCTTTAAAGAAAGCCCTTCGCCTGGTGGGCCTTGCCAAGTCCTCCTACTTCTATCAAAGCAAAAGAGCTTCCTTAGATAAGGCCTGGGCCAAAAGATTAAAAGAGCTTGCCCTTAAGAATCCGGCTTATGGCTACCGCAGACTCTGGGCCCTTCTGAGACGAGAAGGATTCAAGGTGGGACTCAAGAGAGTCTACACCTTATACAGAAAGCTGGGCTTAGCTTTATCCTTTCGTAAAAAGCGAGGGTATCGAAAGAGTCAGGTTCCGGAGGATACCTTTCCTCTTGAGCCGGCAAGGAGGCCTCTTAAGCGCTGGAGCATAGATTTCAAGGAAAAGAGGCTTTCTGATGGGAGCAAGGTCAGAATTCTACAGGTTTTGGATGAAGCCGTGAGGTATTTGCTTGGAGGCTGGTGGGACAGAAGGATAAGCGGGGAGGAGGCGGCAGAATATTTTGATCACTTATGTCGGACCTATGGTCCTCCGAATGAGATTCGGAGGGACGATGGGCCTGAGTTTCGGTCCGGGGCCTTCCAGGAGGTCCGGCAGAAGTGGCGGATCAAGGAGAGGGTAATTCCTCCGGGCAGTCCATACTGGAACGGATTCATCGAAAGCTTTCACGGGAAAAGGGGGGGCAGGAGAAATTTTGTGTAAGGGTAAAATTTGGAAGACCTCAAAAGGAGGGAGGTTATGCCCAGACGCAAACTTGAACCCTATCCCTTCCCTGAGGACTGGCTCGAAGAAATGGTTAAAAGAATTTGGGAAGCCAAAGCCAAAGGCCAAAAGCCCATTCTCTCTCAACTGCTTGAATCCCTTATCAATGCCATCATGGTTAAGGAACGCGAGCTCTTCCTCAAAAAATCACCTTGAAAACTCCGCTAACGGCTTCTACCACAGAAACCTCTACCTCTCCTTCGGTAACCTCAATCTCAAAATCCCTAGAGTCCGAATTGGCCATTCTTTTAGGCCCGCCATCCTTCCCGAACGCTGGAAACGCGTCGATAAAGACTACGAAGAACTGCTCATCGCCATGCTGGCCAACGGCTACTCCAAAGCCCAAATCCAAAGAACTTTGAAGAAATTAGGTCTCCCCTATTCCGAAGAATCCCTAGAAGATGTCCTCGAGTTCATCCAGGAAAAGCTCGACTTCTACCGCAAACAGCCCCTTAAACCCGACTGGTTCGCCGTCTTTATTGATGCCTACTGGGGAAAAATCAAAGATCCAGAGTCCGGAACCCTGCGAGATCTCTCCGTCTTTGTGGCCCTGGGAATAGATTTCACCGGGACCAAACACATCCTTGGCTTCTGGCCGCTTAAAGGCCGTGAATCAAAGGCCTTCTGGATAGAAGTGCTTCAGGACCTCATAAATCGAGGTCTCAAAAGACCTCTCCTTTTCGTGACCGATGATTTCCGGGGCCTAACCGAAGTCATAAAACAACTCTTCCCCTACGCCCAGCATCAGCTCTGTCTCCTCCACCTCCAGCGAAACCTTAAGGCCAAGCTCTCCACAAAAGCCTATCGCAAAGTGAGATCCCTCTTTGCCAAGCTCCGCATAGCCTCTGACAAACAAGAAGGCGAAAGGCTCTTTGCAGAACTTTGCCAGGTGGTCAAGGAAGAATATCTGGACTGGGGACAGAGTCTGGAAAATAAGGCCTTTCACTACCTGGCTTTCCTGGATTATCCTCAAGAGGTCCGTAAACACATTTACTCCACCAACCCCGTAGAAAGTATTAACGCCGGGTTGGAAAGAATGGCCATAGATCTTGGAAATTACTTCCCTTCGGAAAGGGCCCTAGAGGTGAATCTTTTCGTCCAGATGGCTAATCTTCAGGATCGATGGTGGAGAAAACCTATGCCCAGTGTTCAAGCCGTAAGCTATGAACTCCAGCAGAAGTTCATCTTGACCTATGAACTTGAAGCAGTACTCTAAAATGGAAAAAGTACCTGTTAAGCCTTACACAAAATTCCCTATAGGCCCCCTGGACTTTGGTCTTAAGAGAAAGCGGAGTAGGGAAGAGTTCACAGCCTATTTCTTGGCAGAAAGTTAGCTTACAAAAAGTTCTGTACTCAGGTAGCGTTCCCCAGTATCTGGCAGTATGCAGACAATAACTTTGCCTCGCGATTCAGGGCGTCGGGCCACCTCCAGGGCGGCCCAAGTTGCCGCCCCTGCGGATATGCCAGCCAGGATTCCTTCTTCTCTGGCCAGACGTCTAGCCGTCTCCATCGCCACCTCGGATTTTACCTGAACAACCTCATCAATTATCTGAAGATTAAGAATTTTGGGGATAAAGCCCGCTCCTATACCTTGTATTTTGTGAGGCCCTGGAGCCCCTCCCGAGAGGACAGGAGACTCCGCTGGCTCCACGGCCACGGCCCGAAAGGATGGTTTCCGAGCCTTAATAACCTCGGAGACCCCGGTAATGGTCCCCCCTGTTCCCACTCCCGCTACCAGAATATCCACCCGACCCTGGGTATCCCGCCAGATCTCCTCAGCTGTGGTGCGACGATGGATTTCAGGATTAGCAGGGTTTGAGAACTGATCTGGCATATAAGCGTTGGGGATCTCCTGAAGCAGCTCCTTGGCCTTTTCGATGGCGCCACGCATTCCCAGCTCCCCGGGCGTGAGGACAAGTCGGGCCCCAAAATGTTTAAGGAGGGCCCTTCTCTCCAGGCTCATGGTCTCTGGCATGGTGAGAACAAGGGAATACCCTCGAGCGGCACAGACAAAGGCCAAGGCAATACCCGTGTTGCCGCTGGTGGGTTCGATAATAGTTGTTCCCGGCCCAATGAGGCCCTGCCTTTCAGCAGCCTCAATCATAGCCAGACCGATGCGATCTTTGACACTGGAGAGAGGATTCCGTGACTCCAGTTTTCCGTATATCTCTGCTTTTAGACCCTGAGCGATTCGAGTCAGGCGCACAAGAGGCGTTCGGCCAATAAGCTCGGTAATGTTGTTAACAACCATTTTCACACCCCTAAGTTTTTCCTGATCTTTCGAAGAAGATGAAGCTCTGGAGCCTTAAGTAAGACCTTGGTGTCTGGAGGAACACTTTCTGTGAGCCAGACGTTTCCACCAATGATGGAGCGAGCTCCGATAACCGTCTCTCCACCAAGGATGGTGGCGTTAGAATAGATGATAACATCGTCTTCGATTGTAGGATGACGCTTACGATAGCGGAGTTCCTCCACAGCCTCCTTGGGGACAGAAAGGGCTCCTAAAGTAACTCCCTGGTAGATCCTTACCCGTTCACCGATAATAGTTGTCTCGCCGATAACCACACCAGTTCCGTGATCAATAAAGAAACTTCGACCAATGGTAGCCCCCGGATGGATGTCGATTCCGGTCAGACTATGGGCATGCTCGGTCATGATACGGGGGATAAAGGGGACTTTGAGGCGGTAGAGTTCATGGGCCATCCGGTAGATGCTTATAGCGAGAAAGCCCGGGTAGCAGAAGATAATCTCATGGCGGCTTTTGGCCGCCGGATCCCCTGTGAGGGCGGCCTCAATGTCTGTTAGGAGAATGCTCTTTATCTCTGGGAGCTTCTGGATAAACTTTAGGGCCAGCTCCTCCCCCAAAGTTGATACAGGGAGCCCCTCTCCCCTACTTAAAGCCTCATACCTTAAGGCCAGGTTGATCTGACGAGAAAGCTCCTCAAAAAGACGGTTTATCTCTTCTCCTAGATAATACTGAAGATTTTCTGGATTGATATTGGTCTGTGAAAAGTATCCCGGGAAGAGGATCCTTCTGGCCCGATGGATAATGCGGACCACCTCTTCGTGAGAGGGGATAGGAAGAGTGCCAGTTCGATCCCAGTAACCCCTCTCCTCCCAAGAGGCAGCCAAGTGATCCACCACTGAATGAAGCTCGCGGTACCAGTTTGGACCCTTGTCTGAAGGCTTAGTCATAAGGTCACTTCCCAATCATGAAGATACCGTAAGTAGCCCTTAAGTTGGCCAGAAAGCGAACTACGTTGCCTTGACGGTCTTGATTATAGGTACTCACGGCGGCCTCTTTGATTACCTTATAACCTAAATCATAAACAAATTTGCGAAAGTCCTTGATAGTAATCACCCGGATATTAGGGCTGTTATACCATTCATAGGGTAGCTGGGGGTTCTTAGGGGCTCGCCCTCGAAGGAGAAGATCGAAGCGAATAGTCCAATGGCTGAAATTAGGGAAGCTAACAATAACCCGGCGGCCAATTCTTAAGAGAGATTGCAGAAGAACATGGGGCTCATATATCTGCTGCAAGGTCTGGCTGAGAATGACGAAATCAAAGCTCTGATCTGGATAATCGAGGACTTCTTCGTTTAGATCCCCCTGAATAACAGAAAGGCCTTTCCTGATGCATTCTCTAACCTCGGCTTCATCTTTTTCGATACCGATACCCCGTATTCCCTTGTGTTCTTTAAGATACAGGAGAAGTTCTCCCCGGCCACAGCCAAGATCAATAACCTTGGCCCCCGGTTCAATCCAAGAGGCAATAATTTGAAGATCAAAGCGTAGGCGTTTAGAGTTCAAATTCATGGCTTACTCGGTCAAGGAAACTACTTATAAGCTCCGAGAGATCATCATTGGGAATCAAAAAGGCATCGTGCCCCCAGTCGGCCTCTATCTCACAGAAGCTGACATCTAATTCGTTTTTTTTCATGGCCTTAACCATTTCTTTGGATTGAAAGGTGGGATAAAGCCAATCAGAAGAAAAAGAGATCACCAGGAATCGAGCCCTGGCCTTAGAGAAGGCCTTAACCAGAGAGCCATCTCCATGTTGGTGTTTGACATCAAAATAGTCAGCGGCCTTGGTAATGTAGAGAAAGGAATTGGCGTCAAAACGCTCGACAAATTTCCGGCCCTGATACCGCAGATAGCTTTCTACCTGAAAATCCACACCAAAATTAAAGGAAAAATTCTTTTTATCTTGAAGGCGACGTCCGAACTTACGCCGTAAGGCCGTATCTGAAAGATAGGTAATGTGGCCGATCATGCGGGCT